>CAVUVM010000006.1:0-367446 GCA_963744935.1 uncultured Acidimicrobiaceae bacterium
CAGGTTGGTTAGCGAAGCAATCTCGATCAGGTCGTTGGACGGAAGCTTCCGCCACCGCTTATACGGGTTGGTTGGCCGAGCGGGTGAGTCGGTAGCTGGAAAGCGGATGAGGAAACGATTGCCCCCGAAGTATCCAGACCTTGAAGCACGAGCGGTTGCAGCGATGGAACATTCAGCGCCGCCAACACCACGAAACGGACACCGTCGAAGGTGACCGGCGACATCGAATCGAGCACCTTCGCGCCGTCGACGATTCGGACCATGGTGATGGACGACAGAGTCACCTGATAGTTGCGAATGGCCTGCAACCCGTCGACGCCCTCACTTGTACCGCCACCGAGGTTGACGACCCCGGGCGGAGCGAGGAGTGATGGTCCAACCGTGCCGGACCCCGAACCCTCCAGAGAGCCCCGGGGGTTCACGAGCTCCCATTCCGCATTCACCTTGGCCAGGGGGAGTCCCGAAGGTGAGGCAAAGATGCGAAGGCTCAAGCCATTGACTGTCCGGCTCTGTATCGGCGTTGCCCCTGGTGGAACAGCGGGAGCAGCGGGGAAGCCGATGGGGAGCCTCGGTGTCGCTGGAGGTTGCCCCTGCCCAACCCCGGTGCTTGCCCACCAAAGGAGCACGCCGATGACGATCAGCACTGCAGCAAGCCCCGACACCAGCCATCGCTTCTGGCGTCTGCGTTGGGCCTCTTCGAAGAGAACCTGCGTCTCGGGCGTGCTGTCGAGAACGTCGATGGGTTCATCGAGCAGCGTCATGCAGCCCCTCCGATCGCACGAGGCTTCGAAGACGAAATGCTCTCGATCATCTCGATCACCTCTTCGGTTCGGTAGCCGTGGTGCTGGGAATAGGCGATCAGTTCCTTGACCTTCCTCCGCAGCTCGCTTTGCTCAGGCGTCCCGACAACGGTGATTGCCCGCCCGCGGCGGAATTCCAGAAGTCCTTCCTCTCGAAGAATGTGCAGCGCCTTCAGCACGGTGTTCTTGTTGACGCCCAGGACAGCTGCGATGTCCTTGGCCAGTGGAAGTCGATCACCCGGAGCGGCCTCACCTTCGGCGATGGCCCGACGAATGTCGGCAGCCACCTGATCGTGCAAAGGGATTGGACCGGCTCGGTCCACTTCCATCAGGTACATAGTACTAGTAACTATAGATCCATCTTTGGACTTGATCAAGAGGGGGGATCCGAATTGCTTCGGCCACACGTTGATGCCCGGATCATCCGCGACTATCCCCAAGGTGCCTGATTCGTACTGGGGCAGGGATCGGCGAACCGAGAGGTCTGTCTACATCATTAGATTTCGAGCAGCCGTTCCGCCGGAGGTGCGCAGCCCGCTGGACATCGAGGTACTCGTCGGCGGGTCGACCGAGCATGAGCGAGGCGCACCTTCACTATGACGTCGGGCTGAAGCTGAGGCTAGGCACCGGTGATTCCTGACGAATCGCTCGCGGCAGCGTAGGCCCCGTCGAGGGTGATTGCGGAGGGCTCCAGGATGCCGGTGATGGCGTCGCCTGGGCGCCGAGTTCGCGGGTGCGCTCGACCGCGGCGTGCTGCTCGAAGGGCGCCACGCGATGCCACGCCCCGAACACGTTCGACACGCCGGTGATGATCAGAACCAGGGTCGAATACGCGACAGCGAGCTCGGGCAGTGGGCAAGGATCTGAACGCGAACATCTGACGCCATGGCGACGATCTACCGAGGTTCCCTGGAGTCAGATGTGCCTTCGCCTATATCGATTCGGTCGGTGGGATAGGGACTTCGCGGCGAGTCATGCCGCCACCGAGAACGTCCCCGGGTGAGCGAAGTAGAACGACTGGGGCGCCCCGGTACTCGCGTTGTGCCGACTTGGCCAATCCCTCGACGTACGCTCCTACGCCAAAACGTTGATCCAATGTGCGCCGCCCGTCTGGGCGGTGGGGGAAGCCCATAACGGGCCCTCCCGCGAGAGAACAAAGCGCTTTCCTGCCTCTTGCAGTTGATAGTGATGCGCCAGGGCGCAGCGAAGTGCCCAGAGGGTCTCACGACCTCTGGCTGAGACCGGCTCATCCGCAAACTCCAGAAGCCCCGCTCTGAAGCACTGCCACTCTTTCCGCCGATCCTGAAACTCGGTCTCTGGCTTTCGGATCGTTCGCCCGATCAGCTCGACGGCTACGAAGTATCCCAGGGTGGCCAGCCAGATCGCCTTTCGAATCGGCCATTGTCGTCTGTGCATCTCGAAGGACAAGGCGAAGCGGCGAGTATGGGCCGTTGCCTGGTGTGTAATCGCTCAGAAAGAAGTCGAGCGCCAACGCCTCGAGATTTTCCATCGCATTCACAACCCCTTGACCCTCAGTTGACGCGTCCCGCGAAAATCACGCGGCTTCACGCGCCGATCACGCGAAACCCCAGCAAACCCGCGTCACTCGCGGTAAACGCCGGTCAACACGCAAACAAGGTCTGAACTGCAGAAACCCTGGAGGCGGCGGGCGGAATCGAACCGCCGTACGGGGCTTTGCAGGCCCCTGCCTAAACCACTCGGCCACGCCGCCGCGCACGTAGTCACGAGCGGGCGGCCAGCCTAATGGCCGGGGTGGCCCGGCTCCGGACGGGTCCGACCGGGTCGCAGGCGGCGGACCTAGCGCCGCAGCGGGAGACCAGCCAGAAGACGCCCGCAATGAGGGCGACGACCACCGCCACTTCACCGAAGAAGAGGATGACTCCGGCCAGGCGCTGAGATATCCAGAACGCGACGAGGATCGCCGACGACCGCCAGCGCCGTCATGGCCGACGGCATGGCCGAAAGTCATCGGCGTCTTGCCCTGTCTGCTCTCCACGTCTCTGCTCACAGACCCAATGCTACGTTCCCGCCATGGCCGCTGAAACGTCACTCCGTGATCGGCGAAGCCGCCTCCTCGAAGAACCAGGCCTGAAGGGCGAAGAGTTCTGCCGGCGATACGCCGCTGAGGCCGATGCCTGGCTTGCCGGATTGGCCGATCGGGCTGCCGGAGACAACAAGCGGCACCTCGCCCTCGTGGCCGTCGGAGGCTACGGCCGTAGCTCACTGTGCCCCTACAGCGACCTCGATGTCGTCCTCGTTCACAACGGCCGGCGCGACATCGGGACGGTCGCCGATGGCATCTGGTACCCGGTCTGGGACGAGGGGGTGCACCTCGACCACTCCGTGCGACGCCCCTCCGAGGTCCTCGCACGCCGCCAACGAGGACCTGCGCGTCGCGCTCGGGCTTCTTGACGGCCGCATGGTCTGGGGCGAGCCGAAACTCGCGGAGCCACTCATCGAGAAGGCCCGGGCCGCCTGGCGGGCGCGTTTGGGCACCAAGTACCTGCCGATGCTCGAGATCCAGATGGCTGAGCGGCGCGCCAGCGCCGGCGACGTCGCATTCCTACTGGAGCCCGACTTGAAGGAGAGCCATGGCGGCCTGCGCGATCTGAACGTGCTGCGCGCCATCTCCGCCTATGCGCCGTTGCTGGCCGACTATGCAGACTCTGGCCTCGCTCGAGAACGCAGCCGCGTTGCTGACCGACGTCCGGGTTGAGTTGCACCGCATGGCGCGCCGCGAGCACGACAAGCTCCTCTTGCAAGACCAGGACCAAGTGGCGGCCGCCCTCGGGTTCGCCGACGCCGACGCGCTCATGCTCGCCGTGTCCACCGCGGGCCGCCAGATCGCCTGGGTCTGTGACGACGTCTGGCGCCGGCGTCGTCTGTGGGACCCGACCCCGCCACCGCGGCGGCGCTTTCGCCGCGGTGCGCTCGAAGCAGCCGACGCCCGCACGACGCCCGACCTCGGCCCCGACATGATGCTCGTCGACGGGGAGATCGCCTTGACGCCGACCGCGCCTGTGTCCGACGACTCCTCGCTGCCGCTGCGACTGGCCGCCACGGCGGCCGAGCTCGACCACCCGATCGCCCGCGGCTCGCTGCACCGTCTGGCCGACCGCATGCCGCCGCCTGGCGACCCCTGGGCAGAACGAACTCGTGCGTCGTTCGTCGACTTGCTCGGTCTCGGCCGTGCCGCCGTCGACAAGATCGAAACACTCGACCAACACGGGCTGCTCGTCCGCCTGATCCCCGAGTGGGCGGCGGTACGCAACAAGCCCCAGCGCAACGCGTACCACACCTACACCGTCGACCGGCACCTCCTCGAGACAGCCGCACTGGCCGCCGAGCTGACTGACACCGTCGAGCGTCCCGACCTGCTGCTGATCGGCGCGCTCTTGCACGACATCGGTAAGGGATTCCCCGGTGACCACACCACGGTCGGCATCGAGGTGGTCGACCACATCGCCACGCGCATGGGCTTCACGCCCGACGACGTGGAGGTGCTGGTCGATCTCGTGCGCCATCACCTGTTGCTCCCCGACACGGCCACGCGGCGCGATCTCGAGGACCCCACCACCATCGCCCGCGTGGCACGAGCGGCAGGCAACCGCACGACGCTGCACCTGTTGGCCGCACTGACCGAGGCCGACAGCCGCGCCACCGGGCCGTCCGCCTGGGGCGCATGGAAGGCAGGCCTGGTGGCCGATCTCGTCGCACGGACCGACCGCGTATTGTTGGGCGAGTCCGAACCGGCTGGGCCCGACCGGATCGTCGCCGCCAATCGGGAGCTGATGGAGGAGGTGCGCCAGACCGGCCTTCCCTCGGTGTCGCTGCAACCTCCCCACGTCATCGTGGCTGCGCCAGATCGGCGGGGTCTGTTCTCCTCCGTGGCCGGCGCCCTCGCATTGAACGGCATGAATGTGCGGGCGGCCAACGTGAGCGGCGAGGACGGGGTGGCCGTGGAGGTCTTCACCGTGGAGGTCGCCCGCGGGACGTGGCCTGACACGGCCAAGCTGCGCGAGGACCTGTCCGCCGTGCTGGCGGACCGGGTCGCAATCGGCGAGCTGCTCTCCGAGCGCGAACGGGTCTACCCCCGCCGGCGCGGCTCGGCCGCGCACCTGCCCGGCAGCGACGTCAGCGTGGACATCGAGGCCTCAGAGATGGCGACCGTCTTCGAGGTCCGCGCCCCCGACGAGATCGGGCTCTTGCACCGGATCACGCTTGCCCTTTTCGAAGAGGACCTCGACGTGGTCTCGGCCCGGGTCTCCACCCTGGGCGAAATGGTGGTTGACGCGTTCTACGTCCGGGAGTCCAACGGGGCCAAGGTCACCGACCCGGCACGGCTCTCGGCCATCAGCGGCGCAATTCGCGCCGAATTGGGCCTGTAGGTGAGCCGTAAGAGCTGCTGGACCCCTGTAGAATTCCCGCTGCCATGGGTGGGGAACACGCGCGCCAATCGGAGGGTCGACGGGTCTGGGTGATCCCGGTCGTCTGCGCGGCCGTCCTCGTCGTGGCCGCCGGCGGGTTCTTCACGGTGGACCACTTCGACAAGCAGGCTGCCGCCACCTCCACGCCCCCGCCCCCGACGCTCAGCGTCACCTCGGTGTCGCCGACGGGCACCAACGTCGCCGCGGGCTCCACGCTCACTGTCCAGTTCTCGACCGACCTGGCGCCCAACAGCCCAATGCCGAGCCTGAACCCGCCGGTGACCGGTGCCTGGGTCGCGCTGTCCCCGTCGTTCCTCGAGTACCAGGCTTCCGGGCCACTGGTGCCGGGTGCAACCGAGACGATCACTGTTCCCGGGGGCGACAGCGGGATTGTCGGCTCGCGGGGTCAGCACATGGATCAGACCCTCACTTCACAGTTCACGGTGGCTCCCGGCTCCATCCTGCGCCTCCAGCAGCTCCTGGCCGAGTTGGGTTACCTCCCGCTGACCTTCACGCCCGCCTCACCCCTCACGTCCCCCACCCAAGAGGGCAACAACCAGGTCGGCTCGTTCAGCTGGCGCTGGCCCAACCAGCCCCTCTCGCTCGAGACGCTGTGGACGCCGGGCGTCAGCAACGTCATCACTCAGGGGGCGGTCATGAACTTCGAGAACCAGAACGGGCTCAAGACCGACGGCATCGCCGGTCCCGAGGTGTGGGCGGACCTCCTCGCCGACGTCCAGAGCGGCAAGGGCAACGCGCAGCCATGGGACTACGTGCTGGTGAGCCAGTCGCTGCCCGAGAGCGCCACCGTCTATGAGAACGGGAGCCCCGTGTACAGCACGCCGGTCAACACGGGTGTGCCGGGCGCGACCACCGAGAACGGCACATTCCCGGTGTACGCGCGCTACACGGTGACGACCATGAGCGGCACCAACCCTGACGGCTCGCACTACGTGGACCCTGGGATCCCCTGGGTCAGCTACTTCAACGGCGGTGACGCGCTGCACGGCTTCCCGCGCGCGTCCTATGGCTTCCCTCAGAGCGACGGCTGCGTCGAGATGCCGATCGCCAACGCCGCAGTGGTCTTCCCACTCACGCCACTCGGGACCCTGGTCACCGTCCAGGCGTAGGCGCCGGCGACCCGGTCGCGATCGGCCGCCCACCTAATCTGTCATCCCGGTGTCACCACTGCGCCGGATCGTCGATATCTTCGGACGGGTCCTCATCGGGGCCGGCGTGTTGGTGCTCTTGTTCACGGGCTACCAGATCTGGGGTACCTCCATTGTGGAGTCCCACTCCCAGGCCGGGCTGCGCACCCAACTCCAGAACGAGACCAATAGCGCGGCGGTGCGCCACGCGCTGGCCGAGGCGGCGGCGCTCGACAAGCTCCCGACGGGGCCCCCGATTGCCGCGCCCCACACGGTTGCCCCGGGTGAGGGCGAGCCCATTGGTGACATCCGCATCCCGGTGATCGGCGTCAACCAGGTTGTCGTCGAAGGGACGAACACGCCCGACTTGCGTAAGGGCCCCGGCCATTACATCGGCACGCCGATACCCGGCCAGGCCGGCAACGCGGCCGTCGCGGGACACCGCACGACCTACGGGCACCCCTTCTACAACCTCGACTCGGTCAAGGTTGGGGATCCGATCGTCTTGACCACACTCCAGGGCGTCTTCGTCTACGACGCCTTCAAGAGCTTCGTGGTGTCGCCGAGCAACACCGCCGTGATCAACCCGGTGTCCGCCAACATCCTCACGCTCACGACGTGCAATCCGCGCTTCAGCGCGTCGACCAGGCTCATCGTGCAGGCCAAGCTCGCCCACTCCCAGCTGTTCCAGAACTCGGGCCTACCGGCCCTCGCGCCGCACCTCGACCCCCGGAGCGAGAGCCTGGCGGGCGACTCCAACGTCGAGTTGGCCGGCACGCTGTTCTGGGGCCTGCTCGCGGTCGCGCTGGGGGTGGCCGTCTTCCTCGCCGCCTCGCGGTTCCGTCGCCGACGCTGGTACATCTACGGCGGGGGTACGCTCGTCGGCTTGGTGCTGCTCTGGTTCTTCTTCGGCGCCGTCAGCCCGCTGCTCCCGGCAAGTTACTGATCCGATGCTGGTCGAGCAGCCGCTGGCCGACCACTTCCGCGGCTTTGCCGTGGTGGCTGAGCGCGACGGCGGAACCACGTACGCCGCCATCTGCCGGGCCGTGGCCGACGACGTTGACGTACTGTCCATTCTCGAGCGGGCGCCGCTCCCCCAGCGCCGGCCCCTCATCCTGCTGGCGGCGGTGCACGATCTGCTTCTCTCCGGCGCGCTGCACCCGCTGGCCGGTTACTACGACACGGTGCGCGCTGTACGCGGCGCGGATGGCGTCCCCGCACCCGCCGAGGCCGACCCCGCCGGCGCGTTCAAAGACTTCTGCGCGGTGCACCACCGCGAGCTCGAGGAGCTGGTCGCCACGCGCAGCACGCAGACCAACGAAGTCGGCCGCTGCACCGGGTTGCTCCCTGGCCTCTGCCACATCGCCTCCCTCTACGGGTGGGACGTGCCGTTGTCGCTGCTCGACCTCGGCACCTCGGCCGGCTTGAACCTGCTCTTCGACGAGTACGCCTACACCTACCGGGCTGCCTCCGGCGACGCGACGCTCACTGCGGGCACTCCTGGCTCGGGCGTGCAGCTCTCGTGCGAGGCCCGCGACGACCTCACCAGCCTCCCCGAGCTGCACCTGCCGGCCATGGCCGAACGGGTCGGCCTCGACCTCTCGCCACTCGACCCAAGCTCCGACGACGACGCACGGTGGCTGCTGGCCTGCCAGTGGCCGGACAACCCTCTGCGTTTCGGGCGCTTGCGGGCGGCACTCGACAACGTGCGTGGTGCGCCGAACCCGCCACGGCTCGTCCAAGGCGACATGGTCCAGGATCTCGAAGCGGTGGCCGCCTCCATCCCGGGCGACAACCCCCTCGTCGTCTTCCACTCCTGGGTGGCCGCGTACCTCGACGAGACCCAACAGCGTGCCCTGGCAGAGCAGGTGCGCGCCCTGGCCCGCCATCGCGCCGTCCATCACCTCTACTGCGAGACGCCCTTCGAGACCCCGGGCCTCCCTACGCCGCCCTCGCCCGTGCCGCGCCAAGGGCCTGATCTCGCCACCACTCTCGTGCACGTGGCGCCAGGCGGAGATCCCGTCCGCCTCGCCGACACCCACCCGCACGGCTACTGGCTCCGCTGGTGGCCGGGCGTCGCCTCGTAGTCGCGACCTCATCGACGCCTCGTTCGACGTCCGATTCAGAGGCGTCTGCTCAGACGTCCGGACCCCAGGGCGCGTCGCGCCGAGCGGGCACCTGCACTCCTTCGTCGGTAACCATGGCGGCCGACCCGACCGCGCTGCGCCCGAAGCGGGTGCGGATCGCGTCCACCGCGGTGGTGACCTCGTGCCAGGACTGCTCCACCGCCGTCGCGCTCTCGTTGGCCTCGTCGAGGCCGTCGCCCAGGTCGAAGGAGAGCTGGTCGGCGCCGCCCGCGCCCAGCCCCGACGCGCTCACCCCGAGCAGGCGGACGCCCTCGCCGGGGTCGATGCTCGCCAACAACGCCGCTGCAACCTGCCCGATGGCGCCTCCGGTGGCGATGGGGCGCCCCATCGTGTGCGACCGCGTCTGGGTGGAGAAGTCCTTGAACTTGACCTTGACCGTCACGGTCCGTGCGGCGCTCGACTCACCGCGCAACAAGGTGGCCACCGACTCGGCCATGCGCAGTACCTGGCGCTCGAGCTCGGCAGGATCCACCAGGTCCTGACTGAAGGTCTCCTCGTGCCCGATCGACTTGTTGGGCCGGTTGGGATTCACCGGATCGGGGTCCTCCCCGTGCGCCAGCGCAGCCAGGTGGGCGCCGCTCGCCTTGCCGAGACGGCGCACCAGGGTGTCGGCTGGCAACGCAGCCAGTTCGCCGACGGTGCGGACACCCAAACCGTGCAGCCGCGCCGCGGTCGCCGGCCCCACGCCCCAGAGCGCCTCGACGTCGTGGGCGTGCAAGAACGCCAGCTCCTCAGCAGGCGGCACCAGCACCACGCCCGGACCGGGATCGAGCCCGGCCCGGCTCGCCCGCGGCTTGGCGGCGCGCGAGGCCAGCTTGGCGATCATCTTCGAGCGCCCGATGCCGACCGCGCAGCCGAGCCGCAGTTCGGTGCGCACCCGGTCGCGCAGATCGTGCGCGATGCGGCCAGGCGGCCCGAACAGACGGACCGCCCCCGAAACGTCCATGAAGGCCTCGTCGAGGCCGATCGGCTCCACCATGGGGGTGACGTCGCGCAGGATCGTGTGCAGCCGCGCGCTCACCTCGGCGTAGCGGCTGTGGCGGCCCGAGAGGAAGACGGCGTCGGGGCAGAGCTGTCGGGCCCGAATCGACGGCATGGCCGAGTGCACGCCGAAGGCGCGGGCCTCGTAGGTGCACGAGGCGACCACCCCACGGGCGCCGGCGCCGCCGACGATCACGGGCTTGCCGGCCAGCGAAGGGTCGTCGAGCACCTCGACCGACGCGAAGAACGCGTCCATGTCGATGTGGAGGATCGTCGGGCCCGCGCCACGGGCCGCGCCGCCGGCCACGCCGTGCGCCGCCGGCCCCCCGGCCGAGCGCGGCCGCGAGCCTTCAGCCACCGAGGGACAGCCGGCGGAACCCCTCGGCGTAGGCGACGCCGGCCCTCCTGCCCTCTTCGACCGCCCGGCGCCGCACCGCCTCGCCCGCCCAGCCGTCCTCGCCGGAGAATTGGGTGCGGTGGCACTCGACAGCAGCCGCCTTCGTCTCGATCGTGTCGGAGACGTCGACCCACTCGTCGGGCTCGAGCGTGCCCGACAACAGAACGGTTGCGACCTGGTGGGGCGGGCCGGCGTCGGGGAAGTAGTGCGGCAGCGCCGCCGCCGGGGCGACCGCGTCGAGCAGGGCTGCGCCGGCGATGCGGTGGTCACGATGGTTGTAGTAGGTCTGTCCGAAAAAGACGGCCGTCGGATCGTGGCCGCACACGACGTCGGGCCGCAGGGTGCGCACTCGCTCCACCAGCATCCGCCGGAAGCTGTCGGAGTCGATGAGCTCGCCGTCGGGGAAGCCCAGATTCTCGATGCTGCTCAGCCCGATGAGCGCGGACGACGCCTGCAGCTCGCCCACCCGCTCGGCCGCCAACGCCTTCGGCTTGGCAGCCCGGTCGGTCGTCCCCTTGCCGCCGTCGGTACACACCACGAGGTGCACGGCGCTCCCTGCCTTGGCCCAGCGGGCGAGCGTGCCGCCGCAGGCGACGTCGGCGTCGTCGGGATGGGCGTAGACGGCCAGCACGACACCGGGCGTCGCGTCGATCATCTGCGTTTGGGCTCCGTCGTCTTGGTCAGCAGCCCGGCCTCGCGCTGGAAGTCACCCGCCTCCTCGAAACCCTTGTACACGCTGGCGAAGCGGAGGTAGGCCACGTCGTCGAGCGCTTGGAGGCGCTCGAGCACCGCCACCCCGACCTGCTGGCTGGTTGGCTCGGTCGTCTCAGCCCGCAGCCCGTCCTCCACGCTCTGGGCCAGCTCCTCCATCTGCTCGTCACTCACCGGCCGGTTCTTGCACGCGGCGCGCACGCCCTCGACGACCTTGGCCCGGTCGAAGGGCTCACGCAGGCCGCTGCGCTTGACCACCCACAGCGGGACTTCCTCGATCCGCTCGAACGTCGTGAAGCGGCGCCCGCACCCGAGGCACTCGCGCCGGCGCCGGGTGGCACCGCCGTCCTCGGCCTGGCGCGAATCAACGACGCGGTCGTCATCGATACCGCACCAAGGACACCGCACACCGCCGACGATAGTCAGGGAATGTAGATGTGCTCCCCAGGCACGACCGCTCTCGAGCCGACCTCGTCCGCCAGGCGGCCCGTCATCGCGGCCGCGGCTGCGGGGTCCGCCTTCGCCGCGATCGACGCCAGCGTGTCGCCGGACTTCACGATGTAGTCCTGCCCCTGGGCCGGGGCGGCTTGCGCCAACGTGCTCCCGCCGAACGACCGGATCGGTAGCGCGAGCAGGACCAGCAAGGTGGCCACCAGCACGCCCACGGCCACCCCCACGACCATCCGGCGGCGGTGCACCCGGGGGGAAGGTGCGTTCCGCGCCGCCTGGTCGGGCAGGACGTACAACCGGGGGCCAGACGCCTCGAACTGGAACTCACATGCGACCGACATCGGGTCCTCCTGATCGAACACCTGTTCGCTGGACAGCACATTGGATCACGAACACCTGTTCGCTGTCAACCGAAAGTCGAACAGCCGTTCGCACGTGAGAGCACCTTAGGGAAGGGCTGTCACACGCCCTTTTCCCAATCTTGATAAATTCAAGTGATTTAGTCAGGATTAGCCCAGCACACCCCGCCTCACCCAGCACCCCGCCAGAGGAGCCCCCGATGACCACCGCCACCTCCGTCAAGCTCGACATCGCCCCGCTCTCGGGGACCATCGGCGCCGAGATACGCAAGGTGGACCTCCACACCCCGCTCGACCCCGACACGCTGGCGGCGGTCCGCCAGGCACTGCTCGACTACAAGGTGATCTTCTTCCCGGGCCAGCATCTGAGCCCCGAAGAGCACAAGGACTTCGCGGCCTCTTTCGGCGAGATCACCGTGGCCCACCCCGTCGTCCCCGGGCTCGAGGAGCACCGCGAGGTTTTCGAGATCGACTACACCAAGGTCCGCGCCCTCGGTGCCGGGCTCGGCACCGAGCTCGACACCCAGTACGACGACCGCGAGAAGTGGCACACCGACGTCACCTTCGTGGAGACCCCGCCGCTCGGTTCGGTGCTCAACGCCATCGTGATCCCCGAGGCCGGAGGCGACACGCTGTGGGCCGACACCCAGGCCGCCTACGAAGGGCTGTCGGCGCCGATCCGCGAGTTCGTCACCGGTCTGCGCGCGTTCCACGACGGCACGCCCACGTTCGGGCGCCTGCTCCAGACGGTCGGCCAGGGCGAGTGGGACGGCGAGACCTTCACCGAGTTCACCCAGGTCGAGCACCCCGTCGTCCGGACCCACCCCGAGACCGGCCGGCGCAACCTCTTCGTCAACCCAGGCTTCACGACGCGCATCAAGGGTCTGACCCGGCGCGAGAGCGACGCGCTGCTCGCGTTTCTCTACGCCCACATGACAAAGCCCGAGTACGTCGTCCGCTACCGCTGGGAGGAAGGCGACCTCGGATTCTGGGACAACCGCACGACCATGCACTACGCGGTGAGCGACTACGGCGACGCCCACCGCGTGATCCAGCGCGTCACCGTGCGCGGTGACCGGCCCTTCTTTTGATCAGGGTCCGTCCCGCCTGCTTTCTGACGACCGCTCCCCCACGACCGCTCCCCGACGAGAAGGACCAGCACCGATGTCTCCCTCGCGCCCGCGCCCGCACGCACAGACCTGGCGTCTCCGAGCCCACCCACGTATCACGGCGGCGCTCGGTGCCTGCTGTGTCGCAATCGCCCTCACGACGCTGGCACCCGCTGCACCAGCCGGAGCCGGGTCGGCACGCGCCTCCAAGGCGGTCTCCCTCAACGGGGTCACCGTCACCTTCGGTGACCAGCTGAAGGAGTTCCAGTCGATCTTCGCCGCCACCGACGCGCTGAAGGGTGCGCCCTACACGGTCAACTGGACGAACTTCGTCGGCGGCCCCCCGTTGATCGCGGCCGAGACGAGCGGCTCGCTCGACATCGGCGACATGGCTGAGACACCGACGATCTTCGCGCAGTCGGCCGGCGACCCGGTGAAAGTGGTAGCGGCCACGCTCGGCACGACGAGCAAGACGTCGCCGTACGCCATCTTGGTACCCGCCGGTTCACCCATCAGGTCCGTGGCACAGCTGCGCGGCCAGACCGTCGCTGTGCAAGAGGGCACGGTGGAGCAGTACTACCTGGTGCAGGCGCTCGCCCACGCGCATGTCCCCTACAGCGCGGTCCACGTCGACAACCTGACGTTGACCACCGCGTCGACCGCCGTGACCAACGGGCAGGTGGACGCGGCCGTCGTGGTCCAACCCTTGACCGCGCTCGATCAGGCCACCGGCAAGGTCCGTCAGATCTCGAGCGCCGCGGGCCTGCTGCAGACCATCGGTTATCTGACGGCGAGCGACGCCGCGCTGGGCAGCCCGCAGAAGGCGGCGGCGTTGACCGACTTCATCGGGCGCTTCTACAAGGCCGAGGCCACATTGGCCAAGGACCCCGCCCTGGCCGCGCAGACCTACGCCAGCACCTACGGCGTCCCCCTCGCGGTGGCCAAGGAGGCTGTCGCCTCGGCGCAGTCCGAGGGCACCCCCATTACCCCGGCGCTCATCGCCTACCAACAGAACGAGGCCAACACCTTCCAGAAGCTCGGCCTCGTCCCGAGCCACCTGGACGTGAAGGCGATCTTCGACCTCCCGTTCAACGCGGCCGTCGCCCGGGCCGCCGGGCTCTCGTCGTGATCCGCCACAACGTGGCTCGCCATCCCGGAGCACGGCCGTGACCCAACTGGCCACCCCGCCGCTCCGCCCCCTGCCCTACCGGGCGCCGGAAGCGGCGCCGCCTCGTCATCCCGGTGTCGGTCCTCGCCGCCTGGTGGCTCCTCACCGCCAGCGGCACGATCCCTTCCACCACCTTGTCCACGCCGGCGGCGACGTGGGACGCCTTCGTCGAGCTGCTGCGGCACCAAGACCTGCTGGGCGACATCGCGGTGTCGGTGCGGCGAGCCGCGCTCGGCCTCGCCCTCGGGGCCGGGCTTGGGCTGACCCTCGGGATCGTGGTGGGCCTCTCCCGTCTCGGTGAGGAAGTGCTCGATGCCCCCCTCCAGATGCTGCGCATGGTCGCCTACCCCGCCGTCATCTTCCTCTTCATCGTCTGGTTCGGCATCGGTGAGACGGCCAAGGTGCTTCTCATCGGCCTGGCCACGCTGTTCCCCATGTACCTCAACACGTCCAACGGCGTGCGCAACGTCGACCGCCGCGTCGTCGAGGCGGCGCGCAGCTTCGGCCTGCGCGGCCCTCAACTCGTGCGCCGAGTGATCGTGCCGCTGGCCATGCCGTCCATCCTTACCGGGCTGCGATTCTCGGCGGGGATCTCCGTCATCGCCCTCGTCTTCACCGAGAGCGTCGGAGCCAATCAGGGCATCGGCTACCTCGTGAGCCAGGCCGACAGCCTGCAACAGATCGCCGTGCTGGTCGTCTGCGTGATCATCTACGCGTTGCTCGGCATCGTTGCCGACGTTCTGGTCCGGATCCTCGAGCGCGTCGCCATGCCCTGGCGGCGCCACAGCGCGGTCCGATGACGCTCCTGAGCACGAGGCCGGCAGCCGTCGCGCTCGGCGTGACCAAGTCCTTCGACGGGCGCTCCGTGCTCGAGGGCCTCGACCTCACCGTTGCCCGTGGCGAGTTCGTGGCGCTGCTCGGCGCGTCGGGTAGTGGCAAGACCACGCTCCTGCGCGTGCTGGCCGGGCTCGAGCGCGCCAACGCGGGCGAGGTGCTGGTGCCCGAGGTACGCACGGTGGTCTACCAAGAGCCGCGGCTTGTCGCCTCTCAGCGCGTCTGGCGCAACGTGGTCATCGGGCAGCGCCGAGGGGAGGGGACGCGAGCGCGCGCGGTCGAGGCGCTGCGCGAGGTGGGTCTCGAGGCCAGAGCCGACGCCTGGCCGGGCACGCTCTCGGGGGGCGAGGCCCAACGTGTGGCCCTGGCGCGCGCACTCGTGCGTGAACCCGAGCTCCTCCTCCTCGACGAGCCCTTTGCCGCGCTCGACGCCCTGACTCGCCTGCGCATGCAGGACCTCGTGGCGGAGTTGTGCAGCCGTCATCATCCCGGGATGCTCCTCGTCACCCACGACGTCGAAGAGGCGGTGGTGCTGGCCGACCGTGTGTTCGTGCTGCGCGCCGGGCGGATCTCGCCGGACCTGGAGCTCGACCTGCCGCGACCCCGACGCGTCGGCGGCGCGGCCTTCGACGCGCTGCGAGACCGGCTTTTGGCAGAGCTCGGCGTCGTGCGCTCGCAGGCAGCCCGCTGACCGCACGTCGCGAGCGCCACGCGGCCGACGCGGACCCCGCGACCCGGTTCTGAGTCGCGAACAAGGGGGGCGTCCGCTTCGGCCGCGTTCGTGGGGGTGACCGGCCGCCGGCAGGCTCACCTCGAATCCATAGCGAACAGGTGTTCGATGTGGATTCCCGTGGAGAGAGCGCCCAGATCACGCAACGCGGGGTGAGCGCTCTGCGCTGGCAACATGAGCACACACCGCGACCATGCGTCGCGGCAAGGACCGCCGGAAGGCGTCCCCGGCATTCGACCGGACGAGTCAAGCGAGGGAGGCGAGAAGGACGTGGGCGGCCTGGGCCTTTCGGGCGAACGTCTTGAACACGGCGTGGACCCCCCATTCGAGCCGGATCCTCATGACACATCCGTCACGGTCACCGCCTCGGCCGGTGCGCCCTCGCCGCTCCGCTGGTGGCAGCCGTGGACGACGCTCGCCGCCGCCGGGTTCGTCTACGTCGCCCTCGGGTTCGCCCTTTGGATCGACGCTTGGCTCGACGGCGCCACGACGCACACACTGTGCGGGTGCGGGGACCCCGCACTGTTCCTGTGGTTTTTCCAGTGGCCTGCCACCGCGCTGGCACATGGCGACAACCCCTTCTTCTCTACGGCGCTGTTCCACCCGGGGGGGTTCAACATGTTGTCGCAGACATCGGTGATGGGCCTCAGCGTGCCGCTGGTCCCGGTCACCTGGATCTGGGGCCCGGTCGCATCGTTCAACGTGGCTTCGACCCTCACTCCTGCTCTTACCGCGTTCTCCGCCTTCGTCGTCCTGAGGCGCTGGGCCCCCTGGACACCCGCCGCCTTCGTCGGCGGCCTGTTTTATGGCTTCTCACCGTTCGTGCTGTCGAGCCTGCCGTACGGGCATCTCAACCTGGCCGCGTTGATGCTCTTGCCACCCATCTTGGCCGTCCTCGACGAGATCCTCATCCGCCAAAGGCACAGCGCCGTCTGGTCCGGTGTCTTGCTCGGGCTGCTCGTGTTCGCGCAGTTCTTCCTCTCTTCCGAGCTCCTGGCCATCATCGCCGTCGTCGTCGTCATCGCCGTGGTGGCGCTGGTGGTGGCCGGCGTGCTGTTCTCGGATCCGGCCGAGCTCAGGCGCCGTGCTCCCCATGCCGCCAAGGGGCTCGGTGTGGGTCTGGCCGTGGGCGCGGTACTGCTGGCCTGGCCCGCGTGGTTCGCGCTCGACGGCCCAGCGCATCTGTCAGGTCTCGTCTGGGCGGGCATCCCGCTTCTGGGTGGGCTGGCTTCGACGAACTTCGTTGCCGTCGGTCAGCCCGCCAGCAGCGAGGCGGTCGCGCTGGGTGGCTATGGGGGACATCCCTTGGGATCGGCCACGTACCTGGGGTGGGCGCTGCTCGGCGTGCTCGTCGTGGGCCTCGTCGTGTTCCGTCGCGATCGTCGCCTGTGCTTCTTCGGCTTCCTCTTGGCGCTGAGCGCCGAGCTGTCTCTCGGTCCGCGGCCCGGGATCTGGGTGCCCGAGCAGGTCTTCGATCGCCTGCCCGTGCTCGAGAACGTCATCGAGCAGCGGTACATGGCCGTGGGCTTCCTCGCTGCGGCGGCGATGCTCGCCATCATCTTGTCGAGGGTGCACGACCTTGCGCCGGACTGGCGCGGCGCGCTGGGCGCGCTCGGCGTCGGACTGGTGGCGCTCCTCCAGCTCGCGGTCTTGTACGGACCCTGGCTGCCCTACACCATGCAGTCGGTGATCCTGCCCCGCTGGTACGTGACCGTCGCCCCGACCTTGCCGCCGGGCCGAGTCCTGCTCTCGTATCCGGCGCCGTTCTCGGGGATCCAGTCCGCCCTGTCGTGGCAGGCCGTGAACCGCATGCACTACAGCCAGGCCGGCGGTGGTGGGCCGCAGGGTGAGCTGCTCCGAGCGGGCTCCGCTGCGGCGGGGCAGACCGTTCTCACCAACCTGGGCTTTGGGCCGGGTGGTCCGCCACCCAGCGAAACGCCGGCCGCCGTGGCTGCGGTCCGCTACGCGCTTGTCCTCTGGAAGGTGAACACGGTGGTGGTCGCGACGAACCCCTCGGCCCCGTTGCTGCAGCAGGGACACGATTCGAACTACGCCGCCGCGTTCATGACGGCGGCCCTGGGGCAGCTGCCGACCGTGCAGGCAGGTGCCTGGGTCTGGGACGACGTGCGGGTCGCGGCGCACGAGCCGTTTGCCGAGTCGCCGGGCACCATTGATTCCTGCGTGCTCGCGGCCGAAGGTACGTTCCAGCGAGTCGTGGCCTCCATGGGGGTGGTCGACTGCGTCGAGCGGCACGGCTCGGCTGCTTAAGGTGCCGCCGTGATCGCCGCACCTCCAGCGCCATCTCCACTCAAATCCACATCGAACAGGTGTTTGCTTTTGGCCGTCCAGCTGGCTATGTTGGTTGGACACGAACGGATGTTCGCCCCCGGGACGACCCCGGCGGCGCTGCCGGGTCGGCAGCCCGGAGTGGGCAGCTGCCCGGCTTGGGTGGCACGAACACAGGGAGGGACGCCATGGCCGAAGTCCTCAGCGGGAAGCGGATGCAGATCCTCAACTTCATCGCCGACAGCCAGCGCGACCGGGGCTACCCGCCGTCGGTGCGGGAGATCGGCGAGGCGGTGGGCCTGACCTCCTCGGCCACCGTGCACACGCATCTGGCCGTCCTCCAGCGTGAGGGCTACCTGTCGCGGGACCCGTCCAAGCCGCGGGCGATCCAGGTGCACTTCGATCGCGACACCACGTCCAAGCTCCCTGCGGCCGCCGTGCACAATGTGCCGCTCGTCGGCGACGTGGCGGCCGGCACCGGCGTGCTGGCCGAGGAGAACATCGAGGAACTGCTGCCCATGCCCGAGCAGTTCACCGGAAGCGGGCCGTCGTTCATGTTGCGGGTGCGCGGGGACTCCATGGTCGAGGCCGGGATCTACGACGGGGACTACGTCGTGGTGCGCCAGCAGCCCGAGGCCAACAACGGCGACGTGGTGGTGGCCGGCATCGGCGAGGGTGAGGCCACGGTGAAGACCTTCAGCCGCAAGGGCAGCCGGGTGACGCTCATGCCGGCCAATGCCGCCTACGAACCGATGGTCTTCGACGGGGCCGACGATGTGACCATCTTCGGCAAGGTGGTCACGGTGGTCCGCACCCTGAACTAGCACCGCAGCGGCGCTCGCCGCAGCGGTGCCGTCAATCGGTGCCGTCAATCGGTGTCGGTGGCCAGCGCGGCGTAGAGGAGCGAGTCACGCCACCCCCCGGGCACCCGGTAGTGGTCACGCAGCCGGCCCTCGTAGCGCATTCCCACCTTCTCGAGCACCCGGACGCCTGCCGCGTTGTCGGGGTGCACGGTCGCCCAGATGCGGTGCAGACCGAGCGGGCCGAAGCCGATGTCGAGCAGCTGGCGCGCGATGGCCGTGGCATAACCCTTGCCCCACTCGGCCTGGCGGATGGCGTAGCCGATGTCGCCGCTGGCGTTGGGCGGGTCGCTGGCGACGATGCGGCCCGTGCCGAGGAAGCGCCCGTCGCACTCGGCCACCAGGTCGTAGCGCAGCCGGGGCTCTTCGCGGGCCGACGACATGGCCCGGTCGACGTACTCCTCGACGGTGCGCCGGTCCCCCGGCTCGTCCATGCCGGCCAGCCAACGCCGCACCTCGGGGATCCAGTACTCCTCGAAGGCATCGAGGTCGGCCGCCGTGGTGTCACGCAGGGTCACCGTCGGTTCAGCGCTCATGAGGCCCCCTACTTCAGCAGCCGCGACAGGCGGCGGTCGGCCAGGACCTTGCCGCCCGTCTGACACGTCGGGCAATAGGCCATCTCGTAGGACTCGAACGACACGCGCTCGAGCGTCGTCCCGCACGTGGGGCAGGGTTCGCCGAAGCGCCCGTGCACCTTGAAGCGGCCGCCCAAACTCGACTCGGAGAGCCCGCCCGCACGTGTCCGCTCGAGCTCGAGTGCCTCGGCCAGGACGTCGGTGGCGGCGGCGAGCAAAGCCTCGCGCTGTTCGGGCGAGAGAGAGCGCAGTGAGGCGAAGGGCGACAGCTTGGCCCGCTGCAAGATGTCGTCACCCCACCCGCGCCCGATGCCCGACACCACGTGCTGATCGCGCAGGTCGGTGGTCAGGTGGCGATTGGAGTCGCTGGTGCGGATGAAGGCGGCGAACGCCTCGCTCCCCGGTTCAGGCCCGAGGTCGGCCAGCGGGCCCTCGTCGCCTGGTGCGAGCACCCACCACGACGCCTTGCGCTGCGTGCCGTATTCGCGCACCAAGATCCCGGTGCCCGCCCCGTCGAGACCGGCGTCCCCTGCACCGAACACGAAGCGGGCCACCGCTCCCCGTGGCTTCGTCTTCTTCGGCGGCTCCTCTATGTCGAGGCGGCCGGCCTGGGAGAGGTGGAGCACGATGCGAGTGGCGTTGTCGAACTCCCACACGAGGTACTTGGCCCGGCGCCCGACCGAGACGAGGCGATGACCCTTCAGCGAGTCGGGCGACGGGTCATAGGTCTTGAGCGAGGAGAACCCGAGCAGATCGGCTCGCCGCAGCGTCTGGCCGGCCAACAGCGCATCGAGGCGCTCTGACAGCGCCTGCATCTCGGGCAATTCGGGCACGCCACAATGTATGCATGACCTACACGCACGGGCACCACGAATCCGTGCTGCGCAGCCACACCTGGCGCACGGCCGAGAACTCCAGCGCCTATCTGCTGCCAGAGCTGCGGCCGGGCCAGCGCCTGCTCGACGTGGGCTGCGGGCCGGGGACCATCACGGCCGACCTGGCCCTGCTGGTGGCCCCCGGCGAGGTGATCGGCCTCGACGCCTCCGCCGACGTCGTGGCGCAGGCCGCGGCGCACGGGCGCGACCTCGGCCAGGCCAACCTGCACTTCGAGGTGGGCGACCTCTTCGCCCTCGGCTACCCCGACGCGTCCTTCGACGTGGTCCACCTCCACCAGGTGCTCCAGCATCTCGGCGACCCGGTGGCCGCGCTGGTCGAGCTCCGCCGCGTGCTGAGCCCCGACGGGGTGCTGGCCGCCCGGGACTCCGACTACGGCGCCTTCACCTGGGCGCCGGCCGATCCGATGCTTGACCGCTGGCTCGAGCTGTACTTCGCCGTGACGTCGCGCAACGGGCACGACGCCCGCATCGGCCCGCGTCTGCTCGGGCTGGCCCACGAGGCCGGCTTTGCGGACGTGACCGCGTCGAGCTCCACGTGGACCTACGCCGACCCCGAGACCCGGGCCTGGTGGGGTGCCCTGTGGGCCGACCGGGTGCGCTACTCGCGCTTCGCCACCCAGGCCCTCGAGTACTCGATGAGCGACGCCGACGAGCTCGAGGCCATCGCGGCGGCGTTCACGCGCTGGGCGGCCTCCGACGACGCCATCTTCGTCATCCCCCACGTCGAGATCCTGGCGCGGGACTGAGGCGACGGCCGGGCGGGCCCGCACGGCTTAGTTACTTAGTCCGCCCAGAGCCTGTCGGTGTAGGTGTCGGTCCCCACGATGGTGGGGATGAAGGGCAGCGCGGCGACGACCGTGCCCTTCCCGGCCTCCTCGAGGCGGCGCCGGTGCTCGGCGATCACGGGCTCCCAGGCCACTTCGGGCGGGGTGTTCAAGAACCACAGCAGGACGGTCCGGTTGTCGCGGGCCTTCTCGCGCGGCACGTCGCCCGGCGCGTCGACCTCGAGCGCGATGGGGGTGAAGGCGGCGACCAGGTCGCCGTCGGTCCCGGGCATGAGGCCGGGCAGGTGCTCGGTACGCAACCAGGACCACAACTCCTCGTTGGTGATCGATTCGTCGCGGTCGATGAAGACCGTCACGAAGCCGCGGTAGGGGTGGTCGAGGGCGAGCTCCACGGGAACCCCGTCGGGGTCGCGGCGGTGCTCCCACGCGAAGTTGTAGAGGAGCGTGTGCACGTGCTCGCGCTCTTGGAACATGCGCCCGGCCGCGTGCAGCGCGTTCACCTGGCGCAGCGCCCACTTGTTCCACACGTCGTGGTAGCCGTCGAGCACCCAGTAGGCCGAGATGTACGAGCCCCGTCCCGGCTCACCGGTGATGGCCGAGGGGTCGGGGTCGCGCAGCGCCTTGAGGTCGGCGGTGGCCACGTAACGGCGCCCCGCGAAGTTGTAGGGGCCCACCATGCATCCGGCGTAGAAGTGGTCCCGCTCGTACCATCGGTTGTAGGCCACCTCGTGGCCGCGGTGCGGCTCGACGAGGGTGAGCAGCATGGAGCCGAGCTTCACCGGCTCGGCCTCGGCGTAGACCTCTATCGGCTTGGACTTCTTCGGTGCGTCCTCAGGCATGAGGAGTGAACCTACTAGCAGCGCTGAGCCGTCAGACAGTCCCGCTGGCCACGATCGCGGTGGTGGGCGCGACGACGCCGCCCGCCGGCTCGGCCGTGATGGACAGGCGCGAAGGGCGATTCGTCCCCGCCATGGTGAAGGCGGCCTGGTGCGGCGCGGACCCGAGCAGGCCGAGCGAGATGGCCTGGCGGCCGACGATCCCCCACAGCTGATAGGTGCGCCCGCTGCCGAGCGACGGGAGCGACGACGTGACGAGATAGCCCCGGCCGTCGGGCACGACGACGAACTGGGCAACCTGCGTGTGCGACGTCGAGTCCAGGTCCACCAGCTGCCGCCCCGGCGTGTCCAGCGCATGCGCCACTGTCGCCGGCGGCTGCGCCACCTGGGCCTGCAGGTTCGAGGCCCGGTTGTCGGCGCGCACCAGGCCGATGCCGAGGACGACGGCGACCGCTGCGGCCGCCACCGCGATGGCGCCCACGGTCGTGAGCGCGACGCGGCGCGGGCGCCGCCGCGCCTCGACCGGGGCACGGAGGGGTGAGGGCGTCCGTCCCTCTGGGGTGAGGGCCGGCATGGGCGGCGGCTCCTCGCCGGCCTCGCGCTCGGGTAGCTGGCTGGCGATGTGCGACCAGAGACCCTCGGGCAGGGGCTCCACCGAGTTCCCCAGCGCAGCCGCCACCTCGCGCAACCCGTCGAGCTCGGAGCGACAACGCGGGCACGACGCCAGGTGCGCCTCGAGCTCGGTGTCCTCGTCGCCGTCGACGGCATCGAGCGCATAGGCGGCGAGCAACTCGCTCGCCTCGTCGTGGGTCATCACGCGTCCACCCCCCGGATCCCGGCATCCGTGAGTGCAGTGCGCATGCGCCGCATGCCGTTGCGGATGCGGCTCTTGATCGTGCCCTCGGGCTGGTCGAGCATCGTCGCCACCTCGCGGTACGTGTGGCCACCGAAGTAGGCCAGCTCGATCGCGCGTCGCTCCTCCTCGGGCAGCTCCCCCACGGCGTGACCCACCTGGTCGGCCACGGCGAGGTCCCACACCTCGTGCTGCATGTCGTAGGCACCCTCCGCGGTCCGCGTGGCGTCGCGCGCCTCGCGCAGGCGCCGCGAGTTGGAGGAACGAACGGCGTCGACGGCCCGTCCATGCGCCTGCGCCAACAAGAACGAGCGCAGCGACCCACGCGTCGGGTCGTAGCGGTCGGGCTGGTTCCAGAGGCGCAGGAAGACCTCCTGGGTCACGTCCTCCGCCTCGGTCGGATTGTTGAGCACCCGCCTGGCCAAGCCGTAGACGGCCCCGCCGTGCCGGCGGTAGACCTCGGCCAGTGCCACCTCGCTGTAGCGGGCGATGGAGGTCACCAGTTGGGCGTCACTGGCTTCGTCGATGGTCCGCATCTCTGACCTGTTCGGTGCCGCCCCCCTCGGTGGATGTCCCGAATTTCGCCCATCCGGGCCTAGCCTGTGTCCCGGATAGTAGGCGCTATGCGTACGACCATCGACTCCTACAAGTCCCGAGCTGGACGGTTGGATCTCGAAGGCATCGACTTCGATGACTTCAAGGACCAGCCCCTGGCAACCGACGCTCTGCGCTCATTGCGCTACATGCATGACGTGGAGCATCACACGGTCTGTTACCTGCGCGATCTGCTCCTGACGCCGGCGCACCAGGACCCCGAGATCACCTCGTTCCTCTCGTGCTGGGTCTTCGAGGAGATGTGGCACGGCGAGGCACTGGCGCGGGTGCTCGAGGCCCACGACGAGCAAGCGGGCGCCCCGCGCATCGCCGCGCTGCGCCACGGCCGCCGTCGGCGCCAGGCCCTCACGACACTCAGCACCATCGCGTCGGCGGCATTCGCCGGCCGTGCCTTCGTCGCGCTCCACATGACGTGGGGTGCCATCAACGAGTGGACGACGCAAGCCGGCTACTCGCGCCTCGCCGAGACCGCCGGCCACCAGACCTTGCGCGAGCTCCTGCGTCGCATCATGAAGCAGGAGGGCACACACATCGACTTCTATGCGACGGAAGCAACCCGGCGCCTCGGCGACAGCACACGAGCCCAACACCTCACCCGCTTCGCGCTCTCACACTGGTGGCGGCCGGTCGGTTCGGGTGTGATGCCGCGCCGCGAAGTCAACTTCTTGGTGCGCTACCTCTTCGACAGCGAGAAGGGTGGGCAGGTCCTCGAGCGCATCGACCGCCGTGTCGACCAGCTCCCCGGACAAGGGGACTTGCATCTGCTGGCGGGAGCGGTGTCGCGCCTCGCCGCGGCGTAACAGCGTCGCGACGCCGCCTGGCGTCTCTCACGCCGATTCGGCGGTCTCCTTGATGGCGGCCAGCGTGGCGGCGATGCCGCTCTCGGCGGCGGCGCTGCGTGTGGCGATCTGCGTTTCCGCGTCGTCGCCAAAGACGTTCTCGAAGAACGCGACCCCGTCGGGCGGCAACTCCCAGGCCTCGGTCACTTTCGTGCCACCGTCCACCGCCTCGAACGTGTAGCCCCACCGGGCGCGCGTCGGGGGCTCGGCCACCACCCAGGCGAACTCCCGGCCGGGCTCGGCCGCCACCACCTCCGACGTGGTCTCCCACGTCCGCTCCGGCCCCTCGTTGCGACCGGTGAAGCGCGCCCCGAGCCGCGGGCCGTCGCCCTCGGCCCACCAGCACGCCTTGCACACCGGGCTCCACTCCCCCGTGCGCGTCACGTCGGACACGAGGTCGAAGAGATCCTCGGGCGTGCGGGTGATGACGATCGAACCTTCGCGACGGAGCTGGGCCATCTCCAGACCCTACGCCCGGCGGGCACGTCGGTGGCGGGCCGGGTCAGCCGATGACGGCGAGGAGGACGGCGCGGGTCTGCTCCAGCGCGGCCGTCGTCACCCGTTCGTCGGGATGGTGCGCCAGGAGCGGGTCGCCGGGCCCGAAGTTGGCCGCGGGAACACCGTGCTCCCAGAACGACGCGACGTCGGTCCAGCCGACCTTGGCCTTGGGTGCGGCGTTGCTGCGCTCCACCAACGCCTTCAACAGCGGATGGTCGAGCGACGGGGGCGCGCCGTCGCCGGCGTCGAGGAGCTCCCAGGTGTCGCCCGCGTCGAGCTCGAGCGTGGGATCGAGGAGCTCGTGAAGGAACGCCTCCGCCTCCGCCTTGTGCCGGTCGGGCGCGTAGCGGTGGTTCAGGGTCACCGATGCCTCGTCGGGAACGACGTTGGCGGCCACGCCGCCGTCGATGGCCACCACCTGGAGCTGCTCGGCGTACGTGCAGTCGTCGATGACGACGTCGCGGCCCGGCCACGCTGCGACCGCCTGGAGCACGGGAGCCATGCGATGGATGGCGTTGCGCCCCGTGAACGGCCGCGCGGTGTGGGCCCGGACGCCCCGCAGCGTCAGACGGACGCGCATCGTCCCCTGACAGCCCGCCTCGACGAGCGCGTTCGTCGGCTCGCCCAGCACGGCTGCGTCCCCGTCGAGCAAATCGGGCCGTTGCTGCCACAGCTCGAGCAGGCCGCTGTCGTCGCGGCCGATCTCCTCGCGGGCGTAGAAGCACCACGTGACGTCGACCGCGGGCGCCCGCACGGTGGTGGCCACCTCCAGCATCACGGCGAGGCCGCCTTTCATGTCCGACGCGCCGACACCCCAGAGCGTGTCACCCTCGATCCGCGGCGACTCGTTGTTGTTCGCCGGGACCGTGTCGAGATGGCCCGCCACCACGAGCCGCTGGCCGCGGCCCAGGTCGGTACGGGCCACGACGTTGTCCCCCACGCGGCTGACCTCGAGCCATGGGCACGCACGCAGCGCCGACTCGACCCGGTCGGCGAGCGCCGCCTCGTGCCGGCTGACCGAAGGGACGGCCATCAGGTCCTTGGTGGCCGTCAGCAGATCGCCCATCGACTCAGGTGCTGGCGCCGTGCTCGCGCAGGACCTCGTTCAGCTGCGCCTTGTCGTGGCGCTCGCCCTCGGTCAGCCGCTTGATCACCAACACGCAGGGGACGAAGAACTCGCCGCCGGGGTACTCGCGACGGCGACTGGCTCGGATGGCCACGCACCAGGGTGGGACCACGCCCCGGGAGATCTCGTCGCCCGTCTCGGCGTCGAAGACCGGAATGGACGGGTCGAGGAAGCTGCCCGCACCGAGGACCGCTCCCTTGCCGATTCGGGCGCCACCGGTGACCATGCAGCGGCTGCCCACGAACGCGTCGTCCTCGACGACGACCGGCACCGCGTTCGGAGGCTCGAGCACGCCGCCGATGCCGACGCCGCCCGCCAGGTGCACACGCTCGCCGATCTGGGCGCACGAGGCGACCGTGGCCCAGGTGTCCACCATGGAGCCCGCGCCGACCCACGCACCGATGTTCACGTACGAGGGCATGAGCACGACGCCGCGGCCGAGGAAAGACCCCCAACGGGCGGACGCGCCGGGCAGTGCACGCACGCCGGCTTCGGCGAAGCCGTGCTTGAGCGGCAACTTGTCGGCGTACTCGAAGGGCCCGGCCTCGATCGTCTCCATCCCGCGCAGCGAGAACAGCATGAGGATCGACTTCTTGAGCCACTCGTGCACGACGACCTCGTCGGTCGCGGGATCGACCTCGGCCACCCTCGCCTGGCCGGTGTCGAGCAACTCGATGGCCTCCTCCACCAGCTTCGCGGCATCGGTGTCAGCCGGCGAGAGTTCGTCTCGCCGTTCCCAGAGCTCTTCGATGCTCGCCCGCAGATCAGCCATGGCTCACCCTAGCGAGACGCTCGCCCACCAGCGCCAACCGTTCCATCGGCTGAACCAGCGCGACCCGCACGTGGCCGGCACCGGCGTCGCCGTAGAGGTCGCCCGGGCTCACCAAGAGGCCGCCGTCCGTGGCCAGCGACTCCGCCATCGCCCACGCGTCGGCCCAACGGCCGGCGGGGACCGGGACCCAGAGGTAGAAGCCGCCCTCTGGGAGTGTGACCGGGCAGCCGTAGGCCTCGAGCACGCTGGCGAGGAAGTACGAGGCGCTCGCGGTAGCGCGCTCGCTGCGCGTCGACGTGGGCATCGTCGGCCAGCGCGGCGATCCCCGCAGCCTGGGCCGGGCCCGGGACCATCAGTCCGGCGTGCTGGCGCACCGCGCGCAGGAACTCCACCAGCTCGGCGTCCCCCGCATAGAACCCCACCCGGACGCCGGCGAGGTTGGAGCGCTTGGACAACGAGTGCACGGCGACGACGCCGTCGACGCCGTGCTGGAGCACCGAGCGCGGCGGGCCGTCCCAGGTGAATTCGGCGTAGCACTCGTCGGAGAACACGGGCACCCCGTGCGCCCTGCCCCACGCCGCCTCCGCGCCGAGGTCCCCGAGGCCCCCCGTCGGGTTCGAGGGCGAGTTCGACCAGAGCACGAGCGCACGGGCCGCGTCCGCCTCGTCGATCGCATCGAGGTCGAGCCCGCCGAGACGGCCCGCTGCGGTCGGGACGCCGACCGCCCGGCAGCCGGCGAGGTCTGCGCCCATCGCGTAGGTCGGATACGACACCGCGGGGTACAGCACGGTGTCCTTCGCCGGTTCACGCAAGCGGAGCAGGTGTGGGACGGACGCCACGAGCTCCTTGGTGCCGACACACGCGGCGACGCCGGACGGTGGGATCTCGTCGAGCCCGAAACGCCGGACGAGCCAGGCCGCCGCGGCCTCGCGCAGCTGGGGGCTGCCCGCCGAGGCGGGATACCCCCGCTCCGTGCCCGACGCCGCCAGAGCCTCAAGCACGGCCGGCAGCGGCGGGTCGCACGGCGTGCCGATAGAGCAATCGACCATGCCCCCGGGCAACGCATCGGCCAGCTTGGCCAGACCGTCGAGGCGGTCGTAGGGATAGGGCGGCAGCCGAAACGTCACGGCGCCGCCACGAACTCGGCGAAGCGGGCCCGGCCCACCTCGTCCAGCACGACCTCGAGGGTCGCCGCCTCCTCGCCGTCTCGCTGGCCAACGACCTCGCCCTCGCGGTGGACGGCCGCCAGCACGTCACCGCGCGACCAGGGCACGACCAACCGCACCACGCGGTCCGAGCCCCGCAGGCGATCTCCCACGACCTGCAACAGATCGTCGACCCCCTCGCCGGTGCGCGCCGAGACGAGCACGGCGCCCTCGATGCGCTGAGCCAGCGACTTGGCCTCCTCGGGCGCGCGGTCGGCCTTGTTGACCACCACGAGCTCGGGCACGCCCGCCGCGCCGATCTCGCCGAGCACCTCGTGCACCGCGCGCATCTGCGCTTCCGCGTTCACGGCCGTGCCGTCGACCACGTGGACGATCAGATCGGCCAGCCGCACCGAGTCCAGCGTGGAGCGGAACGCCTCGACCAGTTCGTGTGGGAGCTTGCGCACGAAGCCGACGGTGTCGGTGACGAGCACGGTCTCACCGCCAGGGAGCGAGAGCTGGCGCGTGCGCGGGTCGAGCGTGACGAAGAGGCGGTTCGCGGCCGGCACCCCCGCGTCGGTCAGCTGGTTGAGCAGCGTCGACTTGCCCGCATTCGTGTAGCCGACCAGCGCCAGCTCGCGGTGGCGGCCACGGGCGCGGCTGCGCCGCTGGAGCGAGCGCGTGCGTTCCACGTCGCGCAGCTCGTCCTCGAGCTTGTGCATCCGACGCACGAGGCGGCGACGATCGACCTCGAGCTGCGTCTCGCCGGGCCCGCGCGTCCCGATGCCGCCCGCCTGCTGGCTGAGCGACATGCCCCGCCCACGCAGACGCGGCAGCCGGTACCGCAGGAGCGCCAGCTCCACCTGCGCCTTGCCCTCCGGGCTGCGCGCGTTCTGGGCGAAGATGTCGAGGATGACCGCGGTGCGGTCGATGGCGGTACGGCCGAACAGCTTCTCGAGGTTGCGGTGCTGCGCCGGGGTGAGCTCGTCGTCGAAGACGACCGTGTCGGCGTCGAGGCTGCGGCTCAGCGCGGCGATCTCCTCCGCCTTGCCGCTCCCGACGAAGGTGGCCGGGTCCGGCGCGTCGCGTCGCTGCACGACACGGCCCACGACGTCCGCGCCCGCGCTGTCGACGAGCTGCGCGAGCTCATCGAGCTCCTCGTCCACCAGCTCGGTGGTGAGCCCGGGGAACACCACACCGACGAGGATGATCCGTTCCCGGAACGCGCGCTCGATGAGCGTGCCCGGCAACAGGTTGCTCAAGAGAGCATCTCCGGGTGAAAGTCGACGTCCGCCACCTTGCGCACGGGTCCGGCGAGATACGTCGTCGCCGCATCATCCTTGCCCAGCGTCACTTCGAGAACGCCGCCGGGGTTCCGGACCCGCACCGCTGTATCGGGCGGCACCGCGTCCCAGCTGCGTGCCGCCGCGGCCGCGGCCACGCTGCCGGTCCCACAGGCGAGCGTCGCACCGACGCCGCGCTCCCACACTCTGAAGTCGAGCACCACGCCGTCCTCGTCGTGGACGGCGGTGATCCACTCGACGTTGATCCCGCCGGGATAGCCCGCCGCCAATTTGGGTCCCGCCTCGGCGATGTCGACGCCCGCCGTGTCTGGGCCCAGGAGCACGAGGTGGGGGTTGCCGACGTCGACCGTCCGCGCCCGGCGCCCGCCGAACTCCTGAGGCTGCTCGGGCCCGAGGCGCGCCGGGCCCATGTCGACGCGGGCCGTCGCCACACCCGGGGTGGCGCCCGGGGCGTACTCGACGGTGCGGGGGCCGCCGGCGGTCGAAACCGTGAAGACGGGCGGCGCCACGAGGCCGGCGTCGACGGCGGCCTGAGCCAGGCAGCGGATCCCGTTGCCGCTCATCTCGGCGTCGCCCCCGTCCGCGTTGCGCAGCTCCATGGAGAGGTCGCACCCGTCACGTCCTGGTCCGACCCGGATGATCCCGTCGGCCCCGATGCCCCGGTGCCGGTCGGCCAGCACGCGCACCTGGGCCGGCGTCAGCCTGACCGCGTCGTCGGGGTCGAGGACGACCAGGAAGTCGTTCCCGGCGCCCTCGTGCTTGGTGGCGTGCATCGACCCATTCTCGCAGCCGGCGTCGCTCAGCCGTGCACCGAGAGGGCGCGGGCGAGCAGCTCCTGGGCCTCGGAGCTGCTCTGCGCCCAGGTGATGCGAGGGTCACGGCGGAACCAGGACGCCTGGCGGCGGGCGAACTGGCGCGTGCGCCGGACCGCTTCGTCCACACAGTCCGCCAGGGGCACCCCGTGCTCGACATGGCGGAGGATCTCCCGGTAGCCGAGGGCCTGGCGGGCCGTACGGGAGATCCCGCCGGGGCGGGCGGCGAGCGCACCCACCTCCTCGACGAGACCGGCCTCGACCATGGCGGCGAAGCGTGCCTCGATCCGACGGTCGATCTCGTCGGGTGGCACCGCCAATCCGACCTGGCTGACCACCGAGGCCGGGTAGGCCTCGAGCCCCGGCCCGAACTCGGAGAAGGGTCGCCCCGAGCCCACCGTCACCTCGAGCGCGCGCACCACGCGGCGGCGGTTGGTCGGCTCCATCCGGGCGGCTCCGACCGGGTCGAGCGCGCGCAGGCGACGCGTAGAGCTCGGCGACCCCGGCCCGGCCGTCCTCGAGCTCCGCCTCCAACGCGGCGGCCACCTCGGGGTAGCGCCCGGGGATGACGAGTTCGTCGAGCACCGCCCGCAGGTACAGGCCGGTGCCAGCGACCAGCAGCGCCTGTCGCCCTCTGGCCGCAATGGCGCGCCGCACCTCGCGTGCGGCGTCCTGAAACTGCGCAACCGTGAAGTCCTCGTCGGGGTCGACGAGATCGATCAGGTGATGGGGCACCGCGGCCCGGGCCTCGCGACTCGGCTTTGCGGTGCCGACGTCCATGCCTCGGTACACGCACATGGAGTCGACGGAGACGATCTCGCAGTCGCCCCGCCGCAGGGCGAGCTCGAGCGCCGCCTCGGACTTGCCCGATGCCGTGACGCCGACGAGGGCGACCGCGCTCATGCGCCCGCCACCGGGATGCGCACCCGATGGCGGGGCCGCGCCGTCACCTCCTCGAGCCGGCCCGACAAGTGGTGTGGATGCCCCGCGGTCACGGTCACCCGGCACAGCGCGCCGGGCGCGGGCTTATCGGGACCCGACGCAGCGAAGTGCAGCAACTTCCCCTGGCGGGTGCGCGCCGCAAGCATGGCGGCGTCGCGCCGGCTCTCACCCTCGACGAGCACCTCCTCGCTGCGCCCGACACGGGCCTGGTGCTGGGCCAGGGCCGAGCGGTCGATGACCGTCTTGAGCCGGTCGAAGCGCTCCGCGATGACCTCGGTCGGGACGAACTCGGACTCCATGGCCGCGGCCCGCGTCCCGGGTCGAGGCGAAAAGATGAAGGTGAATGCGCTGTCGTAGCCGGCCTCCGCGCACACGGCCAACGTGTCCTCGAAGTCCTCGGCCGTCTCGCCGGGGAAGCCGACGATGATGTCGGTGGTCACGGCGAGATCGTCGATCGCCTGGCGCGCCGCGGCGAGCCGTTCGAGGTAGCGCGCTGCGGTGTAGCCGCGGCGCATGGCGCGCGAGCACACGGTCACTGCCCGACTGGAGCGGCAGATGGAGCTGCTCGCACACCTCGGGCGTCGCCGCCATGGCCTCGATCGTCTCGGGACGCAGGTCCTTCGGGATGCGGGCTGGTGAAGCGGACCCGTCCGATTCCCTCGACCGCACCGACCGCGCGCAGGAGCTCGGCGAAGAGCGGGCGCCGGCGCGTGATGTCGCGGCCGTAGGAGTTGACGTTCTGTCCGAGCAGGGTGACCTCGGTGACGCCACGGCGCGCCAGCAAGCTCGACCTCGGCCACGATGTCGTCGAGCGGGCGGCTCTGCCTCGGGGCCCCGCACGGCGGGCACGATGCAAAAAGCGCATGAGTTGTCGCAGCCGGTCTGGATGTTGACCCACGCCGCATAGGGCAGCTCGCGCACGGCGCCTGGACCAAGCAAGGAGTTGGTGCCCGACTTCGGGTGGCGGTGCGTCGAGGATCTCCATGAGCGGGCCCTCGGTCCGGGCCCGCTCGAGCAGGCCCGGCGCGCTGGTGAGGTTGTGCGTGCCGAAGACCACGTCGACCCAGCCGACCTTCTCCTGGATGCGCTCACGGTCCTTCTGCGCCAGGCAACCCCCGACGGCGATCTGCAGCCCGGGCTTCGCATCGACTAGCTCTTTGAGGCGGCCGAGGGTGCCGTAGAGGCGCTGATCGGCGTTCTCCCGGATGCAGCAGGTGTTGAGGACGACGACGTCGGCGTCATCCTCGGAGGTGACAGGCGACAGGCCGTCGGCGACCAGCAACCCCGCGAGCCGCTCGGAGTCGTGCTCGTTCATCTGGCACCCGAAGGTGCGGATGAAGAAGGTGCGCGCCATGAACCAAGTGTAGGGAGCCGCGGCGCGTAGATTTTCGACGGTGCACCACTGGCTTCCCTTCCCCGCGCACCACCTGCGCCGTGGCCTCGCCCTGGTTGCGCTGGCGATGGCGCTGCCGACGCTGGCGGCGTGCGGCGCCGGCTCGGGCTCAGGTTCGGGTGCCCCCGGCGGGTCGTCTCCGGAGTCGGCCGACGCCCGGCTCGCGAACGCCGATACCACCGTGCAGACGGCCATGACGCAGTACCTCTCGGCGGCGCAGCAGTGCAAGACGGCCCAGAGTCCCGTCGTCTGCGTCGAGAAGGCCGACCGCACACTCGGTGGCCAGATCCACGACTACGCCAACGTGCTGGCCGTCGGGCACGGCTTCAGTGCGCCCGCGAGCGAACTGTCCGCCGCACGCAATGCGGCACAGACGCTGGCCAACAGCCTCGAGATCCTCGGGGATGCCGAGCCCACCCAGGCCAACTACGACCAGGTTCTCAATTCCTTCAACGTGAACAGCGCGATCTCGTCACTCCAGGCGGTCGTCACCAAGGTCCAGTCGGACCTGAGGTGAGGTGAACCAGGTTGTCCGCAGGGACGCTCAGGAGGCGCCGACGGTCACCGTGAAGTTCTTGGTGAGCTCGGTGCCCGCAGTGATCACGACCTTTTTGGCTGGTGACGTCGACTGGTTCAACGTCGGGCCACCGAAGAGGTCGACGAAACCCTCGAGCCACCAGGTCCCCGGTTCCAGCAAGAAGGTGTAGCTCCCGTTTTGCTGGCTGCCGGTCTGGATCTCACCGGGGCACGAGCCCTGCGTCGGGAGCCCCGAACAGGCCAGGACGCCCGATTCGTAGTAACCATTGGCGGGTGCGCCGACCACTGTGACGGTGCCGGTCACCGCCCCCTGCGAGGGCTGTTGGTACGTCACCGTGACGTTGCGCGTCGTCGTGTTGCCCGGGGTGATCGTCACGGGCTTGCCCGTCATGTTGCTGACCGAGCCGAAGACGGTCTGATACCCGGGATAGAGCAGCCACGTGCCCGCGGTCAGTGTCGGGAGGGAGTAGACGTTGACCGGCGTCTTGGCGGCGACGGCGTGTCCCGCTGGTGGGTTGGCCGCGGGATCCGCGCTCTTTGCCTGGCCGCGGTCCGCCGCGCCGTAGCCGAAGCCGGCCGGACCCGAGTACTCGCTCACGCATTCGGGAGCGGGCAGCCCACCGTTCCACGGCTCCGCCTCCGGACAGGCGAGCATGGTGTAGGACTCGACGGTGACGCCCGCGGGTAGTCCCCGCACCGTGATGGTCCCGGTCGCCGTACCGGGGACCTGGTAGGGGACGGTCAGGTACAGGTTCATCGTCTGCTTCTTGGCCAGGGTCACGACCTGAGTCGATCCATCGACCGCGTTGTCGTAGGGCTGAGCCAGGTAGAAACCCTTGACGCTCCACTGCCCCGCCGGCAGGACCATGGCATAGCGGTTCCCCGAGACGCCGTAGAACTCGCGGCAACTGGTCACCCCGCTCTCAGCGGGCGGGCAGGCGGTCACCCCGACCTCGTCGGAGAAATCGGGGGGCGCTCCGGTCACGCTGATCGTCCCGGTGAGCAGGGCCTGGCCGGGTAGCAAGAAGCTCGTGGTGACGTTGGCCGTGCCCGAGCCGCCCGGAGTCAGGGTCACGCTCACGCCCTTCTTGGCGTTGGTCCCGCAACCCGACTCGGCGCAGAAGCTGGGGTACGCGGTCCACGTCACCGGAGGAAGGCCGGACAGCGAGTACGACGAGGTCGCCGTGCCATTGGACATGGTCACGCTCGATCCGTAGCCGTTCACACACGCGATCGAGGGGGAGACCCCGTTGTACGGCGCAAACGAAGGACAGAGCAGGACGGAGAGCTGCTCCACCGGATCGAACGGTGGCACGTTCTTCACGGTGATCGTCCCGCTGAGGGACGCAGGTTTCTCGTAGGGCACGCTCAGGTCGACGTGCACCGTGCCGCCCGCCGTGACGGTCACGGTCTGCGCCGGGCCGAGGAACGCGCCGCCGAAGCCGCTGTTCTCGTAGAAACCTGACATCCGCCAGGTACCGGCCGACAGGCTGAGTGTGTAGACACCGTCTGACGCCAAGGCGTAGACCGGGTCGGAGCAGACCTCGTTCGGCGGGCTCGACGCGGGACAGGCACCCGCACCGAGATAGGCGGGGGTGAACTTCTTGGGTGCGCCCGTGACCGTGACGGTGCCGGTGACGGTGCCCACGCCCGCGCACTGCGAGGTGCTCGAGCTGCTCGAGCAGCACATGCTCGAGCTGCCGCTCGATCCGGAGCTACTGCTCCCGACACACGAGCTCGACCCCACGATCCGGTTGGCCAAGGACGTCAGCCCGAAGCCCGATGCGATCTGCGGCAGGACCGTCACCAACAAGACGAAGCTCGCCGCGGCAACCACCGCCATACGTGCCCGAGGCTTCCAGCTCTTCACCGCTTTACCCCCGCTCTCCCCCAACGTCGAGTGGACTGTGCCGCAAAACATACCCCGTATCCTCGGCGCAAGCTCGGACGTCACGCCCGTCGGTCAGGGCGCAGCCAGATACGGCCCTTCGGGCGTGAACCCGACCCGGGCCATCACCGCCGGCCGGTGGGGGATCGCCGGCGCGGTGTCGGCCCGGAACGGGTTGTACACCAAGTAGACGTTGGTCCCCCTCTCGAACACGGATTCCTCCCCCGGGCCGAAGCCCTGACGGTTGGACCCGATGAAGGGTTTGGGGCTCACGTCCGAACACGGGCCGAACGGCGTCTCGCAGGCGGCGACGCCGATGCCATACGAGGGTGACGTGAACCAGTTGGCCGAGAAGAACAGCCAGTAGGTGCCCCAGGCCTCGACCATGTCGGGCGCCTCGACGATTGTCCCCTCCCACGCCTGGCTGGGTCCGAGGATCTTGACCGGCTGGCCGAGCAGCCGCCGCCCGTCGGCGCTCAGCTCCTGCGCGTAGATGCCGGTGTCACCGTCCTGGTCCGGACCGGGCACGGTCGGGTTGGCGTTGTCCTCCGACTTCCACAGCAGGATCAGCTGCGAGCCGTCGACGAAGACGCGTGGGTCGATCGATCCGCGATGATCGAGCTGGCACACGAAGGGGCGGTCCACGGGCACGAACGGCCCCACGGGCGACGATCCGAACGCCGCACCGATGCAGTGGACAGAGGGCTCCGCGCCGCGCAGGAGGACGCTGTAGTAGAGGGCCCACCCTCCGGCCACCCGATGGACGTCGGGCGCCCACGTCAATCCGCCGGTGGCCCAGCCGGGGAGATGCGGCAGTGCATCGACCGGCGGCCCCCATTGGCCGGGCTTCGATCCGGCGCGTACGGGCACGTTGAGACCGCCGATGCCCTGATTCGAGTAGATGTAGTAGGTCCCGCGCCATTCGAGCATGTACGGATCGCTCACATCTGGTCCGCTGAGGATGTAGCGCCCCGGCGCGGCGGGGGTCCGGGTCGGAGGGGGCGCGTTGCTCTCGGCGACAGTCAGACCGCCTCCGCCAGCGTGGGCGAACCCGACCGAGGTCTGGGTCACGACGAGCGCGACCGCGGCGACACCCCAGGCGAGCGCGCCCACCACCCGATGAAGCTCGTACGGCGTGGCGCGCGCCGTGCTCGTCCCGGGCGCGACGGACGCCAGCCCCACCACGCAGCCTCCGAGGACGGCGACGGCCGGCAGCTCCCAGGCTGGGCTGATCGCTCCGGCCACGGCGAAGGTGGCGGCGGCACCGGCCGCGCACGACGTCAGGACGTCGCGCCGCCGGCAACCCCAGGCGGCCGAGGCGACCGCGCCGACAAGGAGCACGGCACCGACCAGCCCACCGTCGGCCAGGATCGTCAGGTAGGTGTCGGGGGTGAGGCCCGGGTAGAGATCGACCGGCTGAGTGGACGCGTCCACGACTGACGGTCCGACGCCTCCGGCTGTGGACGAGCGCCAGCTGTGGGCGGCGGCGGACCACGCCAGGGTCTGACCCTGGTTGAGCGGTTCCGTCGGCCCCGACACGCCCGGAGGCCGGAGCACCAGGACGCTCAGCCCGGCCAGCACCACGACGAGGATCGCGACCATGGCGCCGGTTGGCACGACGCTGCGACCCCGCCGGGGAGCGCCCTGCAGCCCCGCCGCCGCGACCAGAGCCGCGAGCAGGACGGCCGAGGGCCACGGCCCGAGATGTCCCGAGGCAGCGGCCACGACCACGACGCCCGCCAGGACGCCGGTCGCCAGGGGCCACGCGGCGGCGATCCAGCGCCGGGCCGGGACGAAGCAGGCACCGGCCGCCAAGGCCAGCAGGGTCCAGTGGCTCTGCGTCCCGATGAAGGCGGCCACGACGACGCACAGTGCCGCCCGGACCAACGGCTGTCGCAGGTCGAGACCCAGCGCCAGCACCAGCGCGACGCCAAGGAGCGCGGCAGCGGCCGCGGGGTGCGTCAGCGGGGTGGCGAGTTGCCAGAACGAGCCGGCGCGCTGGGCGAGGGGATCGACCCGCCACACCAGGCCAACGACACCGAGGGCGGCAGTCACGGCGGCGACGCCGACCAACGCCAGCGCAACGCGCGCACGACCATGGTCGTCGAGCGCCTTGACCACGAGCGCTGCGGCCAGGAAGCCGAGCATGGACGCGCCGAGCGGCAGAAAGGCGGCGGGGCGGTGCACCGCGACGGACCGCACCAGCCACCATAGGGCCAGCCCGCCCACGCTCGCCGTCAGCAGCAGGGACAGCCGGTCGCGGACGCGGACCAGCGCGAGCACCGTGAGGACGCCCGACACGACGGCAACGCCGAACGCGTCGGACGGGTAGAAGGCGCCACGCCGATAGATGGCGGCCGCCAGCATCCCGACGGCGATGGCCGCGAGGGTCGCCGAGCCGGTATGGGCAGCGACGCGGTTCGGGGCCGGCGTCACCACCGGAACGTCACCGACTCGGTCGTGGCTGAGGGCGTCGGTCGACAGCGGCGATGCGACGCCGCCGTCAGGCAGGTCCACGGACAGCTTCGTATCCCTTGTCGACGATGAGCACTGGGCCTCCCCCGCCACAGTTTTCCATGAGGTCGACGCGCCCACCGGGCGGCCGAGCCAGCGATGGCCAGGCCGGATCTCCCGGTCAGGCCCTCGCTAAGGTGACCCATCGCACACGGGCCAGCACGGACGCCATGACGCGCCGCACGCTCCTCGGGCTGCTTCTCCTCGCTACGGGTGCGGCCTGCTACGTGGCCGTCGTGGTGGCGCGCCAGGGGCCGCCACCGGGCGGCGATACGACCCCGCTCACCACCGTCACCTCCGCCCTGGCCTCAGGGCAGCTGCATGCCGCTGCCTCCGAGGACGGATTGCCCAACCCTCCCGGCTATCCACTCCTCACCGCGCCGTTCGTGGCCGCCCTTCCCTCGCTGGTCGGTGCGCCGACGTGGTGCCTCACCACGAGTCGGGCGGCCGCGCTGCACCAGGAGAGCTCGTACGCGCACGATCCGAACTTCGCCAGCGATGTCAACGAATGCGGGACACTCGGCCCCTCCGGCGCCAGTGACGTCTCGCCGCCCTGGTACCGCGCCCAGGGCCTGCTAGGCGTGCTCGGCTGGCTGGTGCTGGCGGGAGGTGCGTGGTCGCTGGTGCGGGCGGCCGGGGTCGACACACCGGCGCGACTGGCCGGGCTCTTCGCCTTCCTGGCCTTCTTGCCCGCGGCGAGCAGCGCCATCGTGCAGCTCTTCCACCCACAGGACATCGTGAGCCTCGGCCTCGCCCTCGGCGCCCTGGGCCAGACGATCAAGGGCCGCTGGGTGCTGGCCGGCGCGCTGTTCGGCCTGGCCATCGTCACCAAGCAATTCGCCATCCTCCTGGCGCTCCCCGCCGTGGCCGTGGCTCCCGGCGCCGGCCCCCGGTTGCGTCTCGTGGTCACCGCCGTCGTGGTGGCGGCCGCCGGCATCCTCCCGTTCTTCGTATCGGCACCGCGAGCCACGCTCGAGAACTTCAGTGGCTTCAGCGCGGGCGGCGCCGTCTCCGGTGCGACCGTGTTGACACTCTCGGGCGTGTCCGGCACGGTCGCCTCGGCGGTGGCTCGCGACGCGCCCGTCCTCTTCGCCGCGGCGATCTGCCTGTGGGCGCTGTGGCGGCGCGGGCCGTGGCTGCGCCGGCCCGAGACGCTGGTGGCGCTCGGCCTGGCCTGCGTGAGCGGTCGCCTCATCTTCGAGTCGGTCGTGTTCCCCTACTACCTCCTCGCCCCCAGCGTGCTCTTCTTCGTGCTCGATCTCGTCGCCCGCCGCTCCCCCGCCCGCTCGCTCGCCTGGTGCGCCGCGGCTGCGTTCTTCGTGGCCATACACCCGGGAAACCATGCCGTCGCCGCATTCGGGACGCTGATCTTCGCACTGGTGGCGGTCGCGGCCGGTCTCGTCGAAGCGGCGCGGCTGTCCTCTGTCACCCCCGACGCCGGCACGCAGCACACGGGCACCCGACCTCGCCTGACGCGAACCCCCCGACGCGACACGGCGGGACGAGATCGGCGCGTGACGAGATCGGCGCCGGGGCGAGATCGGTGCCGGGGCTCGCGGGTCTAGAGATCGACGACGGCCTCGTCGCCGTAGACGAGACCGCGGCGGTCGGCCCGCAGCTCGAGCACGCGGCCCGGGACACCCGAGCGCGTCAGCGCGGCCTCTGCGCCAGCGCGTACCGGGTCCGCTGAGCCCGCATCGCACGATCCCGATGAGGCTCGGCCCCGCCCCGGACCAGCTGGCAGCGAGCGCGCCCGCGTCGACGAGCGCGGCGAGGAGCGCGGCCGACTCGGGGAACAGGGGCGTACGCGCGGGCTGGTGGAGGCGGTCAGCCGTCGCCGCCGGCACGAGCCAGGACGGGTCGGCCAGCCCGGCGAGGAGCAGACCCATGCGGCCGAGGTTGAAGACGGCGTCGGCCCGGCTGAGGGAATCGGGCAGGACACCGCGCGCTGCGGGTGTCGCCAGGTCACGGTCGGGGACGATGACGACGAAGGACAGCTCGGCGCTGAGCGGCAGCGCCGCGTGCACGGGGCTGCCCTCCACGGTGGTGGCGGCGACCAGGCCGCCGAACGCGCTGGCCGCGGCATTCTCGGGATGCCCGTCGTAGGCCGCCGCCACGGCAAAGGGGTCGTCCGCGCCCGCGGCAGCTGCCGCCGCGGCGGCGAGGGCGGCCGACGAGCCGAGCCCACGCGCCAGGGGGATCTGTGAGCGCACCGTCACCGCGCAGCGGTCGTGGCCGAGGACCTCGGTCGCCACGCGCGCCGCGAGGTGCGACGTGTCGTCGAAGAGGCCGGCCCCCTCCCCCTCGGTGTGCACGCGGAGCGACGGGGCCGGCTCGACCTCCACGCTCACGTAGCGCTCGAGCGCGACTGCCAGCGTGTCGAACCCCGGGCCGAGATTGGCCGACGACGCTGGAGCCCGTGCGCGCACGGCGTCAGGCTACGTGGTCCTAGAAGATCCGCTGGAGCAACGACGGGCGCGGCACGTCCTGGCGCAACCGCACCGGGACGGTGGCGCTCTGTGTGCCGAGCGTCACCACCTCGGCTGCCTGCCTGCGTGCCGCGACGGGCCTGATCGGTGAGCGAGCGCCGCGGATGGAAGGACCGCCGCGCCGTGACGCCGGGCCACGTCAGCATCGTGACCGCCGAGGCCGTGCCGGCGCCGACCGTCTTGCCCGCCTCGCTCACATGGGCGGCCACGGCACCGCCCGGCAACACCTCGGTGCTGCCGATGAGCGGCCCGAGCGCGTCGACGAGCGCCAGGCCGTGCAGCCCCGCCTGGGCGAGGACCTCGGGGCCTTGTTGCCCGGTGACGGCCGCCAGGAGGAGCACCTGGCGGCCGTGCACGAGACGGCTGACGGCGATCACGTCGCAGCCGCCGGCTTCGGTCGTGTACCCGGACTTCACACCGAGGACGCCCTGAATCCCGAGCATCGGCGTGTAGGTCGAGATCGTGCCCGCCACCGGGAGGGTCACCGAGGGCAACTTGACGATCGCGGCGAAGGCCGGGGCGGCCATGTCCGGCGCCGCCACCTTGAGCATGTCCGAGGCGGTCGAGACCGACGCCGGGTCCACGCCGCTCGCGTCGGCGAAGTGTGACTGGGTCATGCCGAGCGATGCCGCATCCGCGTTCATCTTGGCCACGAAGGCGGGAATGCTGCCGGCGTCCCAGCGCGCCAGCAGGTCGGCGTAGTTGTCGGCGGAGTGCACCAACAGGCCGCTCAGCACCTGCTGTTCGGTGAGCTGTTCGCCCAGCGTCACCTCCGCGTTCGAGTCGTCGTCGACCGTGTCGCTGTTGTAGTCGTTGACGTCGGCCTGGCTCACCGTGATGGTCGGCCCCGGCTGGCCCGGCGCCACCGGATGGTCGTGCAGGATCACGTACGCGGTCATCAGCTTGGTCAGGCTGGCCACGGGCGCCGGGCGCTCGGGGCCCGACGCCACGTTGATGCCGATGGCCGGGACGGCAATGGCGCCCTCCCCCGTGTTCGGCCAGGGCAATGGCATCGCCCGCGACGGCACCGACACGGTGCGCGACAGCACGGGCGTGACCGCCGGCGCGGGGTCGGGGGTGTGCAGCCGGACGCCCACGACGACGGCCGCGGCCGCGATCAGGACCAGGAGCGCTACCAGCGCGACCAGGCCCCGGCGGCCCCGGCGCCGCTGCGAGCGTGCGGAATGGCGCCCCCGCTCACGCCGCGGCGGAGGCGTCGGCGCCGCTGGCAGTGCCTGTGGCGGCTCGCGCAGCGAGTCGAGGCGGAAGGGCGCCACCATGAGCGGCGCCTCGGCCTCGGAGCTCACCTCCGGCTCAGCGCGTCGAGCTCCTCGGGCGTCATGAGCACCGCACGCGCCTTGGAGCCCTCGCTCGGCCCGACGACGCCGGCCTGCTCGAGCTGGTCCATGAGCCGCCCGGCGCGGGCGAATCCCACCCGCAGCTTGCGCTGCAGCATGGAGGTGGAGCCCAGCTGGGAGCGGACCACCAGGTCGCGGGCCTGCGCCAGCAATTCGTCGTCATCGTCGTCGACGCCGTCGCCACCGAACGGGCCCTCGTCGACCCCCTCGATCCCCACGATCGCCTCGGTCTGGCCACCTTGGGAGCGCCAGTGCTGCACGACGTCGCGCACTTCCTCTTCGGAGACCCAGGGCGCCTGAAGGCGCCGCGAGATGTTGGAGGACGCCGTGAGCAACAACATGTCCCCCTTGCCGATCAGGCGCTCGGCACCGGGCTGGTCCAAGATGACGCGGCTGTCGGCGAGCGACGAGACCGAGAAGGCCATGCGGCTCGGGATGTTGGCCTTGATCACGCCCGTGATCACGTCGACCGAGGGACGCTGGGTGGCGATCACCAGGTGGATGCCGACGGCACGGGCCATCTGCGCGATGCGCACGATGGAGTCTTCGACGTCGCGGGCCGCAACCATCATCAGGTCGTTGAGCTCGTCGACCACGACGAGGATGAACGGAAGCGTCTGCGGCGCCTCGGGCTCGTCCTCGAGGCCGGCCTCGTCCTCCACCGCCGGATGGTCCTCGCCGAGCGCCCGGGCCGCAGCGTCGCGGCTGCGCCGGCGATCTGACGGCGGGACGGCGATCCGCCCCTCCTCCACCAGCTGGTTGTAGCCGGTGATGTCACGCACACCGTTCTCCGCCAGGATGTCGTAGCGCCGCTCCATCTCCTTGACCGCCCACGCCAGGGCGTTGGCGGCCTTCTTCGGGTCGACAACCACAGGATTGAGGAGGTGGGGCAGCCCGTCGTACTGGCCCAGCTCGACGCGCTTGGGGTCGACCAGGATCAGCTTCACCTTGTCGGGCGTGTCGCGCATGAGCACCGACGTGATGATCGAGTTCATGCACGAGGACTTGCCCGACCCGGTCGAGCCCGAGATCAGGATGTGGGGCATCTCGGCCAGGTTGGCCATGACGGCGCGCCCGGCGATGTCGCGACCCATGGCGACCTCGAGTGGATGGCCACTGCCGCTGCGCGCCTCGCGCGATTCGAGGATGTCGCGCAACGAGACGAGCTGGCGTGTCCGGTTCGGCACCTCGACGCCAATGGCGGACTTGCCGGGGATGGGTGCGAGGATGCGCACGTCGGGGGACGCCATGGCGTAGGCGATGTCCTTGGAGAGGCTGGTGACGCGGGCGACCTTGACCCCGGGGCCGAGCTCGATCTCGTAGCGCGTGACCGTGGGCCCCACCCGGCACCCCACGAGGCGCGTCTCCACGCCGTGTGCAGCCAACGCGCGGACGAGCTCGTCGCCGGCGGCGTCGATCTGGCGCTGGTCCTGGCGCATCTTCTTCGACTGGTGCAGCAGGCTCATCTTGGGCAGCGTCCACTCTCCGGGCCCCCGAGACGAGGCGACCACCGGGAGCGCCAAGTCCGGCTCGGGCTCGGCCGCCGGCTCGGACTCGGGCTCGAGCGGGATGTCGATGTCGGTGTCGTCCTCGTCGGCTGGATCCGCGTCCGGAGGGTCGCCGGCCTCGGGAACGAGGTCGTCGGCATGCGACGAGGTGGCCTCGCCGAGATCGGTCGTCGAGCCTTCGGGGACGATGACGAACGGCTTGCCCCGCCACAACTCGGCGGCGATCCGGCCGGTGGCCAGGGCGCCGGTGCGCAGGGCCCGGCCGACCGACGCCAGAGACGCCCCCGTCGCCACCAGGATCGCCACCACGACGACGGCGACCAGCAACACGGTGGCGCCGGCGCTGCCGAGGCCGGCATGGAGGGGGCGGCCCACGATCACACCGAGATAGCCGCCCCCCTCGCGCAGTGCGTGCGAGTCGGACAGTGCCGGGGCGCCCTTCGCCAGCTCGGCCAGGCCGCAGATGCCGAGGAGCCCGAGCACGATGCCGACCACGAGGCGCCAGGGATCCGCCCCGTGGCCGCCGTGCTCGTCGTAGTCGTCGTACTCGTCGCGGAGGCGGCGGTCGAACAACAGCGTGCCGCCTGCGCCGACGGCGACCAGAGGCAGGAGGACGCGGGCCCAGCCGGCGAGCGACGCCAGCCCGGTGTTGGTCCCGTGGCCGACCGGGCCGAGTTGCTGGCCCCACAGGGCCAGCGCCAAGAGGACGCCGAGCGTGATGAGGCCGACCGCCCACAAGTCGCGCGCCTGGACCCGCCAGAACGGCGGCCGCTGCGGGGCCGCCCGCTTGGCGCGCTTCGCGGGCTTCTTGGCGCTGGATCGGGCCGGCGCCCGCGACGGGGCGCTGCGGGTCTTGGTCACCACAGTGGGGCCGAGGCTACTGGCTGACCTGGTGATTTTTGCGGACACTCCGCCCGTCGGGCCGTCCGTTGTTTTACGAACATATGTTCGCTATCGTAGCCCGCATGGCACTCCGGTGGACTCTGGCGGAGAGCGAGGAGGGGGGCACGCTGTTCCCCGACGAGCGGGTGGCCGAACGCCACGTCGGCAAGGGCGCGTACGCCGGGATGGAGTTCCTCCACGTCAACGCCCGGACCATCATCAACATGGTCCCGCCGGAGAGCCGGATGCCCTTCCGGCACACCATCAACCCGTATCGAGGGTGCAGCCACGCCTGCGTGTACTGCTTCGCGCGGCCGACGCACGACTACCTCGGGCTCGGTATCGGGACCGACTTCGAGCGCAAGATCGTGGTGAAGGTCAACGCGGTCGAGCGACTGCGCGCCGAGTTGCGCTCACCCAAGTGGGGCGGCGATCACATCGCCATGGGCACCAACACCGACCCGTACCAGCACGCGGAGGGCAAGTACCACCTGACCCGCGGCATCGTCGAGACGCTCTCGGGGGGGCGCAATCCCTTCAGCGTCCTGACCAAGTCGACGCTCATCCTGCGCGACGCCGCGCTGCTGGCCGCGGCGTGCGAGCGCACCGACGTCGAGGTGAACTTCTCCATCGGGACGCTCGACCGGGAGGTCTGGCAGCTGACCGAGCCCGGGACGCCCCCACCGGACCGGCGGGTGGAGGCCCTCCGGCGCCTGACCGCCCTCGGCATCCCCTGCGGGGTGCTGGTGGCCCCCGTCCTGCCCGGTCTCTCGGACTCAGAGGATCAGCTGCGCGAGGTCGTCGAAGCCTGCGCAGCCGCCGGCGCGCTGTCCATCAGCGGGGTGGCGCTCCACCTGCGGGGCCCGCTGCGCCAGCACTACTTCGACTGGCTCGAGGACACCCGCCCCGACCTGGTCCGGCTCCATCGGGCGCGTTTTCGGCGGGGCGCGTACCAAGACGACGAGGCACGCGGGCGGGTCGAGACCACCGTGCGGGCGGCGGCACTGCGCTGCGGCGTGACCGGGCGCGACCGCTACCGAGGCACCACGAGGACGGAGGAGGCGGCAGCCGATGCGCCGGCGATCGCCGCTCCGCTGGACGCACCGAAGGAAGAAGGGCAGCAGCTCCGCCTCCTCTGAGCTGCGCTTGCCTGCTGGGGCGCTGTGGACGGGGCGCGCCGTCAGAGCAGGTGGTCCTCCCTACAATCAGTGGCTCATGCCAGGTACGGGAATGGGGACGTGGCGGGCAAGCCGCCGCGCCATCGTCGCCATGGCGGGCTTGCTCATCGTTGGTTTGTTGCTCGTCGCGCCCTCGGGCGGGCCGGGAGGCACGACGAGGCGAGCGGGTGCCCAGACGCCCGCCACGGCGACCGACTCGACCTACGCCATCGTCGACGCGTCCGGTGGCGTGATGACCTTCGGCGGGGCGGGGTACGCCGGCGACACCCTCGAGGAGCCTCTGCAGAAGCCGATCGTCGGCAGCGCGGCGGACCCCGCGGGCGGGTACTGGCTGGTCGCCTCTGACGGCGGCATCTTCTCCTTCGGCAACGCCGGGTTCTGGGGATCGGCGGGCGGCCTCCCGCTCAACAAGCCGATCGTCGGCATGGCGCCGACGCCCGGCGGCGATGGGTACTGGCTCGTCGCCTCCGACGGCGGCGTCTTCAGCTACGGCGATGCGCAGTTCTTCGGCTCGACGGGGAGCATGGTGCTCAACAAGCCGATCGTCGGCATGGCGGCCACACCCGACGGTGGCGGGTACTGGCTCGTCGCCTCCGACGGCGGCATCTTCGCCTTCGGCGACGCGCGCTTCTTCGGTTCGACCGGAAGCCTGGTGCTCAACAAGCCGGTCGTCGGTATGGCAGCCACCACCGACGGTGGGGGGTACTGGCTGGTCGCTTCCGACGGCGGCATCTTCGACTTCGGCGACGCGCCCTTCTGGGGCTCGACCGGGAGTCTGGTGCTGAACAAGCCCATCGTGGGTATGGCGGCCACACCCGACGGTGGCGGGTACTGGCTGGTCGGGCAGGACGCCGGGGTCTTCGACTTCGGCGACGCTGCGTTCTCGGGCAGCGCGCAGTCGCCGCTGCACCCACCGCTGTTCCCCCAGCCGATCTCCGCACCCATCGCGCCCGTGGTGAGCATCATGAACGACGCCCCCGGGCCGCAGGCCACCCACCAGAACGGGCTGCGCGTCGCCTTCGCCGGCGACTCCTTGTCTTTCTACGAGGGCAACTACATCCAAGAGGCCTCCCCGCCCTACTTCGTCGACGACGGCGCCGCACCGGGATGCGGTTTCACCAACGGCGCGCCCACCTTGCCCTGGGCCGATCCCACTGCGCCTTACTTGAGCCCGCCGGCCTGCACGCTGTGGGCGTCGCAACTCCAGTGGCTCGTCTCGCGCTTCCACCCCGACGTGACGGTGATACAGACCGGGTACTGGGAGACCCAGGACCGCCTCTTCAACGGGAGCTACCAGTCGCTGGCCGACCCCGACTACGCGGCCTACATCGAGTCGAACCTGGCCCAGGCGGTGCAGATCGCGCACTCCGACGGCGGGGCCGTCATCCTCTCCACCTCGCCGTACTTCGACGACGGAACGCCCTTCAACCTGGTCAGCGCCTACAACCAGATCGTCGAGGGAGTGGCCTCGGCGTTCCCCTACGTCTCCATCGACGACCTCTACACCGTTCTCGACCCGGGCGGGACCTACGCCTCGGTGGTCAACGGGATCGTGGCCCGGGCCGCCGACGGGGTGCACATCACCCAGGCGGCGGTGGACAACCTCATTGAGCCGGCCCTGAACCAGATCATCGCCAACGTGGCCGGGCCTGTCTACGCCGGCAACGCCTAAAGCCGGGCCGGTCCTGTCGCTGCATCGAGGGTTCACCTAGAGGGCGATTCTTCGAACACCGCCCTGGTCAGGTCAATGCGCAGGTGACCCGATCGATTGACAACGGTTGCACAACAGCACTGGTCGGCCCGCTCTCGCCGCCGGCGCGAAACCGCCGCGTCGCCTTCCGCGAGTCTCAAGTTGCGCACAAGCGCTGCCGATGTCCACAACGTGGTCGCGGGTGGCAACGAGGTCACTCGTCTGCGCAGAGCCGGTGGGCCAGTGGGGAACGAAGTGGAGGTCAAGGGGGAGAACTCCAGCTCCGAGCTCGATCCGACGCGCCACGACGTCCCACCGGTCACCGAGCGCGCGGAGCGTCTGCGCCTCCTCGCCATCACGGCTTTTTCCACCTGCCTCGGGCTGGTGACGCTCGCTCTGCTGATGTTCGGCCCGCTGCGCGGCCTCGGGCCGGTGCGGCTCTTGATCCCGCAGTGGGAGATGTTCGTGATCCTCTGCGTGCTGTGGGCTGTCACGGTGTACACGCCCATCTCGCTCCATCACGGCGGCAACACCTTCTTGATGTCCCTCGACGCGGTGCCGATGTGCATCGGCCTGGTGTTCTTGTCGCCACCCCTCTTCGTGTTGTCGTGCGTGGTGGCGGAGCTCGTCGTCTTCGGAATCCTGCGCCGACAGGCGCTCGTGAAGGTGCTCTTCAACGTCGCCTCCAACGCCTTTTGTACCGCCTTGGCCGCCATCGTCTTCCGGGAGCTCCTCGACGGCCATAGCCCCGTCAGCCTCGGAGGGTGGGCAGCCGTGGCGGCCGGCCTGCTGGTCTTCAACCTCGCCTCGACGCTCAACTTCCGGCTGGTGATCAGATTGAACGGCGGGACGACCGAGCGTCGCAGTGGCGCCCAGATCGCCACCGAGGCCATGGTCATCCTCGCCAGCATCTGTCTGGCCATCGTCGTCCTCGACGCGCTCTGGTACAGCGTGTGGGCAACGTTGCCGCTCTTGCTCGTGGCCGTGCTGATCATCGCCGCCTACCGCGGCTACGCCCGGCTCACCCTCCGCTTCGCCTCACTGCAGAGGCTGTACGACTTCAGCCGGGCGCTCGGGACAGCCAATCTGGAGCCCAATTCAATGAGCGTCGCCGTGCTCCAGCAGGTGTGCACGGTGATGCGCGCCCGCCGTGCATTCATCGTCGTGGCCCACTCGGCAGGCGTCCCGTTCCGGATCTCGCTCGACGACCATGAGCCACTGCGCGTCGAAATCATCACCTTGGACCCTTCGTCCTTCGTCACCCAGACGATCGCATCGGGCACCGCGTCCATGCATTTGGCGGCCGACCAGGACCAACGTGGAATTGCATCTGACCCCATCGCCGGCTCCTATCACGCGGCCATGGTGGCACCGCTGACGAGCGAAAACATGACCGTCGGAGCGATCGTCGCCATGGATCGCGAGGAGGAGCTCGACGAGTTCGATCAGGACGATCTCCGGCTCTTCGATGCCCTGGTGGCGCACGCCAGTGCCAACCTCGAGCGCGCGCGGTACTTCGAAGAGATCCAGCATCAGAAGGATCTCTACGAATGGCAGGCGACGCACGATTCGCTCACCAAGCTGGCGAATCGCGATCTCTTCGAGTCCAAAGTGAAGACCGCGCTGGACGAGACCGCCGGCGTGGCCATCGCGCTGCTCGACCTGGACCGCTTCAAGCACGTGAACGACACCCTCGGCCACCCCATCGGCGACCGCCTGCTGCTCGAGGTGGCCGAGCGGCTGCTGAAGGCTGTCCCCGAGCGGGCGACCGTCGCCCGTTTTGGCGGCGATGAGTTCGCCATCTTGATCCCCGGCGTGCGCGATGTGCAGGAGGCACTCGCCAAGGTGCACGAGGTCCACGAGGTCCTGGGACGGCCAATCGACATTGACGGGCTCACCCTCGCCGTGACCGCCAGCGCGGGAGTCGCCTTTGCTCCCCAGCACGGCCACGACGTGACCCTGCTCCTGCAGCGGGCCGACATCGCCATGTACGTCGCCAAGGAACACCGGAGCGTGACCGAGCTGTACTCGGTGGAGCACGACAAGAGCATGCAGCGGGTCCTCATGCTCAGCGGTCTGCTGACGCACGCGCTCGAGAGCGGGACGGAGCTGAGCGTGATGTACCACCCCATCGCCGACGTCCGGACCCGGCGGATCGTGCACGTGGAGGCGCTGGCCCGTTGGTATCACTCCGAGCACGGCTGGATCCCACCCGACGAGTTCATCGCCATTGCCGAGCAAATGGGCACCGTGAGCCAGATCACCGACTTCGTCCTCGCCAAGGGGTGCGCGGCCTTGGCGGAGTGGAGGCGTTCGGGCTTGTACATCGGGCTCGACATCAACGTCTCTGGACGGGAGCTCGCCGACGGCAGCCTCGTGGAAAAGGTGGTGCGGCACTTGGAGGCCAACGACCTCCCCGCCGACGTGCTCACGCTCGAGGTGACCGAGACCGAGGTCATGGCCGACTTGCTGCAGGCGACGCGTGTCCTCGACGAGCTGTCCGGGCTCGGCATCCGCATCGCCATCGACGACTATGGAACCGGCTACTCGTCGCTGTCCTACATTCACCGGCTCCCGGTGCAGGAGCTGAAGATCGACCGGTCCTTCGTGACCAACCTCCCGAACGATCACAGCAATCAGGTCATCGTGCGGTCCTCCATCGCCATGGCCCACTCACTTGGGCTGAGCGTGGTCGCCGAGGGAGCCGAGGACGAGGTGACGTGCGCCTTGCTGGCCGACGCGGGATGCGACCTGATTCAGGGCTACTACCTCTCGAAGCCCATGGCTCCGGACGACCTCAAGACTTGGCTCCTCGGTGGGCCAACTCTCGAGTTCACGCCGCTCGGGAGCGATGTCTCCACGCGAGGAGCCCTCGTCCTCTCCCACCCGGCGGGCAGCGGCCGGCACGGTCGTTGACCACAGTCACTCGCCACAGCCACTAAACCGCAGCCACTAAGCCGCAGCCACTCACCACAGCCACCTAGGCGCACGCCCGCCGGGGCCTCACGGGCCCGTGCGCCGCGGGCTGACAGCTCCCTAAGACTCAAGCTCCAGTCGAAGCTGCGCGCTCCGATGTCGGATTCCGCCCGCGCCTTGCCCCGACGAATTTTTTTCGGCCGTGACACCGTCCGTCGAACCAGCCCCACGAGGAGCATTGGTTCGTGCCTAGAAATAGGTATTGCACAGGCACCCTGACGAACCGTTTTCCCAGGTCACCCTCAACCTTCGCACAATGTTTGGTTGCCAGCCGGTTGCAGTTGGGGAAAACTTGTCAATTGGGATGTGAGCTGCCGTCAGCGCAACGGCAATTGAACCCTCACATCCCATGCGGTGCCGAACCCGAAGGAGGTGTAACCATGCAGGGAAATTGGGGTTAAGTCAAAGCGGCCTTGAAGGTCGCATCCGATTAATCGCATGACCCCCGGGTTCGCTCCGGGTGTTGCGATCGTTGTATCGACGCGGCGGGTCGTCGCCTTTAGCGGGTCTTTCGGATACCGCAAGGGCGGCGCCCGCCGCTAGTCGCGCCCAGGGGGCGACAGGCAACGTGATAGCACCCGATTCAACGGCAGCGCGTGACAATGTGGGTGGCGTGACCGGTCGGCGTGCCTCCGTGAGGTTGCGCAGTTCGCCAGCGCATCACCGGCGGTTAGGGCGCCGGTTCTCGCGCCTGTGGACCGGGTTCACCTTCGCCAGCACCGGCGACGGACTCGCCTATGGTGCCGTCCCCCTCCTGGCGGTCGCGGTGAACCCACACCCCTTCGCCGTGTCCGCCGTCGCAGCATCGGACACGCTGCCCTGGCTGCTCGTGGCGTTGCCGGCGGGGCACCTCGCGGACCGGTTCGAGCGGGGGCCGGTGATCATGCTCGCCAATCTTCTGCGGGCCGCCGCGTTGTTCGCCTTGGCGCTCTTGATCGTCGACCACCGCGTGTCGCTGGGCATTCTCATCACACTCGTGCTGCTCAACGGCTGTGGCCGCGCCGTCTACTACACGGCAGTCCAGGCCATGGTGCCCGGACTCATCGATACGCGGGACCTCGAACAGGCCAATGGGGTCCTCAGCGGTACCGAAGCGGGAGCAGAGTACCTGGCGGGCCCTGTCGTGGGATCTTGGCTCTTCTCGGTCGGGCAGGCGCTGCCGTTCTTCGCCGAAGGCGCTGCCTTTGTGGCGTCGTGCCTCACCTTCGCGAGGTTTCGCTCGAAGGAGCCGACCAAAGCCGCGCACGCCACGAGCTCGGCCTCCTCCATGTGGGAAGGCGTCCGACTGCTGTTTTCCGACCGTCGCCTCCGGGTGCTCGTGTGCCTGGTGGCATCACTCGCCTTACTGCAGGGCATGGAAGCCGGCGTCCTGGTCCTGCTGGCGACACGAGTATGGGGAGTCAGGGAAAGCGCCTACGGGGTCTTCCTGGCCATCGGTGCCGTCGGGACGCTCGTGGGCAGCATCGCGGCCGGCAGCATCGTCCGGCGCATCGGGGCTGGCCGCGCCCTCATCGCGGCCGGCCTCCTCTCAGGGGTCGGCTACCTCTTCATGGCGTCGTCGCACAGCTGGGTAGCCGCTCCGTTCTTCACGATGGTGTGCTTCGGCATCGGCGTCGGATCCGTGGTCGCCATCTCGCTGCGCCAGCGGCTGACCCCGGCAAACCTCATGGGACGCGTCGGCGCCGCCTGGCGCGGCCTCGTCTGGGGAGCCACCCCGATCGGAGCATTGGCTGCGGGCGGCATTGCCGCCGTGGCCGGGCTCAGAACGCCGCTGGTGATCGCGGGAATCCTGCAGTGCGCGGTCACCATCATGCTCGCCCGCCCACTGCTCAGACTGATTCGAGAGGACCACCCTCGAAGAGCGCCGGGCGAACGCAGACGTCACGTCAACCACGTGGAGAACACCATCGTTCCACCGGCGGCCAGCGTCGACTAGCAATGACCGACTCGCAATGACCGCCGTCGCCGTCGCGCACCGAGGCGACCCGGTGCGCGAGCGGGAGAACACGCTGCCCGCCTTTGCCGCGGCGGCCGCGCTGGGCGCCGACATGATCGAGCTCGACCTGCGCCGCACGCGCGACGGCGAGATCGTGGTCCTGCACGACCAGACCCTCGGACGCCTGTGGGCCCTCGACGCGTCGGTCGGCGATCTGGACTGGGCCGAGGTGGCGGCCCTGGGTGCGCGCGACGTCCGCATCCCGCACCTGCGCGAGGTCCTGGCCCACGTGACGCTGCCGCTCATGGTCGACTTCACCCGGCGCGAGGTGGTGCCCGGCGCCCTGGCCGCCGTCCAGGAGGCAGGGGCGCTCGGCCGCTCCCTCTTCGTCACCGGCAACGTGGCGGCGCTGCGCCTGCTGCGGGAGCTCTCGGCCGAGGCACGCCTGGGGCTCACCTGGACCGAGGGGACGGAGCCGCCGCTGGCGCTGCTGGCCGAGCTGGGGGCCGAGTACTGGAACCCGATGTTCGCCTTCGTCACGGCTCGGGGCGTCGACGCCGTGCACGCCGCCGGGCGCACAGTGTCGACCTGGACGGTGGACACCGAGCCCGACATGGCCCGCATGGTCGAGACAGGTGTCGACGCCATCGTCAGCAACCAGGTCGAGACGCTGGTGGGGTTCCTCCGGGGCTGAAGCCGCCCGCGTCTGGCGTGAGGCCCGTCTGCGCCTGCCCGCGCCGACTACCCCTCGTAGCGGCCGACTTCGTTGTCGTCGACGCTGGTCGTCAACCGAGATCCTGAGCGGGCCCCAGGTTCGGTTGAAGCGGAACTTCACTTCGTGGCGCTCGGCTTCTCCGACCTCGAATTGGAACTCGAGCACTGCCATCGGCAATCGCCTCCTCTGGCCGTGATCCCCTCCACGACGGGCACAGAGCGCCGGAACCGAGCGCGAGCCGAATCCGGGCGCGACAGGCCACCTTTGGACCGCAGTATGTGCCCGTCGAGCCCGAGGCGTATGCACCACAACCATTTGGGGCCGCTACCAATCGGCCCCTCAGCCCAGACCCAGACGAAGACCCAGACGACGCCTACACCATGAGGACGACGGGCACGATCATGGGGCGCCGCTTGGTGCGCTCCCCCACGAACTTGCCCAGTGCCTTGCGGGTGTGGCGACTCAGGACCTCAATGTCGTGCGCGCCGTCGCGCAAGGCCTGCGCCACCGCCGCCCCCACGACCTCGCTCGCCTCTTCGAGCAGCTCTTCGGCCTCAGGCGCGTACACCCAGCCGCGCGTCTCGATCACCGGGGGGCAGCTCAGAGTGCCTTGCTGACGGTCGACCGTGACCACCGCCATGACGACACCCTCCTCGGCCAGCTTCTGACGGTCGCGCAGCACCCCGTGCTCGATGTCGCCGACGGTGCCGTCCACGTAGACATACCCGGCGGGGACGCGGCCGTCGCGTGCGATCCCCTTGGCGTCGAGCTGAATGACGTCGCCGTCCTCGCAGAGCAGCACCTTGGCGGGGTCGATTCCCATCGACAGCGCGAGGCGCGCGTGGTGCACCATGTGACGGAACTCGCCGTGCACCGGCACGAAGCATTCGGGCTGCGTGACCGCGATCAGCGTGCGCAACTCGCCCTGGCGGGCGTGCCCGCTCACGTGGACCGCCTCGGCGCTCGAATGCACGACCTCGGCACCGCGGCGGTACAGGTCGTCGATCACCTGCCCCACCGACCACTCGTTGCCTGGGATCGGGTGCGCGCTGATCACCACGACGTCGTCGTCGTCGATGCGCAGCCACTTGTTCTCACCGGTGGCCATGAGCGACAAGGCGGACATCGGCTCGCCCTGAGACCCGGTGGAGATGACGCACACCTCGCCGGGCGGCAGGTCTTCCACCTCCTCGATGTCGACCTGGACGCCGTCGGGAATGCTGATGATGCCAAGGCGCGTACCGAGCTCGACGTTCTTGCCCATGGAGCGGCCGAGCGTGGCCACCTTGCGCCCGTTCGCCACGGCGGCATCGATGATCTGCTGGATCCGGTGCATGTGGCTGGCGAAGCACGCCACCACAAGCCGCTTGCCCGACTGGGCGGCGAAAACACGCCGCAGCGTCACGCCGACCGTGGACTCCGACTCGGTGAATCCCGGTTCCTCCGCATTGGTCGAGTCCGAGAGCAGCAAGCGGATGCCCTCGACCCGCGCCAGCTCGCCCATGCGCGGCAGGTCCGTGCGCCGGCCGTCGACCGGCTGCAGGTCGAGCTTGAAGTCGCCCGAGTGCAGGATCACGCCTTGGGGCGTGTGGAACGCGATGGCCATTGACTCGGGCACCGAGTGCGTGACCGGGATGAATTCAACGTCGCAGGCGCCGATGCGTACCCGCTCGCCGTCGGCCACCTTGATCAGGCGGGTGCGGTTCAACATCCCCGCTTCCTCGATGCGGTGGCGGGCCAGGCCGACGGTCAACTCCGACCCGTAGATGGGTGCGCTGAGCTCTCGCAACAGGTAGGCCAGCCCGCCGGTGTGGTCTTCGTGCCCGTGGGTGAGCACGATCCCGTCGACCCGGTCCTTGCGCTCGAAGAGGTACGTGAACTCCGGCAGCACGAGGTCGATACCCGGCATGTCGGGATCGGGGAACATGATCCCGCAATCGAGGACGACGATGCGTCCTTCGACTTCGATGCAGGCGCAGTTGCGGCCGATCTCGCCCAGCCCGCCCAGGAAGACGATTCGGACGGGCTTGGGCCTGGACTTCTTGGGTTCAGCCAAGCGGGGCCGTCATTGCCGGTGGCCCGACCGCGGCCACGACCTTGGCCGCCTGCGCGTCGAGCTCGGGGGTCGAGACCCCCATGGGGAGGCGGCACTGCCCGACCCGCAGGCCCAGCGCCCGGAGGGCGGCCTTGGCGGGGAGCGGGTTGGGAAAGTCCGCCGAGGACTCGAAGTCGAAGGAGTCGAGGAGCTCGGCGTTGCCGGCGATCGCGCCCGTCAGGTCGCCGGACAAGAAAGCGTCGATGACGCTGCGCAGTCGCGGACCGATCCAGTGGGAGGCCACGCTGATGAGGCCGACCGCACCAACGGCCAGCAGCGGGAGCGTCATGACGTCGTCACCGCTGTAGATCTCGAAGCCAGCGGGTGACTGCGCGGCGAGATGCGCCGTGCTCGGCGGGTCACCCGCTGCGTCCTTCAGTCCCACGATGGCCGGGACCTCACGGGCCAGGCGCAACATCGTGGCGGTCTCGATCCGGCGCCCGGACCGAACCGGTATGTCGTACAGCAGGACCGGCAAGTCGCCGGCCGCCTCGGCCACCACTCGGAAGTGCTCAGCGATGCCCGCCTGGGACGGCCGGTTGTAATAGGGCGTCACCACGAGGACGCCGTCCACCCCGGATTCCGCCGCGGCACGGGTCATCGCGATGGAGTGCGCGGTGTCGTTGGAGCCCGAGCCGGCGATGACCGGGATGGTCACCACCTCGGCCACGGCGCGCCACAGGTCGACCTTCTCGTCGTCGGTGAGCACCGAGCTCTCCCCCGTCGAGCCGGACAGCACGAGCGCATCGCTGCCGTGCGCCGCCAGCCAGCGCGCCAGATCCTGGGCCGCGGGCAGGTCGAGTGCGCCGTCGTCGTCGAACGGCGTCACCATGGCGGTGATCACCCGCCCGAAGCGGGGCGAGTCCGGCCCGGGGGTCATTGACCCCTCACGCTACCAGCGCCCGGTGACGCTCAAGCGACCTGCCGCTCAGCCGGCGAGCCGTCGGCGAATGCATCCTCGTCTTCTGTGGAGTCGGTGAGGTTTTCGAACGCGATGGCCCCCATCTCGGTGAACTTCGTGCGGAGCCAGCCGTCAGCCGCATCGAGCAGGCCCAGCTTCTTGAGGTTCGGGACGATCTTGGAAAAGAGCAGGATCTGGAACTCATCGCGCTCGGGTGCTGCCTGCATGACCTTGATCACGTCCGCGGTGGGCACCTCCATGCGCTCCCACACCTCTTGCATGACGAGGCGGTCCTTCATGCGGATGGCCGCCTCGAAGGCGAATTCCTGGCGCTCCCTGAGTTCCGCTGCACTGAGCTCCTTGTAGTACTCCTGCAGGCTGAGCACGCCGAAGGCCACATGACGAGCCTCGTCGGCCATGACGTAGCGCAGCAGCTTCTTGAGCAGCGGCTCGGTCGTCATCGCGTGGATGAAGCCAAAGGCGGCGAGCGCGAGGCCCTCCACCATGATCTGCATGCCGAGGTACGTCATGTCCCACCGGGAGTCGCCGACGATGTCGTCGAGCAGCAGGCCCAGGTGGGCGTTCATCGGGTAGTGGCCCGAGAGCTTCTCGTCCAGGTACTTCGAGAACACCTCGACGTGGCGGGCCTCGTCCATGACCTGGGTGGCGGCGTAGTACTTGGCGTCGATCCACGGGACCGTCTCGACGATCTTGGCCGTGCAGAGCAGCGCGCCCTGCTCACCGTGCATGAACTGCGAGAGGAGCCAGTTCTGGTTCTCGATTCCGAACTGTATGAACCGCTGGTCGTCCCACTTCTCCAAGACTGTGCCGGCGATGGCGGCCTCGTCCCACTGCATCTGCGCCGGGTTCGCCTCGGCGTTGGCGATGACCACGCGCTCCTGGTCGACCTCGATCGACCAGTCAAGGTCGGTCTGCCCGTTCCACTGCGCCTTCTTGGCCTTCTCGTAGAGCCTGTCGAGCTGGGGCTTGGAACCCTTCTCGTAGTCCCAGGTGAACTCGGCCGGGCAGTTGTCCGGTACGCGGTGAAACCCCTCGACATCGTAGTGCCCGACGAAGCCGAGCACCGCTTCGAGATCGTCGATGTTGTCGCGCCCGATGAGCTCGAGGTTGGACCTCAGCTGGTCTTGGTCGTCGTCAAGTTTGGTCATGTGGCCGCCCCCTTAGGTGGTCAGTGGGTGAAACTGGAAGATGAACGAGAAGAAGAAGGACGAGAAGCGGAACGCGTCATTGGCGCGGAGCCGACCGCGTCGACGCGGAGGGCCAAGATGCCCGGCAGCACGAAACGGCGCACGAGTGTCCGGGTCTGCTCGGGGTCGGTCAGGTCCGTGTCCGGAGACGGGTTGGCGCAGTAGGCCATGACGATGCGCACGGCCCACTCGGCCGCACGCGAGGCCTGCTCAGGCTCGAGCCAGCGGGCGAAGAACGGCGCGGCCAGATCACCTGCGACCAACAGCAGCCGGTCGAGTTGGCTGAACGTGAGGTAGGGCAACACCGCGCCCGGCTCGTGGGCCAGCAAATAGCTCAGCGCCGCGTGGCCACCCAGGCTGCGGGCGGACTCGACCATCCCCGCTACCAACACGTCCTCGAGGTCGGTGGCCTCCCCCATGGCGACGGCCAGGGAGGAGAACAGCCGCGCCACCTCGGTCTCGACCACGGCGGCGAGGATCCCCTCCTTGCCGCGGGGGAAGGTCCGGTAGACCGTGGCCCGGGACAGGCGGGCCGCCCGGGCGATGTCATCCACCGTCGTCTTGGCAATCCCCTGGCGGGCGAGGCACTCGAGGGCGCCGTCGACGATGCGGACCCGGGTCGACGAACGGTCGTCCGCGCCCAGGTGGCGGAGCACGCCCTCACGTTGGGCCCCCGAGCGCGCCGGGCCCCACTTCAGCTCGTGTCGCAGCGGCACCCACTGATGAAACAGTATGGCGATTTTTGTCTCACTGTCAACCAGTGGGCCGACAGGCGCCGGCGCTAGCTGAGATTGAAGTGGCCGGGCGCGACCCCGCTGATCAAGAAGCCGAGGACGGCCAGGACGGCGAGGCTCCCCCCAAAGGTCAGGGCCAGCGCGCGGCCCTGGTCCCGTTGTTGTCCCGCGTAGTCGTAGAGCCAGGCCAGGACGGCGCCTGTCGCGAGGCCCCCCAGGTGGGCACGCCAGTCGATGTTGCCACTGAACCCGATCAGCAGGTTCAAGACGATCAGCGCCACGACCGGCGCGATGGGCAGGTGGCGTCGCAGCCCGATGACGACATAGGCCGCCAGGACGCCCATGATGGCGCCGGACGCGCCGAGCCCGTACTCGTTGTGGGGTCCGAGGAGGTAGGAGCCGACACTGCCACCGAGCCCCGCGATGAGGTAGAGCGCGACGAAGCGGACCTTGCCCAGGAGCACCTCGACAGCCGGCCCGACGATGAGCAGGGCGATCATGTTGAAGAAGATGTGCACGAAGTCGGCGTGCAGCCACATGGCCGTGAAGGCCCGGTAGTACTGGCTCTGCTGGTGCACCAGGTCCGGATTCATGGAGAAGCGCTCGATGACTCCCACGTTGTTCCCAAAGTCCTCGAGGAAGAACACCACCACGTTGACGGCGATGATCGCGAGGACCACCGGCGTCGGGTTGGTGGAGCCGACCACCCCGGTGCGGCCTGGTCTGGTGTGCGTGAAGGCGGGGACGTGGCGCGAGCGCTTGGCGCCCTCGCTGGTGCACCCCGGGCACTGCCAGCCGACGGCCGCCGCCACCATGCAGTCGGTGCAGATAGGTCGGTCGCAGTGGGCGCAGAGCACCGATGCGGCCCGCTCGGGGTGGCGGTAGCACGGAGGCGGACCGGCCGGCTGCGGTGTTCGTGCCGGCTCCGGCGGCGGGCCGCTCAACGGATGCCGGCCAGCAGCTCGGACCGGACCAGGAGCGCCACCTGCTCAGCGTCGTTGAGGTCCCAGCGGCCCGGCGACGCGATGTACGAGAGCACCATGCGGGCCAGGAATTCAGCCGTCGTGTCGAGCTCGGCGCCCTCTGCCATGCCGTGACGCATGAGATAGGGCGCCAAGAAGGTGGCCACCAACGTGTGGGTCTGATCGGCCTCGGTGGTCAGGCGCGGCAGCAGGATCTCCGGCTCGGTCACGAGGATGCGCTGGAGCACCTCGTGCTCGACGAGAGCCCGGTGGGCGAACATGAGCCCGCGCTCCATCACCTCTTCGAGGCTCTCGGCGTCCGACACCTCCTGGTAGAGGCGGAGGAAGAAACGCGAGAACTCCCAGCCGACCACGGCCGAGATCAACTCGTCACGCCCTCCGGGGAAGTAGCGGTAGACCGTCGCCCGCGACACGCCGGCCACGCGTGCCGCGTCTTCGACCGTCGTCTTGGCCAGTCCCCACCGGGCGACGCAGTCGTAGGTGGCCTGCAGCAACCGCTCCCGGACGTCCGAGCTCACAGGCCGAGGACGGCCTCGAGACCCACGGTGAGCCCGGGCCGCCGTGGCACCTCCCGCACCGCCCGGAGGACGCCGGGCATGAAGGAACGCCTGTCGTAGGAGTCGTGGCGGATGCTGAGACTCTGACCCTGCGCGCCGAAGATGACCTCCTCGTGGGCCACCAGGCCGGGCAGGCGCACCGAGTGCACGTGGACGCCGTCCGCACTCGTGGCGCCGCGTGCTCCCTCGAGCACGACGTCGGTCGTCGGGTCGGGTGGGAGCGGTGCACTGCCGGCCGATCGCCGGGCCGCCGCGATGGCCGCCACCGTGTGCATCGCGGTGCCCGATGGGGCGTCGCGCTTGGCGTCGTGGTGCAGCTCAATGACCTCGACGCCGTCCATGTAGGGCGCCGCGACGCGGCACAGGTGCAACAGCAGCACGGCACCGATGGCGAAGTTGGCGGCCACGATGGCGTTGGCGCCGCTCCCCTCGAACTGCTGGGCGATGGCGGCGAGGTCGGCGTCGGAAAGTCCGCTCGTCCCGATCACCGCGTGGATCCCCTGCTGCGCGTAGTGTGAGGCGTTGTGGCGCACCGCCTCGGCAACGGTGAAGTCCACCACCACGTCGGTGCCGAGGTCGCGCAGTGCGTTCACCTCGCCGACGATCGTGTGGCCGCAGACGTCGCTCCCGACGTGAGCAGGGTCGACCGCCGCCACTAGCTCCATGTCGGGCGCCTCAGTGACGGCGCGGCACACCTCTTGGCCCATCCGTCCGCCGGCGCCGACCACACCGACCCTCTGCATGGCCAGCAGGCTACCGGGCGGCCATGACTGGCAGGTGGGACTCGAAGTCACGTTCGTCGAATGGGCCCACCGCGCTCATGGTCCGCGGTGAGGTTGCAAGCTCCACCGCGGCCGCCTGTACCTGCGCGCAGTCGACCGCCTCGATCTTCCCCAGGATCTCGTCCACCGACAGCACCTCGTCGTGCAGCAGGAGCGAGGCGCCGATGCGGCTCATCCGGGCTCCCGAGTCCTCACCCGAGAGCAGCATCTCGGCGCGCAGGTTTCCCTTGGCGACCGCCAGCTCCCGTTCGGTGATGCCCTCGCTCGCCAAGAGCTCGAACTCGCCGTTCACGATGCGCAGGACCTCGTCGACGTGCTCGGGTGCCGTCCCGACCACCACCGCCAGCGAGCCGGCATCCTCGTAGGCGGCGCGCTCGGACCAAACCGAGTACGCGAGCCCGCGCTGCTCGCGCACCTTCTGGAACAGCCGGCTCGAGAGCCCGCCCCCCAGCACGTGGTTGAGCACGGCGAGAGCCCAACGGCGCTCATCGAAGCGCGACACCGAGCGCGCCCCGTAGACCACGTGGGCCTGCTCGGTGGTTCGCCGCACCACGTCGAGGGGGACGCCGTCGGGCCCGGGACCGGTGCGCGTCGGGGCCTCACCGCCGCCCGAGCCGGCGAAACGCTCCTCGAGCGCGGCGGCAACCATGTCGTGGCTGCAGTCGCCTGCCGCCGACACGACCATGTTGGCGGGGCGGTAGTGGTGGGCGAGGAAGGCGGCCACGTCGTCCCGCGTGATGCGCCGGACCGACGATGCCGTCCCGAGCGTGTCGCGTCCGAGCGGATGGTCGGGGAAGAGCGCGCGCTGCCAGCGTTCGGAGGCCAGGTCCGCCGGCTCGTCAGCATGCATGAGGATTTCGTCGAGGATCACCGTGCGCTCGGCCTCGACGTCGTCAGGACGCAGCGCCGGCGCCCACATGATGTCGCTCAGGATGTCGAGACCCAACGCGAGATGGTCCGAGAGGAGGCGCACGTAGAATGTCGTGTACTCCTTCGTGGTGAAGGCGTTGCAGTCACCGCCCACCTCGTCGAGTTGCTCCGCGATCGCTGCCGCCGAGCGCCGCTCTGTCCCCTTGAAGAGGAGGTGCTCCAAAAAATGCGACGCACCGGCGAGCTCGTCCGGCTCATCGCGAGAGCCGGTGCCGACCCAGTAGGCAATCGCCACCGAGCGGACATCCGCCATGGTCTCAGTGACCAGGCGGATACCGCATGGCAGTGTCGACGTCTCGATCAACGGCGGCGGGAGCGCCCGCGCGAGGGACGGCGGTCGTTGCCGCGATCGCCTCGGTCACTGCGCTCCGGGCGGCCACCCTCGGAGTCCGCTGCGCCCGGGCCCAGGTCACCCAGATCGGCCACGAGCTCGGCCTCGAACGCGTCCTCGAAGGAGGGAGTGCTGCGGCCCGCGCCACCGGACGCAGACGCGGCCCTCGGCGCGGCGTCACCGTTGGCCGACCCGCTGCCCGAGCCGCGGCCCGACGTCTCTGCTCCGCCCTCGGGCACTGAGGCGAGTGAGAGGGAGACCTTGCCCTGGGGGTCGATGTCGTCGACCCGCACCTCGACGGCCTGGCCCAGCGAGAGCACGTCCTCGACGTTGTTGATGCGCTTGCCGCCGGCCAGCGACGACAGCTTGGAGATGTGCAACAGCCCATCTCGACCGGGCAGCACGTTGACGAAGGCGCCGAACTTGGTGATGTTGACCACCTTGCCGGCGTACACCGCGCCGACCTCGGCCGTGGGCGGGTCGAGGATGAGCGAGATACGACGGCGGGCCTCCTCCACCGCGTTGCCGTCCTTGGCTCCGATCGTCACCGTACCGACGACCCCGTCGTCGTCGACGGCGATATCGGCCCCCGTCTCCTGCTGCAGCGTGTTGATCACCTTGCCCTTCGGGCCGATGACCTCACCGATCTTGTCGATCGGGATCTCCATGGAGACGATCTTCGGCGCACTGTTCGCCACGTGCTCCCTCGGCTCGGGGATGGCGCCGGCCATGACGCCCAAGATGGTGAGGCGGGCCTCCTTCGCCTGCAGCAGCGCCTGGGCCAGGACGTCGGCCGGCAGGCCGTCGATCTTCGTGTCGAGCTGCAGCGCCGTCACGGCGTCGGCCGTGCCCGCCACCTTGAAGTCCATGTCGCCGAAGGCATCCTCCGCACCGAGGATGTCGGTGAGGGTCACGTAGGCGTTGCCGTCGTAGACGAGACCCATGGCGATGCCCGCCACCGGCGCCTTGATCGGCACACCCGCCGCCATGAGCGAGAGACTCGACCCGCAGACCGAGGCCATGGAGGTGGAGCCGTTCGAGGCGAGGACGTCGGAAACGACACGCAGCGTGTAGGGGAAGTCCTCGGCGCTCGGCACCACGGGGAGCAGGGCCCGCTCGGCGAGCAGGCCGTGGCCGATCTCGCGGCGCTTCGGCCCCCGCATGAAGCCGGTCTCACCGGTCGAGTAGGGCGGGAAGTTGTAGTGGTGCATGTAGCGCTTCGTCTCGACCGGTGTGATGGTGTCGAGGAGCTGGTTCATCCGGGGCATGCCCAGCGTCGTCACGTTGAGGACCTGGGTCTCGCCGCGTTGGAAGAGTGCTGAGCCGTGCGCCGTCGGGAAGAGGTCGACCTCGGCCGACAACGGGCGGATGTCCGCCGTGCCCCGGCCGTCGATGCGGACGCCCTCCTCGACGATGCGCTTGCGCACGAGCTTCTTGGTGAGGGCGCGGATGGCCGCCTTGACCTCGCCCGCCCGCTCGGGGAACTCCTCGGCCAGGGCCGCCTTGATCTCGTCGCCGGCGGCGTCGAGGGCGGCGTTGCGCTCGGCCTTCGACGTCACCAGGTTGGCCTTGGCGATCGCGTCGCTACCCACCGCCTGGACGCGGGCAAACACGTCTTCCTCGTAGTCGGTGTGGATCGAGTAGGGGATCGTCTCGATGGGCCCGCGGGCCACGGTGAAGGCCTCGACGAGTTGGCGCTGCAGGATGATCGACTCGCGGATCCATTGCTTGGACGCCTCGAGGCCGGCCGCCAGCACCTCCTCGGTCACCTTGGGCGCGCCCGCCTCGTAGTAGTCCCACGACTTCTCGCTCCCGCCGGCCTCAACCATCATGATGGCGATCTCGCTGTCCGCGTCCTCACCGACGGCACGGCCGGCCACCACTAATTCGAAGGTCGATTCCTCGCCCTCCTCGAAGGTGGGGTGCCCGATCCACCTGCCCTCGGTGGTATATGCGACGCGGACGGCGCCGATCGGGCCGTCGAAGGGGATGCCCGAGATCATCAGTGCCGCCGAGGCGGCATTGATGGCCAGTACGTCGTGTGGGTTGACCTGGTCGGCCCCGACCACGGTTCCCACGATGTGCACTTCGTTGCGGAACCCCTCGGGGAACGACGGGCGCAGCGGGCGGTCGATGAGACGGTCGGTCAGGATCGCCTGGTCCGAGGCCTTGCCCTCTCGCCGGAAGAACGAGCCGGGGATCTTGCCCGCGGCGTAAGTGCGCTCCTCGATGTCGACGGTCAGGGGGAAGAAGTCCGTGCCCTCCCGGACCGAGCGCGCCGCCACCGCGGTCGCGAGGACGTTGGTGTCCCCGATCCGGGCGAGTACGGCGCCATCGGCCAGTTGGGCGAGCTTCCCCGCCTCGAATGACATGGTTCGGTCCGTCCCACCAATGGGGGACGAGACGTGAATGGCATCAGCCATGATGCTCCTCGTTTGTCAGGGGCATCTCCGCTGGTTCCCAGTGGTCGACCACCTCGCACCCGAAGTGACCGGCGACTGGCAGCCAGAGGCTCGAGACGCCCGGTTCTGTGGTGCTCCGCTACCTTCGAATGCCGAGTCGGCCGATGATGGTGCGGTAGCGCTCGACGTCGTTCTTGCGGACGTAGTCGAGCAGCCGGCGGCGCTGGCCGATGAGTTTCATCAGGCCGCGCCGGGTGTGATGGTCCCCTTTGTGCTCCTTCAGGTGCTCCGTCAGGTGGTTGATCCGGCCCGACAGCAGGGCTATCTGCACCTCGGGAGAGCCGGTGTCACTGTCGTGCAACCGGTACTCGGAGATGGTGGCCTGCGTGTCGGGCATACAGAAAGAACCTCGGAGAATATGTCGGAGTGCCCGGGGACCTGTCCCCAGCCGGACAAGATGTTAGCAGCCCCTGCCTGATCAGGGGTGATCGGCCGAGGCCAGCACCCGTTCGGTGGCCTCGACGTCGGCCCGCATCTGCGTCACCAGGTCCTCGATGGAGTCGAAGCGCTGCTCGTCTCGCAGGCGGTGGGCGAAGGACACGCGGGCAGCCTCGCCGTAGAGGTCCCCGTCGAAGTGCAGCAGATAGGCCTCCACCAGCACCGGCGCCGTGCCCGGTTCGTAGAACGTGGGCCGGCGCCCGACCGAGATGGCCGCCCGGTACACCGTGCCGTCGGCCCGGCGGAAGTGACCGGCGTAGACCGCGTCAGCGGGAAGTGCGATGTCGTCGGCCACCGCCAGGTTGGCGGTGGGGAACCCCAGTTCGGGCCCTCCCCTGCCGTCGCCGCGCACCACGGGCCCGCGTACCTCGTGCGGCCGGCCGAGGAGGCGGGCCGCTCCCTCCACGTCCCCCTCCGCGAGCAGCGCGCGGATGCGCGTCGAGGACACCGCCTCGCGCCCGTCGCCGGTCAGGCCCACCCCGACGACCTCGAAGCCGTACTCCGCGCCCAACCGGCGCAGCAGCTCGACATTGCCGCGCCGGCCGTGACCGAAGTGGAAGTCCTCGCCCACGACCACCAGCCGCGCCGACAGGTCGTCGACGAGCACCTCCTTGACGAAGTCCTCGGCGGACTCCTCGGCGCGGCGCTCGTCGAAGGGCACCACCAGGGTCTGGTCGATGCCGCACTCGGCCAGCAGCTCGAGCTTCTGCTCCAGCCCGGTGAGCTGCTTTGGCGCGGACTCGGGGCGCACCACCGCGGCCGGATGCCGGTCGAAGGTCACCACGACGGTGGAGAGCCCGGCTGCGGCTGCCCGCGCCGAGAGGTCACTGAGCAGTGCACGGTGGCCGAGGTGCACCCCGTCGTACGCACCGATCGTGACGGCGGTTCCTGCTCTGGACATCGCGACCGAGGGTAGTCGGGACCCTGTCATCCGCCCGACAGCACGACGGCCGGCCGGATGCGGTCGGTCCCGGTCGCCTCATAGACCGCCAGCAGCTCGCCGTCCTCGTCGACCATGGCCCACGGGCCGTCGCCGGTCGCCCCGAGGGGCACCCTGTCCAGCGGGAGCCCGGTGCGGATGGACGCGGCGCTGGCGTCGTCGACCTTCACCGCCTCGAGGTCTCGCATGGCCTCGGCCGGTGCGAGCACGTCGTCGGGACCGAGTCCGTCGAGCGGCCGCATCTCGGTACCGCCGAACGAGCCGATGCGCGTCCGGCGCAGGTTGGCCACATGGGCACCACCGCGGAGGGCCGCGCCGAGGTCCTGGGCGAGCACGCGGACGTACGTGCCCGACGAGCACTCGATCTCGGCGCGGTAGACGCCAGGCCGCGCCGGGTCGGGCTCGGTCACAAAGCGGTAGACGGTGACCGGTCGCGCCGCCCGTTCCACCTCCACACCTTGGCGAGCCAGCTCGTGTAGCCGCCGGCCGCCTACTTTGACCGCGGAGACCATGGGCGGGACCTGCTCGATCTCACCGGTGAGCGCGTCGGCCGCTGCCTGCACGGCCTCGGGCGTCACGCCGGACATGTCGAAGGTCTCGAGCACCTCACCGGAAGCGTCGAGGGTGGACGTGGAGCTCCCGAGCACGATGTCGGTCGTATAGGTCTTGGGCAGCGCCGTCAGGAAGCGCAAGAGCCGCGTCGCCCGCCCCAACCCGACGAGCAGGACCCCGGTGGCGTCGGGGTCGAGCGTGCCGGCGTGGCCGACCCGACGCTGGCCGAAGATGCCGCGGCAGCGCGCCACCACGTCGTGGGAGGTCCAGCCGGCCTCCTTGTCGACGACGACCAAGCCGGTCACGCCCGTGCTGCTCACGGGGCGTCTGTCCCAGGCCCCCCGCCCTCCTCGCCGGGAGCGGCCCCGCCCCCGGCTCCGGCCTCATCGTCGCCGTGTAACCCGCGTAACAACTCCTCGACGCGCGAGCCGGCGGCGATGGCGGGATCGGCCCGAAAGCTCAGGCGAGGCGTGCGTTTCATCGTCATCTGTGTGCCGATCAAGCGTTGCAGGTGCCCACGCCGGTCCTCGAGCACCTCGGCGGTCTCGTCCTCGAGAGAAGCCAAGAAGACGACGGCGGTGCGCATGTCGGGCGCCACCTCCACCGAGGTGACGGTCACCATGGGCAGCTCGTCCGCGTCGACAAGTCGTTCCAGCTCCTCGGCCAGCACCTGCCGCAGCACTTGATTGACCCGCAGCGCCCGCGGGTATGTCGCCGTGCGCCGTCTCACGGTCACCGCGTCAGCTCCTCAGTTCGTGGCGTGTGTGCGCCCTCAGGTGCGGGCGATCTCGCGTTCCTCGTACGTCTCGATCAGGTCGCCATCCTTGAGGTCCTGGAAGTCCGAGAGTCCGATGCCGCATTCGAAACCCGCGGCCACCTCGCGCACGTCGTCCTTGAAGCGTCGCAGCGAGTTGATCGTCCCCTTCCAGATGACGGTCCCCTCGCGCAGGAACCGCACCTTCGATCCACGCGTGATCTTGCCTTCACGCACGTAGCAGCCGGCGATGGCGCCGACGCGGGGCACACGAAAGATCTCGCGCACCTCGGCCTCGCCCGTGACGATCTCCTCGTAGACCGGCGAGAGCAGGCCGAGCATGGCCGCCTCGATGTCCTCGAGGAGCTTGTAGATGATCTCGTAGGTCCGGATCTCCACGTCCGAGGACTCGGCCAGGTCGCGCGACCGCTTGTCGGGGCGCACGTTGAAGCCGATGATGGTGGCGTTGGAGGCCGCCGCCAGCTGCACGTCGTTCTCGGTGATGCCGCCGATGCCGCGCAGCACGAAACTCAGCTTCACGTCGTCACGCTCGAGCCGCTTGAGCGATTCGGTCACTGCCTCGAGCGAGCCTTGGACGTCGGCTTTCAACACGATGTTGAGTGTCGCCGTCTCCCCGCGGGAGATCTGCTCGAAGAGGTCCTCGAGCTTGGCGCCTGCGCTCGCCGCCACCGGCTTGTGCCCTGAGAGCCGGAAACGCTGCGCACGCGCCTCGCCGAGCGTGCGCGCCCGGCTCAGGTCCTTCGCGCCTCGCATCTCGTCGCCGGCGTGTGGCGGCTCCGAGAAGCCGAGCACCTGCACCGGCGTCGACGGCAGCGCCTCTTTGATGTGGTCGCCCTGGTCGTCCACGAGCGCCTTGACCTTGCCCCACGCTGCACCGGCGACCACCGGGTCGCCGACCCGCAAGGTGCCCTGCTGCACGATCACCGTTGCCACCGGTCCGCGTCCCGCCTCGAGGTTGGCCTCGAGCACGACGCCGCGCGCCTCGCCCTCGACGCGCGCCGTGAGCTCCTCGACCTCGGCCACGGTCACGATCTGCTCGAGCAGGTCGTCGATGCCGGTGCCTGCCAATGCGGACACCTCGACCGTGATGGTGTCGCCGCCCCACGCCTCGGGCACCAGCTCGCGCTCGGAGAGCTGCTGGAGCACGCGCTGGGGGTCCGAGTCGGGCCGGTCGATCTTGTTGACGGCGACGATGATGGGCACTTCGGCCGCCCGGGCGTGGTCGATGGCCTCGATCGTCTGGGGCATCACACCGTCATCGGCCGCCACCACGAGGATCACGATGTCGGTCACCTGCGCGCCGCGGGCGCGCATGGCGGTGAAGGCGGCGTGGCCCGGGGTGTCGATGAACGTGATGCGGTGGTCCTGCCACACGACCTGGTAGGCGCCGATGTGCTGGGTGATACCGCCCGCCTCCCCCGCCACCACGTTGGCGGAGCGGATCTTGTCGAGCAGCAGGGTCTTGCCGTGGTCGACGTGGCCCATGACGGTGACGACGGGGGGGCGCGGCCGCTGGTCGGTGCCGTCCTCCTCGTCCTCGTCCTCGAAGTAGCGGGCCAGCAGCTCGGCCTCTTGCTCCTCGCCCGGGTCGACCAGGCGCACGTCGGCGCCGATCTCGGCCGCGAAGAGCTCGATCATGTCGTCGCTCAGCGACTGGGTCGCCATCACCATCTCGCCCTGGAGCAGCAAGAAGCGCACGATGTCGCCCGCGCTGCGGTTCAGCTTGGGCCCGAGGTCGCGCGCGGTCGAGCCGCGCTCGATGATGATCTCGCCCTCGGGCACCGGGGCCGTGGAGGGCTGGTAGGTCGTCATCTGGGTCGGCTCGAGCTCTTCGAGGTTGCGCCGGCGGCGGCGCGCCCGACGCTGGGGCGGCCTCCGGCCACCTACGCCTCCCCTGCCTCCCGGCGGTGGCGCGCCAGTCGGCGCGCCCGCACCAGAGCGACCGGCGAAACCGCCGCTCGAGGGACGGCCGCCGAAGCCGCCTCCCCCGCCGCTGCTGGGGCCACCGGGACGGCCACCCGCGGGACGGCCACCGGTCCGCGGCGGGTAGGACCCCCCGCCGGGTCGAGATGAGGAGGGGGCCGCGGTGTTGGGCCGCCTCCCGCCCATGCCGGGCGGGGGTGGGATGGGACGGCCGCTCGGGCCGAGTGGCGGGCGCGAGCCCGGCGGTGGCGGCACCGGCCTGCCCGAGGGGCCGAGAGGCGGGCGCGACCGCGGGCGTTCGGGCGCGGACGGGGCCCCTGTGTCAGGGGCATGGGCCGCCGGAGCCTGGGCAAGTGGAGAGGAGGCAACTGGTGCGGAGGCAGCCGGGGCGGAGGCAGCCGGGGCGGAGGCGGCCGGGGCTGAGGGCGCTTGGGCCGCGGGCGCCTGGGCCGCGGGCGCCTGGGGTGGCGCGGCCGGCGGAGCCGTGGGACGGCTGCTGATGAGGCGCGACGGGCGCGGTGCGACGTCCTCGCCGCCCGTCGGCTGCCCGCTGGCCGGCGCGTCGGTCGACGGCGCCGCCACCGTGCGAGCCGGCGCCTTCTTCAGGGGCGCTGTGCTCGGGGAGACCGCGCCCGAGGAGCTGACGACCGCCTTCTTGGCGGGCGCCGCTGTGCTGACCGGGGCGCCGGTCTCGGCGACAGGCGCCGTCTTGGTCGTCTTGGCCGCCTTCTTGGCCGCGGCGGGCTCTTCGGGCTGGACCGGGCGGCGCAACCCCTCTGCGTCAGCCTTGCGGCGGACGCGGTCGGCCTGCGCGTCCTCGATAGACGACGAGTGGCTCTTCACCCCGATGCCCAGGGACAGGGCCAGCTCAAGCCCCTCTTTGTTGGTGAGGCCTAGCTCTTTGGCCAGCTCATAGACGCGGATCTTCTTTGGCAAGTGGTTCTCTGTGTCCTTGGTCTCTCTTCGGGCCCGGGGTCAACCCAGCCCCCTATCCTCGCACATCGGGTGGTTCGCCCCTCCACCGCTCACCCAGATGAGCACGTAACTCCGCCAACGCGGCGTCGTCGATGGCCGCCGCGAAGGCCCGGTCGAAGCCATGCCGCCGCAGTGCGTCGTCGAGACAGCGCACCGATCCTCGGCACAGCCACGCACCGCGTCCCGGCGCGTTCCGGTCTTCTGACAGCGCCCCGCCCGCCAGCCGGACGATCCGGATCAGCTGGTCGGCCGGCAGGGCTCGCCGGCAGCCGACGCAGGTCCGTGTCGGCGCTATGCCTCGGCCTCCTCTGACACCCCGGCTTCGGCCGGCGCCGCGTCGACCGCGACGTCAGTGGACGCCTCTGTCGTCGCTGAGGGTTTCGCCTCGGCCTCCGCCTCGGCGGCCCCGTCGGTCTTCCCCGACTCGGTGACGGGAGCGTCGCTCGAGTCCTCCGCCTGGTGTGTCCACTCCTCGGCGGACATCGCCTCGCCGCCCTCGGCCGGCTTCCACACGAGCTCGCCGCTCTCGTCCTCGACCCACTCGCCCTCGGCCCAGTCCTGATCCCCGTAGCCGCCGGCCTCTTCCTCGGCCAGCTGCGTCTCGCTCTTGATGTCGATGCGCCAGCCGGTGAGGCGCGCCGCCAGGCGGGCGTTCTGACCCTCCTTGCCGATGGCGAGCGAGAGCTGGAAGTCGCTCACGATCACCGTCGCGGTGCCGGTCTCCTCGTCGAGGCGTACTTCGCGGACGCGGGCCGGCGCCAGCGCGTTCTGAATGAGCTCGACCGGGTCGTCGGAGAACGGCACCACGTCGACGCGCTCGCCGCGCAGCTCGTTGGTCACCATGCGCACGCGTGAACCACGCGCGCCGACGCAGGCGCCGACGGGGTCGACGTTGGGGTCGTTCGACCACACCGCGATCTTGGTGCGGTGGCCCGGCTCGCGCGCCGCCGCCTTGATCTCGACCACGCCCGAGCCGATCTCGGGCACCTCGAGCTCGAACAGGCGCTTGATGAGACCCGGGTGGGTGCGACTGACGACGATCTGGGGGCCCTTGGTGGTCTTGCGGACCTCGACGATGTAGGCCTTCAGTCGAGCACCGTGCTCGTAGCGCTCGTAGGAGACCTGCTCGGCCTGGGGCAGCAACGCCTCGACCTTGCCCAGGTCGAGCAGGGTGTAACGGTTGTCCGTCTGCTGCACGATCCCGGTCACGATGTCGCCCTCGCGGCCCGCGTACTCCTCGTACTTCATGTCCCGCTCGACCTCGCGGATCCGCTGGAGAATCACCTGCTTGGCCGTCTGGGCGGCGATGCGCCCGAAGTCGTCGGGCGTGTCGTCCCACTCGCGGACGACCTCGCCTTCCTCGTTGAGCTCCTGGCCGTAGACGCGGATCTCGCCAGAGTCGGGATCAATGGTGACGACGGCCTCCTCGGCCGCGTCGGGGCGGCGCTTGTAGGCCGCCACCAGCGCGTTGGCCAGGGCGTCGAGCAGCGTGTCGACCGAGATCCCCTTGTCGCGTGCGATCTGTCCCAGCGCGTCGAGGAACTCGAAGTTGGTCTTGCTCATGGCCGCGTCACCCTCTCACTCTTTGCACCCCGGGCCGCCGGGCCCCACTCGAACACTGTCCGTGCCCGCTCGATCTGGTCGTACGCGACGCGCAGCTCGCCGCCCGGCACCTCGGGCCCGGCCAGCGTGCACCCCGTGTCGTCGGCCGCCTGGAGCGTGCCGGTGATCCGCCGGACCTCCGGCGTGTCGGCATCGATCCGCATCGTGACGGTCTCCCCCACGGCCCGGGCGAAGTGCGCCGGTGTGCGCAGGCGCCGCTCGAGCCCTGGGCTCGATACGGACAGCGTGTAGCGGCCTGGCATCGGGTCCAGATCGTCGAGTGCCGCCGACACCTCGCGGGTGGCGTCGCCCAGCTCGTCGAGGCCGACACCCCCCTCCCGATCGACGAAGACCGTGAGCTGGGCCCCGTGCACCTCCACGTCGACCAGGTCCAGGCCCCGCGCTTCGAGGAGCGGTGACAGCGCACCCGCCAGGTCCGTCGCGTCCTTGCTCATCGCTGTCACCTCCTCTCCTCTTCGTCCTTGTTCGTTCGTGCTCCAGCAAAGTGAAAGCGTGGGCCGCAGCCCACGCTTCAACGAGGTACTGATCTAAAAATGGACAGCTAAGGAATTATAGCAAGGCCAGCCTCAATACGACCGGCCCACCACCGCCACGAGATCGCGTTCGTCGTCTCCGGGCTCGGCCAGTGACCCGTCGGGGCGCTGGAGACAGCGCACGGTGATGGCGTGCTCGGCCAGGCGGTCCTCGCCATCGGGCCCGAGCGCCCCCAGACGGATCCGGGCAAAGCCGGCCGCGCCGGCCTCGACCGCCTCCTCGAGGGTGGCGACGTCGGACGTGCGGGCCTCCCTGACCGCGGTCGCCTCGGCGAGGAGCTCCGCCCCGGCCGACGCCAGCACGCGGGCGACGGTGCCCGCCACGGCGCCGAGGGCCACGCTCTCCTTCTCCCGCCGGTGCCGGGTCACCACGGTGACGTTGCCCTCCGCGAGGTCGCGGGGACCGACCTCGACCCGGACAGGCACGCCCTTGAGCTCCCAGTCCACGCTGCGCCGTCCGAAGCTCGTGTCGGTCCGGTCGTCGAGGCGGACCCGGTGCCCGGCCTCCCTGAGCTCCGCGGTGAGAGCGTTCGCCGCCACGGCGACCTCGGGCGCGTCCTTCACCACGAGGACGACCGCCTGGGCCGGGGCGAGCGCCGGCGGCAGGCGAAGGCCAAAGTCGTCGCCGTGGGCCATCACCAGCGCGCCGACCAGCCTGGTGGACACGCCCCACGACGTCTGCCACACGTGCTCGAGTGTGCCCGAGGCGTTGGAGAACGTGATGTCGAAGGGGCGCGAGAAGTTCTGGCCCAGCTCATGGCTCGTCCCCATTTGCAGCGCCTTGCCGTCACCCATCATCCCTTCGCAGGTCCACGTCCGGTTGGCGCCCGCAAAGCGCTCGCGCGCCGTCTTGTGGCCCGTGAGCACCGGGACCGAGAGCACGTCGACCATGGTCGAGCGGTAGACCTCGTCGAGGATGCGCAGCGCGTACGCCCGCGCGTCGCTCTCGGTCGCGTGCGCCGTGTGGCCCTCCTGCCAGAGGAACTCGCTCGTGCGCAGGAACAGGCGCGGACGCAGCTCCCAGCGCACCACGTTGGCCCACTGGTTGAGCAACATCGGCAGGTCGCGGTGGCTCTGGATCCACTTGGAGAAGAAGCTGTTGATCACTGTCTCGGAGGTGGGGCGGACCACCAGCGGCTCTTCGAGGTCCTTGCCCCCAGCGTGGGTAACGATGGCCAGCTCGGGCGCGAAGCCCTCGACGTGCTCGGCCTCGAGCTTCAAGAAGGACTCGGGGATGAAGAGGGGGAAGTACGCGTTCTCGGCGCCGGCCTCCTTGATGCGCCGGTCCAGCTCGGCCTGCATCAGCTCCCAGATGCCATAGCCCCAAGGCCGGATGACCATCGTGCCGCGGGCCGGACCGTTGTCGGCCATCTCCGCGCCGGCGATGACCTCTTGGTACCAGCGCGGGAAGTCCTCCTCGCGCGTGACGATGGCACCCTTGGGCATCCGTGCAGGGTACTTGGCGCGCCGCAGACACCGAATGACCGGCCCGCCAGCTCAGGCCCCGGTGTCGTCCTCGCCGTGACGCCTGATGATCTCGATCTTCTCCGCCGTGTGGTTGGGGTCCGCACCGGTCGACTCGAGCAGCGCTCGCCGGTCGGCTTCGGCCTCCGCCTCGGCCCCTGCGTCCGCCGCGGCGATGCGCGCCTCGACGCCTTCGGCCACGAGGCGCTCCGACTCCTCGACGAGCGCACTCACCATTTCGGCTTCGGGGACGACGCGGATGATCTTGCCGCGGATGAACAGGTGGCCCTTCTGCTTGCCCGCCGCGATGCCGATGTCCGCCTCGCGCGCCTCACCGGGCCCGTTGACCACGCAGCCCATGACGGCGACTTGAATCGGCAGCGCCAATCGTTCGAGTGCCTCCTGGGCCTCCTTGGCCACCGCGATCACATCGACCTGGGCCCGGCCGCACGACGGGCAGGCGATCAAGTCGAGTCCCCTGCGCTCGCGCAGTCCCAACGACTCGAGCAGCTGACGCCCGGCCCGGGCCTCCTCCACGGGGTCCGCGGTGAGCGAGAAACGGATCGTGTCGCCGATCCCCTCGGCCAAGAGGGAGCCGATGCCGGCGGTGCCCTTGACCAGTCCGGCGGGCGGAGGGCCAGCCTCGGTCACGCCGAGGTGCAGGGGGTGGTCGAAGGTCTCCGAAGCCAGGCGATAGGCCGCGATCATGAGCGCAACCGAGGATGCCTTCACCGAGATCTTGACGTCGCTGAAGCCGACCTCCTCGAAGAGGGCCAGCTCGTGCTGGGCCGACTCGACGAGCGCCTCGGGCGTGGCGCCCCCGTGCTTCTTGTAGAGGTCCGGGTGCAGCGAGCCGGCGTTCACCCCGATGCGGATCGGCACGCCACGGTCACGGGCCTCGGCCGCCACCTGTTTGATCTCGGCCTCCTTGCGCAGGTTGCCCGGGTTGAGGCGCAGACCCTGCACGCCCGCCTCCAGGGCGGCGAGTGCCATCTCGTGGTGGAAGTGGATGTCGGCGACGATGGGGACCGGCGAACGCGGCACGATGTGGGCGAGCCCTTCGGCCGCGGCCTCCTCGTTGCAGGTGCAGCGCACGATGTCCGCGCCCGCCGCGGCGAGCGCGTAGACCTGCGCCAGCGTGCCGTCGACGTCGGCGGTCTTGGTGGTGGTCATCGACTGCACGGTCACGGGCGCGCCGTCGCCGATGGGGACGCCACCCAGGGTGATGCGCCGGGTCGGGCGCCGCGGTGAGAGGAGGGAGGAGGAGAGCTCCACCGGCGTCAGTGCGGCAGATGCAGCGGATGGGTGATGTCTAAATAGAGCGCGGCGATGGTGAAGAACGCGAGGAATGCGACGAAGACTGCGGCGACGGGGAAGAGCTTCGTGATGTCAGCGCGGTAGTAGGCCTGGCCCTTCTTGGTGCGGATCCACTCGTACGCCGCGATGGCGACGTGTCCGCCGTCCAACGGAATCATGGGCAACATGTTGAGGAGCCCGAAGACGATGTTGATGGCGATGAGCAGCATGAGCACCGAGTAGAAGCCCGCTTGCTCGGCCTGCGCACCAAGACTCGTGATGCCGACGATCGAAGTGGGCCTCGGGGCGGAGCCCGGGTTGTTGGCGGCCGAGGTCGCAGCCTGGGAGTTGGTGAGCTGGTGCCAGAGGGACCCGATCCCGTGGGGGGAGAAGATCTGCCCGATGCCACCCACCTCCGCGCTGGTGACGCTCCAGAGGGTCGAGAACGCGGCGCCGGGCGCCTCCAGCGGCGTCACGGAGCGTGGTGCCGAGTCGATGTTGATGCCGAGGTAGCCGTGGTCGGCCAGCTTCGTCCCGTCGACCTTGATGCCCTTGCCGCTTTCGGGCGTCGCCGTCAGGTGGATGAGCCGCCCGTCGCGCTCCACTCCGAGCGTGATCTGCTTGCCCGTGGCGTCCTTGACCGTGTCGGTCATCGCCGTGGGCGAGGCGAACGTCTTGCCGTTGATGGAGACGATGGTGTCGCCCGCCTTGAGCCCCGCCAGTTGCGCCGGCGTCGTCTGGCCGGACCAATGCTCGAGCGACGCCACCGTGTAATTGTTCGTGAGCTGGCCGAAACCGAGCACCACGATGAGGGCGAGGACCAACGCGATCAAGAAGTGCATGGCCGAGCCGGCCGATGCGACGATGATGCGCTGGTGGAACGGTTGCTGGCGGTACGCCCGCGGCTCGTCCTCCTCCGTCACCTCTTCGGTCGAGGTGAACCCGGTGATGCGCACGTAGCCGCCGGCGGGGATCGCCTTCACCCCGTACTCGGTCTCGCCCCGGCGCACCGACCACAGCCGCGGCCCGAAGCCGACGAAGTACTCGGTGACCTTCATGCCGGCCCACTTGGCGGTCGCGAAGTGCCCGAACTCGTGCAGCATGACGATCGCCACCAGGATCACGATGAAGAGGAGCAGGTAGCCCCAGCCCAGGAGGACGAACAGGGCGGAGATCAGCGCAATCCCGACGAGGAGCTGCACGATGCGCGCCGGGTTGCCCGACTGGTCCAGATCAGCTGGCGTCGGCCCCAGGGGCGGGACGTCCGCCCGTTCCTCCTGCTCGGTGATGGTCATGACCCGCTCAACGCTACCGGCCGCCCCCCGGTGACGAGCGTCGGGCGACAATTTGGTCCGCCCGGGCCCGGGCCGCCGCGTCGGCCGCCAACACGCCTTCGACCTGGTCGACCTGATCATCCACCCAGCCGTCGAGCGTCTCGGCAACGACGTCCGCGATGGCGGTCCAGGGCAGGCCGCCGTCGAGGAACGCCCCCACCGCGACCTCGTTGGCCGCGCTGAGCCAGGCCGGTGCCGACCCCCCGGCGCGTCCGGCCTCGTAGGCGAGGTCGATGCAACGGAACACAACGCGATCGGGCGGTTCGAAGGTCAGGGTGCGCGGCTCGGACCAGTCGAGGGCGGCGAAGGGCAACGCGGCGCGGTCGGGCCATCCGAGCGCGTAGCCGATGGGCAGGCGCATGTCGGTGTCGGCCAGTTGGGCCAGCGTCGACCCGTCGCGCAACTCCACCATGGAGTGCACGATCGACTGTGGGTGCACCACGATGTCGATGCGGTCGTAGTCGACGCCGAAGAGCTCGTGCGCCTCAATGACTTCGAGGCCCTTGTTCATCAGCGTCGACGAGTCGACCGTGATCTTCGGACCCATCGACCACGTCGGATGGGCCAGCGCATCGGCGACGGTGACGGTCCCGAGCTGCTCGACGGGCCAGCCCCGGAACGGGCCACCCGACGCCGTGAGCAGCAGGCGGGCGACGTCGGTCGTGCCCTGGACCGAGGCGAGGCACTGGTGCAGCGCGCAGTGCTCAGAATCCACCGGCACGATCTCGGCGCCCGGTGTGCGGCGAGCCTTCTGGACGACCGGGGCACCGGCGATCAGCGACTCCTTGTTCGCCAGCGCGAGCCGCTTGCCCGCCTCGAGCGCGGCCATCGTCACCGACAGCCCGGCGAAACCGACGACGGCGTTGAGCACCACGTCGGCACTGCTCGCCGCGGCGATCATGCCCTCCTCACCGACCATGACCTCGGTGCCCTCGGGCACGCCGGCGCGCACCTCTGCGGCGCGGGCCGCCTCGCCGATCACGACCAGATCGGGACGGAATTCGGCCGCCTGGGCCACCAGGAGCCCCGACGAGGAGCGTGCCGCCAGCGCGTGCACGCGGAATCGTTCGGGCTCTCGACGCACGACGTCGAGTGCCTGGGTGCCGACCGAGCCTGTGGAGCCGATCAGGCTGACCGATCGCATCAGATCACCCGAGATGCATCGCCTTGACCACGAAGTACGTCGCGGGGATCACGAAGAGGAGCCCGTCGACGCGATCGAGGATGCCGCCGTGACCGGGGAGGATCCGGCCCATGTCCTTGACGCCGAGGTGCCGCTTGATCATCGACTGGCTCAGGTCACCGAGAGGCGCCACCACCGCGACGACCACGCCGAAGATCGCGGCCTTTCCGATCGTCCACGGGTGGATGAAGTGGACCACGATCACCGACACCAAGATGGCCACGACTGCGCCGCCGATCAGTCCCTCCCAGCTCTTGTTGGGGCTGATGGATGGCGCCAGCTGGTGCCGGCCCATGGCGGAGCCGATCAGCAGCGAGGCGATGTCGTCGGCCACGGTCACGATGACCGCCGCCAGGATGAACGCGATCCCGTGCCGATCGGGGAAGAGGTTCGGGTCGAGCAGCAAGGCGGCGAAGGAGCCGAACGCACCGACCCAGACGAAGACGAAGACCGTCGAGGTAATGCCCGACACCGGTTCGGCTGCCGGCTCGACGCGGGCGAGATACCAGATGAAGGACCCGGCGACCAGGAGGACGAGCACCAAGGGCAGCGCAGCGACGCCCTTGTTGTAGGTCTCGATGAGCAGCGACAGCACCGCCACCAGGCCGAGCAGCGTGGCCGGGTGGTACTGCGCCCGCCGGAAGGCGGCATAGGCCTCCGCCGCGGCCAGCAGCACCACGACACAGACGATGACCATGGTGGCCACGGTCCCGGCGGCGAAGCAGGCCAGCGCAGCAATGCCGAGCAGCACCCCCGAACCGATGGCCACCCGCATGTCGCGCCCATCGGTACCTGCGGTGCTCACATTGCCCGTGCGCACATTGGTGACCGAGCGAGTCGTGCGCGGCACGCGTACCTTCTGCTCCGGGGGCTCCGGCGGGCTCAGCCTCGAGGCGGCCGCGGCTGCAGTGGTGGTGACCGAAGAGACGACTCGGGGCGCCACCTCGGCCGGCTCGAGATCGGGTTCGATCGGCGCCTCCAGCGGTTCGCCCAGTGGCTCGTGCGCCACGTACGCCTCGTACAGCGAGACTTCCTCGATCTCCCTTGCCGCGTGCGCCGGCTCGTGCTCGGACTCCGGCTCCGGCTCCGTGCTCCGGCGGGATCACGAGCGTGTCGTCGGATTCGAAGTGCCAGGGCTGGCGCTCGAGGTCGTCGCGCTCCCCCAACAACGCGCCGACGGCCGGGAGGTCCTCGGAGAGCATGGCAGGCTCGAAGACCTCTTCTTGTGCCTCCCAGTCCGTCTCCTCCTCACGCCACGTGGGTGGGGCGACGAGCGGTTCCTCACCGTTGCTGCGATCGAGCACGGCGGGTACCTGGCCGGTCGGCGCGTCGTTCCAGTGCGGGAGCTCGGCATGCTCCTCGTCAACGGGACCGGTCACCTCGGGGATGGCGTCGCCCGCCGGTTCTGCGCCGATGATGCGCACGCGGCCGGAGTGGTAGCTCGGCGGGTCCTCGTCGATCCCCTCGACACCCGGATCGCCGAAACCACCGAAGCCAGTGCCGATTTCGTCGGAGTCGTTCGTGCGGTCGTCGCTCATCGTTACCTCTCAGACCTTCAGCAGCTCTTGCTCTTTGTGCGAGAGCAGCTGATCGATCAGCGCGACCTGCTCATGAGTGATCTTCTCGAGATCCTTCTCGACACGTTCCAGCTCATCGGTGCTCAGATCACCGTCCTTCTGCAGGGCCTCGAGCTCGTGGCGCCCTGCCCGGCGCAGGTTCCGCACTGCGACCCTCCCCTCCTCTGCCTTGTGCCGCACGACCTTGACCAGCTCCTTGCGTCGCTCTTCGGTCAACGGCGGAAAGGCCAATCGGATCACGCTCCCGTCGTTCGTGGGATTAATACCCAGGTCGGAGGCCATGATCGCCTTCTCAATCCCTCCGAGCGACCCCTTGTCGTAGGGGGAGATCACCAAGAGCATTGCATCAGGCACGCTAAAGCCGGCCAGCTGGCGCAGCGGGGTCGGGGTCCCGTAGTAGTCCACCATGAGCGTCTCGACGAGCGCCGAGGATGCCCGGCCGGTCCGCACGTTGCCCATTTCGTGGCGGACGTGATCGATCGCCTTGCCCATCTTGTCCCTGGTGTCCTCCTTGACCAGGTTGGCGAGGTCGTCGTCCATCAGCGAACCAGAGTACCGATCTGCTCACCACTGAGCGCACGGGGGATGTTGCCGGGGATCATCAGGTCGAAGACACGGATCGGCAGATTGTTGTCCTTGCAGAAGGTGATGGCGGTCAGGTCCATGACCCGCAAGTCCCGGTTGATTACCTCCATGAAGGAGATCTCGTCGTAGCGGGTGGCGGTCGGGTCCAGCTTGGGGTCGGCGCTGTAGACGCCGTCGACCCCCGAGTGGGTGCCCTTGCACAACAGCTCAGCGCCGATTTCGGCCGCCCGCAGTGCGGCCGGAGTGTCCGTGGTGAAGAAGGGGTTGCCCATGCCCGCCGCGAAGATCACGATCCGGCCCTTCTCGAGGTGCCGGATGGCCCGGCGCCGGATGTAGGGCTCGGCCACCTCGGCCATGGAGAGCGCACTGAGCACACGCGTCGGCTGGTCCTGTTGCTCGAGGGCATCCTGCAGCGCGAGCGCGTTGATCACCGTCCCGAGCATGCCCATGGTGTCCGAGGTGGCGCGGTCCATGCCGCCGCTCTCACCGGTCGAACCACGCCAGATGTTGCCCCCGCCCACCACGACCGCGAGCTCCAGCCCGCCGGCCTCCATCGCACTGACCATCTCCTTGGCCATGCGCTCGACGGTGGCGGCGTCGATGGTCTCGTCGGAGGCGGCGGAGGCCAAGGCCTCCCCCGACATCTTGAGGACGATCCGGCGCGGCTCTCCCACGATCCCTACGCGTCAGTCGCCGATGACGACCTGCGCGAACGAGACGACACGCGCCGTCCCGAGCAACCCGGCGATCGTTTGCTTCTCGTCGCGCGCGTAGGCCTGGTCGAGCAACACACGATCTTTGAACCAGCCCGTCATCCTGCCGTCGACGATCTTGGCCATCGCCGCCTCGGGCTTGCCTTCGTTGCGCGAGATCGTCTCGAGCGTGGCGCGCTCGGCGGCGACCTCGGCCTCGGGCACCTCGTCACGGCTGAGGTAGATGGGCTTGGCGAACGCGATGTGCACCGCGATGTCATGCGCCAGCTCCTCGGAGCCCCCCTCGAGGACCACGGCGACCGCGTTGACGCCACGACCTGCCTGCTTGTGGAGGTAGGTGTCGAGGACCTGGCCCGGCTGGGCGACGAGACGGCGCACCTCGCCCACCGAGATGTTCTCCTTGAGGGTGGCGCGCAGACGGTCGATCTCGTCGTTCAGCTCGCCGATCGCGTCCTCACCTTTGGCCGCGACCAGTGCGGCCAGCTCATCGGCCAGGGCGACGAACTCGTCGGACTTGGCCACGAAATCGGTTTCACAACGCAGCTCGACCACGGCGGCGGCATCGCCGCTGCGTGCCACGGCCACGGCGCCCTCAGCCGCCTCGCGGTCGCCACGCTTGGCGGCACCGGCGAGGCCCTTCTCACGGAGGATCTGTGCTGCCTTGTCCACGTCGCCGCCGGCCTCTTCGAGCGCATTCCTGCAGTCGAGCATCCCCGCACCGGTCATCTGGCGCAGGGCGGCGACGTCCTTTGCGGTGTAGTTGGCCACGTTCAGGCCACCTCCACCGGCTCTGGCACGGGGTGGGCGCGGCGGGGACGAGGCGACGGGTTGGCGGCACCGTCGTCGGCCTGGGCCGCGGGTGCCATCTGGCGTCGGTGCGCCGCGATGAAGCGGCCCTCGACGACGGCGTCGGCGATGACCCGGCACATGAGCGAACCCGAGCGGATGGCGTCGTCGTTGCCCGGGATCACGTAGTCGATGACGTCGGGGTCGCAGTTGGTGTCCACGACCGCCACCACGGGAAGACCGAGCTTGCGCGCCTCGGTCACGGCGATGTGCTCCTTCTTGGTGTCGATCACGAACACCGCGTTGGGGAGCCGGTCGAGGTCCGCGATGCCGCCGAGGTTGCGGCTCAGTTTTTCGAGCTCGCGCGTGTGCTGGAGCGCCTCACGCTTGGGCATCCCGTCGAAGTCGCCGGCGGCCTGCATGGCCCGCAACTCCTGCATGCGCTTCACCCGACCGGACACGGTCGCGAAGTTGGTCAGCATGCCGCCGAGCCAGCGCTGGTTCACATAGGGCATGCCGCACGCCTCGGCGTACTCGGCGACTGGGCCCTGGGTCTGCTTCTTGGTCCCCACAAAGAGGATGGTCCCCCCGTCGGCGACCAGGTCCCGCACGAAGCCGTAAGCGGACTCGACGCCGCTCAGCGTCTTGCGCAGGTCGATGAGATAGATCCCGTTGCGCTCGCCAAGGATGAAGCGCTTCATTTTCGGGTTCCACCGGCGCGTCTGGTGGCCGAAGTGGACCCCGGCCTCCAAGAGCTGTCGCATGGAAACGACGGCCATACAGAAATTCCTCCAATCGGTTGTACTTCCCCGGCGCAGCGCCGCCCGCAGGCAGCGACCGTGGAACGCGCGCAGGTGATGAAGTCGGATGATGCCGCCCACCGCCGTGGTGGGCCTGGCCATGTTAGCCGCTCAGCAGGCCTCAGGCCCTGGGGTGCGTCTCGCCGTACACCGAGCGCAACCGCTCCTTGCTCACGTGGGTGTAGATCTGGGTCGTGGCCAGGCTGGCGTGGCCCAGCAGCTCCTGGACCACGCGGAGGTCGGCGCCGCCGTCGAGCAGGTGCGTGGCGTAGGTGTGGCGCAGGGCGTGCGGGTGGGTCGGGGACGCGGCACGACGGTCGAGGATACGGCGCACGTCGCGGGGCCCGAGCCTGGCCCCGCGCTGGTTGACGAATGCCGCCTCGGACGGCCCGTCCATCTCGTCGCGGCCGTCGCGCAGCCACGCGTCCAGCGCAGCGACCGCGGCGTCGTGGATGGGCACGCGGCGCTGCTTCTGGCCCTTGCCGAGCACGGTCACCGTGCGGCCGCGCAAGTCGATGTCGCCGCGATCGAGCCCACAGAGCTCCGACACACGCAGCCCGGCCGCATAGAGGAGCTCGAGCACCGCCAGGTCGCGGCGCTCCAGCGAGTCACCGGCGCCGCCGTCGAGCAGCGCGCCGACCTCGCCCGAGGAGAGGACCCGGGGCAGGCGCCCGCCGCCCGTCGGAGCCCGCAAGGACCGGGCCGGATCGGAACCGATGCGTCCCTGCCGGGACAGCCAGGCGAAGTAGCAGCGCAGCGCGGCCGCCTTGCGGGCGATGGTGGCGCGGGCGAGGCGCCGCGTGCCGAGGGAGGCCAGGTACCGGCGCAGGTGCATACGGTCGACGGATTGCGGCCCGTGGACGTCGCTGCGGGACATCCACTCCGCGAAGGCAGTGACGTCACCCACGTACGCTGTGCGCGTCGCCGCGGCGCGGCCCCCGAGCCAGGCTGAAAAGCCTGCGAGATCCCAATCGTCAGGCACGGCGACCACGGTACCGCCCCCATCGCGCAGGTCCTGGGAACTAACGTCGCTCCCGAACCTTCCGGGGGGTCCGCTGGGTTCGGGGAAATGGAGGGCCGATGGTGTCGAAATTCGATCGCCGTACCCTGCTCGCCGGCGGTGCGGCGGCTGCAGCTGGTTTTGCGGGCGCCTCGGCGCTCGGACTGGGCTGGGACGGGATCGCCGGAGCAACGACCAACGGGCCCGGCCTGAACGGCGTCAGCACCAAGACCCCGAAGAAGGGTGGCTCCCTCGTCTTCGGCGTGGACGCCGAAGAGTCCGGCTTCGACCCGACGCAGGCCCGCTTCGACGAGGTCGGCGTCATGTACGCCAGGACCGTCTTCGACCCGCTCACCATCATCACGGCCAGCGGCGACTGGGCCCCCTACCTGGCCGAATCGGTCGTGCCGAACTCCTCGTACACAGCGTGGACGATTACCCTGCGGCCGAACCTCACCTTCCACGACGGCACCGCCTGTAACGGCGCCGCACTGGTGACGAACCTCGAGGCGCAGGCCAAGTCACTGTTGACCGGAATCGTGATCAGCCCGACGCTCGCCGGAATCACCCAGACCGGGCCGCTGGCCGCGACCATCTCGTTCAAGTTGCCCTGGGTGCCTTTCCCCTACTACCTGGCCGGTGGCATCGGCGGGCAGATCGCCTACGTGGTGGCACCCTCCATGCTTTCGAACCCCAACGGCACCACAAACCCGGTGGGCACGGGGCCCTTCGTCTTCAAGGAGTGGATCCCCAACGACCACTTCACCGCCACCGCCAACCCGAACTACTGGCGCAAGGGCATGCCCTACCTCTCCCAGATCACCTTCAAGCCGATCCCCGACGAGGAGTCCCGGGCGGAGGCCCTCAAGTCGGGCACCATCGACCTGATGATCACGGACACGCCGCAGATCATCACCGAGTTCCGAAACAACCACGCTTATGCCTACATCGACGACAGCACACACGTCGCCGGTGAGCCCGACATGAACTGCACGCAGCTCAACTGCCTGGCCAAGCCGTTCAGCGACCCGAACCTGCGCCGGGCCGCCGCCATGGCCGTCAACCGGAGCCAGTACGCCAAAGTGATCGACGAGGGCGTCCTGCCCGTGAGCACCGGGCTGTTCACCAAGGGCTCGCCCTATTTCTCCTCGACCTCGTATCCGGCGTACAACCCGTCGGAGGCGACCAAGCTGGTCAAGGCGGCGGCCCAGCAGAACGGCGGGCCGATCGCCTTCTCGTACGGCTCGACGAACTCGCCCGCCGCGATCCGCGCCGCCCAGTACCTCGAGCAGGCCTGGGAGGCCGTGGGCTTCAAGGTGACCACGTCGATCGTCCAGCAGAACCAGACGATCAACAACGCATTGGCCGGCAAGTACCAGGCGCTGGGCTGGCGCCAGTTCGGGGCGGTGGAACCCGACCTCAACTACATCTTCTGGAGCACGACCACGGTGAGCTCCGGGTCGCTGTCGATCAACATGGCCCGCAACGCCGATCCAGCCATCGAGAAGGCGCTCCTCTCCGGTCGCGAGAGCACCGAAGAGGACGTCCGGGCGGCCGCGTACCAGACGGTGAACAAGCGCCTGTCCCTGGACCTCCCCTATTTGTGGCTGGACCGGGCGGTCTGGGCGGTCATCGGGTCTCCCGACGTGCAGAACTTCAACAACCCAACGACGCCGCAGGGTACCCCTGCATTCGGCATGATCGGTGGCTCCATTTGGCCGACACAGATCTGGATCAGCTGAAATGGAGGCTGATGAGCGGACGCATCCTGGTCGTCGAGGACGATGAACGCATCAGATCCTCCATGCGGCTCGCCTTGGAGGGCGAGGGCTACGAGGTAAGGGACGCCGCCAGCGGCGAGGAGGGCCTCGACGTGTTCGCCGAGGCAGCCCCCGATGTCGCGCTGATCGACCTCATGCTGCCGGGCATGGATGGCTTCGAGTGCTGCCGTGCCCTGCGCCGTAGCAGCGCGGTGCCGATCATCATCGTGACGGCGCGCGCGGACACCCATGACGTGGTGGCGGGGCTGGAGGCCGGGGCGGACGACTACGTCACCAAGCCGTTCGTGGCCAAGGAGCTGGCGGCGCGCATCCGCGCCTTGTTGCGCCGTGCCCGCCCAGCCGAGGAGGACCCCGGCGCGCTCACATTCGGTGACCTGCAGCTGCTCCCCGAGCAAGGGGTCCTGCGCCGCCTCAACGGCGACGAGGTCCACTGCACACGCACCGAGTTCCGCCTCCTGTGCGAGCTGGCCGCCAGTCCCAACAAAGTGCTCAGCCGCGAGCAGCTGCTGGACCGTGTCTGGGGCTACGACTACTTCGGCGACGGCCGTCTGGTCGACGTCCACATCCGGCGCTTGCGCACCAAGGTCGAGGCGGACCCCGCGGTGCCCCAGCACATACTCACCGTCAGGGGCATGGGCTACAAGCTGGTGCCCTGACGTGAAACTGGGCATCGGCGCCCGGATCACGGCCGTCTTCGGTCTCGGTGCGCTGGTGCTGTCGATCCTGATGGGCGGGCTGTCCTACTTCACCGTTCGCCACTTCTTGCTGGAGGGGCGCGAGTCGGCCGCGCAGCACCAGGCCTTCAACAACGCCGTGCTCGTGCGCAGCTCACTGGAGCTGGGCAACACGGAGTACGTCAACCTTCTGACCAACATCGACTTCGGGTCCGACGCCCACTCGGTGCTGTACCACCGGGCGAAGTTCTATGACTCGTCCCTCTCCGTCACCGCCGCCTCGATCCCCATAGCGCTGCGCAAGGACGTCTTGGCGGGGACCGCAGCCACCGAGACCTACCGCACCAGCCAAGGCACGGCCGAGATCATCATCGGCGTGCCGATCCCCTCGGTCAGAGCCGCCTACTTCGAGGTCTTCGACCTCTCGGACCTCGACAACACGCTCCGGGTGCTCGGGCTCACCCTCTTCGTCGCCGGCGTGGTCACCACGATCCTCGGCATCGCTCTCGGCCGCTTCGCCAGCGTGCGCTCTCTGCGGCCGTTGGCCGACGTCTCGCGGGCAGCCGGGGCCATCGCGAGCGGCGAGCTCGACACCCGCCTCGACACCGACGCCGCCGACCCGGACCTCGAGCAGCTGACGAACTCGTTCAACGCGATGGTCGACCAGCTGCAGGAGCGGATCGAGCGGGAGGCCCGGTTCAACTCCGACGTCAGCCACGAGCTGCGCTCGCCGCTGACCACCCTGGCGGCCTCCCTCGAGGTGCTCGAGGCCGACCGCGACCGGCTCCCCGACCGCTCGCAGCGGGCCCTGCAGCTGCTCAGTGACGACTTCCACCGCTTCCAGCGCATGGTCGGTGAGCTGCTCGAGATGTCGCGGGCCGACGCCGGCTCGGTCGACGTGTTCCTCGAGGAGGTCAACGTCTCCGAGCTGGTACAACGCTCGGTCGAGATCGGGTTCGGGCACATGGACGGCCCCCGCCCCGGCGCCGGCAGCGTCGCCGGGAACGGCGCCCCAGCGGGTCCACCCGGGGTGCGGATCGATCCCGCCGTGCGCGGCTGGCGGGTGGGCGTCGACAAAAGACGCTTCGAACGCGTCATGGTGAACCTGATGGAAAACGCGGCGCACTACGGCGGCGGGGTCACCGAGGTCGCGGTCGTCCCCGGCCCGGCCGAGCAGGTCGAGGTCACGGTCGACGACGCCGGCCCCGGCATCGACCCCCAGGAACGGCTGAGGATCTTCGAGCGCTTCTACCGCGGGTCGGCCTCGGGACGCCGGGGCACCGGGACCGGTACCGGCCTGGGCCTGGCGCTCGTCGCCGAACACATGCGGGTGATGCAGGGTGACGTGCGGGTGGATTCCTCTCCCGCCGGCGGTGCGCGCTTCGTCCTCACACTGCCCGTGCTCGCCGAGGACGACGACGACCTGAGCGACGAGTTGGGCGAAGAGATGGACGACGGAGTAGGCGGTGCCCCTGACGGCGGGGGCCTCGCGTGAGGCGCTCGCTGCTCGCCGCCGCACTTCTGACGCTGGCCGTCGTGGCCGCGGGGTGCGCCATCCCGACGCAAGGGTCGCCCAGCACGATCGCGAACTCCAAGGTGCCGTTCAACCTCATGGACCCGCATCCGCCCACGACGACCACGACCCAACCCGATCCCTCGTCCTATGTGCCGGTCAAGGTGTACTTCCTCAACACGAGCGATCAAGCGGTGCCTGCGCCACGCGTGGTACCCCCGCCGGCACTACTCGTCGAGGTCATCAGGGCACTCCTGGGCGGCGTGACGAGGGCCGAGACCGCCCAGAACATCTCCACCGCCATCCCGAGCAACGTGTCAGTGCTCGCCGTCTCGACGCTGCCAGGCAACATCGTCACGGTGAACCTGAACAGCGCGTTCGGCGAGATCACCGGCCCCAACGCCGAGCTGGCGGTGGGGCAGATCGTCTGGACCGTGGCCAACGCAGTCGAGCTGACGACCGGGGTCGTCTTCGAGATCGATGGAGTGCGCACCAGTGTGCCGATCGCCAACGGCTCGCTCGTGGCGGGACCTGTCTACCTCCTGCAGTTCTTGAGCGTCCCGCCCGCCTGAACTTGATCCCGCTCAACGGGCGCCCGCCAGGCGCCAATCAGGAGGCGCTCAGCCGGCGTTCTCGACGTCGCGACGCCAGGGTACCCGGGGCGCACCGGACCAGAGGTGCTCGAGGTCGTAGTAGTCCCGCGTGTCCTGCAAGAAGACGTGAGCGATGAAGTCGCCGTAGTCCATCAGCACCCACGTCGCGTCCTGGAGGCCTTCGATGCGCGTGGGGGCGATGCCGTGTTCCTCTTTCACCCCGCGCTCGATCTCCTCGACCAGTGTGCGCACGTGGCGTGTGTTCTGCGCGCTGGTGATCACGAACGCGTCGACGACCCCGAAGAGCTCGGTCATCCCGAGCACGACCGTCTCGCGCCCGAGCTTGGCGTCGGCGGACCCTGCTGCAGTTGCCGCAGCCGGGGGCAGCTGGACCTGCACGTCCAACCCCCGGCTCAATGGAGCACGTCCAAGATCCCCACCGTGAACCCGAAGGCGACCACCAAGATGGAGCCTCCGAAGATCGCCCAACGCTGACGCGAACGCTGCGCCAACCGAAGCTCGGCGCGCCGATCGGCCCGTCGCTGGGCCCGGACAGGCAAAGCACTGGCAGCCGCGTGGGGACTGTCCGACCACTCCGTCCTCGCCGCCATGGCGCTCATTCAGGCCACAGCGTACATACCTCGGCGGCGAATGCAACGGATCACGCCCTCGGGCACCAGCCCGTCGACGTTCTGGCCCTCGGACAGCAGGTCACGGACCTCTGAGCTCGAGACCGCGACGTGCGGCCCGTCCACCCACACGGTCTGCCAGCCGACCGGTGCCTCGGGCGCGCCCCCGGTCGGGCGCGACACGACGGCCAGGGTGACCAGTCGTCGCAGATCGTCGTGGCGATGCCAGGTCGAGAGCTCGGGCACCAGGTCAGCGCCCACGACGAGGAAGAGCTCGGCGGGTCGGCCACCGTCCCCGGTGACCGCCAGGACCTCCTCCGCGGTGTCCACCGAATAGCTGGGACCGCCTCGGTCGATCTCGAGCCGGCTGGCCTCCGCGCCGGGGATCTCGGCGGCGAGAGTCTCGGTCAGGGCGTAACGATCCTCGGCGGCGGACACGGTCCGTTGTCCCGACTTCTGCCAGGGGTCGTTGGCCACCACGAGGAGGAGCCGATCGAGCCCGAGGCGCCCGATCACGGCACGCGCCGCGGCGACGTGTCCGAGATGTGGGGGGTCGAACGTGCCCCCCATGATCCCGATGCGGGCCGGTCGCTCAGGTCCCGGCAAGTTCGGCCAGCACCGGCGCCAGCGCGTTCATCTCGGCTTCGTGCACGACGATGTAGCTGAAGCCGAATTCCTCGCGCCGCGCGCGCAAGGTGTCGATGATCTCGGGGACCGAGCCGATGAGTGTCGCCGGCGCAGCGCGCAGCTGGTCCGGGGTCATGTCCAACATTGGTGCGACGGAGGCCAGCACCTCGGCAGCGTTCGGGACGACCTGCACGACGACCGTCCAGCACTGCAGTTCGAGCTCGCCCGCCCGTGCCCCCGCGGCGTCGAGGGCCCAGCGCACCCGGTCGGCGTACTTCTCCGCGACGGCCTCGGCCGCCACCTCTGGACCGACATAGCCTGCGGCCAGGCTCGGGACGACGCTGACGATGTCGGCGTGGCGCCCGGCCAGCTCCAAAATGCGCCGGCTGCCACCGCCGATGACCAGCGGCGGACCCCCCGGGGTGAGCGGGGCCGGTGCGCCGACCACGTCGGTCACGTGGTAGTGCGCACCCTCGAAGGTGGCACTGCCTGTCTGCCACATAGCACGCATGATCTCAATCGCTTCGGCCAGCCGCGCGATGCGCGCCGCCGGCGGGTCCATCGGGATCCCTGACTGGTCGTAGTCGACGCGCAGCCAGCCGGCGCCCAGGCCGAGCTCGAAGCGGCCGCCCGTCATCGCGTCGAGGGTGGCGGCCTCCTTCGCCATCAATACCGGGTGCCGAAAGTCGTTGTCGAGAACGAGCGTCCCGACTCGCATGGTGGTCGTGGCCTCCGCCGCCACAGCCAGTGCGATCATCGGCGCCCACTGGTCGTCGAGGTGATCAGGCACATAGAGGGTCGCGTACCCGAGGTCCTCGGCCTTGCGCGCCAGGTCACGCCACTCAGCCGCCGTCGCTGTGCGCGACACCTGGACGGCGAAGCGGAAGGCGGCCATGGGGCGGGATCCTACGGCGTTAACCTGGTGCGGTGACGAGCCGCCCAGAGACTCCCCCCTGGAGCGCCGCGTCCTGGCGGACGTTTCCTGCGGCCCAACAGCCCGAGTGGCCCGACGCCGACGCGCTCAAGCGCGCCGAAGCGCGGCTGTCGACGGTGCCACCCCTCGTCTTCGCAGGCGAGGCCCGGCTCTTGACGTCGCAGCTGGCCCAGGTGACCGACGGCAACGCCTTCTTGTTGCAGGCAGGCGACTGCGCCGAGTCGTTCGCGGAATTCAGCGCGGACTCCATCCGCGACAAGCTGAAGATCATCTTGCAGATGGCGGTGGCGCTGACGTACGCGGCGGGCGTGCCGGTGGTCAAGGTGGGCCGGATCGCCGGACAGTTCGCCAAGCCGCGCTCGGCGAGCACCGAGCGCGCGGGCGACGTGGAGTTGCCGTCGTTTAGGGGCCACATGGTCAACGACGAGCCGTTCGAGGCCGACGCGCGCATGCCCGACCCCGAGCGAATGGTTGCCGCGTACCAGCAGTCGGCATCGACACTCAACCTCCTGCGCGCGTTCACCAAGGGTGGCTTCGCCGACCTCTCACAGGTGCACCTGTGGAACCAGCAGTTCGTGGCGTCGTCGGCCGAAGGGCGGCGTTACGAGCGCATCGCGTCCGAGATCGACCGCGCCCTGCGCTTCATGGCCGCCTGCGGCATCGACCTTGGCGCAGAGGAGGGCCTGCACGAAGTCGACTTCTTCACGAGCCACGAGGCCCTCATCCTCCCCTACGAGGAATGCCTCACCCGCATGGACTCGTTGACCGGCGACTGGTACGACTGCTCTGCTCACATGGTCTGGGTGGGAGACCGCACCCGCCAACTCGACGGTGCCCATCTCGAATTCCTCTCGGGCATCAACAATCCCGTGGCCGCCAAGATCGGTCCGGGCTGCTCGCCCGAGGAGGTCGTGGCGATCTGCGAGCGCCTCAATCCGGATCGCCTGGCCGGCCGGATGACGCTCATCACCAGACTCGGGTCCGCCAGGATCGCCGAACATCTCCCCCCGATCGTGCGGGCCGTCGAAGCGGAGGGGCATCCGGTGATCTGGGCCTGCGACCCCATGCACGGCAACACCTTCACGAGCGAGGGTGGCCGCAAGACCAGGCGCTTTGACGACATCTTGGCCGAGCTGCGCACGTTCTTCGACGTGCACCGCGACGAGGGGACCTGGCCGGGCGGCGTCCACATCGAGCTGACGGGCGACGACGTCACCGAATGTCTCGGCGGAGCAGAAGAGATCCTCGAGGGTGACCTCGACGACCGCTACACGACGGCCTGCGACCCGCGGCTCAACGCCCGGCAGTCGCTCGACCTCGCCTTCCGAGTGGCGGAGTTCCTCAGAAGTTGATCCGCCGTCTGCTTCTAGCCGCGCTCGCCACGGCACTGCCGCTACTGGCCGTCGTCGTCACGGCCGCGCTCCCGGCCGCCTCGCCGCCGGCAGCGGCGCAACCCAGCCAGACGACGCCGGCCTACTGGCTGGTCGCTTCCGACGGCGGGATCTTTGCCTTCGGCGGCGCGCCGTACTACGGGTCCACGGGCGGGATGGCGCTGAACAAGCCGGTCGTCGGGATGGCCGCGACATCCGACGGTGGCGGCTATTGGCTGGTGGCGTCAGACGGTGGCGTGTTCTCCTACGGCGACGCCAGCTTCTACGGGAGCACCGGCAGCTTGGTGCTCAACCAGCCGGTCGTCGGCATGGCGGCCGTCCCGGGCGGTGGCGGCTACTGGCTGGTCGCGGCCGACGGCGGCATCTTCTCCTTCGGGAGCGCGCAGTTCCACGGGTCGACGGGCAGCATGCACCTCAACCAGCCGGTCGTCGGGATGGCGGCGACGGCGGACGGGGGCGGCTATTGGCTGGTGGCGTCCGACGGCGGCATCTTCGCCTTCGGGGACGCCGTCTTCCACGGCAGCACCGGCGGCCTCGTGCTGAACAAGCCGGTCGTCGGCATGATCGCCGGGCCGGGCGGTGCCGGCTACTTCCTCGTCGCCTCCGACGGAGGCATCTTCTCCTTCGGCACTGCGCCGTTCTACGGCTCGCTCGGCGGCGTACCGATCAAGCACCCGATCGTGGCCGCCGCAGCCTCGCCGACCTTCGGCGGGTATTGGTTCACCGACACCGCGGGATTGGTCTCGAATTTCGGGCAGGCCAGCTATTACGGCTCCGCGCCCGCACCCTTGTTCAGACCCATCGTCGGCATGGCCGAGGCGCCGGGGACCGGGGCCTTCGTCGGCGACCCGTACCCGTCGGGGTCCTATGGCTTCGACATCAGCAACTACCAATGTGGGAACTTCCCAACCGCTGACCATGCGATTTCGATCGTCCAAGTCAATGGCTCATCGGGCGGTCCCACCAACTCATGCCTCACGGCGGAAGCTCAATGGGCCAGCGGCGGGCTCAACCTCTACACGTACCTCACCTACGGCACCTCGGCAACGACCGAACCCCTCTGCAACGGCGACACGTCGTGCAATGCCGGCTACCAGGCCGGCATTGACGCCTATACAGACGCAGCGAACACGTCCGGAGTCAACGCCGGTGTGCCATGGTGGCTCGACGTTGAGTCCGCAGACGCCAATTGGTCCGACAATACGTCCGAGAACGCACAGTTCGTGCAGGGTGCCATAAACGCGCTGCATGAGACCGAGGGCGTGGCCGACGTGGGGATCTATGCCAGCCCCGACCTTTGGAACACCATCGTCGGCAGCTACCAGCCTGACGTGCCGTACTGGATGGCTTACTGGACGGGGAGTGGTCCATCGAGCTGCGCTGGCTACGAAGGCTTTGCAGCAAGCAACCAGCTCCCGACCGGACCGCTCGAGATGGTCCAGTACGACAGCGGGCCGGTGCCGGGCAGCCCGGGCAACTACGACGACGACTACGCCTGCTAAGAGGGCGACTGCCAGAACACCTCGACCCGGGTGATGACGCGGGTTTCGTCCATGACGAACACATAGGCCTCTTCGAGGTGGAGCTCCTGGTCCGGATACGCCAGATGCTCGGTCACCCGTGCGAAGGCGGACCGCTTGTCCGGGGTGTAGACGATCCGCCGCACGTCGTTGCCGTAGTGCTCGGGCACGCTGCGGGCGAGCAGGTCGAGATACTTGGCTCGCCCGGCCACCTCGTCGCCGAGCGGCCCGACGCGCACGACGTCGGCCGCCATCACCTCGCCCAGCGCGGGCCAGTCCCGCGCGCTCAGGTACTCGAAGTAGCGCTCGACCGGGCCGTCCGTACCGGGGTCGCGGCCCGCCAAGATGTTCTCGACCCGGTGCCGCATGTCCTCGCCGCTCGTGGCGAACTCGGCCAGCACCGATGCCACGATCCCCTCGGTGGGTGTCACCAGGCCCAAGAGCAGATGCTCAGTGTCGATGTCGTGATCGCCCCGCGCGAGCGCCTCACGCAACGAGCGCTCCAGCGCCTTCTTCGCGCTCGGGGTGAAAGGCGGGGAGTCCGGACCTCCGCCTCCGGTCCCCGCGAGCCGACCGACCACGTCGCGGGCCGGCCCCAACGTGATCCCGGCCGAGCCGAGCGCGCGGGCGGCACCGCCCCGCTCCTCTCCGACCAGGCCGAGAAGGACGTGCTCGGGACCGATGAACGAGTGGCTGAGGAGCCGCGCCTCTTCCTGGGCGAGCACGAGGACCCGGCGTGACCGATCCGTGAACCGTTCGAACACGCCACCAGGGTGCCACGCATTTGCCGACGCCGCGGCGGCGACGTCCCCCGTGGCTCAGCCCATACCTGTAATGGCCTCGCGCAGCCGCTGGGCGTTGCCAACGACGGGATCGCCCGCCTCGAGCGCGATGTCCACGTCGTGCGGCGTCGCCCACGACGCACGCGCCTTGGCGACGTGGTCCCAATCGAGCTCGTACCAGTTGGGAATGCCACGGCTGCGTCCTTCGACGCGGGAGCGATGCAGGTCGACGTCGGTGCAGGTCGTCATGACGACGAAGGTGGCCGCACCTTCCTCGGCGGCCACGCGACGCGTGCCCACCACTTCGGGGTCGCGGGCCACGCCGTCGAGCACCACCGACGAACCCCGGCGGAGCTGGGCGCGGGCCAGTGCCCACAGAATGGACCACCCGACCGCGCGATGACCTGGCGGGTCCATGGCGTCGAGCGCTCGTTGCAGCTCGGGATAGGGCCGCAGGCCGCTCATGGCCCAGTCGTGTGCGAGCACCGGCGCACCGAGCGCCTCGCCGGCGACCTCGGCCATCGTCGACTTGCCGGTCGCCTGCAGCCCGGTCACCAACACGAGGAGCACGTCAGGCGCCGCTTTGCTCCTCGACCTTCTCCCACACCGAGACGTGTTTCCAACTCTCGCTGGTGAAGCGTTGGCGGCCCCAGTCCGCCCAGCGCTCGCGCAGGCGCATGCCGGCGATGCGCGCCATGAGGTCGAGCTCGGCTGGCCACACGAAGCGCCACGGTGTCGAGAAGGTCTGGGCCCGCCCCTCCGAGATCCAGTAGTGGTGCGAGACGCCCAGCTGGTTGGCGACGTCGAAGGTGTCGAATCCCAGCCGGGTCGGCGTGACGGTGAAGGCCTGTGCGCGGTCACCCGGCGGGAGACGCCGCAGTTGCGGTATCCCGACCTCAATGACGAAGCAGCCACCGGGTTCGAGGTGGGCGGCCGCGTTGCAGAAGCACGCCACCTGCGCGTCCTGGGTGGTGACGTTGCCGATCGTGTTGTACACGAGGTAGACGAGGCGGAACGCGCCGTCGAGCCTGGTCGACGTCATGTCACCAATCGTCACTCCGATCGCCTCGGCGCCGGGCTTGGCGCGCAGCTGCGCCACCATGTCGGGCGACAAGTCGATCCCCTGGACCGGGACGCCACGCCCGCTCAAGGGCAGCGCGATGCGCCCGGTGCCGATGGCGAACTCGAGCGCGGCGCCGTCACCGGCCAGGCCCGCCAGGAAATCCACCGTGGTGCCGAGCACCGCGGGGTCGAACATCTCGCCCGAGTCGGCGTCGTAGGAGCGGGCGATGCGCTCGTCGAAGAGGTTCGGCCACGACGGCTGCTCGACCTGCTCGACCCGCTCCGGCCGGTCCGGCATCGGGCGGACCGCCTAGTCGGTCTTGACGATCAGCACCGCACAATGGGCGCCGTGGGCGACCGAGTTCGGCACGCTGCCCAGGTAGCGCCGAGCACCGCGCATGCCCTTGCTGCCGACGACGATCAAGTCGGCCCCGATCTCGGCGGCGGTGTTGAGGATCGCATCGTCAGCGTTGCCCTGCGCCGAGTGAATATGGACCGGCAAACCCGACCCGTAGGTCGCGACGGCACGCTCGCCCACTTGCTGGGCGGCCTGGCCCGCCATCTCCGCGCCTGCCCCCGTGTCGATGAGGGGGGCGCCGATAGCGGCTCCCATCGCCGTCGATGGCGCACGCGTGGCCACGACGACGTGCAGCGCGGAGCCCCACGAGCGCGCGATGTCCGCGGCAGCCTGAACTGCCTTGTCTGCGGTAGGTGACCCATCGGTGCCCACGACGACAACCTTGTACATAGCTTCGTCCCTTCTGCGGCGGAGACCGCAGCGTACCCCGGTCAGTCCCGCAGGGCTTCGTAGGCACCGCCCCAGAACGCGGTGAAGTGAGCCGGCATCTCGGGCGACGTCATGGCCCGTGTGGTGAGGAGGATCCCCGTCAGGTCGCGGGCGGGGTCGGTGTACCAGACCGTGCCGCTGCCGCCGGTCCAGCCGTAGCCCCAGGGCCGCGGCGGCTCGCCCGAGAGCGGACCGGGTGCGGCCATCCCGTAGCCCCACCCGAAGCCGGGCCCGAGGAACGGCGCGGACCCCGCACGTTGGCTCGCCGTCAGGTGGTCGCACGTCATGGCCGCCACCGAGCCCGGCGACAGCAGCTGCCGGCCATCGTGCCTGCCGCCGGCGCGCAACATGGCGGCGAAGGTCCAGAAATCGTCCAGGGTGGACACGAGCATGCCCGCCGCGTTCGCCATCGCGGGCGGCTCGCTCCACCAGCCACCCTCGGCGGCGTCGAGCACGAACAGCCGGCCTGAGTCGTCGGGCATGGGCACGTAGGCGGTGGTGAAGCAAGCCGCCTTTTCCGCCGGGACGCTGAACGACGTGTCCACCATCCCGAGAGGGTCGAACAGGCGGGCGCGCAGGACGGCCTCGAGCGGCTGTCCGCTCGCCCGCTCGAGCACGATGCCGAGGATCTGGGCACCGGTGTTGTAGCGCCAGGCGGCACCCGGCTGGTGGAGCAACGGCAGCGTGGCGAAGCGAGCGATCCACTCGTCGGGCCCGAAGGGCGGCGGGGGCCAGGGCGGACCGAGCGTGCACAGACCCAGCTCCGCCTCAGCCTCTTGGATGGGATAGGTGCCCGGCGGGGCCATGATGGCGCCGAAGCCCAAGCGGAACGTGAGGAGGTCCTCAACCGTGATGGGTCGTTCCGCCGGCACTGTGTCGTCGAGGGCGCTCTCGAGGCTGCGCAGCACGCGGCGGTTCGCCAGCTCGGGCACCAGCGTCTCGACCGGGTCGCCGAGCGCGAGGACGCCGTCGTCCACCAACGTCATGGCTGCTGCGGCGGCGATCGGCTTGGACAGTGAGGCGATGCGAAAGATCGCATCGCGTCGCAGTGGAGCGCCGTCACCCCGCGTCCGCCGCGCCGAGCGCCTCGACGTGCACGTCGTCACCGCAGGCCACCAGTGCGGCCATCGCCGGCACCGTGCCATCTTCAACGAGACCGCGCAGCCGGTCGTGTAACCGGGACAGGCCGCTGCGGTCGAGCCCAACGGCCGACGTCACGCCGGCGGCTCGACCGGGCCGAGGGTCACCGGCGCGACGCTACCGGTAGGGTGCGGCCGTGGCGACCCTTCGCGACGTCGAGCGCATCACCGCAGCGCTGCCCGAGGTGCGCGAGGGCGAGCGTCACGGCAACCGGACGTGGCTCGTGGCCGAGAAGGCCTTCGCCTGGGAGCGACCGTTCTCCAAGGCAGACCTGCGGCGCTTCGGCGAGGACGAGCCGCCCCGTCAGCCGGTCCTCGCGCTGCGCACGGCCGACCTCGCCGACAAGGAGGCCCTGCTGGCCAGCGGGGCCCGTGGCTTCTTCACGATCCCGCACTTCGACGGGTACGCCGCCGTCCTGGTCGAGCTGCGCGCCGCGACGCTGCGCCCGCTGCGGGCCGCGCTCGAAGATGCCTGGCTGGCGTGCGCGCCCGAGCCATTGGCGCGGGCGCTCGTCGAGGGATCCGCCGCGCCGGTGCACGCGGTCACGCCCGCGGCACGCCGCAGGAGTCGTTGAAGCGCAGCAGGATCCAGCGGTCGTCTGCGGGCACCCACTCCCATTCGGTCATGGACGCGTGGGCGATGCGGACCCAGCCCCGGCGGTAGACCTCGGGGGACACGCCCAGAAAGGCGATCATCGTGGCCTCGATCACGCCCGCATGCACCGCGGCCACCACCAGCTGGCCCTGGTGGTCCGCGACGACGGCGCGCACCGCGTCCGAGGCGCGCCCGATGAACTCGGACCAGCTCTCACCGCCCGGGGCGATGCGGACGCCGGGATCAACGTCCCAGTCGGGCACGCCGAAGGTGGCGACGACCTCGTCCCACGTCATGCCGTCGCCCTCCCCCGGGTGGAGCTCGCAGAGGTCGCAGCGCTCGCGCACCGGGCCGAGCGACCGCGGGCCACGGCCCACGACCGAACGCAAGCGCTCCGCCGTCTCGACTGCACGCGGAAGGACCGAGCAGTACAGGGCGGACGCTTGGCGCAGCTCGCCGCTCTCGTAGAGACGGTCGGCGAGGGCGGCCACCTGACGCCTCCCCAGGTCGGTGAGCCCGGTGCACCCCTTGGCTCCCCCGACCACCCGGTTGAGGTTGCAGTCCGCCTCGCCGTGGCGGATCAGGACGATACGCGTCGCACCCGCCTCGGGCGGGACGATGCGCAGCACGCCCTCGTGGGCACGGTCGTCGCCCGCATCACCCGCATCGCCCGGTCGCTGGCGGAGCGGGCTCACGCCAGGTTGCCGACGAAGTGCTCCAGCTGGCGCAGTGTCCGGCACTCGACGACGTCGTCGCAGTGTGCGCCGTACTCTCCCACGATGGAGTCACCCGACCCCCAGTAGTCGCGTGGCTCGGGGTTCAGCCAGAACACGTGGCGAGCCCGGTCCTGGAGATCCTGGAGCACCCACGACTGGGACGCGTGGTAGTTGTTGCGCGCGTCGCCGAGGATCAGCACGCTCGAGCGCGACGTGACCTGGTCGCCCCAGCGGCGATGGAACTCGGTCAAGGCGTGCCCGTAGTCGGAGTGCCCGTCGACCCAGATCACGTCTGCCTCCGTGTTGATCCGCGCCACGGCCTCGGCGGGGTCGACGACGCCCTCGAAGAACCGGGTCACCTCGTCGATCCCGTCGACGAAGACGAAGCTGCGCACCTTGGAGAACTGCGACGAGATGGCGTACACCAGGTGCAGCGTGAAGCGGGCGAAGCTGGCCACCGAGCCCGAGATGTCGGCGATCACGAAGATCTCGGGCTTGGCCGGGCGGGGGTGACGGAACCGCGGCTCGACGGGTACGCCACCGGTGGAGAGCGACCGGCGCATGGTGGCGCGGAAATCGAGCGGGCCCTTGCGGCCGTGACGGCGCTTGCGCGCCAACCGCACCGCCAGCTTGCGCGAGAGGCTGGAGGACGCGGTGCAGCACGGCCAGCTCCTCACGGGTGGCGTGCATGACGTCGATGTCCTCTGGGAGCGGCTTGCGCACCGAGCGGGCGAGCGCCTCGGCACCACGGTCCTCGACGAGACGGCGCCGGATCTCGGTCTCCACCGCGCGGCGGAACTTCTCGATCCGCAACTTGAACTCGTCCGCAGCCAGCCGCTCCTCGAGCTCGGTCAGCCCACCACCGGCCGCGCCCGACTGCGCCTGGGCCATCAGCCGCTCGAGGACGGCGTCGAGGTCGAGGTTCCGCAGCGTGCGGTAGAGGTAGTAGGTCCCCCCCACCGGGCGGCCGGGCTCCATGCCCGCGTAGCGGTCCACGGCGTTGCGGGCGACCACGTTCATCATCGCGGCGTCAGCCGAGATCAGCGACTTGAAGAGCAACTCGGCCAGCTCCTCGGGCGTCATACCCTCGCCGGCTCCCCCTCCCTTCCAGGCCCGGCCCTGGCCGCGCAACCCGCCTTGACCGCCCCGCTCGCCCTCGCCGTCCTCCTCGAATTCGCCTTCCCCCGTCTCGCCCTCGCCCGCGGCGGCGCCTCCCGTCCGCACGGCGAAGAACACCTCGAAGGCTGTCTCGAAGGCCCGCCAGTGCGAGGACGACTTCACGAGCGTGGCGGCCAGCGCGTACTTGAGGCCCTCGCGGTCCTCGAGCGGGATGTGCTTGACCGCCTCGGCCGCGTCGAGGTGCTCGGTCAGGGAGACGGGCAGGCCGGCGCGCCGCAGCTCGGTGACGAACCCGGACAAGAGGTCGAGCACGGGCCTAGTCCGACGAGGCCGAGAGCAGCTCCTTGCTGGCCCGCTCAATATCGGCTTGGTACTTCAACAAGACGTGCAGCGTGTCCTTCGCACCGGCAGCGTCGATCGTCTGGACCCCGAGCAGGACGAGCGTCCGGGCCCAGTCAAGAGTCTCGGAGACCGAGGGCGCCTTGCGCAGCTCGAGGGTGCGCAGGGAGCGCACGATGCGTGCCACCTGATCGGCCAGCTCCTCGCTGATGCCGGGGACCTTGGTCCGCACGATCTCGCGTTCGCGGTCGAGGTCGGGGTAGTCGAGGTGGAGGTACAGGCACCGGCGCTTGAGCGCCTCGGACAGCTCACGCGTGTTGTTGGAGGTGAGGAACACCATGGGCAGCTGCGTGGCCCGCACCGTGCCCAGCTCGGGGATGGAGACCTGGTATTCGGAGAGGATCTCGAGCAGCAACGCCTCGGTCTCGAGCTCCACGCGGTCGACCTCGTCGATCAGGAGCACGACGGGCTCGGTGGCGCGGATCGCCTCGAGCAAGGGGCGTGTGAGGAGGAACTCCTCCGAGAAGATGTCGCCCTCGAGCTCCTTCCACGACGGGCCCTCGGTCTCGCCCTGGCCGTGCTCGCCGGCCTGGATGCGCAACAGCTGCTTGCGGTAGTTCCACTCGTAGAGCGCCTTGGACTCGTCGAGACCCTCGTAGCACTGCAAGCGGATCAGCCGTGCGCCGGTGAGATCGGCCACCGACTTGGCCAGCTGCGTCTTGCCCGTCCCGGCCGGCCCCTCGACGAGCACCGGCTTGGCCAGGCGGTCGGCCAGGAAGACAACGCCGCTGATGGAGTCGTCGGCCAGGTACCCCACCCGGGCCAGGCCGCTGCGTACCGCGTCGAGGTTCTCGAAGCGCGCCGGTCCCACCTCGGGCAGACCCAGCCCGCTCCCACCGCTCACCGTCGCACCTGCCCGTCCCCGCGCACGACCCACTTCAACGTCGTCAGCTCCTTCACTCCCATTGGCCCGCGGGCGTGCAGTTTCTGGGTCGAGATGCCCACCTCTGCGCCCAGCCCGAGCTCCTCTCCGTCGACGAAGCGCGTCGACGCGTTCACCAGCACCGCCGCCCCGTCCACCTCGGCCACGAAGCGGTCGGCCGCCGCGACGTCCGAGGTGACGATCGCCTCGGAGTGCCCCGAGCTGTACCGCGCGATGTGCTCGATGGCGTCGCCCACGTCGTCGACCATGCCGATCGCAACGACCGGGCCGAGGAACTCCGTGGCGAAGTCCTCCTCGAGCGACGGCACCGCGTCGGGCACGAACGCGCGGACACGCTCGTCGGCCCGGATCTCGACGCCCGAAGCGGCGAGCGACGCCGCCAGCCTCGGCAAGAGCGCGCCCGCAATGCCCTGGTGCACGAGGATCGTCTCGACCGCGTTGCAGACCCCGAAACGGTGCGTCTTGGCGTTGAGGGCCAGCTCGTGTGCCATCGCCACGTCGGCCGCTCCGTCGATGTAGATGTGACAGTTGCCGTCGCCGTCGAGGACGTAGGGGACGGTCGCGTGTTCCACCAGCGACGCGATCAACGCCGGGCCGCCGCGGGGTATCAGGCAATCCACCAACCCGCGCAATCGCATGAAGGCGACGGCCGTCTCGTGCGAGGTGTCCTCCACCAGTGCCACCGCGTCCTCGGGCAGACCCGCCTTGACCACGGCGCGGCGCACCAACGAGACGATCGCCTGGTTGGACGCGAGCGCCGAGGACGAGCCGCGCAAGAAGGCGGCGTTCCCCGCCTTCAGGCACAGCCCCGCGGCGTCGCTGGTCACGTTGGGCCGGTTCTCGTAGATGACGCCGACGACGCCGAGCGGTACCCGTACCCGCGTGACCCGCAGGCCGTTCGGGCGCACCCAGCCCTCCGTCACCTCCCCCACAGGGTCGGCCAACGCGGCCACCTTGCGCAGTCCGCCCGCCATGGCATGCACCCGGTCCTCGTCCAGGCGGAGGCGGTCCCTCGCCGCGTCGGCCAGGCCCGCCGCCTCGGCCCGTTCCAGATCGGCCTGGTTGGCCACCACCAGGGACGGCCCCTCCTCCTCGAGGAGGTCTGCGGCCAGCCGCAGAGCGTCGTCGCGCACGGAGCCGGGCGCGCGGGCCACGACCCGGGAGGCCGCCCGCACGCGGCCCGCGAGCTGCTCCAAGGCCGGCGAGGTCATCGGGTCAGGTTACAAGCACGAGGTCGTCTCGATGGACGACGACCTGGCTGCGCCGGCCCATCCACTCCTCCGCGCGGAACGCAGGCACGCGGACCAGGCCCTTGGCGAAGACCGTCCCGTCGGGCCCGGCGATCTCGACGGCGTCTTGCGGACCGAAGCCACCGCTCACCGCGGTGACCCCTGCTGCGAGCAGTGAGCGCCCCTTCTCGTTCAGCGCGTCCCGTGCTCCCTCGTCGACGGTGAGGACCCCGGCTGCGCCGAGCGCGAAGGCGATCCACAGCTTGCGCGCCGACAGCCGGCGCTCGCGGGCACGGAACACGGTGCCGACGCCGGCCTCGCCGGCCAGCGAGGCGGCCAGCACACCGGGCCGCGCCGCGTCCGCGATCACCACCTCGACGCCCGACCAGGTGGCGATCTTGGCCGCCGCGAGCTTCGACGCCATGCCGCCGCTGCCCGCCGCGCTGCCGGGCCCGCCGGCGAGGCGCTCGAGCTGGTGGTCGATCTCGACGACCTCTTCGATGAGCGATGCCGCCGCGTCGTGCCGCGGGTCGGCCGTGAGCAAGCCCGGGGCGTCGGTGAGCAGCACGAGGAGCTGCGCGCCCACAAGGTGGGCGACCAGGGCGGCCAGCCGGTCGTTGTCCCCGAAGCGAATCTCCTCGTCAGCCACCGCGTCGTTCTCGTTGACGACGGGCACCACGCCGAGATCGACGAGATGGCGCAGGGTGCCGCGCGCGTGCAGGTATTGGGTGCGGTGGACGAAATCGAGAGGAGCCAACAGGACCTGCCCGGCCAGCACGCCGTGGGGCTCGAGACAGTCCTGCCAGAGGCGCATCAGGCGGTGCTGGCCCACGGCCGAGACGGCCTGAAGGATTGCGGGGTCCGAGGGGCGCTGCTCGCCGCGGTCGAGCGCGGCCCAGCCGGCCGCGATGGCGCCGGACGTCACGACCACGACGGTGTGACCGGCAGCGCGCGCCGCCGCCAGCTCCCCGCTGAGCCGGGCCACTGTGGCGGCCGTCACCGAAGACGACCCGACCTTCACCACGGCGATCACGCGTCATCTCCCCAGGTGAAGGTCATGGTGCCGACCGTGACCTCGTCCCCGTCGTGCGCTCCGGCGCGGGCCAGGGCGCGGTCGACGCCGAGACGGCGCAGCCGGCGAACCGCCTCGGCCTGGGCCCCGGCGTCGTTGAGGTCCGAGAAGGCGACCGCCCGCTCCGCGGCGCGGCCGAAGACCACCCAGGCACCGGTGCCGGCGCGACGGACGTCGACACCCTCGGGAACCGGGCGGTGCACCACGACCTCACCGGCCTCAGCTGCGGCCGCGCCCGCCCGCGCCTCGTGTATCAGCGCGCCCAACCGTTGGACGAGGTCGTCCACACCCGCACCGGTGGCCGCCGAGAGTTCCAGCTCGCAGACTCGCTCCCCGTCGCCCGCGACGTCGGCCTTGCTGCCCACCACGAGGCGGGGCCGCTCGAGCAGCTCGGGCCGGTAGGAGCCGAGCTCGGAGAGCAGGACACGCAATTGGTCCGTCGGCGTCTCCCCACCCGCGTCGGGCGCACCGAGGTCGAGCAGGACGACCAGCACACGCGCCCGCTCGATGTGGCGCAAGAACCGGTGCCCGAGGCCCTTCCCGCCCGCCGCCCCCTCGACCAGGCCGGGGATGTCGGCCATCACGAACTCGGTCCCGTCGTGCACCCCGCCGACCCGCACCACGCCGAGATGCGGCTCGAGCGTCGTGAAGGGGTAATCGGCGATCTTGGGCTTGGCCGCCGACACCGTCGAGATCAGCGTCGACTTCCCCGCGTTGGGAAAGCCGACGAGTGCGACGTCGGCCATCAACTTGAGCTCCATGTCCAACCACAGCTCTTGTCCCTTTTCTCCCTGCTCCGCGAACGCAGGCGCTCGCCGTCGATTGGACAAGAAGCGCGCGTTGCCGCGGCCCCCTTGCCCGCCCTCGGCCACCAGGGCGCGCGCGCCTTCTCGGTCGAGGTCGCAGACGACCCGGCCCTCGCTGTCGCGCACCACCGTCCCCACCGGCACCGGGACGTCGATGTCCTTGCCGCGGGCGCCGTGGCGCTTTGATCCCGAGCCGTGCCCCCCGTCGGTGGCGCGCCGGAACGGGTGGTCGCGGAAACCGAGCAGTGAGGACTCGTTGCGCGACGCCACCAGCCACACGTCGCCCCCGTGGCCGCCGTCGCCCCCGTCGGGTCCGCCCCGGTCCACGTGCGCCTCGCGCCGCCACGACACCGCGCCGGCACCGCCGTTCCCGGCGCGCGCGTGCAGTTGGGCCTGGTCGACGAATCCGGGCATGGCAGAAAAGCTTAAGAGGCCGCGAGCCGCCGGGCGCGCTGTGCCACTTCGGCACGGGCGCCCTCGACGTCGACGGTGGTGCAGCGACCCGACTCCACCACGCACGAGCCACCCACCCAGACGTCGGTGACGAGGTCGCCGGCCCCGGCCCACACGAGGTGGCCCAGCAACTCCGAGTCGTTGAGTGCTGGGGTGAAGCGCGGGTCGTCGGTGCGCAGCCGGATCACGTCGGCCGGCCGGCCCACCTCGAGCGAGCCCACGGGGAGCCCGAGGGCCTCGGCACCGCCCCGGGTGGCCAGCCGCAGAGCCGCCACCGAGCTCAGCGCGTCGGGGTTCGCCGCCGTGGCGCGGGCAAAGAGCGCCGCCAGGCGCATCTCGTCCCACAGGTGCAGGTCGTCGTTGGAGGCGGGGCCGTCGGTGCCGAGCCCGACACGGACGCCGCGCCTCATGAGCGCGGCCAGCGGCGCCACCCCTGAGCCCAGCTTTCCGTTGGAGCCGGGACAATGGGCCACCGCGACGTCGTGTGCCGCCAGCAGGTCCAGGTCGTCGTCGTCGAGCCACACCGCGTGAGCGGCCAGGGCGCGCCCGTCGAAGACGCCGTGCGACGCCAGCAGCGCGGGCGCGCTCATGCCATAGCGGTCACGTACGACGGCGCATTCGGCCGCCGTCTCCGACATGTGGATCTGTACGAGCGCGTCGCGGCGCTGCGCCTCCGCCGCGATGGCGCGCAACGCGTGGGGGGGCACGGTGTAGGCCGCGTGCGGCCCGAACCCGACGCCGAAGCGGCCCTCCTTCCCGTTCGCGCGGTCGAACAGCTCGCAGGCTCCCGCCAGCAACGCCTCCCAGGAATTCGCGGGCCCGCCGTCGGGCACGTCGAAGATGGCCACCGTGTAGAGCGTGCGGATGCCCGCGTCCAGTGCGGCCTCGGTCACCGCAGCCGGGTGGCGGTACTGCTCACAGGTCGTCGTGACGCCATAGCCGAGCAGCTCGGCCGCGCCGAGCGTCATCCCCCAATAGATGTCGTCGTCGCTCATGCGGCCTTCACGGGGCCACACGGCTTCGTCCAGCCATCGCTCGAGCGGCAGGCCGTCGCCCGCGCTGCGGACGAGGGTCATGGGCGAGTGTCCGTGGCAGTTCACCAGGCCGGGCATGAGCACCCCACCGAGCTGGCGCACGGTGGTGCCCGAAGCCGCCGGGACCAGCCGCGGATCGCCGACCCACGAGATGACGCCGTCGACGATCTCGACGGCCCCTGGCGCCAGCACCGTGTTCGCCTGGTCGACGGTGAAGACCGCGTCGGCCTCCAGCCGGAGCGTCACCGCGTCACGGTGCGCCGACGAACAGGCGGTCGGAGAGCTCGCGCGAGACGCGGATGGCCGGCGCACCCGGCACGGTGACTTCGACGGTGCCCTCGGGGTCGCGCGCGCCGATCTCAGCGACCGCACCGGGGATGAACCCGCCCTCGTCGAGCAGGGTGAGCGAGCCGTAGTTGAGCTCGACCTCCTCGCTGATGCGCAGCAGGCGGACCTGCTCACCCGCGGCCACCTCCGCCAGCGGCCTCGTCTTCGTTGCCGGCGCCGGCGAGTGCGACCCGGGTATGGGGTTCCCGTGCGGGCAGGTGGCCGGGTCCCCCAGCAGCTCGACGAGCCGGGCCTCCACGTCGTCGGAGATGACGTGCTCCCAGCGCCCCGCCTCGCGGTGCACCTTGTGCCACTCGAGGCCGATGACATCGACGAGCAGCCGCTCGGCCAGGCGATGCTTGCGCACGACCTTCTCGGCCAGCGCACGACCGCTGTCGGTCAGCGACAGGCGCCGGCCCTCCCGGCTCACGTACCCGTCGTCGATCAGCCGGTCGAGCATCTCGGAGACGGAGGGCGCGGACCGGCCCAGCCGCTCGGCGATGCGCGCCTGAATGACGGGCACTCCTTCCTCGGCCAGACCGAGCATGGTCTCGAGGTACTCCTCGACAGGCGGGTGGTACTCCTGGGGCGAGTGCGCGTGGCCACCGTGCTCAGCCATGGCAGTGACCGGCCGACGGCGGCACGTCGAGCGCGGGGTTGCGGTCGAAGAACCCGAAGGGGACCAGCGTGAAGCCGGTGTACTCCACCGGCATGACCGGCCAGTCCTCGGGACGGGGAATGTGGGTGACGCCGAAGGAGTGCCACAGTACGACGTCGGTGTCGACGAGGTCGCGATCGCGCGCGGTCCACTCCGGCAGCCCCGCGCCGCCCCTGTGCTGGTTCGGGTAGTCCCCCGCCGCGCGCCGCTCCTCGGGGTCGTATGCGGTGACCCACAGGTTGTGCGAGGCGAATGCGGCGCGCCGGCCGACGCTCGAGGAGGGATCGGCCAGGAGCGTCGGCGTGGAGCCGGGCAGCAGCTTGTACGCCGTCGGCTCACCAACCCCGTTGCGACACGACCGGTTGACGATGCGCCAGGTGCGGCTGCGCGACGGGTCGACGTCGCGGCGGGCGGCCAGCTCGTTGGCCAGCAGCGTCGCCTCGGTGCCGAACGCGTTGCCCCACGGGTTCTGGGCGCTCCCGACGGCACCCGTGGGCGTCGCGTCGACCTCGAAGACGGCGTTCTCGGCACCGTCGACCTCAATATCGAGCCGGACGTTGAACATGTGCTGGTGGTAGGGCGCGGCCAGGCCCGGCGCCACCATCTTGGCGTGGTCGCCGGCATCACCGTCGGCCACAGCCATGGTCGACATGATCCCGCTCAGCTTCACCTCGAGCTGGATGGTGCCGTCCAGGTAGAAGTACCAGTAGAAGCCGTACTCGTAGTTCCCGACCGTCGCGATTGAGCTCACCACCAGACGCCGCGAGCGACGCACCTCGCTCCGGCCCGACACCATGTCCACGTGCTTCCAGAGGATCCCGTAGTCCTCCTCGTGCATGCAGATGGCGTTGGCGCGGCGTGTGCGGCTTGCCCCGCTCGTCGGCGTGCACGTCGTCGAAGTAGAAGATCTCGCCCAGGCAGTCGCAACCGAGCGTCAGTGAGTTGGCCATGCGGCCGAGGCCCCACTCGCCGGCGTCGAACGCGCTCTTCCACGCGTGCATCGGTCCCGGGTGCCCGTAGGGCACGACCATCTCGCTGACCGAAGCCCGGTGCAAGATGGGACGGACCCTCCCTCCGTCCTCATAGCCCACCGTGTAGAGGACGAGCCCCTCCAGTGGGTCCATGCCGACACGCAGCGACCACTTCTGCCAGCGGACCAGGTTGCCCTCCACCTCGAAGCTCGGGCCCTCGGGCTGCGTGATCTCGAGCGGCTTGAGGTCGGTGCGCAGCGGTCCGTTGTCCTCGGGGTAATAGCTGCCGGACTTGGGTGGGAACGGCACGACGCCCAGGTCGAGCACCTCGAGTACCTCGCCGCGGCCCATGTCCACGAAGGCGAGCAGCCCCTCGAGCGGCCGCGCGTAGCCGTTGTCCTCCTTCGACTCGCGCAAGTAGGCGAGGCAGCGCGTGATGCGCCGGCCCTCCTCGTGGGCGAGCCCGAACGTGCCGGCGGGCCAGGGGTCGATCTGCACTTGGGAGCGGTCGACGATGCCGCGGCGGTCGAGGGCCGCGTTCCACTCGGCGTTGTCGTGCAAAGCGGCCAGCACCATGATCGACTCCTCGATCTGCAGTGCCGGTCGCACGTCGCGCACGATCTCCCAGCGGTCCACCTCGCCCCGGGTCACCGAGACGATCACCTCCGCCACGTCGGCCTCGGGCCCTTGCAGCAGCACCAGGCGGACACGGCGGTCGACCGTGACGTCCTCGCCACGGTCGAAGGCGCGCACGAGGTCCTTGGGCGGGTCGCACAGGCCCAGGTAGGCGAAACGGATCAGGTCGGCCGGCACCTGGGCGCGGCCGCTCGCGAAGACGATCTCGCGGGCGGCGATGATCTCGTCCCCCGTCAAGGGGGCCAGGGGGTGCAAGATGGGAGGGGCGGCGGTCGGCACCTGGCCGATGTTACGCGGCCGGGCTCGGGCACCCTCTAGATTCGCCCCATGGACGATGCCGTCGACCGGGCGGCGCGGAGCGCCCGGGAGCTGACCCGGCGCATCGGGACCGAGCACCACGACGTCCTTCTCGTGCTCGGCACCGGGCTCTCGGGCACGGCCGAGTTGCTCGGTGCGGGCGAGGACGCGCTCCCACTCGACACCTTGCCCTTCTTCCCCCCGTTCGCCGTCGGGGGGCACCGCGCCCAGGGCTGGTCGGTCGTTCTCGAGGGCCGCCGGGTCCTCGTGTTCGGCGGGCGCTGCCACCTCTACGAGGGCTGTGCGGTCGAAGACCTCGTGCACCCGGTGCGCACCGCAATCGCGGCGGGGTGCACCACCGTCATCTTGACCTCGGCCGTCGGCGCCATCCGGCCCGGCCTCCGCACCGGGTCGGTGATGGTGGTCGAGGACCACCTGAACCTGACCGGCCGTACCCCGCTCCACGGTCCGTCCTTCGTGGAGATGACCGGCGCCTACGCGCCGCACCTGCGCGCCGCCGCGCTGGCTGCGCCCGCACCCGACGCCCGCGGGGTCGACCCCCAGCCGGGCGTGTACGCGCAGCTCGCCGGACCGCAGTTCGAGACGCCGGCCGAGGTGCGCATGCTGCGGACCCTCGGCGCCGACGTCGTCGGCATGTCCATGGCCCTCGAGACCATCGCCGCCCGCCACGACGGGGCCGACGTCCTGGGTCTCGCCCTCGTGGCCAACACGGCGGCGAGCGAGGAGACCCCGATCGACGTGGACGGCGTGTGGTCCGTCGGATCCGAGACCGCACCCGCCGTGGCTGCCATCGTCCGTCACGTCGTAGGCTCGCTGGCGTGAGCAATCCCGTGGCCCCCGCCGGCGTCGACCACGTCGCCATCAACGTTCCCGACGTCCCAGGTGGAATCGCCTTCTACACAGAGACGCTCGGGCTGGTGCAGAACCACACCAGGCCCGACTTCGGCTTCCCCGGCGCCTGGCTCGACACCGCCAACGGGCAGCAGGTCCACCTCATCGAGGCGGCCGTGCCCCAGAACGTCGGGCAGCACTTCGCGCTGGTCTTCGACGACCTGGCCGAGACCGTGGCCGAGCTTCGGGCACGCGGACTCAAGGTCAGCGACCCGGTCGACGTGGGCGCGACAGGCCGCATGCAGGCCTTCACCATCGATCCGTGGGGCAACGCGATCGAGCTGCATTCACGCTCGTCGCGCTGAGGCAGGTGCGGCGGCGCCCGCAGGGGCGCCGTCCTGAGCCGCCGGTGCGGCGTCGAGAGTCAGCCGGTGACGATGCTGACGTGCTTGCGGCCGCGCCGCTCGCCGAACTTGACGGTGCCGTCGGCCGTGGCGAAGAGCGTGTCGTCGCCCCCGCGGCCCACGTTGGCGCCGGGGTAGACCTTGGTGCCGCGCTGGCGCACCAAGATGGAACCTGCGGTCACCGCCGCGCCGTCGAACCTCTTCACGCCGAGGCGCTGCGCGTTCGAGTCGCGGCCGTTGCGGGTGGACCCGCCTCCCTTGGTCTTTGACATCTCGTGCTCCTCGGCTTCTTGCGGACCTGGACGGTTACTTCGCCGTGATGGCGGTGATCTCGAGCGTCGCGTAGTGCTGGCGGTGGCCCCACCGGCGGCGCTGGTTCGACTTGGACTTGTAGGTCATGGCGTTGATCTTGGGGCCCTTCTCCTCGCCGACGACCTTGGCCGTCACCGACGCGCCCGCCAGCTGCTCGGGGGTGGCCAGGACGGTGGCGCCGTCGACCACCAAGACGGGCTCCAAGGAGACCTCGGCGCCCACGGGCTGGCCCAGCAGCTCGACGCGGACACGCTGGCCCTCGGCCACGCGCTCCTGCTTCCCTCCGGACCTGATCACGGCATACATAAGGGAGAAACTCTAGCGCACTAGCGCAAGACGGAATCGTCGATGGTGACCCCTCGGCCCCCGCACACCGTGCACTCGGTCGAGAGCGTCTCGAGCAGGCCCTCGGAGACCCGCTTGCGGGTCATCTCGACCAGCCCCAGCTCGGAGATGTCGAAGACCTGCGTCCGGGTCTTGTCCCGGGCCAACGCATTGCGCAGGGCCGCCGCCACCTTGTCGCGGTTCTCCCGCACCTCCATGTCGATGAAGTCGATGACGATGATCCCACCGATGTCACGCAGCCGGAGCTGGCGGGCCACCTCCTCGGCCGCCTCGAGGTTGTTGCGGTAGACGGTCTCCTCCAGGTTCGTCTTGCCGACGTTCTTGCCCGTGTTGACGTCGATTACCGTCAGCGCCTCGGTGCGCTCGATGATGAGCGAGCCACCAGAGGGCAGCCACACCTTGCGGTCGAGCGCCTTGTGCAGCTGCTCGTGCACGTGGTAGCGCTCGAAGATCGGGAGCCCCTCCGCCGCGGCGTCGTAGTACTCGACGCGGTCGGCCAGCTCGGGGCTGACGGCCATCACGTAGTCGCGCACCTGCTCGAAGAGATCCCGGTCGTCGATCACCACGCCGCGGTACTCGCTGTTGAGCTCCTCGCGCAGGATGCGCACCGCCAGCTCGGGCTCGCGGTAGAGCAGGCCCGGCTGGTCCGCCGTCTTGGCCTTCGCCTCAATGGCGTTCCACTGCTCGAGCAGCGTCGTGACGTCGCGCTGAAGCTCGTCGGCGGAGACACCCTCGGCGGCCGTGCGCACGATCATGCCGTGCCCGGCCGGCTTGACCTCGTCGATGATGCGGCGCAGGCGGCGGCGCTCGGTGTCACCCAGGCGCTTGGAGATCCCGAAGGCGCTCGAGTTGGGCACGAGGACGGCGAAGCGGCCGGGCAGCGAGACCTCCTGGGTCAGGCGGGCACCCTTGGCCCCGATGGGGTTCTTGGTGACCTGGCACAAGATGACTTGTCCCGCCTTGAGCACGTCCTCGATGCGCGGCTGCTGGGACGTCCCGCCCTCGATGTCGTCCTTGTCGTAGCGCACGTCGCCCCGGTACAAGACTGCGTTCTTGGGGATCCCGATGTCGACGAAGGCGGCCTCCATGCCCGGCAGGACGTTCTGGACCCGGCCCCGGTAGACGTTGCCGTCGATCTGGTTCGTGTCGTCGGCCGCCCGGGACACGTAGTGCTCGACCAGCGTGCGCCCCTCGAGCATGGCGATCTGGGTCATGTGAGGCTGCACGTGCACGCAGACCAGGTAGCGGCCCACCTGCTTGGAGCGGCGGTCGCGGCCGGTGCGGCGGCGGCTACGGGTGCGGCGAGCGGGTGCCTCCGCGTCGTCGCGGTCAGGCCCTGCGGGCCCTGCCACGTCGATCTCGGCTTCCACCGGTGCGGTGGCCTCCGGCCGGGTCAGCGGGACCACGGGCGCCGGTGCCGCCTTGGGCGAGGGCGGCGCGACGCGGGCCGGACGGGTGTCGCCGATCTTGGGCTTGCGGGACCCCGGTGGGGGCTCCTGTGCCAGGCGCGCCACGCCGGGCGCCGCGACCGGGTCGGGCGCGCTAGTGCTCGCCGCCTCCGGGGGATCGCTCTCTGGGGGCCGGCTCTCCGCCGGGTTGCCCACCGGGGGGCGACCCTCCGGGGTCTGGCTGATTTCCGTCTCGGACATGAGGGAAAGCCCTCCTCGCGTGCTGTGTCGCGCTCGCGCCGGTTCCGGGCCCGCTCACGGGGAGCGGCTCGAACCGTGCGCCGTCGCGTTCGATCCATTGATGCGTTCGACAGGCCCGACCGGGCACCGCGTCGGTGCCCAGGGCCATAACGAGGTCGCCCGGCCGGACACCACGCGGGTGCGTGGCCAATTCCGCCCGGAGGTGACCTTGGGGGCTGGTCACGGACAGCGCCAAGATGGCCGGGCGGATGTCGTCCTCAGTCTGACGACCCTTCCGCTCGCGCCGGACGGTGAGGATCGGAGCGGCCAGCAGCTTGCCGACCCGCTCCGCCATTTCCTCATCTGGCACGCCGAAAACCTCCAACTCCCAATCACACGATGCTACCTCCTGCTGGAGCGAGCCCTCCGACTCATCCACCAGGGCCGCCGCCTCCACCTCGATCCCCTCGGGCAGCAAGGCGCTGAGCGCGGCGGGCAGCTGGGCAATCGAGGTCTCGCCCTCGGAGGGCGCCTCCAGTCGCAGGTCGAGGTACTCGCCGTGCGACTCGCACCCCGTCGGCAGGGCCAGGCCGAAGCTCACCAGGGGGTGGGGCACGAAACCCTGGGAGTAGGCGACGGGCAGGCGGCTGCGCCGCAAGGCCCGCTCCCATATCCGGGCGACGTCGCGGTGGCTCGTGAAGCGGATCTTCCCCGCCTTGGTGAAGCGCAGGCGGAGACGCCGCTGGCCGTCAGGAAGCACGGCCGACCAGGCGCACCGGGATGCGGTCACCGGCCGCGAGGTCCTGGCCCGTGCCCTGGCTCCCGCCGGCCGGCGGGACGGCGGAGGCCACGACGTGCTCGAGGCTTCCGCCCGTGCAGGCGCCGCAGTCGTAGCACGGCGTCCAGCGGCAGTCCTCGACGCTGACCCTCGCCAGCGCGTCCTGCCAGTCGCCCCACAAGAAGTCGCGGTGCAGCCCCGCCGAGATGTGGTCCCACGGCAGCGCTTCGTCCCCGGCGCGCTCGCGGTGGCACACCTCCTCGAGGCTCAGACCCTCAGCGGCGAGGGCCGCCTCCCACAACGAGAGGTCGAAGCGCTCGGACCACTCCTGGAACGTGCCGCCGGCGCGCCAGACCCGTTCGATCACCGCGCCCATGCGGCGGTCGCCCCGGCTGGCCAGCCCCTCGGCGACCGAGGCGCTCGGCTCGTGCCAGCGGATGGTGAGGCCCCGCGTCCCCTTCGCCTCGGCCCGCAGGAGTGCGACCTTGCGCGCCAACTCGGCGGCCGTATCCATGCCGAACCACTGGAAAGGTGTGTGGGCCTTGGGCACGAAACCGCCGACGGACGCCACCACGGTGACCGACTTGTTGTAGCGGCGCCCGATCTCGGCGCAGCGCGCGCCGAGCTGGGCGATGCCGAGCACGTCCTCGTCGCGCTCGGTCGGCAGGCCGATGAGGAAGTAGAGCTTGACGCGGCGCCACCCCTGGCTGAAGGCGGCGTCCACCGCGCCGTAGAGGTCCTCCTCGGTGATCAGCTTGTTGATCACGGTGCGCATGCGCCACGTACCGCCCTCCGGGGCGAAGGTGAGACCGGTACGGCGCACCTTCTGGATCTCTGCCGCGGTGCCCACCGTGAAGGCATCCACGCGCAGGGACGGCAGGCTGACCGACACCCTCCCGTCGTGCGCCGGGTCGTTGACGATGTCACGCACGGTGTCCTCGATTCCCGAGAAGTCCGCCGTGGACAGCGACGTGAGCGCGACCTCCTCGTGCCCGCTCCAATCCAGCCCGCGGCGCACCATCTCGCGCACCTGGGCCGCCGGTCGCTCGCGCACCGGACGGGTGATCATCCCGGCCTGGCAGAAGCGGCAGCCCCGCGTGCAGCCGCGGAACACCTCGACGTTGAGGCGGTCGTGGACCACTTCGGTCAGCGGCACAAGCGGACGGGACGGATAAGGCCAGTCGGCCAGGTCGCCCACCGTGCGCTTGACCACTTCGGCCGGTGCGCCGGGCGCGGGCATCGTGGCCACCAGCCGCCCGCCCTCGTAGCGAGGCGCGTAGAGCGCGGGGACGTAGACGCCCTCGAGCTGTGCGAGCGACGCCCTGAGCGCGTCGCGCCGGCGCTCGCCGGGCTCGGCCGAGGCGAGCCACTCCCCCATCACCTCGTTGAGCTCGCCGACCACCTCTTCGCCGTCGCCGAGCACGAAGGCGTCGACGAAGTCAGCCAGCGGCTCGGGGTTGAAGGCGCAGTGGCCTCCCGCGATGACCAGCGCGTCGGGCCCTTGCCGGTCCGCCGCGTGAAGCGGGAGCCCCGCCAGGTCGATGAGGTTGACGACGTTGGTGTAGACGAGCTCGGCCGAGAGGTTGAACGCCAGCACGTCGAAGGCCGCCGCCGGCAGGTGCTGCTCGACGCTGAAGAGCGGCAGGCCGGCGGCACGCATGGCGGCCTCCATGTCGACCCACGGTGCGTAGGCGCGCTCAGCCAGCGCGTCGGGACGCTCGTTGAGGATCTCGTAGAGGATCTGCAGACCCTGGTTGGGCAGCCCGATCTCGTAGGTATCGGGGTAGAGCAACAGCCAGGCGACGCGCCCGGGGCCGTGCTCGGGCTGGACGGAACCCTGCTCGCCGCCGATGTAACGCGCCGGCTTGGACACACCGGGCAGCAGGCGCTCGATGCGGGGCCAGAGGGACTCCATCGGCCCAAATCTACGGGACGCTCAGCCGCCTCCCGTCGTTGTGCTGGTGGTCGTGCTGGCGGCACCACCGCTGGCCGGCGTCGTCGTCGTCGTCGGCGCCCCGAGCGGCGGGCTCGACGGCGGCGCTGTCTGGCCGGGCGGGCTGGCCGGCGTCGGCGTCTTGACGGCTCCGGCGACCTGGTCCTGGTTCGTGTAGATGTAGTTGAAGATGTTGCGCACGAGCGGTGCCGCGGCATCGGCGCCATACCCGCCCTGGTCGATCACCGCTACCACGAGGTACTGCGGGTTTGGGTTGGGGCCGAAGGCGACGAACCAGGAATTGGGCTCCTCGCCCGTTTGATTGGACGCGGTGCCCGTCTTGCCGGCCAGGTTCCACACGGAAGGGAAGCCTTGGAAGTCCTGGTACGCCGTCCCGTGCGGGTTGGAGACCACACCCTCGAAGCCCTGGAGCATCGCCTGGTAGTTGGTCGGCGAGATGCTCACGTGCCCCGTCACTTGGGGCTCCATCTTCTTGATCACCTTGCCCGTCACCGGATTCACGATCTCGGAGGCCACCTGTGGCGCGTAGCGGGTACCGCTTCCGGTGGCGGCCGACCAGTTGGCGAAGGTCGAGTAGGAAACCGCTTGCTCAATCGGCGTGAGGACCGTCTCGCCCTGGCCGAACGCCATCTCGATGTTGTCGCCCGTGGACCACGACGGTGTGTTGGGAAAGCCCTTGGGTGCCTCGGCGTGCAGCCGGGCCCGGGTGAGAAAGCTGTCGGTCCACCCCTGCGCCTCTCCGGGGAGGTCGATGCCGGTGATCGTCCCTTCGCCGTAGGCCGTCGCCTGGTTCTGAATGGGCGTCTGGCCGTACTGCGCCCGGTTGTCCCAGAAGAGCTCGCCGAGGTTGTAGAAGAAGGAGTCGCTCGACACTGTCAACGCGCCCGTGATGTCGTACGAGCCGCCGCTGTCGCCCGGGTCGTCGTGCAGGACGCACGAGGTGTCGTTGGTCACGCCAGGCGCGGGACAGCCGGCGATCTTGAACGCGCCCGTGTCGTCGTAGTACTTGTCGAGCGGCCACAACCCCGTTTGCAGCGCCGCCGTCGCTGTCACCAGCTTGAAGGTCGACCCAGGGGTGTAGAGCCCCTCGATGGCGTTGTCGTTCTCCGCTCCGCTCGCCTGCAGGGCGGTGAAGTTGGCCTGTGAGATGCCGCCCACCCACTCGTTCAGGTCGTAACTCGGGTACGAGGCCAAGGCCAGCACCTGTCCGTTCTGCGGGTCCATCACGACCACGGCGCCGTTGGGCGCGGGCGGGACCCGCCCGTCGACCGAGTCGACGGTATGGCGGTCCGTCAGGATCTGGTTCTGCAGGTCGTTCTGGACCTCCTGTTGCAGCCCGGTGTCGACGTTGAGCACCACCGTGTCGCCGATCTTCGGCGCGGTCGTGCTGAGCGTGCCCACGACGTTGCCGCCGGCATCGACCGAGAGCGCCTGGCGGCCGGCCACGCCGCGCAGGAAGGGCTCGTACTGCGCCTCGATGCCTGCCTCGCCGACCTGGCTGCCTTGGGTGTAGCCGTCGTTGGGGTGCGCGGCGAGGTAGCTCGACGAGATGTCGCCCACGTACCCGAGGATCTGGGTCCCGGTCGTCCCGCCCTGGGGGTAGGTGCGCTGCGCCACGGACTGCACGCTGACGCCGGGATATTCCGCCTGGTGGGTCTGCAGGAACTGCACCGTCGAGACCGACACGCCGGTCGCGACCGGGACGGGCTCGTAGGGGCTGTACTGGTCGTTGTTGACGGAGTCCTGCACCTGCTTCGGGGTCTCGCCAATCAGGGCGGCCACCATGCCGACAATCGCCGGATTCTGCTTCGCCTCGGACTGTGACAGCAGGATCTCCTCTTGCGGCGTGTTCGAAACGAGCACGGTGCCGTTGCGGTCGACGATGGCACCGCGGGGCGCGGCCACGCTGACGACGCGCACCTGGTTACGCGTGACGGCGGCTGCGTACGTCTTTCCTTCCACCACCTGAAGCGTCCAAAGGCGCAGGACGAGGACGCCGAAGAGCAGGAGCACCACGATCCCTACGATGCGCAACCGCAGGTTCGGCCGCGACTCCTCCTCCTCGGGCGAGCCGACGATGGACGCGACGTTCACGCTCTTGCGCGGCCGCATGCGCGGCTGGCGCGCGCCGGCGCGCCACGAAGGCTGGCGCGCCCCTCGCGTCGACGGCTTGGGGTGGACCCGGTCGCCGCGTATGGGATGGCGGAGGGTCCGCTTCACCAGAGCCTGCTGTCCGCTTGGGCCGAGACGAGTGAGCGGCGATGGCTCTCCTCGACCAGGGCCCAGCGCATCATCCGGTTGACCGGGAGCACCAGCACCACGCTCGAGACGGCGACGACCAAGAAGAGGCTCAAGAAGTCGATCTGCACCATCTGCTCTTGACCGAGGATCGCACCGAGCACGGCGAACAGCATGTCCGCTGCCACGCTTCCCGCGAGCGCGGCCACCGGCTTGAGCCAGGCGGCGCGGGGATCTACGGAGGCCGTCAGCGAGCCCACGGAGTACCCGAGGAGGCATCCGACCAGCGCCGACAGGCCGAAGGGTGTGGGCAGGACGAGGTCGAAGGCGAGCCCGGCCCAGAATCCGACGATCGCCCCCGTCTCGGGCCCATCGAGGAGTGCCGCGGTGATGGGGAGCAACCACAAGAGGTCAGGGTGGGCTCCGCCGATGCGGAGCGCGATCATGACCGTCTGCTGGACCATCAAGACGATGACGATGACGAGCGCGACCCGGAGGACGGAGCGGGCTGTCATGTCGAAGGCGCCCACTGGACGACGTCGACGTAGGCGAGATCGCTCAGGTTTGCTGCCGGGTCGACCTTGATCGTCTCCTGGCTCGCGCCCGACGCCGTGTGGAACGAGCGCACGGTGGCCACCGGGATCCCCGGCGGAAACGACGCGGCTTGCAGTCCGCTCGTGTACATGATCTCGCCGTTGTGCAGCGGTGTGTGCGGAGGCACGAGGTCAGCCGTCATGGAGCTGCCGGGTCCCTGGCCGTCGACGATGCCGGTGTACTGGTTCTGTGGTCCAAAGGTCGCGCCGACTTTGGACTGGCCGTCGGTCACCAGCTGTACGACGCAGGTGTGGTGGAACGACTGGATGACCTGTCCAACCAAGCCGCCGGCGCCGACCACCGGATAGCCGACATCGACCCCGTCGCTGCGTCCCTTGTCGAGGGTGATCGTCGCGGTGAAGTTGGATGCGTACGCGTCGATGGTCTGCGCGGACACCACTGGGAGCGAGTTCAAGAACGGCAGGTTCTGGAGCTTCGTCAGCTCCCGCAGTTGGTTCAATTGGAAGGTCCGCTCGTCCTGGCTCGCCCGCAGCTCTCCGATGGTCTTCTCCAGTTGCTCGTTCTGCGACTGCACCGAGCCATAGTTGAACGCGCCGGCGAAGAAGTCGCCGATGGGGCTGATGATGTCGAGCACGCCCTGGCGCAACGGGGCGTACACGTCGTTGGCCGCAGACTTCACGCCCGAGGTGATGCTGTGGGTCCGACCGTTGAGGTCGAGGGAGATGAGGGACAGCGAGAGGACGACCAGGATGACGACCGTCAGCGTGCGGCGCGACCGCCGCCGGGACCGGGCCACCCAGGAGAAACCGGTCGATACGTCAGCGCGCAGAGGTGGTGATCAGCACCCGCTTCAGCGCGTCGAACTCTTCTAGGCACTGGCCGCTGCCCACAGCGACGCAGTTCAGCGGGTCCCGGGCCACCACGATCGGCATGCCGGTCTCGTGCTGGAGCCTCGACTCCAGGCCGTGCAGCAGCGCACCGCCCCCCGTGAGCACGATCCCCTGTTCCATGATGTCCGCCGCCAGTTCCGGCGGTGTGCGGTCCAAGGTGACCTTCACCGCATCGATGATGGCGGACACGGGCTCCTCGATGGAGCGGCGGATCTCCTCGGTCGAGACGACGATGGTCTTCGGGAGACCGCTCACGAGGTCGCGGCCGCGGATCTCGGCGTGCAGCTCCTGCTCCAATGGATAGGCCGACCCGAGAGTGATCTTGATCTCCTCTGCGGTGCGCTCACCGAGCGCGAGGCTGAACTCTTTCTTGACGAACGAGACGATCGCCTCGTCGAGCTCGTCGCCGCCGATGCGCACGGACTGGCTCGTGACGATGCCACCGAGCGAGATGACGGCGACCTCTGTGGTGCCACCACCGATGTCGACGACCATGTTGCCGGTCGGCTCGTGCACCGGGAGGCCGGCGCCGATGGCGGCCGCCATGGGCTCCTCAATGATGTAGGCGCGTCGCGCGCCTGCGTACTCGGCCGCCTCCATGACGGCACGGCGCTCGACGCCCGTGATGCCCGAGGGAACGCAGATCACCATGCGTGGCTTGGCGAAGCGGCGCTGGTGCACCCGGTGGATGAAGTAGCGGAGCATCTTCTCGCAGATCTCGAAGTCCGCGATCACGCCGTCTTTGAGAGGACGGATGGCCTGGATGTTCGAGGGGGTCCGGCCGATCATCCGCTTGGCCTCGGCGCCCACCGCCAAAGGGCGACCGTCCTTGATGTCGACGGCGACGACGGAAGGCTCGTTCAACACGATGCCGCGACCACGGACGTACACCAGCGTGTTGGCGGTACCGAGGTCGACGGCCATGTCACGACCAAGCAGGGAAAGGCGGTTTTCGGCCATAGCTGACATTCTCCCGAGGGACTGCGGGGCGGGTGCCGGGGGACCGGCGCCCCTGACGGTGCGCCCCCAGGCTACGGGACTGCGACATGTCCCACAAGGCGGACGGCGTGCCACGCCTGTCCGACCTGGGGTTCCAAGGGAAAGTATGTGCAGATGATGCGAGAGCGTCACGTTCGGCGAATGGGCGAATGCGGGCGAACGGGCGATCGGCGTCCGTGGCCTACGGGCGTGGCGAACGAGTGTGGCCTACTGGCTTGGCGTACGAACGTGGCGACCGGGTGCGGCAAACGGCTGTGGAGAGCGAGGGCTGTTCTCGAGATGCGGCGTCGCGTCCGTGCCTTGCTCTCGCGCGGCGAGCTCGACGAGGCCGGCTACGACGACGCCAAGCCAGGGAAGAACAGCGCGATCTCGCGCGCCGCTGACTCGTGCGAGTCGGACCCGTGCACGAGGTTCTCGGTCGTTTCGATGCCGAAGTCGCCGCGGATCGTCCCCGGAGCGGCCTCGGCCGGATTGGTCGCGCCAATCATGAGCCGCACCACGGCATAGGTGTCCTTCGGGCCCTCGACGACCAGGACGAGGACCGGTGAGCGGGTGATGAAGTCGACCAGGTCGCCGAAGAAGGGCTTCTCAGCGTGCTCGGCGTAATGAGTCTGAGCCACCTCGCTCGTGATGGTCCGGAGCTCGGCCGCGACGATCCGAAGATTCTTGCGCTCCAGGCGGCTGACGACTTCGCCGGCGAGCCCGCGCTCGACGCCGTCGGGTTTCACGATGACAAGGGTGCGGTCCACGAACGGTGGACACTACACAACCACGGGCGTCGTCCCTCCGTTCGTCGCCCGAGGCACGGTCAGCGACCGGCTTCTTCCCACGGGACCGCAGAGGCGAGCACGTCGGCGCGCGCGGTACCCACGACGTAGAGCGATCCCGCCACCACGACGAGCCCATCGGCGTCCACCATGCCGCGCGCCACGCGCAAAGCCTCGCCGATGTCGGGCACCTCATACACGGAGAGCCCGAGCGCGCGCCCGGCCTCGCCCACAGTGGCGGCCGGCATCGCACGCGGCGAATCGGGCTCGCACGCGACGAGCGCGGCGCACCCCGGCGGACGCGAGCGGTGCCAGCATCGCCGAGGGGTCACGGCCCGTGAGCATTCCGACGACCGCCACCGCGGTGCCGTCGACGGCGAACTCCTCCTCGAGTGCCTCGCCCAGTGCGGCCATCCCCGCCGCGTTGTGCGCGCCGTCGACCAGCAGCAGCGGGCGCCGGCCCAGGACCTCGAGGCGCCCAGGCACCCGCACCGCCGCCATCGCCTCCTCGACCAGGTCCGGGGCCAGCGGATCACCGAAGAAGGCCTCGGCGGCGGCCAAGGCCACACCGGCGTTGAGGCCCTGGTGCGCCCCGTGCAAGGGGACAAGCACGTCCTCGTAGCGGCCTCCTGGGGTCCACAGCGTCACGAGGCGGCCCCCGACGGCCACCCGGTTGGACTCGACGCCGAAGTCCCGTCCGGCCACCCACACCGACGCCGCCCCGAGCTCCTCGGCCCTGGCTATGACGATGTCCACCAGGTCGGGCGCCATCTCCCCCACCACGACCCGGCTGCCCGGCTCGATGATCCCCGCCTTGTCGGCGGCGATCCCTTCGAGGGTGGGGCCCAACACGTCGGTGTGGTCGAAGCTGACGTTGGTCAGCACGGCCACGTCACCGTGGATCACGTTGGTGGTGTCCCACGTCCCGCCGAGTCCCACCTCGACCACCATGGCATCGACCGCCTCGGTGGCGAACCAGGCGAACGCAGCGGCCGTGAGGAGATCGAAGCGCGTGGGGGGCTCGGGCAAGAGCGGCACGACGAGCGCCAGCTCTGTCAGCACCGACGTGAACGATTCTTCGTCGATCGGTTCGCCGTTGCGGGCAATGCGCTCTGAGACGGTGTGCAGGTTGGGACTGGTGTATGTCCCGACGTTCAGGCCCTTGGCCATGAGCAACATCGTCGCCATGGCCGACGTCGACCCCTTGCCGTTGGTACCGGTGAAATGAATGGACGGGATGGAGTCCTGCGGGTCACCGAGCAGCGACGTGAGCGCGCGAATGCGGTCCAACGTGGGCAGCGCGCGCCGGCGCGGCATGTTCTGTTCGAAATCGATGTGGCTGTCGAGCCACGACAACGCGTCGTCGAGCGACTCGAACGGCAGCGCCGCGGGGTCGGCCACGCCAACGAACTCCTATCCGGGTGTGGTCAGGACGCGGCGCGGCGGGAGCGGCTCGACTTGACCGACGAGCCCCCGAGCGGCACGAGTGTCGGCGCGACCCGGTCGAGCACGACGGAGCGGTCCACCACGCACTTCCCGACGTCGGTGCGGCTGGGCAAGTCGTACATCACGTCGAGCAGCACCTCTTCGAGGATGGCGCGCAGGCCCCTGGCACCGGTGCCGCGCAAGAGCGCCTGCTCCGCCACCGCCTCGAGCGCGTCGGGCGTGAACTCGAGCTCGACGTTGTCGAGCGCGAAGGTCCGCTCGTACTGGCGGGTCAGCGCGTTCTTGGGCTCGACGAGGATCTGGACCAGGGCGTCCTTGAACAGCGGCGAGACGGCACTCACCACAGGCAGGCGGCCGATGAATTCAGGGATGAGACCGAACTTGATGAGGTCTTCGGGCAGGACGTGGCGCAGGATCTCGCCGTCGTCGCGGTCCTTGCGGTGCACCTCGGCGCGGAACCCGATGCCGCGCTTGCCGATGCGGCTTTCGATGAGCTTGTCCAGACCGGCGAAGGCGCCCCCGCAGATGAACAAGATGTTCGTCGTGTCGATCTGGATGAACTCCTGGTGGGGGTGCTTGCGTCCGCCTTGGGGCGGGACCGAGGCCGTCGTGCCCTCGAGGATCTTGAGCAGGGCCTGCTGCACCCCTTCACCCGACACGTCGCGGGTGATGGAAGGGTTCTCGCTCTTGCGGGCGATCTTGTCGATCTCGTCGATGTAGATGATCCCGGTCTCGGCGCGCTTCACGTCGTAGTCGGCGGCCTGGATCAGCTTCAAAAGGATGTTCTCGACGTCCTCGCCCACGTAGCCGGCTTCCGTGAGCGCCGTGGCGTCGGCGATGGCGAACGGCACGTTGAGCATGCGGGCCAGTGTCTGCGCGAGCAGTGTCTTGCCGCAGCCGGTCGGCCCGAGCAGGAGGATGTTCGACTTCGCGAGCTCGACTGCGTCCTCTGCCGCCGGCGGCCCGGCCTGGACGCGCTTGTAGTGGTTGTAGACGGCGACCGAGAGGATCTTCTTGGCGTACTCCTGCCCGACGACGTAGTCGTTCAGGAAGTCAAAGATCTCGCGCGGCTTCGGGAGGTCCTCGAAGCTCAGCTCGGTGGACTCGTCACGCTCCTCGGCGATGATGTCGTTGCACAGGTCGATGCACTCGTCGCAGATGTAGACACCCGGCCCTGCGATGAGCTTTTTGACCTGCTTCTGCGTCTTGCCACAGAAGCTGCACTTGACGAGGTCCCCGCCCTCTCCGAACTTCGCCACCAGATCGATCTCCCGTCCCTGTGCCCGATGGTTTCTATGCGGCGCCGATGGCCTCGAGCGGTGCGATGTTCCTGGCCGTGATGACCTCGTCGATCACTCCGTAGGTCACCGCCTCCTCCGCCGTCATGATGAAGTCGCGGTCGGTGTCCTGGGCCACCTTCTCCTGGGTCTGCCCGGTGTCCTCGGCCAACATGCCCGAGAGGAGGTCGCGCATGCGGAGGATCTCCTTCGCCTGCAGTTCGATGTCACTGGCCTGTCCCTCGACGCCGCCCCACGGCTGGTGCAGCAGGATGCGCGCGTGAGGGAGCGCGAAGCGCTTGCCCTTGGCGCCGGCCGCCAGGAGCACCGCCGCCGCCGAGGCGGCCTGCCCGAAGCAAAAGGTCGAAACGTCCGCCTTGATGAACTTGAGCGTGTCGTAGATGGCGAAGAGCGCCGTGATCTCCCCCCCGGGCGAGTTGATGTAGAGGTGGATGTCCTTGTCCGGCTCCTCGGACTCCAAAAAGAGCATCTGGGCGCAGATGAGGTTTGCCACGGCGTCGTCGACCGGTGTGCCGAGGAAGATGATGCGCTCCCGCAAAAGGCGTGAATAGAGGTCGTAGGCGCGCTCACCGCGGTTGGACGACTCGATGACGGTGGGAACCAAATAGTTGTAGGCCTTCATGGGTTCCCCCTCACTGTGCATCTTCACTCGCTCTCCTCGCCTTGCTCGACCTCATCGATGTCGACTTCGTCGTCGTCGTCCTCGTCGATCTCGTCGTCCTTCGAGGCATCCACCCTCAGGTCATCGCGTGACATCGGGTTTCCGTCCTCGTCGAACAGCTCCACGTGGTCCAGCAGCCACTCCAGCGCCTTACCCTTGCGCAACTCCGAGCGTACCGCGCCCGTCCGGCCCGCCGTGTCGAGTTGGCGGCGCAGCTCGGTTGCGGTGGTGCCCATCCGCTCGGCCATGGTGCCTATCTCGGCATCGAGCTCGTCCTCGCTGAGCGTCAACTCCTCGGCCTCCACCAGGGCCCGCAGGGCCAGGTCCGCCTTCACCGCGCCCTGTGCGTCCACCCGCACCGTCGAGAGCAGATCGTCGGGCGAGGTCCCCGTGGCCTGGAAGTACTCGGCCAGGCTGAGCTTCTGAGCCTCGAGCCGGTGCTGCAGGTCGTGCAACCGCTCGTTGACCTCATCGTCGACCAACACCTCGGGGACGTCGTCGTCGGAGACGAGTGCAGAGAGCGCCTCGATGGCGTTCTGTCGGAGTGCCATCTGGCTTTGCATCAGCTTCACCCGGCGGATCCGGTCCTCGATATCGGCGCGCAGCTCGTCGACGGTGGCGAACTCGGAGCTTTCGGCCGCCCATTCGTCAGTCGTCTCCGGCAGCTTCTTGACCTTGACCTCCTTCACCAGCACGCGGAACGCCAGGCTGGCGTCGGGCTCGTTCGGGTTGGCCGCGTCGAAGGCGACGATGGCGCCGGCCTTGGCGCCGTGCAGCTCGGCGTCGAGCTCAGGGACGACCGACCCGCTGCCCACTTCGTAGAGGTAGTCGTCGACGCCGACCACCTCCGCGCCCGAGGCGTCGGTGCCGTGCAGGTCGATCGTGACGAAGTCGCCGTCGATGGCCGGTCGCTCGACGACATCGAGCTCGGCGTCGTTCTCGCGTAGCCGGTCGATCTGGCGCTGCACGTCCTCGTCCTTCACGGCGAGCCCCGGCAGCGTGACCTGCAGACCGTCGTAACCGGGAATGGCGACGAGCGGGCGCACCTGGACCACCGCGTCGAAGGACACTGCGCCCCGGTCCTCGCCGGCGGTGATGTCGATGTCGGGCTGCGCGATGGGATCGAGCTCGGTGTCGACAACGGCGCGCGCGTAGAAGTCGGGCAACGACTCGCGCAGCGCCTCGGCCCGCAACGCGCCGGCACCGCCCATGCGCGCCTCGAGAACCTTGCGCGGCACCTTACCGGGACGAAAGCCCGGTACGCGCACCTGACGGGCAAGTGTCCGCACGACGTCACCGAGCGCGCGGTCGAACTCGGGCTCGTCGATCTCCACACTCAGGCGGACAAGGTTGCCCTCCATGGGCTCGGCGGTCGCACGCATCACGAGCCGATCACTCTACCGGGCACTCCTCGCCGCAGGCGCAGGGCGCAGACGAGGCGCATCACTCGAAACCTTGCCCGCGCGGGCCACACGGCGTGCTCACGTGCCTCACGGCGTCACAGAGACCTGACGTCAGAACATGAAGTTCATGGCACCGAGCACCTTCTGGCCCAGGGACTCATCGCCTTCGAGAAGGACACCGGTGCCCCGCTCGGCCAATTGTTCCGCCGTGGTCCGTCCGCAGCCGAGACGCATGAAGTCGAGGCTCGAGAGCGACAGGGCCACCGTCGGGACGACCCTCTCGTCGACCCGCTTGGCCCGGCCTCCCTCGACGGCGATCGTGAAGGAGCGTGCGTCCTCCCCCGAACCTGCCACCTCGAACCGGACGACGGTGCCGTCGGGGCACGCGGCCTTCTTCCCCACGACGAAGGGCATGGCGTCCTGCACCCGCGTGAGCGCCATCGCCGACGCGAGGTTCCCGCTGCCGCCGGGGCGGTCCAGAGCACGCCGTACGTCCTGCTCGTGCACCCAACTGTCGAAGACGCGCACCTCCATGAACACGGCGTGGGGACGCTGCCCGACCGGGCTCCAGCCGACGGCGGCCCATTCCTCCTCGGACCGCCCGGCCTCCTGGGCCAGCCGGGTGCTCGTCACGTCGACGAACTCTGCGAAGACCTCGGGTCCGGGCCGGGCACGGCGCACGGCGATCCAGGGCTCGTTGCTGGCCGCGAAGTCGTTCTTCACGTGGTCGCCCAGGTTCTCGTCCCAGGCCGGCGCGGCCTCGCCCATGATGGCGCGCTCGACCGCGATCACGTGGGAGAGCTGGTCCTTGACGTCCCAGCCCGGGCACTCGGTGGGCAAGGCCCACTCCGTGCTCGAAAGCTCGTGACAGGCGTCGGCCAGGCTCTCCCAGGTCTCCTCGAGGCCGTCCATGGCCTTCAGCCCCAGTTGCCGCCACGCACCGTCCTGACCTGCGCCGTTGTCGATCACCGGCCCGACCCTATCGCCGGTGGCCCGCCTCGGCTCGGTGACCATCCCCCATTCTTCGAAACCCTCCCGCTACCTTCGACGCCCATCCAGGGCCACCACAGACCAGAGGAGTTGCCATGGCTAACTACGAGGGGTACTGCGTGAAGTGCCGGGAGAAGCGCGAGTTCGACGGGCAAGAAGTCGAGCTGGCCAATGGCCGCCGGGCGGCCCAGGGCACCTGCCCGGTGTGCGGCACCAAGATGAACCGCATTCTGGGCAAAGCAAAAGTCTGAGCGCTCGCACCTGACCATCAGGCCCCCGGCCTCGCCCGGGCCGGGGGCGGTGCGGCCGGCGTCGGGCCCATCGGCGTGAGACGCTGTTGTGCATGCACGACCTGATCATCAAGGGCGGGACGCTCGTCGACGGGACCGGCGCGGCGGCGCGCACGGCGGACGTCGCGGTGGACTCCGGCCGCATCACCGAGCTGGGGCGGATAGAGGGCGGCGCCACCCGGACCATCGATGCCGACGGCCTCCTGGTCACCCCGGGTTGGGTCGACGTCCACACCCACTACGACGGCCAGGTCACATGGGACACCGAGCTCGCCCCGTCGTCGTGGCACGGCGTGACCTCGCTCGTGATGGGCAACTGCGGCGTCGGGTTCGCCCCGGTCGAGCCGGACCGTCACGACTGGCTCATCGGCCTGATGGAGGGTGTCGAGGACATCCCGGGCACCGCCCTGGCCGAGGGGATCGAGTGGGAGTGGGAGACGTTCCCCGAGTACCTCGACGCGCTGGAGCGACGGCGCTGGACCGTCGACGTCGGGACCCAGGTCCCCCACGGCGCCGTGCGGGGCTACGTCATGGGCGAGCGCGGGGCCAAGAACGAGGCGGCGCGGGCCGAGGACATCGAGGCCATGCGGGCCATCGTCCTCGACGCGCTGCGAGCCGGCGCGCTGGGCTTCTCCACCTCTCGCACGATCGGGCACCGCGCCATCGACGGTGAAGTGGTCCCGGGCACCTACGCGGCGGAGGACGAGTTGTTCGGCATCGGCAGCGCGTTGGGCGAGGCCCGTACCGGCGTCTTCGAGCTCGCTCCCCTCGGCTCCGCCGGCGAGCAACCCGACGACGTCATGGGCGAGGTCGACTGGATGCGCCGGCTCTCGGCGGCCATCGACCGACCCGTGTCCTTCGCGCTCTTGCAGGTGGACGCGGCGCCGGACCTGTGGCGCCAGCAGATGGCCGAGTCACTGGCGGCGTGCGCCGAGGGCGCGCAGCTCTTCCCGCAGGTGGCGGGGCGCCCGACCGGGCTGCTCACCGGCTACCACGCCACGTACTGCCTCTTCGCCGACATCCCCGCCTACCGCGAGCTCCGGGCACGTGGCCTCTCCCCCGCCGAGCTCGGCGAGGCACTGGCCGACCCCGAGGTGCGCCGGGCCATCGTGTCGTGGACGCCGTCGTCACCCGCGGCAGCCGAGGCGATGGAGCGGGCCTACGGACGGACCTTCGTCCTGGGCGACCCACCCGACTACGAGCCGGGTCCCGAACGCTCCTTGGCCGGCCTGGCCGCGGCGACGGGCGTCTCACCCCTCGAGGTGGCCTACGACGAGATGGCCAAAGACGGTGGGACCGGCCTCTTGTACCTGCCGATCCTGAACTACGCGACGGGCGACCTCGACCACGTCTACGACATGCTCCTGCACCCCCAGGGTCTGCTCGGGCTGTCCGACGGGGGCGCCCACACCGGCACGATCTGCGACGGCAGCATGCCGACCTTCATGCTCACGCACTGGACGCGGGACCGCCGGCGCGGCGCCACCCTGCCGCTCGAGTACGTCGTGAAGAAGCAGACCCACGACACCGCCCGCCTCTACGGGATGTCGGACCGGGGGACGGTGGAGCCAGGCGCGCTGGCCGACTTCAATCTCATCGACTACGACGGCCTCTCGCTCGGCGCGCCCTTCGTGCGGGCCGACCTGCCGGCGGGCGGACGCCGGCTGCTGCAGCGGGCGACGGGGTACGCGGCCACGATCAAGACGGGGACGGTCACCTTCGAGGACGGTGAGCCGACAGGAGAGCTCCCGGGCCGCCTCTTGCGGGGCGCGCGCTGACCACAGTGCCCTTGGCGCGCGCCGGGTAGGCGGCACGGCAGACTGCATCGGTATGGAGCCGCTCACCACGTACGCGCTCCGTGACGAGATGCACGTGGGCTACCAGGTGTGGGGCGGCGGCTCCGCCGATGCCTCGGGTGCCGCCGGCGCCACAGGCGCTTCGAGCACGATCGACGTCCTCGAGTTCAACAGCGGGCTCATGATCTCGATCGACGAGACGCTCGACGAGCCGAGCTGGCTCCGCTACACCGAGCGCGTGGCCGGCTTCTCCCGGCTGATCCGCTTCGACGCGGCCGGCCTCGGCCTCTCCGATCCCCTGCCAACGGGGACCGAACCTTCCATAGAGGGCTGGGGCCGCGACGGACTGGCTGTCATGGACGCCTCCGGAAGCGAACGGGCCGTGCTCCTGGCGTCGAACGGCGGCACCATGGCGGCTTTGTGGCTGGCGGCGACGCACCCCGAGCGGGTGGCGTCGCTCGTCATCGTCAACGGCACGGCGCGGATCGGCCGGGCGGAGGACTACGACATCGGGGTCTCAGACGAGGAGGTCGCCCAGGGGAGCAACATCGACGTGCCGCTGCTGGAGGGCGACATGCCGCGGGACATCGTGGTGTTCGCCCCCAGCCTGGCCCATCGGGTCGGCTTCCGAGAGTGGTGGGGGCGGGCGGCACGGCGCGGGGCGAGCCCCGCCACGGCCATCGCCTTCAACGTCGTGCAATTCTCGGCCGACGTGCGGTGGTGCCTCCCGGCTGTCACATGCCCGACGCTGGTGTTCGTGCGGGATGACTGCTACGCCAACCTCAGTGAGCACGGCCGCTTTCTGGCCGAGCACATCACGGGCGCCCGCTTCGTCACGGTCCCAGGGAACGACCTGGTGCCCTGGGCGGGCGAGTTCGACGCCATCGTGGACGAAATCGAGGAGTTCGTCACCGGTGGCCGCGGCGATCATGCACCGACGCGCCTGCTGGCCACGGTGTTGTTCACCGACATCGTGGACTCGACGGTGCGGGCCGCCGCGGCGGGTGACCGCCAGTGGCGCAGCGTGCTCGACGAGTTCGACGTCAACGTGGAACGGCTGCTGGAGCGCCACGACGGTCAGCTGGTCAAGACGACGGGCGACGGGATCCTGGCGCGCTTCGCCGCGCCGGCCCAGGCGGTCCGCTGTGCTGTCGCCATGGTCAAGAGCGCGCAGGACTTCGGCCTGGAGCTCCGGGCCGGCGTGCACGCCGGAGAGGTGGAGCTGCGCGGCGCCGACATCGGCGGTCTGGCAGTGCACATCGCATCGAGGGTCAGCGCCATGGCTGACGCGCGTGAGGTCTTGGTCACCGGCACCGTCCGCGACCTCGTCGTCGGCTCTGGCATCGTCTTCGACGACCGGGGACGACACACGCTCAAGGGCGTTCCCGGCGAGTGGCAGGTGCTGGCGGTGGAGCGGACCTAGACCAGCCGAAATCGATCGAAAAAAAATTAATCGCCGGGCGGCGCGTCGATGCTGATTATCGACGTGTATCCCAGGTATCCGTTCTCGTGGAACGGCGGTTCAAGGAGGTACAGGTGCCCGTCGTCGTACGCGCCCTGCCCCTGCACCAGCCCTCCCGAGGTCAGATAGCTCGGCAGCGGGACGGCCGGGACCGTGGCGACGACCGATTCGGATCCGGTGTCCGGGTCGATGCGGACGATCGCTTCCTTGGACGGCGACAGATACTGCATCGTCCAGAGCCCATCGGGTTCACTCCCGATGACCGTGAAGAGCAGATAGGTACCAGAGGTGGTGAAGACGGCTGCGTCGGAACTGTCCACGAACCTCTGGACGTCCTGCTTGGCGCACGCTTGCACACCGCTGCCGACCCAGGCGCTCGTGCCAGAGGCGACAATCCAACAAATCGGGACAGTCGTCGACGCCACCACCACGCGTGGCGCCGATGAGCCCGCCGGAACGTAGAACAGAGCGGGCGACCCCGAGCCTCCGACGGAATTGGCGACCCAGACACCCGCGTCGTCGGCGGCCAGGAGAGGCTTGTAGAGCGAGGGCATCGGGATGGTGTCGGCGACCGCGCCGGATCGGTCCGATATTTGGAGGAGCACAGGGCCCTTCGTCGTGGCGACGTCGTAGATCCACAACCACTGTCCCCCTGAGGCCATCACCGGCTTGGTATCCGAATAGGACGAATAGCTCATCACCACCGGGCCGTAGGTCACCTGACCCGAAACCGGATTCACCGAATTGACGGAGGTGGTCGCATTGTTCGACCGCAAGATCGGCGTGTTGACGGCCTCGACGGATTGCCCAAAGAGCCGGGGATCTCCGCAATCCCCCGTCGTGACCTTGCCGACGACGAGAGTCTGTGGATCGACCAGCGCCGAAACGCAGACCGGCAGAGGACTGCCTGCGCTCGCCGGGGTGACACCAGTCAGCAAAAGCCCGCTCGGCGTCACCGAGATCTGGTTGAAATAACCCGATGACGGGAGCGCGACGCCGGGCAGCTTCGGGCTGGACGCCACCGGAGGAGCGGCCTGGGGCGCAGTCGGTGTGTTCCGAGGGTGGCCCCCGCCCGACCTTCCATGATTGTCTCCCTGGCTCGCGGCAATGCCGGTCGCGATGGCCCCGATGACGATCACCAGAGCCGCAGTGACGAGCAGATAGCGGCGGCGGCGGAGCCTTCGTGCTTCCTTGATGAGAGCCTCGGAATCAGGTTGCTCGTCACGCAAGGGTGCTGCTGGGCGTTCGCTGAGCGTCGTCATCGCAACGTATCGATGATGGCGATCAGCTCGTCATGCCGGTACCCCTGGCGTCTCGCCAGCTTGACGAGCTCCTTGGCCTTCGCGATCAGCGCAGTGCGCTCAGGCGCGGTACCGACGACCGTGATGCCGCGACCACGGCGAAACTCCAAGATGCCCTCGTCGCGCAGCGTGTGCAGGGCGCGAAACACGGTGTTGTGGTTCACGCCCAAGACGGCAGCCAGGTAGCGCGCCGGCGGAAGTCGGTCCCCCGGCGCAGCCTCGCCGTCGGCGATGGCGCGGCGAATCTCCGCTGCCACCTGCTCGTGCAACGGCAGGGGGTCGTTCGGGTCCACCTCGACCGGGATCATGGTACCGCTGATACTAGTATTAAACGACGAGCTGAGCTACGACTCGCGGCCACCACGGGCTGGTGAGACCAGGAGCTGGAGGGGGTAGCTTTGACTCGGGCTGCTCGAGGCTCCTCGAAGCTCGAGGTCGATGATCCCGTCCTGAAAAGACCTGGTCAGACGGCTAGAATGGCGTCGGCTTCACCAGCCTTCACAACGGGATGTAGCGCAGCTTGGTTAGCGCGCCTGCTTTGGGAGCAGGAGGTCCGGGGTTCAAATCCCCGCATCCCGACCACCGGGGTCAACCGGGGTCAGAATGCCGACATGACGGGGCCCGATCCGACGGACGTCGCGCCCTCGCGAAGCGGGATCGTCCTTCTGACCCTGGCCTCCGCGCAATTCCTCATGACGCTGGACAGCTCGGTCATGAACGTGTCCATCGCCACCGTGGCCAAGGACGTCGGCACCACGGTGACGGGGATCCAATTGGCCATCACGCTCTACACGCTGGTGATGGCAGCGTTCATGATCACCGGAGGCAAGATCGGCCAGCTGCTGGGGCGCAAGCGCGCGTTTGCCATCGGTTGCGTGATCTACGGCTGCGGCTCGTTCATTACTGGTGTCGCGGGCTCATTGCCCGTCCTCATCATCGGCTGGTCCGTCCTCGAGGGCCTGGGCGCGGCCCTCATCATGCCTGCCGTCGTTGCGCTCGTCGCCACGAATTTCGGAGCAGCCGAGCGCCCACGCGCCTACGGGCTCGTGGCCTCGGCCGGCGCCATCGCCGTGGCCATCGGGCCACTCGTGGGCGGACTCTGCACGACGTACCTCACGTGGCGGGTGGTCTTCTTCGGCGAGGTTGTCATCGTGGTGTGCATCCTCGCCCTGTCCCGACGCATGGCCGACTCAGCCCGCGATCCCGACGTGCACCTCGATCCGGTCGGCACGGTCCTTTCCGCCGCCGGCCTCGCGCTGTTCGTCTACGGCATCATCCGATCGGGATCGTGGGGAGTGGTCCAACCTAAAGCCGGCGCACCGATATGGCTCGGGATGTCACTCGTCATCTGGCTGCTGCTCGGCGGTGCGGGCGTATTGGCACTGTTCCTCGTCTGGGAGGATCGGCGTCGCCGCCGGAATCAGGCCGCCCTTCTCGACCCCCGCTTGCTCCGCACGCCCAGACTTCAAGCGGGCCTGACATCCTTTTTCTTCCAGTTCCTGCTCCAGGCAGGGCTGTTCTTTGTCATTCCCCTGTTCCTCTCGGTGGCACTGGGACTGTCCGCCGTCGCAACGGGTGTCCGCCTCCTTCCGCTCTCGCTCACGCTCCTCGCCGCGGCCGTCGGGGTCCCCAGGCTCCTTCCCAACGCGTCTCCGCGGCGCGTCGTCCGCGTCGGGTTCAGCCTCCTCCTCTTCGGCATCATCGTCCTTCTCGCGGCCCTCGACGCCGGCGCAGGTCCCGAAGTCGTGACATGGCCGCTGCTTCTCATGGGCCTCGGCATCGGCAGCCTGGCGTCCCAGCTGGGTGCGGTCACGGTGTCGTCCGTGCCCGACAGCCAGAGCGGCGAGGTGGGCGGGGTTCAGAACACGGTGACGAACCTCGGCGCGTCAATCGGCACCGCGCTGTCGGGCGCGGTCCTGATCGGTGTACTCACGACGACGTTCCTCGGTTCGGTCGCCGCCAACCCCGCCATCCCCTCTGAGCTCGCACAGCGGGCCAATGTCGAGCTGTCGTCAGGTATCCCCTTCGTGAGCGACGCCGACCTCACGGCCGTCCTCGACAAAGCGGACGTCCCTCCTGCAACCACGCAGGCCATCGTGGCCGAGAACGCCTCGAGCAGGATCAACGGGCTCCGGGCTGCCCTCGGTGTCCTGGCGCTCCTCGCGCTCATCGCCCTGCTGCTGACGCGGCGCCTTCCGACCGCGCAACCCGCCGCGAGAGCGGAGGAACGAGACCCCCCGGCGAGCGAGCTGCTCAGCCCCGTCGAAGGGTAACGCTGCACCATGCCCGTTTGCGGCACGACGGGCACGTCATGCGATGGTCGAAGCGGCGTCGTGGCCGCCAGAGTCCGAGCGGGAACTGGAAGATCAGCAGGTCCAGCGCTCCGACACGCGACGTCTGGCTGCACCGCTGGCACTCGACGGTGAAGGCCCCCCTCGCGGCCAACGGGTTCCCCGAGACGGCAATGAGGTCTTCCGGATCGATCGGAGCACCCGAGAACAAGGCACGCTTGCCGGCGGGAAGCGAGATCGTCCCCCCCGCGCCGCTGACCGGTCCCTGGCCGCTCGACTCGGGGACCCAGAAGAGGGCCCGCTTGCCGAGCGGGTCAGGCGACTTGTCCTGCCGTGAGCCAGCCACCTCAGGCGCCCACCATGGCGTCGTAGACACGCGTCGACAGCGAGCGGTACGCCACGGCACCCGCGGAGGCCGGTGCATGCTGCAGCACCGAGCGGCCGAAACCGGGTGCCTCGGCAAAGCGCACCGACTTCGGGACAGGCGGGTCGAAGACCAGAAGGCCGTAGCGCTCCCCCACCTCGCACAGCACCTGTCGCGCCAGCGTGGTCCGGCTGTCGAACATGGTGGCGATCACGCCGAGCACGCGCAGCTTCTCGTTGGCGAACTGGCGGACGTCTTCGATCGTCTCGAGGAGCTGGCCGACGCCACGATTGCTCAGCGCCTCGCACTGCATCGGGACGATGACCGCCTCGGCGGCGGTGAGCCCGTTGATCGTGAGCACGCCGAGTGACGGAGGGCAGTCGATGAGCACGACGTCGTATTCGTCGAGCACGGGAAGGAGCGCGTTGGCAAGGACGTGCTCACGACCGGTCCGGCTCAACAGGTGCACCTCGGCGCCGGCAAGGTCGATCGTCGCCGGCACCACCGACAGCCCCGGTACCCCCGGTACCTCCTGAATCACCTCGGCGATGCGCGCCCGCCGGACCAACACGTCGTGGAGGGACGCCGAGAGGTTGTCCGGATCGAGACCGAGTGAATAGGTCAGACACGCCTGCGGGTCGAGGTCCACCACGAGGACGTGGTGCCCTTGCTCCGCCAGTGCGACACCGAGCGACTGCACGGTGGTCGTCTTGGCGACGCCGCCCTTCTGGTTGGCGACCGCGATGACTTTGACCATTGCCGGAGTCTACGACTGCGGCCGCCCGCGTTCTCGGGGTCGAACTGACCCGGGTGACCTCATCTGCGGTAGGCGGACTCCTCCTGGGAGACGTCGACGACCAGGTTGCCCAGGGCCAGGTTGACGTCATCGAGGTGGTAACCCCACGCTGGTCCCAGGGGTTCGGAGACCGTCGGCCGGGGATCGCCCGCCGCCTCGTTCGTGTCGACCTGCAACCAAGAGGCACCGCCGCTTTGCAGGCACTGGGCGGTGTAGAGACCAGGAAACGTCACCCAGGGCGTCCGCACTTGCACCCCCTTCGTCCTGGCACTCGCCGTGGGGAAGTAGGGCTGCAGGCCTCCCGCCGTCGACGAGAAGGTGACCGGGTTGACACACGCCACCTGTTGGCCCGTCGTGGTCGTCTGCCCCGATTGCAGGCTGACCCCTTGATCCGGGCGGCCGAAGAACGAGTTGACCGGAGGTGTCGACCCGAAGCTCGAGTAGGCAATGACGCAACCCGTCTGCGACGCCGAGCCGCAGGTCGGGATGTTCTTGAAGCTGCCGCCGACGGTCTTCCCTCTTGGCACCTGGACGTTGCCGCCCAGGATGATGGCCGAGACCATGAGCTCGCGCAGACGCGGCGAGGGGTCGACCTGGGACTGCAGGAGCTTGATGAGCATGGCCGCGCCCTGCGAATGGCCGATGAAGACGATCGGCCTGCCGTGGTTGTCGTGGGCGAGGTAGTCCTTCCAGGCCGCCAGCAAACTGCCGTAGGCCGTGGCGATAACCCCAGGATTGGTCGCCTCACCTGTGGCCAACGCCCCCGACGTCGCCTGGCGGTACATCGGCGCCCACACGTTGCACACCTGGGAGAAGCGCGAGGCCTGGGCAAAGGCGGCCGCCGTCTCCGCCGGCTGCACCGTGAGGTTCGCGTTCGTCCCCGATTCGGTGGAGACCGTCGGGTACACGTAGAAACAGTCGTAGTGGGGCGCAGAGCGCGTCGTCGGCGCAAGCGCGGCACTCGTGCTCCCGGTTCCGGTCACGCTCGTCGCGCTCCGCGGAGAGGCGCACGGGTCGCCCGACTGGCCTGGTCGGCAGAGCCACACGGTCCCCGACGTGGCCCGCACTGGCCGCGCCGCAGCGCCCGCGGGTGCGGACACCGCCGACGAACCCGCCAGGACGAACAAGGTCACCGTGCTGGCGGCGAGCAACGCGCTGGCGAACGTCCCCCCTCGGCGCCGCCCCTCCGTTCCGCTTCGGCTGACCAATGTCATCCTCCGGTCTCGACGGGGGCCCGACCCGCCAACGTTGCGAGAGACGGTACGCGATCAGCCACGGCAAACGGGCGCACTGGGTCGTGGAACCGATCAGCGACCGCATAGGGTCACAGGGGGACTCCGGCCACGACGCCGACTCGTCGCGCCGCCCGGTTCGGCTGTCCCAAGACGCACCGACAGAAAGCCCTTCGTGGTCAGATCCCGCCTCAACCCGAAGATCGTGGTCGGCACCGTGTTCGTGTCCGCCATGTTCATGAACATCATGGACATCACGATCGTGAACGTGGCCCTGCCGACGATCGGCCGCGACTTTCACGTCGCACCGACTGCCGTCGATGGCATCGTGATCGCGTACCTGGTCAGCCTGGCCGTGTTCATCCCCGCCTCGGGCTGGCTGGGCGACCGATTCGGCGGCAAGCGCGTGCTGCTCATCGCCATCGCCGTCTTCACCGCGGGCTCTGTCCTGTGCGGGCTGGCGCAGAACATGACCGAGCTGGTCCTGTTCCGCATTCTGCAGGGTGCAGGTGGCGGGATGATGGCGCCGGTCGGAATGGCGATGCTGTACCGAGTCTTCCCGCCAGCGGAGCGCGTGCGCGCCGCCAGCATCCTGACGGTCCCCACCACACTGGCTCCCGCCCTGGGCCCCGTGCTGGGTGGCTTCCTCGTGACGAGCTTCAGCTGGCGGTGGGTCTTCTTCGTGAACCTGCCGCTCGGCATCGTCGCCATCGTCTTCGGCGCGCTGTTCCTCGAGCATTCGGCTGCCATCGACGCCGGGCGGCTCGACGTGCCCGGGTTCGTCCTGGGTGGGGCCGGTCTTGGGCTCCTCATGTACGGGGTGTCCGAGGGCCCCTTGGAATCATGGTCCTCGCCCGAGGTCGTGGCCACCTGCGTCGTCGGCCTCGCTCTGCTCGCCGTCTTCGTGACGGTCGAATTGCGCACGAACCGGCCGCTCGTCGACCTGCGGCTGCTCAAGGGACGGCTGTTCCGCTCGACCAATGTGGTGATGTTCCTCGTCGCCGCGGCCTTCTTGGGCACCCTGTACCTCGTTCCCCTCTACTTCCAGGACGCACGCGGACTGTCCGCCCTGCAGTCGGGGCTCTCGACCTTCCCCGAAGCGTTCGGGGTCATGCTCGGCGCGCAATTCGCCAGCCGGTTGATCTACCCGCGGATCGGGCCCCGGCGCCATATCAGCGGCGGCCTGATCGGACTGGCCCTGGGCTTGCTGCTCCTGACGCAGGTCACGCTGACGACGAACCTGTGGCTCATCCGTGGCGTCATGTTCCTGCTGGGCTGGATGATGGCGCAGGTCATGGTCCCGAACCAGGCTGCGTCCTTTGCCATGATCTCGTCGGAGTCGATGGGTCGTGCCTCGACGTTCTTCAACACAATGCGCCAAGTCGGGAGTGCGACCGGGGTCGCGGTGCTCTCGACGGTGCTGATCGGCGTCGGCTCGGCGCAAGCAAGCGGGGGAACAGGTTCGCCCGACATCACGGCCTACCACCTTGCCTTCCTCACGGCTGCCTGCTTCGCGTTGGTCGCCGTGATCTTCTCCCTGACGATCCACGACAGCGACGCCGCCGAGACCATCGTGCGCCGCCCGAGCCGTCGGCGCGCCGCTCCCGTCGTGCCCGAGGCGCTTCGAGTGCCCGAAGGCAGTCCAGTGTGAGTGACATCGGCGACGTCTGCGTCTTTTGCGGCTCGAGCCGGGGCGCGGACCCCGAGTTCGCCGAGGCGGCCCGCGAGTTGGGTGCCGCCCTCGCCCAGCACGGCATCGGGCTCGTCTACGGGGGTGCCTCGGTCGGGCTCATGGGGGTGGTGGCCGATGCGGCGATCGCGGCCGGTGGGCGGGCGACGGGTGTGATCACCGAATCGCTGGCCGGGCACGAGATCGCCCACAGCTCACTCAGCGACCTCCACGTGGTGCGCACCATGCACGAGCGCAAGGCGTTGATGTCCGACCTGGCCGACGCCTTCGTCATGCTCCCGGGAGGGTTCGGCACCTGCGAGGAGTTCATGGAGTCGGTTACGTGGGCGCAGCTCGGGATCCACGACAAGGTCTGCGCGATCCTGAATGTGCACGGGTTCTTCGACCACTTGCTTACGTTCGTCGACCACGCCGTCGAGCAAGGCTTCATCAAGATGCGACACGTCGACGGGCTCGTCGTCGCCGACACCGTCGGGGCGTTGCTCGACCGGTTGGTCGGTCCGGCGCCTGTCCCGTCCTCAGGTGGCGGCACGGTAGAGGACTGACGTTCCGCCCGGTCCCGCCGGGACCAAGGCGAACACGTCTTGGTCGACCGCGGCGAGCTGCAGACCGCCACCGCCCGCGTCGCAACCGTTCGGCGCAGTTTGCAATGAGATGGCGCCGCGCACACGGCCCGATGCCGGGTCGATCTGTACCAGCCGTTCCAGGCCGCCGCAGGCGCCTCCCACGGCGAGGCCCCAGATCCGTGCCCCACCGCCGGTCGCCACCACTGGGGTGTCGCTGGTCGACTCGGCCGGGGAGGTGAACGCCACTGAGCCGTCCGGGCGCAGGGCGACGAGGTGCGTCGTCACCGAGATTCTTCCTGGGCCATTGCTCGAGCGGTAGTCGGCGATGCCGGCCCAGACCCGACCGTCCACCGCCGAGAGCCAGAGCACCGAGCTGTTCTCATCGGCCGGGTCGGTGTAGGCCGTCGTGCCTGACCCGGCTCCCGGCCGCAGCCACTCCACACCCGGCGCCCCGCCCGGTCCTCCGCCCAGCCACGTGCCGGCGCTGTCGGCGGCGACAGCAGGGAAGATCCCGCCGATCTGCGGGACGGAGCTGGTCGTGGCTTCGACTGCTCCGCTGGTCGGCGAGATGCGCACGATCGCCGGCTCGGCGACAGGGTAGGAGTACCCGTAGAGCCACAGTGCACCGTCGCCGTAGGTGAAGCCCATGTGGGCGATCGCACTGCCGACGTTGCGCAGGACCACCGGGGCCAGGACCTGGGCCAAGTGGGTGGAGGGATCGAAGACTTCGATGTGGTAGGCCCGAACGTTGTTCGGCGCCGAGGAGGCTTCTGCCACGAGGAACAGCCGACCGTCACCGGCGGCCATGTACGTCGCGCACGCCGGCAGGGCGAACCGCGAGGAGGCCATGGTGGCTGGCGTCACTTCTTCTAGAGCACAGTCGGTGTTGTCATCCGGCGCGGTGTAGCCGAGAACCCAGACCTTTCCCGCTGCGGCCGCGACCTCCTGGGCGACGAACGAACCGGGTAGATGGAGGGCGGTGAGCCGCGCACCTTGCGCCGTTGGCGGAGCGGAGGCGGAGGCCCCCGACGCCGCCAGCGCCAGGACGCTCTGGACACTCAGGACACTCACTACGAAGAGGAGTAGGTGACGTCGCACGCTCGCCTCAGGACCCAGCGGACCACTCGATCGCCGATGGCCGGACGCCGGCGCACACCGGGTTCCCTTTGTCGTCGGTCAGGCCCAGGGTGCCGACGAGGAGTCCGGTCTCGACCGCCTTGCGTGCGACCTCGGCCGGCACGGCATCGAGCATGAGCTTGGCCCGCCGGAACATCGTGAAGTCATCATCGTCCCCGACAACGCCCCAGGAGAGGTAGATGAAGCGGCGCCCCGGTCCGCCCTGGATATATGGGCCGGTGAACTCGACTCCCCCATCGGGGGACTCTCCCACCTTGCACTCGAGGTCCCATGTCGTACTCGGTTCATCGCCGCGAACCAGACCGAGCAGTTCCGAGGGCTTGTTGCGGCGTTGTACCGCCACGTGGATGTTGGCGTGCCCCTGCGGTCGCTCGGGACTCGGTCCACAGGACGCACCGGGGAGGTTCCGTCCCTCTATCCGGATGCGCACGCGCCCCACCATGCCCGCGTTCCCCGTCAGCGCGTTGCGGGCAACAGCAGGACGTCGCGCAGTTCGTCGCTGTCACCCCAGTCGGCGAGTAGCGCCGCGACGGATGGGTAGGGTTTCTCTGCCCCGCTGTCCTTCTCGAGGAGGGCGGGGGTGTAACCGAGGCCCTCGAAATATCCGAGATATTCAGCGACGGTCGTGCTCGACACGCGTCGGAGCATCTCCTCCTTCAGTTCCGTGGTGATGATCGGCCGGTCGTGCTCGATGATCCGGGTCGCCCCCTTGACGACCCGCCCTTCGGCGCCCTCCACGTCCATCTTCAAGAGCGCCACCGGTCCGGCCACGAGATCGTCGAGCGGAAATGTCGGGACGACGGTGCCTGGGTGCGCAAGCAGGTCGTCGCCATCCACCAGGCCGCCGTTGGAACCGATATGCGTCGAGTAGTAGGCCCAGCCCGAGCGCTCGTCCGCGGCAACCGGCAGGAGCTCGACGTTCGTCACCCCGGCGAGCCGAAGAGACGAGAGGAGCAGCCGGCAGTTCTCCGAGTTCGGCTCGAGTGCGACCACCTTCCCGTTCGGGCCCACGAGGTGTGCGGCCAGGAGCGAGTAATACCCGAGGTTGGCGCCGACGTCGACGACCGTCATGCCGGGCGTGCAGTAGCGCTCGAACACGGCGGTGAGGTGGGACTCATACTCGCCCGAGCGCAGACCCGGCGTGACCGCAGCGTCAGCGGCGTCCGCCAACAGCTCGACCGATCCGACGCGGCAGCGGAGGACGTCCTCCTCGGTGAGCTGCACCGAGAAGGACGTGGGCGCCATCTGGTGCTCAATGGATCCCAGCATGCGACGGATCGTGGTGACGCTGGTCAAGTCCCCAGCCGCAGCCGCGTCCACCTGCGCCCGGAGCTCGTCGGGCAACGACGGGTACACGAGCGCCACAAGCTCGTCGTAGGTGAGCCCGCGCTCGGGCATCGTCCCGCCGAGCGTGGTGACCACGCGTTCGCGCAACGGCTTCAGCGCCTCTTTGACACGGGGCCGGCCGCCATCTTGTCCTTTCTCGTCGTCAGCCATACGCGGTCCACGGTACCCGGCGGCACCGCCCTTCCCAGGACTGTCTCAAGAAGTACCGGCCCACAGAAGGCCCGGTCATTCCGCCTTGAGGAGGGATGCCGACGGCGAACGAGCGGACGCGAACGCAGGCCCGACGCCGAGGTCCCCGACAAGGCAGCCGGCCAGCATCCGCCCGCGGCGGTGCCACCACTTCCACCGGCGCCTGACATCTCCGGTCTACGATGTTTTGACACATCGGTCCTCGATGTCTTGCTCGGCCTACGGGCAATAGATCACAGAGCGCCCCGGGCAGGATTCGAACCTGCGTGAAACGGATTAGAAGTCCGTTGCCTAAGTCCGCTCGGCCACCGGGGCACGCCGGCTCGTGCCGACCACGACAGCCTGACATAGGTGGTTTTGGGCCTGGTGCATGCGCGGCTCGACCGGTACGCGACCATGCCCCCAGTGCGGTCGGGCGGTGGGCTCGTGTGCCACACTTGTGGCCCTCGGTGGGCGTAGCTCAGTTGGTTAGAGCGCCAGGTTGTGGTCCTGGAGGTCGGGGGTTCGAGACCCCTCGCTCACCCCCAAAGACAGAGCGGTGACCCCAACGGGTTGCCGGCGGATGACCGGCGGTTCGGCTGGGGAGGTTCGAGAGTGGATCCTGGGACGAAGGGCCGCACGGTCCTGGTGACAGGCGCGTCGTCCGGTATCGGCGCCGCGCTGGCGCGGGAGCTCGCGCGACGCGGTGACACCGTCGCCCTCGTGGCACGGCGCGCCGACAGGCTGGACGAGGTCCTCGCAGACTGCCGGACCTCCGCGCCCGCCTCGGCGCGCTGGGTCGCGGACCTGGGCGATCCGACAGCCGCAGCCGACCTCGCGCTCGAAATCTGGGACCACTTCGATGGGCTCGACGTCGTGGTCAACAACGCAGCGGTCCCGATGCGCCGGCACGTGACGCGCCTCACCATGGACGAGGTCGAGCGGACCATGCGGATCAATTACTTCTCACCCGTCGCGATCTCGCTGGCTCTGCTGCCCAGGATGTTGGCGCGTGCGTCGGGGACCATCGTCAACGTCTCGAGCCTTGGCGGCCGCCTGGGCATCACCGCCGAAGCGGCCTACTCGGGCTCCAAGTTCGCGCTGGCCGGCTGGAGCGAGTCCATGGCCCTCGACCTCGACGGGACCGGCGTGGTGGTCAAGCTCATCCTGCCTGGGGCCATCGACACCGAGATCTGGGACCAGCCCGACAACGACGATCCTCTCTACGACGGCCCGAAAGAGCCGCCGGAAGTGACTGCTGGCGCCCTGGCTGACGCCATCGACAGCGACCGCTTCGAGCACTACCTGCCGGACTTGAAGGCGGTCATCGAAGCCAAGACAGCCGACATCGACAGTTTCATGATCGGCATGCGGGCCATCTCACAGCAGGGCGGATCATGAAGGCACTCCTGTTCGGCGCACCGCCCGCCAAGGAGGAGGTCCGGCCCACCCCCGAGGACGAGCTCGAGACGATGCTCGCCGGCATCCCTTTCGGCCTCCACGAGATCGACGACGCACACGTCGTACGGCCCGACTGGGTCGTGACGAAGCCGATCCTCTCGGGCATCTGTGGCTCGGACGCGAAGCTCGTGCTCGGCGACTTCAACACGGGCGACATCGACAATCCGATGGCGGCCTTCTCGTCCCTTCCTCACGTTCCGGGGCACGAAGTCGTCGCCGAGGTGGTGGCGCTCGGGCCAGAGGCCCGGGGCCTCGACGTCGGCCAGCGCGTGGTGCTCAACCCGTGGCTGACCTGCGGTCCAGCGCGGCATCGTCCCGCAGTGTCCGCCGTGCCAGGCGGGCGACCTGAGCCTCTGCTGGAGCTTCACCAAGGGCGACCTCGGTCCGGGCGTCCACGTGGGCGTCATCACCGGCGCGCCCGGTGCCTGGGCCGAGCAGCTTGCCGCGCACGACTCCATGCTGATCCCCGTCCCCGACGGCATCTCGAACGAGGCCGCCGTCCTCGCCGACCCGTTCTCGGTGTCCTTCCACGCCATCGTGCGGCATCCGCCTCCGCCCTCGGGGCGCGTCCTGGTCTACGGTGCGGGTGCCCTCGGCTTGACGAGTGTGGCCATCCTCACCTCCTTGTACCCCGGGGTCGAGGTCGGCGTGGTGGCGCGCTTCGAAGCCCAGCGGGAGATGGCCCTGCAGTTCGGAGCGGCACGAGTCTTCGCGCACGAGCCGCGCCTCGCCCTCGTCGAGGAGCTGGCCGCATGGTCCGGCGCGGTCCTGCACTCCCCCCTCGACGGACTGCCGGTGACCCATCCCGGCCACATCGACGTCGTCTACGACTCCATCGCCAAGGCGGAGACGCTCGAGGTGGGAGTCCGGGTGCTGGCCGAGCGTGGCCGGCTCGTCTACACAGGTGTCTCCACGCCCGAGCGCTGGGAGTCGACCCCCATCTACTTCAAGGAGATCACGCTCGCCGGCTCCAATGCGTTCGGGATTGAGGATTTCGAAGGCACGCGTCAACACGCCATTGCGCACTACCTCCAGCTGGTCGACGAGGGCAGGCTCGACATCACGCCGATGCTCACGCACCGGTTCGCGCTCCAAGAGTGGTGGCCGGCACTCAAGGCGCTGGCGCGCCAGGACCGCAGCGGCGCGTTGAAGGTGGCGTTCACGCCCAACGGGTAGGCGCGGGCCGGCGAGAGGCCGGATCGCCTGCGTCAGGGCCGCCCGCCCGAACCGAGCTACGTGCCGGTGCCGAGCTCGCTGAAGCGCGCGTAGCGCGACTCCGCCGCGCGCGCCCACGCCGGGTCCGGCTCGATCCGCCGGCCGACGGCGGACCAGCGCACGGAGTCGTCGAGCGACGTCTCGAGCCCGGCGGCCAGACGCGCGAAGAAGGCGGCACCGTAGGCGGCGCCCTCGGGGACAGCCACCGCATCCACCGGGACGTTGGTGGCATCGGCGACCGCCGCCATCCAGGCCGTCACCCGAGAGCCTCCCCCGCTGGCGACGATGCGGGTCGCCTTGACGCCCGAGCGATCGAGCATGCGACGAATCACGAACCCGCTCGCCTCGTAGGCGGCACGCTCCAGCGCCTCGGCGCCCGATCCGATGTCGAGACCGTAGAGGTTGGACCGCAGTGTGTGGTCCTCGAACGGCGTCCGCTCGCCTCGGACGTAGGGCAGCCAGACCGGGACGCGGCCCGGGTCACCGAGCCGCGGTTCGAGGCGCTCGCGATCGGGGCCCGGTCGGGGTGTGCCCCGGAGCAGGCCGCGGGCCCAGTCGACGAAGAGTGCGCCCGCGTTGCTCGGTCCTCCGATGAGGAAGCGCTCCGCGGTGGTGTGCGGGTAACTGATGAGGCCGGGCGCGACCAACCACTCATCGCACACCGCCCACACGATCAAGGTCGCCCCGAAGATCACCAGCACGTCGCCCGGCTCCGTGGCGCCGGCCACGATCTGGTCGCACAGCGCGTCAATCGTGCCGCCCGTGATCACGGCGTCACTCTCGGGCATCGTCCCGGCCGGCTGCCCCATCGGCACGACGGCCGGCATCTGCGACTCGGCGACGCCGAGCGATGACAGCAAGTCCGTGTTCCAGTGCCCGTGGGTGTGCAGCGCGCCCAGGGCCGCCGTGACGCCGGTGTCGATCGCGGGCATGTTCCCGATGGCGTAGGTCGCGACGGCCTGGCAGGGCCAGTAGCCGCGGGCATCGGGAACCGACGTCGAAGCCCAACGCAAGAAGCCCTCGGCGTCGGGCATGGTCCCGGGCAGCAGCAGGCTGTCCGATGCCGGGTCGGCGCTGCGGCCCTCCCGGTCGCCGTAGAGGAGGCCCGGCAGCACCGGGATCCCTCTCGAGTTCACCGCGGTGAGCGACGGCACCATGGACGCCACCGCCACGCCCGCCAGCGTGCGACCCTCGCGGCTCACCTGGTCGGTCACCTGGTCGAACGCCTTGCGCGGCCCGGCCCTCCACGCACGCTTCGCATCGTGGCGGAGGATGTCGGGCTCGGGGGCGTCGATGCCGTGGGGCACCCGACTGCGGGCCACCACGGTCCCGTGCTCGTCGACGGCGAGCGCCTTGACCGACGTCGTCCCGACGTCGACGCCGACCGTGACGGCGGACGACGGAGTACTCATGAATCTGACACGGCTGTCATGATCACGTCATTATGGACGACGTGCGCGGCGTCCGCCGCCCAAGGCGTGAGAAGAGAGGATCGCCCCCATGACACGCTCCCGGCCCAAGGCTCTGGTGACGGCGGCCGTGTGCGGCCCCGGGCTCGACCTGTTGGACCAGCTGGCTGACTTGGTGCTCGACTCCTGGCTCGACCAGCCCACCCTCCGCATCTACAACGCGACACAGTTGGCCGAGCGGGTCGCCGCCGAGGGAGCATCCATCGTCATCGTCGAGAGCGACAGCTGCGGCGCCGAACTCTACGAGCAACCGATCATCGCCGTCTGCAGCTGCCGCGGCGACCCGACCAACGTCGACGTGCCGGCCGCCACCGCGGCCGGGGTGCCGGTGCTGCGGGCGCCCGGACGCAACGCCGACGCGGTCGCCGAGCTCGCCGTCGGCCTCCTGTTCGCCGCCACCAGGGGCATCGTGCCGGCCGACCGCGACGTGCGGGAAGGCGAGATCTACCGGGACGGCAAGATCCCGTACCAGCGTTACCGGGCCTGGGAGCTGGCGGGCCGGACGGCCGGCCTGGTGGGACTCGGTGCGGTCGGGAGGGCCTTGCGCTGGCGCCTGCGCGGGCTCGGCATGGAGGTCATCGCGTACGACCCCTACGCCGCGGAACCCACCTATGCGCTGGACGAAGTCCTGGCGCGGTCGGACGTCATCTCTATCCACGCGCCGGTGACCGAGGAGACGACGGGGATGATCGGGGCCGACGCCTTCGCCAAGATGCGCGACGGCGTCGTCTACCTCAACACGGCGCGGGCGAAGATCCACGACACCGACGCGCTGGTCGCCGCGCTCGCCTCGGGCAAGGTCGGCGCCGCCGGCCTCGACCACTTCGAGGGCGAGCACCTGGCGACCGACCACCCGCTGACGACCTTCCCCAACGTGGTCCTCACACCGCACATCGGCGGGGCGACCTATGACACCGAGTCCAACCACACGCGCACCATCGCCGAGGACCTGTGTCGACTGATGGCCGGCGCGCGCCCGCTCCACATCGTGAACCCCGAGGTCCTGCCGGCCTGACGTGGCGGCTCGCCGACCGACCATCGTCGCCACCTCAATCGGGTTCCGGCCCGAGGGCCCCGACCCCATGAACGTCCGCCCGGGGCCGTCGTACCGGTTGGCGGCGGAACTCGCCCGCGCGGGCGATCATCCCAAGCTGTGCATCATCGCCACAGCGGTGGGCGACGACTCGGCGCGCCTGGCCGCGGCGCACAACGCGTTCGCCAAGATCGGCTTCCTCAGCTCGCACCTGCGGCTGTTCCCGATGCCGAACTACCCCGACGTGCGCGCCCACCTGCTGGACCAGGACGTGATCTGGGTCGGCGGGGGCAGCACGGCCAACCTGCTTGCGCTCTGGCGGCTGCACGGGCTGGATTCGATCCTGCGCGAGTGCTGGGAGGCGGGCGTCGTGCTCTCGGGTGTCTCGGCCGGATCGCTCTGCTGGCACGTCGGCGGCACCACCGACTCGTTCGGGCCGACGCTGCGGCCCGTCACCGACGGCCTGGCCTTCCTCCCCTATTCCAACAGCCCCCACCACGACGCCGAGGAGCAGCGCCGCCCTCTCATCTGCGGCCTGATCGCCGAGGGGATCCTCCCCGACGGCTACGCCACCGAGGACGGCACCGGGCTCGTCTTCGTCGACACCGAGCTGCGCGACGCCTTCACCGAAGTCGAGGGGAAGGTGGCCTATTCCCTCACCAAGGTGGGCGACACGACACGGGAGACCGCGCTGCCGACTCGCCTGCTCTGAGCCGCGGCCGGGGTTCAGGGTCATCGGTGCCGGCGCCAACGCCGGGAGGCGCCGGCGGATCGGTCAGGCCGACGCCCCCGCCCAGTCCGATCCCGCGTGCACCGTGTCGGTGTCGCGGCCCGAGCGCAGCACCTGCCCGGGCACCGCACCGGTGAAGGCGCCGTCCCGCGCGATCTCGGTCCCGTTGACCAACACGTGGCAGACGCCGCCGCGCCTCGGCGTAGAGGCGGCTGGCCCCACCGGGCAGGTCGTCGCGCGTGCGCACCGGACTGTGGCCGATGGCGGTCGGGTCGAACACCACAACGTCGGCGTAGGAGCCGGGGACCAGCCGGCCCCGGTCGCGCAGGCCGTAGAGCCGGGCCGGGATGTCGGTCAGCTGGCGTACCGCCTGTTCCCAGCTGAGGAGGCCGCGCGCCCGCACGCCGTCGCCCAGCATGGAGGTGGAATAGATGGCGCCACACATCGTGTCGAGGTGCGCGCCGGCGTCGGAGCCGCCCACGATGGTGCGCGGGTCCTGCCACGCCTCCGCCCGCAGGGCCCAGTCGGCGTCGTTCTCTCCGATGGGTGGGCGCAATCCCGTGCGCAGGTCGTCCGCCACTACGACGTCGAGCAACGCATCGAAGGGCGTGACCCCGCGCTCGCGGGCCACGTCGCCGACGCTGCGCCCTTCGAGGCCTTTGTTCTCCGGGGCGAAGGTCTCCTCGAAGATCAGACGGTCCCACTGCGCCAGGTGCCGCAGGATGCCGGCTTCGTCGGACTGCGAGCTGGCGTCGAGGCGCCGGCGCGTCTCGGGGTCGGAGAACGCCGCGATCCGTTGTTCGTACGGGAGCGCGAAGACCTCGCGCCACCCCGGCAGACCGTCGAGGATGGCGCCGTGCGAGAAGCTCAGCCGGATCTGCATGGTGTGTGGCAGCGTCAGCGCGACCACGGTGGCGCCACGGTCCGCGGCCGCCGTCCCGGCGGCCAACTGGCTCCAGGCACCGTCGGGGTTCATGGACGACACCCCGAGCACGTTCCAGTTCACGGGCCGGTCGGCCAGCAGGGACATGGTGGACATGAAGTCGATCTCGTCGTCTGTGAACCCGTTGAGGCAGCCCGCGACGATGAGCTCGACCGTCGTCCCCTCGTGTGACCGCACGGCGGCGGCGAGGCGCTCCATCTCGGCGCGGCTTGCTGCCCGCGACGGCACGGGCTGGCCGTCGCCGTCGTTGTGCGTGTGCACCTGCGAGGTGGAGAAACCGAGCGCACCGTCCTCGAGCGCGGCATGCAGCGCCGCCTCCATGGCGTCGATGTCCGCATCGCTCGCGGCGCCCCCGACCGCCCGGTCGCCCATGACGAGGCGCCGGAGCGTCGAATGTCCGACGAGGAAGCCTGCGTTCACGGCGATACGGCCGTCGAGGCGGCCGAGCCAATCGCCGAACGAGCGCCAGTCCCAGGGGAGGCCGTCCTGCAGGGCGGCAAGCGGCATGCCCTCGACCCGCGCCATCATCCGGCTGATGTAGTCGGCGCCGTCCGGCCCGAGGGGTGCGAGCGAGAAGCCGCAGTTCCCCCCGAGCACGGTGGTCACGCCGTGCAGCGGGGAGGGGCTGGCATTGGGGTCCCAGAACAACTGGGCGTCGTAGTGCGTGTGCAGGTCGACGAAGCCGGGCGCGACCAGCAGGCCGCTGGCGTCGATGACTGCGTCGGCGTCGGCCGCCTTGCCGTTGCCCGGTGCGATGGCGACCACGCGGTCGCCCTCGATGAGGACGTCGGCCCGGACGGCCGGCGCACCGGTGCCGTCGACCACCGTCCCGCCGCGGATCGCTGTCGTCATGGTCCCTCCCCTTGTCCGGCGGCCTGCTCGGCGGCCTGCTCGGCTGGTCCCGGCCTCAGCACGCGCACCCGCTGGCGGGCGAAGGCCTGCATGCCCTCGGTGCCGAGCTCCACACCGAAGCCCGATTGCTTCCACCCGCCCATCGGTGCGTACATGTCGAGGGACGAGATCCCGTGCGTGTTCACGAAGACGGTGCCGGCCACCAGGCGCGAGGCCACGCCCGCCGCCAGCGTCTCGTCGTTGCTCCACACCGAGGCGCACAGGCCGAAGTCAGTGTCGTTTGCCGCCGCGACAGCTTCCTCCACGTCGTCGTAGGGAATCACCGGGAGCGCCGGCGCGAACTGCTCGTCGCGCACGATGCTGGAATCCGGCCCCGGCGCGACCACGACCGCCGGCGAGACGAAGTACCCACCCGAGCCCTCGTCCTCGGCTCGAAGCGTCCCCGGGCGCAGCACCGTCGCGCCACCCGCAGCCGCCTCGGCCACCATCGCCTCCACCCGATCGCGGGCGCCTGCGGTGTGCACGGGACCCATCGTCACCCCCGCGGCCAGGCCGTCGCCCACCACCTCTCCCGAGAGCCGCTCGGCCAGCGCGTCCACGGTCTCGTCGAGCCTGTCGCGGTGCACGTAGAGCCGCTTGATCGCCATGCACACCTGCCCGGAGGTGACGAAGGCCGCCTCGACGAGGCGTCCCGCGAGGAGGCGGTCACCGGCCACATCAGGGGCCAGGATGGCGGCGTCGTTCCCGCCGAGCTCGAGCACGACGGGCCGGGTGGTCGCGGAGGCCGCGGCCATGACGGCCTGGCCGGTCCGCACGCCGCCGGTGAACGAGACCATGTCGACGCCGGGGTGGCCCACCAGCGCGGCACCCAGCGCGGCGTCGGGCCCGTTGACGACGTTGAGCACGCCGGGCGGCAGTAACTCGGCCATCGCCGCGGCCACCAGCAGCACGGTCGCCGGGCACGTCGGCGGCGCCTTGACCACCACGGTGTCGCCGGCGAGCAGGGCCGGGAGGATCTTGTTGGCCATGACCGAGACCGGCCAGTTGAAGGGCAGGATGGCCGCGACCACCCCGTGGGGCACCCACTCGAGCCGGGTGGCACCGCCGCTCAGCTCCCGGGCGGCCAGCGCCTCGGCCACCAGCGGCGCGAAGGCGGCGGCCATGCCTCCCATGGTGGCGGTGTCGAAGATGGCCTCGATGTGGGTCTTGCCGTGCTCGCGGGTGAGCAAGCGGGCCAGGTCGTTCGCCTCGACAAGCGCCACCCCCGCCTCGGCGGCCGCAACGACCGTCGCGGCGCGCTCGTCCATGGCCAGGGCGGCCCAGGCCGGCTGGGACCGGCGAGCCGCCGCCACGGCATGGTCCAGCTGGGCCGGAGAGGTCGAGGGAGCCTCGAGGACCACCTCGGAGGGGCGGGCCGGGTTGGTCACCGGATAGGAGCCATCACCGCCTGCGACGACGTCCCCGTCGATCAGGAGGCCGACACGCGTCGTGACGTCCTCGACGTGTGTGGTCATGCGCACCCCCAGGGCCTGCCGAGTTTGCTGACGATAGTGTCACCTTTCATGGGAGCAGTCGAGACCGAGCAAGCGCAGGATCGAGGGACCACACACCGGGCCACCTTGCTGCCCGATCCCGAGCCCCGCGCCGTGCTGGTCCCCGTGATCTCCGTCGACGACCACCTCATTGAGCCGCCCGATCTGTTCGAGGGCCGGCTGCCGGCCGCACTGCAAGCGGACGCGCCCAGGGTGGTCGAGGAGGCCGACGGGTCGCAGGCCTGGATCTTCGAGGGCAACCGCTACCCCAACGTCGGCCTGAACGCCGTCGTCGGGCGGCCGCGCGACGAGTGGAGCATGGACCCGGCCCGCTTCGACGAGATGCGCCCGGGCTGCTTCGACATCGCCGCGCGCGTCGAGGACATGGACCGGGCCGGGCTGTGGGCCTCGCTGTGCTTCCCGTCGCTCGTCTCGGGCTTCTGCGGCGCCGTCTACTCGCGGGCACAGGACAAGGATCTCGGTCTCGCCTGCCTGCGCGCCTTCAACGACTGGCACATCGACGCCTGGGCCGCGTACCGGCCCGAGCGCATCATCCCGCTGCAGCTGCCGTGGCTGGCCGACGTCGAGGTGGCAGCCGCGGAGGTGCGGGCCAACGCGGCACGCGGCTTCAAGGCGATCAGCTTCCCCGAGTTCCCGGCGCGATTGGGTGTGCCGTCCATCTTCAGCGGGGAGTGGGACCCCCTCTTCGCCGCCTGCGAGGAGACCGACACCGTCGTCTGCCTGCACACCGGTGCCTCGGGCTGGGCACCGCTCGCGTCGTTCGACCCGCCCTTCGAGATCCTCCCCACCTTCTTCCCGGTGAACGCCCTGCTCGCCGCCGGCGAGTGGCTGTGGTCGGGCGTACCGCTGCGCTACCCGAAACTGAACATCGCGCTCTCAGAGGGCGGCATCGGCTGGGTGACGATGCTGATGGACCGCTCCGACTACGTACTCGAACACTCGGCGTCGGGGAACGAGAGCCATTCCTGGCCTTCGGACCTGTTGCCGAGCGAGGTGCTGCGCCGGAACTTCTGGTTCTGTTCCATCGACGACCCCTCGGCGGTGGCCCAGCGCCACGTGATCGGCGTCGACCACATCATGGTGGAGAGCGACTACCCGCACGCAGACTCGTCGTGGCCCGACACGCAGCGCGTCCTCGCCGAGAACTGGGGCGCACTCCCCGACGACGAGTTGCGCGCCGTGGCGGGAGGCAACGCCGCCCGCCTGTTCCGGCACGCGTTGCCGGAGACCGACGACTGGCGCGCCCCGGCCGCGGCCCGCTGAGGCGCGGCAAGCGGAACGGGTGGCGGTGAGCCTGCCACTGGCACCTCGGGCGGGACCGGTCGTCGACGCCGACGGGCACGTCGTCGAGCCGCTGCGCGCGTGGGAGGGGTTGCCCGAGGCCCACCGGCCCGTCATCACGGCGGACACGCACGGCTACGAGCACGTCAGCGTCGGCGGCACCGAGATCCTCGCCGTCCCGCTGGGCACCCTGGCCCGGCCCGGATCGACCTTCGACGATCCGTCCGCCTTCCGGCCGCTCGCCGACGCGCTGCCCGGTGGCTCGGATCCCCGGGCGCGCCTCGTCGACATGAGCGCCGAGGGCATCGACCAGGCGGTGCTGTACCCGACCATCGGGCTGTACTTCTCTGTCGTCGAGGACCGCGACGCGGCCGTCGGGCTCGCCGTCGCCTACAACGACTGGCTCGCCAGCTACTGCGCGGCCGCTCCCGAACGGCTCTTCGGTGCCGCCATGCTGCCGCTGCAGGACCCGGCCGCCGCCGTGCACGAACTGCGGCGGGCGGTCACCGAGCTCGGCTTCGTCGCCGGGTTCGTCCGCCCCAACCCCTGCCTCGGGCGCTCCTTGTCGGACCGCGCCTACGACCCGCTGTGGGACGCGGCCGAGGAGCTCGATGTGCCCGTCGGCATCCACGAGGGCAGCTCGGTCATCGTGCCCACGCTCGGGTCTGACCGCCCGTTCAACCCGCTGATCCTGCACGCCGTGTCCCACTCCTTCGAGGAGATGCTCGCCTGCGCGCAGCTCATCGCGTTCGGCGTGCTCGAGCGGCACCCGGGCCTGCGCGTGGTCTTCTTGGAGTCCTCGGGTGGATGGGCACCCTTCTGGCTCGAGCGCCTCGACGAGCAGGCGGAGTCCTTCGGCGGTTTCTGCCCCGACCTTTCGTTGCGCCCCTCGGAATACTTCGCCCGCCAGTGCGCCATCAGCTTCGAGGTCGACGAGCACACGCTGCCCGCGCTGGTGCCCTTCGTCGGCGCGGACCGCATCGTGTGGGGCAGCGACTACCCGCACCACGATGCGACGTTCCCCGGTGCCGTCGAGGCCCTGCGGGCCACCATCGCACCCTGTCCGACCGCGGTCCAGGCCAAGGTGCTCGGGCTCACCGCGCGCCATGTCTACCGCCTCCCGTCGCGCCGCCCCGCACCGGCGGGAATCATCGACGACTACTTCGCGGCCGTGACCGCCCGCGACGTCGACATGCTGCGCGGCCTCTTCGCGCCCGGCGCCGCCTTCGACGTCGACGGCGACCGCCGCAGCGGGCACGACGCCATCCTCGCCTACTACACCGACAAGACGTTCACCTTCGACGACTTCCGCCCGACGCCGGGTCCGATGCAGGTCGACGGCTTGACGGTCACCGTCGACCTCGACGTGCACATCGGCGGGGCCGAGTCCCGCGTGCGCGACGTCTTCGAGACCGACGGCGATCGCATCACGTCGCTGGTCGTGCGGGGCTTCGCCGACGCCCTGCGCGGCGCCGGACCGCGCTGATCTCGCCGGGCTCCCCTTTACGCTCGGACCCGTCCATCCAAACGTGGAAAGGATCACCGTGGCAGATACCTTGTCGGAAAAGGCTCGGGCGCTCATCAACCGCCCGGTGCTGGCTTCCCTGGCGACGCTCAACCCGGACGGATCGCCTCAGATCACGCCTCTGTGGATCGGTCTCGACGGCGACAACGTGGTGTTCAACACCGCCCGCGGCCGGATCAAGGCACGCAATGTCGAGAAGGACAACCGGGTGGCGGTATCAGTCATCGATCCCGACGACCAGTACAACGTCGTGGCCTTTCGCGGCACCGTGATCGACGTGACGACAGAAGGCGCCGACGAGCACATCGACGCGCTGGCCAAGAAGTACCTGGGCGTCGACTCCTATCCCATGCGCCGCGAGGGTGAGGTTCGCCTCCGCATCATCGTTCGCACCGACCACATCGCGATGCAGGGATAGTCACCACCCAAGCGGACCTCAGGGCGCTCAGACGGCGGGCGCCGGCTGGGGCCCGCGCAGGAGGCGGCCGGACCTCTCCCCCGTGGCCTCGCCGTGGGCGCGCACCACGGTGCCGCTCTTCACCGTCGCCACGTAGCCACGCGCCCGCTGCACCAGTCGCTTGCCGGCGGCAGGCAGGTCGTAGACCATCTCGGGCGCCTCGAGCGCCAGCGCGTCGTGGTCGATCACGTTGACGTCGGCCAGGTGGCCCGGCGCCAGCAGACCACGATCCAAGAAGCCGTAGAGCTCGGCCGTGCGCCGGGTCTGGAGGTGCACCACGGTCTCGACAGGGAGCCGTTCTCCCCGACTGCGGTCGCGCGCCCAGTGAGTCAGCATGAACGTCGGCAGGCTGGCGTCGCACAGCACGCCGCAGTGGGCGCCGCCGTCACCGAGACCGAGCACCGTGGCGGGGTGGACGAGCATCTCGCGCACGGCGTCGAGGTTGCAGTGCGAGTAGTCGAGCACCGGGAGGTACAGCAGCTCGCGCCCGTCGCGCCCGAGCATGAGGTCGTAGAGCACCTCGTCGGTGCTCCGCCCCTGTGCCCGGGCCAGCGCAGCGATGCTGCGCTCCGCCGGCGGCTCGTAGTCGGGCGGGTCGCCGAGCGGGAACAGCTTGTGCAAGTTGGCCCGCAACAGCGCCACGAAGCCGGTGGGCTCGGGCTCCTCGGCGAGGATGGCGGCGCGCGTCTCCGGCATCCGGAGCCGGGCCACCCGCCCCTCCAGCGGCAGGTCGGCGATGGCCTGATAGGCGCGGTGGTGCGCGAACGGGTGCGTGACCGACTGGAAGCCCACCATGATCGACGTCGGCTTGCCCGCCACTTGGGGCACCAGCCAGGCGCCGCGCCGGTTGGCGGCCACGCCGCGGTCGATCCACTCACGCCACAGCTCGGGGTTGAAGTCCGCTTGGAGCACCTGGTAGGTGACCGGGACGCCGGCACGCAGCGAGATCTCCGACATCCAGGCGAATTCGTGATCGAGGTCCCACATGTCACTGGCCACCGAGAAGACCCGATGCCCCGCCTTGCCGAGCGCCTCGCCGATGGCGATGAGCTCGTCGGCCGCGGCAGTGGTACCGGCCGCCAGCTCGCCGTCCTTGGCCCGGTGCAGGATGGTCCGTGTCGTCGACGCGCCGATAGCGCCGTCGTGCACGGCCTCACGGACGATGGCCGCCATCTCGGCGATCTCCTCGCCGTTCGCCGTGTCGTTGGCCCGGCCCTCGCCGAGCACATAGGCGCGCACCGCGCCGTGCGGCACGAGGCTGGCCACGTCGAGCACCCGGCCGGTGCGCTCCACCTCGTCGAGGTATTCGCCGAAGGTCTCCCAGTTCCAGTTCATGCCCTCGGCGAGCGCGCTCCCCGGGATGTCCTCGACGCCCTCCATGAGCTGAATGAGCCACGCCCGGTCCGACTCGCGGGCGGGCGCGAAGCCGACGCCGCAATTCCCCATGACCACGGTGGTCACACCGTGCCAGCCCGACGGCGACACCTCGGGGTCCCAGGTGGCCTGTCCGTCGTAGTGCGTGTGGATGTCGACCCAGCCCGGCGTCACCAAGAGCCCGTCGGCGTCGATCTCGCGGTGTCCCCGTCCGTCCACCTCGCCCACGGCGCTGATGATGCTGCCGTCGACGGCGATGTCACCGGCGACGGCGGCACGTCCCGATCCGTCGACCACGGTGCCACCCCGGATCACGAGGTCGTGCATGGTGCTTCTCCTCTCCGGCGGACCGGTCCAGCCGCCTCTGCCGGGCCTGGCGCGACCAGGGCGGCGGCTAGATCCAGCTTCGCAGCTTTTCGATCAGGGCGACCGGATCGGGTCCGAGCGGCGTGACGCTGAGATGGGTCACGCCTGCCTCGGCGAAGGCGGCCACCCGCTCCTTGATGTAGGACTCGGGCCCGCAGAGCGACATCGCCTCGATCAGCTCGGCCGGCACCAGCGCCGCCGCCTCCTTCTTCTGGCCCGACAGGTAGAGGTCCTGGATCTCCGCCGCCTCTCGCTCGTAGCCGTAGCGGCGGGCGAGCGCGTTGTAGAAGTTCTGGCCCTTGGCGCCCATGCCACCGATGTAGAGGGCGAGCATCGGCCGGTTGAGCTCGCGCAGCGGGGCGACGTCTGCTTCCTCTCCGATGGCGAGCAGGCCGCCGGCTGCGATCTGCAACGGCCCCAGCGCGGGGTCGCGCTTGGAGGCCCCCTCGGCGAGGGACGGGCCGAAGACCTCCTTGACCTTCTCGGGCACGAAGAAGATGGGCAGCCAGCCTTCGGCCACCTCGGCCGTCATGGCGACGTTCTTCTCGCCGAGCGCGGCCACCCAGATCGGGATGCGCGGACGGACGGGGTGGTTGATGATCTTGAGCGGCTTGCCCAGACCCGTCCCCTGCTCCGGTGGCAGCGGGATGTGGTACGAGACGCCGTCGTGGACGAGCGGCGCCTCGCGGGCCCACACGTCGCGGCAGATCTCGATGATCTCGCGGGTACGGCCAAGGGGACGGTCGTACGGCACGCCGTGGAAGCCCTCGATCACCTGCGGCCCCGACGCGCCGAGGCCGAGGATGGCGCGTCCGCCGGACAGCGCGTCGATGCCGGCCGCGGTCATCGCGAGCAGCGTGGGCGTGCGGCTGTAGATGGGCAGGATGGCCGAGCCGATCTCGAGGCGCTCCGTCTTGGCGGCCAGGTAGCCCATGAAGCTCGGTGCGTCGAAGCTGTACGCCTCGGCGACCCACACCACATCGAGGCCGACCTTCTCCAATGCGGCGGCCTGGCGCGCGGACTCCTCGTGGCCGCCGGCGTAGTTGAGCGTCATGGAGAGCTTCACTCGGTCGTTCCTTTCTTCGGTGGCTCCTCAGCGCCACCGGCTGCTCGGCTGGGGCGTCAGCCACACAAAAGAGTGTACTGAACTGGCCACGGGCCGCACCCGTAGCATCGCAGGGATGACGAGCGGCGGCCCCATCGACTTCGTGCTGTTCGACCTCGGTGGTGTGCTCATCGACCCCGGCGGCGTCGGACCCATGCGCGAGCTGAGCGGGCTGGACTCCGAGGACGAGGTCTGGGCCCGCTGGCTGCGTTGCCGCTGGGTACGCAGCTTCGAGGCCGGCGGGTGCTCGCCGGAGGAGTTCGCAGCCGGCGTGGTCGACGACTGGGAGCTCGAGCTCGAGCCGGCGGCCTTCCTCGACCAGTTCGCCCGGTGGCCGGGCCTCCCCTACGCCGGGTCCCTGGACCTGGTGTCCGATGTGCGCGCACGGGTCCCCGTGGGCTTCCTTTCGAACACCAACGCCTTGCAATGGAACGCCAATTACAAGGCGTCACCGGTCGTCGAAACCTTCGCCTACCGCTTCTTGTCCTTCGAGCTGGGATTGGTCAAGCCTGATCGCGAGATCTTCGACGTGGTCGCCGGCGCGTTGCCCGTGTCCCGTGAGCGCGTGCTGTTCCTCGACGACAACGCCGTCAACGTCGAGGCGGCGGCCGCGACAGGGTTCGTGGCCGAACACGTCAGGGGCGTCGACGACGCCCGAGGGGCGCTGGTCCGTTCGGGCGTGTTGCCCGTCTGAGCCCGTGCAGGTGGCTGGTGAGATGGGTGCGGGAGCAGTCGCGTGTGCCAACATGCCCGTATGGTTGCCAACGGGCCGATGCTGCGTCTCCTGCCGCGCCTCAGTGACGACGTGGCCTTCTATTGGACCTCCGGCGCAGACGGGGCGCTGCGCTTCTTGCGCTGCAACAGTTGCGGCTTCTTCATCCACCCGCCGGGCCCGGTGTGCCCACGCTGCCTCTCTCGCGACCTCGGGCGACAAGAGGTCAGCGGGCGCGGCACGGTGGCGTCGTTCACGGTGAACTACCAGCAGTGGGTCCCTGGCAGTGACCCCTACATCATCGCCTGGGTCTCCATCGACGAGCAGCCCGACGTGCGGCTGACGACCAACCTCGTCGACGTCGAGCCCGATGACGTGCGGATCGGCATGCCGGTGCGTGTCGTGTTCGAACAGGTCGAGGACGTCTGGGTCCCCCTCTTCACCCCGGCGGAGGACTCGTGAGCCCGCTACGACCCGGCGAAGAGCCCCTGGAGCGCCGGGCGATCATCTCGGGCATCGGTCAGTCCGACGTCGGGCGCCGGCTCGGGCGCTCCGACCTCGACCTGACCGTCGAGGCGGCGGAGGTGGCGATCGCGGACGCCGGCCTCACCCGCGACGACATCGACGGCCTCTCGACGTATCCGGGCATGGGGGCGGGCACGGCAGGCTTCGCCGGGCCGTCGTCGCCCGAGGTGCAAGACGCCATGGGCCTGTCGCTCAACTGGCACGACGGCGGGGGCGAGGGAGCCGCTCAGATGCGGGCCGTGCACACGGCCGCGCTGGCGGTCGCGGCCGGGCTGGCCCGCCACGTCCTGGTCTACCGGACCGTGACCGAGGGCTCGGCCCAGGGCACCGGCGGGCGCCAGGGCATCGGCGGTGGTGGCGGGGGTGGCAGCGTGCCCCGCTTCGGCGGTTTCATGCAGTGGTCCATCCCCTACGGCGCCGTCTCCGCGGCCAACTGGCTCGCCCTGGTGGCCCAGCGCCGCATGTACGAATTCGGCCTCACCCGCGAGCAGCTCGGCGCCATCCCCATCAACAACCGGGCCAACGCGGCGCTGAACCCCAAGGCGATCTACACCGACCCGATGTCGATGGAGGACTATCTCGCGGCGCGCATGATCACCACACCGCTGTGCCTCTTCGACTGCGACGCGCCATGCGACGGGTCGACGGTGGTGATCGTTTCGCACCGCGACTTCGCATCCGACATCGATCACCCTGCCGTCCAGATCAATGCCCTCGGTAGCGCGCTGCGGGGACGACCGAGCTGGGACCAGTTCGACGACATGACCACGATGGCCGCGCGCGACGCCGCCGCGTCCATGTGGGAGCGCACCGAGCTGACCCCGGCCGACGTCGACACCGCGCAGCTCTACGACGGCTTCTCCATCTTGACCGTGGTCTGGCTCGAGGCGCTCGGGTTCTGCGGACGGGGCGAGAGCGGGCCCTTCATTGAGGGCGGGGCGAACATCGCCCGCGACGGGCTCCTGCCGCTCAACACCAACGGCGGCCAGCTCTCGGGCGGCCGCCTGCACGGCTTCAGCCTCATCCACGAGGCCTGCGTGCAGCTGCGAGGCGAAGGTGGCGAGCGCCAGATCGTGCGGCCCGGCGGACGGGCGCCCGAGGTGGCCGCCGTGGCCAATGGTGGTGGCCCGATCGCCGGCACCATGTTGCTCACGAGAGGACTGACCTCCTAAGAACTCCGGCGCCCGCGTCCTCCCGGACCGGGCGAGCCGAGAGTGCATGGGGTCTAGCCTTCGCACACGCCCAGAGGCGATCAGAAGCGAACTGGGCACTCACAGGTTTGCGAGATCAGTGTGCGGCTCGAAGGCGTCGAGCCCGCCGTGTGGCGTGATCTGTTGGTTCCGGGCACGGACCAACTCTCGTGGATCGCCGACATCCTGCTGGCGGCGATGGGTTGGAACAATTCCCATCTCCACCAGTTCTTGATCGGCGACGCCCGCTTCGGGATGCACGCCGATGATTGGGCGGACGACGAAATCGACGAAGCCACCGTGACCCTGATTGAAGCCATCGGAGACGAACGCCAGTTCATATTCGAGTACGACTTCGGTGACGGCTGGGAGCACACGGTCGAGGTCCGCTCGATCGGCACAACCGATCACTCGCTCACGTTCGCCGTGTGCACCGGGGGAGCATATGCCTGCCCTCCTGACGATGTTGGTGGCCCCGATGGCTATCGGGCGTTCCTCGAAGCGCCGTGGACCCCGAGCATCCCGAACGCGCCAGCTATCTCGAGCGGACGGGTACAACGTTCGACCGATCGGCCTTCGACCTCGCGTCGACCAATGCCGAGCTGCAGTGTCTGCGGTAGCCGTCGACTCGCTTTGAACTACGTGGGCTTCGTCCCCGCCAAGTGATGCGCCGCCCGCGAGGCCAGCGCGACCAGCGTCAGCGTCGGGCCGTAGCCGGTCGCGGTCACGAAGACCGACGAGTCCGCGATCACGACGTTGTCGAGCGAGTGCACCCGACCCCACCGGTCGACGACTGATGTCTCGGGGTTGTCGCCCATGCGCGCCGTGCCGATGACATGACGGCTCTCGGGAACCGGTGTGGAGCCGATGCCGTGGTAGGAGACGCCCGGTGAGGAGGTGTGCAGGACCCACTCGGCGCCCATTTCCTCGAGCACCGACTGGAGGATCTTGCCGTGGTACTTCGACGCCGCCAGCTCGTGACGGCCGGGGCTGTAGGTGACCCGCGCCACCGGGTAGCCCCGGGCGTCGCGGATGGACGGGCTCAGGTCGACCGTGTTGGTGGCGTAGGCCAGGTCCTCACCTTGCATGATGAACGCCCACATCCGCTCGCGTAGGTTCGAGTCGCGCATGACCTGGGCGTGGAGGCCGCCCCAGGGCGAGTGACGCGCCTCCATGATGGGGAAGCCACCTCCGCTGTGCTCCACCAACCCGCCGCGGAACCACGGCAACCCCGCATGCACCGCCGCCCGGCGCGACGCCTCGTCCTGCACCATCGCGTCGTCGTGCACGTGGGTGACGGCGCGCCCCTTGTGCGGGTGCAGGCGCAGGTTCGCGAAGTGCCCGACCACGATGGTCTGGAAGTGCACCATGAGGTGGCGGCCGATGAAGGGGTGCTCGATCCCCGAGAGCAGCAGGATGCGGGGCGTCTCGATGGCACCACCCGCCACGATCACCAGGTTGGCGTCCATCGTGTGCATGGCGCCCGCGGCGTCCATGTACTCGACGCCGGTGGCCTTGCGGCCGTCGGTGATGATGCGGCTGACATAGGTCTCGGCCATCAGCTCCGCCTTGCCGGTGGCCATGGCCCTGGTCAACAGCGCGACGGGATCGCCCTTGGCGTGGATCGGGCAGCCGAAGAAGGCGCAGTACCCGCAGTTGTTGCAGGCGGGCCGCCCGTCGTAGGCGATGCTGTTGGCAGCCGTCGGGGCCTCGTAGGGATGCAGGCCGATCCTCGTTGCCGCCTCTGATGACAGGAGCGCGCCGTACATCGGCGCGCCGGGCGGCATCGGGTAGGGCCCCGAACGCCAGGCCGCGAACGGGTTCGCACCCTCCCGCCCGGAGACGCCGATCGCCCGCTCGACCTCTGCGTAGTACGGCTCCATCTCGTCGTAGTCGATGGGCCAGTCGTCGACGGCCGCATCCTCTTGGGGGCCGTAGGTCGAGAGGAGCCGGAAGTCCTCCTCGCGAAAGCGGGGCACCTTGCCGTCGGCGTGGGTGCCACCACCCCCCACCGTGGTCGGGATGGAGTTGACCTCGCCGACGTGGGTGTGCTCACCCTCGTCCGCCGAGACGCGGAACGCCCGCGGCTCGATCAGCGGGTCTGGCCCGAGGAAATAGCGACTGACGAACTTGATCTCGTCGTTGGAGTAGTCACCCGCGGGCTTGGTGAGGTCGTCGGGGTCGAGCAGGTGGTTGCGCCCCTTCTCCATGATCACCACCGACCAGCCGGCTCGGGTCAGCACCTCGGCCGCCGTGGCGCCGCCGGGACCCGACCCGATGATGATGGCGTCGGGCGTCATGTCGCTCATGGCTGGGAGACCTCCGCGTCGCTGTAGCCCCGGGGCTGCACGTCACCCTCGTAGTCGATGTAGGTCCAGCCGACGCAGTCGCGGTTCCCGCCGTACTCGGGCGCTCCGTACATGCCTTGGCAACAGTGTTCCCACAACAGGTCGCAGAAGGACTCGTCGGCTCGGAGCCGGCGGCGCTGCTCCTTCCCGTCGGCCTGGGGGAAGTCCTCGCCGAGGGCGGCCAACCCTTCCCGGTAGCGCTGCTGGAGGCCGATCACCGGCCCGTTGAATTCGCGCTCGGGGATCCCTTGTGACCCTTCGATGCGCATCCGCCAGGCCAGCTCGTCCAGGCGGGACAGCCGGTGGAACCGGCTGAACCCCGCTTCGCCGCCCTTGCGACCCGAGGTGGGCCCTCCGGCCCAGATCCGTGGCGGGTCGAAGCTGAAGGCGCCGAGGAACCCGTCGATGTAGTCGACGACGCCGGCATCCTCGGCACCCGGATGGTCCTCGCCCGATGGGATCATCTGCGCGCACGCGGCCCGGAGGGTCGCGTATTCCCGGTCGGTCAGCCAGATGGGCATCGGGACAACGTAGCCTCGCCCGCACCCAATCGCTGACATTGCCGTCAGGTTCAGAGCGGACTCGGGCCGGGGTGGGTGCCTCAGGCCGGGTCGCCCGGTGGTTCCGGTGGTTCCGGTGGTTCCGGTGGTGAGCTGGCCCAGCCGTCTGGCAGCGCACCGACATGAAGCGCGAACCACAGCAGGGCTCGCTCTTTCTCGTCGAGCAACTCACAGACCAGGTTGCCCGTCTCGCTGGCACTCACGTCGACGAGCCTGCACCAGTTGGTCAGGATCCGGAACCCGGGCCCGCGGTAGCGCCGCCCGGCCATCCTCACGGGCACGGCCGGCATGCGCAAGAACCAAGTCACCAGGCCGCCCGCGACCTCGGGGAAGGACGGCCGATGGCGGATGACCTCCTCGTAGTCGCCCGTGACCACAAGGGCGATGTTCTCGAGTGCCTCCGAGTCCGGCTCGAAGTAGCTCGAGTGCGCGGACTCTTGCCGCCGACCCTCGGCGTCGGTGTCCATGCGTGTCCCGCCGAACGTCGGCGAGCTCGGCGTGGCACCGAAGATCCCGAGTTCCGCGACGACGTCGCCGGGCGCCTGCTCGGAGAAGAAATGCGACTGCTCGACGTGGAGCTGGCGCAGCTCGTCGACGGTCATCCCCGGGCTCCCCGCCACGACGACATCGGTCACCTCGAGCCCGCAGTCGGCCAGGGCGGCTCCTGTGACGGTCGATCCGAAGCTGTGGGCCACGATCGTCAGCGACTGCTCGGGCTCGAGATCAAGTGAGTCCACGAATGAAGTCAGATCACCTCCCGCGGTGAGCAGATCTTCGTTGCACTCGATCGTTCCGGCCGCCGCCGCCGCGACATCCACCGGATTGTCGTAGCCCTTCCACAGGACAACGGCCGTGGAGGGCGACGCGTCAAAGAGGTTCAGCGCGTCGGGGATCCAGTCGTCGCACAGGTTGGTGCCGTCCCCCACCCCCGGGACGATGACGGCCACGTGCTGGGCTGATTCGATGTCACCGAACAGCACGGCATAATGCTGCAGCTGGGGCCGGTAGAGGAGGATGTGCCCACCGCAGGAGATCAGCGTCTCCAACAGCCTCACGCGCTCCGCGTCGCCGTCTGCGCTCGCCGCGGTGAGATCCATCTTCACCGCGGCGAGGTTGCTCGCGGCTCGACGGGCGAGCAGCTCCTTTCCGCGCATAGGACAATTTACGCTGCTCACACCCCGAAGCGGTGATGCCTCAGTATTCTGGCGGACGTGGGTGAGGCCTTGGCCGTCCTCGCGGCGTTCCTGTTCGCGTTCGGGACGGTGCTGCAGCAAAAAGGCGCCCTCGCGACCGCGGCAGCCGAAGGTGACCCGCGATTCTTGCTCGAGATCCTGCACCGCCCCGTCTGGTTGGCCGGGACGGTGTGCCAGTCCTCGGGATGGGTGGTCCAGGCGATGGCACTCGACCGGGCCTCACTGGTGGTCGTGCAGTCACTCACCGCGCTCAGCCTGGTGATCGCGCTCCCGCTCGGGATGCTTCTCACCAATCAACACGTTGGGCGCCGCGAGGTGACCGGGGCATGTCTCACGCTCGTCGGGATCGTGTTCTTCGTGTCGGCCGGACAACCGCAGGGCGGCACGCCGCATCCGAGCGCGACGGCGTGGTGGGCCGCCTGCTTGATCACGGGCTCCCTGATCCTGATTCTCTTCGGCGTAGGACGGCGCTTCACCGGCGCGTCCAAGGCACTGACCTTCGGGGCGGCCGCCGGCCTCGCCTACGGCCTGCAGGCCGCAGTCACCAAGACCTTCGTCACCGAGATCGGCGGCGGCATCCTGGCGTTGCTGAGCACCTGGTCGATCTACGTGCTGATCATCTCGGCGGTGATCGGCTTCGCCTTGCAGCAAACGTCCCTCAAGACTGGCGTCCTGGCCCCCGCGATGGCGTCGAGCAACTCGGTGACCCTGTTCTCCAGCGTTCTCCTCGGCATCGGAGTGTACGGAGAGACGCTGTCCAAGAGCGGGAGCTCGCACACTGGGTCCACAGTCGTGGGCCTCCTTGTCGCGATCGTCGGCATCGCGCTCCTGGCCGGCTCCGAGGCGCCGCAGGCCGTGGCGCCGGGTACGGCCGATCCCTCACCCGCCGCATGAGGCGATCACTGGGAGCAGTCGCGCCCGGTGCAGCCCGGTGCAGCCCGGTGCAGCCCTGAGTCGCGAGCCTCAGCGCGGCAGCCCGAGGATCCTCCCGGCGATGATGTCCCGCTGGACCTGTGACGTCCCTCCCGCGATGCTGGCGGCCTTGCTCCACAGCCACTGCCGGGCCCACGGCCCGGCCTCGGCCGAGCGGAGATCGCGCCCGGCGACCAAGAGGGCGGCGTCGGACATCCCCTGTGTCATGGCGGTCCAGGTGAGCTTGATCCAGCTGGACTCAGGACCCGGTTCCTCACCGCGCCCGAGGCGCGTCAGCGTGCGCAGGTTGTGCAGGCGCAGGACGTTGAGGTCGACGTAGGCGTGCGCGAGGGCGTCGGCGACCAGAGGGTCGTCCAGCGCGCCGTTGGCCCGCGCCTCTTCGTAGAGGCGGGCGAGGTACATCTCGTGCACCACCTGTTCCTTGAACGGGAAGTTCGTGCCGCGCTCGTGGGCCAGCGTGGAGCCGGCGACGGTCCAGCCATGCCCCTCCACCCCGATGACATGCTCGCCCGGGACGAAGACGTCGGTCAGGAACACCTCGTTGAACTCCGCGTCGCCGGTCATCTGCACCAACGGCCGCACCTCGACCCCGGGGTCGGCCATGTCGACGATCAACGCGGTGATGCCCTGTTGGGGACGCGCTGCCTCGGGATCGGTGCGGGCCAGGCAGAGACCCCAGGTGGCGAACTGGGCGTAGGACGTCCACACCTTGCGCCCGGTGACGAGGAACCCGCCGTCGACCGGCGTCCCGCGCGTCGTCAACGAGGCCAGGTCGCTTCCCGCGTCGGGCTCGCTGAAGAGCTGGCACCAGATCTCCTCGGCCGAGAGGATGGGCGGCATGTAGCGGAGACGTTGGTCTTCGGTGCCGTGGGCGAGCAGCGTCGGCCCGACCAGGTTGATGCCGACGCGGTTCACCGGCTGGGGCGCCTGCGAGCGGGCGTACTCGCTCTGGTAGAGGGCGACTTGGACCGGCGTCGCGCTGCGCCCGCCGTACGCGCTCGGCCAGTGGACGCCGACCCATCTGTCCGCGGCAAGGCTCGCCTGCCACTGGCGGCCCCACGCCACCTCGTCGGCCAGGTCGACGAACGCGGGCGGTTCGTGGGGATGGTCGGCCAGCCAGGCGCGGAACGAGGAGGCGAACTCCTCGTCCTCTTTCCTCAGCGCGAGGTCCATGCGGGCGCCGTTGGCGAACCTGACATCGGCGTCACGTTAGTGGGCGGCCGATAGGGTGCCCTGCCGTGACGATGCGCCTCCGGCCCACATGGGTGCCCAGCCAGGCTCGCAGGTACCGGCGGCCGGGCGGCCCGTGGGACGTCCCCGTGCTCGACGCACTGATCACGGCCAACGGGGGCGAGGTGGTCGACGGCGACACACGCCTCTCCCCCGCCGAGGTGGAGTCCTTGGTGGCCGCGGTCGCCGGGGGCCTGCGGTCGAAGGGCGTGCACCGGGGCGCGGCCGTCGCCTGGCAGGTCCCCAACAGCCTGGCCGCCGCCGTCCTCACCCGGGCCTGCTGGCGCATCGGCGCCGTGGCCGCCCCGCTGCTCCATTCCTTCGGCGCGGCCGAGGTGGAGGGCGCGCTGGCGCAGGTCGATCCTGCGCTCGTCGTCGAGGTGCCACCAGACGCGGTCTCGGGCCCCGCCGCGCTCGCCGAGGCATTGGGCGGCCCGCCGGTCGGCCCCGGCAGTGCTGCCACACAGCCCGCGGACGTCGCGGTCGTCTTGTTCACGTCCGGATCGACCGGGATCCCCAAGGCCGTGCTGCACACGCATCGTGGGCTCAGCTGGAAGGCGACACTCATGGCGAACGTGCACGGACTGGGCCCGTCCGACGCCGTGCTCATGCCGGCACCGATGGCCCACATCTCGGGGCTGCTCAACGGCGTCCTGGTGCCCGGTGCGGCCGGCCTGCGCTCGGTGCTCGTCCGCCGCTTCGACCCCGAGGAGGCACTGGGCCTCGTCGCCCGCGAGCACATCTCGTTCATGGCGGGCCCACCGACCTTCTTCATCGCGATGGCGCGCGCCATGGCGGAGGGCGCGAGCGCGGACGTGTCGTCGATTCGGCTCGTGTCGAGCGGCGGCGCCTCCGTCACACCCGCCTTCATTGAGGACACGGCCCGGGCCTTCGACTGCCGGGTCAAGCGCACCTACGGGTCGACGGAGGCGCCCACGGTCACGACGAGCACCAACGACGACCCCTTCGACATGGCCCGCGACACCGACGGCCGCGCGGTCGGAGACGTGGAACTGTGCATCGCGGACCCGGCCAGCGGGGCGCGCCTGCCGACGGGAAGCCCGGGCGAGCTCTGGGTCCGCGGGCCCGAGATGTTCGCGGGATACGCCGACCGCGCCCAGACGGCCGCGGTCATCGCACGGGGCGGCTGGTTCCGCACCGGGGACCTGGCGACCGTGGACTCCGAGGGATGGCTCCGCATCGTCGGGCGGCTGAAGGACGTGATCATCCGCGGCGGCGAGAACATCTCGGCCTCGGAGGTGGAAGCCGCGTTGGAAGCACACCCCGACGTCCATCACGCAGTTGCGGTCGGCTATCCCGACTCGCTCATGGGTGAGCGCGTGGCCGCCTTCGTGGAGACCACGGCAGCGTTCGACCTCGAGGAGTGCCGCCGCTGGTTCGCCAGCCGTGGCATCGCCAAGTTCAAGACGCCCGAGAAGGTCATCCCCCTCGACCGGTTGCCACTCCTCGGTTCGGGCAAGGCCGACCGGGCCGAGTTGCGGCGGCGCGCCATCACACGCGGGTAACTGAGAGACCCGGCTGCATCGGAGCCCGCAGTAGCGTTGGCCGATGCCCCGCCGCAACCTCGTACCACTGGTGCTGCTTGCCGTCCTCGTCGTCCTGGCCCTCGTGTTCGCCGTGCTCGGCGCCTCGTCGGCACCGAGCGGCGCCACGTTGAGTGTGCAGAACGGGTCGACCAAGACGTTCGGCTCGCCGACGGGATCGACGTCCTTCACCATGGATCTGGTCGCGTCCGTCTCCGCCGGTTCGGGCAGCGGCGCGGTCAGCCAGGTGCGCCAGATCCGCTATGCCCCGCCGCAGCACATGGCGGTCTACCAAGTCTCGACGAACTCGACGAACACGACGAGGCTGCTCGGCAGCCTCAACCCGGTGGCGATCACGTGCACGCTCAGCTCGTATACGGCCATCGTCGGTGGAAGCACGCCGTGGACGCCCAACGGGAGCGCCTATGCGCGCACGGAGAGCCTCGCCGACTTCTCGGCACGCGTGCCGGACGTCGGTTCGACGACCTGCCAACCGCGTCCGGCCACGGTGCAGGGCTCAGTGCACGAGCGCGCCAGCGTGCGTGCCGGTTACCTCGTGGGGATCCGGCTCACCATTGACGTGCCGGCCCAGAAGCTCGCCAACGGGACCGCGGCTGCGTACGGCACCGAAGGCGAGGCGCTGGTCATGATCGCGATCAACGGCACACAGACACGACACCTGCAGTCCTGATCCCCTCGGTCGCGCCGAGTCCGGACGTGCGGCGGCTCAATCCAGACAGAATCAGGACAGGGGCTGACCAGCGTCGAGACGGGCGCGCAACATGGTGGCGATCCGGTCGCGGTGGAATGAGGCGTCGCCATAGCTCACCTGGTCGAGCTGCGCCCGCTTCACGAAGAGATGCATGTCGTGCTCCCAGGTGAAACCGATGCCGCCGTGGACCTGCAGGCCGACACCCATGACCCGCCTGGACGCGTCCGAGCACCAGGCCTTGGCCATGCTGGCCGCCAGCGAGCGCTCGCTGTCGTCGGCCGCCGCGCACCAGGCGGCGTAGTACGACGTCGAGCGCATGCCCTCGACGTCGACTAGGGCGTCGGCCAGCATGTGCTTGACCGCCTGGAACGAGCCGATGGGCTTGCCGAACTGGACGCGGTCCTTGGCGTACTCGACCGACATGGCCAGCACGCGGTCCGCTGCCCCGAGCATCTCGGCCGAAGACAGCGTGGCCGCCCGGTCCAGCACCAGCCGGACGTCCTCCTCGCCGCCCAGGCGGAGTGCCGGCGTCGCCTCGAAGGTCAAGATGCCGAGCTCCCTCGTGCGGTCCATGGCCGGCACGGGGGCGGGATTTCCCTCACTGCGCAGATCGACCCCGTAGGTGGCGTCGTCGGTCACCACGACGGCGACGTCGGCTGAGGGCGCGAAGACCGTGGGCGCGGTCGTGCCGTCGAGACGCACCTCCCCGCCGGCGCCCTCCGACACGGTGACGGCGTCACCGCTCGAACACGCAACGCAGCCGACGACGCTGCCCTCGGCGAGGGCCTCGCGCCAGTCCTTGGTGCCGGCCTCGCCGCGCGCCTCGGGCGTGCTCAGCGCGCCGAGCGCCACCACCGACGGGAGGAATGGTGCAGCCACCAGGCGCCGGCCGATCTCCTCGCACAGCACGGCGAGCTCGACCGTCCCGAGGCCCAGGCCGCCCTCGTCCTCGGGCACCTCGATGGCGAGCCATCCTTGGTCGGCCATCGCCGACCACGCGCCGGTGTCGTACCCACTCGGCGCGTCGGCGACTGTCGATGCCGCGCCGTCCGCACCGCCGGCTCCGGGCAGTGTGCCGACGACCGCACCCGTCCCCACCCGCGCCCGCAGTGCGTCGTGCCCCGCCACGTTGTCGAGGAGTGTGGCGGCGGCCTCGCGAAGGGCCTGCTGATCGGTCGAGAGGTCGAAGTCCACGGCGGCGCAGTCTACGGTCATCCCTGACACGGGAGTCATCCATTGTGGGCGCCTGTGCCATGCTGCGGCGGATGGATCTGCGCACCACTCCCGAGCAGGAGGCGCTGCGGGACGCGTTCCGCGCCTGGTTGATGGAACACCTGCCCTGGCCCTACGGCGTCGGACTCCCGCCTCGCTTCGACGACCTCGCCGAGACGGTCGCGTTCGGGCGACGCTGGCAGGCCGACCTGGCCGCCGACGGCTGGGTGGGGGTGACCTGGCCCGAGGAGTACGGCGGCCGGGGCCTGGGTGCGCTCGAGAACTACGTCGTGATCGAGGAGCTGGCCCGGGCGCGCGCGCCCGAACTGGTCGGCCGAATCGGGATCAACCTGGTCGGCCCCACAGTGTTGGCGCACGGGACGGCCGAGCAGAAGGACCGCTTCTTGCCCCGGATCCTCTCCGCGGACGAGTTGTGGTGCCAGCTCTTCAGCGAGCCCGACGCCGGCAGCGACCTGGCGTCGCTCACCACCCATGCCGTCCCCGTCGACGGTGGCTATCGCGTGAGCGGGCGCAAGGTCTGGACCTCCTACGCCCAGTTCGCGGACTGGGGCCTCTGCCTCACCCGCAGCGACCCGAACGCGCCCAAGCGCCAGCAGGGCATCACGGCGCTGATCATCGACATGCACGCCGACGGCGTCGGCGTGCACCCGCTCGTGCAGTCGACGGGCGAGGCCGAGTTCAACGAGGTCGAGCTCGACGACGTCTTCGTGCCCGACGAGCGTCGGGTGGGCACCGAGGGCGAGGGATGGACGGTGGCGGGGTCCACCCTCGCGCACGAGCGCGGCATCAACCCGCGCCAACTGGTGATCCACTCCCAGCTCATCGAGGAGCTCCTGCGCCTGGCCAACGACAACGGGAGCTTCGACGACTGGCGCCTCCGACAGCAGCTGGCCCAGGCCGCCACCGAGGTCCGGCTCTTCCAGCTGCACAACTGGCGCTCGCTCACCCGCCTGTCCAAGGGTGAGGCGCCGGGGCCCGAGGGCAGCGCGCTCAAGCTCTACTGGAGCGAGATGTCCAAGCGGCTGCACGCGACGGCCCTCGACGTCCTCGGCCCGGCCTCACCGCTGTGGGAGGGTGCGCCCGGGAACCCCGCCAACGGGGCCTGGCAGCGATCGTGGCTCTATTACCAGGCGTCGTCCATCTTCGCCGGCACCAACGAGATCCAGCGCACGCTCGTCGGCGAGCGGGTGCTCGGCCTCCCGCGCGGGTGAGCGTTCGCCCGCGCCCGGCGGCACGGCAGGATGGGTGGCACAGAGAGGTTCGGTGACATGGCAGAACACTTCGAGGCGATCACCTACGAGCAGGACGGCGCGGTGGCGACGATCACCATGAACCGTCCCGAGCTGGCGAACGCGCAGGACTCCCGGCTCATCGACGAGATCGACGCCGCGCTCGATCTGGCCGACGCGGACGACGACGTGCGCGTCGTGGTCCTCGCCGGTGCCGGCAAGCACTTCTCCTCGGGCCACGACCTCAAGGCCATCGTCAGCGGCGAGGGGGCGGACCCCTGGGTGGCCATGCGTGAGACTCCAGAGGGCAAGTTCCAGCACGAGAAGACGATGTACTTCGACCGCTGCATGCGGATCCACGACTTCCGCAAGCCCACCATTGCGGCCGTGCAGGGCAGTTGCGTCGCCGCGGGCCTGATGCTTGCCGCCATGTGTGACCTGATCGTCGCCGCCGACGACGCCGTGTTTTCGAACCCGGTGCTCCGGCTCACCGGCGCCGGCGTCGAGCTGCTCGTCGAGCCCTGGGAGCTCGGGATCCGCAAGGCCAAGGAGTTCCTCCTCACCGGCGAGACCATCGACGCGCAGGAGGCCTGGCGCCTCGGGCTCGTCAACCGCGTCGTGCCGCGGGCCGAGTTGGCGGAGCGGACACGCGAGCTCGCCGATCGGATCGCGCTGGTCCCCGCCGTGACGGCACAGACGGTCAAGGACACGTTGAACCAGACCGGCACGCTGATGGGCAAGCGCGACGCGCTGAAATACCACTTCATGGCGCACCACTGGGTCCACAACACCGCCACCGCGCTCGACGCGCTGGCAGCGCGCAAGGCCAAGGGCTCCATGAAGGAGGTCAAGGCAGAGATGGACGCGGGCCAGGCGAAGCCGAAGGCATGAGCGAGAAGAAACGGGGCCCTCTCGAAGGCATCCGCGTCGTCGACGTCGGCACGCGCATCTCGGCCCCCTTCTGCGCCGGTCTCCTCGGCGAGCTGGGTGCCGACGTGATCAAGGTCGAGCTGCCGGGTGCCGGCGACTTCATGCGCACCATGGGCCCCTTCGTCCCCGTCGACGACGGGCCCGGCTACTCGCTGTCGTGGGCCGTGGAGGGGCGCGGGCGGCGCGGCGTCACCTGCGACCTGCGCCAGCCCGAGGGCAAGGAGCTCTTCAAGAAGCTGATGGCGAGCGCGGACGTGCTGTGCGAGAACTTCCGGCCCGGCACCATGGAGCGCTGGGGCCTCGGGCCCGAGGACCTGGACGACGACCTCGTCTACGTCCGCATCAGCGTCTTCGGGCAGACCGGCCCCTACGCGCCGAGGCCGGGCCTCGACCGCCTGGGCATCGCCTTCGGCGGGTTGCTGCACCTGACGGGCGAGCCCGATCGCCCGCCCGTGCGGCCCGGGGTCACGGTCTCGGACTACCTGACCGGCGTCTTCGCGGCTTTCGCCGCCGTGTCCGCGCTCTACGGGCGCGACATCGGGCGGGGCGCCGGCGCAGCCGGGTCCGGCGCCGGGGAGGAGTCCGGCGAACCCGGCGGCGAGGTCATCGACGCGCCGCTCTACGCGTCCATACTGCGCATCTTGGAATGGACGCTGGCCGGCTACGACAAGCTCGGCATCGTCCGTCAGCGCGAGGGCAACCGGCTCTCGCACTCGGCCCCGCTCGACAACTACCCCACGGCGGACGGCCTCTTCATCTGCGTCGTGGCGGGATCGGACGCCAACTTCGCTCGGCTGTGCGCGGCGATGGGACGGCCGGAGCTGACCGACGACCCGCGCTTCGCCAACCTGGCCCAGCGCGGCGCGCACGGCGACGAGATCAACGGCCTGGTGGCGGAGTGGACGTCGAGCCTGACCGCCACGGAGATCACCGCCCGCTGCGTCGAGCACGACGTGCCCGTCGGCACCGCCTATAGCGCGGCCGACATCTTCGCCGACCCCCATATGACGGAACGGGGTGACCTGGTCTCAGTCGAGGACCCCGTCATCGGGCCGGTGCGCCAGCAGGCACCGTTCCCGCGTCTGGCCAGGCACCCGAGCCCCGTCCCCTCCGGCGCGCCACGCCTGGGCGAGCACAACCACGAGGTGTGGTGCGGGCTGGTGGGGATCAGCGAAGCCGAACTCGCCGATCTGAGCGCCCGCGGCGTCGTCTGAACCGGCCGCCGCCACGACCGCTCGCGTCGGTGCTAGCCGGCGGAGCTGACCAGGCGACCCATGTAAGAGGCGCCGCCGAAGGTGAAGATGCCCCCGTCGGCCGCGGCCAGCCAGTAGCCGTTCGTCGCGTTCTCCGCCGCCATGCCCACGACCGGTGCCACGAGCGTCAGGTCGCCCGTCGATCCGTCGAAGGGAGCCTGGCCGAAGGTGAAGATGCCACCGTCGGAAGCCACGAACCGGTAGCCCTGGCCGTTGGGCGAGGACTCCATACCCACGATTGGCTTGTTCAGCGTGAGGCTGCCGGTGCTGCCGAAGAACGGTGCGTCGTAGCTGAAGACGCCGCCGTCGGCCGCGACCTCCCAGTAGCCGCCGGTCGCCGGGTCCGAGGCGATGCCGACGATCGGCTGGTTCAGCACGTGACCGCCCATGGAGCCGTAGAAGCCGGCGTCACCGAAGCTGAAGATGCCACCGTCGGAGGCCACGAGCCAGTACCCCTTGCCGTCGTGGGTCGGCGTCATGCCGACGACCGGCTTGTTCAGTTTCAGCGAGCCCGTCGAGCCGTAGAAACCGGCGTCACCGAAGCTGAAGATGCCGCCGTCGGAGGCCACGAGCCAGTACCCGCCGCCGTTCGGCGCCGACGCCATGCCGACGATCGGCGAGTTGAGCGGGCCGGACAGTGAGCCGAAGTTCTGCGCGGAGCCGAAGGCGGCCACGGTTCCGTTCGCCTCGACCTCCCAGTATCCGGTTCCGTTGTTCAAGGGCGCGATGCCGACGGTCCTCGAGCTCGATTGGATCGTTGCCGCCACCTGGCCCCACGACGCGATGACGTCGGTGGGGGCCGAGCACGAGCTCACCACAATGGCGGCGATCGATCCGCCCGCGTACCCACTCTGTGAGGAGGCGGCTCCCATGGAGAGGATCGGTGCGCCCGAGGGGCAGCTCGGGGACGAGTGCAAGATGATGTCACGGTGTCCCCAGCACTCCGGTGAGCCCGAGGACGTGCAGGCGTCGTTGGTGGTCGACGCGCCGCTCCAGCCGTCGTCGTACATCCAGTAGTAGTCGGCTTCGAGCACCGAGGTCAGGCCGCCCGCCCAGATGGAGCCGCCGTAGGTGATGGGCGCGCCACCGGTCACATCGGAGGGGAACGAGGGATCGGTGCCCGCGTTGGCACCGCCCTGCGCGTAGGAGTCGAGCTGCGTCGTGAGGTAGTCGATGGGCGGCAGGCCGCGGTCGACGCGCTCGTCGTTGATGACCGTGAAGACCTGCTGGTTCACCGGCAGTGCCCCGAGCGTCGCCTCCGAGACGTCCATCGGGCCCACGCCCTCATGTGCGCGGCCGTTGTTGATGGCCGTCAGCCAATCGGCGCTGTCGGGCTGGATGTTCGCCGACGGGTTCGCCGGAGGCAGGATCCCGGTGGCCGCCGCCGGCCCGCTCGAGAGTCCCGCCCCTATGAAGCTCATGATGAGTGCGCCGACCGCCAGCAGAAGTGTCGCGATTCGACGACGGGCATTGGCATGCACGTTGTCTTTCCCCCTCTTGACTCCTCTTTAGATCGGCCAGTATGGGGAAGGCTGAGCACAAATTGAATGGGACTATTGGACTAATTGCCGCGCGCGTGCGCTGGTCGACGGGGTGCGCGCACACGCGGGCTGTTGTTGTCCATCGGTTGTTTCAACCGTTCGCGCTCGCCCGCAACCACGAGCGATCGGCACCGGCGCCCGCAGGCGAGCACGATGTCAGGCAGGGCTCCTGGTCGAACGGGGGTGATCGGGTGCAGAGACCCCATGTGCCCGGCGGAGCCGCAACGGTATCGTGACGGCCTCGCAACCACGTGCTCGTGCTCGCGTGCGCCGCGCACCGCGTTGACGGCGGTCCGTCAACGCTCTGTCAACGTGTGCACAACTCTGGGCCTGTCAGTGGCGCGGCGGACTCCGGCGCCGCTCGCGAGCAGCGACTGGGCCTCAGCCCCGGGGCAGGCCCAGGACGCGCTCGGCCACGATGTTGCGCTGGATCTCGGAGGTTCCTCCCGCGATGGTGCCCGAGAACGAGCGCAGGTACTGGACCGCCCACGCGCCGTCATAGAAGGCACCCAACGCCATCTGGAACTCCGTGCCGGGATCGAAGTGAGCGAGGTCCCATTCGGTGAAACGGTTGGGCCCGGGGCCGTCGAGATCGAGACCATCGAGACCCAGTGCCTCGCGGCCGAGCAGGCAGGCGCGCTGCTCGGCCTCGCTCGAGAAAAGCTTCAGCACCATGTGCTCAGGCGCCATCTCGCCGCGAGACGCCTTGGCGAACCCCCGGTACCCGAGGCACCGCATGGCGACTGTGTCCGTGACGAGCTTCCCGATCGCCTCGGCGAGCCGCGGGTCGTCGCCGAGGGTCCCTCCGTTTCCGTCGGGACGCCGGGACAGGCGCACGAGGCCGCGCAGCGTGCGCTCCATCTTTGCCACGTTCATGATCCAGAGCATCCCCCGCTCGTGGCTCAGCGACCCCTGACTGACCCGCCACCCGTGGTTGAACTCTCCCAGCAGGTTCTCCTGGGGCACTTCGACGTCGGTGAAGAACACCTCGTTGAAGTCGGCGTGGTCGGGGTTCGTCAGTTCCGGCAGGGGCCGGCAGATGATGCCCGGCGTGCGCATGTCGATGATCAGCACGCTGATGCCCCGGTGCTTCGGTGCATCCGGATCGGTGCGCACGAAGCACATGCAGAAGTCGGCCTCGTGGGCGCCCGACGTCCACACCTTCTGGCCGTTCACCACGAACACGTCGTCGTGGCGCTCCGCCTTGGTGGCAAGTGACGCCAGGTCGCTGCCGGCGTTGGGCTCACTCATGCCGAGGCACCACGTGATCTCGCCCTTGAGCGTCGGGACGACGTAGCGCTCCTTCTGTTCGTCGGTCCCGAACTCGACGATGGAGGCGGCGCAGATGGAAAGGCCCTGCGGGTTGAGCGACCGCGGCACCTGCCGGACCGCGATCACCTCGAAGTACGCCATCTGCTCCTCGGGTGTCGCGTTGCGACCTCCGAGCTCCGGTGGCCAGCCCGGCACGAGATAGCCCGCTTCGAACAGTTCGCGCTGGAAGGTCTTCGCCCACTCGGGCAGATGCGACGAGCTCCGGCGCACCTCGCCGCGCGCCGCCTCGGCCGAGGGCAGGTGCTCGTCCAGCCACGCCTCAAACTCGCGGCGGAATTCCGTCAGGTGCTCGTCAGACGCGAGGCGCATGACGTCAGGAGCCCGGTTCGGGGTCGCGCGGCTGACCGAGGATGCGCTCCGCGATGACATTGCGCTGGACCTCGCTCGTGCCTCCCGCGATGGTGAGACAACGCGTCGAGAGGAACCCCTCCTCCCATCGCTGCGCCTTACCGTCGAGCACTGCACCATCGGCCCCGTAGAGCGCCATCCCCATCTCCTGCACCCGCTGCTCGTGCTCCACCCCCAGCAGCTTGCGCACGCTCGAGCCGCTGCCGGGATCGACGCCCGACAGCGTGCGCAGCGTGGCGCGGTGACCGAGCAACGCCACCGATTGTGCCTCGGCGATCAGGTGCCCGAGCCGTGTCTCGAGGCTCGGCGGGAACGGCTCACCGCGCTCGCGGCGTGACGCCACCGTCCTGATCAGCGACTCCACCCCGTTGCCGAACGACGCACCCGAGGACATGGAGACGCGCTCGTTGGCCAGCGTGGTCCGCCCGATGCGCCATCCGTCGCCTCGCACGCCGACCACGGCGTCGTCGGGGACGAAGACGTCGTTGAAGAAGACCTCGTTGAACATCGCCGCGCCGGTGAGCTCGCGCAGCGGGCGGATGTCGATCCCCTCGGCGCGCATGTCGACGATGAAGTAGGTGATGCCGGCGTGCTTGGGCGCATCGGGGTCGGTGCGGGCGAGGCAGATGCCGAAGTCGGCGATCTGCGCCAGCGATGTCCACACCTTCTGGCCGTTGAGGACGTAGCCGCCCTCCACCTGCTCGGCCCGGGTGCTCAACGCGGCCAGGTCGGACCCTGCCCCCGGCTCGCTGAAGAGCTGGCACCAGTTGAGCTTCCCCAGCAGTGTTGGCCGTACCCACCGCTCCTGCTGCTCGGCCGTACCGTGCGCGATGAGGGTCGGCAGCGCCCAGGCGCCCACGGCGAGATGCGGCCGTGCCACAGCGACGGCCGCCAGCTCTTCGTCGATCACGAGCTGCTCGAGCGGGGAGGCACCCCTGCCCCACGGCGCCGGCCAGTGCGGCATGATCAAGCCCGCTTCCGCCATGGCGGCGCGCTGCTCGTCGGCCGGCGTAGCGGCGACCGCGGCCACCAGACCGCGGATCTCCTCACGGAGCGTCTCGGCAACCTCGGGCAGGTCCGAGGCCAGGTTGCGGCGCGCGCCGGCCACCGCCAGCGCCGCCACGTCGTCCTCGAGCGCACCGACATCGCCGCCGGCAAGGAGGTGCAGGTTCGCCATCGCGCGCTTCAGGTAGAAGTGTGCGTCGTGCTCCCAGGTGAACCCGATCCCACCGAGGATCTGGATGCACTGCTTGGCGCAGTGCGCGGCCGCATCGAGCGCCACTGCGCCGGCGATGCGGGCGCTGAGCACCCTCTCACCGTCGTGCGACGCGTCGGCTTCGCTCCAGGCCCCGGCCGCGTCCCAGGCCACCGCGGCACACTGCTCGACCGCCACCAGCATGTCGGCCAGCGCGTGCTTGACGGCCTGGAACTGTCCTATGGGCCGGCCGAACTGCACGCGGACCTTGGCGTAGTCGGACGCCGTCTCCAGACACCAGCGGGCCAGCCCGGCGCTCTCCGCCGCGGCCAGCGCGAGGGCGAGCGCGCGGAGCTGGTCGCCGGGCACCCAGACCTGCTCCGCGGGAGGGACGGCGAGACCGCCGGCGGGCAGCTCGACGCTGACGACACTGCGGGTGCCGTCCAGCGCGGCCAGCGACGACAACACGACCTGTGAGCCGGCGCCGCCGTCTTGGCGGTCGAGGACCAAGAAGCGCTCGTCGCCGTCCACCGGCACGAGCAGGACACTCGCCCCCCGCTCGCCCAGCACCGGCCGGGCCGCGCCACTGAGCGTCACCGTCCCGTCGTCTGCGGCAACGCACGCGAGCGACGAACGGCCGAGGGCCACTGCCGCCGTCACCGTGCCGTCGGCCAACCCGGGGAGCAGTCGGCTTCGCACGTCCGCGTCGGGGTGATCCGCCAGCGCGGCGGACGCCAGCAGCGTGGGCAGCACCGGGCCGGGCATCAGCGCGGCGCCCAGTTCCTCGAGTACCACGGCGAGCTCGGCCAGGGTGAACCCCTGCCCGCCGTCGGCCTCGCGCAGGTGCAGCCCCAGCCACCCCTGCGCGGCCATCTTCTCCCAGACCGCCGACGACCCGTCGGCGTCCGACTCCACCACTGCACGCGGCACGGTCGGGGGGCAGTGGGTCTGGGCCCAGCGCTGCGCGGTCTGGCGCAGTGCCTCGTGATCCTCTGTGACAGCAATCGGCACTAGGTGGTGCCCTCCTCCAGCGACAGCTCGACACCGTCGCGCCACAGGGAGATCGCGCCCACCGGGCACCCCTGCGCGGCGATGCGCAGTCGCTCATCATCGGTGGCCGCCGGATCGAGCACGACGGCGTAGCCCTCTTCACACAGATCGAATGAGTCGGGCGCCCAGAACATGCAGTTACCCGAGCCCATGCAGCGGTCCGTGTCGATCTTGATTTCTACGGGTTCACGCCCGCCGGCGTTCTCTGCTTTGCCGCCCATACAGCTTGAACCTACCCGCCCGCGGCGAACACCACCGGCAGGGAGAGCGGTGAGCGGAAGGCCATCCCCTCAATGTGCGGAGGCTCAGCGCCGGAGTCCAGTGTGAACGGGCCGAGGCGGTCGAAGAGCGTGTTGATGGCGACCCGCGACTCCATGCGGGCGAGGTGCATGCCCAGGCACACGTGGACGCCGAAGCCGAAGCCGACGTGCTGGCGCTGTTCGCGGAACATGTCGTAGCGGTCGGGGTCGGTGTACTTGCGCTCATCGCGGTTGGCCGCGCCGATCAACAGCGCGATGTCGGCGCCCTCGTCGATCTTCACGCCCGCCAGCACGGTGTCGCGCGCCGCCCGCCGCAGGATCACCGTCACAGGCGGCTCCCAGCGCACCACCTCCTCGAAGGCTTGCGGGTAGAGCGAGCGGTCCTTGTACAACGCGTCGAACTGGGCCTGGTCGTGCAGCAAGGCGAACAGCAGGCTGCCCGAGGCGCGGTACGTCGTCTCCACGCCGGCGGGCAGGAGGAGCCGCAAGAAGGAGTAGATCTCCTCGTCGCCCAGGCGCTCGCCCTCGACCTCGGCGCGCACGAGGTCGCTGATGAGATCGTCGCCGGGGGTGGCCCGGCGCTCGGCCATCACGTCGACGAAGTAGTCGCGCAGGGCAGCGGAGGCCGCCATACCGCGATCGAAGTTGGCCGCCACGCTGGTGAGCTCGAGCGCCCAGCGCTGGAATTTCGGGTAGTCGGACAGGGGCAGCCCGAGGATGCGGGCGATCACCTGGACGGGGAAATTAAAGGTGATGTCCCGCACCAGGTCCGAGCTTCCCCGCTCGATGAAGCCGTCGATCAGCTCGTTCACCACGAGGGCGACCAGGTCCTCCTCCCAGCGCTCGAGCACCTTGGACCGGAAGCTCGGCGCGACCAAGGCCCGGTGCATCCGGTGTTCGGGCTCGTCCATCTCGAGGATGGTGCGCCCCATGACCAGGCCCATCACGTCGGTGTAGACGTTGGAGGAATAGGTCTCGTTGTCCCGGAGCACCTGGACCACCTCTTCGAAACCGAAGACGGTCACCGGCGGCGGCCGGGAGGGGTCGGCGAGATCGGCTCCCTCCCCCATGTCGATCGGTCCGGTGTGGACCGGGGATTCCCTGCACAACTCGTGCAGCCTGGGATAGGGGTCGCGGATGTTCCCCCCGACCACGTCCTTCAGCTCGAAGGGGTCGAAGGGCACGACCACAGGGTCGACGGACGAACTCGCCTCTGGCATCTAAACCACTCACCCCCTACATTGAGGGTCGGTACCGGGTGGTAACTGACCCCGGTGTCATATATAGCAAACGGGTGTTGGGGCGTCGAGCGCCGTAGGCTGTCGCGCCAGGCCACATCGTGGGCCGCCGGATCTCGGCCCCCCCTCACGATGGGACGCAACGGCTGGATACATGGAGGGGGAAGCAGGCCAGAATCCGGTATTCCCTCGGCCAAGGGTGGAGAAAAGGGACTGAGATGACGATCGACTCCCGCGGCGCCAAGGGCCGCCCGAATGGCGAACCCGGTGGGGCTGGACAGGGAGACGGCCACACCACGAGGCGCCGCATCCTCGAGATCGCGCTCTCACTCATGTCCCAGCGCGGCGTGGACGGCACGAGCATGCGGGACCTCGCCTCGGCGGCCGGCCTCAACGTGGCCTCGCTCTACCACTACTTCCCCAGCAAGCGGGAGCTTCTCGAGGCGGTCCTGGTCGAGCAGGGCTACCTGCCGATCACGGCCCCTCCCGGCGAGGACGGCACTCCGGCGCCGGACCTGACGCTCGCCGAGATGCTGGCCGACTACATGCAATCCATGTTCGACGTCGAAGACTTCGTCCGCCTGATGGTGGGCGAGGCCATGCGCGGCGAGAGCACGGCCCGCACCGTCGGGCTCGACCTCTTTTCCTCCTTCCAGTCCTCCCTCGAGGAATGGATCATCAACAACCGCCCGGACCTGGTCGAGCGGGACGGCGCCCCCGAGGTCGCCCGGGTCCTCAGCGCCATGATCGTCGGGGTCTTCATCGGATATGCCGCCGGTGTGATGCCGGCCGAAGGGGAGGACACCACCGCCCTGGCCACGCAATGGGCCGACACGGCGGCACACATCCTGCGGCCCCGGGACTGACGCTTCGGATCCAGTGCCCGACCGCGACGCCGTCCCCGCCAGCGCCACCGACTCGACCGCCGACGCGACACCCGACCGGCCGCCGACCGCGGTCGCCAAGGCCGAATTCGACGTACCGGCTGAGGTTGTGTGGTCGTACCGCCTCGATTTTGCAAACCTGCCCGTCTACAACCCCGACGTGAGCGGCGTCACCCGCGTACGCGACGGCGATGCGTCGGGCGGAGGCGATGGCGGGGTCTGTGGCCCAGGCGCTCGTTACAGATTTACGCTCGCCGATCCCCGACGGCCCGGCGCCGGCCAACCCGTCGAGCTGTGGACCGTGAAGGCGGAAGAGCCCACGCTCGTTGCGGCGGGGATGGAGGGCGACAGCGCGGCCTACGAGGAGTTCGTCGTCGAACGGCGCGGCGAGAGCGCCTGCACGGCCACGCTGACGCTCTGGGTCACCTTGCCCGACGGGCTGTCCGACGACGTGCTGGCGATGGCGGCCGAAGGAAGTCAAGCGCAGATCGACAAAGAGATGCGCTTGATGAAGGAGAATCTCGAGCGCAGCCCCGAGTCGCCTGGGTCCTGACGCCATCTCCTAGGTCGCAGGAGTCACGACCCCGACATGAACTACAGACGATGGCCACGCAGCAGGAAGGTCGCCTACTGGTTCGCCATGGCCAGCCTGGTGGCCACCGCCTGCCTCCTCTTGACCAACGAAGGCTTCGGCACATCATCGGCGTCACCGCCGTCCTCGAGCTCTGCTCTCCCGGCAATCAATCCGGGGGGCCCACGTACCGATGCAGCGGCGACGCAGGGTACGTCCGCCTCGGCCGGGACGACTGCCACCACGGAGGCCGAGACGGCCCAGCAGGCTGAGCCCCCTGGCGCACCCAGTCCGACATTCGCAGTGCCGAGAGTCACCCTGGTCGCCAGGCTGAACGGCAACGTGCCCGGGTCCCCGAGTCCGGGCGCCGCCCCGACCCAGACCGTCCCCGGTTCGTGGTACGGCTATCCGAGCATTCTCCCCGTCATCGCGACGGAACCGAACTGGCTCGACGTACGGCTCGCGCAACGGCCCAACGAATCCACCGTCTGGATCCCCGCGTCAGACGCGACCGTGAAAAGAGATCATTTCGCGATCGTGGTGGACCTGGCCACGATGCACCTCAGCGTGTTCGAACGCGCTCGGCAGATCGACTACTTCCCGGCCGGCATCGGAACGCCGGCCAGTCCGACTCCCCCCGGCAACTTCTTCGTCGCCATGACGGTTCCCCCGCCCAGCCCTGGCTACGGACCTCTGGTCCTCGTCACCTCCGGTCACTCGGACGCGATTACCGACTGGGACAGTTCAGGTGACGCCATCATCGCTATCCACGGTCCCATCGACGCCGGGTCCGACACCCTCATCGGCACAACGGGAGCCGCGGTGTCAAATGGCTGCGTGCGATTGCACGACGCCGACCTGGCCCAGTTGTCGAACATTCCGCCAGGCACACCCGTCGACATCGTCTCGGGCTGATCATGTGTGTCAACCCCGCGGATGTCTGCGCGTTAACGGTGACGGTGACGGTGACGGTGACGGTGACGGTGACGGTGCCGCTGCCGCTGCCGCTGACGTGCCGCCGCACAGGTTTGATCGCGCGGTCGGCCTGCTCGAAGACTATTGACTTTCGTCCCCAAGGGCTGAATGCATCTCCACGTTCCAATCCTCGACCCCGAGGGTCCGCAGCTGTCGCTCGGCGATGCGCCATCCCTCGGGAAGGCGGACCACTGAGTCGTGGTAGTAGCCCCACAGGCGTGGTGTGCCACCGTCTGTCCGCTCGTGCCAGGCGTACACGGATGTGCGCACGGACGCATGATTGCGATCCTCGAATGTCACCAGGACGTTGGCATTGTGGTGGCTTGTTGCGGCAAAACCTCCCTCGGAATGCCCGAACATTTGCCGGAGACCCGACTTGGATCGCACGGTGTATCCGATGCCCGGGCCATAGTCGACCACACAGTCCTCGGTGAACAGTTCGGCGACCTCGTCGTAGAGCCTGTGGTCGACGTAGTACGAGTAGCGGTGGACAAGGTCGCTGATCTCGTCCTTGTCGATCAGCCGCCGCATTGCGGCTTCGACGTCACCGTCCATCGGCCCACCGCCCTTCGGAGTTCTTGTCGTGGTGCCCGACCCGCGCCCAAGCTAGCTGTGGGCAAGTACGGGACGGCCATATTCCCGGCATACGGGAAGTCCCGTGAAACCCTTGGATTACAAATGTTCGCAACGCCACAACGTCAACTCGCACCATGGAGTCGGCGTCCGCGGACACGAAAGCTGCCATCCTCGCCCTATTAGAGGGCTATCGTCACCGTGCCTGGCAACGGTGAGGAGTGGAGATGAGCGGCTTCCTGGGCGCGGTTCCAACGACGATCCCTACTCTTCCTATCGCCGGCAATCCCGCACCGTTTGTTCAAGGCGGATCTGGTGGAGTCGTGGGTCAGAATGCAGGGTCGAGCACGTTGGTATCTCAGTCGGGGTTGGGACTATCCACCTTCCTTGGCCTGCTCCTCGATGTTGCGGCGGTCATAGTCGTGCTCGCCCTGGTGGGTGTGTTCGTCATCATCGTCGTCGCCAACCGGGCGGATCCAGACCCGAGCGGACGACGACCACAGTCGGTTTACTACTTCGCCGTATCCTTTGTGACGCTCTCGGTTGCGATCATTGCTTCAGCCGTTGTTGTTTCAGGAATCGTGCTGCTGATCGGCAACCATCCGTCTTCGACCACAAATTCAGCCGCCCGGATGATCGTCCTCGGTGGGCTCGGAACGCTCGTCGGCACCGTTCTCCTGGTCATGCATTTGCGCCGCGGGGTCTCTCTGGCCCGAGCCGACGAACAGTCACCGAATCCGTCCCGCCGGGTCGGACAGAGTTATGTGTCCGCCGTGGCCTTCGTTTCGGTGTTGTCAATATTCGTTCTTTGGGTGCTCTCGGCCTATCTGCTGTTCTCCCTTGCCGGACCTGGAGTTTTCGGATCGTTCGGAAGTCGAAGTGACACGGTCCGCGTCCTCATCGTGGTCATCTATCTCTGGGTGATTGCCGGCGTGGCCCTCTTGACGCATCGCACACTGATAAGCCCGGAACTCGATATCTTCGGCTATCGGTCCAATCGAGACCGACCCACTTCGGGCCATTCGCCTGACGTGGCCGTTCCACCCGCGTAGTCGATCTGCCCGAGCGGGCAGCTCGCCGGGTGGAAGGCTGCGACTCTATGGCGGCTGAAGGAGCTGAAGGGGCTGAAGGAGAAGTGAGCCACTGTCCGAAGGCTCGAATCGAGACCGTCGTTCAAGGATCTCGAGCATCAATCCTGGCGAACCGGCTCTCCGTGCTCGGCGTTGGGTAGACCCCGTCGCCAGTAGGCCTTGGCCGAAATCTGATCTTGACGCTGACCGCGCTCCGCCACGCTTCTCTGCAAAGTCCTCACCACGCCTGCCTCGGCAGCGATGTAGACATGTCCGTTGCCAACAGGGAGGGCGATTTCGGCCAGGGCCTCCCGTAGCAGCGACGCATCACCGGGCACGGAACGTCCCAGACGGTGGGCCCAACGCAGCTCGAACCGCTGCCCGAGGTCCGAGTCCGGCTCCTGTTCGTCAGCCGGCGTGTCAACCTCGAGCAGCGCCTTCACCGTTGTTGCAGAAGGGAGAGCATCTATCATCGCTAGCGCCCCGGGCATACCCGTCTCGTCTCCGATGAAGAAATGCCAATCTGCCTCCATCCGCGGCGTGATCTTGCCGCGTGGGCCGATTGCGTCTATCCGGTCGCCGACTCTCGCTGCGCGGATCCAATCGGTCCCCGGCCCTGCGCCATGCAGAGAGACATCGAAGGTCACCGCCGGCAGCGTCGCGTCGAACGAGCGAATCGTATAGCGGCGATTTGTCACCTTCGCGTCGGCCCGTGGCACCCGCAACATCAAGTCTTGACCTGCCACGTACCGAAGATCCTCGAGCCCGGGAGCAGTTAGGACCACCCTGTGCACGGCGGGGCTGAGCGGTGCGGTATCGACGACTTCAAGGTGCCAGAGACTGGCATCAGCCAACGGCCCGCCAGCTTGGCCAACCAACTCGAGCATTCGATCAGTAGCCATATCGGGCAGGTCTACCAGCAGATGCTCCCTGAGCCGGCGAGCCGTCACGCCCTCGCGTCGGCCTGGCTCGGCCGAGGCCAAGCCCGTCCAGGCAGTTAAACCAGCCCACGTGACGACGTAGGGTGCCTCCATGAGTCGCTCCTACTGGCGTGGGGCCGCTGAGGACGTGGCCATGCAAGACGAGCACGGCTTCATATGGAAGGCGATGCTCGACACCATCGACACGGATCTGGCGGGGAGGCGGGTGCTCGACGCCGGCTGCAACCGAGGGGGCTTCTTGCGTCTACTCGTGGACACAGCGGGCATCGCCGAGGGCTATGGATACGACCCAGCCTCTGGTGCGATAACAGATGCCCGCCGTCTGGCCGCAGACAGGCCGCTCACGTTCAAGGTTGCCGACACAGTGCCAACAGAATGGGGCGACTTCGATGTGGCCTTCAGCCACGAGGTCCTCTACTTGCTTCAGGACTTCCCCGCGCACGCGGCTGATGTCTTTGGCGCTTTGACGCCGGGCGGGTCGTACTTCGCGGTCATGGGCGTTCACGCGCAAAGTCCCTTGATGTCGGCGTGGCATACGGAGAACGCAGCGGAGTTGGGCCTTCCGCGTCTTTACGACCTCGACGAAGTCGTGGGCATCTTCGAAGACACGGGATTCTCAGTATCAGTGGCCAACTTGAAGCTGGGTTTCGTCCCGGTGTCGGCGCATCGCCATGGACACGGCCATCGGAGGGATCTCCTTGCATGGTTGGACTACTACAGGCGCGACAAGGTCTTGCTGCGGTTCACCCGGCCCTCATCTTGACCATTCGGTCGAGTGGACGTCCTGCTCGCCGGCAGAACCTGGAGGAGCGAAAGCACCTCAGCCAACCCGCGAAGCGGCGAAGCGGCGAACCGGCGAAGTCGAGGGCGGCGAGCTACGTGAGCCAGTGCGTGACTTCGAGCACCTGGGCAGCCACTTCACGCACGGACCTTTCATCTGTGGCGACGGAAGGGAATCCCGGCCGATCGTGATCCTGGATATACCTTGCCGCCCGATCTGAGGCTTCCATTTCTTGATCAAATCCGCTTCCGACTTCTCGGTCACGCAGTCGCTGGCCTCGCGTGCTCTGCTCAGCGGACAGTCGAACGAATGTGACCGCAGCTCCGGGGAAGGCGCTTTCGATCCATTCTCGACTCTGTGCGATCGACGCCATCACACCACAGAGCACAAAATGCCGAATCCCGAGACTCAAGTAGGTCTTCGACAAGGCTCGTAGATTGCGCCGAGAAATCGAGATCAGGCCTTCGTTCGTCTCGGGCGTTGGCCAGACGCGGTCGAGTTCGTCGGTGTCGATCAGCGCATGATGAACGCCATGAGTACGAAGAATATGACCAACCTCCCAAAGGGTGGCCGTCTTACCCGCACCCGCGGCGCCACAAAGCACCAACACCTCGACGCGGCCATCGGACATCGGCCTACTTTGGCGCAAGACCGGCGCACGGGGGTACCGGCCGTGCTATGACGGTCCTAACCCGCAAGGACCGGAGACTCGATGTATGCGATCCCATCCGTTGTGCCGCAATAACGCAGACTGACGGGCGGGGCGGGAGGGGACTGCCCTTCTCGTTGGTAAGCAACGCCACCCCCAGTGTGAACTTCCTGACCCTGATGTGCGACGACTCTGCCATTCGGACCCAGCAGCTCTGTGGGGTGGAATCGAGCCCGATACCCGGCGGGCCAGAGATACATGAGGCCCTCGCGGGGCGGACCGATCCATCCACACGCACCCGAAGTTGTAAGCGTGGCGTAAAACCGCCCCCGAAACGCCGCCGTCAGACCCGGTTCTCCGGGTTTCCAACCATCGGTCGGCAGTCGATACTTATGTGTCCGAGCGTTGGACGTGTCCACCGAAGCGCCCGCAGCCACGGGAGCGACGACACCCGCGACGCTCCAAACCACGAGGCAAGCGGCCAATCTCGTCAAAGACACGTCACCTTCCAATCCATCCCGAGACGCTTATCCATCAGTGACGCACATTGCCCCGGTTCGGTTCGAGTCCTGCCGGGGACGCGCCGGAAACAACAAGGGTGTCCGGACTGTGTTGATTTGTCCACGCGGTGGGTTTTGTCGATGACGTGCGGGTACAGCTCAACCTTCACGAACAGTGCGGCAGGCGGTTGGGAGCCATCAAGAGTCAAGATATTTCGCGATTCATCGCATGGCAGAGCAGCCCATGGCAGTCTCCGCACCGCCGCCATTGCAGGGCTGGTTGCGCTCATTGTGCTCCTGGTTGGGAGTGCGGCTAAGGATTGGCAGACGGGATTGCCCGGTGGGCGAATGGTGCTGGCGATTGTCTTTCCTATCGCATTTGTCATTCCGGCGGTCATTTCGATTCGGGCCTTTGCAATAGTCGTGGACGAACTGGCGCGTCGGAGGGGCGGGTCCGGAGTCGGCGGAGCGATCCGCATGATCATCACCATCTCCGGCTACCTAGTCGCCGGGACATGCGCTCTGGGTCTGACGAGGTATCCGCTGGATCATCTGCTCCTTGGCGGCGCCATCGTGGGTGTCATTCTGGGCATCGCTGCACAACAAAGTCTCGGCAACGTATTCGCCGGCCTCGTTCTCTTAACGGCGCGGCCATTCAGGCTCGGTCACCACATTCGGGTCAGATCAGCTGCCCTCGGCGGCGAATTCGAAGGCACCGTGATCTCGATGAGCCTGACCTACGTGACCCTCGTGATGAACGACGGAACGCTCAAAGTTCCGAACTCAACGATGCTCGCTGCTGCAGTAGGTGCGAGAGCCCCCCGGGATCACTCCTTGTCGAACCCGGTATGGGGAATGACCGATGCGGTTGAATCAGGTCGCGACACCGGCGTCATCTAACTGCAATGAGGTCCTCAGCGGACCTCCAGGTTTCTCAACGCGTGGATTCAGCCGCTCGGTTCATGGTTGCGTGGTGGACACCATCGTCTTGGAGTCGTGCCATAGCACCTGGATCTTCGATAACGAACGCAAGCAGTTCTGTCGCATACTGAAGGGCGTCGAAGTCGCCGATCGGCCAGTCACCACCGAGTGGCGTCCGTACTGGGGTCTCCATCTCGAACCGCAGATTGAGACGTTTACCATTTACCTGAACGCGGCACACACTCGGCAGATCCGGTCTTGGAGACACACGGAAGACTGCGCTCAATGTGGTGGGCACGAGACCGCCGAACTCTCAATCGACGACATCCGTCGCGTCGTCCATCTGTGAGTCGATCCCGCCGGCCTTAGGAGACGCCAGCGACCCTGCTGTGCCACTGACCCGGCGCAGCGGGCAAGTGAAGTCAGTCCGTCGTAGACCTACATCTGGGCAGTCGCACAGTCGGGTAGAAGGCAGCTGACAACAAGGCTTCGTAAGCCCCAGTCCCAACGTGGAGCGACCCTTCGGTCAGAGGATTCGAAGCGGCCAAGCAGGAGGCTTCCAGCGGCCCCACATGAAGGCGATGCACTCTTGGAGTAGCACACGAGAGGAGCGCCGTCATGAATGATTACGAACCAGGATCCGCTCTCCCATCCACGTCACCATCCTGTTCCCCAGCCCCGGCCAGGGCCCAGCGGGCAGATCACCCGAGGCTTCGAGGGCGGCTGTTGACCGTGAGGCGGGGATTGATCGCTGGCGCCGCAGTGATGGCTTCGGCGACTGGGTTGTTCATCGGCCTCGGTTCGTCGTCTTCGGCTGCTGCCGCCCAATCGGTGACTGCCGGCGGCGCCGCTGGGCACTTTGGATCCGGTGGCAAGGCATCCAACGCCCGATCTGGACCGGCCGCGGGGGGATCAACCGGCACGGTCGGGAACATGGCCAGGTCGAGTTTCACCCTGACCACATCCGCCGGTCAGGACGTGACGGTCGACGAATCGTCTACGACCAAATTCGACAAGGGAACGAGCTCGACCTCGAAGAGTGCCGTCACCAAGGGTGAACATGTCCTGGTAGTAGGGACCGTGAGTTCAACGACCATCAAGGCCACCGAGATTGTCGTGCAGTCCTCGACTGGATCGAAGGCGTCCACGGCGGCCACGGTGATCCCTTATCAGCAGGGTGTCGCGGGAGCGTCAAAGCAGGTGGGTCAGATCCCCGCCAGTTACAGCCAAGGGTCAGGGACCATCGTCAGCGGAACAACGGCCGCCAAGGCGACCGAAGCAGCGCTGACGGCCTACCCCGGGGGAGTTGTCGACCGTGTCGTGAAGATGAGCAACGGCGAATACGAGGTCCACAACATCGGCGTCAACTGGCCCCACCACATCTTCGTCAACTCGGACTTCAAAGTGGTCGGCGCCGAATAGCTGGCGAGCCGGACCAGGCGGCTCATAGTCGGGAATGCATCAGCGCCTATGAGGACTCCTCGGTGCAGAACGGCACACCGCTGCGGCGATGCGGGCTAGCCCTTGGGCCGAGTCCGCTGATCGACATATCGCCGGAGCGAGCGGAGATAGCCATGTGTGCCACTTCTCTGAAAACCTCGACCGATCGGCCCCGACAATCGGACAATCGGGTCCACCGGTCGGGAGAAGGCGTGGATTTCGAATCGCACGGAATCCTCCGGTGAGATCGAGACGACGAATGCCTCTTCTCCTTGTTCGGGATGGCCCGGCAGAGTCCCGTAGGCGAACCCAGGCGACCCCCATTGAACTTGTCCATCGATCACGCTCACGACTCGGCACGGTGCAGCCAACACCACCAGCGTCGTTCCGAGCGTCACGACAACGGTTGCACCGGCGTGGATCACCTGTTCTTTGGGGAAGACCCGAACTCCGGGCACTCGATGGGACTCCCAGCTCTTGAGGCCGATGACAGCCCCCTCGAAGCCTTCAGCTCCGTGACCGAGGACGATCTCATAGTGGTCGTGGTGAAATCCTTCAGGTCGGGTGTCAGCCAAAGTCGCGCCGATGTCGGCATAGGTGGGTTGAGCGTGCTGGAGCTTCTCGACCAGTCCGTCCATCGCCCTCGAGTCCGATGGACGGACGAACCTCATGATCAGTTGCTACCAGGTCGGCGCTTGTCTCGGTAGGCGATCGTTCCGGATATACCGAAGCGCATGTCGAATGAGTCTGTCCTCCTGGGTGGCCGATCTGTCCGTCGAATGGGTTTTGGTGCAATGCAGCTCCCCGGGCCAGGTGTGTTCGGTCCTCCGAAGGACCGGGACATTGCGCTGAGAGTAGTTCGTCGTGCCACAGACGCTGGGGTGAATCACATCGACACAGCACAGTTCTACGGACCCGACGTGGCCAATGAGTTACTGCGGGAAGCGCTCTATCCCTATCCGGACGAGTTGGTGATTGTTTCGAAGGTTGGAGCGGCGAGAGACGATCAGGGTCGGTGGCATGCGGCGCAGCGGCCCGAGCAGCTCCGGGCCGGAGTCGAAGCCAATCTCGAATCTCTCGGTTTGGAGCAAATCCCCGTCGTCAATCTGCGCCGACACCCCGAATCCGACGTGTCGCTCAGCGAGCAACTGGATGCGATGGAAGGCTTGCGTCAAGAGGGCCTGATCGGAGGCATTGGATTGAGCAACGTCGACTTGGAGCAGTACCGGGCCGCTCAATCTCTGATCGACATAGCGTGTGTCCAGAACTCCTACAACTTGGCTGATAGCTCAGGAGAGGACGTCTTCGACGCTTGCCGGTCGGATGGAATCCCCTTCGTCCCATTCTTTCCGTTGGGCTCCGCCTTCAATTCCGAGAATCCAGTTCTCGGTGCGGCTTCCGTCGTGGCAACGGCTGATCGACTCGGTGCAACGCCGGCTCAAGTTGCGCTCGCCTGGTTACTCCAGCAGGCCCCGATCGTGCTACTCATCCCCGGGACTTCGTCGCTACGGCATTTGGAGGAGAATCTTGCCGCTGCAGACTTGGTCCTCGACCAAGAAGCACTCGACGTGCTCCCGTGAAAAGTGAGTTCTGGCGCCTAACCGGGTCCCCGCGAAAGTGGGCAGCCCCAGGGGGGCTCAGCGCCTGTCTCTAGTCCCTGCCGTTGGTCGCCGTCCATCGACGGGCGGCCTGCCTACCTTGGTTCCAATGTCTCTTCAGAGTTCCTACGACAAGGAAGGCGCCTAACTCGCCCTCCTTTCTCTCGGCTCGCAATGATCCATGCAGCCACAGCTAAGCGCCTGGCTCAGACAGGCCGGACACTGCTCGAGATCGCAGCCGTGGTGGTGGACGCCACCTTTGCGAACGCCGCAGTCGCCGCAGCGATCGGTCACGTATCGAAATCGATAACCTCGCTCGTCGCCCCATCGGATCGGCTCGTAGTCGATGCCGCCGATCCGTAAGGATTCGTCGCTGCAGGTCGTGCCATGCAGCATTTCGCTGCCACAGAACGCGCAGATGGCCATGATCCAGCTCCTTTGTTGCTTCCCGTTCCGATGTCGCATGCACCTCTCTTGAGAGAACGGTCGTCGATCGCGGCAGCTGCGCGGAAAAATTTTCGTCTGATTCAGACCAATGCCATCGCGACTGTGCAAGCCGTTCAATGTGACAACCACATGATGTGATTGGCGCATGAGTATCGAGGCCTTGGTGGAGGCCATTGACGAGCTGATAGCCGAAGGCCCGGCTTCACACTGTGACGGTGCCGACGTCACGTGCTTGATTCGGCAGCTGACGCGGCTGGAGTCCGTCACAACACACGCCGTTGCCGCATTCGAAGCAAGCGGGGACTGGAGCGCCGACGGTGCCAAGACTGCTGCAGCGTGGGTATCCACCATGTGCCGCCTCCCGCGGGCGATGGGCCGTCGGCTGGTGCGTCGGGGCCGCCATCTCCGCCACCTGCCTGCCATGGCCCAGGCCTTCGAGAGCGGTGAGCTCACCTCCGCGCACCTCGACGCGGTCGCCGCTCTCCGAAGAGAAGACAACGAGGAGATCCTGGCTCGCGACGAGGCGATGCTCGTCAAACAGGCCAAGCGGCTCCGCTTCGAGCAGTTCATTCGCGCGGTCGCCTATTGGGACCAGCTCGCAGACCCCGATGGCACCGAGGAGGCCTCAGAAGCGAGGCGCGCCCGGCGAGATGTCTACCTCGAACCATCGTTTTCGGGGATGTACCTGGGCCAAATGACACTGGACCCGATCTCGGGATCGATCATCGCCAACGAGTTGAACCGTATCGAGCAGGAGTTCTTCAAGGCCGACTGGGCTCGAGCCCGAGAGGACCTCGGCAAAGACCCCTCGCTGGAGGACCTGTGGCGCACCCCGGCGCAGCGGAGGGCTGATGCCTTGGTCGAGATGGCCGCCCGGTCATCCGTCGTCGGTGCGGACAGCCCGCGTCATCCCGCTCCGCTCTTCAGCGTGCTGGTCGACTGGCCCACATTGTCAGGCCGTGTGTGCGAGCTTGCCGAGGGCATTGTTGTGTCGCCCGGCGAGCTGGTCGATTGGTTGAGCGTCGCGGACCTCGAACGGGCCGTCATGGAGCCCTCGGGGCGAGTCGAGGTGTCACCGAAGCAGCGGTTGTTCACCGGTGCGACGCGGCGGGCGATCGAGTTGCGCGACAGGCAGTGTTGCCACCCCTTTTGTGACGAACCGGCCGACCGTTGCCAGGCCGACCACATCGATCCTTGGTGCAACAGCGGCGAGACAACGCAGGAGAACGGCCGCCTGCTGTGCGGATTCCACAACCGGCTGAGGAATGAGCGCCCTCCGCCAGAGCTCGAATAGCTAGGCGGGCCCCGATTTCGAATTCAGCACGAAAGGGCCGCTTCGGCGCGCCCCCGCTTCCGCGTCCCCGCTATTCGCCGGCGCGCAGGCGCTCGCGGAGGACGAACTTCTGAACCTTTCCCGAGGGCGTACGCGGCAGTTCGTCGACGATGCGCAGCTCCTCGGGCCACTTCTGCCGAGCCAGGCCGGCGGCCTCCAGGTGCGCCCGCACCGCCTCGAGGTCGGGGGCGGCACCTTCGCTGCCGGGCTGCATGCGGAAGTAGGCGCAGCCGTGCTCACCAAGCCGTTCGTCGGGGGCGGCCACGACGGCCACCTCGGCCACGCCCTTCATGTGGGCGAGCAACTGCTCGACCTCGGCCGCGCTCACGTTCTCGCCGCCACGGATGATGATGTCCTTCACCCGGTCGGTGATGGTGAGGTAGCCGTCGGGGTCGATGATGCCGACGTCGCCCGTGTGGAACCACCCACCCTCCTCGATTGCCTCCGCGGTCAGGGCCGGGTCCGTGTAGCCGGCGAAGCGGTCAGGCCCGCGGGAGAGGATTTCGCCGGGGTTGCCCACACCGACGTCCTTGCCGTCCTCGTCGACCGTCCGGATCTCGACACCGTCCATCGGCCGGCCGTCGGTGTGGATGCGCTTCTCGCGCGGCGCTTCGTGATCGGAGCCGGTGATCGATGGGTGCTCGGTACTCCCGTAGGCGCGCACGAGCGAGATCCCGAGGTCGTCCGCCCGCTCGGCCACCGCGTCGGGGATGGGCGAGCCGCCCAGTCCGATGAAGTGCATGAGCTCGACGTGCTCGGGCCCGAAACCCGGGCTGTCGAGGAGGCTGGTGAAGAAATAGGTCGACCCGCTGCCCGCGGCGATGTCCTCTTCCACCATGGCCGCGAGCACGGTCGGCGGGTCCCAGCCGTCGATCATGTAGATCGCCTTCCCCCCCACCAAGGGGCAGAGCAGGCCACCGAGCATGCCGATGGCGTGGCCGACCGGCGCACCGACGAGACCCGCACGATCACGTTCTTTCTGGTGTCCCGACAGCTGGCGCACCTCGCAGCCGAGGGTCCGGTGGGTGTGCACGACGCCCTTGGGATCGGCTGTGGTGCCCGATGTGTAGCCGATGACGGCCGGGCTGTCGGGGTCCACGGCGATGGGTCCATCCATTGGCTCCGCGGTGCGGAGCTCGTCGAAGCCCACCAGATCCGGTGCGCCACCCGTGTCCCCCACGACGAAGACGACCTCGAGGTCGTTCAGGCCGTCGCGAATGGTCGCCAGCTCGGCGAGGTAGTCGCGCTTGCCATAGGTCGAGGTCGTGATGAGGGCGCGCGCACCGCTCTGGCGCAGGATGAACCCCACCTCCTTGGGCCCGTAGAAGTGCACGATCGGCACGATCGTCACGCCGAGGATGGTGCAGGCATAGAAGGTGATCGCCGCCTCCACCCAGTTGGGCAGCTGGAACGCGACCATGTCGCCCGGGCCAAAGCCATAGGCGCGCAGGCCGTTGGCCACGCGCAGTGCCTCGTCGTAGACCTCGCCCGCCGTGCCCAGGTAGGGGTGGGTGGGCGACCAGATCCGGAAGCGACGCCCCGGGTCCTCGAGCAAGGCGTCGTGCAGGAGCTGCCCAAGCGTGCGGTCGTCCCAGAGCCCCTCACGCAGGTACCGCTCGGCCAGGTCGGCTGGCATCGGGCTCAGAGTGAAGCGAGGCGACGAGGTCGAGGAGGACGACGAGGACGAGGCGGCCGAAGAAGCCGAAGAATTAGTCACGCCGCAAACTCTATGAACTCGGGCGAGGGCACACGCAGAGGGGGCTCACGCAGACGCTCCGCCGGTCTCACGCAGACGCTCCGCCGGTCTCACGCAGACGCTCCGCCGGTCTCACGCAGGCTCACGCAGACTCAATGAACATGGTCGCCAGACGGTGTCGCTGCGAGCCGGCGCCGCCGAAGAGGATCTCGTTCTGTTTGACCCGCTTGAAGAGGAAGTGGGCGTCGTTGGCCCAGGTGAAGCCGACGCCGCCGTGCATCTGGATGTCCTCACCCGTCACCCGGGTGCCCGCCTCCGCCGCGTAACCCGCCGCCATGGCGGCCGACTGTTCGCGCTCGGGCGACTCGGTGTCCGAGGCCCAGGCGGCGAACTGGAAACCGGCCCGCGCCATCTCGACCTGCTGGAACATTTCGACCAGGCGGTGGCGGATGGACTGGTAGGTCGAGACCGGCTTGTCGAAGACGATGCGCTCGGAGGTGTAGGCGATGGCCTCGGTCAGCGCCCGGTCGGCGGCGCCGACGGTCTCGGCCGCCAACCCGACGGCGATGTCATCGAGGAGGCGCTGCCACAGGCCGGCCTGGTTGCCCGAGGGGCCGAGCGGGACAACCGGCGTCTCGTCGAGGACGAGGCGGGCCAGCTTGCGGGTCGGGTCGAGCGAAGGGACGAGCTCGGCCGCCGCAGCGGTGGCCGGCGACTCGAGCAGGTAGGAGCGCACACCCTCCTCGCTGCGCGCCACGACGATGGCCCAGTCCGCCGTGTGGCCGTCCATGACGATGGGCTTCTCGCCGGAGAGCACCCACCGCGCGGCCTTGCGCCGGGCACGGGTGCGCACCGTGCCGAGCGGCTCGCCGTGCCCCTGCTCGCCCACGGCGACGGTGCCGCGTGCGGTCCCCGCGGCCAGGTCGGCGAGCAGTTCGGTGGCGCCGAGGGCGCGGGCGGCCAAGGTGGCGGCCACGGCCGAGGAGAAGAACGGACCGGGCAGCGGGATGCGGCCCATCTGCTCGAGGACGATGGTCGTCTCGAGCAACCCGGCACCGACGCCGCCCTGGTCCTCGGGGACGAGCAGGCCGGTCCAGCCAAGGTCGACCAGCGTCGACCACAGGCCGGGCGTGATCCCGGCGTCGTCGTCGGCCAGCTGGCGCAGCAGGTCGGGGCCACACTCACGCTCGAGGGCGGTGCGCGCCACCTCTTGGAGCGCGAGCTGCTCGTCGTCGTACGTGAAGTCCACTGCTCTCCCCTGAACGTCTCCCGCGAAACCGAAAATCCCGGCTACGGCCACCACGCATGGCCAAGCCAAGCCGAAACGCGGCGCCAGCCGAGAAACCTGACGCCAGCGTCACAGTACATGAAGGGTCGGCTACCCTTCTCGGCGTGGATTTTGCCCTTGCACCCGAGGATGAGAAGTTCCGCGACGAACTGCGGTCCTGGCTCGACGAGAACCTGCCGCCGTTCCTGGAGGCTGAGGCCCTCGGTGACGACGCGCAGCTGAGCGGCGAGGCCAGCCAACAACGACGTCAGAAGTGGCAGCGCAAGCTCCACGAAGGCGGATGGGCCGCCATCCATTGGGGCCCCGAGTACGCCAAGGGCCGCACCATCAACGCCATGCAGCGGCTCCTCTACTCCGAGGTGATGGCCGAGTACCGCACGCCGGGCATGTTCAACACAAACGGGATCTGGCAGATCGGCCCGATGATCATCCAGTGGGGAACCGAGGAGCAGAAGGCGCAGTGGTTGCCGTCGATCCTCGAGGCCGAGGAGCACTGGTGCCAGGGCTTCAGCGAGCCCATGGCCGGCAACGACCTGGCCAACCTGCGGACGACCGCCATCTACGACGCGGACACCGACGAGTACGTCGTCAACGGCTCGAAGATCTGGATCTCCTCGGCCCACCTGGCGACATGGGGGCTGTTCCTGCTGCGGACGGACCCCACCGCGATCGAGCGGGGCAAGAAGCACGACGGCATCACGGCCTTCATCCTCAACTTGAAGGCACCGGGGATCGACGTGCGGCCCATCCGCGACATGGCGGGCGAGGAGCTGTTCAACGAGATCTTCTTCACCGACGTGCGCGTCCCGGCCAAGTGGCGCCTCGGCGACGAGGGCGCCGGATGGATGGTGGCGATGGGCACCCTCGGCTTCGAGCGCGTCGGCATCGCCTCGCAGATCGCCATCTTGGCCGCCGACCTGCACGCCGTCGTCGCGGCGGCCAAGTCGGTCAACCCCACCGCGCTGGAGGACCCGTCGTTGCGGGACCGCATCGCCAAGATCTGGACCGAGATCGAGCTGGCGCGGCTGCTCTCGCTCCGGGCGCTGTCCAAGATCATGAAGGGCGAGAAGAACTGGCCCGAGGTCCCCTTCGCCAAGCTGTCGTGGTCATCGATGGCGCAGACGCTCTCCGAGCTCGCCGTCGACTTGTTGGGCCCGGCCGGTGTGCTGGCCAAGGGCGGTCCTGACACGGTCGACCGTGGCAAGTGGACCCGCCTGTATGCGTTCCAGCGCTACTCGACCATCGGCGGGGGCTCGACCGAGATCCAGAAGAACATCATCGCCGACAGGGCGATCGCCATGCCCGGCAAGTCACGCGCCTGAGCGCCGCCACCGCGTTGTCGTTCTCGTTGTCGTTGTCGTTGTCTCTCACGGAGAATCGCATGGTGAGGATATGAGTGCCGCCGACCCTCGCGCCACCTGCATCATCGGCGTGGCGCGCCACACCTGGCACCCCGACGACGCCGAGGTACGTGACGCAGGCGGCCTCGCGCCCGAGCCCCTCGACATGTGGGAGCGCGTCGCCCGTGCGGCGGCGGCCGACGCAGGCGCGCCGGGTGGACCCGACGCCGTGCTGGGCGGGCTCGAGAGCGTCGACGTCGTCTACTCGCAGTCGTGGCAATACGACGACGCACCGGCCCGGCTGGCCGAGCGACTCGGCGCGTCGCCCGCACGGCGCCGCTACTCGGGGATCGGCGGGTCGGTGCCGCTGGTGCTCTCGACCGAGGTGGCCAAGGAGATCCGGGGGGGCAACCTCGACCTCGGGCTCCTCACCGGCGCGGAGGCACTGGCGACCGTCCGCCGCCTGAAGAAGGCCGGTGAGAAGCCGCAGTGGTCGTACAGGCCGGCGGAGAAGCGCCCCTTCCCGATGGACATGGAGTTCGACCCCTCCGAGCTCAGCCACCAGGTCTTCGAGGCCTACCTGACGTTCGCCTTGTTCGACAATGCCCGCCGGGCCCACCTGGGCCGCGCCCTCGATCCACATCGGGCCGCGTTGGGTCGCGTCATGGCGGCCATGACATCGGTGGCGGCGGACGAGGCCAACCGGCCCTACGCCTGGTTCCCGAGGGCGCGCAGCGCCGAGGAGATCGCGGTGCCGACAGCGGACAACCGCATGGTCGCCTACCCCTATACGAAGCTGATGACCTCCATCATGGACGTCGACATGGCGGCCGCCGTCGTGCTGGCCAGCGCGGCGAAGGCCGACGCGCTGGGCGTGCCCGAGGAGCAGCGGGTGTACCTGCGCGGCTGGGGCTACGGCGAGGACCCGGTGCACGTCGCCGGGCACCCCGAGCTGTGGCGCTCCCCCGCCATGGCGGCCGCCGCGGGTGCCGCGCTGGCAGGCGCCGGCATCGGGACGCACGACGTGGCCCACCTCGACCTCTATTCCTGCTTCGCCTCGTCCGTGTGTTTCGCTCTCGACGCGCTCGGCATCGCCGAAGACGACCCGCGCGCTTCGGCGGTCACCGTCACGGGCGGGCTGCCGTACCACGGCGGGCCCGGGTCGAACTACATGACGCACTCGTTGGCCGCCATGGCCGAGACGCTCCGGGCCGACCCCGGCTCGTTCGGCGTGGTCAGCGGCGTGGGCATGCACATGCAGAAGCACGCCTATGGCGTGTGGTCCACTTCGCCGGGCGAGGGCGTCTTGTCCGACCCGGCGCCCTACGCGGCAGCGGCCGCGCCGCTCGCGATCGTCGGCTCGCCGGCGGGTTCGGCGACAGTGGCGACGTACTCGGTTCTGCACGGACGCGACGGGGAGCCCGAGCGGGCGCTGCTCGTGTGCGACGTGGCTGACGCGTCGGGCTCTTCGGGTGGCAGGCGCTGCTACGCGTTCTTGGAGGGCGGCGCGGCCGCACTCGGCGGCGCCGAGGTCGACGAGCTGATCGGCCGGACCGTGACCATCACCCCTTCGGACGGGGTGAACCGGGCGACTCTCGACTAGGCCCCGTCGGCCTCGAGCGGACCGCCCGTTCCGACCCTCGTTCTCGAGCCCAACCCTAAACCTCGACCTGAAGCTCACGTTCAGTCCTAGGCACGCTCGGACCGGGCTCAGCCTCCGTATCCAGCCGAGCCGGCGCCGCCGCGGCCGGAGTTGCCCGTCGCCGAGGTGCCGGTGCCCGAATTGCCCGAGCTGCCGGTCGTGCCCGAACCACTCAGCGGTCCGCCGGACCGCAGCGAGGGGCCACTCCCCCCTGAAGGCATCGAGAGCGGCTCGAGCTGCTCGCTGACCGTGCCCGATGCCTTCGACACCTGAGCGGACGTCGCAGTCGCGCTGCCCGGCCACCACGCGACGATCCAACCGTCGGACACCGTGGCGACCACGTCCTGGCCGTCATCGCGCACCAGGGTGACTCCCGTGACGCCTGATGCGGCTTGGCCGTCGACCAGTGTGTAGGGACCGTCGGCCGTGGTCGACAGCTGGGTCTGCACGACGTGCTGGAGATCGCCCGAACTCGTTCCGTCCATGACGACACTGGTGCGGCCTTTATGAATTGCGCCGTTGACACCGCTCGCGCTGTTCGCCACACCGCCCGACTGCACCGAGACAGACCCCGACGACGCACCGGCCGCCCCGCCCGACGAGATCTGGTTGACCTCGGTGAAGAACGAGCTGGTGAAGCAGGCCGCGTAGGCGCCGTCGTTTTGGAAGAGTGCGACCGTGAATGGGCCCCGCACATCGGTCAGCACGTTCTGCCAGGCTCCCGAGCCAAGCCCGGCATCCGGTGGCGCGGCGCGGCTGGAGGAGAGCTGGTTCTGGCAGCTCGCAGCCGCCGCAGGCGAGGGAGCGGGCGCCGACGTCGGTGTCGCGCTCCATCCGGCGTAGGCGGCGGGTGCGCCGCCCCCGACCACAACGGCGATGACGGTTCCCGCCGTGGCCGCGCCGGCAAGCACGCCGGCTGTGGCCGGGGCGCGCCGCCTGCGGGGCCGGTAGTCGGCGGCACGGACCCGCGCCACCGCACCGCTCGGCAAGACGCTCGCGCGTGCCGCCATCGCCCCTCGTACCTCGTTCTCGAGTTGCGTCGTCATGTCGTGACTCTCCCTTCACTCCGTGTGGTTGTGTCGTCGGTGTCGTTCGTGTTGTTCGTCTCGTTCGCGCCGCTCGGGCCGTTGGTGCGCACCGCCACCATCTCGCCCGAGGGACACTCGCCGTCGCGTAGCCCGGAGTCCGCCACCATCTCGCCCGAGGGACACTCGCCGTCGCGTAGCCCGGAGTCCGCCCGCAACCGCTCGAGGGCGCGAGCAGTGGTGCTCTTGACCGTGCCGAGAGAGCACCCCATGAGGTCGGCCACCTGTGCCTCGGACATGTCTTCGAAGTAGCGCAGCACCAGCGTGGCCCTCTGACGCGGGGCCAGCTCTCCGAGCGCACGGACAAGGTCGGTGCTGGCCTCGACGCGTCCGAACAGCAGGACTGGGCCGTCGTCGGCATGCAGAGCGAGTTGGCGCTCGGCACCCTCGCCGAGCTCGGACTGTGCGCGCCGGCGTGGGCCGCTCGCATCGAGGGCGAGGTTGACCAGCACCTTTCGGGCGTAGGCCCCCCGGTGCTCCATCCCTCGCACCCGTAGCCAGCGGTGGGCCAGACGGAAGAAGCATTCCTGGACCAGGTCCTCCGCCTCGGCGACATCCCACACGATCAGGTAGGCGGCGCGCAGGAGCCCCTCGGCCGACTCGGCGACGAACCGGTCGAACTCGTCCCGGGTCCGGCGTCGGCTCACGAACGCACCTGCATCTCCATCACTCTCCTCAACCCCTCCGGCCGAGCAAAAGGTTGTCTGCCCGCCACAGAATGTTTCGCGCACCCCTGGTGTCAATGTGGGGCGATGCCCCGTGGACAGGAGGAAGCGCCCAGCGAGCTCCTCGTGGCCGGCCTCGACGGCTGTCGCGCCGGCTGGGTCCTGGCCACGGTGCAAGCCACGCCGGCGGACAACAGTCGCACTCCCCCCGTCGAGATCCGGGTGGTCGACGAGCTCGAGACCGTGGTGGACGATCTGGCATCGCGCCGCTTGGTCGCAGCCGGCATCGACATCCTGATGGGCCTGCCGCCAGGCGGCCCGCGAGCCTGCGACGTCGCGGCGCGGCGCATGCTCGGTGCCCGCCGCAGCTCGATCTTCCCTTCACCAGCGCGCGCCGTGCTCGCGGCGGACGGCTACGACGAGGCGTGCGCCCTCGCGCGGGACGCGAGCGGCAAGGCAATCTCGAAGCAGACGTTCAACATCCTGCCCAAGATCCGCGAGGTGGACCGACTGCTCGCACCCGCCACCACCCTCCAGGCGCTTCTCTTCGAGATGTGTCCCGAGCTCAGTTTCGCCGCGCTGACCGGTAGCCCGATGCACCACGCCAAGCGCAGCGCGGAGGGCCGAGCCGAAAGACAGGCCGCGCTGCATCGCGTCTTTGGTGACGTCGCCGACCTCGCCGAACGCCCTCCAGCAGGAGCGGCTTCCGATGACGTACTCGACGCGCTCATTGGCGCCTGGACCGCCCGCCGCTACGTCAACGGCACCCATCTCCAACTCGGTGGCGACGTGGACGAGATCGGGTTGCGGATGCAGATCATCGCCTGAACCATCGGCTGAACCATCGGCTGAACCATCGCCTGAACCATCAGCTGTGTCACGGCCTGAACCGCCTGCATCACGGGCCCGCCGAGGCGTGTCCGCCTACAGTGCCCCCCGTGGAGGGGAGGCCACGCTGACGGTCATCGAGGAGCCGCGCTCGACGGCGCCACCGACACCCGAGCCCGAGCCCGAGCCCGAGCCCATGGACGAGCACGCGCCCACGGGCGAACCCGGGTCCACCCCCTCTTGGCACACCCGCGCGCTCCACTTCTGGCGCTCGCCCGCAGGGCAACCCGCCTGGGCCCGCCCCGCCCTGCTGGTCGTCACCGCGTTGGCCGGCTTCGCCTACGCGTGGGGGATGAACGGCGCCTACCTCGAGCCGTTCTATGGCGGCGGCGCGCGCAGCATGTCGATGAGCTGGCACGACTTCATCTTCGGCGCGGCCGACCCGTGGGGCACTGTCTCGGTCGACAAGCTCCCGGGCGCGCTCTGGATACAGGCCCTTTCCCTCCGCATCTTCGGCTTCCACGTGTGGGCGCTGGTTCTGCCCCAGGTCGTCGAGGGGATGCTCACCGTGCTCGTGCTCTATCGAGCCGTGCGTCGCGTCGGCGGAGCGGGTGCCGGGATCACCGCCGCCGTGGTGATGGCGAGCAGCCCCATCGTCGTCCTGCTCGACCGGGGCAACATCTCGGACTCGCTGCTGATCTTGCTGCTGGTGCTCGCAGCGGACGCCGCCATCCGCGCCGCGCAGACCGGGCGCCTCCGTTCGCTCGTGTGGGCGGGCGTGTTGGTCGGCTTCGCGTTCCAGGCGAAGATGCTCCAAGCCTGGCTCGTCCTGCCCGCTCTGTTCTTGGCCTACCTCGTCGCCGCACCCGTGGCGTCGTTCCTCCGGCGGGTCGGCCACCTCGCGCTGGCCACATTCGCCACCGTCGTCGTCTCCCTCAGCTGGATGTCGGCCGTCTCCCTCGTCCCAGAGGCCAGCCGCCCATACGTCGACGGGAGCTGCAACGACTCCCTCTTCGCACAGGTGTTCAGCTACAACGGGTTCAGCCGCCTCGGCGGGGCCTTCGCCTCCACGGCGGGATGCAACCGTCCCTCCACCTACCTGATCACCGCGTCCAAGTACGACGCCAAGCACGGCTTCGGCACCTTCGCCATCGCGGCGTCGTGGGATCGCCTGTTGCGCGGGCCCTTCGGCCACGACGACGCGTGGCTGCTGTTACCCGCGCTCGTCGCGGCGGTGTGGCTCTTCGCTCTGCAGCGCCGCCGGCCGCGCACCGATCCCCTGCGCGCCGCGGTCATCCTGTGGTTCGCCTGGCTCGTGCTGACCTTCGGGTTCTTCAGCGCCAGCGTGTACTTGAACTCGTACTACACCGCCGCGCTGATCCCTGCGGTGGCGGCGCTGTGCGGCATGGGCTTTGCCGCGGCCTGGCACCGGCGCCGGACGCGTGCCGTCCGGGGCGCGCTGGCCCTGCTGACAGCAACGACCGTCGCGATCGCCGTGGCCCTGGTGCCGGGATACGTCGGTGTCCGGACCTGGATCGTCGCGTCCACCGTCGTCGTCGGCCTTCTGGCGATCGGAATCCTGGTCACCTCCCTGCGCGCCGGCCATGACAGCGTCTGGGCCATCTCCGTCGGCCCGCTGTTCGCCGCCGCCGCGATGCTCGGTGGTTCAGCCTGGGCCTCGTCGGTCGTGGTCCACGCGAGCCTCGGCCCGTTCGACTCGCCGTACGCGCCAGTGTCGGTCAACCACTTCAGCCAACAGGCCGCAGCGCGGTTCCCGGCCGAGATGGCGGCGCTCCAGCAGTTCGTCGCCAACATTCCGGCGAACCAGGCGGCCGACGTCCTCGAGACCTCGGGCGTGACCGGCTACTACATCATGGCCACGGGGCACGAGTTCCTGCCGGTCGGCGGGTTCACCGGGCGCGTGCCCGCGCCGTCGCTGGCCGAATTCAAGCAATTCGTCGCCGAGGGGCGCATCCTGCGCGTGACGGTGACCACGAAGCCCATGACCCGCACCCCCGATCTGCGCTGGGTGGTGTCGCACTGTGCGCGTTCGGCCGTCCATCAGTACGACCCCATCGAGCGGGCGACCCGGACCGTCTTCTATTGCAACTCGGCCCAATCGGCAACAGCGGAGGCTTCTCCAGTTCATGCGACACACGACTCTTGACCCATCGACATTCGCTGACGGCCAGCGGCGAGGCTTCGCCGCTCACTGCACTCCCGTCTTCGTGCTCGTCATGGTGCTGAGCGCCGCCGGCCTGGCCGGGTTCGCCGCAGCGACTGCCGCGCCAGCCGCCGGCGCCACGACCACGACCACCACCCGCACCCCGGCGGCCAGGAGCGCCCCAGCCCGCCTCATCATCGACACCGACCTGTCGCTCTGGTGGGACGACGCGACGGCGCTCGGAATGGCCAACGTCCTCGAGCAACGCGGCACGGTGCGGGTCCTCGGCGTCATGTCGGATGTGAAGAATCCCGAGGCTGCCGCAGCGATCGACGCCATCGACACTGCGTACGGCCACGGCGACATCCCGGTCGGAGCCGTCGCCGACAGCTCGGCCAACACGGCGAAGCACGGGTACAGCGACGTTCTCGCCCAAGAGCTCCCGCACGCGATTCGGAACAGCTCACAGGCGCAGCCCGCCGTCCATCTCTACCGGCGGTTGTTGGCCGCCCAGCCGGACCACAGCGTGACCGTTGTCGCCATCGGCGGCGACACGAATCTGGCCGGGCTGTTGCAATCGGGTCCAGGTCAAGGAAGTTCGCTGCCAGGACGGGCGCTCGTGGCGGCAAAGGTGAAGAAGCTGGTGATCGAAGACGGACTGTTCCCGACCGGGGGACCCCCCTTCACCAACGAGCTCATCGACATCGCCGCCACGAAGGACATCGTCGGGAGTCATGGCTGGCCGACGCCGATGGCGTGGGTCGACGGCTTCACCGGCGTCTACACCAAGGTCGGCGCCTCGCTCTGCACCTCGGTGCCTCCGAAGAACCCGATGCGCATCGTCTACACGGCGCTCTTCCACTGCGGGCCGCCCGGAGACGGCGACTGGGACGGGCCGACCCTGCTGTACGCAGTCGAGGGACCGTCGGACATCTTCTCGGAGCTCGGCCAGGGCGGCGCTGCGGTCATCAACCCCCAAGGAGGGCTGTCCTGGGGCCCAGGGACGGGCCATCCACCGGAGGTGTACGTCCATGTCGCGAACCAAACCGAGCTCAATGCGACGATCAACTCGTTGATCGAGAGCAAATGAGGAGATCTGGGTCGTTGGACATGCGCCTGAATGGGGCATCTCAGCCCATCTTTTGGCCAATTCGGGCTGGAGCGCCATTCAGTTTGGCCAGGATCTTCCGAAAGCTGATCCTGAAGTCCAGTCCGATCTGTTCAGGCGCCGCGACGAGCGGCCATCCTCGGCGAGGCGTTCCGCTCCCTGTTAGCGTCACGGCGGTTGGCGCTCGACCAGTCACTGACGTCTGAGGCAGGAGGGGGCGATGCCCATCTTTCAGAGGGTGCTGGCGTGGGAACGACACGCGATGCGCCTATACCGGCTCGAGGACTGGTTCTACCGGCGTGGCCACACCGACCTGGCCTACGGCGTGTCGGCTATCTCCCGGCTGCTGACTGGCGTCGAGGTGGAGCCAGGTGCCGAGTTGGCCCCCGGCGTCAAGATCATGCATGGCTACGGAACGCGCATCGGCGAAGGCGCCCGTGTGGGAGAAGGGACGGTGATCTTCCATCAGGTCACCATCGGCCGAGCGGCCGGACTACCGGTGGAGCAAGACGGGTACCCGACGATCGGTCGTGATGTCTACATCTACCCCGGGTCGATGCTCATCGGCCCGATCACCATCGGAGATGGGGCAAAGATCACGGTCGGCGCAGTGGTGACGAAGGACGTGGCGCCCGGCGCCATCGTGTTCGGCAATCCGGCGCGCCAGCTCGGCTGGGTCGACGGCTACGGGGAGAACTCGGTGCCAGACAATGCACCAGACAAAGCGCAAGGACAATGCGAGGAACATCTCGCCTCACCCGTGGAGCCGGCGGCGGCAGAGCACGAGCGCACCAGGACATGGCGCCTGGATACAACGTCAGTCAGCACTCGTTAGGACGGCTGACCGAGCACGGCCTGAACGTGCCACGACTCAGTTCGTGAGACTGGCCCGTTTCAGAGGGCGGCGATGCCACGAGCGGCACGCGAACCGGCGGGGTCGGCCGGGCGGCGCCGACCAGATGTTCAGCCGTTGCTGCCAGCCGGATCGGGAGGGTGCGCACCGCGGGAGTAGGTGAGGTTGAAGTCGTGCTGCCAGGGCCCGCTTCCGGCACGCTTCTCCCAACGGCCCTCGAGCACCTGGCGGTCGGCGCTGATGCTCGCCTCGAAACGCTGCGAGAAGTCGGGGTCGTCACGCCACATGGTCCAGCGGTCGTCCGTCAGGCTCATCTCGTAGACGCGCGAGACCACACGGTCGTCGATGTAGAGCACCGTGTAGTCCGCTCGTCCGTCGTCTCGCCCGATGACCCACGAGGCGAGGGGCGGTCCCGGCGAGCCGCTCACCTGCCGGATGGCGAGCAGCCTCCCGTCCTCAATGGGTACGACATCGACCCGTCCAGCCACCACGTCGTCGGGCTCGGGCAGGAAGGACGCGTTCGAGAGCGTCAGCTCCCACTGGCCCACGAGAAAACCGAGGTCAGCGAGAGCCGGGTTGGTGAGATCGGCGCCCATAGAGGACCTTTTCTACCCCGTCTGCGAGCGGTCGTATCCCCCTCTGGTGACGGTCGTTCGTGCCGGCGTCGTCGCGGTGGCGTCAGCGCCTTTATGACCTGCTAGTCCCGTCGCCCACCCGCTTGAAGTCCAAGAAATCCGACACCCGCATGATGCGCAGCAAGGTGCGCCCGACCGGCCCGACGTGCTGGCGGTGAGGGTCGTGCACCACCACGGGTTCGGTCAGCTCGTACTCGCGGCGATGGGTGTCCAGACGCACCGCACCGTGCGCCAGCGCGTTGCGCACCCACTCCGCGTCGCGGCCGTAGGTGAGAGCGAAGCGGAACCCGTCCTTGGTGCGGAAGACGTTGACCGGCGTGCGATACACCGTGCGGGTTCGCCGGCCCACGTGGGTGACGACGCCCATGGCCGGCGCCCAGCCAGCCACGTGAATGGAGACCTTGTTCGTGACGGCTCGGTTGAAGCGCGCCATGCGCCGCCCAAGGCGGGGCCGCTGCTGACTCGCATGCGGTCCCGAACGGGGCTGCGCGGAGTGCGCGCTCATACCAGCGTCAGCCCTCCGTCCACCGCGAGGACCTGTCCGGTGATGTAGCTCGCCTCGTCGGAGAGCAGGAACACCGCCGCTGCCGCGACCTCCCAGGCCGTCCCCTGGCGCCCGAGCGGGACCGGCGTGCGGGTACGGGAGGGACGGCCGGCCGATGCGGCGCGGCCGAGTGGCGTGTCGATGAGACCGGGCGCGAGCACGTTGGCCCGGATGCCCCGGCGGGCGCCCTCGACGGCGACATGGCGGTTCAGCCCGATGAGGCCGGCCTTCGATGCGTCGTAGGCCGGGATGCGGCTCCCCGGCCGGATGCCGGCGACCGACCCCATGAAGACGATGGACGAGTTGTCGGGCAGCACGACCAATGCGCGGCGCACCAGCATGAAGTGCGAGCGGAGGTTCAGGGCGAAGGTCCGGTCCCACTCGTCGGGCGACGTCCCCGCCACACCCATGCCGAAACCCGTGCCGATGTTGAGCACGAGTCCGTCCGGCGCCAGGCCCGGCTCCTCTGAGACCGCGATGCGGCAGCCGTCCTCGGTGGTGACGTCGGCGACCACGATGGCCGCCGTGCCACCCTCCTCGGTGATCACGCGCCACGTCTCTTCGACCGCCGACTCGTCGCGGTCCACGCAGACGACTGAAGCCCCCTCGCGGGCGGCCCGCACGGCGATGGCGCGGCCGTTGCCGACCGGCGCATCCGGGTCGCGCGATGGTTGGGTGCCGGCGCCGACGACTGTGATGCAGCGTCCCTCGAGCAGCGGCGTCATGGGCGCTCCTTCACGCTCACCGACGACGCCTAGGCCGCCGGCCCGTTCGGCGCATCTCGCCCGCCGGGCAGATCCGGGCCGCCCGGCACGCTTCGAGCGATCGCGAGGGCGGACGGTTCGAGCTGGACTCGGAGCGAGCGCAGCACGCCCGTGAGCATCTGGTAGTGCGCGATCAACATGAGCAGCTCGATGAGCTCGCTCTCGCTCAGCACGTCCTCCAGGGCCTCCCACGTCGCGTCGGAGACTTCACCAGCGTCGGCGGTCTCGTCCACCGCGCCGAGCGCGGCCGACTCCACTGGCGACCACGCCACCCGGCCGAGCCCGTCGACCCGACCCAGCGCCGCGATCTCGTCTCGTGTGATGCCCTGCGCCTCCGCAAGCTCGATGTGGTGCGCCCACTCGTACCCGCCGCCGAAACGGAACGCCGTGCGCAGGATCACCATTTCGCGCAGGCGGCCCGGCAGGGTCCCCGAGAGGAGGGCACCGCCGAAGCCGAGCCAGCGCCGGAAGAGCTCGGGGTCGGCCCGGCCCAAGGTGGTGAAGATGTTCATCGGCTCGGTGGTCCCGCCCGGTGCGCCCTCGAGCACCCTGGTCAGCACCGGGTCCCACTCTCCGGCCGCGAGCGGCGCCATCCGGGGGCCGTCGCGTCCCCCGGTCTCAGATCGTGGGGCGGTGGCGCGTCCGGTCATGAGCGCATCGTAGGCACGACGGCTCCCCCGCCGAGGCGCCGGAACCGCAGGCCGGGCGCCGGCGAGGCACGGAGCGCTCAGCGCAGCGGGCGGAACCCCATGGGCGGTTGTCCCGTCCCGGCACCAGGGAGATGCCGGATGTCCGCGTCGGGCCGGGACACTTCGTCGAGGATGCCGTAGCCCACGGCCTCGTCCACGCTGAGGAAACGGCCACGCTCGAGGTCTGCCTCGACGGTGTCGCTCGGCTTGCCCGCTGCGGCACCGACCCGCTCGCAGAAGCGCCGGCGCTCACTCGCTCGCAGCTCGGCCCACTGGGCCACGTTGCGCACGTGCGCCTCGAGCTGCGTCGTCGGTTCGCACAAGGAGAAACGCGTGCTCGGCAGAGCCGCCCGGTGGCTGCACACTGCGACCACCCCGATGGCACCGCCGGCGACCTGGCCGAGACACAGTGCCCGCACCGGCACGCCCATCAACTCCACGACGTCCATGAGCGTCAACGCCGGAGCCAGGTCCGCCTCGCTGCAGTCGACGCGCAGTGTGACCGGCTCGTCCCCATCCACATCGAGCGTCATCAGCTCGGCCGACACCCGGGTCGCCGTCGGGCCGTCGAGGGCGCCCGTGAGCTGCACGATCCGCTGCGCGAGCAGGCGTCGCGCCAAGAGATCGGAGAGCGGCTCGGGCCTCTCGAACCCCACGTTCGGCGACCCGCCCGGCGGCGGGAGCCACGGCCAGTCGTCCGAGCCCGCCCGTCCGTCACGATCAGCCATGCTCGATCCTCCATTCAAGGCGCGCCCCCAACGCTGTGGTGTAACGCTGCACCGTCGAGAGGCGGACGTCGAGGTCCCCGGCCTCGAATCGGGCCACGGCCGACTGCGAGGTTCCCATCCGGGCGGCCACCTCGGCCTGGGACAGGCCCAGCTCGCGGCGCAGCGAGAGCAATTGGCCCGAGACCGAGTGGCGCCGCTCGGCCATCTCCTTGAAGCCGGGGAAGACGGTGGGATGACGGCGTGCGCTCACGGTGACCGATTATCTCATATTTGATATAACGTGAAAAGCACCCGGACACACGAGCCTGAGAGGAGCGTCGCCACATGAGCCGCCAGAAGCAGAACAGCACGAGGACGCGCGCGAGCCGGCCCGCCGCAGACGAGGACCGGTTGCGCCAGGTCCTCGTCCCCACCGTGATCGAGGAGGGCAACCGGGGCGACCGTGCCTTCGACATCTACTCCCAGCTGCTGCGCGAGCGCATCGTGTTCTTGGGCCAGGAGGTCGACGACCAGGTGGCGAACCTGATCATCTCCCAGATGCTCTTCCTCGAGGCGCAGAATTCGGAGCGGGACATCTACCTCTACATCAATTCCCCCGGCGGCGTCGCCTACGCCGGCATGGCGATCTACGACGTGATGCAGCACGTGGAGCCCGACGTGTCCACCATCTGCGTCGGTATGGGGATGTCGGCGGGCGCCATGATCCTCTCGGGTGGTGCGCCGGGGAAACGCTTTGCGCTGCCCAACGCGCGCATCATGATCCACCAAGGCTCGGCGGGCGCGCGGGGGGCGCCGTCGGACATGGAGATCCAGCTGCGCGAGGTGCTCTCGCTCACGCACCGCATGGCCGAGATCATCGCCTTCCACACGGGCAAGCCGGTCGAGCGGGTCGCCCAGGACATCGAGCGTGACCGCTTCATGTCGGCGGCCGAGGCCCAGGACTACGGGATCGTCGACGACATCATCACGCCGCGCCGGGGGTTGTGCGCTCCCGTCCCCGTGACGGAAGCGCGGCGAGAACCCGAACTACAGGTAGCACGCGCGTGAACACCGACTGAAATCTTTGCCCGCGTCGACTGTTGCATAGGCATCGGCCGTTTCGCCGATGTTGCAACGGGGCAAACAAACGATCGGCAGACGAACGGGCGGGGAGAACGGAGAGCACACACCAAAATGAGCGACAGGCAACGCCGCGACGACGGGCCGAGGCGCGTCAGCCGGCGCGACTTGCTCAAGGGTGGACTCGCCGCCATCGGCGCCGCTGGTGTGGCGGGCGTCGCCGGTGCCGGTTTGAGCAGCAAGGCCGGGGCAAGCATCGAACGCGCCTCGGCCATGTCGTCGCCGAGCACCCTGCCGAGCCTGAGCGACATCCAGCACGTCGTCATCTTGATGCAGGAGAACCGGTCCTTCGACCACTACTACGGCAGGCTCTCGGGGGTCAGGGGTTACTCCGATCCCAACGTCTTGCACAACCCCGTCTTGGGGAAGAACCCGCCGGTGTGGAAGCAATACGGCTACAAGCCGGGCGTCGGTGTCGACCCGAGCGGCTTCCTCGAGCCCTTCCATCTCATTCAGAACCCGCCCAGCGAGGACGGCGCCACCACCAACGACATCAGTCACGAGTGGACGACGCAGCACGACGCCTGGAACAGCGGTGCCATGGACAACTTCGTCGGGGCGCACCTGGCCGCCGACGGGGTCGACAACTTCGCCGTGACCATGGGCTACTTCGAGCGCAGCGATCTGGCGTTCTACTACGCGCTGGCCGACGCCTTCACCATCTGTGACGGCTACCACTGCTCGGTCCTCGGCCCGACCGATCCCAACCGGGTGATGGCGTTCTCAGCCTCCATCGACCCCGCCGGCACCGGCGGAGGGCCCATCCTCGTCACGCAGACGACCGGCCGCCCTCAGCAGTACAACACGCTCTCGTGGACCACGATGCCCGAGCAACTCCTCGATGCGGGTGTGAGCTGGAAGGTCTACAACGACCCGACCGGACTGGCGCTCTTCAACCCGCTGCCCTACTTCAAGGCCTACAACGACTCCACCACCACGCGCGGGCTGCAACTCCAAGCACAGGCCCTCACGCCGGACTTCCCCGCCGACTTCATTGCGGACGTCACCGCGGGCACCTTGCCGCAGGTCAGCTGGATCCACGGTCCCGTCGTCCAGTGCGAGCACCCGGCCACCGCCCCGCAGTGGGGGGAGAACCTGGTGCAGACCGTGCTCGACACCCTGACGTCGAACCCCGACGTGTGGGCGCAGACGCTGTTCATCCTCCATTACGACGAGAACGGCGGGTTCTTCGACCACATGCCGCCACCCGTCCCCCCGGCCGGCACCGCCGGCGAGTACCTCACGGTCAACCCGTTGCCGAGCGCGGCCGGCGGCATCGTCGGACCGGTGGGCCTCGGCTTCCGGGTGCCGTGCCTGCTCCTCTCGCCGTTCGCCCGCGGCGGCTACGTGTCCCACCACACGTTCGACCACACCTCGACACTGCGGCTCCTCGAGACGCTCTTCGGCGCCCCGGTGCCCAACCTCACCGAGTGGCGCCGCGGCGTGACCGGCGACATGACCCAGGCCCTGGCGCTCGGGCAACCCGCCAACACCACCATCCCCACACTGCCGAACGCGCCGCTGATCGAGCCGGCCATCGACGAGCAGATCATCCTCAACGCATTGACCGGCACCTTCGACGAGGGCTTCACCTACACCCCGCCCACCTCCAACTCGATGCCCGCCCAGGAGACCCGGCCGGCGCGGCCCAGACCGCCACGATGAGCGGCGGCCGCTCCTACAGCCGCCGGTCGGTGCTGCGGGCCGGCCTCGGTACCGCCTCCGCCGCCGTGCTCGGCTCGGCCGTGGCCGCGGGTCTTCGCCCGCTCGGCGCGGCGGCGCGCACCGCGCGCGGTCCCGGTGCGCTGCCCTATCCCTCGTTGCCCGTCGGCCAGTCCACCGGCGCCTTCCCCTTCGACCACCTCGTGCTGGTGATGCAGGAGAACCACTCGTTCGACAACTACCTCGGCATGCTGCCGGTGAGCGGGCAGCCGCTGGCGGACGGCTTCACCTTCAACAAGCGTGGCGAGCCGGTCAACTGGAACCCCGTCGGCACCGAGCGCATGTACGTGTACCACCAGCCGGGCGACATCGGCGCGCAGGACAGCGGCTCGCAGTCCTGGGACGACTCGCACCTCCAGATCGACGGCGGTGCCATGGACGGCTTCGCCGGCACCGGGCCGGGATCGATGGGCTGCTACACAGAGGACGACCTCCCCTTCTATTACTCGCTGGCCAACACCTTCACGCTGGCCAACCGCTGGTTCTGCTCGGTGCCCGCGCAGACCTATCCGAACCGCCGCTTCTACATGGCCGGCACGGCGTCAGGCATCGTGTCGACCGACATCGACAACATCGACGTGTACCCGCCCAACGGCACCATGACCAACAAGGTGCACGACCACACGTCGGTGCTGGCCACCATCGAGCGGCAGTGGAACCTCCCGCGCTTACCTACCGCGACGCCAACGCGGCGACCCTGGCCGACTTCTTGGACACCTCGGCCATGACATTCGCCGAGCCCCCCGACCTCGCCGCCCCGGCCAACCCGCTGCCCGGCCTGATCCAGGGCTACCAGGGCCAACCGGTGCCCCCCGCCCCCGCCGCCACCAAACCCGGGCGCTGAGCGCTGCCGGCTGAGGGTTGCCGGGCTGAGGGTTGCCGGGCTGAGGGTTGCCGGCCCGGGCCGCGGAAGGGCGTCGCACCTTCGTTCGCACCATCGCTTCGCATCCCCTGTGGGTCGGGCGCCTACAGTAGGTGACATCGGTGTCAGGAAAGCCGGGTCACACCCGGGCAGAGCGTGCAGAAGGGGAGGACCGAATGCGCACTGAGGACATGATCCTGGTCAGCGTCGACGACCACGTCATTGAGCCCAGGGGGATGTTCGACGGGCTACTGCCCGCCAAGTACCAGGACAAGGCGCCCAAGCTCGTCCGCAGGGACGACGGCACGGACGTCTGGCTCTACGACGGCAACCAGATCCCCAACGTCGGGCTCAACGCCGTGGTCGGCCGCCCCCCCGAGGAGTACGGCATCGAGCCCACCTCGCTCGAGGACATGCGCGTCGGCTGCTACGACGTGCACGAGCGTGTGCGCGACATGTCGGTCAACGGCGTGCTCGGCTCCATGTGCTTCCCCTCCTTCCCCCAGTTCTGCGGCCAGCTCTTCGCGCGGCGCGAGGACAAGGACGAGGCGCGCGCCATGGTGCAGGCCTACAACGACTGGCATATCGACCGGTGGTGCGGCGCCGAGCCCGGTCGCTTCATCCCCCTGTCGATCCCCGTCATCTGGGACCCCGAGCTCGGTGCGGAGGAAGTGCACCGCGTGGCCAAGAAGGGTTGCCACGCCGTCACCTTCTCAGAGAACCCCGAGAAGCTCGGCTGGCCCTCGCTGCACAACGAGCACTGGGACCCCTTCTGGACGGCGTGCGCCGACGAGGGCACCGTCGTCTGCATGCACCTGGGCTCGTCGTCGCAGATCCTGATGACCTCGGTCGAGGCGCCGATCGACGTGATGATCAGCCTGCAGCCCATCAACATGGTGCAGGCGGCTGCCGACTTGATCTGGTCGCCCATCCTGCGTAAGTACAAGGACCTGCACTTCGCCCTCTCCGAGGGCGGCATCGGCTGGATCCCCTACGCCCTCGAGCGCATCGACTACGTCTACGAGCACCACCGCAAGTGGACCGGTCAGGACTTCGGCGACCAGCTGCCGAGCCAGGTCTTCAAGGACCGCGTCATCACCTGCTTCATCGACGACGCCTTCGGTGTCCAGAGCCGCGAGTTCTTGAACATCGACAACATCACGTGGGAGTGCGACTACCCCCACTCGGACTCGACGTGGCCACAGTCCCCCGAGTTGCTCATGAAGTATCTCGACGGCGTGTCCGACGAGGACATCGACAAGATCACGCACCTCAACGCGATGAAGCACTTCCAGTTCGACCCCTTCAGCGTGCGGGCGCGCGAGAAGTGCACCGTCGAGGCGCTGCGGGCCGAGGCCGCCGACGTCGACACCTCGCTCGTCTCCCGAGCCCGTGGGCAGACGCACGTCAACGAGAAGGGCATCGTGAGCGTGAGCAGCTTCACCACGCGCCTGCGCGACGACGAGGACTGAGCCCCGCCCACCGCGCAGCACCAGCAGATGCCGCACCTGGCACGCCGCCTGAGCGCGACCGGCGCGGCCCCGAACCTGAGCACCGGAGACACCGGAGACCATGTCGATCGACTACGCCCTCGGTGACGACCACGTCGTCACCATCACCATCAACCGCCCCGAGGCGCGCAACTCCATGGACATGGAGCATTTCTTCGGGCTGCGCTCGGCCTGGGACCGCTTCGGCGAGGACGACAACGCCTACGTCGCCATCGTCACGGGCGTCGGCAAGGACTTCTGCGTCGGGGCCGACCTCAAGACCTACATCCCCCAGATCACCGAGCTGCAGAGCAAGATGAAGGACGGCGTGCACCCCGAGGAGTTGGGCGGTTATCGCCTCGACGACGGGGTCAAGGCGGTGCTGCGCGGCACCAAGCTCTACAAGCCGATCATCGCGGCGGTCAACGGCACCTGCGTCGCCGGCGGCATGGAGATGCTCGGCGGCACCGACCTGCGGGTGGCCAGCGACACCGCCACCTTCGCGGTGATGGAGCCCAAGCGCGGCCTGTTCGCCGGCGGCGGGACCACGGTGCGCCTCCCGCGCCAGATCCCCTGGCCTGCCGCCATGGAGCTGTTGCTGTGCGCCGACCAGGTGCCCGCGCAGCGTGCCTACGAGATGGGACTCCTCAACGAGGTGTGCCGCCCCGCCGACCTGATGGAGCGGGCCTATCACTACGCCCACCGCATCACGGCCAACGGGCCCTTCGCCGTTCGCAAGACCAAGGAGTCGGCGCTGCGCGCTCTGGCGACCGACATGAAGGAGGCCTACCGGATCGAGTCGGAGATCTCCGGTGAGGTCTTCAGCAGCGAGGACGCCAAGGAGGGCCCGCTCGCCTTCGCCGAGAAACGCGCGCCTAACTGGAAGAACCGCTAGGCCCTAGTTGGCTGAGGCCCGCGGGCCCGGCGATGCTCAGCGCTGCACCAGCGCGTAGACCATCGTGACCTGATCTGTCTCGGTCTGGCTGCCTGGTTCGACCGGCACCGGTGAGGCCCGGTCGGCGCCCGAGGCGTTGGCGGCGAAGCCCTGGGTCGGCTCGTAGAGCGACGGTTGGGTGTTGTCGGTCAGGGAGCACACGGGACCGAGTCTCCTTCCGGCTGCCGCCGCCATGGCACCCGCGTGGGCGACGGCCTGGTGGACCGCCTTGGCCCGCGCCTCGTCCTCGACCAGGGCCGGGTCATTGAAGGAGAAGCTCAGGGAACTGATCTGTGCCGCATCGCCGCTGGCGTTGACCACGTCGTCGATGGCGGACCCCGCGGTCTTCGTGTCGCGCAGCGTGGCCGTGATCGTGTTGGTGGCCTGGTAGCCGGTGAGGGTGGGCACGCCGTTCGGGTAGGCGTACTGCGCCTGCAGGTTGAGCCCGGTCGTCTGGATGTCGGCCTGGTGCACGCCATTCGCCTCGAGCGCGAGCAGGGCCTGGTTCACCTTGGCGTTGTTGTCGCTCAAGGCAGCCGCCGACGAGCTGTCCGTGGAGCTGAAGCTGAACACTGCGCTCAGGACATCGGGCGGCTCCGACGCCTCGCCCGTTCCCTGGACCGTGAGGTGCGGCGACGCGCTCCCGCAGCCGGCCGGGGCCGCCACCGGCGTGCTCGCACCCGCGTCGGCGAGGGCGAGGCCGAGACCCGCTCCGGCGACCAGCAGCGCGCCGAGGGCCACGACGAGGAGGACCCGTGCCCGGGGGCGCGTCCCTCGCCGGCGGGGGGAATCACCGGACCCGGTTGGGTCGTGTCGGTCCGACACGTCCTGGTGGGCCGAAAGGTCGTCGTGGTCCGGACCCTGTTCCATGGTGAGCGCCTCTCCGTTCGTTGACACACCAGAGACGCAGCGGGGCGGCGATCGGTTCGGGGCGCCGGCCGGTTCGGGAGGGCGGCGGGCGTCGCGCCACGCGGACATCGTGGTCTTGCACCGACTGCGATCGTCCGCCATTACCGGAGCGGTGACCATATGAGACGAACTGTGGCGGATTCCCGACGGCTGAGGTCTCGGGTCAGGCGCCGTTCACGACTCCGTTCCGTGTGGATGGCGGCAGCCGCAATCGCGGCCGATACACGCCCTCTCTGTGCGGGTGCTGCACTAGGGCCTCAGAGCCCGACGCAGCGCCAGAAGCGAGGGGAAACCCACGATCAGTGTCTGCAGCCGCCAGCCCCGTGCCCGCAGCCCGCGGCGCCGGGCGATGCGGCCGGCTGCGACCGCCTCGGCGGCGTGGATGACCACGGTCGCCCCCAGGAGCGCCTGGAGCACCTCGCGCGGCGGCAAGGCGTCACTCGACATCTCGTTCGCCTTGTCGTAAGCGGGTTTGGACAACGCGAGCTTGGTCAGGATCACGATCCCGCCGTCGAGAAGAAGGAACCAGAACAGCGAGGGCCGCACGACCCCGGAGCGTCTCTCTCGTGTCATAGGGACGTTTCTAGCGAGTGGGCGGGGCGCCCGACAATCGGACGGGGCTCGGCACCGAGGCGGAGACGGCTGCTGCGGCGAGCTGCCCGCAGGCAGCGTCGATCTCGGCGCCCCGGGTGACCCGGATGGTGGCGTTGACCCGCCGCGCCGCCAGCAGCTCCCGGAAGAGCCGCACCCGCGCCGGCGCTGAGCCCACCACCGGGTAGCCCGGTGTGGGGTTGAGCGGGATGAGGTTGACGTGGGCGCCGAGTGGTCGGGCGAAGGCGGCGAGCTCCGCAGCGTCGCTGTCCCGGTCGTTCACGCCGTCGATGAGGGCCCATTCGATGGAGAGGCGTCGGCCACTCGCCGCCACGTAGTCGGCGCACGCGGAGGCGAGCTCGGCCAGTGGATAACGACGGTTGATCGGCACCAGCTCGTCGCGCAACGCGTCGTTGGCCGCGTGCAACGACACGGCGAGGTTGACCGGCAGCGTCTCGGCGGCCAAACGTCGGATGCCAGGAATCATCCCGACCGTGGACAGCGTCAGGTGCCGGGCGGAGAGCCCCATCTCCACATGGAGGCGGACGACGGCGCCCCAGACCCGGTCGTAATTGGCCAGCGGCTCCCCCATCCCCATGAAGACCACGTTGGAGAGGCGCCGCGGCTCAGCCTCGCGCATGGCGACGGCTACCTGCTCGACGATCTCGCCCTGGCTCAGGTGCCGCTGGAAGCCGGCCTGCCCGGTGGCGCAGAACTGACAGGCCATGGCGCAGCCGGCCTGGGTCGAGACGCACACCGTCACCCGGTCGGGGTAACGCATCAACACGGTCTCGACCCGCGCGCCGTCATGCAGGGTCCACAGCCACTTGGTGGTCTGGCCCGAGTCGGCGCTCTGGCGCGACTCCTCGGTGAGCGCCGGCGGCAGGGCGTCCCCCAATGCGCTCCGGAGCGCGGCCGGCAGCTCGGTCATCTCCTCGGGCCGGCGCACCCGCGCGTGGAGGCCCTCCCAGACCTGGTGGACCCGATAGGACGGCTCGCCCTCGAGCAGCCGAGCCAGCTCGTCCTTGGTCAACTCGTAGGGGGCGGACATGAGCGCCAGGTTAAGAGGAGTGGGCTTGCGGCCTCGACGGCCTGTCAAACACGGGCCGAGGTCGCGGCAGTCGGTCAGCGGGGAGGGCATCCTCCCCGGGTCTCTCGGGTATCGCAGCCGAGCCAGACCACGGGCGTAGTTGCGGCCGATGCCCTTGCCGTGCTGGCCTGAACGCCACAGGGCGACCGGCCGCCAGTCCGCACCGGTCCGCACCAGTCCGCACCAGTCCGCACCTGAGGAGACCGATGACCGACACCCCCGAGGACCCGATCGGCGACGACCTGACGAGGCGTATCGAGAACGGCGTCTGCTGGATCACCCTCAACCGCCCCGACGCTGGCAACGCGCTCACTCAGTACATGCGAGACCAGATCGCCGAGTGGGTACGCGACGCCTCGGGCGACCTGTTCGTGCGGGTCGTGGTGATCACGGGAGCCGGCGACAAGGCGTTCTGCACCGGCGCCGACCTACGCGGCGGCCAGCGGCCGCCCCGGCCCAAGCCCGAGGGCGCGCCAGAGAGTGTCGTGGGCGAGGGCTCTCGTACCATCCGCGACGGCTGGCAGGCCCTCGTGACCTCCATCTTGGATTGTGAGAAGCCGGTCATCGCCGGCGTCAACGGCACCGCGGCGGGAGGGGGGATGCACCTCGCCCTGGCCTGCGACCTGGTCGTGATGGCCGACGACGCCAAGTTCGTCGAGGTGTTCATCCGCCGCGGCATCGCTCCCGACGCCGGCGGCGCCTGGATACTCACCCGGTTGGTCGGCATCCAAAAGGCGAAGGAGCTGTTCTTCTTCGGTGACGACGTGCCGGCTGCCGAGGCCTATCGTATCGGTCTCGTCAACCGCATGGTCCCACGCGCCGAGTTGGAGCCCACGCTCGAGGAAATGGCAGGCCGTTTGGCACAAGCGCCGACGAAGGCGATCTGGGTCACCAAGTGGCTCACCAACCGGGCGCTCGACGTCGATCGCGCCACGTCTCTCTACGACGAAGCGATCGGCCAGGAGATCGTCACCCGGACCCTCGACTCCCAAGAGGGCATCGCCAGCTTCGTGGAACGCCGGCCGGCCGAATTCAAGGGCTGGTAGACGACTTCGACCCGGTCGTCGTCGTTCCCGACCCTCCGGCGTTTCCGGTGGTGGTCGTGGTCGACGGCGGAGCGGACGTCGTCGTGCCCGACTGCCCGGTCGCGGCGGTAGTGCTCGTCGAGCTCGATGTGGCCGAGGACGTCGTGGTGGGCGCCGACGTGGTGGACGTCGGGGTCGTCGTCGTCGTCGTCGTAGTCGTCGTAGTCGTCGAAGTGGGAGCCGGACCGGGGTTGATGATGTTGCCGAACGTGGTCCCCGAGTTCGCGCCCCCGAAGATGTTCGACAGCGGCTTGCCCGAGATCAGCTCGACCGCGGTGATGAAGAGCAGGGCCAGCACGAACACGATGCCGGCGGCGGCGGCGATCGCCTTCCAGGTGTAGCGCCGCGGGGCCAACGGCGCGCGGGAGGCCGACGAGGTCACCGACGTGGTCGCGGCCGAGCCGCTCTGAGCGCGTCCGCTGCCGCCTGTGACCCTTTGCATCGGCATGGTCGAGGCCGAGACCCGCTCGGTCGCCGGCGTCTGGGGGGAGGCGGAGACCTCCATGCCGTGGGTCTCCCCCGCCGTCCGCTCCGTCTGCGCCGTCTCGTCGGCGGCCGCGGACACAGTGCTTCTCCCTGAGTCAACCACCTCAGTGGGAGCCGAGCTCGCGTCCACCGAGGACGCTGCGTCACCGCTCGCCCCGGTGCCGCCCAGCCGCCGCAGCAAGCTCGACGCCGAGGAATCGGGCACCCGCTCCGCGACTTGTTTCACCGCTTGGTGACCCCGATCGATCGACTGGGCGATGAGAGCGGTGCCGGTGGTGGCAGCTGCCGAGCCGATCGCCACGCCGATGATCGTGCCCTTGACCCCGAAGGCCGACGCGATCAGAGCGGCGATCACCGCACCCGCGGCCGAGGCCAGTATCTGGCGGACCGAGAACTTCACGCCAGGGCTGTCTAGTCGCCCGCCACCGGCGCCACGGCGCGGGCGATGAACTGGCGAGCGCCCGAGTCAAGGACCCAGTCGTGCCCGAAGCGGGCGACCGGGCCCGCGAAACGCGAGACCAGCTGCAGGGCCTTGTTGCCAGGTGCGAGAGAGCTGCGCAGCGTGGCGATGCAGCCGGCTCTGACTTCGCCGTCGACGTCGGTTTCCGCTTCGTCTTCGGCGTCGGCTTCGCCACGGGCATCGGCGTCGGCTTCGCCACCGGCATCGGCGTCGGCTTCGCCACCGGCATCGGCGTCCTCGAGGGTCAACAGGGCGACTCCGACCACGTCGCCGAGGACCCGGGCCCGCACCAGCACCGCGGCCTCGATGTGCTCTATCGTCACCCGGAAGCGCACCGGGTAGGGCACCGGCGGCTGCACTTCGCAGCACCACTCCTCCCCTTCGGCCAGCGCCGAGGCCTCGAACGCTCGGAGCCACGGCCACCAGCCGCGGTAATTCGACACCTGCGAGATCTGCGCCCACACCTCGTCGCGCCCCAACGGCAGCGGATAACGGTGCACCGTCGTGATGGCACCTCGCAAGCGGACCGCGCCGTCCCCCGCCCCGTCGCCGTCTGCGCCAGCATTCACTCCCCGACGGCTCCGTCGATCCGCTCGCGCAAGAGGTCGGCGTGCCCGTTGTGACGGGCGTACTCCTCAATCATGTGGATCATGATCCAGCGCAAGGAGACCGGTCCTTTCGCGCTGGCCGCGATGGCGTCCAGGCTGTCGGCCCCCTCGACAATGGAACGGGAGATGTCGCACTGGCGCTCGAAGGTCTCGATATCGCCCATCGCCTGCGCCGGGTCGAGGTCGTTGAAGTCGGCGTCGCGATCATCGTCGGTGGCGATCGGCGCGAGCTGCGGGTCGCCCGCGAAGATGCGCACGAACCAGCTCCACTCGACCAGCGTCATGTGCCGTACGATGCCGAGGAGGCTGAGCGTCGACGGCGGGACCTCATGGCGCACCAGCGCCTCGCCGTCGAGTTGGGCGCACTTCCACAGCAGCGTCGCCCGCTGGTAGTCGAGCCACGTCGCCAGCATCGGGCGCTCCTCCCCCCGCCAGGGTGGTTCCGGCCGAGTGTCGGGAGGCGGGGTGGCCATCGGGCCAGGCTAATGGTGTCCCCCCGGCACCCGTCAGGGCGCAGAGAGGCACCGTAAGGCGGCGTCATGCAACGACGCGGGCCAGGCCCCGGCGCTCTCGAGCCCGCCAACGGGGCCGGTACGATTGAAGCGTGCGCCAGAGGTGGTTTTCCAAGCGTGCCGTCTCACTGCACGTGGCTGCCCTCGTCTTCGTGCCGGGATGCGCAGCCGCTGCCTGGTGGCAGGTGAACCGGGCCGCAGATGGCAACCAGCTGAGCTACCTGTACTCGATCATGTGGCCCGTCTTCGGGCTGCTCGGCATCGCGTTCTGGTGGATGTTGCTCCACACCGACTACGACACCGTGGGGCTCAAGGGCATGCGGCACCAGGCGGCCCAGGACGCTGCGGCGACCGTGGCTACCGGACCGGCCGCCGCGCCGGCGATGACGCCGCCTGTGCAGACGGTCTCGCCCGAAGACGACCCCGAGCTGGCCGCCTACAACGCCCGCTTAGCCAAGCTGGCGGCCAAGGGTCCGAAGACCTGGCGCAACCCCGAATCCGTGGTCGCCCGCCGCTCCCGGTGAGGCGCCTCTTCGGCCGCGGGATGCGCGGCGCACTGTTTCGCTACCAGCTGATGGCCAACATCGTCGGCGTGCTCATCATCCCGCTGTTCTTCTTCACAGGATTGCACTTCGCGTTCGGCGGATACAAGGTTGAGCTCGCCATCTTCGGTGTCGCCCACGGCTACCTCTACATCGCGTACCTGATCACCGCCGGCTACCTCGCGCTCAAGGCGAGGCTGCACATCCCATGGATCATCTTGATGTTCGGAGCGGGACTGGTGCCGGGCCTCACGTTCCTGGTCGAGTGGATCGTCGTGACTCGCAAGATCCAACCGCTGATAGCCTCCGAGCCGACCGGGGGCGAGGCGCAGTCGGGAGTCAGCCCAGCCGCTCGATGACGGTGCCGTTAGCCTGGCCGCCGCCCTCGCACATCGTCTGGTAGCCGTAGCGGCCGCCGGTCGCCTCCAGGTGGTTGAGCAGCGTGCCCATCAGGCGCACGCCACTGGCACCGAGCGGGTGCCCGATCGCGATGGCGCCACCTCGCGGGTTGAAACGGGCCATGTCGTAGGAGAACTCCTTCTGCCACATGAGCGCGACGGCAGCAAAGGCCTCGTTGCACTCCACGGCGTCGAACTCGTCCACCTTCATGCCTGACTTCTTGAGCAGCTTGTGCGTCACCGGTACGGGTGCCGACAACACGATGGCGGCGTCGTCGGCGGTGACGGCGAAGTGAGCGAAACGTGCCCGGACTGGGAGGCCGAGCTCTTCGGCCACCGCCCGGTCGGCGATCAGCATGGCTGCCGCTCCGTCCGTCGTTTGCGACGAGTTGCCCGCCGTGATGGACGGCGCTGTCTCGGGCTCCCAGCTCTGCGCCGGAGGCAGCGCAGCGAGTTTCTCGATCGTCGAGCTGCGCCGGATCCCCTCGTCACTGCGCAGGAATTCGCCGGTCAGGCTCCCGTCTTCGGCCTTGATCGGCACGGGGATCGCCTCGCGCTCAAAGTGCTTGGAGTCCCAGCTCTCTGCAGCGCGCCGGTGCGACTCGAGGGCGTAGGCGTCCATCTCCTCCCGCGTGATGCCGTAGCGCTCGGCCAGGACCTCGCTGACTCGGAACTGGGTCCACAGGCGGTCGTCGACTGCCTTCATGAAAGAGGGCGGGAACGGCCCGGTGCCGCCCCGTGCGTTGGAGGCCAGCGGCACCCGGCTCATTACTTCGACGCCGCAGGCAATCACGAGGTCGTAGTGGCCCGCCGCCGCGCCGGCCGCAGCGAAATGCACTGCTTGCTGCGACGACCCACACTGGCGGTCGACCGTCGTGGCCGGCACGCCCTGCGGGAGGCCCGCCGAGACCCACGCGTTGCGGGCCACGTTGGTGCTCTGCTCGCCGACCTGGCTTACGCAGCCGCCGATGACGTCGTCGATGCGTTCGGGATCCACGCCTGTCCGCTCGAGCAACGAGGTGAGGGTAAGGCCCAACAGGTCGGCTGGGTGCCAGTTGGCGAGCGCCCCACCGCTCTTGCCGAACGTGGTGCGCACGACGTCGACGATGACGGGCTCTCTCATCTCTGCTGCCTCCTCGGCTCGGTTCTGGGCTGAACTGACTGCTGCGCTCGGTACCGCTGGGCGCCGTTTGGGTTGGTTCCTGGGGCCGGCACCCTACTGGGGACCTGGCCCGGCAGGACCGGCCGGCCCATCCGCCTGAGTGGCCTCCTCGGCCTCGGCGACGCCGGTGGCCGCCGCCGCCTCACGCCGGGCCATCAACGACTCCACAGCCTTGCTGGCACCTGCCGGATCGCCCTCGTAGACGACGCTGCCGTGGTTCAGCACGACCGCCCACGTGGCGAGCTCGAGGACCCGGTGGACCTGTTGCTCCACCACGACGAGCGCGGTGCCGTTCCGGTTGATCTCGCGCAGCCCCTCGTAGACCTGGTCGACCACGACGGGCGCCAGACCGAGGGACAGCTCGTCGGCCACCAGCACCTTGGGTGGCACCACCAGCACCTTGGCCAACGAGAGCAGACGCTGCTGTCCGCCCGACAGGGTGCCGCCCATCTGCTTTCGCCGCTCGCCCAGGATCGGAAAGGCGACGTAGGCGCGCTCGAGGTTCTCCTTGAGCTTGCCTCTCCCCGCCCGCTGCCGGAAGGCCAGTGTCAGGTTCTCCTCGACCGTCAAGCTGGAGAACACCCCCCTGCCCTCGACGACGTGGGCCATACCGAGCCGCGCGATCTTGAAGGCGGGGAGCGCAGTCACGTTCTGGCCCGCGAAGTGCACCTCGCCGACCGTTGCCGTCACTAAACCGGTGATGGTGCGGGCGATGGTCGACTTGCCCGCACCGTTGGAGCCCACCAATGCGACGACGCCGCCGTTGGGGACCCGGAACGAGACGTCGAAGAGCGCGCGATAGGGCCCGTATGACGCGCACACGCCGCGGACCGACAGGGCGTCCCCGCCCACCGAAGCGTCGGGCGTGGTGGTGGCCAGCGCCGTCACGCCGTCATTCCCATCTGGCCGAGGTAGGCCTCACGCACTCGTGGGTCGGCCATCACCTCGTCGAAGGTGCCCTGCGCCAGCATCGACCCGAGGTCCATCACGACAGTACGGTCGACGACTTCGGCCACCATCGACAGGTCATGCTCGACGAGGAGCACTGCCGTACCCCGCTCGCGCTGCACGATGCGCAGGACGGCAGCCAACTCCGCGGTTTCATGGAGGTCGAGGCCCGAGGACGGCTCGTCGGCCAGCAGGATCTTCGGCTCGGTGGCCAGCGCCCGCGCCAGCTCGACCAGGCGGCAGTTGCCGAGGCCCAGCGCATTGACCGACGTGTCCGCCAGCTCGGTGATCCCGACCAGCTCCAAGATGGCGTCGACACGTTCCATCTCGTCCTTGTCGGGCTTGCTCATGTTGCACAGGTCCCGCCAGAGGCGACCCTCGCCGCGCCGCGACCGCTCGGCCACCATGAGGTGATCGCGCACCGACATGTCCGTGAAGACCTCGACGCGCTGATAGGTGCGGCCGATGCCAAGGCGGGCGCGCTTGTAGGTCGGGAGTCCCATGAGGGCCCTCCCGTCGAAGACGATGTCTCCTTGCTCGGGCCGCAGCTGCCCGCACACGCAATTGAAGAGCGTCGTCTTGCCGGCGCCGTTGGGACCGACCAGGCCGACGCTCTCGCCGGCGAACACATCGAAAGTGATGCTGTGGACGGCCTGGATGCCGCCAAAGGATTTGCACACGTTGTGCAGGCTGAGGAGCGGGGTCGCGTCAGCCACTGGCACCCGATGTCGAGATGGCACGCGCCTTGAGCTCTTCGGCCTCGGCTTCCCGCGAGAAGAACAAGCGCTCGAAGCGCTGTGTGCCGCGGCGCTTCTGGAACTCGAGAACACCCTCGGGGTGCTGCGCATAGGTCAGAGCGCCGAAGGCAAAGAGAACGACCGTGAGGCTCGACGCGCCGATGCGCGCCGGGAGGACCGTGGTCAGGATCTGTTCGGTCACGAAGAATCCGATCCCCGCCTGAATGGCGCCCTCCACGGTTGTCACGCTAGTGGTCACGACCAGGACGACCAGCACCAGCGAGAAGTCCGCGTTCCAGTCGGTCGGACTGACCACCTGCTGCTCGAGACTGTGCAGGAGGCCGCCGACGCCGGCCACGGCACCGGACAGTGCGAAGACCATGATGCGCTGCCACGACGGGTTGACGCCAAGCCCCGCCGTCGCCGTTTCGCTGCCCCGCATGGCAGCGAGGTTTCGACCAACCGTACCCCTGCGGACGAGCAGCACGACGATCACAGCGATTACGAGGACGACGAGCGACAACAGGAACATGGCGTGGCCGTCAAAGTTGAAGAACACGCTCGTGCCCAGCCACTTCGACGGGATGCTCACGCCTTCAGGACCACCGGTGATGGAGACCGCGTTGAAGAACGTGGCGTCCATGAAGAGCGCAAATGCGAGGGTCATCAGCGCCAAGCCAAGTCCGCGGAGCCGCAGCGAGAGGAGGGCCAGGAGCACGGCGACCAGCGCGGCCAACAGCGCACCGAGGAGGCCGCCGACGAGCAGGTTCAACCCAAGATGGTTCGCTAATTGGGCCGCAGTAAAGGCGCCCACACCGGCCAGGGTCGCCTGACACAGGGACAGCTGACCCGCCATACCCGTGATGAGCGTGATCGAGAGTAGGACGATCGACAAGGTCAGGCCGTTGTTGAAGACAGTCGTCCACGCGTCCGGTATCCACGTGAGCATGGACACGCAGAAGCCGGCGAACAAGATCCACCAGAGCACCCGGATGATGCGGTTCATGCTCGGGGCCCGCGCCTGCGCGGCGATGGGCGGTGGAGGCGGGTCGATAGTGGCCAGCGGGTCACGACTGGCATCGAGCGCCCGCATCCCGGGCAGGAACAGCAGGGCGGCCACCAAGAAGATGAAGGGCAAGGACGGGATGATGGCGGCGTAGAAGAAGCTCGCCGGCGAAATGTAGCCCTGGAGCACCGTTGTGAGCACCCCGATGAAGACGGCCACCGCAGCGGCGATGGGCAGCGAGCGCAACAGCGCGCACGCCGCGGCCGCGATGGCGGTGACGGTCAACGTCACGTAGTCCTCAGAGGTGAACGCACCGAACACCGGAGCGAACAACACGCCGGCGAGGCTCGCCATGAAGCTGGACACGATCCAGGCCAGCGCAACCACACCGTTCCCGTTGATGCCGTCGAGCTGCACGAGCCGCCGGCTTTCCACCGCCGCCCGCATCTGCAGGCCCAGGCTGGTGAAGCGCAACAGGATCGTGAGCAAGATCAGCACGACCACCGTGACGGAGATGGTGGAGAGGTAGATCCCGTTGATCGGCGTCCCGGCGATGGTGAAGTACACGACGTTCGGGTTGAAGAACGGCAGGATCGTCACCGTGGCGTCGAGGTTCTGGGGCCCGAAGATCACCGGAAGCAGGTTCGGGATCCCAACGAGTAGCGCGAGGCTGCAGACCATCTTGGCCGTCGAATTCGAGTTGGCGATGTGTCGGAAGATGAGCCGATCGAAGGCCCATCCCATCACCGGGCCCAGCACGACCACCGAGACCAAGAAAGCCTCGAAGCCCGACCACGCGTGGTACTCGGTCAGGTACGTGAAGACGAAGGCCGAGGCAAATGCCTGGGCGCCGAAGGCGAAGTTGAAGACGCCGGTCGCCTGATACGTCAGGACCAGGCACACCGCAACCAGCGCGTAGGTGCACCCGTACGGGATGCCCGGTAGCGCGAAGCCGAAGAATTGCTCCATGCCCGTGCCCGACTACCTGTCCCGATCCTCGCCCGCGCCCAACCAGCCCGCTGCGATCAGGCGGGAGCGGGTGTGCCGGGCGGAAGCGGGAACACTGGGCCCTTCTTCGGGCTGATGGACTGGAAGCAGTTGAACACGTTCTCCCCCTTGTTCAGGGCAGCGACGTACTTGTCCTGGACCACCTTGATGTAGGCGGTGCAGTAGGGAGGAGCATGCCCGGTGTGACCGGCGCTCTTCCAGTTGACCGGGGACGTCAACCCGCCCGCCGTGAACGCGGTCAAGGAGTTGTCCTCCTTGATGACGTTCGCTTGCGTCAGGTTGTTGCCGGCCATCTTGACGCCCTGGACGAACAGCGCTGCTGACTCCCAGCCTTGGATGGCAATCTCGTCGTCGACGTAGGCCGGCTCGTACTTTTTCATCTCCGTGATGTACAGCTTGAGACCCGGGTAGAGGGACTGCGGCGCCGTGAACGGGACGTGGGCGATGCCGAAATAGACGTTCTGCATCAGGCTCTCGTTCGTGTTGAGAGTCGACTGATCGTTGCCGCTGAACCAAAGCTGGGTCATCTTCAGCCCGTACTGCTGGATCGCCCTGGCCATGCTGACGTTGCCCTGAACGTCCATGCAGCTGATGACCATGTTGGAGCCGGCCTGCTTCATGCGCTGGACGTCCGTGGCCACGGTCGAGCCCGGGTAGGCCACCTTCAGGTCGGAGTAGCTGATGGTGTAGCCCGCGGACTGCAGCGCGTTCTCCTCCGATTGGCACGCATCGGCCGACGCTGCGACGTTGTAGGCGACGAACGCGATGGAGGGCTTCTTCTGCGTCTCCCGCGCCACGTAGGCATCCTCGGGCGCTCCCGCCGGGTAGTACTCCACGGACCCACCGGCGGCGAACAGGTTCGGTGCAGGAGTCCAGTTCCCGGTGACGTTGTAGCCGTAGGTCGGGATGCCCGACTCCACGAAGAGGCTGGGCGAGAAGAACGCCGTCGCCACGCCTGTCACTGCGAAGACATGGTCCTGATTGATCAACGTGTTGGCCAGCTGATTGAACGTCGTGGGGTTGCCGCCGTCGTCGAGTTGGTACTTGTAGTTGATCGTGCGCCCGTTCACGCCACCCTGAGCGTTGATGTATTGGAAGTAGGCCTTCTCGCCATAGATCAGCGAAGAGAAGTTCGACGCCAGGGTTCCTGTCTGGGTCGAGATCGTCCCGACCGTGATGGAGTTCGAGGTGACCCCCGGTGCGCTGCTCCCGGTCGAAGCGGCCCCTGCTCCCTCTGCGGGAGCCAACGCCGTGGCGCCAGTCAGTGCGATCGCAGTGAGCGCCACCGTCGCCAAGATCGCTCTGAATCCCTGTCTAATTCGCATGCCGTCCCCAATCATCTTTCCTGGTGCATCCCCCCCGGGATGCCGGTCACTGTAGCGAAAGAGCTTCACACCCATTGCTGCTCCACCCCTCGCGCTTAACACGTGTTTCATGTCGTTTTGTTTCACCCTGTCTCGCTCCTCGCACGGGTTGGTCTTCGTTGGCCGTCCCCGTTCGCCAAAAACCTTCGTATCGGTCAGTTCAAGAAAACCCTCTGCCGGTCGAACTCCCGCAATGCCCGGACCTCGTCGAGGCGCACGGCCGCCAGTTCCTCAACGTCACGAGCCACCTCGGGCTCGTAGCCGCATGACGCCGTGAACGAGCGCACTCGGTCCTCCCTCGACCCGTCCCCGGCGGGCACCGCCGCCAGACGCAGCACCCCGTCTGAGCGCCGCAGAATGCCCTTGTCCGTCACCACGCTGACCACACGCTGACCGGGTGAGGTCACGTACGCCACCGTCTCCGGCAGCCGCTCCGGCCGAGCAAGCGTGACGACGACACAAGCTGTCGCCCTGCTGGCAACGTCATTGGCGCCGCCCGAGCCGACCAGGAACCTCCCACCCGCCAGCTCGGTGGAGTTCAGGCTGCCGTCCCGGTCGACCTCGGCCGCACCCAGACAACCCACGGTCGTCGTGCCCGGGCCGCCGATGACCATCCCCAACACCGCCGACGCGTCGGACAGGTAGGGAGTGGCTGGAAAGACCCGCTGGTTGAAGATGTAGGGATCGGCCGGCGTGGGTTGGTAGCCCCACAGACCGAGCTCGGCGGTGAGCATGACCCGGTGTCCCGCGGCCCGCGCCCGCCCGACGGCCACCCAGGCCGCCAGATTGGCCACGCCCGCACCGGCCAGCACCGCGTCAGCGTCGACGTCAGCGACGACACGCTCCACCTCCCGGGCGCCGAGCGAGGCGGCCTGCTCCCACTTGGTGACGTTGGGATCTTCGACGACGGGATGAGCGTCGGCGTCGGCCTTCCAAGACATCGGGTCGGAACGCCCCTCGAGCCACTGCAGCCGTTCGGTGCCGACGCGGGCCAGGTACTGCTCGTGTGTCTTTGGGCCTAACACCCAGTCCCGCACGTAGACGTCGAACTCGCCTTTGGCTGCGGCATCGGCCGCGGCGCTCCAGTGCGCGATGTCCTCCCCGTAGCTGCGGACGGGCAAGCCCGGCGCGTAACACCCGCCGGGATGCGCCCCGTAGGGCGCCTCCACGACTGCCAACACCCGGTGGCCCGGAACGCGTACCCGGTGACCGAGGCCCTCGAGGTCGTCCACGATGCGCTCGACCGTCGCCACGACCCCGCGACGAGCTGCCCACGCGCCCCACACACCGTCGAGCAGAGGTTCGGAAAAGACCAGGTTGCCCGAGGGGTCGGCCGCGGCCGCATGAACGAGGGCGACGTCGGGTACGAGCGGCTGCAGCAAGCCCAGTGGGCCAAAGGCCGTGTCGACGACCGCGAACGCGTCGTTGTTCTCCATCGACGACCCGACGAGCGACCCCGTTACCGCCGCTGGGAGTCCACGGGCGGCGGCTTCGAGCCGCTGCGAGAGGGTGAGGATCGACCAGTGCTCCACCTCGACCGCACCGGACTCGTAAGCATGGCGGAAGATCGGATTCGGCGTGTACGTGGGGAAGCTGTTGCCCGAGTAGGCGGTAACCACCTTGCGGACGAGACCACCTTCGAAGAAGGGCGCGCTGAGGGCACCCAAGCTGGTCATGACGAGGGTGAAACCCGGATCGCTCCCCCAGAATTGCCGGGCCAACTCCCGGGCCGCCGCCGTCCAACGGCTATGACCCATCATGACGAGCACGGTGTCCCCCGGCGTGACGGACCGCCCGACGGCGTCCTCGAGGGACGTCACGACCGGAGTCGCCGGCACCGGGGTTCTCGGTGTCACCGGAGCGGCTTCACCGGAGCCGACTTGGCGCGTATTACCTGCTCATACGCCAATTTCGGGCCCACCCCAAACCTGACCATCGTGTCAGGTTAGCCATTTCAACCACACCCGGCACTACCATCCACCAGCCATGGGAACGCCGAGAGCCCAGCGCGACCCGGCGTCCGCCCCGAAGAAGCCCGTGTCGACGGTGCCGGCCAAGCGGTCGACGGCCACAAAGGCCTCTGGACGGGTCACAACCGCGTCGGCCAACGGGCCGCGCAAGCCGCCAGGCGGGGCAAGTGATGCAGGGGCGACCTCCGACACGGATCATGTCGGAGAGCCTGCCAGTAAGCGCGTCCTGCGCAGCCAGGGAAAGCGCACCATGCGCAAGCTCCTCGACGCGGCGATGGTCGCCTTCGACAAGCGTGGTTACCACGCGACCCGAGTGAACGATGTCGTCGAGATCGCGAAGACGTCACACGGCACCTTCTACCTGTACTTCTCCAACAAGGAGGACCTGCTGCGCGCCCTGGTGGCCGAGGCAGCCGAAGATTCGAAGAAGGTCTACGACTCCTTCAGCACGCTGCCTGGCCCGGGTGGCACGCAGCAGTGGGAGGACGTGCGCGCGTGGGTACAGGCGTACTCGGATCTTTGGAAGCGCAATGCGCCACTTTTCCGCGTCTGGGCCGAGCTGGCCACGGTGGACCGGGATCTCGGCCGCACAATCCGTCACACGTTCTCGAGAGTCTCGTACGCCCTCAGCGTCCACATCGGACCGGACTCTTCAGGACATGACATCGACCCGAACGCGGCGAGACTCGCCGCATTGGCCATGCTCGACCGCTTCCACTACTTACGCGAGTTCGCGGGACAGCCCGTCGACGACGTGGCGATCAACACGCTCACCACCATGCTCTACCGGGCATTGTTCGACCCGAACGCCTGAACTCGGCGGCCGAACGGCGTCGGCCACGTCGTCAGCCCTCTCTTACCCGTTCGGGAAGACGCGGTCGAAGATCGTGTCGACCCCGGAGCCATGCAGTGTCAGGCCGCCGTCGACGACGATGTTTTGGCCGGTGATGAATCGGGCGAGGTCCGAGCACAAGAAGACGACAACGTCCGCGATGTCCTCGGGCTCGCCGACCCTGCCCACGGGGGTCCCCTTCACAAACCGCTCTTCCTGGTCGGGCATGTACTGGAACCACGGAGCCGTCATGGTGGTGCGGATCATGCCTGGTGACACCGCGTTGACCCTGATGGCGGGCCCATACTCGAGCGCAGCCGAAGCAGTGAGCGCCGCGACAGCCGCCTTGCTCGCCGAGTACGGGCCCTCCCCCGCGGCTGGACGCGTCCCGCTGATGGATGCAGTGCTCACAATGGAGCCGCCGCCGTTCGCCAGAAGGTGTGGCACGGCGGCTCGGATGCCGGCCCAGACGCCGGTCAGGTTGACGCGCAACACCCTGTCCCACTCAGACGGGTCGAGCTCGTGGAGTCGGTTAAAGGCGGACGTCCCCGCGTTGTTGTAGATGACAGACAGCCCGCCGAGCTCGTTGGCCGCGGCGTCGACGGCGTCACGGAACGCGTCGATGTCGCCCACGTCGACGCCGTGCGCAACGCCGCCGATCTCTGCTGCCACGGCCTTGGCCGACTCTTCGTCCACATCGACGACCGCGACCCGGGCACCTTCCTCGGCCATGCGGCGACAGGTCGCCCTTCCGATTCCGGAGCCGCCCCCTGTCACGAGCGCCCGGTGTCCCTCAAGCAGCCCCATCGCCGTCTCCTGTCCTTGCTGTCCTCTCGAGCCATGCGGGTGTCTCGAACACCATCGGCTCGTCGAGCTCCCGGATGAGGAGCTCTTGCGCCATGCTGAGGTGCAACGTGCCATCCTCGCCGTGCATCGTGGCGCGGATTGTTGCCCTTGCTCCGGCATTGACCAAAGCCTGCACGTCGAAGAGGCTCCAGTCATCTGCTCGCCACGGCCGGTGAAACCAGACTGCGTGGTCGAGGCTTGCGTCTGTGTGAGTTCCCCAGGATCCCATCGACAGAGGACGGAACGCAGCGCCGGTCATGTCCGAAAAGTACGCCAGCGCACAGGCGTGCAACGCCGGATCGTCTGGCAACGGCTCACGGGTACGAAACCAACAGCGCCTCGTAGAGAGATAGGTGCCGTCGCTTCGCTGCTCTGTCGACCCGAGCTCGCGGACGTCGAAGGGAAACGGAGCCTCGATCCCTTCGATCTGTCCGGGTTTGCGAATCCCCGGACCGATCGGAAGTTGGTACTCGTCGCCGTCTTCGGGCGCGTGAAACGAGCAGGTCAGTCGGAAGACCTCTTTGCCGTCGACCACGCTGACGACCTCTCGAAGACTGAACGATCGCCCATCGCGTAAGCGCTCCACAGTGTGGATCGACTGGGATCCGGGGCTCGTCGGACGCAAGAAGTAGCCATGGAGCGAGTGCACGTCGAGGTCAGACGGAACGGTTTGGCAAGCGGCGCTCAGCGCCTGTGCAACGACCATCCCTCCGAAGGTGCGTCCGCTCACCCACCAATTTCGGGCTGGTGGTCGTGAAGCGTTCCTTGCCGTCACTGCCGGTGCCCTCATTCGTCGCGGCGATCGCATCCACCAGGTCCGAGACCGTCGCCTCGACCACCTCGGCTTCCTCCGCCTTGTCAAGCTCCACTCTCACTCCCCGCCCTTCGGGTGGCAGATCACAGTCACGTCAGATCGACGTCAACTGAGAGCCCTTCACCGGCGAGGTCGACGCATCGATTGTCCTCGGCATAGCGGAGCCCCTGCACATTGAACAGGCGCACCTCCGGGCCTTCGATCGGAAACGGGCCCCAGTGCCAGGTACCACGATTGAGCACGAGCGACTCCAACGGCTCGATCCGGAACGCCCGGATCGTCCGAACCTCATCCTCGTCGGCGAGCTCGACCTCGGCCGGAGCCACAGCGATGACAGCAGGCACGTTCAGGGGCATGAGGGACTGAGTATGCGTGTCGTGGCGAAAGAGCATCTCGCATCGATAGCCCGAGGGTGTCTCAGGCACCTCGCTCCGCGCATGACCGATGAGGTTGACGTGGGCATCCGACCACTCGAAGGTCATCTGATGATCTCCATCCCGGGGATCGGTGTCGGCGACGGGGAGCCACCCGAACGGCTTCCACGATTCCTCGGAAAGCGGCTCGGGGACCACAATCCGCCGGCTGGCTGACCCGTTTGTGGACATGACTCGTCTTCTCTCTTCGTCAGGCGGTAATTCACGGCGATGCAGGCCCAGCCTGCCGCGGCCTAACCTGACACCGAAGTCAGTCTAGGAAACCTTGGGAGGCCCGCAGGATGGACGTGCGCAGCATTGAGGCCAAGGCCCCGGTCGTCGAGCACAACGGCACCGTTCCGGTCTGGTGGATGATCGAGTCCCGAGAGTTCAAGGACATCACCGACGGCGGGTTCTTGGAATTGGTCAACGAGTTCGAGGTGCCCGGTGGGGGGCTGGTCGACCCGCACTCCCACCCGACCCACGAGTTCTATTACGTCATGTCCGGCAAGGGGATCATGACGATCGACGGTGAAGATCGAACCATCTCCCAGGGCGACCTGGTCTACATCCCGCCGGACAGGGTGCACTCGCTGCGTCCGATCAGCGACCACGCCCCCATCCATTGCTTCTGCTTCGCCATCGGCGTGAAGGGTGCCGGACCCATCAACTACACGACCCATTAGGTGGCCCGAGTCCTTGTCACCCGCCCGCTGACGGAGGGCGGCACCGACCCGCTTCTCGAGGCCGGCCACGAGATAGTTGAGCCCGACGAGAACCCGCTGGCACCCGAATCGCTCGTCGCGTTGGCCGCGGAGTGCGACGGGATCGTCAGCCACCTGACCGATCGCATCGACGCGGCCGTGCTCGAATCGGGACACTCGGGCCGCCTCAAGGTCGTGGCCAACGCTGCGGTGGGCTACGACAACATCGACGTCACCACGGCGCACTCCTTCGGCATCGCGGTGTGCAACACGCCTGGCGTGCTCGACGACACCACGGCGGATCTCACCTTCCTGTTGATCCTTGCCGCCACACGGTTGGCGACCGAGGCCGAGCGCGACCTGAGGGAGGGGCGCTGGACGGGATGGGGCTTCGGGGACCACCTGGCCCGGGACGTCCACGGTGCGACCCTTGGACTCGTGGGGTTCGGTCGGATCGGTCGAGCCGTCGCTCAGCGTGCAGTCGGCTTTGACATGGAGGTGATCCACACGGCGCGCAAGGACACGGGGGCGACGGGGTTCGTCCCCACCTTGGATGAGCTCCTCGAACGGTCGGACATCGTCAGCCTCCATGTACCCCTGTCCGAAGCGACTCGGCACCTCATCGGCGCCGTGGAGCTGAGTCGCATGAAGCCAACCGCAGTTCTGATCAACACGGCTCGAGGTCCCGTCGTCGATGAGAACGCGCTGGTCGACGCACTGGAGGCTGGAACGATTTATGCCGCCGGGCTCGATGTGTTCGACGGTGAGCCCGCAGTGAACCCCCGTTTGCTCACTGCGCCGCGCACGACACTGCTCCCTCACATAGGCAGTGCAACGATCGCGACCCGCACTCGTATGGCCCGCCTTGCTTGTCAGGGCGTTTGCGACATCCTGTCTGGTCGCGAGCCGCCAAACAGGGTGGTTCCCGCGACGCAACCCACCTAGCAACGACCGTTCTCTCCCTGCCGACTTCGAAACTCGGAACGACTAGGGCTACGATCGGCACGTTCGACAGCTGGGGCTTGGCGGGAGGTGGCCGTGCGAACGGTCCGGGGAATCGCTATTGCCGCGCTTTCGGCGCTTACAACCGTCGCTCTTCTCGGGTTCCTAAGTGGTACAGCGCCGCCGGCCCCAGCGTCGGCGTCCACACCGCAGTGGCAAGCGGCAGCCGGTTACAAACCGCTGGCAAACGTTCGAGCCGTTTCGTGCGCAGCCAGTTCTTCCGCAGCATCTGCCACGTGCGTAGCAGTCGGTGATGACGGCGGGAACTTCGCCTCCATCATCGTGACGAGTAACGGCGGGTCGACCTGGTCAGACTCGACCGTCCCCTCCGGAGTCACGACCCTGTCGACTGTTTCCTGTCCATCGGCTGCGATCTGTTACGCGGGCGGGGGCTCGGGGATCTTGAAGTCGACGGATGGTGGGTCCACGTGGAGGGTGCAGGACCAGACCTTCCCGGCCCAGTCGATCTCATGCTTCACGATCATTCAGTGCACCGCGGTTGGTGGCTCCCAGATCGTGAACACAAGTGACGGCGCTGCATGGAACGGTCAGTCGCCGCCTACTGAAACCGACACCCTCAACGGTGTCTCTTGCCCGAACGCCATTACTTGCTTCGCCACCGGAATGGTCGACAACAAGGCCACCATCATCGGTCAGAGCGACGGATCGACGTGGGGCGTTCTCGATCAACCGCTCCTAACCTCCTTTGCGGCAATCTCTTGTGCCACCGGCTCCAGCTGCAGCGCAGTTGGCATCGCGGCTTCAGGTGGCGCCACGACGCTCAGCACCAATGATTCGGGAATCTCATGGTCGCCTCCAACGTCCATGCCGAGCGGCCGCCAACTCAACTCGATTTCGTGCACATCAACGAGTGCCTGTATCTCCGTCGGCGCGAACTTCGATTCGACTCCATTTGCTGTTTCAACTTCGGACAACGGCTCAACCTGGTCGCTCCAGACGCCACCAACCAACGCCGTCGACCTCACCGGGATCTCTTGCTCAGCTCCTGAGGACTGCATCGCCGTTGGGAACACCGGAAACAACGCTGCCGGCTCGACCATCATGGCGACGACGACCGGCGGCCTCTCATGGTCGGAGCAGAGTCCGCCTGCCGGCATCAGCAGTCTGAATTCGATTTCGTGCCCAAGCACGGCAGACTGCTTCGCAGTCGGCCTCACTACGGTGCTTGCGTCGGTGAATGCCGGTTACACCTGGCAGCGGGACTCCATCCCTGGCGCCGTCAGCGGTCTCAACTCCATTTCCTGCTCGAGCACCACCGACTGCACCGCAGTCGGATTCGGCATCTTCGGCAGCCCAGTCATCATCGGCACTTCGAACGGCGGGGTGTCGTGGACAACCCAAAGCGCGCCTCCTGGAACGGGCGTCCTCACGGGAGTCTCATGCCCGACCGCGTCGAACTGCATCGCGGTCAGTGACTACGACACGAGCGCGCCGAGCATCATTGCCACAACCGACGGCGGTGCGTTGTGGGTATCGCAAGGGTTCCCGAGCACGATCACCGCCTTCAATGGCGTCTCGTGTGCCGACGCACAGAATTGCGTTGCGCTGGGTGTCTCCTCAATCGGCCCCGGAGTGGCAATCGTGGCCACGACCAACGGCGGGAGCACCTGGACTCCTCAGACCGTCCCGACCGGTGTGAGCACCCTCACTGCGGTGTCATGTCCGACCGATTCGACGTGCACTGCTGTCGGATCCAGCGTCATCGGGACCTCAGACGGTGGCTCACACTGGGACAACCTGGGCCCACCGGTCGGCGGGACCACCCTCTCCGGGATCAGTTGCATCAACACGACGACCTGCACCGCGGTCGGGGCCGCCACCATCCTCGTCACCGCCGATGCGGGCGCGAGCTGGATGAGCCAGGCAACGCCGGCCGGTGTCGCCTCTCTCCAAGGGGTGTCGTGCGCCAGTCCGGCCAACTGTGAAGCGGTCGGCTCAGACTCCAACTTTGGCGGCACGATCGAGACACTGTCGGCCCCGCCCACAGTGACCACAACGGCGTTGCCCACGGGCAGCATCGGCGTGCCCTACGCGGGGATGCTGGACGCAACTGGAGGATTGGGCCCCTACTCGTGGGCAGTCACCGGCGGCACACTGCCGCCCGGCTTGCGGCTGGCTTCGGATGGCACCCTCAGCGGGATCCCGACGATCTCGGGCCGGTACTCGGTGACCCTCACCGTCACGGACTCGAACCTCTTGTCGAGCGCCGCTGTACTCACGCTCTCCATCAAACCAATCGCCGCTCCCGGGTATTGGGAGGTCGCGAGCGACGGTGGGATCTTCAGCTACGGCGGCGCTCAGTTCTATGGCTCCACCGGCAGTCTGCATCTCAATGCGCCCATCGTGGGGATGGCGGCGACCCCCGATGACGGCGGCTATTGGCTGCTCGCCTCCGACGGCGGCATCTTTGCCTTCGGCGATGCGGTCTTCTACGGGTCGACAGGGGGCATGCACCTCAACGCACCGATCGTCTCCATGATGCCGACGCCGGACGGTGGCGGGTACTGGCTGGTGGCCTCGGACGGTGGCATCTTCAGCTTCGGCGACGCTGGCTTCTACGGTTCGACCGGTGGCGTGCCGCTCGACCAGCCAATCGTGGGAATGGCCTCGACGATCGACGGAAAGGGCTATTGGCTCGTGGCGTCCGACGGCGGCATCTTCGCCTTCGGCGATGCCAACTTCTTCGGCTCGACCGGTGGACTGCCGCTCGAGAGCCCCGTCGTGGGGATGACGACATCGCCCGACGGGGGCGGGTACTGGCTCGTCGCGTCCGATGGCGGAATCTTCAGCTTCGGCGACGTGAACTACTACGGGTCAACCGGCGGCATGCCGCTCAGCGCACCAATCGTCGGGATGGTGCACACCGCCGACGGTCTGGGCTATTGGCTGGTGGCGCGGGACGGAGGCATCTTCGCTTTCGGCGACGCCGGGTTCTTCGGATCCGCTGGCGGGCTGCCGCTGAACCGTCCCGTGGTCGGCATGGCGGCCATCCAATCGCTCTCGGCAAGCGCGACCGCTCTGTCCCAGGAGCAGCAGGCGGAGTCGGACCTGACGACGGACCTGCCCCAGCTCGCCCAGCAACCTACTGACCAGTCGGTGCTCCCCGGGGGCACGGCGACGTTCTTCGTCATAGCGGAGGGCGCACCCGAGCCCGGCGTGCAATGGGAGGAATCCACCGACAACGGCCTGAGCTACAACGACATCGCCGGCGCAACGTCACCGGACCTGTCGGTTGGCCCGGTGGGCACAGCACAGCAGGGGAATCGCTATCGCGCCGTCATCACGAATGCGGCCGGCTCTGACACCTCGGCGTCGGCGCGCCTCCTCGTGGTCACCTGACCGACCCGACCCGACCCGCAGCCTCAGCTCGTCAGCGCCGGTTCCTCCAGTTGCCGCTCGGCCAACGCGGCGCCGCACTTCTCCTCGACGCGGGCCAGACGCCAGTAGAGCAGTGCGACGGCCCACGTGGCCATGAACAGGCCGACGATCACGAAGCCGGCGGCGTTGATGTTGAACCCGCGGACGAAGTCCCAAAACGGCGAACTGAAGTGGGCCTCCTGGCCGAGGAGGCCGAGGATCTCGATCGTCCCAATGCCGAAGGCAACGGCGACCGAGAGCCCGGTGATCGTCAGGTTGTAGAAGACCTTTCGGACCGGGTTGGAGAACGCCCAGTCGTAGGCGAAGTTCATGAAGCACCCGTCGAGCGTGTCGAAGAGGCACATGCCCGCGGCGAACAGCACGGGGAGCGAGAGGATCGCGTAGAACGGAAGGCCGCCCACCACCGCCGAGCCCGCCAGCACGAGGAGCGCCACCTCCGTCGCCGTGTCGAACCCGAGGCCGAAGAGGAGGCCGACCGGGTACATCTTCCAGGAGGAATCGATCCGTCCTGCCGAGCCGCCCAAAAGGCGGTTCATCAGCCCGCGCTTGTCCAGCTGGCGGTCCAGCTCGGCGGCGTCGTACCGGCCCGACCGCATCTGCCGGTACAGCCGGGTGATCGAGACGAGCACAAAGAGGTTGAGCAGGCCGATGAGCAGGAGGAAGCCTCCCGACACCGACGTTCCGACGATGGTCGTGGCCGCATGGAGGCCAGAGCCTGGTTGGCTGACCTGGAGGTCGAGTGCCCGGATCCCGAAGTTCAGGGCGACGGCGAGGACCACGACGATGCTCGAGTGTCCGAGCGAGAAGAAGAAGCCGACACCGAGCGGCCGCTTGCCCTCGCCCACGAGCTTGCGCGTCGTGTTGTCGATGGCGGCGATGTGGTCGGCGTCGAAGGCGTGACGCACGCCGAGGGTGTACGCCAGCACACCCGTGCCGAAGCCGAACAGCTTGGTCTGCGAGAGGTGGAAGTGCTGACCCACCGCTGCGGCCAAGAGAGCCCAACCGACCACGTTGAGCACCACGACGGCAGCGGCCATGGCGGCGAGCGACGCCCACTCCCGCCTGGTCACCGTCGCCCGCACAGCCCGTATGCGGCCCGACGCCCTTGCCACGTGCTCCCACCTCCCAGCCCTCGGGTCCCGGCAGACGCACTGTAGGGTTATTGCGAATCGTTCGCAATACCTACCCCACGAGCCAGGTACCATCGAGCCGTGGGGAGGCACCCTCCGAGCAAGCCGGCAGCGGGCGAAGCCGCGACGCTCGAGGACGCCCTGGACCTGGTGCGGCGCCAGGGGGGACGCGTCACGTCGTCACGACGGATCCTCCTCCATGCGCTGTTCGCGTCGAGCGGTCACCGGACCGCAGAGGAGCTGGCGAGCGAGGTGCAGGCCGAGGCGCCCGACATTCACCTCTCAACGATCTATCGCAACCTCGACGAGCTCGAGCGCCTCGGCGTGGTCGTCCACTCGCACTTCGGTCACGGGCCCGCGACCTACCACCTCGCGGCGTCGGTGCACGGGCACTTCGTGTGCGAGGAGTGCGGGCAACTGATCGAGGTCCCCGAGGCCATGTTCGATGGGCTCTCCGAGCAGGCACGCACGCACTTCGGCTTCGCCATCGATCCACACCACTTCGCAATGCTGGGGCATTGCGCGGACTGCAGCTGACACCGCGGCACCTCGCGACGGCGTCGCTTCTTCACCACCGGTTCGAGTGGGCCAGCGTCCGGTCGAGGATCCCGAGCGTGGCGCGCAGCGCGGCCTCGGGGATGACGGGAAAGATGTTCGCGTCCTTCCACTGCGGGTCGATGTCCGACCAGTCGTAGTAGGACGTCACGAGCGTCCCACCCTCGACGGGCTCGAGGGTGTAGCCGTAGACGTGGCCGAGTTGAGGCCGGATCTGCCCGAGAATGGTCCAGGCGATCTCACGGTCCGGCTCGAACGTCGTGATCGTGACCGTGACGTCGTACTTCCCCATGGGGTAGTCGTTAAAGGACTCCCGGTCCATGTGGATCACGAATTCGTCGCCGACCTTGCTCGCCGGCTCGCCTGAGGAGTCCTGCAGCATGCCGGAGCTGTCGATGGCGACGTGGCCCTTCGGGTCGCGCAGCAGGGCGAAGACGCGCGACGCCTCGACCGGAATCGTGCGCTGCACCTCCATACGCTCGGCATCCGGCGTTCCAGTGGTGCTTCCGGTAGTGGTGGTGGAGTCATCGGCCATGCCTGCATTGTGCCATCGGGCGGACCGACCGCGGCCCGGCTGCCGGCACTCGGCCGTGATCAGGACCCCGCGCCGACGGTCACGGCCTTCTCGTCGCTGTCGACCGGGAGCCCCTCGGTCGCGTCGCGGCGCTCGGGGCGCCGGCCGCGGGACCACGAGGCGATCGCCGAGATGAAGGCCAGCGCGGCGGACACGCCGAAGACCACGGTCAGCCCGTGTTCGAACGGCGACGAGATCAACTCGGGGAAGAACCGGCGGCCCGTGATGACTCGTTGCGCCTCCGCCGGCAGCGAACTGAGGGCGCCGGCAGCCGACAGGAGGTGTTGTAACGGGTTCACACCGAGCACGGCGGCGAAGAGAGACGCCACCGGCGGCAGAGAGGCCACGTGGTGAGCCACGGCGTGGGACACCCCCTGACCTTCGAGCCCGTTCGTCAGTGACTTGGGCAAGCTGCTGGCCAGCCCGGCGATCATGAGCGAGAAGAAGACGCCGATGGAAAGCGCTGTCCCCGAGTTCTGGAACGTTGCCCGCATGCCCGAGGCGGCGCCTCTTTGGTCAGCCGGCACGCTGCTCATCATGGAGGACGTGTTCGGCGCGCTGAACATGCCGATGCCGATGCCGTTGATGGCGATGATGATGGCGAACTCGATGTAGTTGAAATCCACGGGCAGTGCGAGCAGGGCGAGAAAGCTGAGTCCGTAGATCACCATGCCCGCCGTGGCGAAGCCGCGAGCACCAAAGCGATCCGAGAGGTGTCCCGACAGCGGACCGCTGACGAGGAATCCTGCGGTGAGCGGGAGCAGGAACACGCCGGCCCACAACGGCGTGGTGCTGAAGTTGTAGCCGTGCAGCGGGAGCCAGATCCCCTGCAGCCATATCACGAGCATGAACTGCAGCCCGCCCTGGCCCAGACGCGCCGCGAAGCTGGCGATGTTGCCTGCGGTGAAGGCCCGGATGCGGAACAGGCTCAGCCGGAACATCGGGTCGGCCACTTTCGTCTCGATCAAGACGAAGATCCCGAGGAGCGCCAACCCGCCACCGAGCAGGGCCAGCACCTCGGGGCTGGTCCAGCCCATGGCGTGGCCGTGATAGGGCTGGATCCCGATTGTGATCGCCACCAGCAGCGCCCCGAGACCGACGGCGAACGTCCCGTTCCCCCACCAGTCCATGCGTCCGCCCGATCGCTGACCGGCCTCGCGCAAGCGCCGATAGGCCCAGATCGTCCCGAAGACGCCGACCGGCACGTTGACCCAGAAGACGGCGCGCCAGTCCCAAACGGCCAGCAAGCCGCCGGCCACCAGTCCGATGAACTGCCCGGACAGCCCGGCCACTTGGTTGATGCCGAGCGCGAAGCCGCGCTGGTCCTCGGGGAAGGCATCGGTGAGGATCGCCGCCGAGTTGGCCATGAGCATGGAGCCACCGATCGCCTGCAAGAAGCGCCATCCGATCAACCACATGGCCGCCTTCGCCCCGAGGAACGGATCGAAGGAGAGGAGGATGGAGGCGAACGTGAAGACGGCGAAGCCGGCGTTGTAGATGCGCACGCGCCCGAACATGTCGCCGAGACGACCCAGACCGACGACGAAGACGGCTTGGACGAGCCGGTAGCCCATGATCATCCAGAGGAGGTAGGCGATGTTGCCCGGGGCGAGCGGATCGAGCTGGATGCCCCGGAAGATCGCCGGCAAAGCGATGAGGACGATCGAGCCATCGAGGACAGCCATGAATGTGGCCGCGGTCGTGTTCGCCAGCGCCACCCACTTGTAGTTCTCGCCGAGGTCGGTGGGGCCGTCGACCCGGACCTCCGTCATCAAATGTTCTGGGCCAGTCGCTCGATCAGGGGTGCCGCCACCAAGAGCTGCTTGAGCTCCGTCCGGCTGAAGTCCGACGAGAGTGCGTGGGAGAGTGACTCGCTGCGCGCGCTCCGCCTCCGCCGCAACAGAGCCTCCCCCGCCTCTGTCAGCGACAGGATGGCTCGTCGTCTGTCGCCGGGATCAGCGGCACGGCCCACGAGGCCGCGCTCTTCGAGGGCCGCCACCGTCGCCCCCATCGACTGCGGGCTGATCCGCTCGAGCTTCGCCAACTCGGACGGCGACGCCGCGCCGATACGGTCGAGCCGGGCCAGGGCCGAGGTCTCCGCCGAAGTCAGGTCGCCCTCGACGGCGGGCGATTGCCGGAGGCGCTGGACGAGCAACCGCACGCTCGCCTGCAGCGCGCCGGCGACTTCGTCGGCCAGTGGGTCACGGGCAACCACTTCGTCCCGCTCAAGCACTTCGTCCCCGGTCATAAAACTAAGCCTAGCCTGATAAGTTCAGACTTATGAAGAGCCGCCACGGCGGTCCGTAGGACGTCTAGGCCGGCCCCTCCCGGATGAGCGACGCGTCCAGCCCGAGTAGCTCCACCGTGGTCTTGCCGGCGCGCAGCGACTCGAAGAACCCGGCTTCCTTGGCCTCCCGGGCGCGCCCGGCCGCCAGCACGCTCTCGAGCTCGTCACCGGGCACGAAGGTGACGCCGTCCACGTCGGCGACGACCCAGTCCCCCGCCGACACCACGACGCCGCCCGCCCGTACCGGCGCACCGACCGTGCCCGGCTTGTCCTTGGTGGCACCGGTCAACGCGATGGTCGCCGAGAAGACCGGGAAGCCGTGAGCCTCGAGCGCGCCCACGTCGCGCACGCCGCCGTCGAGAACGAGACCGACCAGGCCCGCGGCCTCGGCCGCCGTCGTTAACACCTCGCCCCAGTAGCCACGGTCGGCCACCTGTCCCACGTCGACGACGAGCGCGCTCCCGGGCGGTGCCGTGGTGACCGCCACGTGCACGGCCAAGTTGTCGCCCGGCGTGCAGCCGACGGGGTAGGCGGGAGCGGTCAGCGTGGCGCCGGTCCACGCCGGTCGCAGCCGCCGATGGGCGGCCCGCCCGCCGGATTCGCCCAGGGTGGCCGAGCCCAGTGCCCGCAACACCGCCACGACCTCAACGTCGCTCCCAGTCCCCGTCGTCACACGTGCCTCCTCCGGTCGGTCTTTGGCTGCATTCGACCACCGGGCAGGGTCGTCGCACCAGCCCTACACTCGCCGCCGTGTCCGGGACCATGTTGATCGTCACGCAGGTCTCTCCCTATGTCGACGGCCCGGCGGGGGTGCACGGGACCTTGCCGCAGGCGGTCACCGCGCTCTCGGAGCTGGCCGACCTGGCCGGTCTGACTCCCGTCCCCGTTTCTGATGTCCGCGACGTCTCGCCGGACCTCCTCGCGGCGGCCGGCGTCATAGCGCTCTTCACCATCGGGGAGACCCCATGGTCGCCCGAGCAAAAGGAGGCCGCATTCGCGTCGTGGCGCAGCGGCAGCCTGCGCGTCCTCGGAATCCACTCCGCGACCGATGCCAGCCACACGTGGCCCGAGTACGGAACGTTCCTCGGCGCGCGGTTCGACGGGCACCCCTGGACGCAGGACTTCGCCATCGATGTGGTCGACCCCGCTCATCCCGCCACGGCACACCTCGGCGCGCGGTGGCCCTGGCACGACGAGGTCTACCTCTTTCGCGACCTGCGTCCCGACGCGCGGGTGTTGCTCCGCCTGGCCGACGGTCAGGTCGACCTCTCGGCCCCGGGCGGGCGTGTGCCCGACTGCGGCTTCCCTCTCGCCTGGTGCATCGAGGACGGGCCCGCCCGCAGCTTCTACACGGCGCTCGGCCACTTCCCTCTGGCGTGGGAGCTGCCGGTCTACCTGCGGCACCTGGCCGGTGGACTCGCATGGTTGGAGGCGACGGCCGAGGCGAAGGCGTAGCCTGACGCCTATGTCAGGTTCAACCTCAGTCACGCTGCCCGACGTCATGTCAGCGGCTGTGTACCAGTCACCAGGCGTCGTGATCGTCGAAGAGCGGCCGGTCCCGCATCCCGGACCCGACCAGGTCGTCGTCCGCGTCCACTCCTGCGGGATCTGCGGGTCCGACATCCATCAGCTCCGCGACGGCTGGGGTCTGCCCAAGGGCGTGGTGGCCGGGCACGAATGGAGCGGCACGATCGCGGCCGTCGGCGCCAACGTCACCCAGTGGTCGGTCGGCGAGCTGGTCGTCGGCGGTGCGTCACCCCGCTGCGGCACGTGCCGCCGCTGCCTCGAGGGCAAGCCGTCGCAGTGCGAGAACCGACATTCCATGACCACCGAGCACACGGACGGCGCCTTCGCCGAGTACATCGTGGCGCGCGCGGCCGGCGTGCTGCGGCTCCCTGACGGACTGCCCCCCCGCCTCGCCGCATTGGCCGAGCCTCTCTCGGTGGCCATGCACGGCATCACCCGCTCGAATGTCACGCCGGGGGACAGCGTGATGGTGTTCGGCGCGGGCCCGATCGGCGCTCTCAGTGTCGCGGCGCTGCGCGCCATGGGCATCACCGACATCACCGTCGTGGAACCGAACGAAGGCAGGCGCAAGCTGGCCGGCGCGCTCGGTGCGAGCGAGGTGGTCGATCCCGCGGATCTCGACGTCTTCGCGCCCTGGGAGCCCGAACGCCAGTCCTCGCGTGCCGCGCACGTGGTCCTGGAGTGTTCGGGCCACCGGGCGGCGATCGAGGCGGCCTTCAGCCAGGTGCGACGGGGCGGGATCCTCGTCATGGTGGGCGCCGGCATCGACCACCCCACCTTCGACATCAACCGGATGATCCTCAACGAGCTGACAGTGACCGGCTCCTTCGTCTACGACCTCGGCGGTTTCGAAAATGCGCTGGCGCTGCTCGCCTCGGACGGGTTCCCGGCCGACCTGCTGATCGAGGCGGAGACGGTCCCGCTCAACGGGATCGTCCAGGCACTCGAGGACCTGGCCGTCGGGCGCATCGCCGGCAAGGTGATGGTGGTGCCGGAGGTGCGCTCCTGATGGCACATCCCTTCTACCCAACGGGGAATCCGCGCTTCAACCACGTCGCCATGTCGCTGCCTGCTGACCTGCTCGGCATGGAGAACCGCACTGACGTCTGCCGCTTCTTCCACGAGGTCCTCGGTTTCGAGGAGATGGAGGTGATGACCGAGGACCGCCGCCGGCTGATCCTCAGCTGCGTGCACTGGGACCAATTCATCTTCCTCATCGCCGAGGACGATCCGATGCGCTGCCCGCGCATGGATCACTACGGCTTCTCGGTGGGATCGCTCGACGAGCTCAAGGGCATCCAGGACCGTGCGGAGGCGTTTCGCAAGTCCGACGACCGCATGGAACTGATCGACCTGCACGTGGACGACCAGAAGGTGGTCAAGATCCACTCGGTCTACGTTCGCTACCTGTTGCCGATGACGATCGAGTTCCAGTACTGGGAATTCCCCGAACCCGCCAACGTGACCAACTAACGCGACCAAGCAACGCACCGTGGCGCGTCGACCAGGCGCACCGCTCCCCGACAAGACCGATCCCCGCCACCGCAGAGGTCAGCGGACGGCCCCCACCATTGGAGGGGAAAGGGGAAGTCCCGATGAGGGCCGTCCGCTGGGTCATAAGAGGGTGGGGAACCCCCGCGGACCTAAGGCCTCTCTCCCTTTCCCCGCACCAATCGGTCGGCGCGCTGATGAGGCCCGGACAACGCACGGCAAGGAGCCTGGTCCCGGGGCCCCCTCCGTTCGATACTGCAACTTCGGTTTACACCATGGAGGGAGGCCATCGCAACCCTTTCGTTGCTCGCGGGGCCTCGAACAGGCACAAAAGCGCGACGGAAAGACCCGAACAGGCCCGAACACCACACCGCTACGTTTCCAACATGACCCCCGCTCCCCCTCCCTCATCCGACGCCGGCGCACGCCCCAGCCAAAGCGAGCTTGCCCGGCGCTTCCTCGACGCGCACGTCCCGGGCACGCCGTTGTTGATGCCCAATCCGTGGGATGTCGGATCCGCCCGTTTGTTCGCCGCGCTCGGGTTCGAGGCGCTCGCGACGACGAGCGGCGGCTTTGCGGCGAGCCAGGGTCGGCTCGACGGCGCGATGGACAAGGACGAGGTGCTCGGCCATTGCGGTGAGCTCGTGGCTGCCGTGGACGTCCCGGTCTCCGCCGATCTCGAGAACTGCTTCGCCGATGAGCCCGACGGCGTCGCCCAGACGATCGCGGCCGCCATCGCCCAGGGGCTCGCCGGTGGCTCGGTCGAGGACTTCACGCGTGAGAACAGCAACCCGATCTACGAGCTGGCACAGGCCACCGAGCGGGTCCGGGCCGCGGCCGAAGCGGCCCACCGGGGCCCCGTGCCCTTCGTCCTGACGGCCCGCGCGGAGAACTACCTGCACGGCCGCGTCGACTTGGCCGACACCATCGCCCGACTGCAGGCGTACCAAGAAGCCGGGGCCGACGTCCTCTTCGCACCACGTGTGGTCGATCCGTCGGAGCTGCGCCAGTTGCTGGCCTCGGTCGACCGGCCAGTCAACGTCCTCGTGACGCCTGACGCTCCGCCGGTCGGTGAGCTGGCGACGCTCGGAGTGAGCCGCATCTCGGTCGGCGGAGCCGTCGCGGCCGCCGCCTACGGGTTCGCCGTCCGCGCCGTCACCCAGCTGCGCGACGAAGGCACCCCGAACTACTGGGAGCTGGCGGGCGCGGCACGCACGGCCATGATGGCCTCGTTCGAGAAGCCTTCCTAGGCCGCCGCCCCGGCGGCTGGCGCCCCCGCGGGCAGTCGCACACGAGACGCACGGCCCGTCACGCCCGCAGCGCCACCGTCACCTCGATCTCGACCGCACCGTTGCGCGGGAGCGCGGCCACCCCGATGGCCGAGCGGGTGTGACGCCCGGCGTCGCCGAACACATCGGCCAGGACCTTGCTGGCACCGTCGACGACGGCCGGCTGCTCATGGAAGTCAGGCGCGGAGGAGACGAAGCCGGTCACCGTCAGCACCCGCTCGATGCGATCGAGCGAGCCGAGTGCGACTTCGAGGACGGCGAGCGCGTTCAGCGCGCACACTGCGGCCGCCTCACGGCCCTCCTCGACGGTGACGGTGTCGCCAAGGCGCCCGAGGCAGGTCAGTTCGCCGGCGATGCGCGGTAGCTGACCCGACGTGCGCGCCACGCCGTCGTGCACGACGACGGCATCGAGCGGATCGTGGGGTGGATGCGGCCCGTGCAGCGTCAAGCCCAGCTCGCTGAGCCGGACGCGGATGGTTCCCTCGCTCAAAGCGGCCTACCGCATGTATTGGGTGTAGGAGGCGAAGGTCTCGTTGACCTTCTCGGGCAACGGGAAGATGTTGCCGAGCTGCTTGCCGCCCCAGATGATCTTGGCCGAGCGCTCGACGAGCGCCGTGTTGTGCATCGCCCTCTCCATCGTGGTGGCGACGGCCACCATGCCATGGTTGGCGATGAGCGCGGCACCGCGGCTGTCGAGTGCCTTGACCACCTGCTCTGCCAGCTCGGGCGATCCGCTCTGCGCGTACTCGGTGCAGCGGATGTCCCCGCCGAGGTACACCGTGAACTCGTCGATGCAGCTCGGGATGTTCTGGTGGGCGACGGCGAACATCGTGGCGTAGACCGCGTGCGAGTGGATGCACACTGCAATGTCCTCGTAGGCGGCCTGCACGGCCAGGTGGAGGTACTTCTCCGAGGTCGGGCCCCGCTCGCCCCGCACCACCTCGCCCTCGGGGTTGACGATCACGATGTCGTCGACCGTCATGACCTCGTAGTCGAGCGAGGACGGAGTGACGGCGATGTTGCCGTCCTCCATGCGGGCCGAGATGTTGCCCGAGGTGCCCTCGACCAACCCCTTCGCGAGCAGTCGCTTCGCCGCTGCGCAGATCTGCTCGGGTGCGTTCTCAATGAAGGTGGCCATGGCCCTGGCTGCTCCTCGCGCTCGTGGGCGACCGTCGTCACCCGTCGTCGCCCCGATCGTACAACGCCCGCCGCAATGCCTGACACGGCTGTCAGTGAACGGTCCCGCGGTACTGTCTCGGCCCATGGGACTTCTCGACGGTCGTGCGGCGGTGGTGACAGGTGCGGGTCGGGGCATCGGGCGGGACATCGCCCTCTGCCTCGCCTCGGAGGGCGCCAAGGTTGTGGTCAACGACGTCGGCGTCACCCTCGGTGGCGACGGCACCGAGGAGGATCCCGCCGCGCAGGTCTGCAAGGAGATCGAGGCGGCGGGCGGCAGCGCCGTCCCCAACCACGACTCGGTGAGCGACTTCGAGGCGGCCGGTCGGATCATCAATACCGCAGTCGACTCCTTCGGCTCCATCGACATCGTCGTGAACAACGCCGGCATCGTGCGCGACCGCACCCTCGTCAAGATGGACGAGTCCGACTATGACGCCGTCGTCGCGGTGCACCAGAAAGGCACGTTCAACACGGTCCGTCACGCCGCGCCGCTGATGAAGGACGCCGGCTACGGGCGCATCGTCAACATCACGTCGTCGGCCGGGTTGCGGGGCAACTTCGGCCAGACCAACTACGGGGCCGCGAAGGCGGCCATCATGGGCATGACCTTCGTGTGGGCGCTCGAGCTGGGCAAGTACGGGATCACGGTCAACGCGGTGGCCCCGGCTGGCTTCACCCGCATGACCGAGAACCTCTATGCCGGGGGCGAGGCGCCGCCGGACCAGGACCCCGCGTTGAACGCGCCGCTCGTCGCGTTCTTGGCCTCCGAAGGCGCCTCCTACGTGAACGGCCAGGTCCTGGGGCGCACGGGGTTCGCCTACACGCTGTTCCAGACTCCGCGGCAGATCGCCACCATGTGGCAAGACGGGGGCTGGACCCCCCAGGAAGTGGCGGACCACTTCCACGAGGTGCTGGGACAGCACCTCCAGCCCGTCGGCATGGGCGATCACCCGTTGCTGGGCAAGAAGAGCTGAGCGAACCCCGAGCCGAGCGACTCGGGAGCCAAGCAACCGGCCGACAACGCGAGCGGACCGCCAGTGCATCGCCTCCCCCGCCCTCGGTAGGGTGGGAGCGCTGAACACCGGCCATCGAGGGAGGGCACCATGCTCGTGCGCGACAAGATCTACATCAACGGGGCCTGGGTCCCTTCGACGGGCAGCGGCACGCTCGATGTCATCGACTCGGCCACCGAGGAGGTCTTCGCGACCATTCCCGAGGGCACGGCCGAGGACGTCGACAAGGCCGTCCAGGCTGCGGCCGCCGCCTTCCCGGGTTGGGCCGCCACCTCACACGAGGAGCGCAGCAAGCTCCTGACCCGCATCGGCGAGGCGCTCGCGGCGCGCACCGACGAGATCGCACAGGTGATCAGCCACGAGGTCGGCATGCCCATGACCCTGTCGGGCTCCATCCAGGTCGGCCTGCCGGCCGGCGCCTTCGCCGACGCCGCCCAGGCCGCCGAGACCTTCCAGTGGGAAGAGGAGATCGGCAACTCCCTCGTCGTCCACGAGCCCATCGGGGTCGTCGGTGCCATCACGCCGTGGAACTTCCCGCTGTACCAGGTCGTGTTGAAGGTCGCCCCGGCGCTGGCCACGGGCTGCACCGTGGTCCTCAAGCCGAGCGAGGTGGCGCCCATCAACGCCTTCATCCTGGCCGACATCATCGATGAGGTCGGCCTCCCGCCGGGCGTCTTCAACCTGGTGTCCGGCGTCGGACCGGTTGTGGGCGAGGCCATCGCGGCGCACCCCAAGGTCGACATGGTCTCCTTCACCGGCTCCACGCGGGCGGGGCGCCGGGTCATGGAGCTGGCGGCCGAGGACATCAAGCGGGTGGCCCTCGAGCTCGGCGGCAAATCCGCCAACATCCTGCTCGACGACGCCGACCTCGCGACCGCCGTGCCGGCCGGCGTGTTCGGCTGCTACATGAACTCGGGTCAGACGTGCTCGGCCCTCACCCGCATGCTGGTCCCCCGTGACAAGCTGGCCGAGGTGGAGGGGCTGGCGGCGGGTGCCGCAGCCGGCTTCGCCCCGGGCGACCCCTTCGAGCAGGGCAAGCTGCTGGGCCCGCTCGTCTCCGCCGTGCAGCGTGACCGGGTGCGCGGCTACATCAACAAGGGCGTCGAGGAAGGCGCCAAGCTCGTCGTCGGCGGCGCCGAGGCCCCCGAGGGCCTGGACAAGGGCTTCTACGTCCAGCCAACGATCTTCTCCGACGTCACGCCGGACATGACCATCGCCAAGGAGGAGATCTTCGGGCCCGTCCTCTCGATCATCCCCTACGACACCGAGGAGGAGGCCATCGAGATCGCCAACGGCACGCCCTACGGGCTGGCCGGCGCGGTGTGGAGTGCCGACCCCTCTCGGGCCGAGCGGGTGGCGCGCCAGTTGCGCACCGGCCAGGTCGACATCAACGGCGGCAACTTCAACCCCAGCGCGCCATTTGGTGGCTACAAGCAGTCGGGTATCGGCCGCGAGCGCGGCAAGTACGGGCTCGAGGAGTTCGTCGAGACCAAGGCGATGCAGCGCTGAGCCTGATCAAGCTGGCCGAGGGCCACTAACTCGTCGGCACGGTCGGCGGGACCCCGTCGGGTGTGAGCACCTCGATCCCCGACCCCGCCGCGTCCGACGTGCTGCCCAGGCCGAAGACGAGTGCATTGCCCACCGTGGCGATACCCGACCAGTTGAAGGCGGGAAGCGAGGCCTGCGTGATCAGATTCCCGGTCGCCATGTCGCGCACCGCGATCCCCTTGGCGAGCGCCAGGCCGTTGAAGAACATGCCGCCGGCCACGGTCACGGCCGAGAAGGAGTAGTAGTTCCCGCTGTCCTGCCACACCGGGGCGCCCGTGGCGGCATCGAGGGCGTGGTCGGTCGGGTTCTGCTGCTCGGTGTCCCGCGGGTCTGAGGGGTCGCACACCGGGCGAATCCCCGACTTGTTGGGCAGGAAGTCCCCGAGTGCCGTGGCGGCGTAGACCCGACCGGCATCGTAGGCCGAGGTCCCGATGAAGCCACCAGAGGACCCTCCGAAGACCAGGTTGGTGGCCCAGAGCAGGCGTCCGGTGCTCGGATCGAGCGAGTAGTAGGTGCCGTCCTTGCTGCCCTCGCCCAGGAACCGGGTCACCCCGCGGCCGGAGACGCCCGCGTTGGCCGTCGCCCCGAAGTCGTCGTCGCACGCCGGGGTGTGACCGAGGGGGTGGAACTTCCAGGCCAGTGTGCCGTCGCTGACGCGCAGCGCGATGACCGAGTCGGCGTAGAGGGCGCTGCCGAGGAAGTTGCAGTCGGCGGTGCCGAACACCACCAGTCCGAGGTCCGGCAACACAGTGCCCGACGACCACACGCTGCCGCAGCTGTCGTCGAGTTCTCTCGTGCTGCCGGGGGTGGCCACGTCGGTTTGGAATTTCCACACCGGATCGCCCGTGGCCAGGCTGGCTGCCACGACGTAGCCGCCCGAGCCCGATTGGCCATCCTCGTCCACGCCGACGATCACTTTGTTCGCGACGACCACCGGCGAGGAGAAGATGCGCGTGCTGTCCTTGTCGGGGTGGGGTGGACCGGGCATGCCCGAGTAGATGTGGCGCCAGTAGATGGCCCCGGTGGCAGCGTTCAGGGCGTAGAGCGTGTAGCCCCCTGCGAAGATGACCAGGGCCGGGCGCGAGCCTGCTGCCGGCTGGAACCAGGCAGACGACGTCACGAGGCCGCCGTCGGACGTCACGTCGCGTGGATGTTGGCCCGGGTACGGCGTGATGGCGTCCTGCGCGGACAGCCGGACCTTCCAACGCAGCTTCCCGGTCCGCAGGTTGACCGCGTAGAAGAAGTCGTCCCACGATCCGACGTAGACGGTGTCGCCGACGACCGTGGGTGTTGCCGTCACGGCGTCGCCGGTCGGGAAGAACCACGCAGTGCGCAGCCTCGTGACCGAGGACTCTGTCAGTGTCGTGCGGCCGCTGAACGTGTGTTGCGCGTCGTGGCCATAGGAGGGCCAGTCCCACGGGCTGACGACGGCGGGCACGCTGCCCGTCGCCGCGCTCGGTGCCGCACCGGCGTTCGAAGGCGCTGCCCCAGGCCAGCCCGCCACCAGTGCGAGGCTGCCCAGTAGCAGCGACGCGGCGGCGCGCGCGGACAGCACTGCGGGCAGCCTCGGTCGCCGGACGCCTCGACCGCGCGGGTGGTCACCCAGCCGGCGATCTGGCCCCGGCGGCGCGCCCCACGCCGCTCGAGTGACTCCCACCAATCAGCCGAAGCCTGCTGTCGCCGGCTTGTCAGAAGGAGGGCCCTTCGCCGGCGCCGGGTTCTCCGAGGGCCCCGACAGTGGTGCCTTGATCTTCCCGCTCGGATACGGACAGCGCGTCATCGCGGGGACGCACACCGTGACGCTGGTCGGGAAATCGAAGCCGCCCGCCACCGTGGCCGGCGGCGAGGGCTGCCCGGCGGTGAAGGTCACGCGCATGACGCGACCCCCGTAGTTGGCCGGGCCGCACCCGTTGAGCCCCGAGCTACACGTGATGTGGATGTCGATGAAGTACAAAGTCCCGTCCGGGGCGAACGCCATCCCGAAGGGGTTGTACTGGTCTGGGCTCTTGCCCAAGTCGGCGATCGTGGTCCCTGGCACCGAACCCCGCCCAGGCTCGGGTTGGCCGGTCGCGGTGACCCAGACGATGGAGGGATTGCCGATGTAGCTGCTGATGGCGTAACAGCCGCACGTCGGGTCCTTTGCGATCCCAGCAGGGAACGAGACGCTGTAGAAGGTCGACACCTCGACCTTGTCGCGTGGATAGATCCCGCCGGGACACTGGGTCGCACTGGTCGGCAACGACGAGTGGGCGAAGCGCAACACGCTCGAGGTGCCGACGTTGGGCACGAGCAGGTCACCGTTCGGTGCGAACGCCATCATCCCGGGCTGGGCCAGCCCACCGCTCCCGTCGGTGTGGTGCGGACCATAACCGCCGGTCGTGGGGCCGTACACGATGCAGTACGTCGTGTAGTTGGGCGCGAACCACTCCACCAGTCGCCCGCTGCTCGGCGGCGGGTAATTGCCCTGCGCCGTGGCGATGTCGTTGCCGAACACGTTGTCGTGGCTGTCTACAGCGCAGCCGGTGTAGGTCTGGTTGTTGTTGAACACCCCGTTCGCGCTCGGGGGCGAGTCGCTCCCGATTGACTGTCCCTTCATCTTGTAGGGGCCCGGTACGTACAAGGTCTGGCCGCTGAAGGAGCCGTTCGGCTCGTCGAGCTCCTCGCCGTCGGCCGGCTGCTTGTAGGGCTTGACGCCGCCCAGGTCGTGCTGGCTCGGCAGGGTCGGGTCGTAGCCGCCGACGAAGCGGCCACCCGGCAGGACGCACATCTGCCCGTTGAGATCCCACGCCGGCAGCAGCTGACCCAGCGTGCCCTTCGGCATGGAGAGGAAGTCGACCTCTTCGTTCTGATCCCAGTAGACGAGGTAACCTGAATGTCCCTTCACGCCGCCCGACACTGTCGGCACACTGCTGCCCGGTGTGGACGCCGTCGGCGCGCCAGACGCCACGCCGCCGAAGGATGCCAGAGCGACCACAAGGGCACCTAGGCACAACGGCGCCCCCAGGCGCGAGATAGCGGCTCTCCCGTTCCCCATTTCCACCCCCGTTGCGAACATTGCAGCGGGCGTCATGGTAGGTCAACGAGCGCTCGGGCGGTAGGGCGAAGGGCGGCGACGGTGCGACGAGTGGGTGTGTTACGCGCCCAGCGGATTGCGCCAGCCCGGCGAGCCGGTGTGCGCGCCGCCGGCCACCCGCAGCCCGATGTAGTTGCGCTGCGCCTCCACTGTGCCGGCGCCGAAGCACAGGCCCCGGATGTCGCGGTAGGCCCGCTCCAACGGGTACTCGCGCGAGTAGCCGTAGCCCCCGTGGATCTGCATGGCCTCGTCGCAGACGAACTTGGCCGCCAGGTTTGCGGCGGTCTTGGCGATGGCGGTCTCGAGGGCGGGCGGGGTGCCGTTCGGCTCGGCCAGCCGCACGGCACGGGCCAACAACAGACGTGCGCCTTCGAGCTGCACGGCCATATCGGCCAGCTTCCACTGCAGGCCTTGGAGGTCGGCCAGCGGTCGCCCCCCGACGACTCGCTCGTTCATGTAGCGCACAGCGTGCTCGAGCGCGCCCTGCGCCGCACCGATGCACATGGAGGCGTTGCCGCAGCGCTCATGATTGAGGTGCGACAGCAGCACCTTGAAGGCCTCAGTGCTCGAGGGATCACCCGCGATCAGTACGTCGTCCTCTGTGACCTTGACGCCGTCGAAGGCGAGCTCGGCCTCGGTGGCGGCGTGGATCCCCATGCCCTTGTGCCGCCCCGTCACCGACACGCCCTCGCGGTCGGTCGGCACGATCACCGCCCCGATGCCCTTGGCGCCCTCACCACCGGGCCAGCGGCACCAGACGAGCACACCCTGGGCCACATCGCCGAGCGTGGAGTAGTTCTTGTAGGCGTTGAGGCGCCAGCGCCCCGGGCCGTCCTCGACCAGCGACGCCCGCATGTTCTGCACGGCCGAGCCGGCGTCGGGCTCGGTGATGCCGATGCTGATGATGGCGTCGCCGTCGGCCACCGCGGGCAACCAACGCTCCTTCATGGCCTCGGGCCCGAGATGCTCGATCCCGCGCGGCGGCCCGTTGAACGTCAGCTGGCAGCAGATGGCCGAGGAGACGTCGGCCCGGGCGATCTCCTCGAGCACGATGGAGGCCTCGACGTCGCCGAGGCCCATGCCACCCCACTGCTCCCCCACCGTGATGCGCAGCAGGTCCGCCGCCGCCAGGGCCTTGCGGACCTCGGCCGGCACGGCGCCGTCCTCGTCGGCTTGGTGTGCGCGCGGCGCCACCTCGCGATCGGCGACCTCGCGGGCCAGCTGGCGCAGCGAAGCCTGGTCGTCCGTCTCCGCCAGCAGGTCGACGCCGGGACCGCCGTGACCGCCATGACCTTCCGCTCCCCCGGATGCGCTCATCAGCCGAGCTCGGTCCCGACGATGCCCACGAAGCTGACACCTTCGCCCGGGGCACCCCCCAGGTTGTGCGTCAGGCCGAGGGTGCGGCCGGGTCCCACGGTTGCAATCTGTCGTTCCGGTGGTGCCTCGCCGCGCAGCTGCAGCCAGCACTCGAAGAGCATGCGCAGGCCCGAGGCGCCGATGGGGTGCCCGAAGGACTTGAGCCCGCCGTCGGGATTGACCGGGAGGTCCCCGTCGCGGTCGAAGGTGCCCTCGAGCACCTCCTTCCACGCAGTGCCGCGCTCGGCGAAACCGAGATCCTCCATGAGCACGAGCTCGGTGGGCGTGAAGCAGTCGTGCACCTCGGCCATGGCCAGCTGGGTGCGGGGCTCGGTGATGCCCGCCTGCGCGTAGGCGTCTTCGGCGGAGCGCACCACTTCCTCGAACGTCGTGTAGTCGTAGGCGGGGTCGATCGGGCCGGCAGCCGGGCCGGCCACGAAGGAGAGCGCCTTCACGTAGAGCGGGTTGTCGCAGTAGCGGTGGGCGTCGGAGGCCCGGCAGATCACCGCCGCCGCCGAGCCGTCGCTCACCCCGCTGCAGTCGAACACGCCGAGATCGCCGGCCACGAGCGGTGCCTTGGCGATCGTCTCCATGGACACTTCCTTCTGGAACTGCGCCCGCGGGTTGCGCGCGCCGTTCTGATGGTTCTTGAAGGCGATCCGGCTCATGACCTCCTTCATCTGGTCCTTGTCCACGCCGTACTTGTGCGAGTAGGACGGGGCGAGGAACGAGAAGGCGGCGGGCGATGACAAGCCGGGATCGGTGCCGTCGCCGACGGCGCGAATCCCGGTCAGGCCCGAGTAGCCCGTGTCCTTGAGCTTCTCGACCCCGATGGCCATGGCCAGGTCGTAGGCGCCCGACGCCACGGCGTAGCAGGCATTGCGGAAGGCCTCCGAACCCGTCGCACAGTAGTTCTCGACACGGGTCACCGGCTTGTAGTCGAGCTTCAACGGCCTCGACAGCGTCACGCCGCACACGCCCGAGGTCATGGTGCCGAGCCAGAAGGCGTCGATGTCGTGGATGGACATGCCGGCGGACGCCGCCGCCTCGGTGGCCGCGTCGGTCAGGAGGTCGTCGACGCCCTTGTCCCACAGCTCACCGAAGCGGGTGCAGCCCATGCCGATGATGGCCACCTGGTCGCGAATGCCGCTGCTCGCCATTGTCCCTACGCTCCTTGCTCTGCCGCGTCTCGCTCGGCCGACGCCCCGCCCGCCAGCGGTCGCGCCTTCCAGAAGTAATTGTGCACGCCCTGCGCCGTCCAGACGCGCCGGAACGTCATGACGACCCGGTCACCGATGGACAGCTCGTCGGGCCGGGCGTCGGTCAGCTCGCAGCGGAACCGGCCGCCCCCGTCGAAGTCGATGATCACTCCGATGACCGGCGGCGACAGCGAGAAGGCCAGGTGGTCGATCGTGAAGGTCGCTACCGTGGCCGGCACGTCGGCCAGGCGCTCGGCCTGCATCTGGTCGATGGCGTGGCAATTCAGACACGCACGCGTGGGCGGCATGTGGCGGAAGCCGCAGACGGTGCAACGGCTGGCGCCAAAGGCGTACTTCCACTCCTCGGAGCGGTGGACGGTGGGTGCACCGGGTCGTTCGGGATCGGGCCGGCGCGGCGGCTCACGGTGCATCTGGCCCCGCCAGGTCAAGAAACTGGCGTAGGCGAGGTCGTCGCTCCCCGCTTCGAGCTGCTCGGCCACGCTCGGGACGCCCGCCTCGGCGCGGGCCTGCTGCGCGTCGGTCAGTGCGTCCGTCGTGCGCAGCACGACGGCGTCCGCGCCGTCGGCGAGCGAGAGGACGGCGATCACCTGGCCGGGTTCGGCGCGCTCGAGCACATCGCACAGCGACACACCCGCATGGGCGGCGCCGAGATTCCCGACGGCGCCCATGAGGTCGGGAGCCAACACACCCTCGCCGACACCGAGCCCCTTGGTCGCCGCCTTGACCGCCCGGGCGTGGAGCCCGGTGACGATCGCGTAGTCGACGTCGTCCTCGGCCAATCCCGCGTCCTTGAGTGCGGCGGCGAAGGCCTCGCGGGCGAGCGGGAGGTAGAGCTCCTCGCCGAAGCGCTCCTCCCAGACGTGCGAATCGGCCTCGCCGGGTACACGCCAGCGGTCGAGGAACTCGTCACTCGCAGCGCCCCGGCCGATCAGCTGCGCCACGGCGTCCTCCGGCGCGCACACGAAGGCGGCCGCGCCGTCGCCGCTGTCGCGCTCTTCCGACGAACCGGCCAGCCCGGTGCGCAGATCAGAGACCACGGCCAAGGTCGTGCGGCCGGCACTGATCCCGTCGCCCGCCGCGACCAGCGCCTGCAGCAGCGTGCCGACGGCCGAGCGCGAGGACCCGGCGAAGTCATAGGCGCCGGCCGCTCGCCCGAGCCCGAGCGCCGCGTGCACCGTCGTCGCACTCGTCTTGTCGAGATACGGCGGGTCCGGCGTGGAGAGGAAAAGGTCCTGCACGGCACCGGGCCCCGGTCCCACCGCGAGTGCCCGGCGCCCGGCCTCGACACCCAGCGTCGTCGTGTCCTCGTCATAGGAGGCGACGGCGCGCGTGCCCCGCCCGCCACCGCTGCCCAGCACCGAGCCGATGGCGGCACGCTGGAGTCGCCAGTAGGGCAGGTACGTGCCCCAAGCCGCGATGCCGGCGCTCATCCCGCCCGCACCTGGAGATCGACGTTCATGACCCTCCCTCGGGTTCTCTGGCACGGCGGGTCCGACGCCGCTCGACGTGTCGCACACGGTGCCCACTCCCCGCTCTGGCCTGGGCATTCTCCACCCACCACGAGCTGGCAGCAGCGCGCTTCACATTAGTCGGCCCTCGGTCCTACCTCTCCGGGGGCAGGCCGCCCCATCGCGCCGGATCCGTACCGGCGGCGCCACGCCATCGCCTCCCGGCCACGGGCGCCTCAGGCTGTCGCGACCACCACCAACTCCCAGCTGTCGAGCTCGAGCGGGCCACCCCCGCCGGCTTGGAACCGCACGTCGCCAAAGCCTGCCGCCTGCAACCACACGACCCATTCGGGTGGGGTCGGGAGGCGCACGAAATAGGACGCTCGCCGCACGGCGCCGTCGCGGTGCACCGTCCGCTCGATGCACATCCGCCCCGACACCGGGTCGAAGGTGGACAGCTCGACCATCGTGTCGTCGCCACGATGGACCACCACCGCGTCAGGCGCCGGCGTGAAGTGCCGCACGCCGCCGTCGTGATGCATGGTGTCGATCGCCACCGTCCCGCCGGGCCGGAGCACGCGGTGGAACTCCGCCAGCACCCGGTGGCAGTCGGCATCGTCGAAGTAGCCGAACGAGTTCAGCCAACACACCACGGCGTCATAGGGACCCTCGACGGGCAGGTGGCGCAGGTCTCCTTCCACGTAGAGGACCGAGTGAGGTGACAACAGCGGGTCGGACCGCGCCTGCTCGAGGTAGGAGGGTGTGATGTCGACGCCGGTCACCGCCATGCCAGCCACCGCCAACCGCCGGGCGATGCGCCCGTGGCCGCACGGCGCGTCGAGGATGCTCGATCCGGGCGGCAGGTCGAGGAGGCCGAGGATCTCGGCGGCGTCGGCGTCGGAGTGGGCGTCGTCAATGGACTCCTCGTAGAAGTAGAGATAGTCGTCGCCGAACGTGCCCTCAAGGTCGAAATGCATGCGCCATTGTCGCCGCTAGGGTCGACCAGGTGCCTGCGCCGGAGGACATCGCGTTCGACACCGTCACGGCGGTGCGCGCCACGAGCGACCCCCAGGTCTTCGAGACCGACGTGCACCCGTTGTGGGCCGTGGGCGACAAGCCCAATGGCGGGTACCTCCTCGCGATCCTGGGCCGGGCCGCCCGCCTGGTCGGCTGTGGCGACGGCGGGCCGGCGTGGGAGACGGTGTCGGCGTCCATCACCTACGTGGCGCCCCCGGACCTCGCACCGGCGACCGTGCGCACCACGCTCTTGCGTCGCGGCCGCACGGCGGCCCAGGTCCGCACGGTCCTGGCCCAGGGTGGTCGCGACATGGTCGAAGCCGTGTTCGTGCTGTCCACTGTGCCGCCGGCTCACGCTCGCTACGACGGGATCGAGCCGCTGGTGGTGGCGCCACCCGAGGCATGCGAGCAATTGGGTACGGAGATACCCGGCGGCCTGCGCGTCGGCCTGATGGCGGCGCTCGACCTCCGGCTCGATCCGCTCACCAATCCCTTCACCGGCGCCGCACACGAAGGCGCCCGCGCGGAGCTGCGGGGCTGGACCCGTTTTCGCGACGGGCGGCAACCGGACCCGCTGTCGCTGCTCTTCTTCGTCGACGGGGTGCCGCCGGCCACCATGATGATCGGTTCGAGCGGCTGGGTCCCCACCCTGCAGATGTCCGCCTACGTGCGCGGCGTGCCGGAACCGGGGTGGCTCGGCCTCCGCTTCACCGCCAACCTCGTGGCGGGCGGCATGGTCGACGAGACCTGCGTCCTGTGGGACCGCGCGGGCCAGGTGGTCGCCCAGTCGAGCCAGCTGGCCAGGTTGCGCTTCCCCGACGAATCCGTCTGAGCCCCGTGGTCGCCGCCGACCTCGCCGCCGACCTCGCCGCCGCCCACCTCGCCGCCGCCCACCTCGCCGCCGCCCACCTCGCCGGCCCTAGCCTGGCGCCGTGCTTCGTGGACCCTCACCTGGGCAGCATCTCGTTACGACTCACGTGCGGGTGCGGTGACCAGCGTCGAGCGCCTCGAGCGCGCCGACCTCGCGGCCATCGCTCAGCTTTGCTGGCGGGCCGTCGCCAACCCTCCGTCTGAAGACGAGCTCGAGGGCGCGCTCTACGCGAGCGATCAGCCCGCGGTGGTACTCGGATCACCCAGCACCGGCGTCGTCGCCGCGGTCGAGTGCGACGACGGTGCCCACATCCGGCTGCTTGCCGTCGACCCGGCCGCACGAGGGCGGGGCGTCGGTCGCGCCTTGGTGCACGCCGCCGAGGAGTGGGCGCTCGCGGCAGGACACACGAGCATCACCACCGGGGCCGACCCGCCGTACTTCCTCTGGCCGGGGGTGCCCAGCACCGAGACAGCCCTCATGTGCCTCTTCGAACGCCGGCACTACGGCCGGACCGACACCAACTACAACATGGATGTCGACCTGCTCGACATCCCCGAGGACCCGGGAGGTTATTACCTGGCCGGGCCAGGGGACCGCGACGACGTCGACGCGTTCATGGCGTCCAACTGGCCGAACTGGCGGGCGGAGGTGTTGCGTGCGCTGGCCAAGGGCAATCTCGTGCTGGCGCGCGAGGACGGTGACAACGGGGACGTCTCAGCCTTCTGTGCATTTGAGGTCAACCGCCGCGGGCTGCTCGGCCCGGTGGCGGTGCGGCTCGAGCTGATGGGACAGGGCCGGGGCAAGGGCGTGCTCGTGGGCGCCCTGCACGAGCTGCGCCGACGCGGCGCCGATCGTGTCTCGGTCGTCTGGGTCGGTCCCGTCCTCCCCTACGCCGCCGTCGGGGGACGGGTGGGCGACGTCTATTTCGTGTACCGCAAGGAGCTGGCGTGAACCTGCTGCCGGTTCCCCGGACGCTCGAACTGACCGACACCCTGGTCGACACCCGGCCCGCGACTCGCCGGCTCGACCCGTCGCTCCGCCCGCAGGGCTACGAACTGCGCATCGGCCACGAGGGCGTCGAGCTCGTCGGCGCCGACGAAGCGGGCCTCTTTTACGGCGAATCCACCCTCGCCCAGCTGGCGCGCCTGCACGACGGGCGGCTGCCCGCGGGCTCGGTTCGCGACCACCCCGACCTTCTTGTACGCGCGGTGATGCTCGACATCTCCCGCGACAAGGTCCCCACCATGGACTCGTTGCAGGCGGTGATCGACCGCCTGGCGTCGCTGAAGATCAACCAGGTGCAGCTGTACTCAGAGCACACGTTCGCGTACCAGGGCCATCGCGAGGTGCACGCCGCCGCCAGCCCGCTCGACGCGGCCGAGATCAGGCAGCTCGACGCCTTCTGCCGGGCCCGGCACGTGGAGCTCGTGCCCAACCAGAACTGTCTCGGCCACATGAACCGCTGGCTCGCGCACGATCGCTACCGCCCCCTGGCCATCGCGCCGGACGGCTTCGTCGATCCGTACGGCATCGCGCGCCAAGCCATGACGATCGAGCCGGGGAACCCGGCTTCGCTCGCGCTGGTGCGCGAGCTGCTGGGCGAGCTCCTGCCGCTGTTCAGCAGCCACCGGGTGCACGTCGGGCTCGACGAGGCATGGGAGCTGCCCGCGACCCGCATAGACGACTTCATGGGTTGGGTGGCCACCCTGCGCGCCCTGCCCGAGCTCGAAGGTCGCGAGATGTTGATGTGGGGCGACATGATCTCGGGCCACGCCGACCAGGTCGTCCGGCTGCCCGACGGGGTGACGGTGTGCGAGTGGGGCTACGACGCCTGGTATCCCTTCGACGAGCGCTGCGCGGTGCTGGCCGAAGCGAACGTGCCGTTCTGGGTCGCCCCGGGCACGTCGAGCTGGCTCAGCATCCTCGGGCGTTTCACCAACGCGCGGACGACCTGTAGCCGTGCGGCTGCCGCTGCTCTGGCGCACGGCGGCTCCGGCTACCTCAACACGGACTGGGGCGACAACGGCCACCTCCAGCAGTGGGTGGTCAGTGAGCCCGGGCTGGCCTTCGGCGCCGCCGTGTCGTGGTGCCATGCTGCCAACGACAACCTCGACATGGGGGCGGCGCTCAGCGCGCACGTCTTCGACGATCCCACCGGCAACCTGGCCGCCGCGGTGCTCGCGCTCGGCGACGCCCACCTGCTGGTGACGCCGCAGTTCCCGAACATGTCCACCCTCGTCATGAACCTCTACTACCCACAGTTCCCCGTGGGCCGCGGCCTGACGGCAGGGCTCACCGCCGACGAGCTCGACACGGTGGAACGCTGCTTCGACGACGCCCGGGCCGCCGTGGGCGGTGCTCACCCCGCCCGCGCCGACGGCGCATGGCTCGTCGACGAGGTCCTCTACAGCATCGATCTCGTGTCCCTGCTGATCCGCGACGCCCGGGCACGCCTGCGCGGCGACGGGACGCTGGCGAGCGTCAGCGAAGACGAACGCGCTGCGCTGTGCGCGTCGCTCGACGACGTCACAGAGCGCGCCGGCGTCTTGTGGTTGCGCCGCAATCGGCCGGGCGGGCTGGGCGACAGCCTCGCTTGGCTGGGCAACCTGCGCGCCGGATACGTGACGGGTCACCCGGACCCGACGTGGGGAGGCCTCTCGGTCCGCGACTCCTGACCAGGTCGCCGGCGGCGCGCGTCACTCTTGGTCGCGCTCCGTGCCGGCGGGCGGGGTGAGGCTCTTACGCGATTCCTAGCGCGGGCTCATGCGAATCCAATGCGCGCCGGAGTTCGCTCCCAGACTGCCCTGATAGCCCTGGACCGTGCCTGATCTCGAAGCGCCCGTGTCACGGCGCCTCGGCCGGCGGCCTGCGCTCGACGGGGTCCGGGGTTTGGCATGGAGCGTCGTGTTCGTCTCGCACGCCCTGACCCTGCCGTTCGCAATCGGACAGGTGTCGATGTTCGTCTTCTTCGCGCTGAGTGGCTTCCTCATCACCGGCCTCCTCGTGGAGGAACGCGCATCGACGGGGCGGGTGTCGCTGTCGCAGTTCTTCGCGCGCCGGGCGCTGCGCCTGCTGCCCGCGCTCGGCTTCTTCCTCGCCCTTTGGTTGGCCGTCGTGCTCGCGACCGGTGGACACGCGCCATGGACGACCACCGTGCCCGGCGGCGGCACCGGCAGCGGGACGCCGGCGTGGATGGCGCTGCAGGGTGTGCTGGCCGCGCTCTTCTACGTTTCGAACTGGGCTCTCATCGGACACTGGTTCACCGGATACGTCCCACTTGGGCACCTGTGGTCCCTCGCGGTGGAGGAGCAGTTCTACCTGCTGTGGTCGCCCGTCGTCGTCCTCCTCCTGGCGCGCCGTGGTCGCACTGCGGTCGGCTGGGCTGCCGCGCTTGCGGCCGTGGCCTCCTTCGCTGACGTCGCGTTCCGAGACGGTCACGGCATCAACCTCGTCGTCGACATGAGCACCGACACCGCGCGGGCGCCTTCCTCGTCGGCGCGGCACTGGCCGTGGCGTGGTCGCGCCGCGCATCGTGGTTGCGTGTGGTCGAAGGCCCCGGCTCACGGTTCGTCGTGGCCGGGTCTCTGGTCGTGTTGGCCTGGGGCTCGTGGGTGTTCGACCACCACGTCTCCGCGCTCGTCTTCACCTCGTCGTGGGTCGCCGTCTCCCTGGCTGCGGGGCTGCTCGTCGTGGCGTTCCTCGGCGATACGCCGCACGGCGGGGCCGTCGTCACCTCACCGGTAACCACGTACGTAGGTCGCCGCTCCTATGGCCTCTACCTCTGGCACTACGCGTGGCTCACCTGGCTCGCCGGCATGGGCCTGGCCGGTGTGCCTGTCGCCCTCGGTGCCTCATTCGTCACAGCCGAGGCCTCGTGGCGGCTCGTGGAGCGCCCGGCCTTGGCTCGCAAAGCCCGCTTCACGCCGGCGCGGCCAGCCGCCGAACCAGCCGATGAGCCCGGGCCGGTACTCGACGCCGTGGCGGCTGGATCCGCGCCGCAGCCGGTCCTGGCCTGAGACCGTTCCGTCAGGCGGCCTGTTCCTCTTCTGCGTCACCCTCCTCGTCGTCGTCCGCGTCGTAGCAGTCCCACGAGCAGTAGCCGCCGATCCGGGGGGACGCGGGGTGGAAGCCGCAGCGCGCGCACCGCTGCGCCGTTGGCGCCGTTGCCATTTCCCTCGTCCTCGTCCTCGGTGTCCTGATGTCGTGCACTGTCGTTCCGTTCCTGAAATCGCTCGTTCTTCGTTCGTTGTCTCTGGTCTGAGCTGCTTCTCTTGTCTGGGCCGCTTCTCTGGCTGGGCTGCCTCGGTCCCGAAAACAAAAGAGCCGCTCCCCGATGGGAAGCGGCTCCTCGACGTGGGACTGTGTCAGTCCTTCCTACGTCGTGGCCACCTCCGGTGCGGACAGCTTCGGGATGCCACAGACCTGTACTTCCGCCATGGCGACGCGCGACTGTCCGAGCAGGCTGGTCGCCTGCTGAGATCGGGCCACCCCGTCGCACATCGCTCGGCGCTGCGTCATCACGTGGTCGAGTATACGAGACGGTCCGGGGTCCCTCGCGCCGATCGACGCATCGAGCTGAGAGTTCATCCCCGCGTCACACGACCGGGGACACTGTGCTCAGGCCGGCGTGGCCTCTGCGCCGGCCAGCCGCGCCTTCAGCTCGGGTTTGACGACCTTGCCAGTGGGATTGCGCGGGAGTGTGTCGACGAAGATGAACTGCCGCGGCACCTTGTAGTCGGCCAGGTGCTCGAGCCCGAAGGCGCGCAGCTCGTCGGCGTCGGTCTTGGCCCCGGGATGCAAGACGACGAAGGCGACCACGTCCTCGCCGAGAACGGGGTGTGGTGCGCCGACAACCGCCACTTCGGCTACGGCGTCATGCTGGACGAGCGCGTGCTCCACGTCGGTGGCGTGCACGTTGTTGCCGCCCCGGATGATCACGTCCTTCGAGCGGCCGACGATGTAGAGGTAGCCGTCCGTATCGAGCTTGCCGAGGTCGCCGGTGATCAGCCACCCGTCCTTCCACGTGCCCGCCGTGGCCTCGGGGTCGTTGTAGTACTCGCGCTGACGGCCCGGCATCTGCAGGCGCACTTCCCCCACGACGTCGGGCGGCAGCGGCTGGTCGTGCTCGTCGACGATCTGCACGATCGCTGGCGGGGCGATCTGGCCGACCGAACCCGGGCGCTTGATCGCCTCACCCTGCGGCATGATGCAGTAGGCCGAGCCCGCCTCGGTCATGCCGTAGTTGTTCGAGACCAGGGCGTCGGGCATCTTCTCCTGCAGCCGCTCGACGACGTAGGGGGCGAGCGGCGCGCTGCCGACCGAGCACATCTGCACCGAAGATAGGTCGACCTCGTCGAAGCGAGGGTGGTCGATGAGCAGATGGGCCATGGCGGGAACGAGAAAGATGAAGATCGGACGCTCTTCCTCCACCACGCGCAGCCAGCGGTCGGCGTCGAACCGGGGCTGGTAGACGACCTCGAGGCCCATCTTCATCGGCGTGTACACCAGCGCAATGCCGGCGAAGGTGAACAGCGGGCTGGCATGCAGCCAGCGGTTTCCCGACCAGTTCGGCTCGACGGCACCGATCATGGCGCCATTGGAGTGGCGCACCGCCACCCCCTTCGGCCGCCCCGTCGTGCCAGAGGTGTAGAGGATGTCGGCCAGGTCGTCGTCGTCACGCGGTGCCTGGAAGGGTGAGCGGTCGCCGGCGGTGGCCTCGGCCCACCCGAGCAGCGGGACCGCGGGTGCACCACTGCCCGGTGGTGTGACGGTTCCCTCCGTGCCGGCGTCGACCAGGGCGAGGAGGCCGTCGCCTCCGGCCTCGAGGTCACTGGCGACCAGCTCGCCGTCGGTCACCACGGCGGTGGCACCCGAGTGGGAGAGCACGTGGGCCACCTCGGCCGGGGCGAGCCGGGGGTTCATCGGGACGGCGACGCCGCCGGCGCGGTGCGCCGCCGAGTACGACACCAGCCAGCGCAGGGCCAGCTCGGGATGGAGGTGGATGCCCACCCGTGCGCCCGGTTCGAGACCGGCATCGAGGAGGCGCCGTGCCATGGCATTGGCCGCACCATCCCATTCGGCGAAGGTCATCGACCCGACGTCGACGACCTCGAAGGCCGTCTCGTCGCCGAATTCGATGGCCATGCGGCTCAGGTGCTCGTCCATCAACACAGAATGCGGGTCCCCCGGGAGCTCTCGGCGCGCGAAGTTGACGCCGGTGTCAGGTTCGTTGCAGCATGGCCGATGCGCCTGGCGGGGGTCAATCCCACCCCATCTCCGACGACTTCACCGTCCCGTCCCCGTGGGGGCCTGAGGAGGCACACATCATGACCGATGCCCACGATGCCGTCATCGTCGCCGCCGTCAGGACCCCGATCGGCCGGGCCGGGAGGGCGTTGGCAGGACTCAGCCTGCACGACATCGCCATGGAGACCGTGGCGGGTGTCATCGCCGCGGCGGACCTCGATGCCGCCGACATCGACGACATCGTCTTGGGCGAGGCGCTCCAAGGTGGGGGCTGCACGGCCCGCTACGTGGCCAATGCGTTGGGACTGCCGCCCGACACACCCGGTGGCGCCACCCAGCGTCAGTGTGCAACTGGGATGATGGCGGTGCAGGATGCGGCGGCCAACATCCGCGCCGGCATGGCCGACGTGGTGGTTGCCGGCGGCGTGGAGACCATGACCCGCTACCCCGTGCTCTTCGAGAAATCGCCTTTCCCTTTTGGTGGGATGGAGCGTTACTCGCCACCCAGCCACCCCGATTCGCCCGAGGCCCCGAACATGAACGTGCTCATCACGGTGGGTGAGAACACGGCGAGGGAATGCGGCATCACCCGGGAGGAGTCGGACTTGTGGTCATACCACTCGCACATGCGAGCCGTGGCCGCCACCGAGGACGGTCGCTTCGCCGAGGAGATCGTTCCGGTGACGGTGCCGGCGGGCCGCGGGCAGAGCACGACGGTGGCGCTCGACGAGCACCCCCGCGCCGACACGACGCTCGACAAGCTCGCCTCCCTGCCCTCGCTGACCGGTCCCGATGGACAGGTGACGGCCGGGAACTCGTCGGGCATCGCGGATGGGGGTGCCGGCCTCGTCGTCACGTCGCGGGCCTACGCGGAGGCCCACTCCATGGCGCCGCTGGCGACGGTGCGCGCATGGAACTCGTGCGGGATCGAGCCCGCCCGGACCGGGTTGGCGCCGACGGTGTGTGTGCCCCGTGCTCTGAACCGGGCCGGGCTGAGCGAGTCCGATGTCGACCTGGTCGAGATCAACGAGGCCTTCGCCACCATGGCGGTGGCCTGCTCGCGCAAGCTGGGCTTCGCCCACGAGATCGTCAACGTCAACGGCGGCGGCATCGGCATCGGCCACCCCATCGCCGCCTCGGGCGCCCGCATCCTGGTCACGTTGGTGCACGAACTGCGGCGCCGCGGTGGCGGTGTCGGGGTCGCGACGTTGTGCGCCGGCGGCGGCATGGGATCGGCCACCGTGGTCGAGGTGGACCCGCCCGCATAACAGACAGTGCCGGTCCCCCGGGCCTGCCGGTTCCTCAGTACCGTCGGATCTCCACGAGGCGTGCGTCGATCACTCGCTGTCGCCGTCGCCGTCGGCCATGTGCTCCTTGATGGAGTTGACGACCGTCGGATCGAGCAGCGTGGTCACGTCACCGAGCGGACGGTGATCGGCGACGTCGCGCAGGAGCCGGCGCATGATCTTGCCGCTGCGTGTCTTGGGCAACTCGGGCGTCAACATGATCTGGCGCGGCTTGGCGATCGGCCCGATCTCGCGGGCCACGTGGTCGCGCAGCTCGGCCACCAGCTCCTCGCCGGCCGCACCCTCGGTGTCGAAGCCACCCTTCACGGTGACGAAAGCAACGATGGCCTGACCCGTGGTGGCGTCGTTGGCGCCGACGACCGCGGCCTCGGCCACCGCCGGATGGGCGACGAGCGCGTGCTCGACCTCCGTGGTCGAAATCCGGTGGCCCGAGACGTTCATGACGTCGTCGACCCGGCCCAGCAGCCACAGGTCGCCGTCCTGATCGCGCTTGGCGCCGTCACCCGCGAAGTAGCGGCCGGGGAAGCGCGCCCAGTACGTCTCCTTGTAGCGCTCGTCGTCCCCGTAGATGCCGCGCAACATGCCGGGCCACGGCTCGGTCAGGACGAGGTAGCCACCCTCACCATTGCCAACCGAGCGTCCCTCGTTGTCGATCACGTCGGCGGCCACGCCCGGGAACGGAGTCATCGCCGCGCCGGGCTTGGTGGCGGTGATGCCCGGCAAAGGGGTGATGAGGATGCCACCGGTCTCGGTCTGCCACCAGGTGTCGACGATCGGGCAACGGTCACCACCGATGTGAGTGCGGTACCAGATCCAGGCCTCGGGATTGATCGGCTCGCCGACCGACCCGAGCAGCCGGAGGCTGGAGAGGTCGTGCTCGGCCGGGAGGGCCTCCCCCCACTTCATGAACGTACGGATCGTCGTCGGGGCGGTATAGAGGATGTTGACCTTGTAGCGCTCGACGATCTGCCACCACCGGTCACGCGTGGGGGTGTCGGGCGTGCCTTCGTACATCACCGAGGTGGCCCCGTTGGCGAGCGGCCCATAGACGATGTAGCTGTGGCCGGTCACCCATCCGATGTCCGCCGCGGTCCAAAAGACATCGGTCTCGGGCTTCAGGTCGAAGACCAACCAGTGCGTCGCGGACACGTGGGTGAGGTAGCCACCGCTGGTGTGCAAGATCCCCTTGGGCTTGGCTGTGGTACCGCTCGTGTACATGATGTAGAGCGGGTGCTCGGCGTCGAACGCCTCGGCCTCGTGCGTGGCGGGTTGGCGGTCCACCACCTCGTGCCACCACACGTCCCGTTCGCCGTCCCACCCGACGTCCTGACCGGTCCGCCGCACCACCAGCACGCGTCGTACCCCGGGGCACTCCTTGACGGCCTCGTCGACGGCCGGCTTGAGCGAGCTCGCCGCACCTCGCCGGTAGCCCCCGTCGGCCGTGATGACGACGCGCGCGTCGCAGTCCTGGATACGGCTCTTCAGTGCGTCGGAGGAGAACCCGCCGAACACAACGGTGTGCGGCGCGCCGAGGCGGGCGCACGCCAGCATGGAAATGACAGCCTCGGGGATCATGGGCATGTAGATCGCGACCTTGTCGCCGGCGCGCACGCCGAGCTCGGTGAGAGCATTGGCCGCCTGGCAGACCGACGTCAGCAGGTCGCTGTAGGTGATGGTCCGGGTGTCCCCCGGCTCGCCCTCCCAGTGGAAAGCAACGCGATCGCCCAACCCCGCGTCAACGTGGCGGTCCACGCAGTTGACAGCAACGTTCAGCTTGGCGCCGACGAACCACTTGGCGAACGGCAGGTCCCACTCGAGCACGCGCGACCATGGTTCGGCCCAGGTCAGCCGGGTGGCCAGTGACTCCCAGAAGGCGAGCGGATCCGCCTGGGCCTGGGCATAGACGCCGGGCAGCGCATTGGCGTGCTTCGCCAACGCCCAGGGAGGAGGAAACGTCCGGGTCTCGGTCAGAAGAGCTTCGAGGCCCTCCTCCTGGGTGTCGCTCATCTGCCCTCCTCGTGCGCGTCCGACGAGCGCACCCTGCCTAGCAGAACGGAGGGACGACCGGCCACGGCCCCAGTGCCCACCCGATCAGCCCGGTGCCCGGAGTTCGAAGCCGTCGAACGTGAACGCGGGTGTCACGGTCGCACCCACAAGGGCGAAGCGCCCGAGCGGGCGCGCGGACTGCCAGACGCCCGCCTCGATGACGATCTGGGGCGCCTGGCCGGCGACGATGTCCGGCCCGAGCATCACCACGTCGCTGCGACCGTCCGGCCACTCCCGAGTGAGCTCGAGCGGGTCGCCGGCATAGAAGTGCCACAGCTCGTCGGCGTCGATCCGATGCGACGCGGATTCCTCGCCCTCGAGCAAGAGGTAGTAAATGGCGCTGGCTGCCGGGCGCTCGCCCGATGCCGCCGGCGCCTCCCAGGTGCGCCGGTACCAACCGCCCTCGGGATGCGGGACGAGGTCGAGGGCGGCGATCAGCGATTCGCCCGGGCGCACCGCTCCAGTCTGTCCCATGGTGTGATGGAGGCGATGCACATACGACGCATGCGATGGTCAGGCGCTGAGCTGGCGTGAGGTCGTCCGGTCAGTTGCCGAACACGCCCCTGGACGCAGCGACGGCGAGAGAGTGCGGGGCCGAGCCGCCGAAGAGCGCACCGTTAGTCTCGGCGCGCTTCATGAAGAGGTGCCCATCGTGCTCCCAGGTGAAACCGATCCCTCCGAAAGACTGCAGGCTGTCCCCGCACACCATGTGCTGGCAATCGTCGGACGCAGCCTTCGCCATCGAGACCGCGACGGCGCGGTCGGGCGTGTCCTCGTCGAGCGCTGCGACGGCGAAATAACAGAGCGCACGCGCTCGCTCCACCGCGAGGAACATGTTGGCCATCTTGTGCTTGATCGCCTGGAAGGAGCCGACTGCGACGCCGAACTGCTTGCGGTCCTTCACATACGCCAGAACCATCTGGAAGAGCGCATCGCACGAGCCGACGGTCTCGAGCGCGATGGCCAGCGTCGCCTCCTCGATGGCGCGGGTCACCCCACGGGTCGACGCGTCGCTTCCGGGGTCTCCCAGCGCCCGCTCTTCGGGAACCATCACGTGGTCGAATGTGAGGGTGGACAGGGGCCGGCTGTCGTCGAGCGAGTGCACCGGGGCCACGGTGACGTCGGCAAGAGGGACGACGAAGGCACCGATGCCTGCGCCCGGGAGCGCCACGACGGCCACCTCGGACACGCCTTCGGGAGCGAGGACGGCGAGCTTGGCGCCAGTGAGGATCCATCCGCCCTCGGCGCGTTCAGCGGTCATGGTGACTTGATCGGCCGACCACCCGCGCGGGTGATCGCTGAGGGCCAGCGTCCCTGCGATGTCACCAGAGGCAACTTGGGACAAGAAATGGCGATGCTGCTCCGCTGTCCCGACCTCTCGCACCATGGGAGTGAACTGGGTCATGGTCGGCAACAGGGGCCCCGGGGCGACGGCGCGGCCGAGCTCTTCGACGACCACCGCTGTCTCCACAATCGAGAGCCCGACACCGCCGTACTCCTCGGGAATGGCAAGGGCAGGCCAGTCCAGGGCGACCATCGATCCCCAGAGCTTCTCGGGCGGGTCGCCGGACTCCACGACAGCGCGGACGAGCTCGAGCGGGCACTCCTTCTGGAGAAAGGCTCGGACCGAGGAGCGCAACTCTTCCTGCTCGCTCGTGAACTCGAGCTCCACTGGTCTCCCTCCCCGGCGCGCCGGTGACTGTGCGATCGATCCGCTGCGATTCCTTGGACACGCCCCCGGCGCAGGTCGGGGGCGAGTGTATCCGACACCCTGTCAGCGTTAATGGGCTGTGCTACTTTCACGCCGCCCCGTTTTCTGGGAACGACGGCATGGGTGCCCCTGGGGGGTCGCCGGTCCGTGGCGCAAGCCCGGGCCGGCGACAACGGGGCACGGCCTCGACCTAGTTCGAGCTGTCCTGTGTCTCGCGTACACTCTGCGATGCGCCTCTAGCTCAACGGCAGAGCAACGGACTCTTAATCCGCAGGTTTCGGGTTCAAATCCCGAGGGGCGCACCAAAAAACCCAGGTAGAACGGCTGAGATTGCTGAGTTAAGTGTATCGGGCGGTTTCGACCCCTTAACCAACCCAGATACACGTTTCGATACACGTAACCGATACATTGAATTCGCATGGGGCGGCCCGTCGAGGACCTGGCCACGCGCTTCGAACGGCAGGTAGACCGCCGCGCCAAGCACCACCTCTGGATCGGCAGCATCAACCCCGCACGGGGGACAGGACGGATCAATGTGGGCAACGTAGCGATGACCGCACATCGTGTTGCCTGGGAACTGGCCTACGGCCCCCTGTCGACCAGCGACCGCGTCGTGGCTTGCCCTTCAAACCCAGCTTGTGTTCGCATCGAGCACCTCAGCCTGGAGGGCACGCCGAAAGGCAGCCCACCCAGCCAACCGAGGGCACGCAAAGGGACCGGCTCGATGCGTCTCGTGAGGCCGGGGACTTGGGAACTACGGATAACCATTGGCCGTTGGCAAAACGGCCGGCCCCGCTCACTCACGCGGACTGTTTCGGCACGTACCAAAACAGCGGCGGCGGCCCTCCTGGTGGAGTTCGTGGACGAGATGAGTGGCGCGCAACTCCCTCAGACGCAGGACCTTCGGGATCTGATTTTCGACGAGGCCGTGGAACGGTTTCTCACTGAGCACTTGGCCGCCGAAAAGGGCCGAACCGACAAGACCATCACCGACTATCGCTACCTCCACCAGCGGTGGTTCTCGCCGAAAATTGGAGCAAAGACGGTCAAGCGGATCGAGGCTGAAGACATGGATCGCCTCTTCGGCGCGATGCGGCGAGCAGGACTCAGCGCCTCGCGATTGAACCAGGCGAAGAGCCTTTACGTCCCCTTCTTTCGGTGGGCCAAACGAAGGGGCATCACAAGCCGGAACCCAATGGCCGATTTCCAACTGCCCATCAGTACCTATCGCTCCAACGAGCGGACCCCGCCGGAAATTGAGGAACTGTCTCTCCTATTGGCGACCGCCGTGAAGGAGACCCCAGATATCGCACCTGTCCTTGTCCTGGGTGCAGTGACAGGAGTCCGGCGCGGGGAGCTCGTTGCCATTCCCCGTTCTGCGGTGGATTGGAAGAAAAACCAAATCACGATCGATACGGCCGTGAGCGCAGCGGGCAAGGTCAAGACGACAAAAACCCGCCGAAGTCGGACCTTCCACGTTGACTCCGAAACCATTGCGATGCTCGCGCGCCACTGCGATGAGATGAATGACCGAGCCGTTGCCGCAGATCTCGAGCTCGCGGCGGAACCGTTCCTCTTCAGCCTTGCCGCGGACTGCTCCACGCCTACGCCGCCCGACTACCTCACAAAGAGAGTTGCGGTATTGAAGGGGTACCTCGGGATTGAGGACAAACATCCGGAGGTCGTCGCCCTTGAAGACGAGGCACTGCGGCTGCGGCGGTCCACTCCCCTAGCTCGGCCAGCCGGGAAACCCGGACCCCTACCGAGCGGTGGTATGTCTTACCGAGACATCGGCGCAGCGTTGGGTCGCAGCGAACGGTGGGCGAACCTGGCTGTGGCGGCCGCCGAACGGCGCGAAGATGCCCAGCTATCTGGTCGGGGCGACCTCGACTTCGACGGTTCGATCCTCGCCTTGCGGAAGTTCACATCCTCGGAGCTCCTGGATGCCGGATTCAATGTCAGCGTGGTCGCTCAAAGGCAAGGACATGGGCCCCTGGTGCTCACCCGCCACTACGCAAAATCGCGAGCATCCTCGGACAGACGAGCCGCCGAGCACCTTGGTCGCGTCGTGCACGGGAAGAGCTGAGGCTCGTGAGTTCGGTTTAGGAATGTGTTTTAGAACGTGACTGACTCATCGGCCGCCGCGACGGAGATCCGCTTGCCCGTCCGGACCGATCTTCCACCGGCCGCTTCGGTGATCTGTCCGGTGACATCACCCGCATTCGCTTCTATCGGGCAGCTACAGCTGCTGTGCGGTGCGTGTGGTGCAGTGCTGATGCAGAATGCTTTCGAACAACAGGTTCTGGACATCTTCATTTGCTGCCCGAATTGTCGCGCATTCTGCGAGACACCATGTCGAAAGCCAGGACAACCTCTCGTCCGAGATCGGATCGCTATTGTTCCAAAAGACCCATCGGGCGTTCCACCTGGGACGAGGTATCTGGAAAGTACGGATCACTTACCTATACAGCTCGTAGCAACTCGCTCGGTTGAGCAGTATCTGATTGAAACCGGTGACGCGTACGCGCGTCTCGCACGGTCGGGAGCGACCGCTCTTCCTCAAACTGCTGAAGGTTTCGCACGGCACGCAGCTGAGTTGATTGCGCTCCTCGGAGATGAATATCCAAAGCTACGAGCGAGTTATGACCGCGGCACCAATTCTCCGACTCCACCGAGCGAGGTCCATCAACTTGTCAGGTTGATTGCCTACGCCGAAGAGCTAGCCGATGTCTTTGGAGCGGCCACCCATCACGACACAGTCACTATCAATCCCGAACTAATGACAGAACTGCTGCTAGCTCACGATGTCTTCGCACGATGGCAAAGCCATCCTACGTATCTTGAGATCGTCAAGTCCTTGGTGAGTCCGCTGAATTTCCAACATGAACTTATGACACTGACCATCGCTGGCGCGCTCGCAGATCAGGGGAACGGCGTTCGCCTCATAGGGAGTGCGCGGGAGAAAGGACGCATCCCTGATCTTCAGCTCCGTCCTTCGCTTCGCGAAAAGCTTGATCTTGAGGTTAAGACTCCGTTGGAGTTTCGTGCTCCCGTCAAAGGGTCGGTAACGCAAGCGTCGGCGGAAGCAAGGATCCAGCGTCTGTTCGACGCTGCTGCATCGACTAGCAGGGGTCAGATGAGCAGCGAATCCTCAGGCATCCTAGCAATTGGTGCATTCCATCTCGGCTATGGCGGTGCAGCCCTCCTGCGCCGCGCAGCGCAAGCCGTGCTGAATCGTCAGACGGACCGTAAACCACACATTGTTGGAATCAGCATCTTCGAAGCAACGCACATAGGGCTAATGGGACCACGAGGGATCCGCGTCCAACCGGTCGTCCATGTTGAAGAATTGGCGATGCATCCGAACTATCAGAGAGGTCTTCAGGTCGTCACCGCTGAAGGTGGAGAGACTGACATCCACGAAAAATTGGAGCAGGAAGGGTATAGAGAAGCAACCCCACAGGAAGTTGAAAGGCTGCAGAGAGGTCCACACAGTTACGAATAGGACCGGTGCCGGTGATGTCCGCACCAGGTAGCAGCAAAGTCAGAGTGAGAACCGAACAGAAGGAGAAACGATGACCACGGACAGCGGGTCCGATGGAAGCACGGCCACGAATCCCCCGAATGCAGCAGTGGAGCTGCTCCGCACCCCATTCGAATTCAAGTTCTCGGTGGGAAACAAGACATTTGTCATGGCACAAGAACCAGCATTGAGGGACTTCCTCGGACTCGTGCCAATCGGGCTATTGGCTCTCGGCTTCCTTGCGATGCTCAGAAACCAGCCGGCCACCGGTACCGCGTCGCATCTGGTCTACGAGGTCGGCGCCGTCCTTATCGTTCTCGCGCTACTCCTAGTGATCGCAGGAGGTGAAGCACAACAGAAGCAAAAGAGAAGCGAAACGGCCGGGAAGAGATTTCGTAGATGGACCCGGATCGGTTTGGGCATTGTCGGGATCGTTCTCCTGGTACTTGCGTTTCAGGTCTCGCGGCAGAACACAGCCGACTTCATGATCACCGTAGGTGTGGCCACCATCGCTGCCGTTGCCCTCGACGCAATTATTGTGGAGCCGGGAGAAAAGCTATATGCGTTCAGTTTGGCGGGCACAAAAACTATATCTGTCGGAGCAAACGGGAAGATCGAAATAAGGGATAGAGATCCCGGCAGGAAGAAGACGCTGCTCGAAAGGCTGTTCCAAATCTCGGTGGTGTCGAAGGAACTCGAGAGAAGCGCAACACTCCGCTAAGGGACCCAAAGGTGCCCCTGACGAGCGCCCCCGGAACAGAGAGCCCCGGAACGATTCGAACGCGCGACACTCGGTTTAGGAAACCGATCGAGCCAGTCCCGGCAGATCGGCCCCGTCACGTTGTGGCTGCTCAGGACAGGCCCCTAATCCACGTGCCACCTTGCCGTCCACACAGTTTGCGGCGTTTGATTCCCAAGGGATTCCCAAACCCGGCAGCTACTTCTCGCCAGCCGCTTGAGCCCTTCATCGCCCTGACGGCGCTCCATCGGCGACTCCTGTCAGAAGGCCGGTCAGTGCCTCATGTAGCTGACGACGGGAGTCGGGCTCGACCTCAAGATCCTGACCAGCCAGAAATCGCTGAACTGTTCGGTAGCGAACGACGGCGATGTCCCGGTCGCGGATCTACCGTCGCCGGCGCAGCGGACGAGCCACAGAGGCAACTTTGTGGGCTAATGCTCCCGCAAAGCTGGGCAGCCAACGCAGCACCACACTCCACTCCCACTCGCACTCAGCAATGGGGGTTGGCCATTCGGCACCTTGATGATTAGCGTCGTGACGAAACAAGCGGCCCGTCACGCTCAGGGCTCAGGGGGCAACATGCCTGCTTCTCGTCCGATCGATCTGGATTCTCTCCCCCATCTCGAGATGCTCGTCAGCGACGAAGCGCATCTCCAATATGCCGAACTGCGACCAGAACGACTCGCAGTCTCCCCGTCGGGGTTTCTTGCATTCCTTCACTACGCCGACGCCTTTGCCGCCCTGGGCAACCAGGATCTACGGCCAATGGCGCTGGACGGGCTCGACTTTGCTGGGATAAGTGATGGACCAGTGCGCGAGTTCTTCGAGCGCATCGTGTTTACTCAGGAGGGTACGCAACACCAGCGTCTTAGGCGACTGGTTGCCTCGGCGTTTTCGCCGAGAACCGTTGCTCAGGTTCGCGACTCAGTTCGCGACCATCTGCGCCAAGTCCTCGACACCTTTGTTGAACGCGGCAATGGTGAACTCGTAGAAGAGCTGTGCAAACCACTTGCTATCGGGACGCTCTGTGATCTCCTGGGTGTTCCCCGCGAGGACATACCAAGCTTTCAGCAGTGGGCAGGCGGGATGGGCCTCGCGTTCGGCGTCCTCACCCCCGAGGCTCGACAGATCGTCGAAACCTCCTTGGGAGGGATCACGACCTATGCCCAGGACCTGATCGACCGTCGTCGCAGCCAACCTGGCGAAGACCTGATTTCCGATCTGATTCGCGCCGAGGAGGAGGGCCAGCGACTCACCACCGAGGAACTGTTAGCGACGGTATCGAACCTGCTCTTTGCTGGCTACGACACCACATATCGGCAGATCTCTCTCGCGTTGCTCTGCCTCGCGCGCAATCGACCAGCATGGGACCGACTTGTGGCGGAACCGTCGCTAGCAAACAGCTACGCAGAGGAAGCTCTCCGTTTCGAACCCATAGCGCATTCCACTGTCCGAATCGCCGTCTCAGACACCGAGATAAACGGTCTTCCAGTTAAGGAGGGCTCGATCATTGAGCCCATAGTGGCTGCTGCAAACCGTGACCCTTCTGTCTTTGACGACCCTGACCTGTATCGCCCCGAACGCAGCGGGCCGAGAATGTTGAGCTTCGGGCATGGAATCCACACCTGTCTCGGCGCAGCGTTGGCTCGTTTGGAAATCGAGGAAACATTGGCTGCCGTTTCTAATCGTCTTGCTGGATGGCGGGTTGAGGGAGTGGAAGCTCGGCGCATCGAGTGGTTTCCACTCTCTGAACCATTCCGTGGAGTGGTGCGAATGCCGATCGCAACGCATGTCTGAGCGTTGCGCGTATCGGACCGACCATGCCGCGTTTGGGTTCCAGCGGTCGGGGAACTGCGCCAAGGGCGACTGTGGCATCGATCCGGCGCTATGAAACTCGGCCCATCGGCTCACCAAGAGGCGGCGGGCAGGAGCCCACTGCGTGGACGGTGTGTCGCGCCTTGAGAGAGCGGGGAGCTACGTCCATTGGGTCCTCAGGCGTAACGTTCCGCCAGGTCAGGGCTTCGACCGAGTACAGCCCGTCTGTCTAGTTGGACGAGATATGGCTCAATAGTTGGGCAATTGGTTGGGCAAGCAGAGGCTGCGCTCGATTCTCAAGGATTGGGGCCCCCGATTCCTTCGTCAACCGATCCGGAGAATGGAAACCCTCGTCGCGGCAGAACTCAACTCTCAACCAGAACCCAGTCCTCGACGTCTGGCGCGGGCTGACCACGCCGGCGAAAGCCATTGCGGGCCAGCATCCGATGACTCGGGACGTTCAGAGGATGCGCCCACGCAATCACAATGAGGCCACTTGCCCCCTGTGCCAGCGCAAGTTCTTTAGCCTCATCGATCATCTGTCCGACAGCCTCGTCGGCCAACGTGCCTCCTTGTCCTCGGTGGCGCCGGGTGATCGCGAGTCCGGTGAGTTTGACCGCTACCAACCCCCCATCAGTACCCACCGAACAGACCTCACCGACTGCCGCCAAAGAGTCATCGCCCGGTACGAATCCAAGACGTAGACGCTCGCTCGGACCGCTCGGGGGATGCAGGCCGTGGATCCAAGTCTGGACACTGAGTTCCCACGGCTTGGGATGAGGAAGCGGCCGCCTATCGGGCCGACGCGGAGCTGGATCGGTACAGACGAATGCCTCGAGAATCGATCGATCTTGGCGAACCGCGTCACGCCAATCTACACCCACGCTATCCCGCTGGACGGAGTTCGTGGATAGTCAGTTTCCCGGCTCGCGTGTCCGCGAACAGACCCTCTATGTATTCATCGCTTGGTCGTGCCCCGGATGATTCCTCGTAGGCGCGATCCTGGCTCGATCCAGATGGACCGGAAGGCAAGGGCAAGGCGCCTAAGTCCGCTTGCAGCCACGACGTCGAATGGGCCCAATGATTACGCCAGGCCTTCGCAAGTCGCACATACGTGCGAAAAGCTGGGACCACTTCGACAAGGGCGGAACTGCCGAGAGCGCGGGACAGTACCCACACGTCTGCTCCTTCAGAAAGGCCATAGGACAAGAAGACCCTCACTGGGAGGTCGACGATGGCAGCCTCGTTTGCAGGGTTCTTTCCGACGATGCGAGCTCGGTTGTCGGTAACGGAACCGACCCTGCCAGCAGCAACCACGAAACCTTCGACTGCAGCAAGTCCAAGGAGCGCATTGGTAGTGCCTACGGACAACTCCTCGAAGAATGCTGCTGAGGGAAGGTCGGCCAGAGGGTGATCGCTTAGGAAAGCTTGTAGCCGGTCTCCAAAGGCAGATTCGAGACGTTGAGCTTCGTCCTTGAGATCAGTAGATTCTCGCAAAAGGCCTTCTGCACGACACCGCTCTGACCAGCACCACAACGAGCTGTAGTAGGTCTGACTGCCTTGTATGCCATGAGTCCCGCGACGTCGCACTCGGATCCCCTCAGACATGCCGGCGTTCCGGAGGGTACGAAGGCGGCCGCGCGTCGGCGCGTGCGCCGGATTGGCGACGCTTACAACTGTCTCCCAGTCCACCACTGGCTCTGGAAGCGTTACCTCGACATCGGTGAATCTGCGAGCCATGAGACCAGGGTAGCCGTCCTGAGCGGTTGAATCGACCGATCAGAGGACCGGCCCTTTTGTCCGACCTGGCTCTGGAGGTCAGCTGGTACCACGCTTTTCGCCTGGTCAGACGGTATATATTCAGAAAGCGCCCCGACCACCTTACGTCAGCTGGCCTTCCTAAGCGCTTTTACTTTAGTATACTGCGTCGAACCAGCGAATATGCTATAGTATAGGTCATGACGTCTCAGTTCCCGGAGGAACTTCAGCGCCAAGCTTTCCAGGCGGCGGTCGTTCGAGGTCTGCGATCAACGTACGAAGAGAACCAAGACCGACACGACCCGGACATCGGCCATGACGCGATCACTTTCGGTTCGGCTGTCTGGCGCTCAGGCGTCTTCTTTATCGCCAAGGAGTTGGACCACATCTCTGGCGTATCGACAGAAGAGATCAACCAGTCCTTGGCCATTCTCACCGGTCGCTGCCGACTCCGAGTTCACAAGCTCGGAACGAGCGAGCATGACGACCCACTGACGTGCTTTCCCAACAATGTCGGCCCAGCATCTCGGATGGGTGGCGAGGACCGACAGCTCACTTTCGATCTTGGCGAACCGGGCGTAACCGAATACCTGGACTGGGTCATCGCGCACTACGGATCCGCCGATGACGGACTCCGGGCTGTACGCCTCCAGGCAGTCGGAAGCGATCGAGCTCTGGATGGGAAGATCTCACGCTGGGAAGCAGTCGAAACGATCTTCGACGTGAGCGAACCAGCCGCTCCGGTCACTAAGGAGGGTCCACAAGATGATGTTGTTGTGGTGCCAGAACCAGCAGTGATTCTTCGAGCAGTGAAGGGCAAAAAGGCGGCAAGGCCAATTCCGTATGACTGCTGACCATGTTCGCGTGGTCCCAGAACTCTTCGAGGGAGATCGGCTACGACAAGCTCGTATCTACAGGGGACTAAAGAAGGTTGACCTCGCCAGAGCGATTGATGTCTCACCGGCTGTAGTAGGCCAGTACGAGAGCGGCAAGACACGACCAAGTAGTTCGGCCTTTGCATCGATCGCTCTGAACCTTGGCTTTGGGCCAGAGTTCTTTGAGCGTCGTGGACCGGTTCCTCGGGTCACCGAGAACCAAGCTCACTTCCGTAAGCTGCGGTCGACGAGCAAGCTCGAGCGTGAACAGGCCTTGGTGAGGCTGGAGTTCCTGTCCGAAGTTCTCGCCAACATTGAGACGCACGTTGAGCTTCCCAACCTTGATCTTCCGGAACATCCCGTTAATGACGATGCGCCAGAGATAGAGCCCGAAACGGCGGCGGCGGGAGTGCGGCGAGACTGGGGCTTGGGTACTGGCCCGATTGACAATGTGGTGCGTCTCTTAGAGGGACGCGGCATCGTTGTAATTAGACCGGCCGTTGGCGGGTCGGGGGTTGACGCTTTCTCAACCGTCATCGGCGACCGGGCGGTAGTGGTGCTCGGGAGCGATAAGGGCGACGCTGCGCGGTCGCGGTTCGACGCTGCTCACGAGTTGGGTCACCTCGTCATGCACCACGATGCGGAGCCCGGACGTCACGTAGTCGAAAACCAAGCAAACCGATTTGCTGCTGCGTTCTTAATGCCAGCGGAGGTGATTCGAAAGGAATTCCCAACGCGCATGAGTTGGCCGGCGTTTTTCGATCTCAAGCAGCGCTGGCGTGTCTCTCTGCAGGCTCTCCTCTACCGTGCTCGCACTATCGGTGCTCTCAGCACTGATGCGTACCAGCGCGCGGAGATTCACGTCTCGCGACAAGGCTGGCGAGATGGCGAGCCAATCGATCTCGGACCGCCCGAAACCCCAGCCTTGCTTAGACGGGCATTCGATCTCATGAGCTCCGAGCTGGAAATCGACGAACAAGCTGTAGCACGAGAGTGTCGACTGCCGGATGAAGTATTCCGTAGGTTGCTTGTGGACGCGGTATCACCATCGAACGACAGACCTCGTGTGGCGGTTGAGTCGTGAGGGTGGCGACACGACACCTCGCCATGCAACGAGCTCCATCGGCAAGGGCCAGAATCTCATCCTGTGGACTCGAGCCATGATGACCGATGACTCACGACTGAGCCGCAAAGAGATCGGTCGGCTTGTCCACAATTTGGATCGGTGTGGAAGGCGGATACCTCGGCGACTCCAGTTACGCGACACACGACCGATTCTGGATGGAGACGTGCGACATCAGTGTCGGTACATCGGAGTTTCCCGGAACCACGCGAGAGTGCTTTGAATCCACACTTTTTGAAGCATCAGCTCGGGATCAAGCTGCTGCCCTACGGGCAATCCTCGAGGAGTACCTCGCTGTTGATCAGTCCGACAACGGTGGTTCGAAATTTCGAACTCCCGCACTGCAGAGGGAAATCAACTCCTGGATCACACGTCTGGAGACTGGTCAGGTTGGAATTGATATGGACCTTGAATCTGCTTCAGAAGTGGTACGCCGCGCACTAAAACACGCCGATGCGTTGATGAGGACATCGGGGCCACAGAGTGCAGTGGATCGCCTCCACACGGCGATGCATGGATACCTCCACAGTCTTTGTGACGAGGTAGGACTTCCTCATGGGGATCGACCGACGATGAACCAGCTCCTGAAGGCGATCAGAGCGAACCATCCCAGCCTTGCGGATCTTGGTGCGCGACCGGGAGAGATAACCAAGATCCTCGGGGCCATGGCTACCATTTTCGATTCACTGAATCCGGTTCGAAATAACGCATCCGTTGCGCACCCAAATGAAGAACTCATTGGGGAACCGGAGGCAATGTTGGTAATCAACACAGTCCGCACACTGATCGGATACCTGGAAACCAAACGAAGGCAGGTCGTCGAAAGGATTTGAAACTCTGACCTTCGGGTTATGAGACCTACTTCAGTCGTCCACCAGGCAATTCGCTCGTCAACGCGGTGCATCTCAGTCGGCCCGCTAGCTGGTGCGATAGGCCAATGAGGCTCCTGACCTGCGATACAGCTGGTGACACGAAACTCCGAATCCGTGAGATTTTCGTGGGATCCACGAAGGAGGGTCAAGGCGCTCCGAGCCCACAGGGGGAGGACCTCGTTGGGGGTGCTAGGGGACCAGAGGTCAGACCGTTTGCCCCACGGCCAGCTTTTCGAGGTCAGCGATCCTCTCCTGAATAGGGGGATGAGTGTCATACAGGCGGTGGTACCACGACTCATGGTGGCGTAGAGGATCATCGATGCACATCGCGGCTGTCGCGTGGTTCATAGCCCTGAAAGGCTTGTCGTTACGTTGGAGCTTCTTCAATGCGCTCAAGAGCCCGGCGGGATTGCGCGTGAGTTCGACGCCACTCACATCTGCCAAGGACTCCCGACGACGAGAGAGGGCAAGGCGAATAAGCGGACCAAAGATGAAGCCGACGACCGTGAGAAGCGCTGCCGCGGCCACAAGGACGACAAGGAGCTGACCTCCCCCGTTGTCCTCGCCCTCAGTAATGCTTCCCCAAAAGGCGGTTCGCCAGAGAATGCTCGCCAAGAGCGCCGCTAGTCCGATCAGCGTTCCCACGATTAGGAGCAGCCGGATGTCGTGGTTCTTGATGTGGCTCATTTCGTGGCCGATGACACCCTCGAGTTCTTCACGGTTCATGATGGCGAGAAGCCCCGATGTGAGCGTGATCGCCGCCTTATCTGGACTGATACCCGTGGCGAAGGCATTGGGGGACGGGTCCTTGATGACATAGACCGTTGGCGAGCGAATGCCCTCCCCTATCGCCAGCGCGTTGACGAGATCATTTAGCTGCTGGTACTCAGCTGAGTCCGCCCGCACCGCTCCTGAAGTCCGCAACACCAGTCGCGTCCCGGCAATCAGTGAGTACAGAATCCCGAGAAGTGCGACAATCACTCCCACGACCACGCCGACGATGATGGCAGTCCAAGTCTCGCTCGCTGATTGAGGCGGCTCCAGACCGTTGGCTGAGTGATGCGTGAGCTCTGTCACAAGGAACCCCAGTGCAGCTCCCACGACGAGCCAGGCCAGCACGAACAGGCCGACGACAATGGCGCTCCGCCGCTTGTTGCTTCTGACTTCGCTGTACACGATCGTGTCCTCTTTGGTCCACTCGTATACGCAGTCAGTTGCCTGAGCCGGGACTCTCGGCGTCGACAGCAGGCTGGTTCGATGCTGCAGACCCGTTCGCACTTGCGCCCGAACTGGACAGACTCACCTCTGGGACCATCCGATCGTCTTCCTGCGCACCAAAGAACGCAGCGGTCCTGAAGTGGAAGAGACTAGCGATGATGCTGCGGGGGAAAGTCTGCAATCCGATGTTGTAGTCCCGGACGCTCGTGTTGTAGTAGCGCCTCGCATATTCAATCTTGTCCTCCGTGGCAGTGAGTGCTTCTTGAAGTTGCAGAAAGCTCTCGACAGCCCTCAGCTGCGGATAGTTCTCCGCGACCGCGAACAATGAGCGGAGTGCTGCGGACAAAGCATTTTCCGCGGGCGCAATCTGCCCGGGGTCGTCTGTCGCTCCAGTCGCCACCGCATTCGCTCGAGCCTGAGTAACCGCTTCAAAGGTACCTCGCTCGTGCGTGGCATATCCCTGCACGGTTGAGACGAGGTTCGGGACGAGGTCATGACGCCGTTTGAGTTCGACATCAATCTGAGACCATGCCTCCAGAGTACGGTTGCGCCGCTTGATGAGCCCGTTGAAGGCGGCCCAAATGCCGAGTAGGAGCAGTACAACTACAACGAGAATGACGATTAGCTCAAGCATGTGGAGTGAACCTCCTCGCTCCTAGTGGAGTCGTTGTGTGGCCGGGTGCAATCAGATACGCATTGCTAGTGCGCCCCATGCTGAAAGAATCTTGGGCTAGTGCTGCCAGTGTGATCATCGACGTCAGCCGTTGCATCCCCGAAAATCACTAGTCCCAGGCGCCCGACCTCACGCATAGACCTGTCCGACTGCTTGCACTATTCCAGGGTGCCCGGGGAGGAAAAAGACAAGCGACTTCCCACTCCTTTCCGCGGCCAAAGGGGGCGATCGTTTCGATCTCGTACCGCCGCGAACCAGACCACTTGGCTGGCGGAGTGTCAGTTGTCTACGCCAACGCGTACGCACGCAGCAGCCTCGTAGTTGACCCGCCAACCCAAGTTGGCCGCCCACGCATCCTCGACCGGGCGTTCGAACAGAAGTCGACTCGGAGCAGACGCTCGATAGCTTCAAGAACATTCTCCTACGAGGGCGAGATCCCGTCGCTTGGATCGGCGTCCTGCGGGATGGCATCCGTAGAACCCGGGCGATATTGCCGAGGAAGGTGAAGCCTCCGCGCAGACACGGGCGTGCTTGGATGAGGCATCTCGCGTTTGGAAGGAGCGGTAGGTACAGCGCGCCAGCGTCGGACAACGGGCAAGCTGCCGTTACCTATGACGCTACCGTCGCTCACGGCGTTGAGTCGGTGGCAGCTGGTGGCTGTAGACCATCCTCCAGCACCGTACCGGCTCGGCCATAAAGCCGGGGCAGACCCGGCCGGGCTTGGGCATCGGAGACGCCTATTCAATCCATGCAGATATCGGACCCTTGTCGAAAATTGCATCCGCGGCAGGAGCAACGTGACGGCCTTCTCTTCCTGACGCATCTCGTAGTGTGAGTGTGCCAGGACCATCGAATATGAAGAACAAGACTTGTCGGTCCGGCGTATCGTCAACTATGACCGCTTTCCAACCGAGATCGACGGTGCTCTCTTCCAGCGGCAGACCATTGTGCCGCTGGACGAATTTCGGATACTGCCCTTTCTCAGCTGATCTGACATGACCACCTCCAGCTACCTCAACGATGGATCCACGGGAGCGCCGTCCCGCTCTCAACTGACCTCCTCTGACGTGATCGAAGCGTTCCGAACCCTGTTGAGCAGGTCACGGTCGATAAGGGTTGCCTTGTGATCAGAGAGCATTCCGGTCGTCCACCGGACGCTGTGCTCCGCGTGAAGCTCGGTGGCCAGAGCCAACCAGGCGAGTCCGAAGTAGAGTTGCTCCTGGGTCAGCCAGGCCGCGAATTCCCCGTCTCGGTCGAAGCCGAGGCACGGGCCCACATGTCCAACGATGTCATGGACGGCCCGAAATCTGTCGTGCGCGCCGCCGAGGTCGCAGCCCAGCAGTGGGTGGCGGCGGTCCCGTTCCCTGGCGCTCGTAGTGATCTCCAGGACCCCGTGAGTGCGCACTGCGCCGATCATCTCATCGTCGGAATCGTAGGGACTTTCACAGCGGGTGAACTCGACTCGGAGACCGCGATGGAGCGGATAATCAGGATCTGTCAATTTGGGTGAAGATCGCATCTGACTGTCGTTCGAGCTGATCGTACGCGGCACGGACCGTTGTATTGGTGTGGTCACTTCGAGCCGCCTGGAAACGCGCAGCCACTTCGCCCGCTAGATCTGGATCAACTCTTCGGGGACTTTCGCGAACAAACCTCAAGCGCAGGCCACCCTCATCGGGCGGTCCGTTGTCGAATACGTGCGCTGTCGCTCCTCCTGTGCGAACTTCGGTACCGCTGCTCATAGCTGCCTCCTTCCGTCTGTCGCTGTGAAACGATCGGTGCTTCGACCGTCGCGTCGCACCGATGACACCCCTGGTGATTCCATTGACCGCGCCCATCACCCTTAGCCGGGCAAGTCTTCAGGTCGCTTCTCGGCGAGCTCCCCTCGGAGGGCTCCGGTGGCCTGGCCGACTTCGATCATGTAGCCGTCGGGGTCTCGCATGTAGCAGCGGACCTCAGCGCCGCGATCGATCGGTGGCGTGACGAACTCGGCCCCCTTTGAACTCCACTGCTCATAACACGCCTGGATGTCAGCGACGCGTAGGTTCATGAAGCTCGAGACCCTGTTACCGGGCTCGTAGTTCACGACCGAGATCTCCGGCTTGTCGGGGGTGGGGGGACCACCCGGACTCATCAGCACCCATGAGTTGGCGAGCCTCACGATGCAAGGGTTCTCCTCCAGCACCACCTGTCCGCCGAGGACCTCGGAGTAGAACGCGCGGGACCCAGCAATGCTTCGCACGGTGATGAAATGGGTGACGAGAATGCCCTCCGTTGGTGCCGGCAGGTTCTCGTAGTCGATGAATGGCACATGCTCGTTTGTTTCGGTGGTGCTCATGGCTCCCTCCTTGCTCCTTTGGGGAAGACCTCGACGAGTCCTTCTCCCTCGAAAAGTCGCTTGTACTGCCCGTAGCCCTCGTCGTCGAGTTCGTCATATGGGATGAACCGTAAGGCGGCCGAATCGATGCAATAGCGCAAACCGCCGGATTCGGGAGGCCCGTCGTCGAAGACATGACCGAGGTGACTATCGCCATGGGCCGAGCGGACCTCTGTCCGGACCATCCGATGGCTGGGATCGAGCTTCTCGATCACATTTTCACTTTCAAGTGGAATCGTGAAGCTCGGCCATCCACACCCGCTATCGAACTTTTGGACGGAGGCAAAGAGAGGCTCCCCGGAAACAATGTCGACGTAGATCCCCGCCTCCATTGTGTCCCAGTATTCGTTGTCGAAGGCCGGCTCTGTGGCGCCCTCCTGGGTGACGGCGTACTGGCGCGGTGTCAATCTTGCGATGGCAGATTCATTCTTTTCGTAGCGCTCTGTCATGTGAACTCCTTCATGCCACTAGGTGAACTGTTGCCCACCATCGATGTCGTAGGTGGCCCCGGTTATCGCCGTGTTGCCCATGATGTGCACGGCCAATGCGGCGACGTCAGCCGGACTGACGACGCGTCCAATCGGCAGCGTCTCGCGAAGCTCGGTGCGTCGCGCCTCGAGCTGATCCCCCAAAAGGGAGGCCGAGAGCGGCGTGTCGACGAAGCCCGGGGCGATGAGATTGACGCGTACCGGGGCCACCTCAAGTCCGAGGGCCGCTATAAACGGTGGAAGGGCGGCTGTTGCGGCCGACACAGTGCCAGAGCCGCGGCCGATACGACGGCCACCAATACCTCCGATAAAGAGAAGCGTTCCGCCGGCTCGCATCCTTCGGACTGCGTGGCGGGTTACCTCTAGTGCCAGCACGATGCGGCTACTCAGTGCCGATGTCACCTCCCCGGCACTCATCTCAAGCAAGGGGCCGTATGTCGGACCACCCGCCGTGACCATCACATGGTCGATCGGGTCCTCAAGCTCCTCGAAGAAGGACGCCAACGCCAAGGTGTCGTTGGCGTCGAAGGCGGCGGTTTGCTGGGCGCCGATCGCGGTCGCGGCCTCTATCAACCGTTCGTGGTTCCGCGCCGTAAGAATGACGTTTGCACCCTCCGACCGGGCCTCCCGCGCCGTCGCGAGACCGATGCCGGCACTGCCACCGATGACCAAGAGAGTCTGTCCAAGGAACGCCTTGCGGCTCCGCTGGCTCATCGCTCTTGCTGCTGCTTTGGTGTTGAGCCACAGTTTCCCATGCAGTGAGACATGTGCAGCATGCTCACCACAGTCCCGGGTCCTCAACACTGTCATTCCGGCGAGGCAGCACCCAGCCAGGCCGCGGAAAGTGACAGGTGTAGCCGTCTGGGTAGCGCTGTAGGTAGTTCTGGTGCTCGGGCTCGGCCTCCCAAAACGGCCCAGCTGCTGTGACCTCAGTGGCGACCTTCCCAGGCCAAAGTCCCGACGCCTCCACGTCGGCGATGGTGTCCTCGGCCTCCCGCTTCTGTTCGTCGTTCAGATAGAAGATCCCCGAGCGATAGCTCGAGCCCACGTCGTTGCCTTGGCGGTCGAGCGTGGTGGGATCATGGACCTGGAAGAAGAACTCCAGAAGATCGCGAAAGGAGGTCTGCTCGGGATCAAAATTGATCTCGATCGCCTCGGCGTGGCCCTCGTGGTTGCGATAGGTGGCGTTCTCGACGTGGCCGCCCGTATAGCCGACCCGAGTCGAGATGACACCGGGGCGCATGCGGATCAAGTCCTGCATGCCCCAAAAGCATCCACCGGCGAGGATGGCCTTCTCAGTCGTCTGCGTCATCATGAATCCTCCTTCTGTGAATCAGCGTTACTGGCGTCGAACGGCTCTCGTCAGTCGACGTGACACCACATCCGCCGGCTGCCACAGGCACACGACCAATCAGCGGGCCTCGACCGGGGGGCTGACGCGGAGTGTGGCGGAGTTCGTTCGTCCCGATCACGGTCGATGCCGTTTTCGGAACCAAACTCCACGCGTCACGACAGCCAGTTGAGGACGGTCTCGACCAACTGCTCAGACCACCGGCACCTCTCTTCACAGACTTGACCAGATGTGACACTCGACTTCCTTGTCTCGTGGGATGACCGTCGCCGTAACACTTCGACGCCGAACCGGGGCGGAGCTCAGTGATCGGCCCACATGGATTCAGAGAACTCGTCGATCGCGGCCAGCGTGGCGCAGAGCAATCGACAGGTGCTTAGGAACGTCGGCGAACTCCACGGCATGGAGCTCGTCTGTGAGAACTGATCGATTGCTTCATACGCCCATACGAGATGGGCCGTGGCCTCAGCGAGAAGCGAGTCTGTTTGGACGGCTGGCTCCTCATGTCCGCCGGACACGTTGAGGAATCGCTGCGGCCTTGCGTCCAGGGAGGTTTCCGTGGGCATTTGCCCTTCTCCATTTCTTCGATAGTCACACATCAATATCTGCTCGAGGACGACCGCTACGTGATGGCTTCAGCCAAAGGTGAAGACGTAGGCCTCCGCGTTTCGTTCGGAAAACGTGACTTCTACAGTGCGGTCAACGATTTCACCGGCTTGACGTACAAGCTGGTACATGCGTCCACCGTCGAGCATCCCGTTGCCCTGCTTCGTCGACGTCGACGCCTCGGGAAGTGCCTGGCGGCTCGCCGTCAAGGGTCACTCGGAACGCGACCGGTTCTGACGCCTTGCTCGAGAGCACCAAGTGGGCGTCACGCGCCTGGAACCGCATGGCAATACTGCCCCCTCCTTCGTTCAGCAGGACGTTCTCTGCTGCGATCGTCCAATGACCCGACAATCCCCACTGATTCAGTCGGAGCGTCCCGGGAAGTCGGTACTGGCCGTGGCCGTCTTGAGCTTCGTCGTCTCGGTGATGCGAACCGGTCTTGGCGATCGAATCCGAGATAGGTCTCAGGTGAACCCAGATGATCCCAGTCTGCCGGCGCCTCAACCGCCGGATCCCACGACCGAGACGTGGTCTCTCTCGATTCCGAGCAGGTTCTGGATGACCGCCTCTGACTCGTCGTAGCGACCTTCTCCGAAGTACTCGTCACGAATGACGCCATCCGAGTCGACGAAGTAGAGAGCAGGCCAGTAATGGTTGTCGAAGGCTCTCCAAATCTGGAAGTCGTTGTCGAGGGCGACCGGATATTTGATGTCGCGCTCCCCTATGGCCCTTCGCACGTTGTCCACTTCATGCTCGAACGAGAACTCGGGTGCATGAACACCCACGACGACGAGGCCATCCTCCTGATAGGCCTGCGACCAAGCACGAACCCAGGGTTCAGTCCGGAGCCAGTTGATGCAGGTCAAGGTCCAGAAGTCGACCAGCACGACGTGGCCCCGCAGCTGGGCGGGGCCGAGCGGCTCGGAGTTGAGCCACTCGGTCGCCCCGCCCAGTGACGGCATGTGCAGCTTGCTCAGCATGGTCGGCTAACGAAGGGACCGGAAGCCGGCGCGGAGCTCTTCTGAAAAGAGCTGCGGCTCTTGCCAGGCCGCGAAGTGGTTGCCCTTGTCCAACGCATTGAAGTAGACGAGGTTGGGGTATGCCTGCTCGGCCCAACTCCTCGGCACGGGATAGATCTCACGCGCAAACGTGGAGACGGCAACCGGGATGGACACGCCCTTGGCATCGAAGAAGCCGAGCTTGTTCTCCCAGTACAGACGAGCCGAGGAGACGCCAGTGTTCGTCAGCCAGGTCAAGGTGATGTTGTCGAGGATCTCGTCTCGGGTGAAGCTGCCGACTGGCTTGTTGTCGACAAACGCCTGGGTGACGTCGGCGTAACTCTGGGCGTCGTGATCGAGCATCCAGGACGCAAGGCCGATCGGCGAGTCGGCAATGCCGTACAGGGTCTGCGGACGGTTGCCCATCTCCACTCCGTAGCCGACACCATGCGTGAAGAAGAAGTCCAACTTGTCGTACGTCCGGTTCTCTTCGTCGGAGAGACCAGACGGCCGCGGATAGCCAGCGCCGAGGACGTTGGACGCGAGAATCCCCATGATTTGGGGCGGGAGGACGCCGGCCATGCTGGTATGGATGCCGAGCAGCTCCGGTGGGGCCAGTACGCCCATTTCGTCGACGACGATCGCCCCCCAGTCGCCCCCTGTTGCCACGAATCGCTGGTAGCCGAGCCGCTTCATCAGCTCGACCCACGCAGAGGCAATGTGGACCAGATCCCAGCCTGTGGTGCTCGGCTTGCCCGAGAACCCGTACCCCGGGAGGGACGGAATGACCACATGGAATGCATCCTCGGCCTTGCCGCCGAACGCGGTGGGGTCAGTAAGCGGACCGACGAGATTGAGCAGCTCGATGACCGATCCGGGCCACCCGTGGGTGATGATCAGCGGCAAGGCGCCCTCGTGACGAGACGTGACGTGGATGAAGTGGATGTTGAGACCGTCGATATTGGTTAGGAACTGAGGTAGCGCGTTCAGCCTTTCCTCGACCCTCCCGAAGTCGTAGCCGTTGCCCCAGTAGCGAGCGAGCTCCTGCATCGTCTTCAACTGCACACCCTGCGACGCATCTGCAACGGTCTCTTTCTCCGGCCAGCGTGTCGCCTCGATGCGCCGCCGAAGGTCAGCAATCGCTTCTTCGGGGATTTCAACCCGGAACGGTAGCGCCGCAGTCGCGCTCGTTGACGTGTCGGTCGTGATGGCCATGTGACCTCTCCTTTGCTGTCGGTTGGGAGTTTCGGGGCAAGCAGCCCAGGGAGTCGTAAGGTGGGCTTCGACACCCTTCACTTGAGTCTCTGCTGTCGCTTTCTCGACTACATCCCCGAAAGTCCGTAGTTGTCCCGAGACGGGCGACAGTTCCTGATCGGAGCCCTCAGCGTCGTCGCCACACGTCAGTCGACAGGGCGGCGTAACGGGATGTTCTTCTCTCTCCCTGACAACCGGCCCCACAGATGAACCTGCCTTCAGCTGGCAAGACACAGACTGGCATCGAAATGCGCATCCGAACGACTAGCAGAACCTAAGGATTCGTTTTGGGCCGGCGATTCACCCGTGACTCGGTGTCGGCGGTCCGACCGAAGCAGAAGACACCACCGCTCACTGGAAAACCACGGATCTTAGAGATTGGGGCAAGGTTGCCGTCGCCGCGGTAGCAAGTAGGGTATCGGCATGGATGGCGGATTAGTGCAGACGATCTGATCTAAGTCCGTGGTTGACGCGACCCCGGTATGGGGCGGGATTGGACGTTAAGGCTCGGGCGACGCAGCGGGAACGGACCCCAGCGCTACTTCTCGCTGTAGAACTCAGCGGTACTCGTTCCTTTGGTGAGGAAGAACAACCTGATCGAATCAGGTCAAACCGATATGTCAATCAGAGACGCAATTTCGTCGGATACTGAAGCCTCGACTCGCTGGCGGATCAGTTCTGTATCGAGGGGGACGGGGGCGGTGCTCATGAATCCGGCAAGGGCAGCAGTGGCCTCCGAGGCAAGAGGGCTCCAGTCATCGATCCAACGCGAAATCACGTCGGCGTTCTCGGGCGTATTGCATATAGCGCATTGGACTAGACACCTGCTCCACTCGCGATGCCAACGGGCGTCCTCGTCGAGCGAAAAATGCACGTTTCGCAGGACGGGATCCTCGTTCGTGGCTGCAAGGTGACCAGCCAGTTCTACGTTGACAAGGCGATCGAAATGCGGCTTGATCAGGAGGTTCGTCACGACGAGCGCCTCACCCCAGTCATAGGCGATCAAGGCTCGCTCAATAAGCTTGCGCAGCGGTTGGAAGGCCTCGGCTTCCTCCCAATGACGGCGGTGCATATCAACATTGATGGCCGAGCGGTGATCAGCCACTTGTGCCGTTCGATATGTAACACGCTGTAAGCGCCGCAATTCGTCCGCCGCCTGAAAGGCCGCACAGTTGGTCACCCTCGACGCTGGCGCCATCTGCGCTATGTACGCTGCGAGCATTTGGAGTCCGTGTACCGGGAAGCGCAGCGGGGCGTACCAGCAATCGACGAAGTCCACCCAAGCGTCTGCGAGTTCATCGTCGTAGCCTTCATCGTCGACCTGCCGCAGCAGGCCATCGATCACATCCTCCTTCTTGTCCTGGAGCTCGGTATAGGTGCGATAGGTGGTGCGGCGGGGATCAGCGAAGGAGTCCCAGTCTGTTGAACACAGCTTCGATCCCTCTCGGTGGCGTAGATACCATCCCGTCACCGGGGTGTCAGTGAGCTCGAAACCGTCCGGGTAGTTGTAGTGGAGATCGGTGCTTACTACCTCATACTCCGTCGGCATCCGCCGACTCGTCGCGAGTCGTGAATACGTCTTACGTGCTGGAGGCCGACTACTCGTCACCTGAGCCATCCCCGGATACTTCAGGTGGGGCCTCGCCGGCAAGCCACCAGACTGCAGCGCGATCCGTGAGACGCATCACACCGGTGAAGGAGGACATGATGACTTCAAGATCCCCCGGAAATTGCACTTCCTGTCCGGTCATGGCCACCACGCCAGCGCGCGAGAGGCGGCAGATGTCAGGCACCAGCACGCGCACATAGGCGCCCTCGTGGCGGACATCAACATGGTCGTTCTCGTCCTCGATCGCTGCCACGATGGCATCGGCGAACGGAGTTGCTTGGAGCACGGGTCCCACCCCACGCCGACCCAAGTCGATCGCGTTCACGACTCCGCTTCCCCGAGGTCGATGAAAATCACGTCGTCGACCACGCAGGCCGGATACCTGTGTAGGAACGCCCCTGCCGGGTTGACGCCGGTGCCACCACGCGCATCGAATACCCACTCATGGGCCGCGCAGGTGATCCGCCTCCCATCGAAGGCACCCTCTGACAGCCGACTTCCGAGATGAGGGCACCGATCGGCGTAAGCGAACACGTGCCCTTCCACGTTGCACACGACGAGCTGGACGGTTCCAAGACCTACCGAACGCATCTCGCCCTCCCACAACTCATCGAGATCGCCAGCGCGGGTCCAGCTAGATGCCCCCGTGTCAGGCACTGCGCCGCACCGTGAAGATGTCGCCGTTGCCAAGCCCGACAGAATGAAGCGAAACGAGTAGGTCCAATTCGTCGCCGGCTTCATTGGTGACAGCAACGGGTGCACCGCGTTCATACGACCAGGCGGAAAGCTGCTCGGCGAGCTCGCCGATGGTGAGCTCCTCCGACGCCATCATCAGCCGCCCGAGATAGTCGTCCTCGAGGTAGCCGAAGAGGTAGACGTTTGCCATGCCGTCCCCTTTTTAAGCGTGGGGGACGGGATTCAGCCGCCACTGATCGAGTCCGCGACGCAGGTCCTTTCCGGTCTCGACGGGCGCCTCGAGGCTCATCCAGCGGAATAGGTCTGTCAGCCCGGCCGGCGCGCTCCCTGCGACAACTCGGTCGACAACACTCCTGTGCCCTCCGAAGCGGTCGAACTCCTGCAAGAAGATCCAGCGACATGGTTCGGAACAGAAGAGGTAGCGCCGGCCATTGGCAGTTGAGGTGCAGGCGGTGTTCTGGCCAGGTCGCACGAACACGGTAGGCAGCTGGCACAAGTTGCATAAAGCTGGCAACGCATAGCCAAGGGTTTCGGATTCGCCCTTCGTCTTCCAACTTCGATCGACATCGTCCCAGAGGGAGCCGAACGTCTCCTCCCATTGTGGATAGGCGCTCGCGAGCCACACCCGTTCTTCCGTGTCGGGCATGGCGACGTCGAACCAGAGGGTAGGGCGGTAGGCGTAGAGACCGAGTTGCAGACTGTGGTGGGCATAATCGAGCTCTTCTAGGAACAGCTCCCAGAACCAGGGTCGTTCGAGGCCGAACTCCGCCAGGTTCTTCATGAACTGGTCGATGATCCATTCCTCCATGAATTGGCGGAACGATTTGGTGCGTACCTCCACTGGCGTGAGGTACTCCATTGACGTGCCGGTGAGCGCGATTAGCACCCGCCAAGAGCGCCACCACATCTTGTCGACGAGGTATTGAGCCCGCTGTCCTTCGCCGTTGTCGATGAGAGTTCTAAGGACGGGGTGACCGATCTGGGCATGTCGAGCCTCGTCGGTCTGAATGCTCAAGAGCGCCTTCTCAAAGAGATGGTCGTGGACACCGTCGGCCATCGCGGCCATGGCCATGAACTGGAGGTTTGTGAACCCAGTTTCGAATACGAAATTGAGTTGCACGGCGACCTCTATGGCGTCGGCAGCGAGGATCATGTCGTCGAAGAGGTGCCGTGCCACGATCATCACCCAGTCAGTGGTGTGGTATGCCCGGTGGGTCCAGTCGAAGTTGCCGTCGAGGGGCAGGAGGTCGTGACCGAGCAGCAACGGGATCTGGGTATGCCGGAGCTCGTCGAGCGCGCCGAGCGTTGCCATCGTGCGCCATGCACTGTCGCGACCGAAGCGCGCCATCCGCAACTCTCCCACCGCGGCGGCGTACTCCGATAAGGCGAACAGGGCGTTGTGGAATTTGACGAGTTGTAGCCACCCGAGATCGAGCTCCTCCCTGACATGCGCTTTCGTCAGGACGGACCGGACACCCATTACGGATTCGTCCTTGGCTCGCTGGTTGGCAACGTACTCGCGGTAGGTGGTCCGGTATACCTCGTTCCAATCGGCCCAAGCAGCGTGGACAAACCACGGGCTGCCACTTACCTCGGCTGGGAATACCTCCTGCTCCGTGACATAGCGATACTCCCAATCCACCTTCCGAGCGAGGTCGAGCCAGTGCTCACGACTCGGCACTGCGAATCAGCTCCTCCAAGAGACCAGAGCCCGCTGGATTAGCGGCGGCCTCTGCCATGACCTCGTCGGCCGTCTGGTAGTAGGGATTCTCCAAGAGCAACCCGCCCAAGAGCAGCCTCGAGTGCGTTCTGAGAAGATCAAAAATGAGTGCGCCGCCGAACTGCTCCAGGTCGTAGAGGCACAACATCACTTGCGGGTAAAGAGGCATGACCCGGTTCATTTCAGATTCAAGTAAAAGGTGCTCTTTGGGATTCACGACGACGTCGTGTTGCGACCACGTGTTGACTGCGCGCACCATCTCAAATCGACGGTCGTACATGGCTTCGGAGACCGCTGCCTTCCAGAGGCCGATCGTTTCGTTGGCAGAGAACGCGCCGGATCGGCAGAAGACATGCGAGGAACGCATGACCACCAGTTGGCTCATGTCGGCCCTTTGACGGGGTCTCAACTCAGGGTCGAGCTTGGCCAAGATCTGCGCGGGTTCGACCGAGTCCACGATGCACATGCACTTGTCCCCAGCCCGCAGCCCGGTCTCAAGAAATGGAACCACGATCTCGTTGAGCTGCTGCTCACCGGCGTAGATGCCGCAGAGGTGGGTACCCGGTTGGGCCTCAAGGCCGTTGAATCCCAAACAAGCGGAATCGGGCATTGCGCACCTTCTTGCGCGGGGGTGAAGTAAAAATGGTACGCCCGTTTCCAGGGCTGTCCCAGGAATTTTTCACAGCTTCCCCAGGAACGGGACAGCCCTCCAAACGGCCGTTCGTTCAAACTCGTAGCTACGAAGAAGGTGCTGGTGGGGAGTCATCCTCGAGACGCTGGATCCCAGCCACGGTGCGCCAGGCACGCGACGCGAGTTGAAGATTGAACTGGACGTTCGGATCGCCAAGATCGTGCCCCGAAATCTCCGTAACGCGCCGTAGCCGATAACGCAGGGTGTTGCGGTGGACGCCGAGAGTGTGAGCCGTGTGCCCGTAGTTCTGACCACCCTCTAGGTACGCACTAAGGGTGGGGACAAGTTCCGCCCTCCGTCTCTGGTCATAGTCAAGGAGGGCGCCAAGCCACCTTCGCACGAACCGGTGGATGGTGTCGGGATCCTTCACATCAGCCAGCATCTCGAACACACCGAGGTCGTCGAACGAAACGACCGACGACCCGAGAGGGCCGGATGCTATGAGCTGCAGAGCAAGTTGCGCTTCCCGGTAGGAGCGCGGCACATCCGCTGCATGGTTGCAGCTTCCTCCGACTCCGATGCGACATCCCTCATACCCGAGTTCAGCATCGATCTCCACACGAAGCGACTGCCACGAAAGCGAGGCATCAGTCAAAACCACTACGGTCTCCCGTCGGGACCCGATTAGCGGACGCTCGCCAAGGCTCTGAGCGGCACGGCGGACGGCGTGGAACGCCTCGTCTTCGGAAACGCCCTTCGGGTAGTCCAGAACCGCTACGCGCTGTTGGAGACCCAGGTCGTACCCGAGGATCTGAGTTCGCATCCGAGCCCGCTCGTCATCAGTGCCAAGGAGCAGTTCCTCGAGCAAATCCCTACCGAGACGGGACTCCGCCTCTAGAACGCTCTGAAGTCTCGACAATTCGAGCGCAAGCTCGGTTGCACCGTGTTCCAATGCCATTCGCTCTTCTTCACCGGCTCTGCCGCTCGGATCGAGGAGCGCGAGCACCGCGAACGTTTTTCCAAATGTCCCGCACGCCGCGGCGAGCCGATCTCCGAGTCGGACGGGCGCGGGATGATTGCGGACCAACTCCGCAAGGTCCGGCTGCCAATCGCTCACCTGCTCCTCCGGATTAGCAGGGCCCAGACCCGCCGACGCCAACCGCTGGCCGCGCGAATCCTCGATAACCACCGGATAGCCGGTGAGTTCATGGACGATTTCGGCAATTCCACCCATACCACGCCCCTCTACCTCCGCCTGCGTCAGTCGGTTGTGGATGGCAAGACTCCGCTCAAGTCGAAGATTGACCATCCCGAGCTCCCCCGCGGTTGCGCGTTCACGTGCATGGCTATCCGCGTTCGCGATGGCGATCCCGAGTTGCTGCGCCAGCAGCCTTAGCAAGAGTTGTTCACTCTGCTGGACGGGCCGTTCGCCAGCAACGACAAGGTGGCCCAACGCCCCCTCGAAACTGCGCATTGGAAGTGCCCAGGCCCAAGGCTCATCCGCGATCTGTACGGAGCCCCACTGCCCGGGTAGGCCTCTAAGTTGCTTCTCGACGGCCCCGCGGACCTCCCGCAGCAAGCACGGGCCAGCCGCTTCTAGCCATCCCCGCTTCGCCACAAAAACCCCGTCGCAACGCACCGGCGCCAGCGACGAGACCACGGACGCCGCCAGCTTGGCGATCTGTCTCGGGTCCGCCCTCTCGGTCATGACCATCGACAACCCAACCAGCCCCTGAAGTTTGGTGAGCTGATCGCGTAGGGCCGATGCCTCCAGACCTACCTGGGCGCTTGAAGAAGGTCCCTGAGGATTCTCCACGCGGGTTGCCTCCTCCCAGTTGTCCCTCCGCGGTCACGCGGAGGCCAGTAACTCATCTTGTCGGTAATGGACAAGAATTCTACGGGAATTTGGCACTTGTAGCCATAGAAGGATTCTGGTGGCTCGGCTCAAGCTGGTTTCGTTGGAACAAACGCCGTCAGCTCGCCATCAGGAGAAACCGTGGGATTGGCTAGTGCCGAGAAGCCAGACGAGGACCGGCACATCCGAGGGTCAAACCCATCCCGCTGCGGACCCCGCGGGTCCGCAGAGCCGGGCTGGGACGGAACGAAGCTCCTAGCGTCTGTAGGCCGCGCACACCTTCGATACGGCGAGTGGCTACGCCGAGAGAAGCGTCGAGCCGAAGCACGGGAGCAGCTGCGAACCGCCTTCGACATTTTTGATTCCATTGGTGCCAAAGCATTTGCGAAACGTGCTCAAATCGAACTTCAGGCGGTCGAGGAACGTACGAAGCGACGTGGTGACGGCATCGCAACTGACCTCACGCCTCGAGAACTTGAGATCGCGCGTTTAGCGGCTATTCGACTGACAAGTCGCGAGATTGCATCTCAACTGTTCGTCAGTCCTCACACTGTGGAATATCACCTCAGGAAGGTCTTTCAGAAGCTCGGAGTCGGCTCACGGCGAGATCTCGCCATTGCGATGGAGGTTCTGTAGCACCATGGTCTTTGGCTACTCCTGCCTTTCGACGGATTAACTCAAAGCTTGACATCAATCAATTTCGTGCCCGCAGGAAAGGGGTTCCACGGATGACCTCCAGTACCACAGCGGAAGGCTCGAATGTCAGTATTCGTCCCTTCCAGATCAACATCCCGGAGGAGTCGCTACAGGAGCTCCGCCGCCGTGTGGCGACACCACGCTGGCCAGACCGTGAGACCGTCGACGATCGCACCCAGGGCATACAGCTGGAAAGGGTGCAGCGGCTCGTCGACTACTGGGCCACTGATTACGACTGGCGCAACCTCGAGGCCAGGATGAAAGAGTTCCCCCAGTTCATCACGGAGATCGACGGGCTCGACATCCATTTCATCCATGTCCGCTCGCCTCATGCGAACGCGCTGCCGCTGATCATGACCCACGGCTGGCCGGGCTCGTTCCTCGAGTTCGTGAAGGTGATCGGGCCGCTCAGCGATCCCGAATCCCATGGAGCCGGGGCGGAGGACGCCTTCGATCTGGTCGTGCCGTCAATGCCCGGGTTCGGCTTCTCCGCCCGGCCGCAGGCGTCAGGCTGGAATCCCGAACGCATCGCCGGCGCGTGGGCTGAGCTGATGAGGCGGCTGGGCTATCGGCGCTATGTTTCCCAGGGCGGCGACTGGGGTGCGGTCGTCACGGACGTGTTGGGCCGCCAGGCCCCGGATGGTCTGGTTGGTATCCACGTCACCACCTTGCTGGGAGCGATCGAACGGCCACCAACGGCGAACACGCAAACGGCGATTCCGCCCGAGGTTGCCAAGGCGCTCAAGAACGGCGAACCGCCGCCGGCGGGGTTGTCAACCGAGGAAACCATCGCCTATGAGGCATCAAAGAGCTTCGCCGCGATCGGCTCAGGCTTTCGGGCGATACAGGGCACACGCCCGCAGACGATCGGCTACTCGCTAGCGGACTCGCCGGTCGGCTTGGCCGCCTGGTTCTACGAGAAGTTCACGGAGTGGACAGACACGGACGGCGAACCCGAGCGCGCCCTCACGAAAGACGAGATGCTCGATGACATCACGCTTTACTGGCTCACGAACACCGCGGCGTCCTCGGCCCGCATCTACTGGGAGGACACCGTCCACAAAGCCAAGGTCGGCGGCGCGGTCTCGATCCCTGCAGCCGTGAGCAGGTTCCCACGAGAGATCATCCCCCTACCGCGCAGCTGGGCCGAGCGCGCCTACCCGAACCTCGTCTACTTCAACGAGCTCGCCAGGGGCGGTCACTTCGCCGCCTGGGAACAACCGGAGCTTTTTACGGGCGAGATGCGAGCGGCGTTCAGGTCGCTGCGCTAATCGGTGCACACCGGAAGCAGCCAGGACGCATCGAAGAGTCAAGCCACCACCGCAGTGGACCAAGGAGAAGGGACTGCTGCACCATCCCTAGCAGCTCGCCCGCCGCGGCGACGGTGTAGACGAGGCGCTCGTCAGGTGTCTGTGGAATGCGGATGGATGTGCTCATGGACGCCACGGTGGGCTGTGGACGTCCACAAAAACGTCCACAGAAACGTCCACAGCTGGGACTTCTTGGAGATTTCGTGGCTCGTGCGGCGAGAGGCAGGGCGGTCAAGGGCGGCGGAGCCGAGGCGTCCGACGTGTCGGCGCCGTCCCTTGAGGGCCCGGGCACACTCCCTGGACACAATGGCGTTGGCCGGCCCCCGGGGGCCGGCCTGTGTGCGCCGTTGTCCGCTGTCACAACGGTCGATCCCGCCAGGACGACGTCGGCGAGCCGGGCGGTGAGCACCGACAGGTGCATGTGTGTGTCTGACAATTCCACGACCAAATCGCGATCGGCTGGAAGGAACAGAAGACGATTCCAGTCAGCGGACAAAGCGGCCTGACTTCAGGCGGGCGATCCAAGACAGGGCCCGCCTAGAAGGGTGACACCCCTCCGATAGCGTGCGGAAAATGACGAGCCCGGGGCCGCGCGAGCTTGGGCGAGGGGTCGTCGTCGCGGTCGGCTCGGTCCCTCCCGAACCGTGGCAGGACTGCCCGCGTCTGTCGATCGACGAAGCGGTCCTGGGGGATCCGGAGCCGGCGGTGACCGCTCTACATCGAGCATGGAGCGAACGGCAACCCGTGGTGGTGGAGCTCGGGATCGATTCCAAGGCGCTGCAAGAGCCCGAGGTCTGTTCGCGTCCGGTCCACAGCCTGAACCCCAGGTTCGAGTTCACCCAGGAACGCCTGCATTTCCTTGTCTGGGCCAACAACTATGACGCCCGGACGGGAGACCCGGTCTGGTGGCACGGTCGCAAGGCGGCTCGAAGGTTCAAGCACCTGGGTGTGAACGAGGCTGGGCCGGCAGACATCATGTTGTCCGACGGGACGGCGCTCTACGTCGACGGAGGCCCGTTCGTGCCGCCACCGCTCCCGAGCGGCACCGGGATCGTCCATCGATGGAACACCGAGGCGGGGTCGCTGTCGACCGTCGGCCAACTCCCTCCGGACGCAGACCTGGCCGCCGATCAGCTGGCGGCGGTCCGCCACCAAACCGGGGGTGCGCGGGTGATCGCTCCCGCAGGGTCTGGAAAGACCCGCGTCCTGGCCGAGCGGCTCCGCCACATCATCGAAGACCGTGGGGCCGAACCGTCCACAGTCACAGCACTGGCCTTCAATACGAAGGCGGCGGCTCAAATGCGCGAGCGGTGCGGCGAGTTAGTGGCCGACCGGGCTCCGCAGATACAGACGCTCAACAGCGTCGGCTTGCGGACCTGCAACGAGTTCGGGGGCCAGGGGCGCCTACGAGTCCTCGAAGAGCCACAGGTGCGTGATCTCATCCAGCGGGTCTACGAGGTTCGCCGGCAATCCAATACGGACACCGTCCTGCCCTACATCGACGCCCTCTCGGCGGTTCGGCTGGGACTCGCGTCGCCGACGACGGTTGAGGATGAAATCCCTGACGCCCGAGGCCTGGCGGCAGGGTTCGATACGTACCGAACTGCGCTCGAGGAAGCCGGGGCAGTCGACTTCGATGAGCAGATCTATCGGGCCATCGAAATCCTCCTCCGTGATCCGGTCGCTCGAAGCCACGCGCAGCGACGTTGCCGACACCTCCTGGTCGACGAATTCCAAGACCTGAATGCGGCACACATGTTGCTGATCCGGCTGCTGTGCGCCTCCCACTACAACTGCTTTGGCGTGGGCGATGACGATCAGGTCATCTATGGCTACTCGGGAGCGACGCCCGAGTACCTGATCAACTTCGAAGAGTACTTTCCGGGGGCCGCTGCGTACGCACTCGAGGTGAACTATCGCTGCCCCCAAGGAGTGGTCACCGCAGCGAAACATGTTCTTTCGTACAACCGGACGCGGATTGCTAAGACCATCACGACGCTGGCAGAGCGCGATGACACCCTTCCCACGTTCGACGCACCGCTCAGAGGCCGGAGCACCGTGTCTGTCCTCAGCGAGGAGCCCGACGAACTCCCGATGACCGCCCTGGCCGCCATCGCGGCGTGGCGGGCTAGCGGGGTCGCTGTCGAGGACATCGCGGTGCTTGCACGAGTCAATTCGGCCCTCCTCCCCGTCCAAGTGGCGCTGGTCGACGCCGGCGTGCCGTGCACGGCCCCGGTCGGACCCCGGGTGCTGCAGCGCACGGGAATCCGGACCGCGCTTGCCTACCTGCGAATGGCCCAGTCACCGGAATCCATACGCCCGGAGGACGTGATCGAGACGATTCGAAGGCCGTCTCGGGGAATCGCGCCAAAGGTCCAAGAGATGTTGACCAAGCGAAGCGCGACGTCGTTGGCGGACATCCGAAGGCTGCCGGGCTGGCTCTCCGGACGGGACGTGCCGAAGCTGTCGGACTACGCGGACTCGATCGAGTCGGTGGTACGTGCCAGCCGGAAGTCCACGGCGGCCGCGCTGAGGGCCATCCGGGTACAAGTTGGCCTCGGTACGACGATGGACGTACTTGACGGTTCCGGCGGAGCGGCCGACCGTTCCACGCACCTGGATGACCTTTTGGCGCTGGAGTCCTTGGCGTCGTTGCACCCAGAAGCCGCGACGTTCGAGACGTGGCTCAGGGGGCTCCTCGACAAGGGCTCGTCGGAGGGGCCTGCCGTCCATGTCTCTACGATCCACAAGATCAAGGGCCGCGAGTGGGGACACGTCGTTGTCTACGGGGCGTCGAAGGGGCTGCTCCCCCACCGCTTGAGTGACGATATCGAGGAAGAGCGCCGAGTGTTCCACGTCGCCCTCACGCGCGCCGTTCGTCAGATCGTGTTCATGGCCGACCGCAACGAACCGTCGCCGTTTCTCGATGAGCTGGATGGAAGCCGTCCCCACAGCCCGCTCATTGCGGGAACGGCCGTTGACGGAGGTGGCGGAGACCGCCCGCCGACGCCGTGGGCCACGCGTCTGCGAAAGGGCGAGCACAAGCCGTCCGACCGACGCCGATCGAAAGAAGAGCGGCGGAGGGGACGCTGGCACAGCCAGCCAAAGACCGGGCCCGAGAGGGTCGCTGAGATCGGCCTCGAGATCGAACACGGAGGGCACACGGGTCCGGTGATCGATCTCACGGAATCAGCGGCCATGATCAAGGTCGGCACTGTCCAACTCAAGGTGCCCTTCGGGACCGACGTGCGCGTGGACGGAGCACTGGTGCGCTTGAGCGCGCCAGGTGGAGCCGACACAAAGGAAGTCGAAAGGCGAGAGGCGGCGCTCCGGCGATGGCGGTCGGAGGCAGCGAAGGAGGCCGCCGTGCCGGCGTACGTGGTCCTGAACGACAGCGAGCTTGTTGGCATCGCAGCCTGTGCACCTTCCACGCTCGGCGAACTCGCGGGGTGCAAGGGGATGGGGCCGATACGGCTCGAGAGATGGGGCGATGAACTGTTGGCGGCGCTGACCACTCTCGGTGACGACGAGCCGCTGGCGTAGCCATGTCACGCGTCGGTACCTCGACAACACGGACGAACTGCCTGGATCTCACCCACTATCCGCCCCACTATCTGCAGTGATACGGGACGCGATGCACTTAATTCAACGGACTGGTCGTGGACATAAGCCCACGTCAAAGACTTACACGGACGGGATGGACTCCGTGGCCGCGGACTCTTAATCCGCAGGTTTCGGGTTCAAATCCCGAGGGGCGCACTGAATGGGTTGTACTGCCACGGCTGATGTGTCTTCTTTCCCTAACGGGTGATCTGAGACGCAGTAACGGCTGATCCTTGACACCCGGTCCCCACCGGTCTGCGCTGCTGAGAGCCGCGAGGAGGTGGGCCAAGTCCTCGTGGAGCTCGGCAAAGTGGAACAGCGTTATGACGCGGTCCTCGCCGTCATCCGAGACGGCCTGACCCTCAGCGAGGCGGCGATCGCCTATGGGGTGCATCGCTGGTGGAGGTAGCGGTAGTCGGCGATGGTCTTCTCGGCCCCGCCCTTCTCGGCGGCCAGTAACCGCTCGGTGATTTGAATCTGTTGAGGCCGCCTCAGGTTCAGCGCGGACCAGCCCGAAGGGGTGGCCCGCGCCAAGAAGGCCCTGGCGGCTGAGTGAGCGAAGAGTCGGTCAGGTCCACGAAGGGGGAATCTTGGCGCAGGCCTCCCGCCAATCCTGCCGCCACTCACCATGCAATCTGGTGCGCTCGTGCCGCTGGAGAGAGATGAGCTCGCCGGCGGCGATTGCACTATCGGGCACCTTCGCGGCCGCTTCACGTAACCACGCTTCAGCGACGACGGCGTCCTGATGGTCACCAAGCCGGCTCTGGACGTTCGCCACGGCGGCAGCGAAACGGGCCGCTCGATGGCCGGCGACCGGCGTGACAGCTTCAGCCGCATACCGACACCGCTTCGAGAGTATGCGGATCCTGTGAAGTTCTGGGTCCGACGGGGTGTCGCCCAGTGCCGAAACCGCCTTGCGCAGTCTCCGCCATGCCGGGCGGACGAAGCGTCCGGCGGCCTCGGCAGCGCTCCCGTCGATGGCTGCGCCATGCTCCACGTCGAAGGGTGGGTGGATGGCAGCAAAGACCAGGGCGTCGAGCAGCGCAACGTAACGGCGGCTTCTCAGGGCCCTCAGCATGCTCGTACGGGCGGAGTCAGCTTGGTTGGTCAGGAGCGCGAGGAGGGACTTTCCCATGATGGATTCTGGCTCAGGCACCATTAGCACCTGGGATCGGAGCCGGTCACCCAGGACTTCCATGTCACGTACCGTTCCGACCGAGGTGCCGAGCCAGCGGAGTTCGTCGCGCCACTTTCGCGCCAGGTCCTCCTGGAGAAGCGAGTTGAACGTGTTTAGGTCGGACCGAAGTCTTCGGGCACCGACCCGAAGCTGATGGACGTCTTCGGGGTTCTCGCCGAGTCGCACACCCGCATCGTGGTGCAGGATCTGTACCACGGAGCGGGTGATGGCGTGGCGGACTAATACTCCAAGAGAGGATCGTCTGTCGACGTTCGATACGGTCACCTCGGGAGGCTTCAGTGCGCGGGGCCCGAGCGCCCGGAGCAGCTTGGGGACCGGCCGCTCAGCGCGGCATCCTGCCACGACGAGCCGGTCGATGGCGGCCGCCAGGACATGATCTGCATCGGATCCAGGTGTGAGAATTTCGATCTCGATCTCACGGAACCCGCCCGTGTGCTGTCGGCCCTGGTACACCATCACAGAGTCATCCACAAGCTCTGCCAACTGTTTGCCGTTGGCGTCGCGGAGTCCTGAAGGACTCCGGTCAGTAATGAGTCGTGCGACGTCGACTAAGGGACGAGAGCGCACGTAGGCGCAGACGATGTCGCGGGCCGCGAACGGCGGAGTGATGGGCGATCCCTCGAACCTAAGCTCGCGCCGTACGAGCGCCGTCCCATTTTCGGCTACAGGTAGTTTCAGGGTCCAACGGGGTCCGACTTCACCGGTTCGACAACGAAGCGTTATGCCTTGGCGGGCTAAGTCGAGTTCCGCCGTGTCGTAATAGGTGGCTTCAAGGTGTCGCTCACCGAGTGAGCGCGAAGACACGCCTGCAATGACCCCGTCAAGACTTGGGAGTTGAAGCGCCAAAGGGGCGATTAGCTTCGCTTCGCGCTCAGTGCTCACGGCGCCTCCGGCATGGCCTTTGGCCGACCATAGAGCCTCACGTGGCCTTTCGCCCGTTCAATCGTCCGTCGCCGACGCTTCGGCTTATGGGAGCACTACTGGACACTCGGGGGAGAATTTGGAGCCGAGCAGTCACTGCCGGACACTGCATCATTAGGCCACTTCCGTTCGGGCGTCGAGGTCGATGTTCACCCGTGGGGGGTGCTCGAGGCTGTTGTGGACGGTGCAGTGCGAGGCCACGGCGAGGAGCGCCGCATGTCGCTCGTCTGGCACGCCGTTTGGCACCCGGACCGAGAGGGAGATCTCGCCAACTCGCACCGGACCCTCTGCCATTGTGAACTCAGCGCTCACGGACAGGCCATCGGTGGGCAGATCGTGGCGGACGAGGAATCGCCGGGCGTAGAAGGCGACGCAAGATGCCAGGCTGACGACGAATAGTTCGGTCGGCGTAGGAGCGGCGTCTCCTCCCCCTTCATCGATTGGTTGATCGGTATGCAGTACGTGATGACGGATGGCAATCTCGAAGAGATCACCGCCTTTGTGATCGACGCGGATGAGGTGGTCCATCGGTCAGGTGAAGAGGCCGTGACCGCCGGGGGCCAGGCTGTGGAATTCACCGACAGGGAGGATGTCCTTGACCTGGGGGATGAAATCGTCCTGCTCCAGGCGCAAGAGCTCGACCGACGCCTTACGGGCGCATCGGCCGCTACCGCTGTCAGCGATCACCTCGATGAACTCGGGAATGGGTGGGATGTCGAGGTGGGCCATCTTGGTCTCCGTGTAATGGGTCATGACCGACGACAATCCGGGCTGGCGACTGAAGGCTCTGCCCCATCGCCCCTGGGATCTAGGGTGCACGTTCGGAAGTCGGTCGATCGAAGGACGTTCACGATCGGCAAAATCAGGATTATGCCAGGAGCCTTCTCACCGATGACGCGGCCGAATCGGAAGACCACGCCCCGCTCGTATTGGTGCACGATATGCACCGCAAGTGCGAGGCCGATGAGGACAACGATCCCGACAACGACGATTATGGGAATTAGTGCGTGCATGTCAGTCTCCTTCGGTGATTCGGCGCGCCGACAGTCCTTCAGCAAATCGCACGACGCTCGTCGTTGGCGACTCAAGGCACGACGGGAAGGACGTGCGGGGCGACGTAGCGAGCCTGATCGGTCCCGTCTCACCACGTCTCCGAAACGCCATGGAGTGATTCAGCCAGGTTCGAACGAAGTGGAACAGGGTCCAGAGTCCCGAGACAACAGGGACCAAGGTCCCGAGACGATGCATTAGCTGAGAACTGACCTCCGGCCCTATCTGACCCGGCCGGGATCCTCGAAAACTACATCGTACGGGGCCGGAAAGAGCCTCTTCGGTATCCACGGGATTGGACGAATGGCCGACAGGCGTTTTCCCGTGCGAACAGCTCTATTCAAGGCATTGATCAGCGGTGGAGCTTCGGTGCTCACGAGCGTCGCGTCGGCGAGAAGTGCGCCGCGGCGCGCCTCTCGTGCGGTCGTCGTCCGGCCGCCGAGGGCGAGCTGGCCCCCTCGCGGTGCCGAGGGATGCTGGTCGTACAATGGCCGCGTCATGGTGGGGATCGACCTGGTGTTCATCCCGGAATTTCGGAAGCGACTCGAGGTCGGTGCCGGCGCAATATTGCAGAGCGCCTTTCGCTCTTCTGAGATAACGAATCAGCAACCCGAACATCTAGCCGGACTGTGGGCAGCCAAAGAAGCCGTAGCAAAGGCCGCCGTCCAAGCGCCCACGAAATGGACTGACATCGTCATCTCGCAGGACGCTTCTGGCAAGCCCCACGCGAAGATCGGCGCGCAGGAATTTGCGATTTCGATCTCGCATCACGGTGACTACGCCATCGCCGTCGCCTACCGGATCGACCGATGAGCAGCCGGCACTTCGGCGATTTCGTCGCCAGCTTCAGAGCTCATGACGATCGGACCGCACTCACAATCCGACCTTTTTTGAAGATAGAGAGGCTGAAGTACGGCGAGCTGAGAAAGCGGATTTACAAAACGGCCAACTATCTCGTGGCACGCGGCATTCAGTCGGGGGACAGGATCATGGTCGTCGCCAACAACTCGCCCGAATGGGTCAAGCTGTTTCTCGGCGCCCAGCTGATCGGTGCCGTGCTGGTACCGATCGACGCATTCGGCGGCTCGGCCATGACGCTGAGGTTCATCGACCAGACACAGCCGAAGCTGATCTTTCGGAACCGCCATATGCATCCTGAACTGGACATGCGATCCGACGTCGACTCGCTTGACGAACTGGATGACCACATTGCGGAATACCCCGAGACGGCACCGGACTTTGAATTGAGTGGCGACTGCCCAGCCGTTATCGTCTTCACGTCAGGCACCACGGCCGATCCCAAAGGCGTGGTCTTGACCCAGGGGAATCTCTTGGCCAACGCCGAGGCCGCGCTTCGCGTGGTCGATGTGCACCCTGACTGGCGCTTCCTCTCGGTGCTTCCCCTTTCGCACATGTACGAGCTCACGGGCGGCCTGCTCGCTCCCCTCGCGAAGGGCGCTGGCGTCTTCTACGTGCCGAGCGTCTCGCCGGTCGCCATCGCCCGGGGCCTACAGGACTATCACATCACCACCATCCTGGCGGTACCGCAGCTGCTCAGCCTCTTGCTCGAGCGGGTCGAGCAAATAGCAGCGGCGGAGGGCAGGACCAAGACCCTGGCGCGGGCGACGACGCTCGCTGCGGCGTTGCCATATTCCCTGCGCCGCCTGCTTTTCCGCGACGTCCATTCCCAGCTGGGGAAGAGGTTGACGCTCGTCATCACGGGAGGAGCACCCATTCCGATCGACGTGGGAACGGCGTGGGAGCGCATGGGGATAAGGCTCCTGCAGGGTTACGGTTTGACCGAAACGGGACCGATCCTCACGATGAACTCCTTACACGAGCGCCGGGCCGACTCGGCGGGCCGTGCGCTCGACAACGTGCACCTGCGCATAGCGGGGGACGGCGAAATTCAGGCCCAAGGGCCCAACATCTTCCGCGAGTACTGGCACGATCCCACCGCAACCAGGGAAGCGTTCACTGAAGATGGCTGGTTCAGAACGGGCGACGCGGGCTCCTTGCGCGACGGCTGGCTCTACGTTCAAGGACGGCTCAAGTTCGCCATCGTGCTCAGCAGCGGCCTGAAGGTCTTCCCCGAAGACATCGAGCTCGTGGCTGACAAGAATCCGATCTTCCGCGCGGTATGCATTGTTGGCGCGAGGCGACCAGGCGGCGAAGAAGTCGTCGCCGTCGTCATCTCTGACCACTCCGATCGCGAGATCATCGACGCGATCGCTCAGATCAATGCGCAAGTGGAATCCTTTCAGCACATCAGCGAGTGGCGTCGATGGCCGGAGGCAACGTTCCCGCTGACGAGATTGCGCAAAACCGATCGGAAGCAGGTTCAGGATTGGGCGGATGAGCCCGTTCACGAGGCGGCGGCCGGCGAACCGGCAAGGCAGCCCAGCCAGGACGCCCTTGTGAACCTGATTCGTCAAAGCATGGACGATCCGAAACGTGATGTCGACGACTCTGACCGACTTGCCGATATCGGCCTTGACTCGTTGCGGCGGCTTACGCTCGCTGCCCTCATCGAGGAGCAACTGGGCGTTTCAGTGGAAGAGGAGGGCATCACCCAGACCACGACTGTCGCAGACTTGAGAAAGCACGTGGCCGCTGGCGGTCCGACAGAGGGCACTATCCCTCGTCCGTCCTGGCCGTACAGACGCTGGGTGCGACTCCTCGGCGATGCAACACGTGAAGTGGTCATCCGCGCCATCGTGGGAATCTGGGTCAAGGTGAAGGTCCAGGGCAGGGACAATGTGGCCCGTCTCGACTCGTCAGCTCTGTTCATCTTCAATCACAGCGACGATTTTGACGGGCCCGTCGTGTATCAGGCGCTACCGCGTCGTGTTCGGAGACGATTGGCCGTGGCGGTGGCTGACGACGTCATGCGGATGCACAAGGTGCTGGCCGTCATCGCTCGATTTTGTTTTGCCGGCTTCAACCTTTCCCGCTCTGAGCCGTTCATGCCGAGCCTCGAATATGTGGGCACCCTGGTCGACCAAGGTTGGAACGTCGTTCTCTCGCCCGAGGGACGCCTGAGTACGAGTGGCGAGCTGCAACCGTTCAAATCGGGGGTCGGCCTGCTGGCCGTGAATCTCGGTGTACCCGTCGTCCCCGTCAAGACGATCGGATTGTTCGGCACGGTGCCCCTGCATGCCAAGTGGCCGAAGCGCCACAGTGACGTCACGGTTCGCATAGGCGAGCCGATGAGATTCGACAGCCACATGGACTTTGACGATGTGACGCGACAATTGCACCAGGTGATGGAAGACCTCTGACGCCTCTGTCGCAGGCCGACGCCGAGGACCGTCCGGCTCCGGATCCGGCCACACCTGCATTTGGAAAACTACCGACTGGTTGGCTCAAGAACCGGACCCGGCGACGTGCCGGACCCAAGCACCACCGTGTAGGCCTCCTCCCGCAATTGACGACATTCGGGAGTGTCGCGCAAAAGCGACAGCGTCAACGCGGACTCGATCATCGAGGGGATGGGTGCCAAGAAGTAGCCGGCGAACTCGGCAACGGGTGCTGGCGCGTCTCCGCGGTCTCGTTCGGACCGTAGCGAGCGAGCGGATCTGCCGCCGCTGGGGACGACAGTCCCTCCCGAGCGGCTCCCAACGCGCGCTCGAGCGTTTCGAGAGAGAGACAAGACGGGTGACGGCGAGGCACGCGGCGACGGGTCAATGCTCAAGGTCGACCACGACACGGGTCTCGATCCCCGCCTCGTCGACGAGGGCGAGATCGTCGACGTCCCGGTGGGCCAAGGCGGCGGCGACATACAGCAGCTCGGTCCCGCGGCAGTTCGGTCGGTCCGATCCGCTCCAGACAGGTGAGAGAGCAGTGATGAGCGTGAACGACCCTCGAGCCCATTGTCTCGCTCCTTTGGAAGTCGCCTCGTGCTCAGCCAGACAGCACGACCTTGAAGGCACCGGTCTCGGCTGCCCGCGCGAACACGTCGTATGCCTCGGCTGGTCCGACCGTCGGTTCAGCCAGGCGACGGACGTCGTGGTGCCAATGGCGCATTCGACCCCAAGCCTGCCAATCTGTCTTGGGAAGCCGAGTGGTGAACACGCAACCAAACGATATGCCTGTCGTCGCGGGAGCGGCAGGTCAGGTCGGATTACTCGTGGTCCAGCTCCTCTGTTGTCGCCTGACCACCGACTAACTGTTCACCGGATCCCGAGAGTCCGGTCTGGCCCGATTTGGGAGCGCGGCCAGCACTATCAACCCGGCCAACGCCACCACCGCCGCGGCGACGACAAGCCCGAGATCCATGCCCGACACGAAACCATGTCGGGCGGCCGCAGCCAGGGCCTCCCCGGCCTTGCCCTGGACATGCGTGGCAACGGCCAGGGCACCACCAAGGGACCCGAGGATGAGCTTGTCGATACTGGGTGGGATCTGTTGGTGCGCCAGCAGGGGAGACATGAAGTTCTGATAGCGAATGTTGAGGGCGGTGCCGAGCACGGCGACGCCTAACGCGCCGCCCAGTTGCATGGAGGTGTCGCTCGTCGCAGAGCCAACCCCCGCATCCGATGCCGGCAGGCAGCCCATGATCGACTCGATGGAGGGCGCGAGTCCGAGGCCCACCCCGACGCCAATCAGCACAATCGACGGCACGGCGTCCAGATATGTGCTGTGGACGGTGGTTCGGGAAAGCAACCCGAGCCCCACGGCAACAAGGAGAAGGCCGGCGGCGACTACCGGCTTGGTACCGAACCGCCGAGCGACGATCACGGACGTCGGAGCGGCGACCAACAAGACCAGGGCAATGGGACCGATCGCGAAACCCGTCTGCAGCGGGCTGAAGCCGAGAGCGAACTGCAGGTACTGCGTGAAGAGGAAGAACAATCCCAGCAGAGCGAACAGCAGCAGCGCGAGTGAAGCGATCGCAGCGCTATAACGACGGTTCCGGAAGAATTCCAAGGGAAGCATCGGGTGGTCGATGCTTCGTTCCCACAGGACGAAACAGGTGATGATGACGACCGAAGCAGCCAGAGCACCGACAACCAGCGGAGAGGTCCAGGTCCGGTTCGGCGCCTCGATGATTCCCCACAACAGCAGACCTATCCCTACGATCGAGAGAGCCGCACCAAGCGGATCGGGTCGCCGTGCATGCGGACTCTTGGAGTTGGGGACGAGCAAGGCGGTCGCAATCAGGCCGATCGCAGCAATGGGAACGTTGATCAGAAATACGGAGCCCCACCAAAAGTGGACCAGGAGAAAGCCCCCAAGCATCGGACCGATGGCCACCCCGAGCCCAGCGGTTCCTGACCATATTCCGATCGCACGGGCACGGTCTCGGTCGGCCGTGAACACATTGGTCAGGATCGACAACGTGGAGGGCATCAGAGCAGCCGCCCCCACTCCCATGACGGCCCGCGCTGCGGTAAGCCGGTCCGGAGTATCCGACCAAGCCGCAAAGGCGGACCCGGCGCCAAAGACGACGAGCCCAGCCATGAATACCCACTTGCGCCCTACCCGATCGCCCAGCGCTCCGAACGTCAGGAGCAGGCCAGCGAAGAAGATGGCAAAGGCGTCCACGATCCATTGCAGTTGCGTCGAGGTGGCGTGCAAACCGCGGACAATCGACGGCAGGGCAACGTTGAGAATCGTGTTGTCGAGGCTTATGAGCAATAAAGTGATGCAGAGAACAGCCAGAGTGGCCCGGCGTCTAGCGACGGACACGTTGGTGCCCTGCGCCTTTGGCCCGGCTGTCGAGTCAAGGGACATCACGACGATCGGGCAGCTGGCCAGAATGGCCGCAGCCTTCGCGTAGGATGATCGACGCCTCGCTCGTTCACCGATCGAGGGTTACGTCATCCCCTAGGGCACGAAGCTCTTCGGACGAGAAGACCCGTGATCTGGTGACGAAGTATCGATCGTAGGCCGGCGAGAGCGAAAAGCCCTCGGGCTCTCCTTCGGCAAGGTCGACGATCAGCTGCGTGTGGCGCCACCTCTCGTATTGGCGAGGGTCAATGTAGAAAGGGGCGCTGCCGACGAAGCCGAGCAAGACATCATTGTCCCCGACGCGAAAGTCACCCTCTTCGAAGCACATCGGCAGGCTTCCTCCGCAGCACCCTCCCGATTGGTAGAAGATGACCGGACCGTGCTGCGCCCACACGTCGGCGATGGCATCGAGAGCGGCCGGCGTCGCCATCACCTTGGCGATCATTTGGTAATCGCTCACGGTCGCGAGAGTCTAGAAGAGCCCCTGCGGGGCGCTGCTATAGCTGACGAGCAGGTTCTTGGTCTGGGTGTAATGCTCCGTCAGCGTCTGCTTGTAGAGCTCCCGGCCCACGCCGGACATCTTGTACCCGCCGAAAGCTGCCCCCGCCGGGTACATGTGGTAGCAGTTGGTCCATACCCGGCCAGCCTGGATCGCGCGGCCCATCCGATACGCCCGGTTGCCGTCCCGCGTCCACACACCGGCTCCCAGCCCATAGAGCGTGTCGTTGGCGATCTGCAGAGCTTCGGCCTCATCTCGAAACGTGGTGACCGCCAGGACCGGGCCGAAGATCTCCTCTTGGAAGATCCGCATCTCGTTGGTGCCCTTGAACACGGTCGGCTGAAAGAAGTATCCGTCGGCGAACTCACCGTCGATCGATGGCCGCTCTCCACCGATCAGGCACTCCGCACCCTCCTGGCGGCCGATTTCGACGTAGGACATGATCTTGTCCAGCTGCTGCCTGGAGTTCTGGGGCCCCATCTGGGTCGAGATGTCGAGCGGATTGCCCTGCTTTATCCGCCCGATGCGGTCGAGACAGCGGGCCATGAACTCGTCGTAGATGGACTCTTGGATCAACGCGCGAGATGGACAGGTGCACACCTCCCCCTTGTTGAAGGCATAGAGGACGAGTCCCTCGACCGCCTTGTCAAGAAACTCGTCGTCGTCGGCCATGACGTCGGCAAAGAAGACGTTGGGCGACTTACCACCCAGCTCGGTCGTCGACGGGATGATGTTCTCGGCCGCATACTGCATGATCAGCCGCCCGGTCACCGTCTCGCCGGTGAAGGCGATCTTAGAGATCCGGCGGTTGGTGGCCAGGGCCTTCCCGATCTCGGCGCCGGGACCGGTGACGATGTTGATCACTCCGGGGGGCACGACGTCGGCGATGACCTCGGCCAGCTTCAGGATCGACCATGGTGTTGAGGACGCCGGCTTGATCACGGTGCAGTTGCCACCTGCCAGCGCCGGAGCGAGCTTCCAGGCGGCCATGAGCAGCGGGAAGTTGAATGGGATGATCTGGCCGACGACGCCGAGCGGCTCGTGGAAATGGTATGCGACGGTGTCCTTGTCGATCTCGGTGCTCGAACCCTCGAGGGCCCTGACCTCGGCGGCGAAGTACCGGAAGTGGTCGGCAGACAAGGGGATGTCGGCGGCCAGCGTTTCTCGAACCGGCTTGCCGTTGTCCCAGGTCTCGGCGACCGCCAGCATCTCGAGATTGGCCTCGATGGCGTCGGCGATCCGGTTTAGGACCCTGGCCCGCTCAGTGAGGGATGTCTCACCCCATGCAGTATTCGCCGCGTGGGCGGCATCGAGGGCCAACTCGACGTCCTCGGCCGTGGAGCGAGCCACCTCACAGAACTGCTGTGCATTGGCCGGTGAGAGGTCCAGCATGTACTGGCCCTTGGTGGGCGGCACCCAATGGCCACCGATGAAGTTGTCGTAGCGAGGCTTCAACGGCACGACACTGCCCGCTCGCCCCGGCGCGTCGTAGACCTTCGTCCCTGCGGCGGTGTCACTGGTCACGGTCATCGCTACCTCCAATCGTGCGCGCTCTAACTCGCGCCAAGTCCGGTCTCTCGAGGAACCCGAGGCGAACAGGTTTTCGAAGTTTGAAGACCCGTTCTCCATAGAAGACGAGTTCAGAGATGTGTGTCTCGACCACCCGCGCAGATCTTCCCTGGTCGTCACTCACGACAGTCACAGAACCATCAGGCATTTCAGTTGTACAGGCTCAGCCGCTGACGGCGGAGGTCGCATGGTCTAGTGAAGGCTGGTCATGCATCCCTGCCGTGTACAGCCTTCCTCCATGCTCGTGTACCACTGCCCGCACACGGTCGAGTACCTCGGGTCCCGACGGATCGATCTCTAAGCCCGTCGTGTCCAGCGCGAAGTCCAGGCTTCCCTCCGCCATGCACTCGGCGACGACCGCGGCGAGGTTCGATCCGGTCGATCGGTCAAGAAGGCCCGTGAGCCGGATGATGGCCGGCTCCAATGTGACGTCGATCAGCAATCCGAGAACGATCTCTTCGCACCAGATTTGCCGGGCTGCGGACCGGACCCCCGCGACGACTTCGGTTCGTGTCGGTGTCTCCGCCTCCCGTGGAATCGACTGCCTCTCCTCAGTCAGGATCACCTTGGACTCCGTTCCGTTGTCACACGCCAGTCGGCGCCTGTCATCAATTCTCGCCCCGACCTGGAGAGGCAGGAAGGGTCAAAGGTCCCTTCGCTGGAGGCCCGATCCCCGCCGGGCCCATGTGACATCTGGCCCTGCCGGCGCGCCAAGGGGCCGCCTCACACTGAAATGAAGCCGAATGAGCGGGTTCAGCCCGCCGGAAGGAAGGAGCCGATGAGAACCGAGGTGCCCGAAGGTGGTAGACGGATCGTCGTGGGAGTGGACGGCTCATCGTCCTCAGAGACGCGCTGGCGTGGGCTGTCCGTCAGGCACAGTTGACCGGGAGCACCCTCGAAATCGTGATGGCGTGGCAGTGGCCGCCCAGCTATGCGTGGGTGGTGCCACTTCCCGACGACTGGGATCCCGAGGCGGATATGCGTCAGTCCCTAGAGTCGATCGTCACAGAGGTGCGGGCTACAAATCCGAGGCTCGCTATCGACCCACGGTTGGTGAACGGATACCCGGCGCCCGTTCTCATCGAGGCGTCAAAGGGAGCAGATCTCCTCGTCGTGGGAAGCAGGGGCCATGGTGAGTTCACCGGGATGCTGTTGGGTTCGGTGAGCGAGCACTGCGCCACGAGCGCGCAGTGTTCTGTTCTCGTGCATCGCAGCATCGGGTAAGCCGAAGTTCGTCGCCAGCCCCGACGAGGTCTTCGCTCAATCGTCATCGAGACGATCCTCACCCCAGGGTCGCTCCCCGAAACGCGAAGGCCTTCGATGACGTCATCTCCGAGAGGACTGCTTCGACAACCTGCTCTCGCCTTGCAGACGACATTTGAAGGCTCGTCGCCGAGTACAAGAGGCACTACAAGCACCACTTTGGCCTCATCGCGGCCTTGCGGCTTCACCGTCCTCGCCGCCCTTGACGCCAGTCCGACCTCCCAATCGGTACTCGACACTGCACTCAGGATCGGAGCGTTGACCAGTACGGATGTCGAGGCAATCCACGTCACCACGGCCCACGACGAAGCCGTCAAAGCGCGTACCGACCGCGCTCACGTTCCGATGCACCTGCTCCCAGGACCCCTCGAACCGACTCTCCTCAGCGCAGTCGAAGCGCCCGATGTGGTAGCAGCAGTTATCGGCACCAAAGCAGTGCCCAATGACCGGCGCCTCCTTGGGAGTACGGCCAGGCACATCATCGAACGGAGCACCAAGCCGGTTGTCATCGTGCCCCCCGACTTCGTCTGTCCTGGGGTCATCCGACGCCTCCTCATCCCCCTTGAGGCCACCGAAGCCTCCACCCAGCCCGTGCTCGCGGTACTGCTGCCCCTCCTGGCAGCCGACGTGGAGCTCATCGCGATCCTAGGTAAGGAGTTCCTCTCCAAACACCTGCCCCAGCACGAGGCCAGCATCGAGCTGCGTCACGGCCACGTGGGAACTCAGGTCGCGGAGGTGTGCCACGAGTACGACGCCGACCTGGTCGTGCTCAGCTGGTCGCAGGACAGCACGGCCGAAAAGGCACGCATAGTTCGTCAAATACTCGGCGCCGTGCAGGTCCCGGTCTTGCTGCTTCCGCTGAGGGGAGACGGGTCGGTCGAAACGGACCTGCATCACTGACGCCGAGCTATCCAGGCAACGATTCTTGTCCTTTACCGCGGTTGGCGCTTGGACTGGCGCCAACTTGCGATTGCGGAATCCATCAACACCACGCCTGCGAATCCCCTGTGACCTTCGGCCCTATCTCCATGCCCGCATCGGATCCACGCTGATCGAGACTACAGCTGTGATAGCGACCTCAGAACAGGTGGATTTGCTATGTCAAACACGACACCGGACGCAGGCGACGACACCACCCAGCAGAAACAGAAGACCCAGTTGGTCGAGTCCATGACCCGCGCGTTGGACCAGTGGAGGTCCCGGATCGACGAGCTCAAGGTGCAGGGCGACCTGGCCAAGCTCGATGCCCGCGAGCGGGCGACGAAACAGCTCGACACCGCGGAGAACGCCTATCTCGCGGCCTACTCGAAACTGGGCGAGGCCCGCCATGACGCGGCGGTCAACGCCGACACCCTCCGTGAGGGCGTGCAGAAGCTCCTCCACGACGTCAAAGAGGCCTTCGAGGCGGCGCAAGCCGTCCTCGCCCGAGGCTGACCCGGCCAGCCATGTCTCAGCTGGCACCTGGCTCAGCAGACACCTGGCTCAGCAGGCGCGGTCGACGTGGTCGACGGTAGCGTCGCTACCTGGGAAGAAGGGGTTTTCGTGACCGCTGTCGGCTCGACGGACCAGGTAGGGCACGCCGCCTCTAGATCCCCTCGCTTCAAGCACAAGGCGGGCGCGCACCGGCTGGCCCGTGCGGTGGCCGCGCACGACAATCCGGTATCCCACGTTGGCATTCATGGTTGCCGCTTTCGTGCCATCCCGTCATCGGTCCTGGGTGCAGCGTTACACAGGGCTGAAGAGCCCTGCCCCCCGTGCCGTCGGGGACCGTCGCCAAGGAAACCGGATGTTGCGCTCGTAACGTCGACCTCACTGCCCCAATGAGGTTCGATGCCGCAACCTTTCGAACGCGGGCATCGGCGAGACTCTGCTGAGCGTGGCGGTCTTCTCAGCGCTCGCTCTACTGTGCGCCCTGTCGTATTCGGACGAGTCTTATGACTGAAACGATCGAGCAATTGCCCACGCCTGCGGCGCCGTCGGATCCAACCGAGGCAGTTGAGGACCTCCTGCGCTCGCTGAGGACTCATGGGGAAGGTCTCAGCTCCAGCGAGGCGCAGCGACGCCTTATGCAGTTCGGTTCCAACGAGCTCGAGCGTCGGCGGGGTGCACAATGGCCGCGAGAGCTGGCACGACAGTTCACTCACCCGCTGGCGCTGCTGCTGTGGGCGGCGGCTCTGCTGTCGTTCATCGTCGGCAGCATCACGATTGGCGTCGCGGTGGTGCTGATCATCGTGCTGAACGCAGGGGTCGCCCTCGTTCAGGAGCGCCACGCGGAGAAGGCGGTCGAGGCGCTTGCTGGGTACATACCTCAGAAGGTCACGGTCATGCGCGACCGCGGCCCGAAGGTGGTCGACGCCGCCGAACTCGTTCCCGGCGATATTGCCCTGGTCGAGGAGGGGGAGCGGATCGCCGCCGACATGCGGCTGATATCGGGCGCGGTCGAGGTCGACCTCTCGACGATCACCGGTGAGTCCGTCCCGGCGATGCGCTCGGCGGAGTACCACGACCGCCACCGTCCGCGCCTGCAATCGCGCGAACTCCTGTTCGCAGGCAGCATGTGCACGAGCGGCGATGCGCGGGCGGTCGTGTTCGCCACCGGCATGCACACTGAACTGGGCCGGATCGCGGCGCTCTCGCAAGGAGTCAAGGAGGAACCCAGCCCGCTCGATCAACAGGTGCGCCGGGTTTCGTGGCTGATCGCCAAGGTCGCAGTTGCGCTGGCGATGGCATTTGTCCCGCTGGCGATCCTCCTGACGGGGCTGTCGCCGAGGAGCGCCATCACATTTGCAGTGGGCCTCTTGGCTGGCATGGTTCCCGAGGGGCTACTTCCAGTGATCACCCTGTCACTCGCCGTGGCGGTAACGATCCTCGCTCGGCGCGGGGCGGTCGTGAAGCGCATGAGTTCGGTCGAGACGCTCGGCAGCACGGACGTGATCTGCACCGACAAGACGGGGACGTTAACTGAGAACCGGATGCACCCCGTCGCGATTTGGACCTCCGCCGGGGAGATCAAGCTCGACGCCGTAGGGACGCCCGAGACCGATCCGCACGCGCCGCTGCGCGCTCTGATTGAGACCGCCGAGAGCTGTAGCAACGCGCGCCTGGATCACCAGGAGGAGCCGTCTGGCGACCCGACCGAGATCGCGGTGTTGCAGGCCGCACGGGCACTGGGAGGCGATGTCCAGGCCGACCGGCGTGAACGGTCCCGCCGCCACGAGTACAACTTCGACGCGCACTGCAAGCTGATGAGCACCCTCGACGCCGGCGAAGGCTTCAACTGGTTGCACACGAAGGGCGCGCCCGAGTCCGTGCTACCGGCCTGCACGACGGTTCTCGAAAGCGACGGCACCGAGGCGGCACTGGAGCAGTCACACCGCCAGCAGATCTCCAAGCGGGTCTCCGACTACGCCAGCCAGGGACTGCGTGTGCTCGCGTTCGCTCGACGGTCGCTGCCGCCGACGGCCGAGGCGCCAGCACGCGAGGCGGCCGAGCAGGGGCTGTGCTTCGTCGGACTCGTGACGATGCTCGATCCGCCACGGCCCGAGGCCGCCGACGCGATCGCCCGCTGCCACACCGCTGGGATCCGCGTCATCGTGATCACCGGCGACCACCCGCTGACGGCCGCGGCGATCGCGCGGCGCGTCGGCATCGGCGGGGAGGACCCGCTGGTGATCGACGCCGATCGCTTTGACCATCGCAGCGAGCAAGAAATCGAGCGGGCCATCTCTGGCAACCGAGAGGTGGTGTTCGCGCGCGCCTCGCCCGAGGCCAAGCTGCAGATCGCCGAGGCGCTCCGGGCCGACGGTCATGTGATTGCGATGACGGGTGACGGCGTCAACGACGCGCCAGCGCTCCGGCAGGCTGACATCGGGGTAGCGATGGGCAAAACAGGCACCGACGTCGCGCGCGAAGCCTCGACGATGGTCCTCACCGACGATAACTTCGCCACAATCGTGACCGCTGTGGAGGCGGGACGCGTCGTCTACGACAACATCCGCAAGTTCATCATCTACATCTTCGCCCACGCCACGCCTGAAACACTCCCGTTCTTGGTCTTCGCACTGGCTGGCGGCGCCGTGCCGCTGCCGTTCCCGGTGCTCATGCTGCTCGCCTTCGACGTCGGCACCGAAACGCTCCCCTCGCTCGCGCTGAGCCGTGACCCGCCCGAGCCCGGGATAATGAATCGCCCCCCGCGCCGCCAGTCCGAAGGCTTGATCCGCCGACCAATGCTGATCCGCGCCTGGCTATTTCTGGGCCTGATCGTCTCGCTCCTCTCGCTCGCCGGGTTCTTCTACGTGCTCACCCAGGCCGGCTGGCACTCCGGCGACCCGACCGGTACCCACACCCGCTTCCACCATGCCTACCAGCAGGCGACGACGATGACCTTCCTTGGGGTCATCTTCGGGCAGATCGGCACAGCCTTCGCTGTGCGCACTCAGCGGGCGTCGCTGCGCTCGGTCGGAGCGTTCAGCAACCGTTACCTGCTGTGGGCGATCGCGGGCGAGCTTGCCATCGCTGCCGTGTTTGTGCTGACGCCGCCGTTTCAGGCGCTGCTCGGTACTGCGGTTCCGCCCGCGCGCGATCTGCTGCTGCTGATCCCGTTCCCGTTCATCGTCCTGGGCGCCGATGAGCTTCGGAAATTCATGATCCGGGCTAGGTCCTCAGGCGCCACTTCGCCGCTGACTCCAAGGAGCCGAACGCCCTCACCCAGCCACTAGCCGAGGGATTCGAGGGCCGCGGTGTAGTACTCCTCGCGGCGGTCAATCAAGGAACGCAAGATTGCGCCGCCATGGCGGTCGCCTGCTCGATCTTGTGCGCGTTGTAACGAGTCCCCACCGATAATCCGAGACTCGATCTCGCGTAAGTTGTCCATCAGCTGGTCGGCGCTGACTGGCACGCGATGATGCGTCGGTCAACTCTGGGGAACGCGCGCTCACGGGACACCGATTCGGGCGGGACCGTTCACGCCCGACGTACTTCGCTCAGGTCCCGAACATCCTACTTCGCGACGCCTGTGGACGCTTCCCTCAGACGCGTTCATATAGGACCGACAGAATCGGGATCGACCAATTCAAGTCCCCAGGCATGCCGCTCTCCAATAATTGGTCCCCTGCAGCCTCAAGAGCGATCGGTGTGCGGGCGCGCCGTCGCGTGCGAGATCAGCCGATCGGCACCGCATGCCAGGTCGCCCCGCCGTCATAGGTCATCAGCAGCTGGCTGGTGTAGTTGGCGGGAGGGCCTGGCAGGCCGTGGATCACCACACCCTGTGTCGAGGTCGTGAATCCGAGGTCGTTGAAGCCGATGCCTCCGTCGTTGAACGTCATCGTGCTCCAGGTGACCCCGCCGTCGATCGACCGGTACAGCTCGCTGGCACCCGAGGCGGCCGAGACGACCAGTGTGCCCGAGGAGGTGGCGGCCAACGCCTCGGGGTCGCCACCAAGCGGGGGCTGCCCCACCACGGCGCTCTGGCCGCTCATGGTCTTGACGATCTCCTTGGTCACGCTGCCGGCGGCGCCCTCACCGCCGCACAGCGAGTAGAGGCTGGTGACGTCCGGGGCCACGAACGCGTCGAGGGAGTACTCGACCGAGACGGCACAGGGGTTCGGAAAGGGGTTCCACCCGCGCGGGTTCGCCAAGCTCAGCGTGGCCCACAAGCCGGACTGCGGGCTGCCCACCCCGCTCAGGTTCACGAATCCCACCGGGGCGTGGAGTGACAGGGCATGTACCTCTTGACTCGAGCTTTGTACGGTCGGTCCGGTGAGTACTGTCGTGAACGACCCGCCCGTGGCGGGAGCCTGCTCGAGCCGGAGGGTCCCGCTGCAAGTCTCCTGGGTGCTGCAGGGCGAGACCAGGGCATCGACAAAGCCCCCCGACGTTTCGAGGGCCACCACCGACCCCCCGAGATCGAGCTGCTGCCACGTGGCCCCGCCGTCATGGGTGGCGAAGAGTGACGGACCGTAGATCCACCCATCTAGGGAGTCGGCGAAGCGGACCTCGCTCACGGCAGGCGCGGTGGCACTGGTCCCGAAGCCATTCACGTAGGCGGCCGGCGGCGCGGGCAGTGAGACCCAATTCGCACCCGAGTCGCTCGTCCGGACCAGGGCGACACATGACCCGCCAGCGCACGTCGAGTCGATGCCGATGACGAACCCAGTGGTCGCCGAGACGAAGGTGACAGATCCCGGCTCGAAGCCGGTTGGCACAGGAGATCTAGCAGGCACTGTGGGGCGAGATGTCATCGTCGTGGAGGGAGCCGCCGAGGTCGAGGTGGTGCTCGTGGTCCGGCGCGTGCTCGTGGTGGTCGTCGTGTGCCGCGGGGCTTTGGTAGGCGGCGAGCCGCACGACGCGGCACAGACAGCCAGGACAAGCACGGCCGAGACGGTTGACAGGTGTCGGCCGTCCAGTGCCTGCTTCATGTACCGCATCCTCATCCGCCGCACGCCACCCGAAAAGGGCCCCAGGTCCCTTCTTGTACCGCCCTCTGCCACGCCGCTGCCGGAGATGGGACGCACTGCCAAGTGCTCTGACACACCTCATCGCGACGCCAGACGAGGAGCACCCAGGCAAGAGCCAGCCGGAGCCGTGCACTCATCGGGACTTTGGCCATCGCAAAGCACAGAGTGAACCGGCCTGGCTTTGCCGGAGGATCTTTGCCGGGAGCTTGCCCGACGTTCCCGCACGGCTGGGCCATGCTTGAGCTGGACCTCAGCCTCGAGGATCTTGGACCTCGCGGCGAACCCTCCTTTCGTCGTGCCTAGTCGGCCGGGTACTGACCGGCCAGGAGGTAGCCACCGCCGGGCGTCGCTGCGATCGCGAAGAACCGGTCGACGGACGATTGGCCGCCACGCGAGCCGTAGAACGGCACGTCGAAGGAGAAGACGCCGCCGTCGGCTGCCACCTCCCAGTAGCCGCCGCCGTTGGGGCTGGCCGCCATGCCCACGATGGGTTCGTTGAGCGCCTTGCCACCCATGGAGCCGTAGAAGCTGGCGTCACCGAAGGAGAAGACGCCGCCGTCGGCTGCCACCTCCCAGTAGCCGCTGCCGTTGGGGCTGGCCGCCATGCCCACGATGGGTTCGTTGAGCGCCTTGCCACCCATGGAGCCGTAGAAGCTGGCGTCACCGAAGGAGAAGACGCCGCCGTCGGCTGCCACCTCCCAGTAGCCGCTGCCGTTGGGGCTGGCCGCCATGCCCACGATGGGTTCGTTGAGCGCCTTGCCACCCATGGAGCCGTAGAAGCTGGCGTCACCGAAGGAGAAGACGCCGCCGTCGGCTGCCACCTCCCAGTAGCCACCGCCGTTGGGGCTGGCCGCCATGCCCACGATGGGTTCGTTGAGCGCCTTGCCACCCATGGAGCCGTAGAAGCTGGCGTCACCGAAGGAGAAGACGCCGCCGTCGGCAGCCACCTCCCAGTAGCCGCTGGCACCCTCTGCCGCTATGCCGGCCAGGGGCTGGTTCGACGTCACCGGCGCGCCCGGGGTGGGGGCATCGCCAAAACCGAAGGTCGCGCTGATTTGGGGACCGAACGCGCTGCCCCCGCAGATCGAGACGAACGTGTAGCCCTGTGCCCTGAGCTCGGTGATGATCTGCGGGAGGGCAGCGACCGTCTGCGAACGGTCACCCCCACCGTCGTGCATGTCGACCACGGCGCGTGGGAACGCGGCGCCGACCACCCTGTTCACGATCGTCTGGACACCAGGAAGGCTCCAGTCCATGGGATCGACTGAGTAACTCATGGTTGTGAGCCCCCGGGCTGCGATCGTGCTCAAGACGGTGGAGTTCCATGCGTCATAGGGCGGGCGCACGCACTGGGGCGTCGTGCCTGTCACGGCCTGGATCTCGGCCTGGGTCATATCGATCTGGGCCGCGACACTCGAGGCTGGGATCGTGGTGAGGTCGGGATGGCTCCAGGTGTGGTCCTCAACCGGGAACCCTGCGGCCGTCACCATCTTCGAGTACTGCGGATAGGCGGCCACTTCCTCGCCGATCTCGAAGAAGGTGGCCGGCACTTGGTAGTGCTCGAGCATGGAGAGAACCTGTGGGGTGTACGGTCCGGGTCCGTCGTCGAAGGTGAGGGCAATTACCTTCTGACCTGCCGTCGCCGCATCACCCGGCGCTTGCCAGGTGTAGAAGGCCGGTTGGCCGCTCGATGCTGCATCCGCGCCGGGCACCCCCACGGATGCGTTCACGAGGAGTAACAGCGTGAGAGCGCCCAGCCCCAAACTCGTCGCTCCTCTCACGCACTTCGACATGGTGCCTTTCTTCTATGCGACACAATCGTCGCCCACCAGGGTCATAGGTCCCCTGGGTTGTGCTCGATCAGCCGAGGAGGTGCCCCCGCGAGGATTTGATCGTCCCCGGCATTCGGGTTGTCGGGCCATTTCTTTTGTCATTGCTCGTAATCGCCAATCCGATCGCTAGGGAAAGGCTCCGTGACCTTTGGCCCTAGTCCCGGTGACTTGGGACCCTGGTCAAGCGAGGCCGTGCGGCGGCACTGTGAACCATGAAACAGGACATCCGGCTGGACACCTTCGATGGAATCGAGGTCGGCCTCAACAGGAGCGTCGTGTTGATCCTCGCTCTCTTCGCCTGGGAACTCGGGCTCTACGTACTTCCCGCGCACCCCGCATGGGAGAGCTCATGCGTGAGCACAGAGCCCAAAAGCACTGGGCGGCAGCTCAGGCCGGGAACCTGAGGGGCTCGATGGGAGCGCGCAGTCGCGTGGCAGCGACTCCTATCCGATGCTCTGCGACGCCAGAGTGCACCGATAGCGTCCAACGTCCCTACGGACCGCGGCGTGTCGGAAGTGTCCGGAAGAGGGAAACAGCCCCAATGTGACATCCGGCCCTGGAGAGGGGTGGCCAGTGGGAGCAATCTGACGGCGAAACGAAAAACCAGACCGAGTTCAGGTTCCAGCGAAAGGAGAGTCCGATGAGTAGCCGGAAGCGCTGGAGGTGGATGCGGCCACCCCGACGCTGCGATCCACTCCCGTCTTATCTGTTGCCGCCGCTCGCGACGAAAGTCGTTTTCGACCCCTCGTTGCAACGTGCGTCTGATTTCGGTCAGGGTGGTTGCCTCGCTGGCCCGGCTGGTGGCCGAGCCTGAGAGACGGTCGAGTGTCGATGTACACGCAGCTCCTGTGGGCGGCGCTCGGAGAATCGCTCCTCGGACCCGGAGACGACCGGCATGATGCTTTCAACCTGGCCTTTTGGCAACGGAACGAGCTGCAGCACACCCTCCGTCCGGACGAGGTCTCTGACCCGGTGGCGGTCCTTCTGGCACGCCAGGTGAGCTACGACGTCGCCCTGATGCGGCTGGCGTCAGCGGTTGGCATCACGACCGACCCGTCTAGGTTTGACGAGCCGGGTCGAGAGCGGGCACGACTCGAGATGGCGTTGGATGACTTCGGGATGAGCTTGGACTGCGTTCCCAGCGAAGGCGAGTGACCCGAACCAGAACCGTGATCGGTTCTCAGGTGCCGCTGGCGTGGGTGCGGGCGTCGTACGCCGCGCGTTCCTCGAGCCGCGCTGCGAAGGTGGCGGCTTGGGTCCGTGTCTCCATGCCGAGTTTCGCCAAGATGTTCGAGACGTAGTTCTTGACCGTCTTCTCGGCCAAGTACATCTTGTCGGCGATCTGGCGGTTGCTGCAGCCGTCCGCGATCAGATCGAGGATCCGCCGCTCCTGGGGAGTCAGGCTGGTCAGCCGAGGGTCAGCACTCTGCCCTTCTCGCATGCGCGCCACCACCCGCTCGGTCAGGGCCTGGTCCAACAGAGACTGCCCGGCCCCCGCGCGCCGGATGGCGTCGACGAGGTCGACAGTGGCGACGTTCTTGAGCAAGTAGCCAGCGGCACCCGCCATGACCGACGCCATCATCGCCTCGTCGTCGGCATATGAGGTCAGCATCAGACACGCGACCTGAGGCTGCCTCGACCTGATCTCGCGACAGGCTTCCACCCCGCTGCCGTCGGGAAGCCGGATGTCGAGGATGGCCACGTCCGGCTGCGTCGCTGGGATGCGGGCAAGGGCTTCCTCGATCGTGCCCGCCTCGCCGACCACATCGATGTCCTGGGCGGACTCGAGGAATGTCCGAAGACCGGCGCGAACGACCTTGTGATCATCGAGCAAGAACACCCTCACTGCGCGCGATTGTGCCAGCTCTTGCGGTGATCGGCTACCCCGGGCGGCCGCTGCACCCAGTTTTCAATGGGGGTAGATTCTGCTAGGTGCTCTCTCGCTCAATCGAGGATCCCGCCAAGTTGCGTAGGGTGCACGAGGCGACGCTCCTGATCGCATCCAACCTGGAGCTTCCCGACGTCCTGCGTCACGTAGTCGAGGAGGCGTGCGCCATGACCGGCGCCCACTATGGAGCGCTGGGCGTCCTGGACGAGGACAAGAGTTCGCTGTCCGAATTCATTACGGTTGGGTTGTCGCCCGAGCAGGAGGCGGCGATCGGTACCAGGCCGAAGGGCCGGGGGGTGCTCGGTCTCTTTATCTCAGACCCCCAGACCGTTCTGATCCGCGAGATCGGCCAGCACCCCGAGAGCTTCGGCTTCCCACTCAACCATCCGCCCATGACCTCGTTCCTGGGCGTACCGATCACGGTACGCGACGAGGTCTACGGCAATCTCTATTTGACGGACAAGATCGGATGGTCAGAATTCACCGACGACGACGCTGCCCTCGTCGAGGCGCTCTCGGTTGCCGCCGGAATCGCCATCGAGAACGCACGCCTCCACGACCGCGTCCGCCGAGCAATCGTCTACGAGGACCGGGACCGGGTAGCGCGGGACCTGCACGACACCGTGATCCAGCGCTTGTTCGCCCTGGGTCTGACGTTGCAGGGAGTTGCGGCGCGAGTGCCCGCAGGTCTTGCCGGCCAGATCGGCAAAGCCGTGCTCGAGCTCGACGACGTCATCACCCAGGTGCGGTCGACCGTCTACGAGTTGGGGATGCGCGAGACGAGCCGCGGTGTGCGCGACGACGTCCGGATGCTGGTGGAGGAGCTCCATGACGTGATCAGCTTCGACGTCGAGCTACGCTTCGCTGGGCCCGTTGACACCGTCATCACCGGACTCGTGGTCGAGAATCTGTTGGCAACGATTCGAGAGGCTCTCACCAACGTGGAGAAGCACGCACGCGCCACCACGGTGACGGTCGAAATCAGCGTCGACGAGGACACGTGTCGGCTGACCGTCGTTGACGACGGCGTCGGAATGGGCGCGGCGGCGACGGCTGACCACGAGGGCCTCGGACTGTCGAACCTTCGCCGCAGGGCGGAGAAATTCCAGGGCATGATGTCGCTTGAGGAGGTACCGTCCGGGGGCACAGTCCTTACCTGGACAGTACTCATCGCCCAATAGCCATTATTCAGCCGACCACATCGAACGGCTCGGTGAGAAGCTCCTAGGGACTGTCTCAATTGCGATTCGAGAGGACCTTGACGACACCCGAGAAGAAGACCGCAAGAAGGGCTGGGGGGTCATTACCCTCGACGACTCGACCCTTTTCGACCCGGGCAGATCGCGCTTAGTCAGGTCACGACTTTGCCGTTCACCACGTGAACGACTCGGTCGGCTGCGCTGGCCACGGCCTCGTCGTGGGTCACCCCGAAGATCGTCGTGTGCCGGCCTCACCGTAGCCATCACTCCGCCAAACGATCTGGCTGAGGCGAGCTCCCCGTCTGGGACCTCGTCAGGTAGCCAATGCGCTGACCGGGGCCTCCGGCAAGCGAGCTCGACCTCCTTGGGCCATCGCGCCGGCGTAGATCGCCAGGCTGAGTACGGCCAGGCAGGTCATGTCCCACCACAGCGGGATCACACCACGGCCGCCCAGGAGGATGTCCTTGAAGGGCCCGGCCCCGCCCAGGATGCCACCGCGGCCAAAGTTGCCGAGGTAGGAGACGATCGAAAGCCCGACCAGATAGGGGAAGAGCCACCAGGCTGAAGCCCATTCGATTCGTGGCGGGTCGAGGTCCAGGTGGAGCCAGCGAGCCAAGCCCATGAGGCCGTAGCCGAGAATGAGGGCGATCATCAGTGTCGAGATGGTCTGCCAACCCGACCAGTAGGCGATGAAGGTAGCGAAGACGAAGGATGCCGGGCTGAGGAGGCCAGCCGCCGGGAGCCGGTAGGGCCGGTCCAGTTCAGGCCGCGATCGCCGAAGGGACCCGAGAGCCAGGGGTGCGCCCGCGTACATGAGGACGACGGCGCCGGTGACCACGCTCACGAGTTTGTTCCAGCTCGGGAAGGGGAGGAGGAATAGCAGGCCGAGCGCCCCGGACATGGTCACCCCCCAGAGTGGGACGTCGGTGCGCTCGTCCTCGACCAAGAAGAGCTTGGGCACGAACCCGTCCTTGCTGAGCCCGAAACTGAGCCTCGATGCCCCTGTCAGATAGAGCATCCCGGTCCCGGCGGGCGAGACCACGGCATCGACGCGCATGATCCAGGCCAGCCAGACCAGGCCGACCAGGCTGGCCAGAGCGAAGAAGGGCGCCCTCGAGAGCTGCGGGGCTGTCGCCAGCCCCGTCCAGCTGGTGTAATGCGACAAGAGGGGGGGCGGGAGGCCGCCGATGAAGGCAACCTGGACCGCGATGTAGATCGTCGTGCAGACGAGGAAGGCTCCGAACACAGCCCGTGGGAGGTCCCGCTGGGGGTGGGTGCTCTCGCCGCCAACCTGCAGCGCCCCCTCGAAGCCCATGAGGGCGAAAGCGATGCCACCGGCCGTGATGGCGCTGAGGATGGCATGGACGGGCCCGGCGCCGCCGTGCACGAAGAAGCCGCCGGCGGCGGTGAAATTGTGAAGGTGGAAGCCGGCCAGGATCAGAGCCACGGCGGTGAGGGAGGGGATCGCGAGCTTGAATACGGTGATCGCTGAGTTGGTCCGGGCCAGCAGGCGGATGCCGAGGAGGTTCAGCGCGACGAAGATGCCCATGAGCGCGACGGCCACCACGTAGCCCGAGGCGCTGAGGGTCCCCCTGCTCGAGTTGTACAGGCCGCTGGCCCAGGAATTGGTCGACAGATACTCGATGGCGGCGAGTACCTCGATCGGGGCGATCGTCGCCGCCTGGACGTACGCGAACCAGCCGAATGTCGCACCCGCCAGGCTCCCGAACGCGTGGTGGGTGAAGCGACCCGGGCCTCCGCTCTCGGGGAACATCGCGCCCAGCTCTGCGTAGACGAGGGCCAGGGGGGCCATCAAGACCGCTGCCAGCAACCAGCCGATGAGCGCAGCGGGCCCGGCGATCGTGACCGCGACAAAGGCCCCGAAGAGCCAACCCGAGCCAAGCGTCGTCCCGGCCGAGATCCAGAGCAGGCCGAAAAAACCGACGTCACGGCGGAGCCCCTCGTCGGTGCGCTCCTCCACAGGGCGCTACCAGCAACTAGTCGCCCGCAGGCGACCATGACCCCTGAATCGGACAGCTGAAGTCCCCATTGCGCTGTCGGTGATGGTATGCCGCTGAGATCTTGTGGGTACCGCAACGTCTTGTCGATGAACAGGGACGTCCTCGCTGGACCGACACCCGATCCCCCTGTCGGTGCGCACTGGATAGACAAAGCGGACGCACTCGCTCGCATCGATGGGCTGGACGGCCCCCACTTCCCGACGAGACGGTCGAGCTGATCCTCCGGCAAGCCCGAGAGCCCAGGCCCGGGCTATCTGCGTCGGGAAGCTGAGGAAGGTCGTCATTACTGTGTCCCAAGGCAGCATGGAATCAGTCCTACGATGTCATGGTCTCCCTCCGGGCCACTCCATCCAGTTTCCACCCGTCCTCTGCGTTCGTCCCTCACTACCGCGATCCACTACGAGTCGCCGCGGTGTGGCCTACCTGCAGCTAGGGAAATCGCGGCCAAGATGGTGTCCGTGAACGAAGGTCTCTCGGTTGCAGCAGCCATCGGTCGAATCGACGAAGACGATCGAGTCGCGGCCATTGGCCGGCTTCACGACTCGTTCAGCACCGGAGAGTTGTCGCTTGAGCGCTTCTCCGAACTTCTGGAGAAGGTCTTGGTCGCTCCCGGTCACGCTGATCTCGAAGCAGCGATGCTGGAGCTGCCACCGTTGGTTCGGCTCACGCCTGCCACGCGGCGGCTTACCACGCCACTCATGCTGCTGGCGGCAGACGGCGGTCTTCGGCTTGGTTCTGGCTGGCAATTGGCCGCTGACACGACGATTCGCACCGGCTTCGGGGCGGCGCTGGTCGATCTCACCGCCGCCAGCTGGGACTCGTGTCAGATCAACCTCCACCTAGAAACTTGGGGTTCGATCGACGTCCTCGTCCCCCGGGGGGTGGCGGTGCAAATTGTCGGAGGGTCGGGAAACCTCCGACTTGAATCATTGTCTGCACCCAGCATCGGGGGGCCGGTACTTCGCATTTCCACGTCTGGGCCGACCGGGGTGATCCACATCCACCATCCGAAGGAGCGCCACGACGGGTTCTTCACGCGCTGGAAACGACGTCGACCAGGGGACCGCTCCAGTCCGAGGAGATAATCGCGCCCCGCCCGACACCACTGCTGGCCTCATTACCAGCGCCGGAACCAATGCCGCACGGAACCAATTCAGCCTCGAAGTGTCGAAAGCCTCGAGAAGTACCGTGGGTAGGTCTTTCTTGCGCACGCACTCAAGTTGTGAACCAACTGAAGGAACGGGCGCGGGACCGGGCTATGGCCGGTGAGTGGCTACCCCGGTAGACTTCGTAACAGCGAAGTTGCCAGGAGGTTCACTCCACAATGGTCCTGATCATCGTCATCGTCGTCATCGTCGTACTCCTGGCCTTCGGCTTGTGGGCCGCCTACAACGGCCTCGTCAAGAAGCGGAACCGGACTCAGGAAGCGTGGTCCGAGATCGACGTCGAACTGAAGCGCCGCCACGATCTCATCCCCAATCTGGTTTCGACAGTGCAAGGTTACGCCGCCCACGAGCAGGGGACCTTTGAGGCGGTGACCAAGGCTCGGGCCGATGCAGTTGCCGCCGGAGCGACGGGCGACCCAAACCAAATAGCGCCGGCCGAGAACGCGTTGTCCGGAGCACTGCGATCGCTGTTCGCAGTGGCCGAGAACTACCCCCAGCTACGGGCGGTTGAGAGCTTCCTCCAACTGCAAGAAACCTTGACTGCCACCGAGGACAAGATCGAGTACGCCCGCCGCTACTACAACACCAGCGCCCGGGACTACAACATCGCGCTTCAAACTTTTCCGCGCAATCTTGTCGCCGGGCCCTTCGGCTTCAAGGCGGTGGCTTTCTTTGCTGCCGACGAGGAGGACCGCGCCGTGCCTCAGGTGAACTTCTCCGGTCCTGGGCCAGGTGTGGCCGGCCCCGCACCCTCGGGGCCCCCGCTTGCCGCTGGTCCTGAGGGGCTGCCGCCGTCGGCAGCCCCCGGGGGGTCGCCGACGGCCAGTTGAGATCGTCGAGTGGCTGCGCCTCCGGTCAGACTGACTGACCCGAGGCGATCTTCTCGAGCTCAGCAATCCGCTCCTCAATGGGAGGGTGGGTGTCGTAAAGATGGTGGTACCAGGTCTCGTGGTGCTGCAACGGATCGTCGATGCACATGGCGGCCGTGGCGTGATTGAAATTGGCGAACGGCTTGTCGTTCTGCTGCAGCTTTCGGAGAGCACCGAGCAGGCCGGCGGGGTTCCGGGTCAGTTCCACCCCGCTGACATCGGCCAGCGATTCCCGGCGCCGGGAAAGTGCCAGACGGATCAGTGGACCCACCAGGAAGCCGACGATGGCCAGCAGAGCGCCAGCGGAGAAGATGACAAGGATCAGGACACCGGAATTCCTCCCGCCCCGTCCCGCGCCAGCGAAAAACGCGCTCCTCCACAGAATGCTTGCCAGGAGGGCCGCCATCCCGATCATGGTGCCCACCACGAGCAGCAGCCGGATGTCGTGATTCTTGATGTGACTCATCTCGTGGCCGATGACGCCCTCCAACTCCTCTCGGTTCATAATCTGGAGTAAACCGGTCGTGAACGTGATGGAGGCCTTGTCAGGGCTCACCCCAGTGGCGAAGGCGTTTGGCGACGGGTCGTCTATGACGTAGATGGCGGGCGCCGGGATACCTTCTCCGATGGCGAGTGCCGACACCAGGTCGTAGAGCTGCGGGTACTGGGACTGATTCACCGGCCTGGCACGGGCCACGCGCAGGACCAGAGACGCTCCCGACCTGATCGAATAAAGGAAGCCGAAGAAGGCCAGGACGGCGAAGATGACGATGCCGACGAAGATCGGCGAGTCCCCCGTTCTCGTCGCTGCGCCGGTGTTGGGGTTGATCGGATGATAGAAGGCGGCGAAGAGGAGCCCCAGGACCGCGCCGACCCCCATCCAGATGAGAAAGAACACGACGATGAACGCCACACTCCGCCGCTTGTTGCGGGCGATCTCGCTGTACACGTGCCGAATTCTACGGCATCGGAGGTATTTTGCCTCCAGGTCAGCAGTCCGACCTCAAGCCGTTTCAACTCCATCAGTGTCCCAACGCCTCGTTCATACGACGCCCGCGCTCCATTGGCGTCCATTTATGGTCGTCGTGGGGTCGGTGGTCATGGGCGAGGGCGACTTTGTGGAAACAAGCAGGGGTCCGGCTCATGGACGCCACTGACCCGTTTTCAACGTCGACAGTCTGGTCGTTCGACAGGACTCTCTGTGCTGGAGGTGTCTCTACGCGAGATCTGGGCGCCCTCCCCGCACTCGCGAAGGATTCGACCTATCCCCTCTCAGGCGTGCCCCGGACGAGACCTAGATGGACTAGACGGAGGAGCCGAAGGCAGGCCCCCCGCAGTGGGCGTCCACCAGCACGCTGAGATGGCCACACCCGTTCGCCTTGGTTCTGGACGTCAGGTCGCGTTATCTCGACGTCAGGTCGCGTTATCTCGGAGCTACCTGATCCAACCAACAGTGTGCTGCTCATGCACCGACGGCGGGTATTCGCCTGACGCCCTTCTCGGCGTCGTCGACGATCCGGCCGATCTGGTCCCCATCGAGGCTCTCTTCGGACATGAGAGCGGTGGCGAGCGCGTCCAGCGCCTCCCGGTGCTCCGAGAGCACCCGTCGTGCACGCTGCGCCTGCTCGTCGAGGATACGCGAGACCTCCTCGTCGATGAGCCGCGCCGTCTCGTCGGAGTAGTCACGCGTGTGGATCAGGTCCTCACCGAGGAACACGGGTCCCCGTGAACCCCAGGCCATCTTGCCGATCACGTCGGACATCCCCCACTCGCGCACCATGCGCCCGGCCAGATCGGTCGCAGCGGTGAGGTCGTCCGAAGCGCCGGTCGATGGCACGCCGAACACCAGTTCCTCGGCGGCGCGCCCACCCAGACGCACGGCCAGGGCGTCGTCGAGGTAGGGCCGCTGTTGGAGCTGGCGCTCCTCGTCGGGCAATTGCTGGGTGGCACCGAGCGCCATCCCGGTCGGCAGGATCGTCACCTTGTGGACCGGGTCCGCGTCCGCCAGGAGGTGAGCGAGCAGCGCATGGCCTGCCTCGTGGAAGGCCACGATCCGCTTCTCCTTTGCGCTGAGCACCAATGACGTGCGCTTGAGGCCGAGCAGCACCCGGTCGAGGGCGGCCTCGAGGTCGGGCTTTTCGACCTGGACGCTTCCCCGTCGCACGGCGATCAGGGCCGCCTCGTTCACCAGGTTCTCCAGGTCGGCCCCGCTCATGCCCGGTGTCCCCTTGGCAATCGTCTCGAGGTCGGCGTCGGAGGACATCCGCTTGCCCTTGCAGTGCACCCGCAAAATGGCCAGGCGCTCCTCAAGGGTCGGCAGTGGCACCACGATCTGGCGGTCGAAGCGTCCGGCCCGCAGTAGGGCCGGATCGAGGACGTCGGGGCGATTGGTAGCGGCCATAACGATGATGCCCTCGGCCGCCTCGAAGCCGTCCATCTCCGAGAGGATCTGGTTGAGCGTCTGCTCGCGCTCGTCGTGGCCACCCCCCAGACCGGTGCCGCGCTTGCGGCCGATGGCGTCGATCTCGTCGATGAAGATGATGGAAGGCTTGTCCTGACGCGCCGTCTTGAAGAGGTCACGGACCCGCGCCGCACCCACCCCGACGAACATCTCCATGAACTCCGAGCCGGTGATATTGATGAAGGGCACTTCGGCCTCGCCCGCGATCGCCCGGGCCACCAAGGTCTTGCCGGTGCCCGGTGGGCCCACCAGCAGCACGCCCTTGGGGATGCGCGCACCAATCCCCTCGAACCGTTCGGGGTTCTTCAAGAAGTCCACCAGCTCGGCGATCTCCTGCTTGACGCCGTCGTAGCCGGCGATGTCCGCGAAGGTCGTCGAGGGCCGCTCGGTGACGTGGACCTTGGCTCCGCTCTTGCTCCAGCTGGTGAGCCCGGCCATCTGAGAGCGGCTGCGCCGGCCGATCCAGATCCAGAACACGACGAAGAGCCCGATGAGGATCCCCCACGTGATGATCGTGGGCCAGATGCTCGAGGCGGTGGAGACGTAGTTCCTCTCGACGTGGTGCTGGTCCAAGAGCACGATGTCGGCGCCGGGCAGTCCCCCAGGTGGGCCTTGGGCGGTGAACGACTTGCCGTCCTTGAACGTGCCGTCGATCACGCCGCTGTTCTGGTTGATCTGGACGCTCTTGACGGAGTCCGCCGACACCTTGGAGAGCATGGTCGAGTAGGTGATCGACTCGGGGGAGGAAGTCGTCGTCGAGCGCGAGCCCACCAACAGGGCGATGAACACCAACAAGGCGCCGACCCAGAGCGCGATGACGATCGAGCGTGAGCGGTTCGAGGGACCCGACTGCTGGGGTGGTCCGCCCGGCCCCGGCGTGTTCCAGCGCGACTGGTCGCCTGGTGGCAACGAACTCATCTCTCGTCTCTGCGAACGGGTCGCGCCAGGGGCGCCGGTCCCCTCAACCTTGGCGGCGACCTGAGCATCGGCGCTGCTTCCGGACGTCTCGTCACGGCGACCCACCAGCGATCGCAAAGCAGACCTGACCGGCATGGTTCGATCTTTGAGCACGGCAGCCCACCGCACCAGGGACTTCAGTCCCTCATGCAGGGCCAAAGGTCCCTGTTTCGTGTGCCTTCCGACGTTCCCGGCGTCATCGAGAACCGTTTTGGCAGCCGGGCTCTGACCGCCCAGCTCTTCCGGCGGTGTGACGTTGGGTCCTGACTGCCACCCGCTACCCGGCTCACCCTGGTGCCATGCGCCGCTCGGGAACGAAGACCCAGGTGGAGACCGCCGAGCACGAGGGCTTCGAGGGGCTGGGCGAAACACGCCGGCATGCACTGGTCCCCCATCTACTCATGGGGAATTCCTTGAGCGGGCGGGATGTGGGAAACGGAGTGACGTATCAGGCAGACGTTCTGGGCTACGACCGGCAGTCGACGGAACCGAAGTGACTTCACCCGGGGACCTCACCGACGCCCTACCCGCCTGAAGCCGGGTGCACAGGTCCATCTCGACCTATCCGGTCAGCAGCTGGCAGTGAGCGCCACGTTGGTGAGGGCCCGCCCCAAGTATCGCGGCTCGTGATGATCTCCAATACATGTCGTTGACTTACTGATCGCCCTCGAGACTCTCGACCGCGCTGGCCCGCTCGCCCCGAGACATAGCTTGACCGGCGGCCTCGGGCGCAAGCTTCCCGGCGAGGTGCCCAGTGTCACTGAACCGGACTGCGATCGGCGCTTATCTCGACGCAGTCGCTTGCCGTGGCCGTGGCCGTGGCCGTGGCCGTGGCCGTGGCCGTGGGACTACTCGGTGCGCGAGAGCCCCCGCACGGCCAGCACGAAGAAAACTGCGGCAAAGACCACGACGATCGCCAACTCAAGCCACATTGGCAGCGGCCAGCCGAACCAGGTGACGCTGGTCGAGAAACGAGCCCGTGCGACAGCGGACATGTTCTGCGCGTCAAAGATGACCTGACGGAACGGGGCGATGGCGTAGGTCAGCGGGTTGAGCCGCGTGATGAAGGCGAGCCAGTTGGGCAGGCCGCTGAGGGGGAAGAGGGCACCCGATAAGAAGAGCATGGGCATGAGTAGCATCTGCATGACCACCTGGAAGGACTCCATCTTTGAGATCCGACTGGCTATAAACACTCCGAACGTCGTCATGGCGACGGCCATGAGCAACTCGAGGCATATCATCTCCACGACCAGCAGTGGCGTGAGGTGGATGCCGACCAGTGGGGCGAGCACCAGCATGATGGTCCCCTGCACGGCCGCCACGGTGGCACCGCCAAACGTCTTGCCCAGCACCAGCGTCGAGCGGCCCACCGGCGCAATGAGCATCTCGCGTAGGAAGCCGAACTCGCGGTCCCACACGATGGAGAGCGCGGAGAACATTGCCGTCATCACCACGCTCATGGCGACCACGCCGGGGTACACGAACTGGTGGAAGTTGAACCCGCCGATGGTCCCGACGAGGCCGCTCATGCCGTACCCGAGAACGAAGAGGAACAGCACTGGTTGGATCAGGCCGCTCAAGATCCTCGTCCTGGTGCGTACATAGCGGATGAGTTCACGCTCCCAGACCATGCCGACTACGCGGAGCTCAGCGCGGGCACCGGTGCGCTGATCCACTGGAGCCGGGACCGTTCCCTGGCCTCGCATCGGTGAGGTGATCGCGGTCATGCCGGCGTCTCCTCCGTCATCTCCTGCGAGCGCCGTGCGCCCGGGCGAACATCGACAGCGCACCCTCGCCGTGTTGTTCGCGGATCTCGCGGCCGGTGTAGTGCAAGAAGACGTCGTCGAGTGTGGGACGGTGCGCCCGCACGTTCCGCACCGGGACACCGACGGCCGCCACCAGCCTGCCGACCTCGGCCTCCTCGTCGTCGACGTAGGCAGTCAACCAGCCGTCGCTGCGTTCGACCGTGTAGCCGGCGGTGCGCAATGCGGCGAGAGCGGCGGCGTCATCAGCCGTCTCGAGCGTGACAGTGTCCCTTCCCACGGATTCCTTGAGGGCGTCCGGTGTGTCGAGGGCGATGATCTCGCCGTCGTCGATAATGGCGATGCGCTCTGCGTTTTCCGCCTCGTCCATGTAGTGGGTGGTGAGGAAGATGGTGATCCCCTCTTCCCGGCGTAGGCGGTGGATGTCCTCCCAGATGAGGGACCGGGTCTGGGGGTCGAGACCAACAGTGGGTTCGTCGAGGAAGAGGACGCGGGGGGTGTGGAGCATCGCGTGGGCGATCTCGAGGCGGCGCGCCATGCCGCCGGAGTAGTTAGAGACGAGGTCCTTGCGGCGATCCGAGAGGGCTACCAGCCCAAGCACCCGGATGATGCGGACATCGACCTGATCGGCGGGCACGCCGTAGAGGACGGCATGGAAGCGCAGGTTCTCCTCGGCGGTCAGCTGGTCATCGAGGGTCTGCTCCTGGAAGACGAGGCCGATGTGCCGGCGCACTCGCCTGGCCTCGGCGACAACGTCGAAGCCGGCCACCCGGGCCGACCCGGCGGTCGGCCGAGCCAGCGTGCAGAGCATCTTGATGGTGGTCGACTTCCCCGCCCCGTTTGGTCCCAGGAAGGCGAAGATCTCACCCTGAGCGACTTCGAAGCTGATGCCCTTTACCGCGGTGAGGTCGCCGTAGGACTTCGTCAAGCCCCGGACCTCGACAGCGGGCGAAGTGCGTTCCGGTCCAAGACTGAACGTCGGGTGATCGAGAGCGACGGTCCTCCGGGGCGCGGCCCCAAAGCTCGCCTCCATCGCGTCGGCTCTGGTGCTCATTAGCCCATCGTGGCAGTCCTCATGAGGTGGTCAATAGAGGCAATGGTCCTCATCGGCACGGGCGAGAAGGGGATGCCCCCGCCGACTCAGTCTGCGGATACTGAGGAGAACATCGAGCATGGTCTATCAGAACTGAACCTGACCAACCCTTTCGGCCTCTACCTGTGAGCGATTGTGACCTTCGTCCCTTTCGACTCGGCCGGGTGCCGTCAAGACTGATTGCATGGTTGACACATATACGTCGGCGACGCTGGAGGGCCAATTTCACAGGATCACCGGCGCTCGGAGTGACTACGACTCCCTCTTCGATCTCGTGGGCGATCGAGCGTTTGTCCTCATCGGCGAGGCCTCTCACGGGACTCACGACTTTTACGCGGAGCGAGCCCGCATCACCCGTCATCTCATCGACGCATGTGGGTTCAATGCCGTCGCGGTGGAGGCAGATTGGCCCGACGCCTACCGGGTCAACCGCTACGTCATGGGGCTCTCCGATGACGCTGACGCCGATAGGGCCCTCTCGGACTTCCGGCGCTTCCCAGCCTGGATGTGGCGAAACCACGACGTCCTGGCCTTCGTGGAATGGCTTCGCTCCCGGAACGACAGACAGGTCAATCCAGCGCTCAAGGCGCGCTTCTACGGTTTAGACCTCTACAGCCTCCGGGCTTCGATGGAGGCCGTGGTGAGGTACCTCGACCGAGTCGATCCGGACGAAGCCACACGGGCACGCGCACGCTACTCGTGCTTCGACCATGTCGGTGGAGAGGGACAGGCCTACGGCTACGCCCTGGCCTACGCGAGCGCCATCCCCTGCGAGAACGAGGTCGTCGCGCAGCTGATCGAGCTGCGGCGAAGAGCTGAGGGATACCTTCGGCGCGACGGCTGGGTGGCCGACGATGAGTTCTTCTTCGCTGAGCAGAATGCGCTTTTGGTGCGCGACGCCGAGGAGTACTACCAGCAGATGTATCGGGCTGACGTGTCCTCGTGGAACCTCCGTGATCGCCACATGGCCGCGACGCTCGATTCGCTCGCCGACCACCTCGAACGCCAACTTGGCCGTGCGAAGGTGGTGGTGTGGGAGCACAACTCGCACGTGGGTGACGCGCGTTCTACTGAGATGGGAGCTCGTGGTGAGCTCAACGTCGGCCAACTGGCCCGACAACGCTATGGACACGAGTGCGCTCTGATCGGCTTCACCACCTTTCACGGCACCGTGACGGCCTCCAGCGAGTGGGACGGTCCGTCTGAACGCAAGCGAGTGCGTCCCGCGCTGACCGATAGCCATGAGTCGTATCTCCACTGCGCCAGAGGGGATCGCTTTTGGTTGGACTTGGCCGATCCGACCGTGCACGACGCGATGGTGATCCCGCGCCTGGAGCGGGCCATCGGAGTCATCTATCGTCCCGAAACCGAGCGTGGGAGTCACTACTTCCACGCTCGTCTCGGCGACCAGTTCGATGCAGTGATCCACCTCGATCACACCTCTGCACTCGAACCCCTTGAGCGCACGTTGCTCTGGAATGCGGGCGAGCCTCCGGAGACCTATCCAACCGGTCTCTGAGAATCCTGGAGACAATGCGCAGTGACGCCTTCGGACGCAGCGTGTCCCGCGAGAGTCCGCCACGAGGAATAGATGGTTCCAAGCCCAGCTCAGCCCAATGTGACCTCGGACCCTGGGCAGGTCCTCATGTCCGCGTCAGAGTCGAGCGATGACGCGACTCCAGGCGCCGTTGAGCCCCCGAGGGCGTCGTTCCAACGGAAAGACGAGGCCCGCCGCTCTGGGTCTGGCGATGGTAGTGCTGGCAACGTTGTCGTTGTCCGCGTGTGCAAACCCCTCGCGGTCCGGTCCGCAAGCCAGCCACCCTCCTCCGACGACGACCTCGAGCACGTCGGCTTCCACTGCACCAGCGACGACCGGGACAGCGACCAGTTCGACGACGACCACCACGACCACACCTGCCAATCTCGAGCCGGGCGCAAGCGGGCCGGCCGTGTTGGCCCTGCAGCAGCGCTTGAGTGCGCTCGGCTATTGGCTCGGCACGCCCGACGGGAGGTTCGGGGAAGCCACCGAACAGGCGGTCTACGCGCTCCAGAAGGCCGCCGGCATCACCCGGGACGGCATCGTCGGGCCGGTGACAGAGCACGCCCTTGCAGAGGGAGTCGTCCCGCATCCTCGCAGCACGTCGGGAACCGTGATCGAAGTGGATCTGGAGGACGACCTTTTGATGTTCGTCCAGAATGGCCACCTCTCCTACACACTCAACACCTCCACCGGCGGCGGTTACACCTATACCGAAGATGGCGTGACGGCCGTCGCCAACACTCCGGTGGGGCTGTTCCATGTCTACCGCCAGGCGTACGGGATGGTGGTGGACTCGCTGGGAGAGCTCTGGTTGCCGAAGTTCTTCGACGAGGGGTTCGCGATCCACGGCGATAGCAACGTGCCGCCGAACCCGGTCTCCCACGGATGCGTGAGAGTCAGCGACGAGGCGATCGAGTGGATATGGTCGAGCAACCTCGCGCCGGTTGGCACTTCTGTCTGGGTCTACTGAACGAACGTCGTCCAATTGCCGGTGTTACCGGCGGCAAGGAGAGGACCGTAGCGTTGAGCGCACATCCCCTCGAAGCCGGACGGCATAAATGTGATCGTCGGTCAATCGCACTTTGTGAAGACGATCAAGGATCTCCACCGGGCACTGGCAGGAACCGGCCCGGTGCGACAATTCAGCCGGATTCGTGTCGGGGGACGACCAGTACCGGGCATGGGGCAAACTCGAGAACCTGCTGGGTGACGCTGCCGACGTAGGGTGAGCGGACGCCCCGTTCGTCGGAGACAGCCATCACCAGCATGTCGGCTGGCCAGTCACTCGCCTCCCCAAGTATCCGTCGGAAGGGGTTGCCGACCTGCATGCGAATCTCGACGTCGCCCTCGGGCACCCCGAGCGCACAGACTTCTCGCCGAACGTGCTCTAAGAGGTGCTGAGCTCCCTGCTCGCGCCGCTGGCGCGACTCCGGACCAGCGAACCGCTCGATCTCGCTCGCCACCATGCTGTCCTCCACAACCGTCAGCACCCGCAGGCGGGCCCCGTTGCTCCGGGCGAGCTCGCCGGCCACACGCGCCGCGTTGAGACTCTCTGGAGAGTCGTCGACGCTAACCAGGATGCGTTGCGCCATCATCTCGGAATCTCCCTGGCGCGACGCATGGCCCATCGAACGATCAGGCGTTCCTCGCGCTCGAGCTCGTCGAGCCGCAAGATGAGCTCGTGCAATTGTGACTGAAGGGCGGGCAGCCGGTGATGCTCGATGGCGCGCAGCCGTCGTTGCGTGGACGCCAGCTCGAATTCTATTTCTCGCAGGGCGGCGCTGGCTACGGCGTGCTCGGCCGCGGCCTGTAAGGCCCTCCCGTGCGCGGTGGCTGCTGGTGCCATGGCCGCATTCGACGCTGCGGCGACGGAGGGGGTGACCGTCGGGAACTCGCATCGAACCTCGTCGGGATGACGTGTACCCATGGTGTTGCGCCAGGAGATGGATATCGTTCCTTGGCCAGCGATGTCGCCCGCCGCGATGCGCACAGCCGTGCTACCGCCCAGCGCAGCGGCCCGGCTACCCCAACGTTCAGCGTTGGTCGCGGCGCTGGCCCACGCTGCACCCGTTTGCTCCGCCATCAGGGAGAGCCGCCTCTGGTCGCGGCGAAGCAGCTGGCGCTTCTGGCGCAGCAGCTCGACCCCTCGTGCAGCGGTGTCGATCCGCTCGACAAGCCACAGCCGCCCGGCACGCCCTGGGGGGACATGCTCAGCCATGCCGCATCTTCTCGTCACGCTCCGCAGACACCTGTCCGGGCGCGGGTCCCTGGGGGGCGTTGCCGAGGGGCCCGTGCTGCTCGCCGCCGAGATGGTCGCCGATGTAGTAGGTGGCGATGTCCGCGGCGGGCATCATGGTCAGCTCGCGCTCAGGCAGGATCGACAGAACCTGCCATGCCCGATCGAGTGTGTCCTCGAGCGCCCGAGACTGGTCCATGAGCTGGTTGACCAACTGCCCCCAGAATCCGTCGTTGAAGGCCAGGTACTGGCGGTCTGTCTCGGTCAGCGCCTCCACTCCGATCAGGTCGGCGAGCTCTTGGGCCGCCCTGGCCCTGGCCAGAGCGGCGACGAGCTGCGCAGCCAGAGCGAGGTGGTCGCCCCGGGTGCGCCCAGGACCGGCTCCTTTGCGCATGAGCCTCGAGAGCGACGAGAGCACGTCGACTGGCGGGTAGACCCCCTCGGCGTGGCGCTCCGGCGATAGCACGATCTGGCCCTCAGTTATGTACCCGGTGAGGTCGGGCACCGGGTGGGTGATGTCTCCGCCCGGCATCGTCAAGACCGGCACCTGGGTGATCGAGCCCGGTTGGCCGCGGAGCCGGCCACACCGCTCGTAGATCGAGGCGAGGTCGCTGTAGAGGTACCCGGGGTAGGCACGGCGCCCCGGTATCTCCCCCCGAGCCGCCGAGACTTCGCGGACGGCCTCGCAGTAGCTGGTCATGTCCGCCAGCACGACCAGGACATGGTTTTGGTGCTCGAACGCCAAGTTCTCGGCAATGGTAAGGGCCACCCTTGGCGTGAGGATCCGCTGAACCACCGGGTCGTCTGCGGTGTCGAGCACGAGGACGAGTTCACCGGCCGAGCTGCGTGTCTCGAGGACCTGCACGATGGCCGCGGCGTCGGCGTGCGTCAGACCCATCGCACCTACTACCACCTTGAAGCTTTCACCGCCGGCGTTGGCTTGGGCAGCGATCTGGGCGGCGAGATCCAAATGCGGAAGGCCGGCCGACGAGAACACCGGCAGCTTTTGGCCACGGACGAGGGTCATCAGGGCGTCGATGACAGAGACGCCGGTGAAAACCGGGTCGGAGGGGACGTCGCGCTCGATGGGATTGAGCGGGGAACCCGCTACCGCCCTCCGCTCGCCCGACAGCATCGGCGGGCCACCGTCGAGCGGCTCCCCCATTCCGTTCCATACGCGCCCAAGCCGACCCTCCCCGACGGGAATGTCGAACGGATGCCCCTCGAAGGCCACCGAGACCCGCTCGGGGTCGATACCGCCGGTGCCTTGGAGGACCTCAACGACGGCGACATCACCGTGGACCTCCAGGACGAGTCCGGCTCGCACCTCCCCGGAGGGCAGACGGACCCGGGCGATCTCGTCCCAGCCGACGCCCTCGACCCCTCTGACGGCCAGGAGCGGTCCCTCCACCCAAGCGGCACCGCTGAACGCGACGGGGACGGGCACGGTGCTAGCGGCTGAGGCGCTGTCCAGCTCGTCGGCGCCGATTCGGCCCTCGCCCACACCTTGAGTGGGAGGTTGCGACCCTGGGGTCCGAGTCATGCCAGGCCGTCCAGCCCGGCGAGCACTTCGCCACGGAGTTGGAACATCGCCTGGGCGTCGTCGGGTCCGGTCGCGTCCCGGGCCCTCGTCACCGGGGCAAAGTCGAATTCCTCCACGACGGCCACCGGGAGGCCCGCCTCGATCAGCGCGAGGCACCGGTCGCTGACGGCCAGCACCAACTCAAGCAGGGCGCTCTGCTTCTCAGGTCCGCAATAGGCATCGTTCTCGCTCAGGGCACTTTGCTGAAGGACCCCTTCCCGCAGGAGTCGCCCCGTGAGCAACACGATCCGCTCCCGGCCGGGAAGAGCGCTCAGCCCGATGAGCTCGACCACCGAGGCCAAGCGGTCCGCCTCGGCCAACAGGGCCACGGCTCGAGCGCGAGTGCCGGCCCACCCCACCCGCCCCTCGGTCGCGTGCCACGCGGCAACGGCCTCGACGTCGCGCGAAAACGACCGACGCCACGTCACCGCCGGGTAGTGCCGGGCATACGCGAGCTCCCGGTCGAGAGACCACAGACACCGCACGAATCGCTCGGTGTGAGCCGTTACCGGCTCGGTCATGTCTCCGCCGGGGGGCGACACCGCGCCGATGAGCGTCACGGAACCCTCGGTGCCGTTCAGCGTGGTGGCCCTGGCAGCCCGCTCGTAGAAGGCAGCGAGGGCAGAGGCCAGCCCTGCGGGATAGCCCTCCTCGGCCGGCAGCTCGCCGCTCCGAGAAGAGAACTCCCGCAGGGCCTCGGCCCACCGCGACGTCGAGTCGGCAAGCAACACCGCGTGATAGCCCATGTCGCGGTAGTACTCAGCGACCGTCATCCCGGTGTAGATGCTCGCTTCACGGGCCATGACGGGCATGTTCGACGTGTTGGCGATGACGACGGTGCGCTCGAGCAAGCTGCGGCCCGATCTCGGATCGGTGAGCGCGGTAAGATCGGCCAGAGCATCGGCCAACTCATTGCCCCGCTCCCCGCAGCCGACGAAGACGATCACGTCAGCATCGCACCACTTGACGATCTGCTGAAGCAGAACCGTCTTGCCGGTGCCAAATCCCCCCGGCACTGCGGCCGTCCCCCCGATGGCAATTGGGAAGAGCAGGTCGATGACCCGCTGACCGCTCATGAGTGGCGCGAACGGCCGCAGCCGATCGCCCACGGGCCGCGGGCGGCGAACCGGCCACTCCTCGACCAGGCTGAGGTGCCGATCGCCCACTGTGGCGACCGGCTCCTCCTCGTCCACCTCGCCGGGGCCGGCGAGCCAACGCAAGGGGCCCCCGGCGCCGGGCGGCACGAGGACACGGTGTTCGAGATCGCCCACAGCCACGCTCCCGATGCGCGTCCCCGCCGCCACCTCGGTGCCCATGCGCACCGTGGCCGGCTCGAATGTCCAGCGAGCCGGAGTCGGCCGGCGTTCCAGCGCGCCGGCGGCCAGCCACACGGGCCGGTCGGCGAGCGGGCGCAGCAGTCCGTCGAAGATGGATCCGAGCAGGCCCGGGCCGAGCCGTGCCGAGAGAGGCCGCCCCCGTCCCACCACCGGGTCGCCCACCCGCAGGCCGCCGGTGTACTCGAACGCCTCGGCGGTGAGCGAACCCTCGTGGATCGCGACCACTTCCGCAGGGAGTCGCCGATCGCCAACCTCGACGATGTCAAGGGCGGCCACCCCGCCCAGGCCCTCCACCTCAACCAGGGGGCCGTTCACGCGAGCGACCAGGCCTCTCGCATGAGGGCCCTCCCCGTCGCCAGTGCTCATGCCCAAAGGCCTTCGAGCATGTCGCCAAACGCCTGAAGCTCGAGTTCGACGAGGACCGGTGCGCTCAAATCGAGCACCACACCGTCGCGCACGGCGACGATCCCGGGACGGCTCGGGTCCGGCTGGCGCACCTCGGCCTGCTCACCCAGGCGCGCCCGGGCCACGTCGCCGAGGCGGGCCATCAGATTGGCAGCAGCCGGGGAGCCCTCCTGGTGCGCGAGCTCCTCCAGCGCGCCTCGGCGGACCCTCTCGTAGAGGCCACGCTGCGCATCGAGCACGGTGTGACGGGCGTCCCGGCGCGCGTCGGCAAGCTGCGCCCCGGCCAAACGCTGCGCGGTAGCGGTGCCTTCTTCCCGGGCGGCCCGTACAAGCCGCTCCCCCTCCGTGCGAGCCTTCTCGAGCGTCGCCGCACGATCAGAATCGGCCCGGGCCAGGGCGAGCGCCGCCTGACGGCGGGCGTCTTCCTCAAGGGCTTCGGTCACAGTGCGGAGGCTGACCTCAAGGCTGGGTCGCGCGGACGCGGGTAGTCCCGGAGGCCGAGGCCCGCCCGCGTCCGGGTGCGAGGTAGTGAGGGTCATGTCGGCATGGTGACGATCAGGACATCGCGCAACTCAGCGAGGACGGCGTTGCCCAGCGCTCGGGCGGCAGCAGGTGTCAGCACAACAAGAGAGGTGTCCGCGGGGAGCGAGTCCCAGGCACGCGCGACCTCCTCGCCCTCCGCCTCAATCGCCAGTGCGCCCGCCAAGGCGTACCCCATCACCCTCACCGGTTCGCCCAATACGACCACTCGGCCCACGAGAGCTGGCTACGCCTTCCCGATGAGGATGATGGCGACGACCAACCCGTAAATTGCAATGCCTTCGGCGAGGCCCACGAAGACCATGGCACGCCCGAACATCTCGGGCCGCTCGCTGATGGCTGCCAGGGCGGCAGACCCGGTGTAGGCCACGGCGATGGCGGCGCCGATGGACGACCCGGCCACGGCGATGGCGGCGCCGATCAACGCCTGGCCGGAGTAGGGCTTCGCCGCGGAGGCCGCCCCGGTTGCGGCGGCGCTCGGTGAGGCTGACGCGGCGAGGATGACCAACACTCCGGCGCCCAGGAGGAGCAGGAGGTTGAGGGCCTTGACGGCCCTGATGCCGCCGCGGGGATGCCGGCGCAACTCCACGACGATCCCGGCTGACACCGCAGCAAGGATGGGGAGGGCGATGAGCCAGGTGATCATGGGGCCTCTTTCATTGACGGACAGCTACCTTCCACGGGTGGAACTCCCGGCCCTCGCTGGTGAAGACGCGGGAAAATATCTCGTAGTACTCGAGCCTGAGGGCCTGCACGCCTGCCACCAGCGCTTCGAGCGAGAAGGTGATGGCGTTCCCGCCTAGGAACACCACGATCGCCAGCACCACTCCGAACAGACCGCCGACCCGCCACAGGTTCACGCTGCCCTCCCACACCAGAGCGCCCAGAGCCGCATGGGTCAGGCCGAAGGCAGCGAGCCGGGCGAATGAGACGGTGTTGGTGCCCAGCCGGATGACCGAGTCGAACAGCTCGATGCCCGCCTGTAACGCCCCGCCGGCGCGACCGCCGGCTTCGGCGAACAGCCCGACGAATCCGAACGCCAGACCCGCCAAAGCGAGAGCAACTCCGGCGAGGGCGAGCGTCGCACTGTGCTCGTACCAGCCGGCGCCGGACAGGGCCAACCCGAAGTAGAGGCTTCCTCCGGCCAACCCCGATAGCGCCACCAGTGAGCGGACGGGGCCTCCCTCCCGGAAGCGGTTGATGGAGCCGAGCACATACGAGCATGCCAGGAGGGCAAACCCGGCACCGACGGACACCGCGAGCAGCGTCGTGGCGTTGTCCAGCGGACGGAGCCAAAGCGTTGGCACCAGCCCGGTAGGGCCGAAAGCCTCGCCGTACGCGAACCCGAAGGCGATGCTCACCAGTGCCGCGCCGACCACGAACGGTGCGGCCCAGTGGAACCGGGAGAGCCAGCCCACCCCGCCGGGCCGTGCCCGCCAGACGGCGATGCCGAGGCCCAGCAGCAGTACGCCCTGCCCCACGTCGCCGAACATCATGCCGAACATCACGACGTATGCGAGGCCGGCCAGTACCGACGGGTTCACATCGGCGTAGGGCACCGTTCCGTAGGTGTTCACCAGAGGCTGGAACGCGCCCGTCGCGCCGCGGCCCGACAGGGAGGTAGGGGGCTGGACCCCGGACGGGCGGCGGAGGCGAACGACGCTGGCTCCCAGGGGGGCGAGGCGTGCCGTCAGGTCGTCCACGGTGCCCGCCGGGCTCCAGCCGGCAAGAGCCGTGACGGCCCCCTCTTCGACCATGCTGCTCCTGACCTGTTCCAACTCCGCCTCGCCGGCCAGTCTGTCGAGGTCACCAGTGCCTACGAGCGACGTCACGTCCGCGGGTTCGATCCCCACGACAGGGTTCGGCGTGCGGCCTCGTGTTCCTCGCTGGAGCTGTTGGAGGGCGGAGCCCGCCGGCCCCGGCGGGTTGTTGTCGAGGCGTTCGGGCTCGACCGTGCCCTCTGCGGCCACGGCGACCAAGACCGATCGGACGCGGCTGACGGGGGACACCACGGCGATCCGCTCCATGCGTGCAGGGGTCAGCGCGTCAGGCCACGCCATTGAGGACCTCCGCGCCCGTCCCTTGTCGAGCGGCCACCTCCAGGGCACCACGGACACGCCATGCGTCCGCAGCAAGCGCCGCTGCCGCACCGACAGTTGTTCCCGGCTCTGGGCCGCCTCTCCTGACCAGGGCCAGTCCGTCGCTCCAGAGCCGGTGCCACCAGCGCGCCTCGGCCGCCCAGAGATCCTCTGGGCCCGAGACATCGGCCAGGAGCCAAGCACTGCGCCGGGCCAGACTGTCAGTGAGGTCGCGCAGTGAGCGGACTCGGTCGAGGCGCTCACCCAGCACGGCCCTTGCATGGGCCGCTGCCGGCGTCCCGGTCACCAACGACGCCCCCGACGCAAGGCACCGGGCAACAACGAGGGCGGCGTACGTCGTGGCCCAGCCACTGGCCTCCGGCACATCCTCGGCAATCCGGTGCGCCAACGCGAGCTCGAGGCCCAGCACGAGGCCGCCGCGATCGCTCACACCGGGGTCCCCCCATGGTGAGGCGGCCAGGGCCCTCCGGAGCTCGCTGACTGTCGCCACCGACGACAGACGCGGGACGGTGGCCAAGGAGCCGAGCGCGTAAGGAGCCGGCGCCTCGAACCCTTCGAGTCGCGCTATATCACCTCGCAAGTTGGCAAGCTCGAACGCCCCGGCCAGCACCCGGAGTCTTGACGCGCCGAGGGGAGGGCTCCAGCCGGCGAGGACGCGCAGGTTCCAAAGGACAGAGCCGGCTACTGCACGCCCGGCGTCGATCAAATCTAGGTCTGGGCGAAGCTGTTTGGCGTAGGCCGTGGAGGCGAGCACATCGAGCGCTTGTCGAAGTGAGCCCGCCGCAGCTAGCTGGCGGGCCGCCTCTGGGCCGAGGCAATGCTGCACGAGACAGCGGCTCCGAACCTGCGCGGCAACCCAGCCCGCGCTCATGCGGTGGTGCCGATGGCGAGCACTCGTCGCACGAGCTCGTCGACCGCGGGTTGTATGACGAGTTCGGCACGGTCGCCGATCACCGCGGCACGTCGCTGGGCGGCCTCGAGGAGATCTCGACGCTCGTTGGCTGCGCGGGCCAACAGCTCCGCAGCGGCCTCGGCCCGCACGTCTCTGGCCGTCTCGCGCGTCGAGGCGATGATCGCGGAGGCTTCCTCGGATGCTCGGGTTCGGCGGGTCTCTCCCTCCTCCTCGGCTCGAGCCACCGTCGCCGCCGTGGCCTCGTTCGTGGCACGAAGAGCAGCAAAGACCGGCTCCAGTTCCATCCGGAGCGCCTCGCGCCGGTCTGCCGGTACCGATGCCACCGCCGCCAGGCCGGGCACCGCCATGAGGCGAAACCGGCGCAGCAACTCGCTCGGCGTCGGCACGACGTTGCCCCCCTAGCCCTCGACCAGTCGATCATACGAGCCGAACTGGGCAGAGAGCATGGACGGCCAGTCGCGCTTGAGCTCGCACCCCTCGACGCTGTCGCCGGCGAACGGTGACGCCGGTGCCGCCACAGGCAGCGGGCGGTTGCGGATCGGCTCTCTGCGTCTCACCTCACACGTGTCCGACCAGGTAGGCAGCACAGCTCTCGACGGTTGCCAATTGCGGATAGTCCAGCTCGGGTATCTCGATGCCGGTCCGCTCGTGCAGTCCGATCATGAAATTCAAGAAATCCATGGAGTCGAGGTCGAGCGCCACGGCCATGTCCTCCCCCGGCCCGACCTCCCCAAGGTCGGCTTCGGGCGCCACCTGGCGGAGGACGTCACGCATCGTGTCCATTGCTTCTTCTCGAGTCATAGGCCCTCCGGTGCTTGCAGGAGACGGTCGATGGTGGAGAGGAAGAGCCCACCCCGGTGACCATCGCTTACTCGGTGGTCTGCCGCGAGGGTGGCTGTGACGGTCGGCACTGAGCCGAGCAACCCACCCTCGGCCCACGGCCGTTCGGCAACCCTGCCGAAACCGACGAGCGCCACCTGGGGCGGGTAGATCACTCCGAAAACCTCATCCACGCCGAGATCCCCGAGGTTCGTAACCGTGATGGTTGGATCGCTCATTTCAGAACTCCGCAGCCGGCCAGCGCGGGCCCTCGTGACGAGGTCGCGCAGCATCACCATGAGGTCATTGAGCCCGAGTGTGGCCGTGTCGTGTATCGCAGGTGCGATGACTCCTCCGCCGCGTAGCGAGATGGCCACGCCGACGTGCACCTCGGCCTTCGCCTCGAACTTCTCGTCGACCATCAGGCCGTTCATCTCGGGCGTCGTCGCCACGGCACGAGCCGTCGCCTTCAGGAGCAGTACAGGCATCACGAGACGGTCAGTGATAGAGCGATCCGCGTTGACGTGTTCCAGCCACGCCGATGCTCTCCGCATGTCAATGGTCGTTGAGAGGTAGTAGTGGGGTATCTCCCGTTTGGAGCGCGCCATGAGCGCGCCGATGGCCCGTCGCAGTGCGGCTTGTTTCGACGCGGCATCGCTCGTCGGGCGAGTCCTCGCGCGGGCCTTCGGCGCGACAGTCGACGCGGCCGGACCGCTCGGCTCCCCTGCCGGTCGGGACTGGGCTGCACCGACCCTCCGTACGTCCGCCTCGGTCACCGCCCCCTTTGGGCCGGTTCCCTCAATCGAGTTGAGGTCGACGCCGAGCTCGGCGGCCACCGTGCGCGCCCATGGTGAGGCGCGCACCCGACCAGTCAGAACCCGTTGCGCGCTGACAGCCTGCTCTATGTCGTGACGCGTGATCACACCGAACTCCCCTGTGCCGATCACCTCCGCGAGGTCGATGCCCGACTCCTCCGCGAGACGTCGAACCACCGGTGAGCGCACAAGTGGCGTCGTGACCCTGGTCTCCTCCCGCTCGGTCGGCCGTGCGGGCTCGGTTGAGACTGCGGCTTTGGTTGGAACTCCGGCTTTGGTTGGGCCGGGCCCGAGACCGCGTCCCTTGTGGGTGCTCGGCGGACCGCTGCGCACCCGGGCAAGCACGGCCCCGACAGGGACCTCTTCGCCAACGGGCACCACAATTGCCTCGATCGTCCCAGACTCGAAGATCTCGACTTCGATCGTCGACTTCTCCGTCTCGACGACAGCCACGATGTCGCCGCGCTTGACCTCGTCACCGACCTTGACGAGCCACTCGGTGACGCGACCGGCCTCCATGTCGGCGCCGAGCGAGGGCATGCAGAAATCTGCCATCAGCCCGCCAGCGCGTGCACGGCGGCCACGACATCGGCCGCCTGGGGCAAGGCCGCGTCCTCGAGTTGCTTGGCATAGGGGATGGGTACCTCTGCCGTGCACACGCGGGCGACTGGCGCGTCGAGGTCGTAGAAGCAGTCCTCGCTGACGCGGGTGGCCACCTCAGCAGAAAGGCTCCCGGTACGCCAACCTTCGTCGAGCACAACAGCTCGATGGGTCTTCGTCACCGACGCCGCGACAGTCGTCGAGTCGAGGGGTCGCAGACAGCGGAGGTCCACGACTTCTGCCGAGACGCCAGCCGCTGCCAGCTCCTCAGCTGCACCGAGCGCGACACGGACGGTCCCTCCGTAGGCGACGAGCGTGACGTCCTGACCTTCGCGCCGAACGACCGCGCCCTCCATGGCTACCGCTCCCGGCTCGTCGGGAAGGTCACCCTTCTCGTTGTACAGACCGGCGTGTTCGAAGATGATCACCGGGTCAGGGTCGTCGAGCGCGGGTTGGAGCATGCCCCTTGCATCTTCGATGGTCGCCGGGGCGAGCACTCGGAGGCCCGGGATGTGGGCGTACCAGCCCTCAAGGCTGTGCGAGTGCTGGGCGGCCACCTGGCGTCCGGCACCGGTCGCCATGCGGATCACGAGCGGCACGCCCAGCTGACCGCCGGACATGTAGCGCAGCGTCGCTGCGTTGTTCAGGATCTGGTCCAAGGCGAGCAAACTGAAATTGACCGTCATGACTTCGACGATGGGTCGCAGTCCCCCCAGCGCTGCCCCGATCCCGGCGCCAACGAATGCGGATTCCGACAGAGGCGTATCACGGATGCGCTCGGGCCCGAACTCCTCGAGCAGGCCAATCGTGACGGCGTAGCACCCACCGTAGTGACCGATGTCCTCCCCCATGCAAAAGACCCGCTCGTCGGCCAGCATGGCATCCCGAATCGCCTCACGGACTGCCTCGCGATACGTGCATGAGCTCACCGCTCGGTCTCCATCGCCATAACGAAGCGCTCGAGGTCCTCCACGGGCTCGGTGGCGGAGGCTGCTGCAAAGTCCACGGCGTCATCGATCTCGACAGCAATTTCCCCCTCGATGGTCTCGAGTGCTTTCTCATCGAGCTCACCGGAACCGCGAAGCTTGTCTCCAAGGAGCGTGATCGGATCGCGATGCCGCCAACCCTCGATTTCCTCCTTGGAGCGATATCGGTCTGGGTCGTACATGGAGTGGGCACGGAACCGGTAGGTCCGCAGCTCCAAGAAGTGCGGACCTCCTCCGGCTCGCACGCTCGCCGCTGCCTCTCGCGCCGCTTCTGCCACCGCTACCACGTCCATGCCATCGACCTCCCAGGACGGCATGCGGTATGCGGCGGCCTTGAGCGAGAGATCGGTCTCGGACTCGGTCAGTGAGAGGGAGGTTCCCATTGCGTACAGATTGTTCTCACAGCAGAACAGGACAGGCAGGTGCCAGAGCGCCGCCAAATTCATCGACTCGTGAAACTCACCCTCGGCGACAGCGCCGTCCCCGAAGAAACAGGCAGTCACCCGCTGGCGTGCGGTCAGGTGATCGGCGAGCGCCAGACCGACAGCGAGCGGCAACCCGCCAGCCACGATGGCGTTGCCACCGTAGAAGCGAGCGCCCGCGTCGAACAGGTGCATCGAGCCCCCGCGGCCCCGGCTACAGCCGTCAACCTTGCCTTCGAGCTCGGCCATGATCGAGCGCATGGACAGGCCGCGCGCAAGGGCATGGCCGTGTTCGCGATAGGTGGACACGATGGCATCATCGGGATTCAGCGCCCGCATGACGCCAACCGCGCAGGCTTCCTCTCCGATGCTCAGGTGGAGGAAACCTCGGATCTCCGTGGCGCTGTAGAGCTCGACGCATCGTTCTTCGAAGCGGCGAATTCGGAGCATGTCGGTGATGAGGTGGCGCCCGGCCTCCACATCGAGATCGCGAGCCGGCCCAGGCACGCTCACGGAGCCGTCTCGAGCGTCGACATGTCACCCTCGGGTAGGCCCAAGGCGCGCTGTTTGAGCACCCTTCGAACGATCTTCCCGCTCTGAGTGTGCGGCAGCTGCTCGGTGAATGCAACGTCGCGGGGGGCAATAGCTGCACCGAGGCGCTTCCTCGCGAATCCGATGAGCTCGAGGCGGAGGTCATCGGTGGGTTCCACATCGTGGTGCAGCACCACATAGGCCCTCACCACCTCCCCTGCGACCGCGTCGGGAAGACCTATCACGCCCGCTTCGGCGACGGCTTGGTGCTCAAGAAGCACCGATTCGACCTCGAACGGGCCGATGAGATGTCCGGCCGACTTGATGACGTCGTCACCACGCCCGACAAACCAGAAATAACCCTCCTCGTCGCGGCGAGCCAGGTCTCCACTGATGTACCAGCCGGCGGTGAAGGAAGCTTCGTAACGCTCAGGCTCCCCGAGGTAGCCACGGAACATCGATGGCCAGCCCGGCCTAAGGGCGAGCATGCCGTCGGTGCCGTCCGGCACCTCGACCGCGCCACCGTCAGGACGGAGGACGATCTTCTCCTCGTCGTTGCGCTCGAGGATCGCCGCCTCCACTCCCGGCATCGGCTTTCCCATGGAGCCGGGGCGGATCGTCATAGAGGCGAAGTTGGCGATCATGATCCCACCGGTCTCGGTCTGCCACCAGTTGTCGTGGGCGGGGAGGTCGAAGGTCTCATTCGTCCAGTTGACCACCTCGGGGTTGAGAGGCTCTCCGACGCTGGCGATGAATCGGAGTGCGGAGAGATCGTGTGCCCTGGCCGGCTCGGCACCTGCAGCCATGAGCATCCGGAGGGCGGTCGGCGCGGTGTACCAGACGGTGACGCGTTGATCTGCCAGCGTGGCGTACCACCCTTCAACCTCAAACTCGCCCTCGTCGACGATGCTCGTCACGCCATGGGTCAGTGGGGAGATGATCCCGTACGAGGTCCCGGTCACCCACCCCGGGTCGGCGGTGCACCAGAAGACGTCGTCGGCATGGAGGTCGAGCGCGAGCGACCCCGTCGCGTGGTGCTGGACGACGGCCTCGTGGACGTGGACGGCGCCCTTCGGGGTCCCAGTGGTCCCACTGGTGAAGTGGAGGAGCGCCATGTCTTCGGGGTCCGTCGAGCCGATCTCGTAGGTCGCCGGCATTTCGGCCAGAAGATCTGGAAGGAGGATCGTGCCCTCCGGTGACGGGTCGTCGATGACGAGCACGTGCTCGAGGTTAGGCAGGTCGTCCCGCTGCGAAGCCACCCGCCGTCGGAAGATTCCCGACGTCGTGACCAGCACTCGGCCGTCGCCGATCTCGAGACGCTGGCGTATCGGCTGCGGCCCAAAGGCCGAAAAAAGGGGGCACAGGACACTGCGGTGCTTGAGTGTGCCGAGCGCCGCAACATAGAGCTCCGGGACCCGGGGCAAGAGCACGAAGACCCGGTGTCCGACGCCAACCCCCAGATGGTCAAGCGCGTGCGCAAAACGGCTCGTGAGCTCCGAAAGCTCGCCGTACGTGATATCGCGTGCGCTGCCGTCTCGGCGTAGACATCGAAGCGCGACCTTTCCGCGAGCCGGACCAATCCCGTGGCGATCGACTGCCTCGTGAGCAATGTTGATTCCGCCCGCGGGAAGACCGTCGAGCTCCGCCCGGGCGGACTCCCAGCTGAACCCGGCGCACGCCGCCTTGTAGTCGACGAGGTTGGGCGAGGCTGCGCCGGGGTCACGAGGAGGGGGGACGATCGGTGTCCACTTCACCGCCGCTCTACCTCCTCAGCACCGCCGCGATGAACGCGGTGGTCCGTGCAACTCGGAGGACGCTGCGACGTCGTCCCATGGTCCCCGGAGCATGGTTGTCACGGTACTTCGGTGACACCCTGAGCCGCCGAACCGTCGGGCGGGCCATCGACCGACTGCCGGGTGCGGTTGCGCAGCGGGCTCTCAGGGGCGGGGGCATCTTTCGCCAGTCGCTCCAAGATCCCAATTACGACAGCTTCGCTCGTGCCGCGTTGAATCTGCGGAACGGCTGCATGGAAGACGCTCTCTCCGGGTGGGAGTTCGACACAGATGGGCACGGACGGGTCGATCCGTCGGTGAGCTTCGAGGAGGGATCGCCCGGGTTCGTCCGGAACCGCGTCGACGATGACGTCCGCACCGGCCGCCAACGGACACGGCTCGCCTCGCAGGGCTGGGCAGTGCGACCAGCCAAGCAGCGGCCCCGGGCACGCCAGCACCTGGAACCCAGCTGCTCGAGCCGCCGCTTCGGCGTGCCAGCGCCCGCCTGGCACCTCGATGAGTAGCCGGGGGCGATCGTGCTTCCCGGGCCACGTGGGGACGTGCTGGGTGGTGCCGATCGCGATCCGGACGATGGCGGGGTCGCGATCCACGACGGCAAACCCCCGTGCTCGCAGCATCGCGATCATCCGGCGGTTCGTCACCAGAACATCAGCCTCGAGGTTCGGTACGCCTCGAGCAGCGGCTGCCTCGACCAATGTGTTGAGCAGATATGGTCCCAGCCATCCCCGTGCCTTCTCGGCGACCGTGATGCCGAGCTCCGCATCGCCGTTGCCAAGGAGATCGTAGGTGGCCTCGCCGACGATCCGGTTCGTGCCGCCTGCGTCTTCGATGATGGCGATCAATCCGAACCCTCCGCGATCAGCCACATGCGTCATCTTCTCGACAAACGCAGCGGGGGGTGGGCGGCCGCTGAAAAAGCGACGGTAGACGTCTTCTTCGTTGAGATCCGTGTACAGCTCCACCAGCCCTTCTGCGTCCGAAGGCGTGATGGGACGGATCCACAGCTCTCGACCCCGCGGCAGCGTGATGCGACGGGGCCAGCCGTCATCGTGAATGTCGCTTGGAAGCATCGTCATCCGGTCATCCGTGTGCGTTGGGTGTGCTGGTCGCGGTGAGTACGAAAGCCGGGGTTCCCGACACGAAGTGTCGGCCAGACTGGCGACATCGTCGCCAGATCGTCGGCGTGGTCGGCAGTAAGGAGAGGACCGTGGAGCTGAGCGCCTATCCCATCGAGAAACCGCAAGGCATGAATGTGATCGTCGGTCAAGCGCACTTCGTGAAGACGATAGAGGACCTCCATGAGGCAATGGCAGGAACGAGCCCACAGCTGCGTTTCGGCATCGCGTTCTGCGAGGCATCGGGTCCCTGTCTCATACGTTGTTCGGGTAATGAGGAAGAGCTCATCGACCTGGCCGCCCGGAACGCCGAAGGAATCGGCTCTGGTCACGCGTTCATCATCTTCCTTCGCGAGGGGTTTCCAGTAAACGTCTTGAACGCAATCAAGACAGTCTCGGAGGTGTGCACCGTCTTCTGCGCGACTGCGAACTCGGTTGAAGTACTCGTCGCTCAGACCGAATTCGGCCGGGGGATCATCGGTGTCATAGACGGCCTCCCGCCCGCTGGGATCGAGACCGACGTCGACGTGGCCGACCGCAAGGCTCTCTTGCGGAAGATGGGCTACAAGCTCTAGGCCGGAGGTCACCATCTGGCCTCTAATAATTGGCCGAAGGTCCGGCCGTCACCTCGTCGCTGAGGGACCGTAGCCACCATGGCCAAGGCGCCTGACCCCGCCAACAGGGCCGTTGGTCCTCGGAAGCGACTGGATCGCCTTTCCCCGGAAGCTCCGCGCAACTCGGCGGTAGGGCGGAGGGCCGAGCGTGAGCTAATCCGTGGAGCCACGCGACCCCGGGGGTGTCATGGCGACGCAGGCAAGGAGCCCGGGGCAATCCGTGACGCGCCGGTGGTCCAGCGCCAGCCGGACGAGGCCGGCCTCGAGGTCACGCGTGTCGCAAGCGGCCCGCTTGGCGAGCCGGGATATTCGCTCCAGTCCGTCGCCGCCATTGACGGGGGAGAAGTCCCAAGTGGCGCGCTGCTTCCGCCGCTCGTGGGTCGAGGGGTGGGTGGGCACCAGGCCACACTCCGCGTAGCTCCCGTAGGAACAAACCGGTTGTGACGGGGCCCCAGCCCGGCAGAGCCTCGAGCGCGGCGGCGAGAGATGCTGGGCTAGTGAAGCGTCGTCCGATTTCGCTGACGACGCCCCCATAGCGGTCCGCCACCACCTGGGCCAAACTCTGCAGCCGCGTGGCGGTGCGGTAGTCGTAGCGGGCATACCCGCCGGCGTCGAGCAACGCCACCAGTTCCTCCCACTGCCGGTTGCCCGCATCGGTGATCCGGCGGATCCCGGCCCGGTCCAGCTGCGTATACGCCCGCTCTGCCAAGAGCGCCGAAATGCGGGTCCCGAACAGCGTTGACGCGACGAACCACCGCTCTACCTCGGCGTCACCGCAGTCCACGTCGATGCCGAGCTCGCTCGAGTACCGGCCACCGAAGCGGCCGACAACTGCACGAGCGAGCTTCGCCGCCGTTGACCCGGTCACTGCACCTTCGGGACGTTCGGCCCTACCACGACCGGGCCGGCCACGAGGAGACTGACAGCATCGGATGGGAATCCTCGAGCACGGTACGGAGAAATTCCCAGAATCAGGGAGGTCGACATGGTTCACGCTTCCCCACCTGGGTTCACCGATGGGTTCCTCGCCGCGCTCACATTGTCCGTGGTTGGATCCTTCCGGCACGCGGAGACAAACCGCAGGAGTGACCGATGAGCGGCTCGGTACAACAGAGGCACGCTAGCCCTCGACCGCAGGCGCCCGAAAGTCAAGGGACATCCCGGGAGCGCCGCCGCCGCTTGCTGTACGACACCGATACCGTCCTGGCGGCCATCGATGATCTCGTCACCCCCACACGGTGCCAACCGTGATTGGGACGGGAGCATTCGGTCCCAGCCGTACAGGTTAGGTCGTAACGCTTAATCACGGGCGGGGCGAACGTATTGCCAAGCGGACAGCCCTCATCGTGATCGACATGTGAACGACTTCATGGACGGGATGTTGGGAAACCGAAGGCGAAGCAGGTCGTCAGCCCTATCGCCTCGCAGGCCGAGCGGGCCAGGGCGAGCCACGAATAGGTCGTGGTCTATGCCAATGACGCCCCCCAGCTCCACGACGTGGAACTGCGGGTGTTCCGTCCCAGGCCTTGGCCGGGACGACGGGGGCCGCTGCTGTGCGCCACACGGACTGTGACGCCTTCGCTGGCGGCTACGACTCATCGTCCGCCTCGACGCCACGACGAGGATTCGATCCGGGGTCCGACGAGCCCGTGTCGGTTCCCCGAGAACTGCTCTTCGAGTCCGTGAAGGGCTACCACAGCGCACGGCTCGACAGCTCGGACGTCGTCATAGCCACACCAGGTTGGACGTTGTCGCCTAGGCAGCAGATGGGCGCGACCCTTGGACGGAAGCCTGCAGGTCGTGCTAACGCACCTGACCTTGCATAAGTACGGCGAAGTCCGAAGGGAGCACCGAGACCAGGTGACCCATGATGCCTTCACCCAGCTCGGCCCAGCACACGGTCATCACCGCCCGGGCAGCCTCCTCGGCCTCGCTCGTGCCCTTGAGCCCAGCCTCCTTCTCCACCCGAGCCAGGAACTCGGTGAGCGACATCCGCATCGGCGTCTTCGCGGGGTCCCAGCCCTCGTAGAAGATCCCCCGGACAAGCAATGGGAGCTGAGCTGCGACGTGTGCCGCAACGTCGGGCTCCACCCGGTCGCGCAGGGCGTGCAGAACCGCTCGGAGCACGTGGTAGGCCCGGTTCAGGTCATCAAAGTCGTCCCGCTCGGCTACCTGGTGGAGCCACTCATAGGTCTTGGCAACAGTGCGATCGATGACGTCGAGCTGGTGATCCATGCTGCCAGTGTTTCCCTTGCGTTCCGACTCTCACCAGGGGCGAAAGTCCCATCGCCGAGGTACTGGTTGCCTGGGCTTTTGATCCGCGTCGGCGGGTTTGACGAGGGCAGAAGTGAGGCTGGCGTCACCTCACCTCCTCTGTAGTGGGCTCCAGGCGGGACAGGAGCCAGTCACCCGCCAGGCGACACACCTCCTCCAGGGCTCCGGGCTCCTCGAAGAGATGGGTAGCGCCAGGCACCACCGCCAACTGGCTCTCACAGCGCAGTTGCATCTGCGCCTGACGGTTGAGCTCGAGGACGACCTTGTCGTCGCCACCCACGATGAGCAACGTCGGCGCTCGCACCTGGTCGAGCTTCAAACCTGCGAGGTCGGGACGTCCGCCCCTTGAGACGACTGCGGCGATCGACGAATGTGGCTCGGCGGCAGCCCAAAGGGCGGCGCCGGCGCCGGTGCTGGCGCCGAAGTAGCCGATGCGTAGCCCATTCGCTTCGGGCTGTGCCTCGAGCCATTGCGTCACCGCGCCCAGTCGCTGGGCCAAGAGCTCAATGTCGAAGACCGCTGCACGGTCGAACTCCTCGTCAGGGGTGAGTAGATCGAACAGAAGGGTGCCCAGCCCTGCTGAGTTCAAAGCTGCTGCCACGACGCGGTTGCGCGGACTGTGGCGGCTGCTTCCGCTGCCGTGGACGAAGACGACCAGCCCGGCGCACTCCTCGGGAATCGTGAGGTGTCCGGCGAGGCGGACCGCGCCGATCTGGACGACCACGTCTTCGTCACGAACCGGCGGGTCCGCGCTCACCTCCACCGGTGGAGCGGCCGTCCGCGTGGCTGCCCGCTCGAGAAGCTCAACTACATCCTCGTCAGAGGTCTGCGAGAAATCACGATAAAACTGGCCGACCGCGTAGAACGGCTCTGGGCTCGCAAGACAGACCACCTCGTCGGCTACCTCCGCCAGCACACTGAGCGAAGACGGCGGGGCGACTGGCACCCCCAAAATCACCCGAGACGCGCCGTGGGCCCGTGCGACCTGACAGGCGGCCCGGGCGGTGGACCCGGTTGCGATGCCGTCGTCGACGACCACCGCGGTCCGACCGACGAGAGACGCCCGCGGACGGCTGTCCCGAAAACGTGTGGCACGCCGCTCGAGCTCAGCTCGCTCCGATCGCTCCACGGCTGCCACCTCGTCCTCGCCGACCCTGGCCAGGGCGAGCACCTCATGGTTCAGGACCCGCACCCCGTCCTCGCCGATCGCTCCCATGGCGAGCTCCGGCTGATAAGGCACACCGAGCTTGCGAACGACGATCACATCGAGCGGCGCATCCAACGCCCGGGCGACCTCGAACGCAACCGGCACGCCGCCCCTCGGCAACCCCAGCACCACCACGTCCTCGTCGCCGAGGCGCCGCTTCAACTGCTCGGCCAACTCCTGACCAGCCTCCGCCCTGTCCCGAAACATGATCACCGGCTCACTGTCTACCCATGGCGGCCAGGCCGCTAGGGCCGATGGTCCCTGGCGGTCAGGGTCAGCATGCTGGACCGAGGCTCACTCGAAGCGACCGAGATCGTCGAGCGGTTCCTCCCGGTGCAAACGGCCAATTGCGTCGCTCAGTAGGGCTGCGACCGAACACGATTCCAACACCGGCAGGGCAGCCCATGGAACCTGAACCGTGTCGGTGACGAGCAGGCCGGCGAGCTCCAGCTGGGCGAGGCGATCAGGAGCAGGGTCAAGCAACAGTGCGTGCGTAGCTGCCACGATCGTCCCTGGTAGGGCGCCGTGGGCCTCGAGCAGCCGGACGGTCGCCTCGATGGTGGCGCCCGTCGAGATCATGTCGTCGACGACGATCGGCCGGCAGCCTTCGACATCGCCCACCAGCTCCTCGGCGCGGACACTGGTACCCGATAGACGGCTCTTGCGCACTACGGCAACCGGAAGGCCGACAGCCGACGCGAAGTGTTCGGCCAGCTTGACCGCACCCAGATCCGGCGCCACGACCACAGAGCGACCCAGCGCGCGCTCGCTGAGCGCCGTGACCAGGACGGAGGTGGCACTGAGCACCTCCACCGGGATCGAAGACGTCGCCTCGAACCCGGACGTATGAGGATCGATGACGACAATGCGATCGGCACCGGCCGCCGCCAAGATGTCGGCGGCCACGCGTGCACCGATCGCTTGGCCCGGTCGGCTTCGGCGATTCTGACGGGCGTACCCGAAGTACGGCACAACGGCGGTCACCCGCTCCGATCCGGCTCGCCGGCAAGCGTCCACCAAGAGCGCGAGCTCCATGAGGTGCTCGTTCACCATCGGCGCGGTCGGCTGGAGGACGTAGACGTCGTCGCCCCGCATCGGACCTACCTCCGGGCAGAGCTCACCGTCCGGGAACCGCTCGAGTCCGCCCCGCATCGCCACGCTACCGACGCCCGTCGCCACGGCCTCGGCCAGGTTGGGATTCGCCGTGCCGGCCACAATGCGGAGCGCCACTGCTATTCCCTTCGACGGGCTCTCGGGGACAACGCGGACCCACGCTAATCGCCGGACCTTCACCACGCCGAGTCGCGGCAGCCGAGCGCTGGGCGGCGCACTCACACGTGGCCACATAACCTTGTCGGCATCCCTGTAGGCCGCTGGGGTGCCCTGAGCTGCACCTCGAGCCGATCTGGCCAGCATTGCGACGACTCCCTCCACGGGAGAGCCGCTCAGGTCAGGCTGCCGTGGTAGCGACGCACATGTAGCACCCTTTCGATGCGCGCAAAACGGCAGCCGAGCGTGGGTGCTTCGCCAGATTGCGACGGAATGTCCCCGCCCGTTGATCCCTCGCGAGAGCTTTGTAAAGTCTCAGCCCCCGGGTCAGACACCCTGACTCCACAGGGGCCCAGAAGGCCGCCGTTTCGTGCACCTCGCTCCCGAGTAACGGCTCGACAGCGCGGAGCGACCGAATGGTCGCCCGTGTTGCCAGGTCGGAACCCGTCCGAATATTGGGACGTTCGACTCTGCTCAACTCAGCCGGCTCGACGTACTTTTGACCTCATGAAGGAGTGTCCCGAGAGCCTGGGCGTGCTCGCTACTGCCTTGCGCGTCGAGGAGACCTGTGCATGGGCACGTCATTTCAGCTTCAAGTGGGCGAGAACAGCGTCGATCTCGAGCGAGGCGTAAGTGTCGCCTTGGAAGCGCCGTCGCCAACATGAACCTGCCGACCTTCTTTGCCGAGAGTTAGTCGAGGACTGCGGGGCCTTTCTCGAGGGTCGGCTGGTCGAGACCTTGGAAGCCCGAAAGGCGCTTGTGCCCACGTGGACCTGGTCGAACCTGTTGGCTCATGGCTCCATGGAAAATCTGAGGCTCGCCAGCATTGAAGAGCGTGACCACGGTAGAGACGAATACTGGGAGTGGCGAAAGGGCCGCTCCCGATTGGCGACCCTCATGCTTGCTTCTGCCCGGTCATTCGGACCCTTGCTGGCTCTCCAACAAGAATGCGCCCTCATCCCGCTCGAGCTGATGCTGGCCGCGCAACCCGAGCCCGCTTTCTGCACCCCGACGCGCTGGGTCGCGCAGGTCGAGACCGTGCTGCGGCTGCACAGAGACACTTTGCGCGCAATGAACATCGACGTTGATCCGAATCCACAGAAGGGAGAGCGCCAATGAGGGTGCGATTCCATCCAGAGCATGCGTCGTTGCCGGAGATAGGTACAACGGTGCCCTCGTCAGTTCATGTCCTGCGGAGCGACGAGGAACTCCGTGAGGCAGTCGAACGAGCGGCGGAGTTTCACAAGCGAACGGCCACGTTGCTGCGCGAACGCTCCGAGCACTACGAAGCCATCTTGGCCATTCCGCTCGATCATTCCGTTCTCGACTAGCCCGATGAGAGAAGGGCGCCGAGGAGGACGAAAGCCCTTACCCACATCCCAACCGTTCGATCACACTTCATTACATAGCTTGAATAGGAGAAAACCATGGCACTAACACGATGGGAACCGTTTGCACTGGATCTGCCGGATCGATGGAAGAGGTTCTTCGATGTCGCTCCTGACAGCGAGAGTTGGATGAGGGTCGAGGAGATCCACGAGGATGACACGCTCGTCATCCGCGCTGAGTTGCCCGGAGTCGACCCCGACAAGGATGTCGAGATCTCAGTTTCAGACGGCGTCCTGCATATCGAGGGTCACCGCGAAGAGAAGAAGGAGCACAAGGACGATCGCTCCTATCGATCTGAGTTCCACTACGGGACCTTCAGGCGAGACCTTGCCTTGCCCAATGGGGTAGAGAGCAAGCAGGTCAAGGCGTCTTATCACGATGGCATTCTCGAAGTGCGCATTCCCTGGCCCGTCGCAAAGGCCGAGGAACCAGAACGGGTCGCTATCAGTCGAACCTGAACGATCGCCTGAATTTTCACGCCACCGCTTTCACCCAGCTCGATCCCCCTGCCCCCTCCCCCCCCTTAGGGGGCGGGGGGATTCGACTTCAAGTGGTTTGCACATTTCAAGTGCGTTGGGATATGGAGTCATTTCCACCGGGGTGACGTCGCAAAGCGACGACCAGTGACTACGTCGGCTCGGATGCGGACAACCCGCGCACCCGGTTCAGCGACCTGGGGGCGTGGTACGTGGCGCGCCGGCACGTCCTGGTGATCCTCGATCGCCAGACCCTGTAGGAGGACGCTCCAGGTCTTGGATTGATCCCCCTCGACGTCGCGGAGCGAGGTCACCCCATCCACCTGAAACGCTACGAGCCGGGCATGCACCTGGTGGAACAACCCCTCACCGATCCGAAGAATGACATCAGGTCCGTGCACGGCGTAGTCGACCGGCAGGACCAGCGGTGCGCCGTCCTTGGGAACACCAAGATGCCCGTGCCGGTGTTCCTTGGCTCCGATGGCAAGAAGGCGACGACACTCAGGCAGCGTCAGAACTTCTGAGCCGCGGTCGTCGATCCACATGGGTCCATGATCGACGGATTGCCCGAGCTGCCACAAGGGTCAAAAGTCCACAGCGGTTGACCGCGAAGGAGCCGCAACGGGAAGTGTCCAATGACCCTAGGAGCTGGTCGACCCGGCTGACACCATGAGAGTCATGACACGCTTGCTCGACTCGGAGCCGCCAGGCCAGTCAGTCACCGGGCAACCCCTGCGGGTGGGCATCATCGCACCACCATGGCTGCCCGTCCCACCCGTTGCCTACGGGGGCACGGAGAACGTCATCGACATCCTCGCCCGAGGCCTGGTGGCAGCGGGCGTTGACGTCGTGCTCGTCACGACCGGCGATGCTACCTGCCCGGTGCCGCGCCGCTGGGTGTTTCCCCGCGCCTTGGGAGTCGGCAATGGGGGTGTCGCTGAAGAGGCGCGCCACGTAATCGGCGCCTACTCGTTGTTGCACAACGTCGACATCGTGCACGACAACTCTCTAGCGGGCCCTCTGTATGCGCTGAGCATTCGCCGTCCTCCCGTGGTGACGACCAATCACGGACCCTTCGACGAGATGCTTACACCCCTCTACCGGGTCGTCTCCCGAAGAACGCCGGTAGTCGCGATCTCTCATCACCAGGCCTCAGACGCAGCTGGCATCTCGATTGCAGCGGTCATCCACCATGGCATCGACGTCGAGCGGATACCGTTCGGATGCGGCACGGGTGGCTACGCCGCGTTTCTCGGCCGCATGCACCCCAACAAGGGCGTTGAGGAGGCGATCGCGACGGCACGGGCAGCGGGCATGCCGCTACGGATCGCCGCCAAGATGACCGATCCTGCTGAGCGTGAATACTTCAATGCTCGGGTGGCACCGCGTCTGGGCGGCGTGATCGAGTACGTCGGTGAGCTAAGTCGGAGCGAGAAGTACGATTTCCTCAAGGATGCGGTATGCCTTCTCAACCCAATCCGGTGGGCCGAGCCCTTTGGCATGGTCATGATCGAGGCCATGGCGTGCGGGACTCCCGTCGTCACCAACAATCGGGGATCGGCCTCCGAGATCGTTGATCACGGTGAGACCGGCTTTCTTTGCGATGACGAATCCTCGCTCGTCGGAGCCCTTTACAAGGTTGCAACGCTCAACCGGTCGCGTTGCCGTGTGGCGGTCGAGGAACGGTTCTCATCTCATCGAATGGTTGCTGACCATATCGCCCTCTATCGCCGTATCATTTCATGTGGGGTGGAGGCCGCGGATCCCAGTCAGGCGAGATCCGCTAGCCGGAGAGCTCCACGATTTGAGGGCGCCGGTCGTCGAGCGAGGAAGTCATCGGAGTCAGCGCCCGTGGCTTGAGCGACGAAGCGGAAGTGTGGACGCGATTCGGATTGGCCCGAGCCTCGTATTCTCCGCATGAGTGACTACTCTTTTTGCTTCAACAGCTCGCCGCCTCGCAACCTCTATGCCTGGCGTTCCAACGCTCAAAGCGGCACGCTCTCAGAGCCGATTTCATCAACGGTGAAGCCTCTAGACCGTATCTTCATCAGGAGGCAAAAGGTGGTCGATCGGTGACACAAGCGTGGGCCTATGGAGGATCACCCAGCGTTGGAGGCGCGGGTTCGGTCACCCTCGTGGAAGGGGCAACCTTCTGCATATGCGCCCCTAGTGGCGACATCCTGCCAGGAGCTGAGCAGGGACTGTTCTTCCGTGACACACGGTTCCTCAGTCACTTGGCATTGACTGTCGACGGCCTCGAACTGGAAACTTTGGCTGCGCACTGTCCCGCACCATACGCCGGGACGTTCATCACCCGGCGACCCCCGAGGGTCGGTGTCGCGGACAGCACCCTGCTCGTCGTGCGCTACCGCTATGTGGGCAACGGCATGCGCGAGGACATCGTCGTGCGCAACCTCGGGAGGGAGACGGCAGGTGTCCTTCTCCTCCTCGAGGTCGACGCGGACTTTGCCGGGTTGTTCGAGGTAAAGGAAGGAAGGGCTCGACGCCGCGATGCCATCGAGTCGAGTGCCAACGCATCTGATCTCTCTATGAACTACCAGTTCGGGGCCGACAGCCGCGCCGTGCGAGTGGCGGGGGACGCGCAGGCCAAGGCACTGCCTGGACAGATCACCTGGCAACTCGTGGTGGAGCCTCGAGCGGACGTATCGGTGAGCATTCAGGTGATCCCGGCGCAAGACGGCGACGAGATACCTCCTCGTTACGCGCCCGGCCAACCTATCGAGACGAGCCAAACCGCCGCTCGGCATGAGGCGTGGCGCCGGTCCGCGCCTTTAGTCAGCACGCCCGAAGAGCGACTCAGTTCTCTCCTAGCTACCAGCGCCGAGGACATCGGCGCCCTCCGGATGTTCGATCCGGACCACCCCGATCGCGTCGTGGTGGCTGCCGGGGTTCCCTGGTTCATGACCCTGTTCGGGCGCGATTCGCTGCTGACCAGCTGGATGTTGCTGCCGGTCGACCCGACCGTGGCCCTAGGAACGCTCCAGACGTTGGCACAGTTGCAGGGCGACAAAGTGGACCCACTCACAGAGGAGGAACCGGGCCGCATCATCCACGAGGTCCGGTCAGGCCCTGATGCTGAGACGGCCCTTGGCGGGGGCAACCTCTACTACGGGAGCATCGACTCCACTCCGCTGTTCGTAATGCTGTTGGGAGAATTGCGGCGTTGGGGATTGGCGACTTCGGAAGTGGATGCTCTCGTCCCGCACGCTGACCGCGCGTTGGAATGGTTGGAACACTTCGGCGATCGTGATGGCGACGGCTTCATCGAGTACCAGCGCGCCACCGACCGGGGGTTGGCCAACCAGGGGTGGAAGGACTCGTTCGACGCCATCAACTTCGCTGCCGGGGATCTCGCCCAACCACCGATCGCACTCGCCGAGGTTCAGGGCTATGCCTACGCGGCGTTTCTCGCCCGGGCGCACTTCGCTCGCGAAGCAGGAGAAGTCGACCTCGCCCACCATTGGTCGGATCGAGCACGTCGGCTCAAGGAGCAATTCAACGCGTCGTTCTGGCTGCCTGATCGGGGCTATTTCGCCGTCGCGCTCGACGCCGAGAAGCGCCAAGTAGATGCTTTAGCGTCCAACATGGGACACTGCCTCTGGACAGGAATCGTCGATGAGGACAAGGCCGCTTCGGTTGCGCGCCACATCACGAGCCCCGAGATGTTCACCGGTTTCGGGGTGCGCACCCTCGCCTCGACGATGGGGGCCTACAACCCAATGAGCTACCACAATGGTTCAGTTTGGCCTCATGACAACGCGATTGTGGCGGCGGGTCTCATGCGCTATGGCTTCGTCACGGAGGCTCAACGGATTGTCCTCGCACTCCTCGACGCATCCGAGCAGATCGGAAGCCGGCTGCCCGAGCTGCTGTGTGGATTCGAGCGACAGGAATTCAACGTGCCCGTGGCCTACCCTACGGCGTGCTCACCACAGGCTTGGTCGGCGGCCGCTCCGCTCTATCTTTTGCGAACCCTGTTGCGCTTCGATCCATGGGTGCCCTTCGGGAAGGTCTGGTGCGATCCGGCCGTGCCCGAGGAATTCCTGCCACTGCGGATCGACCGGATCGACTTGGCCGGAAGCAAGGTGAGCATTGACATTACCAATGACGGATGGCACGTCTCAGGACTGCCCGAAGGCATGGTCCTCGAACCCACCGCCCGACATCCGATGACGGCGGCGGAAACCGAGCTGAACCTTGATTTGTGACTCAGCTTTGAGGGCCGTGCTCTCTGATCTGAACATCCTTACTTCGAGCGGCCGCCTTCAAGCGGGGACCTGATGCGACCCGCCCGAGGTGTGACTTTGAAGGGCAAGGGCAGGACGCTCGAGGCTATTGCTGTGACCATCGCCCTCGCGGGCCGCCATGCGGGACGTGAACCATGAGTGGGGTTGGCTGCGACAGAGGCGCCGATCAGGCGTCGAGCGAATGAGCTTGAGCATGCTGCCCCCTCATCGGTCTCCACTTCGTAGCCGAACGGCGTTCTCGGATGAGACCTACGAAGCCCTCGTCTTTGATTGGGACGGCACCGTGGTGCCGGACCGGCATACCGACGCTAAAGGCTCTCGGACGCGCGTCGAAGCGCTGAGCGATGCGGGCGTTCACACCTTCATCGTCGGCGGCACCCACGTTGAGAATGTCGACCGTCAGCTGCAGGCGAGGCCACGTGGCCGAGGCCGCCTCTTCTTGTGTTGCAACAGAGGCTCAGAGGTCTTTGAGGTAAATGGACAAGGGACGCAACTCCTGTACAGGCGCATCGCCAGCGTTGATGAGGATCGGGCGCTTGACCTCGCCGCCGAACAGACCGTGAAACGCCTGCGGGAGCGAGGTCTTGAGTCGCAGATCGTGGTCAACCGCCTCAATCGTCGCAAGATCGACCTCATCCCGGTCGCGGATTGGACCGATCCCAAGAAGGCAGATATCGGCCGGCTCCTCGAAGCCGTGATGGCGCGTTTCGCTGCGGTGGACATCGCTGACCTGTCCGAGGTCATCGACATAGCAGCCGGCGCGGCGCGCGCCGCCGGGTTGGCTGATCCTCGGATTACGAGCGATGTCAAGCATGTGGAGATCGGACTGACCGACAAGTCCGACTCGGCGCGCTGGGCCGCCGATTGGCTCGTGCTGCGGGGCATCACCGGCGAGCTCATTCTCATCGGTGGAGACGAGTTCGGTCCCATCGGTGGTGCCGCGGGAAGCGATTCGTTCATGATCGTGAACGCGCTTTGCCGGGCGACGGTTGTTTCGGTCGGAGTCGAGCCCGGCGGTGTTCCCGATGGCGTCGTGCACCTCGGTGGCGGTCCGACCCGATTCGCCGAGTTGCTCGACAGGCAGCTGACGCGCCGAGCAGACCGCCGGGTGCCGCGCATCGACCAAGACCCAGGTTGGGTCCTTCCCCTCCCCTCACCTATCGCCAAGGTCCGAGTCGCCGAGTCGCTCGGCTGGCTCGGCAACGGATGGACGGGGACACGTGGTTCCCTCGAGGAGGATGGCTCCCACTCCACCCCGCTGTTTCTGGTGGCTGGCGTCTACGACGACGGCGCGAAGATCCTCCCTGGACCAACGTGGACCGCGCTCGGCCTTTCGAGGGACAACCGACATTCTGCGAATCGTATGGTCGACCTACGCACTGGCACGCTGGTGCGCGGCGGTCCGACGGGGTCCAGCTTCCGATCTATGAGATTCGTCTCGGCCGCCTCGCCGCACGTGATGGCACTGCGAGCCGAAGAGCGGGGAGGGTGTATCACGCCGGGAGATCCCTTGCAGCCTCCTGCTGATGGCCCATGGTCCAGCCGTGACAACATCCCGAACGCCGACCTCGTTCTCGCCGACCCCGGCGATTCAGGACTAGCGATAGCTGCGCGCCAGCGGTTCACTACGGTCGATGGTCACGACATCGTCGAACGGCTAGCGGCGTGGACCGCCCCTCCCGCCGAGCTGGACGACTCCCGACTGGCCGGCGAGTACCTCGAGCAGGCGGAAGCGCTCGGCTTTGATGCTCTGTTGGCCGAGCACAGATACGCCTGGGCCCGGATGTGGGGCGACGCGGAAATCGTGATCGAGGGGGATCAGGACGACGTCGCGCAGGATCAACTGGCGGCGCGCTTCGCGGTGTTTCACCTGCTCGCAGCGGCAGCCGCAGAGGGCGAGGCAGCAGTGGGAGCCCGCGGCCTCACGGGAAATACCTATGACGGGCATGTCTTTTGGGATGCCGACGTCTTCGTGCTCCCCGCTTTGGCTGCCATCCGACCGGCATCCGCCCGCGCCATGCTCGAGTACCGCATCCGCCGTCTGCCCGCTGCTCGAGAGCTCGCCAAAGAACGTGGCCTTTCCGGCGCCCGCTTCCCCTGGGAGTCCGCTGGTGATGGACGCGACGCCACGCCACGCCAAGTACGGGGACCCAGGGGCAACATGATCCCGATAGCGACGGGCGCGCACGAAGAGCACATCGTGGCCGATGTGGCCTGGGCCGCCGAGCATTACGCCGGCTGGACAGGAGACACTGCGTTCTTGGTGGGAGCGGGTCGCGATCTCGTGGTGGAAACAGCTCGCTACTGGGCCAGCCGAATTCGACCCGATTCCCAACGTCGTGGACACCTCGATCAGTTGATGGGTCCTGACGAGTACCACCAGCTCGTCGACGACAACGCGTTCACCAACGTGATGGCACGCTGGAACCTTCGCCAGGGCGCAGAGGTCCTGGCCCGAACGAAGGGCAACCTACAAGAGGCCGAGACGTGGCGAGCCCTGGCGGACTGCCTTGTCGACGGGTGGGACCCCGAGCGAGGTCTCTACGAGCAGTTTGCCGGCTACTTCGATCTGGAACCCCTGCTGATGAGCCAGATCGGTCCACCGCCACTGGCCGTCGACATGGTCCTAGGGAGCGAGCGGGTCACGGGATCCCAGCTCATCAAGCAGGCCGATGTGCTCATGCTCTATCACCTCGTCCCCGACGAGGTAGTACCGCATTCGCTGGCCACATCTCTCAGCTTCTACGAACCTCGCACCGCCCATGGCAGCTCGCTCTCGCCTGCGATCTCGGCTGCGCTGCTCGCCCGCGCCGGGGACCCCGAGCGTGCGCTGGAGCTGTTCCGCTTGGCGGCACGACTTGACATGGACGATGTCACCGGCACCACCGCGGGTGGCCTGCACCTGGCCACCATGGGCGGGGTCTGGCAGGCACTGGCGCACGGGTTCCTAGGGCTTCGGGCGCAAGACGATTTCCTCTCCATCAACCCCTCCCTCCCTGAGGAGTGGTCAGCCCTGGAGCTTCGCCTCAGGTTTCACGGGAGGCGAGTCACCGTGCGGGCCGAGCACGATTCGGTCGACGTCCGATGCGACGGTTCGATCCGTGTGCGTATCCGCGACCACGGGACGGTGCGCTGCGAAGTTCCGGGGCGCACATTCGCGATGACTGGCCGCACAAATCCAAAGAAGGAGCCGCCATGAGCACCGTCCTCGCCGCCCTTGACGCCAGTCCGACCTCCCAATCGGTACTCGACACTGCACTCAGGATCGGAGCGTTGACCAGTACGGATGTCGAGGCAATCCACGTCACCACGGCCCACGACGAAGCCGTCAAAGCGCGTACCGACCGCGCTCACGTTCCGATGCACCTGCTCCCAGGACCCCTCGAACCGACTCTCCTCAGCGCAGTCGAAGCGCCCGATGTGGTAGCAGCAGTTATCGGCACCAAAGCAGTGCCCAATGACCGGCGCCTCCTTGGGAGTACGGCCAGGCACATCATCGAACGGAGCACCAAGCCGGTTGTCATCGTGCCCCCCGACTTCGTCTGTCCTGGGGTCATCCGACGCCTCCTCATCCCCCTTGAGGGCACCGAAGCCTCCACCCAGCCCGTGCTCGCGGTACTGCTGCCCCTCCTGGCAGCCGACGTGGAGCTCATCGCGATCCACGTCTTCACCGAGTCCACGACGCCCGCAATGCTCGACCATCCCTGGCGCGACCTCGAGATCCTAGGTAAGGAGTTCCTCTCCAAACACCTGCCCCAGCACGAGGCCAGCATCGAGCTGCGTCACGGCCACGTGGGAACTCAGGTCGCGGAGGTGTGCCACGAGTACGACGCCGACCTGGTCGTGCTCAGCTGGTCGCAGGACAGCACGGCCGAAAAGGCACGCATTGTTCGTCAAATACTCGGCGCCGTGCAGGTCCCGGTCTTGCTGCTTCCGCTGAGGGGAGACGGGTCGGTCGAAACCTTGATGCACTGACGCTTTGCTTTGGTGCTTCATATTGACTTTGGGTCCCAATTTCGAACCACTCACGCTCTTCGAGCTGATCCGACGACGGCAATTCCGACAAAGCCGAAGGTCATCGTGCACGCGGCACCGAGGACGAGTCTGTGAACACCTTGGTTCAACCGGTCGCTCACGGCGAGCCCGGCCCGATGTCGGAATCTGACAAGGGGCTCTAGAGAACTCTTTAGAACATCTTGACCACCCTTCGCGAGGTCTTTGACCCTGACCGCAGCAGCCGTACGTGGCCGCTATGGACTTCATGGAGCTGGATCCAGCGACAGCGGACGGCGTTGCAGATCCGCGGATCGACACGAACTGCGCAGCTCCCCGGGGGATCATCTCGAAAGGAGTTGACCCGAACGCATCTCAGTGTCGTGCCCCGTCCACAAAAGGACTCAGGTCCCTACCCAACCTACGACGGGGATGGGATCATCGGGGGGGGTCGACCCCCGATGGGTGTGAGATGCCGGGACGGGGGTCCCGCCGGGATGGGGCGAATGCTGGCGTGTGATCCCGTTGACGAGGAAACCGGAGATGTCTGGAAACCAGCGAAGTCGGGAGAGAGGGAATCAGTACCGGTCACACCCCGAGGACCCGGGGGTGGGATGACTGCGGACCTATCCCTGGACGCCCTGGACGCAGAGCGCCAGACGCTTGCTGCCGATCTCGCGAAGCTCGAGAGAGCGATGTCGCGGCTGGAATCCAGCCATGCCGATGACATCTCTTCGGTCCGACCGGAGCACTGGGCGGACGCGGTAAACCTCACGCACTACTTGGCGCTTCGCCAGAGTGACGAGCGGTCCTTGCAGCGCAAGCTGGGCCAGCTCGGTCTGTCGTCTCTGGGCCGCTGCGAGCCACACGTCCTCGCCACCGTCGAAAGCGTGCGCGCGGCCCTCAATAGGACGACCAGCGAGCCGGTGCCCTCAGCTCTCAGCTTCAAGGCCGGACGACGCGCCCTCGATCGCAACACGGACGCTCTGTTCGGGCCCCGGCCCCTCGGGAGAGTTCCACGGATCATGGTGACGCTTCCGAGTGAGGCGGCCACCGACTACCGGCTCGTCCGTCACCTGGTCACGCTGGGGATGGATGTCGCCCGGATCAACGGCGCTCACGATGGACCCGAAGCGTGGGTGCGCATGTGCTGCAATGTTCGCAAGGCGTCGGACGAAGTCGCCCGGCCGTGCCGGATCTCAATGGACCTGCCTGGTCCAAAGATGCGCACCGGACCCCTGGCCGAGGGCCCGCAGGTGGTCCGTTTGCAACCTCAACGAGACCTACGGGGAGTAGCCGTCGCACCCGCACAGGTAAGGCTCATCGGAGACCCGACGATCGCGAGCGACACGTCATGCGCCCTTCCCGTCGACTCCGCATGGTTGGAGCGGCGCGAACCGGGGGACGTGGTTGAACTCGTCGATACCAGGGGCTCGCACCGGCAACTCCAAATTGACCAATGCGATCGAGGCCAGGCGACTGCCCTGGTCTGGGACACGACCTACGTCGAGACCGGCTGCATTCTAAATTTCAACGGCGAGTCCACGATCGTGGGCTCTCTCCCGCCACTACCCCAGCACCATTTGCTATCTATCGGCGACCATCTGCGGCTGACGGAGTCGCTGGAGGCGGCGGAACCATGGCGACACGGTCAACCGGGGATAGCACGCATCGGTTGTACGTTGCCTGCCGCCTTCACCGTTGCACAACCAGGCCAGCGGGTCTTGCTCGACGACGGCAAGCTGACTGGGGTCATCGAGAGCGTGGACCCTGGCGAAATCCTCATCCGAATCGAGCACGCATCTGCACGCGGTACGAAACTTCGTGCAGAGAAGGGCATCAACCTTCCCGAAACCAACCTTCCCGTGGACGCCGTGACAGACGCCGACCTTCCTCTCCTCCGAGTCGCAGCCGCCCATGCGGACATAGTTGCCGCTTCGTTCCTTCGTCATGAGCGTGACGTCGACCTTGTGCGAGAGTATCTGGATCGAGTGGGGGCGGATGGCTGCGGCCTCATTCTCAAGATAGAAACGGGCGCAGCCTTCGTCCGGTTACCTGAGATCCTCCTGCACGCCATGCGTTCGCCGCGCGTGGGCGTCATGATTGCTCGAGGCGATCTGGCCGTCGAGACCGGATACGAGCGGCTGGCGGAACTCCAAGAGGAGATCATGTGGCTGTGCGAGGCTGCTCACCTGCCGGTGATCTGGGCGACGGAGGTGCTCGACCACGTAGCGCGCACGGGCCGTCCCTCCCGGGCCGAGGTTACCGACGCAGCTATGGCGCAACGTGCCGAGTGCGTGATGTTGAACAAAGGGCCGCACCTCGATATGGCCATCGTCATCCTCGACGACATTCTGCGCCGCATGTCAGGTCATCAACGCAAGAAGACGGCCTTGCTGCGTCCGC
>CAVUVM010000007.1:0-135428 GCA_963744935.1 uncultured Acidimicrobiaceae bacterium
CAAGGGCATCTGCCGCATGCGCTTGGATCGCAGCCACTAAGTTATTGAGTTGGGTCGCGAGACCATCCAGGATCGGAATTTGTGCCTGGAGTAATGCCAATTTGTTCCGGCGCTATTGAGGGTTGCAGGCCCGAAGTACTGTCTGAAATACCGAAGTTTATTCCCATGTGAATATCTATAAGTGATTGGTTCACTGGCTGAAGCAGGTCAGGAATGGTCGACCCCAACACCTTGTCCAAGGATGTAAACGCGTCGCTATAGGCCTCCAGTGCTACTGGCCTTGCACTTACAGAGTCGTTCGACATCAGAAGAATCCAGGCGGGATCTGCGCTTGGACTGCTTGAAGACCGCCTATGAGCGCTCGTACCGAACTTCCCGGGGCATTAAGTAGATTAGTTTCAGCATTAAGCAAACGAGGGAGGGCTACGGTTCGAAAAGCGTCCGCGTCCGGTCCTTGCCAATTGCCACCACTAGGCGCGAAGAGTTGGGCGCCCTGCTCTTGGCAGGCCTTTACAAGACCGGCAAGAAAATCTTCAACGGTCGTCAGTGCGTTGATGGCATCTTGGCACGAAGAGATGGTCGAACCGGTCATAGCGTGTCGCTCTTTGTCGCTGCCTCGGCCTGCGCGTTCAGGTAGGAGTTGATTTGACTCTGTGCGTTCTGCGTCGCAGTCTTGGCGGCCGATGTGAACTGGGAGACGGCGCTCACCGCCTCGTCCTTGGCAGTTCCCGACCAGTCAGTGGACCGCAGTGCCGAGCAGGTGATCGTCGAGAGCCGAGTCGATTGCCGTCATGTGCGACGTGACTGTGCCGGTGAGTGCGGTGAGTGCGCTCGGATCCACCTGGACAAAATCAGGCGACGCGGGCACACTCGGTGGGGAGATCGGCGCCGTGTTCACGCTGATGGTGACGGGTGTTCCACCCAGGGACCCCGAAATGTTGCTGGTCGCTGTCCGCACGGCATCGACGATCCCCGTGACATCCTGAGACAACTGCTCGTCGTGAAATCGTGCGCCATCTGACCGCACTTGCGTCTTGATCGTTACTGGGCGTTAGGACCCTGGTAGTTGACGTTGACGACGTCGTCCACCAGCCCCTGCATCTGAGTGCGGATGCTTTGGAACTCCTCGTCGGCCTTGGCCCCGTAGGCCCGGACGCTGGCGGGGTTCACACGAATGACCTGTGCCATAGATCGACCTCCTGAGCACGGCCGCCGCTTGGATGCTAACGGGGGGTGCAGGTAAAGTCAACGGCTCGACAACATGGAATCGGGCATGGCCATCTGGACCAGCTCGAGTTCACCGCTGTTCACCAGATAGCCCCTCCCAGGGACAAAGCGCGTTTGAGTATGCCGGGGTAGTGGTGCTCCGAGAATTCGCCGTCCATGTCGACGTCCGGCCGGAGCAGCACTCCTACCCTCGACTTGCGCACGGTTTGGGTCCAATGGTTGTAGATCCCACGGAGGAATTCCGGGCGCCCCGCTGCCACGACATGAAGGTCAGGCTGCCGAGCTGCCAGGAGAGCCTGGAGGGCGGCGCCGACGACGTCGCCGATCCGTTCCGCGTCGTCGACGAGAAGCAAGACCGGACCCTGTCGATCCGACAGCAATTGGCAGAGCGCCACCATCTCCGACTCAGACCGGCACGTCTGATCCAAGAAGGCACCGTCAGTTAGTACTGAGGGGCGAGAAGCACAGGCAACGACGTAGGCCTCACCAAGAGTCCGACGAGCTACTTCGGCAAGAGTGGCGAGAACTGTGCTCTTCCCACAGCGCGCCGGGCCGCCGACGAACGCGTGCTCCGCCTCGAGGAGATTCAAGAATGCAGGAGCGAGGTCCCTGTCCCCGATCCCGACAGGCAAGTACCAATCCGCGCCTTCGTGACGGCCAAGTCCAGCGACGGCCGACAAAGGAACGTGCTCGGGAAGCTCTTCGATCGGCGTTGGGCGCTCCGTGCTGCCCCAGCGCTCCGCAAGTGACCGTATCCGGTCCTCGAGAGGCCGTGTTGTGGTGGTCGCCACCTGGACCAGCTGGGCGGATTCGCTCAACCATGCCCTTCCGGGCTGCGTGATCGAGCGCGGCACCAGCCGCCGGCACCGAGACCTGGGCGTAGTCGATGGCCTCCGCCAAGCGGAGGACCAGCCGCTGCGGTACCAATGACGACGAGCGCGATCGGAATCGCACCGACACGCTCACACGCCACGCACATGTGGATGCCGCACTCCGGCCCCTCGGCGAAGACTCGGTCGAACGCATCGATAATTTCTCCGCCTATACCTCCATGCTCTGCCCTGAAGGCTCCGAGGCCGTCGACGAGGACGATCAACCGGCGAAATTGCTCGGAAGCGCCGCCCGCAGCACGTCGTCGAGCCAGCTCCCGGAGCAACATTCGAACCAGGCGGACCTGTCGCTCCCGGGAACCGGCGCCGACCACTGCTCCGACGTAGGGCAGATCGGCCAGGGGGCTCAGACCGGATCCGGCGAAATCAAGCGCATAGACAGCGGGTGTTAAGGGCCCTGGGCCCTTCCCAGCCGACAGTGCCACCGTGGTAAGGGCGGTGGTGACCCCGGATCCGACCACTCCGTAGAGCAAGAGGTTGCCGTGGTCCAGATCCCACGCCACCGGATACTGGTCCTGAGCGTCGGGGTCGTCGGCCCGAGCAAACACGATTTGGCTTCCGGTACGCGCCAGATTCTCTCGGACAGCGTCCTCTCGGAGGAGATCCTCCAGGTCGACGGGACCGAGCGGATCGGGGAATGGGCGCCTCGGCATCGGCCGGCCACAAGTTCGGTGCGCCGCCGCCACCATCTCCACCAAACGCTCCAGATCGTTACGTTCCACATCGCTCGGCTGGGCCGGAAACTGGGGGGACTCCTCTTCAGGAACTCTCGATCCGGCCGCCCGTCGAGAGGAGGGCAAGACGGCGAAGGGTCGCACCTCGACTGGCCGGAGGTGCTCTCCCCCGCTGATCACGGTCGCGAGAGCCGACTGGATCAGCTCCGGGCTCGACGGCCCGATCTTGACATAGGCCCGCCCGGGACGCGCGATGGTCGCAGCGTCGGGCACTCCGATTACCTCTCGCGAATCCGCCGGATCCTGAACCCGAAGGCTGATCCACAAGTTGGAGTTGGCTCGGACGTCCTCGCTGATGACACCTCCCGGCTTCTGCGTGGCCAGCACCAAATGGACGCCGAGACTCCTTCCTTCTCGGGCGATAACGTCAATCGCCTCGAACAAGTCCGGGACCTTCTGGGCCATCGAGGCGAACTCGTCGATGACGACGACAAGATAGGGAACGTTCTCGGGCGTGTAATCTCCCGCTGATCTCACCCTGGCACGGTACTGGCGGATGTCGATCACACCCTGGGCGGCGAACAGCTCCTTTCGGTGCTGCAGCTCGGCCTGGAGGCACCGAAGTGCCCTGGCCGCCAGAGCGCCGTCGAGGTCGGACAAGCTGCCGACCGTGTGCGGGAGTGGTTCGAACACGCGAAACGAGGCGCCCCCCTTGAAGTCGAATAGGCCAAACACGAGGTGTTCCGGAGGCACGGCAACTGCCAGTCCGATGATCAGGGAGCTGAGCAACTCGCTCTTGCCCGACCCCGACATGCCAGCGATGAGGGAATGTGGACCATGGCGTGTGATGTCGATCTCGAACGGTCCGTCAGCGTCCATGCCGACCCGAGTTCGCAAGCCCGGATCGGCATCCTTTGCGTGGTGGACCTCGTCGAATCCCTCCCAACGTCGAACGACCTGCCCGGGTTCGAAGCTGTCGAAACCAAGCAGCGAGATTACGCTGACATTGTCGGGCAGACCGCCCCCAGCCTCCGGCAGATCCACGTCTTCGAACCGGGCCAACGACCGCGCCGTGACCCTGGCCAGACGGCGGGAGATGCCCCAAGGATAGCCCTCTACGAACCCCCTGACGGCGTCCGCATCCTCCACCCGGATTTCCGCCCCTCTCGTCTCCACGACCGTCGTGCACGAAGCAAGTAGCTCGTCCCGAGTGCTGGCGATTGTGAGACCAGCCACTGGCCAGGCCTCTCCACGCAGGGCCGATCTGAGTCGCTCGCCCTCCGATCCTCTCAACCTCGTCGGGAGCGTGCTGTCCACCACCAGGAGTGTCGACCGCTGTCTGGCCTCGCCCTCGATGGATGTCACGGATGGGGCCGCCAGCACATCGAGCACGGCAGCCGTCTGGCTCGGGTTGGCTGCGATCAACCGAGCCGGCTGAGCCAACGCCGTGACGTTGATCGTATGCGGTAGCCATTTCGCCCAATCCCAGTCGGCGACTCTGTCCTCGTCGGTGATCACCGCGATTCCCAAGTCGGCCGGGCCTTGCAGCACGGCGGCCTGGCAGACTATTCCCCGGGCGATTGCCAGCACCTCTTCGCGGTCTCCATACGCGCCGATCATTTCCGACTGGCCGAGCGTGGCGGTGAGGGGAACCCCCTTAAGGCTCGATTGCCTGTCCAGCACCGCAAGCACATCTGGGTTGAGCCTGGTGCCAGCGGAGGCCGGGAGCCGCGGGTGCCACGGCACGTCGCCCACCCCTAGGCCAAGGTGAAGGAAATCCGGGTCGCGCGTACGACGTTCCCATAGGTGGTTCGCACCGTTGATCGCGTACTCGATGAACGTCAAGGGATCGGGATTCGTGATAATGCGGAACTGCCGCTGACGCTCCTGAGCCTGGGCGACTTCCTGACTGAAGTCCCGCAGCGCCGTCTCGTATCGAGAGGACTCGGTCCGAGACTTCTTCTTGGTTGCTCGCCGCGCTTCGTACCATGTGACAACAGCGGTGAGGGGTGCCACTGCAGCGAACACGAGCATCGACAACCGCTTATAGATGAAGGTCATGGCGACTGGTGTCGCCGCGTTGACGACGACCGGCAGTACACTGAAGGGCACGGGTTCCGGATCCGAGGGAGCCGCCGGGACGGCAAGCTCATCTTCCTGGAGCAGCATCTGATGTCTCGGTGGGCGATTGAACGGGATTGTCCCCCCAGTGGTGACGAGTTCACGCCACGATTTCCCCAGTGCCCCGGGGCGTCCAAAGGACTCTCTGAAATTGGACACGGAGACGACCCACCTGGAGGTCTGTCCGTGGAGTCAGTCGAGCAACTTGGCCCGGAGCGAGGCGCCGACCCTCGACGATCGTCGCCGACTGTCCACTCTGGGTCAGGACCGCGTTGCCGTTGTCTTCGACAACGATAGATGCGTGATGGCGTGAGACGGATGGATCATCGAGTCGCACCTGGCAATCTGGTGCTCGTCCGATGCTGAACTTGCCCGGCCAAAGCGGGATGCGATCACCGGACCCGGGTCCACCAACTACCGCCAGTTCGCAGCTTGGCGCCGTTCCCGCCGAGCCTGAACGTGACGGGACGTTGAGAGCGATGACGCCTCCTGAGCACAATCCACTGGCGAGAAGCGGCGTGGTGGCGCGAACCATGCCCCCGGCGATCTTCACCGCATCGGGCATAGCGGCACCTGCCGGCAGAAGCACGTCAAGGAGATCTCGAACAGTGGCATCTTGATCATTGACCTGAAGAGCAAGCTCGTACTCCGCCTGGTCGGATCGATAGACGAACTCCAAAGATCTCCGATCAGCAGCTCTGTTGAGGTATCAATAAATCGTTCCTCTCTCGACTCTTTGTCCGGCAGATTCGTCGTCTACGACCTTCCCCTCCTGAAGGACCTCGTCGATGTCGATAGGCGATGCCTGTACGTCTTCCACCTCAAACAGGATTCTCAGATCCCCGAGGAGTAGCGAAACATTTCTTCGCAACAAAACTGGGTTCTGCGGATCCAGGGACACTTGGTTTACAAAGGTTCCAGACGTGGAGTCCAAGTCGGTCACTTCGACCGCATCATCGACCACTCGTATTTGCAGGTGTCGACGCGATACGTGGCGGTTCAGGTCCATGGAAGTTACGTCTAGGTCGGGCTCGAACCCGGTAACATCGTCCCTTCTGCCGATGATCATCGGGTCCGGGCCAATCTCGACACGACGATCCCCCAGCACTACGAAGTACTTCGCTGTGCTTTGAGCAGCCATGCGTCCGTGTCTTCCTTTCGAAACGGCCGCCACGGGTGACTCTAGGCCGAAGGCCCGTGGCTGTCGACAGGCGAAGCGTTGGTTCAGCTGGGACCAAAACCGACGCTCGCTCTCCACAACCAAGTTCGACCGCTCTGGCAGCCCCGGTCTGCCAGTCCGTCCCGGTCCGAGTGCTTGCAAAATCGCACAGTGGTCAGAGCACCAAGAAGGTCTAGCCTGACCCGCTATGGAGCAGGGTGGTGACCCTGATGTCCGGACCCAGGGCGGGCGGCCCCTCGGTGCCCGGTACCTGTTGTTCGAGCTGATCGGCGCGGGGTCGATGAGCCAGGTCTTCCGGGGCACCATCCGGGAGGGGGACGCCGATCTCGCCATCAAGGTGCTGCGCCCCGAGCTGGTGGCACGCCCCGAGATCGTCCAGCGCTTCATGCGCGAGCGCCAGGCCCTTATGTCCCTCGGGGGTGACAACGTCGTGCCGCTGCTCGATTTAGTGGTCGAGGGGGAGACCTTGGCCCTAGTCATGCCCCGGATGAGCGGCGGCACCCTGCGCGAGCACCTCGAGACCTCGGGGGGCAGCCTCGGGGTCGAGGAAGCCCGCGACCTGATCGTCGACGTTCTCAGGGGCCTGGGCGAGGCGCACGCCAAGGGGATCATTCACCGTGACATCAAGCCCGAGAACATCCTCCTCGAGCGCCGCGGGGCGGGCGTGGTGGCCAAGGTGAGCGACTTCGGCATCGCCGCGGCAGTGGGGACCCAGAGCACCAGCACCGCCAGCCATGGCGCCATGATCGGCACGGCCCAATACATGGCGCCCGAGCTCCTCGACGGCGCGAAGGCGACCACCGCCGTCGACGTCTACGGGGCGGGCATCTTGCTTTACGAGCTCGTGGCCGGCCATCCCCCGTTCGATGGCGAGAACCTGCTCGGGGTGCTAACCCGGGCGGCCCAAGCGCAACCCGATCGCCCCGAAGGGTTGCCCGACCTCCTCTGGGCGGTCCTCGAGGCCATGGTGGCCAAGGACCCCGCCCAGCGCCCCAGTGCCGATGAAGCGGCGCGGCGGCTTACGCAGAGCGGCACGGTGTTCGTGGATCCTTCGGCGCTCAGGGTCGCGGTGGTGGATCACTCCGGCCCGTCGGTCCCGAAGGAAGAAGCGCAGGATGCACGCTCAAGAGAACTTGCAGAACAAGATCACCAGCCACAACCTCAAATATTGGCCACCATCGAACCTCCTCCCCCCCGCCCGAAGAGACGGTGGGCAGTCGTAACAGTTGTCGTCATTGTTATCGTCATGGGTGGACTGGGACTGCTGGTCTACCGCCTGATCAATCAGTCTCCTGCGGCCGCTTCGGAATTGCCATCGGGTGCTGAACTCCAGCCGGGGGATTCTCTGACTTCGTCGAATGGCCATTGGGTCGTTGTCATGCAGGGGGAGGACGGCAATCTCGTCGAGTACCGGGGGGAAGCCGTCGGAAAGCTTGGCGGCGCGGTGTGGGACAGTAGGACCAGCGGCCATCCGGGCGCCTATGCGAAGATGCAACCGCACGGGGGCGACCTTGTTATCTACCCTAGAGGAGAGGGCCCCCCGCCCCCGGGGTCGCACCATTTCAACGGTATTTGGGTGGCGACATTCACATCACAACCGGGATCGTATGCTCAGCTCGAGAACAATGGCGCTTTTGTTATTCGTGCACCTGGATCAGGATCGGGTAACGAGTCAGGTTCCGGATGCACTATCTGGGGTACCTATCCAGGTCCCAGATGCAAGATCAAGCAATTTCCTTGACGTCCGCAGTTGTGTAACGCCCAATCGGTTCGTCAAGCTGCACGCCCGGCTAGCGCCACTGGTTCCTCCCCGACGATCTGCTTGGAGGTAACAATGCCGAGTGAGATGACGACTGTCTCCGATGAGCGCGACCTGCCCGTTATGACGAAGATCCGGTGCTTGTCTACGAGAAAGGAGAGCGTGCACGGCCGCCGGTATCCGGTGCGTGTCGAGCGCCCGCAACCGCGGGGTAAGAAGTAACGCGGTTTAGCTCTGACGAAAGCCGCTCCAATCTGGGCGACCCCTTTTGGGTTAGACACGGCGGATGGACCAACCACCTGAGTTACTGAGCAGCCGGGTCGACATGCTCTTCGCCACGGCCGACCTCCGCGCACCGAATTCATCCACGTGCCAGAGGCCTCCACGGTTGGGCTGGAACAGGGTCCGAAGCCAACTGCACTGGGCGAAGTTCCGGCAGCCTGTCTCGGCGAGTTGCGAGGACGAGTGCTCGGCCGTCCTCGCGGCGGCCGGGTTCGACTCCTTCCGCTCGTTACCTCGGTGTCGACCGTGCTCCCGCACATGCCGTAGTACGGCTGGATCCTCTCGACCCGACCATAGGGGACGCCCGTAGTAAAGCGCTGGGTCGCGTCGACAACCTCCATGGAGATGATGTGCCCATTGCGACACACAGCACAGCTCATCGAGCGAGTCGACCTCTCCTCGTAGATTCGTTGGGCACGCTGAGGGCACGGCGTCAGCGCGGACGCGGTTGCTCTGCGAGCGTTTTCCCTGGTGTCGGAGGGGGGACTTTAACCTTGAGCACACCAGCCTGGGAGACCAGCTGGGCGGTCGCCGCCTAGGGCCCCAGCTGCTCAGCGAGCCGACGGCTCGAACAGCGGGTACCAGTCGTCTTCGCTGTTCAGTGGTTAGTCCCCGGGCCACCCTGCTGGGCATGATCTCTCCATGATGGAAGCGGCCGAATTGGGGTGCCGTGTGGACGGCGCCTCAGTGGACACCTGGCATCCTCGAAGAGGATGCTATAGGCAGGGACCGGGTCATCCGAAGGGTGGAGGTCACAGAACATGGAGCAGTTGGGCGGCCTGGACGCAATGTTCCTGTCATGCGAAACGCCGACGATGCATATGCACGTCTGCGGACTGCTCATCCTGGACACCGCGACCATGGAACCCGGGGATCCGTTTGATCGCATCACCGCCATGCTCGAGGCGCGCTTGCCCGGAATCGCCCCGATGCGCCACCGCCTGTCTACGGTGCCCCTGAACCTGGGGCGGCCGTTCTGGACTGACGACCCCGACCTCCACCTCGACCGCCACCTGCACCGTGTCGTGCTCGACCCGCCGGGCGACAACCGCCAGCTAGCCGAACTGGCCGGCGAGTTCTGCAGCACTCAGCTCCGACGGGACCGCCCACTGTGGGAGATGCTCATGGTGGAGGGACTGCCCGACAAGCGCGTCGCGCTCTTGGTGAAGATGCACCACGCCACCATCGACGGGATCACCGGGGCCAACCTGATGGGCCAGCTCTTCGACCTCTCTCCCGAGGGGCCACCGGGCGAACCCAAGGACGCGGCGCCACCCCTCCGGCCGCCGAATCCCTTCGAACTCCTCGGCCACACGTTCCTCTATCGGCTGCGCGCGCCGGCCGATCTCGTCAGGCTGGTTCCCGAGACCATCGGGCGGATCGGGGGCGCCGTCTGGCGGGCGGCACGCGGCGGCGGCTCTGAACGGATCGCCATGCCGTTCACCGCCCCTCGCACGTCCTTCAACGCGTCGGTCTCGGGCCGTCGCTCCGTGGCCTTCGTCGACGTGTCCCTGGAAGAAGTGAAGGCCCTCAAGCAGGCGGTCGGGGCCACCGTCAACGACGTGCTCACCGCCCTGGTCAGTAGCGCGCTGCGGCACTACCTAACAGAGCTCGGCGAGCTGCCCGACCGCCCCCTGATCGCCGTCGAGCCGGTGTCGGTGCACGGCCACGCGGGCACCCAGCACGGGACCACCCAGGTGTCGGTGATGTTCACCACCTTGCCCACCGACGTCGCTGACCCGCTCGAGCGCCTCCGCTCCAGCGTCGCGGCCGACACCACTGCCAAGGAGTTCCACGAGCAGCTCGGCGCCGACACGCTGCTGCAGTGGACCGAGCACCTCTGGCTCAACGTCTTCTCGCTGGGGGCGCACCTCTACTCCCGTTACCACGGAGCTGACCACCATCCTGTTGTGCACAATCTGATCCTTTCCAACGTGCCCGGACCGCCCATCCCCCTCTACCTCGCGGGCGCGCGCGCGGTCGGCATCTACCCCCTCGGCCCGGTCATGGACGGTGCCGGCCTGAACGTGACTGTGCTCTCGCAGGAGGACCGCGTGGGGTTCGGCATCATGGCCTGCTCGGCCCTGGTCCCTGACGCCTGGCGCATCGCCGACGCCATCCCCGATGCACTGCACGAGATGGCGAAGGCCGTGGCGAACGCCGACAGCACCTGAGGACGATCGATCCGCCTCAGGTGGCCGGAGGGAAGGCGGTCGTCATGGCCTCGACCACGAGCTGCTTCACCGCCTTCGACCAGAAGAAGCCCACGTGCCCGCCCGGGTAGGCGGCGAGCGACGGGCGGTCCCAGTGCAGCCAGAGCCGCCTGGCCTGGCCGAAGGTGGACATCCGGTCGCCCAAACCGGCGTAGATGTATCGGCCGTCCTTAGGGACGGCGCAGGCCATGGCGAGGGGCGACACGACGCGGTGCACGTCGTCAGCCTGGTCCCCGAGCACCCCGAAGTGCCGCGCCCGCTCGGCGATGGCAGGAGGGCTGTGCCGACGGAACAGGTCGGGCAGGTCGACGACCGGCACCCCGGCGATGACGCACCTGAGCTCGGGGTCGAGGGAGGCAGCGAGAGAGGCCACCAGGCCGCCGAGCGAGTGGCCCATCACCCCCACCCGCTCGGCACCCTCGGCGACCCTCAGCCAGGCGATGAGGCGCCGCACGTCCCAGGTCGCCTGGGCCATGCCATGCATGCTGTCGACCATGTCGATCGTCATGAGATCCTCGCCCCGCACCCGTCCCGAGGCCCTCGGGCCGTGCAGGGGCAGCACCACGACCGCCACGTGTATGCCCATCCGGTGGAGCTGGGTCGTGCGAAACGAGCGCAGGTCGATCGAGGCGTGCTGCCCCATGCCGAACCCATGGAGGCACACCATCCAGGAACCGTGGTCCCGGCCCGGGGCCCTCGACACCCAGGCGTGTGAGGTGCGGTTGGCCTGGTGCTCGAGCCACCGCGCCCGGCCGGGCTCCTCGGGATAGGGCTCCCACCCGCTCTCGAAGGTGGTGTGCTCGTAGCCCAGCCCGTGGGCGGTCTCGTGGACCGCCCGGACGTCGTCGGGCGCCGGGGGGTCGCGGTGGTAGGCCGCCGGGTGGTCGATCCACCCCCGGACCGCGAAGATCTCGCGGGCGATGGCCAGGTCGGCGGCGGCCGGGACGTAGTCCTCTTCTTTGGGCAGCAGGTCCGGGTGCCGAAGGGCGGCGATCAGGACCTCGTCGAGGTATGCCTGGGCGGCCAGCGCGGGCGTCGGTCGCACCTTGATGATGCTGTCGTCGTCGGCGATCCCGGCTGTGCGCCGGTGGCTGCGGACGAGAAAGTCCACCACCCGTGGGCCGGCACGCAGGACACCGGCGATGCGAGGGTCACGGATCGCCCGGGCTACCCGCGCGATGAACCCGGTCAAGAGGGGAGCCTGACGCTGGTCCCTGTTCGTCGACCCGGTCACAAAACCTGACATCACCGTCAGCCTACGGCCAGCTCAGTCCCCGGTGGCCCGTTGGCCTCTTCGGAGGCGGTCCTTCGAGCTGAACGAAGCCTTGCCAAGACTGCTCTCAGAATCTCCGGGGCGGGCCCTGTACCGCCTGCTACTCGATACCTAACCGGGCGCTTGGATCCAAACGGGAGGGCGGTCAAACCGGCTGGGCCCGACGCCGTGACCCGCGTAGCCGAGCGCGTGCAGTGCCTTCGGAGTCGCAAAAGGGGCAATTCGACCCTATGCGATCCGGCAGTGACGGGTTAGCCCAGCACTAGGACAGTGCAGGAGTAGCGCGGTGCATGAGGATTTGGGCGTTGCCGAGTTAACCCCAGGACCACCAAAGAGGGCGAGTAAGGCAACCGCGAGGGGACCGACCGATGGCGCTGGTTCCTGACGAGTTGCGCAAGGTCGCCGAGCGTTTTCCCAATCGTGTCGCCTCGCTCGTCGACGGTGGCGCGTCGATGACCTTTGCTGCGTGGGAACGGCGATCGAACGCGGTCGGCCGGAGCCTGGCCGAATTGGGGGTGGTGCCGGGCGAGCGAGTGGCCCTCCTGGTCACGAACCAAGACGCGCTCTTATATCAGATCGCCTACTTCGCCACCCAGAAAGCCGGGGGGGTCGCGGCCCCAATCAACCCCCGTCTGGCCCGGCGCGAAATCGGTCATATCCTTGAGAACGCGGGGCCTCGTGTGCTCATCGCCGCCGGTGACCAGCTGGCCCGCGCGCTCGATCTCACGGCCGGCCTCGCCGATCCACCCGTGGTGGTCAGTCCCGAGGTCGGCGCCCCCCATGCCTGGGGGGCCTTGGAGGAGAACGACGACGACACCTTCCAAGTGCCGGTGAACTCCTCGGACCTCGCCGACATCGTGTACACCTCGGGCACTACCGGGCTGCCCAAAGGGGTGGCCTCGACCCACGACAACGTGCTGCATATCGCCGTCACTCCATCCGAACGCGAGGACGCGCTCCTCCACGCCGCGCCGCTGGCGACCGCCCTCGGCACCTACGGTGCCATGATCGCCAGTCTTCGCCTGGGGTTCACCAACATCTGCCTCCCTTCCTTCGTCACCGCCCGGTTCGCCCAGTTGATCGACAGCCAACGACCGGGCTGGCTCATGGTGGTGCCTGCGCAGGTGCTGCTGCTTCGCGAAGCCGGGGTGCTCGAAGGTCTCGACACCTCGTCGGTATGGATGGTGGTCTTCAGCACCGCCCCGATGCCACCCGAGGCGACCAGATGGCTCGCCGCCACGTTTCCCCGGGCGATGCTCGTCAACGCCTACGGCCTCACCGAGGCCGGGGATGCTGCGTGCCTCCTGCCGCCCGGCGAGTCAGAACAACGCCCGGGCTCGGTGGGTAAGCCGATCGAGGGGGCCGGCGTTCGGGTGGTCGATGATCATGGGAAGGGCCTCGACGCCAACCACGTGGGCGAACTGTTGATCCGAATCGGAGGTGGTCGGCGCTTCTACTTCGGCGAACCCGAGAGCTCCGCCGAAACCTGGCAGGACGGGTGGGTGCACACCGGGGACCTGGGTTACCTCGACGACGACGGATTCGTCTACGTCGTGGACCGCAAGAAGGACATGATCATCCGAGGCGGTTACAACATCTACTCGATCGAGGTGGAGAATGCCCTCTACGAGCACCCGGCGATTGTGGAAGCCGCCGTGCTGGGCGTCCCTCACCAGATCCTCGGCCAGGACATCCTGGCCGTGGTGCGACTTGCCGAGGGGGCATCACTCGGCATTGCCGCCCTCCATGTCTTTCTCGCGGACCGTCTGGCTGACTACAAGCACCCGAACCGAATGGTGGTCAGGCTGGACCCGCTGCCGCGCACGTCGCTCGACAAGGTCGACAAACTCGCCCTGCGCGCCGAGCTGGAGCTCGACCCCCGAGAGGCCAAGCGCTCTGGGTCACAGGGCCCTTCTTGAGGGGGATGCAGTGCCACTCGCCCACAGGCGCGCTCGGTGGCGCATCGTCGTCGCTACGGCCGTTCTCATCGTGCTCGGCGCCACCGGTTTCGTGGTGCTCCCATACGTGTTTCGCGAACATCCTGGCCCCAAATCCCTCCACGCCGCCGTGAAGGCATTTCAGGGGAAGGAATCCACTCCCACCAGCAGCAAGACCCTCAGGAATGACCTTCCTGCCGAGGGCGTCTACCCCCTCACTGGCCAGGGAACCGAGCGGATCTCGTTTCCGCCCAACTCACAGCGCGACGGAGCGATCATGCCCGTGACGATCACGTACCTGGCCGATGGCTGTTGGCGCTGGCACATCGACTACAACGTCGCGCACTGGGAGGAATATGACTTCTGCCCCCGTGGCGGCCGGCTGCTTCTAGCCGGAAACAGCGACTCCCAGTCGTGGGACTTCGGTAGCATCAAGGTCAACAATCTGGCGCGGTTCAAGTGTCCGTCGGACAGTGTGGTACTCCCCCAAGACCCCAAGCCCGGGCAGACGCAGAGGTACTCGTGTACGGGCACCAACACGGCCGTGTCCGGGCGGAGCATCGCTGCGACAACCGTACACATCGTCGGGATTGGCACGTTGCGGATCGGGGGCGCCGTTGTCCCCACCATCCATGAGCTCCAGCAGGTGACGCTCACGGGTGGACAGAGGGGTACGGTCAGAGAGAACTGGTGGTTCACGGTCGGTTCCGGCCTCCCCGTGCGCGTGGTGCGGCGGATCACTCTGTTGAGCAACTCGCCGCTCGGCACCATCACCTACAACGAAGTTGGGTCCTGGCAGATGACCTCCTTGCGGCCCCAAACTTGAACGCGCCGAACATTGGCGCGTTCAAGGGACGCGATGCTTGAGCACAGGAGTCACGGTTGGCGCGGGATTGGATCGATGCCCGGTTCAACCAGGGGCCTGTGTGTGCCGAGAACGTCATCCGAGGGCCTCACGCAGCCAGTTCATACTCGTGGATGAGACCACCGAGTCGGTCGGTTCTTCGCAATTGCGTCACACCGAGAGGCGAGGTAGGTGGCGGCATGGGCGACATGGAGAGCGGAGCGGTCTGGTCAAGAGACCGGTGTGGTCGATGGGTGTTGTAATGATCGACGTACTCGGTGAGAACGGCTTCGAGCTGACCCCGGTGGAAGATCAGGATCCGGTCGAGGCACTCCCGACGTATGGTGCCGACGAAACGCTCGGCGAAGGCGTTTGCCCGCGGCGCTCGGACCGGCGTGCGAATGATGCGGATCCGCTCAGACCGGAAGACCTCGTCAAAGCTGGCCGTGAACTTGGCGTCTCGGTCCCTCACGAGGAACCGGACGCGACGAGCCCGCTCGGCGAGCACCATGGCCAGGTTGCGGGCCTGTTGGGCCACCCACTCTGCGGCGGGATTGGCGGTGATCCCGCTCACGTAGACCCGTCGGGTGTCGAGCTCAATGAAGAAGAGCACGTAGAGGCGACGCAGCAGCACCGTATCGACGGTGAAGAAGTCGCAGGCCAACATCGATGACGCCTCACTCTTGAGAAACTCGGCCCGACGTCGGCCCTGTCAGCCCCGAGGAGGGGTCGATGCCATGGCGACGAAGGACGGCCCAGACGCTCGACGGGGCAAGCCGGATGCCCATCGTCGCCAGCTCGCCGTGGATCCTGCGATATCCCCACGCGGGATTCTCTGTCGCAAACCGGAGGATTATCTGAACGGTGCCCGCGGGAACGCTCGGTCAACCTGGACGGCCAGGATAGGTCCATCGCCGCCGGACGAGGTCTCGATGCCAGCGAAGCAGGGTCTCCGGCTGGACAAAGAACCTCCCAAGGCGCGGACAACTAATGAACCGGCTCAGTCCGGCGAGCAGCGCTCGGTCCCTGGGCCGCAGCGCTGGGCGCGTCACTTGGCGACGGAGCACCGCCACCTCGTGGCGGAGCATGACGACCTCGATCGCCAGTTCTCCGTCGTCACGCCCGAAGAGCCGGAGCAACTGGAGCACTCGGACGAACGCCAGATATAAGAAGGACAGCGCCATGGCCGAGTTTCGTCGTGACCTCAATTCGGATGAAAGTCCTGCTGAGCCAGCCCGGATGAGATTCTCGGCACCCACACGGACCGGATTCCTTCAATGGCACGCAGCGCGGTGGCCAGGCCGTTGACTGCGAGCGAGCCGGCGCGTCCACTGTTCGCCGTTCCGGGGGCGTTACGACATCGAGATCCGGTCGTCGGCGTCCCAGACCTGTCCTGTGTCCGGACCAGCTAACCGGGCAAGCAGGCTCTCGGCAGACGCCGCGGGGGTGATGAGCGTCCCAGAGCTGAGCATGCCGGTGAAGACGTCGTGGAGCGAGGCTCCGATCCGTTCGCGGGGCTGGTTGCGGATGTAGGCCTGCATTGACGTGTCGACTCGACCTGGTCGGTAGATATTCGCCGTGACGCCTGTTCCGTCGAGCTCGGCGGCGAGGTTGAGGGTGTGCGCCTCGAGAGCGCCTTTTGACGTGGCGTAGGTGTTGATGCCGACGAGCATGCCGGGGTGCTCGGCGATCGCGGCGGAGACGTTGACGATCCGTCCCCAGCCCGCCGTAAGCATCGCTGGGAGTACGCGGCGAGCGAGCGTCATCGGGCCGACAACGTTGATCGCGAGCGCATCGGCAATAGCCTCAGGTTCGACATCCTTTGTGGGACCGACGGGCCATACGACCGCGGCGTTGTTCACCAGCACCTCGACGGGACCAAACTCGCTGAAGAGCCGCTCGATCGCGCGACTGCTCTGTTCGGCGTCGCTCACGTCCGCGGCGAGCACCATGGCGACGCCACCGGTGTCGCGGATCTCGGTGAAAACCTCGTCGAGGTCGCTGCGCGTCCGTGCTAATAGCCCCACGCGGGCGCCGCGGCCTGCCAGACCGATGGCGATCGCGCGCCCGATACCACGACCGGCTCCCGTGACGAGGGTGGTTCTGTCTTCGAACCCGGTAGGCATGTCGTTCCTCTCTACGCCTGTCGTGTCGTATTTCGCCGGCCTTTGTGGAGGCGGTTACCAGACCAGCCGGACCCTCACGGTGTGCGTGAGGTCGGAGCTATCCCATCCAATCGCCGCAGTGTGATTGACCCACCCGACGCCGAGATCAGAGAGCCTCGAGTGCAGCGATCACGTTGGCCGGCTCCACGCGCACCCGCCAGTCGGCTTCGACGAAGGCAAATCTCACGATGCCGTCGCGGTCGATGACGAACGTGGAGGGAACGGGCAGCGATCGACGGCCATCGGCGCTCTGCTCGGCAGGGTCGTTTTGAAAGACGTTGACCTGAAGGTCCTCTAGCTCACCCGTGACGTCGAATCGGACCTTGTAGGACTCGCTCACCGACTGGTCGAGGTCGCTCAGCACCGGGAACGCAAGCCCATGCTTCTCGGTCATCGTCAGGGCGTGGTCGGGCGCCTGTGGGTTGATCGCCACGATCGTCGCGCCCCTCGATGCAATCTCTGGCAGTGCCTGCTGCAGCGCCCGGAGCTGCAGATTGCAGTAAGGGCACCATTCTCCCCGATAGAAGGTGACAACGACGGGACCCCTGCCGAGCAACTCGGCGAGCACGACCTGGTTGCCGAGGGCGTCCGTCAACGTGAAGTCGGGCGCAGTGTCCCCGACGGCGAGACCGGGAGCGACCCCAGAGGTGGTGACCTCGTCCACCCCTGTCTTGATCCGTCCTGCGATCTCGGTCGGGATCTGTTCGGTGATCTCGTTCAACTGGGCAGCAAGCTCATCCATGACGTTCTCCTCAAAATGGACTATGTGGTCCACACTCCCAATAGTAGAGTGGACTGTCAAGTCCACTAATGGAGTGTTGCATGTCTGGAGCCGACACCATCAGCCACCGTCCGTTGACGGCAAAGGGGCGCGGGACGCGCGAACGGATCGTCGAGGCCGCATCCGACTTGATGGTGGAGCGGGGCGTGGCGGCGGTGAGCCTGGACGAAGTGGGCCGCGTGACATCGACCAGCAAGTCGCAGATGTACCACTACTTCTCCAGCAAGGACGAACTCGTCGCCGCCGTGGTGATCTGCGTCCGGGACCGGATCCTCGCGTTCCAGGGCGACCTGCTCCTTGCAGTGGAGTCGGCGGATGACGTGGAGGGCTGGGCGGACTCGATCGTGGCATTTCAGCGCCAGAGGCAGCAGTGGTCCGGCTGCCCCCTCGGCACGCTGGCCAATGAACTCATCGGCGAGGCCGGCGCGGGTCGCCTCGATATTCATGAGGCATTCGACTCGTGGCAACTGCTCCTGGCAGACGCGTTGGGACGCCTGCGAGATTCAGGGAGGTTGCGGGCCGACGCCGATCCGGAACGCTTGGCGATGGCCACCTTGGCGTCACTGCAGGGTGGCCTTCTCCTGTCGAAGGCGCTCCAAGACGAGACTCCACTCGCGGTCGCACTGGACGCGGCACTCGACCATCTGCGTACGTTCGCCACCACCTGACGGGCTCGTCGTCGAACGTTCCCGGATCGCACCCATTCGGTGGCGGCGACCAGACTCATACAACTTGTGCGTGCCGAAAACGCCATCCGGTCTCGTGACCTGGACGAACGTATTGAGGCTGGGGAACCTTCCGTCGATGATCTGGCTGCGGATTCGCAGGATCCCGCTACAGGTAACACCGGTGCAGTAGCGATCAAACCATGGTGGGACTCCGTCACGGCGCGAGGTGCGTCGTCCCAGCTCAGCAGACCGATGACGTTTTCGGCACGCACAGGCCTCCGACGGCGGGGTCTTCGCCTTCGGTGACGCCCGCTTGGCTGGAAGCTGGCCGGGGATCCAGGTGACACCGCTCTCGATGTCCCCGGTGTCACCGATCTCGCCTCCCGCTGTGACGCAACCACGAAGATCGGACCGCCTCGGTGGAATCATCCACGTGCGCAAACTGGCTGCACCTCGAACACAGCCACTACCGGCCTCATCAGTCCCTCGGCTACCAAATCCCGGCGGCCTTTGCCCGCAGGTGGCATGCTGCAACACGCAATGAGTGTCGGGTCGGTTCTCGACCCAGCGATCAGGTCTCGTGAGCCAACCCACGATGTATGGAGGGGATCGGCATGCGGCGACTGAGCGGGCTAGACCCGGTGTTCTTTTACCTTGAGACGCCCACGGCCCACATGCAGGTGGCCTACGTCTGCATCCTCGATCCCTCGACGGCACCTAAGGGGTACTCGTTCGCCGGAGTGCGAGCACACCTAGAGCAACGTCTGCACTTGCTGCCGCCATTTCGCCGGCGGCTGGTGGAGGTGCCACTGGGCCTCGACCACCCGCGCTGGGTGGAGGATCCGGACTTCGACCTGGACCGTCACTTGCACCGAGTGGTCATTGCGTCGCCGGGTGGGGAGTCCGAGTTGGCCGAGTTCACTGCGGCCGTCTTGAGCCAGCCGCTGGATCGGAGCCGACCACCGTGGGAGATGTACGTGATCGAGGGCCTCCAGGGGGGTCTGGCCGCCTCGCTCACAAGGGTCCACCACGGCGCCATCGACGGGGTCTCGGGGGAAGAGCTCGTCGTCCGTCTGCTCGATTTCGCACCGGAGCCGACCGTGGTGGACCCTCCGGATCCGCCCTGGAAGCCCGAGCGCGTCCCCAGCGACCTCAAGCTTGTGGGTGACGCACTCGTGGAACTCTGCCGCCGCCCGGCGGCGACCACGCGGGCGGCATGGCGCACCGCGCGAGCCGGCGAACACCTGCTGGGGCATGCCTGCCGGGCTGGGTTCTCGGCGATGTCGTTGCCGCTGGCCGCGCCCCGAACTTCACTCGGTGTCCCCCTGGGGCCAGAGCGGCGGGTTGCCTTCGCCCAGGTGAGTCTGGACGAGGTGAAGTCGGTCAAGGGCGCATTTGAGGTCACGGTGAACGACGTGGTGCTGGCGATGTGCTCGGGGGCGCTGCGCCACCACCTCGCTGCATTGGATGATCAGCCGGAAACGTCGGCGGTGGCCATTGTTCCGGTCTCGGTTCGCGCCGAGCATGAGCGGGGGACGATGGGCAACCGACTCTCTGCCATGTTTGTCTCCTTGGCGAGCGCCCTTGATGACCCCGTGCAGCGGCTGCGGGCCATCGGCCAAGCTACGCGAGCGGCCAAGGCCCAAGAGCGGGCTGCCGGTCTCGATGCCGTCGGCTCGGCCTGGATCGAGGCAGCCGTGCCCGCGTTGGTTGCGCCCGCCATCCGCTTGGGCTCGCGCCTCGGAGTCGTGCGTCGAGTGCGGCCAGGCAACGTGATCATCTCTAACATCGTCGGTCCACCCGCCGCCCTCTACTTCGCGGGCGCCCGTCTGGTGGCGGCATACCCGATGGGTCCAATCATCGACGGCATCGGTCTCAACATCACTGTGCAGAGCTACCTCGGCTCGCTCTACTTCGGGCTGATGGCGAGTCCCAACACGGTGCCCGATGTGTGGAACCTCGCCCATGGCCTGACCGATGCCCTCCACGAGCTCGTCAAGGCCGCAGCGGTGAGCCCGGGCTCCCGTAACGATGACTGCCCCTTCTGTGACCGCACCGACGAACACGAACATCAGATGAAGCACTACCGCGAAGGGTTGTCACTCATCGTGGGTCAGGGAAGGCGCCCAGTAGAACGGGATCGCGGCAATGGACCGGCTGGACACAAAGTCGGCGGTCAGCACGTTTAATGCAGTGACCCAGACGAGAAATCCAACGCACCGCCGTTGTCGAGCCGACGCTCTGGTCCGCACTGCGGTGGGTCCGATCAGTCCGGTCCTCCGCGGTATGCGGTGCTCGGGTTTAGTCTGAACTGATCATCCGACGAGCGAGAGCGAGTGGCGTCGCGACTGGTCAAGTAGAAGCCGATGCCCATCAAGCGCCGGGAACTCGAAGCGTGGGCCGCAGTGGTGGAGAGGAGGACTTGCCCGAGCTGCGTGTGGGGTGCCAATACTCGGATTCGACGAGCGTTCTCTGACCCGGCCGGCCCCGGTTATCGGGCGATCCGCTCCAAGACGAGGTCAATTGGCCGTTGGTAGTCCCGGGCGCTGTTGATGTTCCGGCGCAGGTGGCGGTTGAGCGATGGAATGTCTGTGCTGGCCAGGCTTCGAGCACGAGCGACCGCGTCTTCGCAGAGGTAGGCCATGTCGTTCATGCAGCCGAGCACGCTGCGATCCGCAGTCTTGGCGATCGAAAGTTCCTCGGTTCCGAAATCGCCGAAGGCGAGAAGCCCCTCAGCGAGAAGCTCCCGCTCGATCAGCCCGGTGACGAGGTCGTGCGTCGAGCGCAGGTCGGGCGCCCGGACGTCTGGCTCGAAAATCGTGAACAAGGTGTCGGCGTGGGTGAGCAGGAGACATTTGCGCCGGTCGAGGACGAGGAGGTTCCCGTACCAGTCGTTGCCATCAGGCTCCTGCGTCGCCAGCTGCTGTGGGCGGATCACGTCGAGCAGCTTCTTGGTGCACCGAAGGATCACTCTGCTAATCGTAGGGTCGGCGCCCCGGCGTCGTCGGGGGTCAGGCAGCGACCCGCTGGTACTCGTGAACGAGGCCGCCGAGGCGATCGGTGCGCTGTATCCGGTCGGGAGGTATAGGAGGAAGGACCGGCGGGCCGGTAGTGCTGGTTGGCGCCACGAGGGCGAGGGAGCGGTGGGGCCGATGGCGGTTGTAGTGGGCCACGTACTCGGTCAGGACCGACTCCAGGTGTCGTCGTCCGAGCACGAGCGTCCAGTCCAGACACTCTCGGCGCAGCGTCCCCACCAGGCGCTCCGCGTAGGCGTTCGCCTTCGGCGCCCGCACCGGCGTCTTGATGACTCCCACGCCCTCGGAGGCGAACACCTCGTCGAAGGACCCGGTGAACTTCGTGTCCCGATCTCGGATGAGGAACCTTCGCCCCGACAGGACGTCACCGGCACAGAGGAAGAGGTTGCGGGCCTGCTGGGTCACCCAGGGCCCAGTTGGCTTCGCGGTGACGCCCGCCAGGTGCACTCTTCTCGTTGTCGAGTTCGATGAAGAACAGCACGTAGAGGCGGCGGAAGAACACGGTGTCCACGGTAAAGAAGTCCGTCGCCAGGATCGCGTGGGCCTGGCTGGAAAGGAACGTCTTCCAGCTCGTCCCCCCTCGGGTCCCAGCGGGTCCCAGTCCCTCCTCTGCGAGCACTCGCCGGATGGTGGTGGCAGACACTCGGATGCTGAGGGCCTTGAGCTCGCCTTGGATGCGCAGGTAGCCCCAGCGGGGGTTTTCCCTGGCTAAACGCACGATAAGGGCCCGGGTGTTGGCTGCGATGGGCGGACGGCCCGGACCGCGCCTCGGGTAGGTCCACCTCTTGGCCACCAGCCTGCGGTGCCAGCGCAGCAGCGTCTCGGGGGTCACGAAGAAGGCCGACCACCGCGTGCGCGGCAGGAGCCCTGAGGCTACCGAGAAGAACACCCGGTCGGCGTCGCCGAGCTTCGGCCGGGCGACCTGGCGGCGCAGGACGGACAGCTGGTGGCGGAGCACCACCAACTCGAGGTCCTTCGATCCCTCGGAGCGGAAGCGGAGCACCACGAGCGACAGGACACGCCGAGCTACGATGCGTAGAAGATGGACAGAGTCAAGCCCACAGCCTCCCCGAGACGGTCGAGTCGGGGAACGATAGCCGGGGTCCTCGCAACGGCGCCGTCGCTGGGATAGGAACGTCCTGCTCACACAAGCAATCGAATTTTGTTACCCCACAGGATCGAAAGGGACTCGATAAACCGAAACCGCCGGCCTAGGGGCCGGCGGTTTCGTCTCCATGGGGTGGCGGACGAGTCTTGAACTCATCGCCACCTCCAACAGGGCACTTTCATGAACACTCGAGGTGCTCATTCATGAACATGCCCTCTTGGAGGTGGCGGGAATCGAACCCGCGTCCTCCGGAGCCGCAGTAGGCCTTCTCCGAGCGCAGCCGGCAAGAGATTGTCGGGGGCGGCACTTCTGCCGGCGGCAATGCCGCCCCGTAACCAACGGATGTGTCCTTAGTGCTCAGTTGGCGTGAAGCACTGAGTAAGCCCTACTGAATGACGCCCGTTTACCGGTCCGTAGGGCGGGGACCGGGCGGACGTCGCTACCTAAGCAGCGAGCGCGAGCTGTGGTTGCTCGGCGTTTGTTTTTGGTTCCGGCTCTTTAACGTGGCTCCGGAGACCACGGCTCGCTTCTCCTACCTTGACGACCGAAGTCGAAACCGATCACCCCCATGTCTGGGTTCCGGCCACTCTGGCCGGTCTTTGTATTCTACGGCCCGGGGACGGCCCGCTCGTCCGTGGGCCTCAGCCCGTCCAGCGGTTCACCTCCTTGGCCGCTCGAGCCGCCTCCTGCTCGGCGTCGCGGGCCTTGAGCAGGTTGCGCTTGTCGTAGAGGCGCCGGCCCTTGGCCAGGGCCACCTGGACCTTGGCCTTGCCGTCGTGGAAGTAGAGCGACGCCGGGATGAGGGTCAGGGACTGCTGCTGGGTCTTGCCCATCAGCTCGTCGATCTGCGCTCGATGCACCAGCAGCTTGCGTTTTCGATCGGGATCGTGGGCGCCCACACCGGTGGCGAACTGCCACGGCGGGATGTGCATCTGGAAGAGCCACAGCTCGCCGTCGTCGACCCGCGCGTAGGCCTCGTTGAGTTGGGCCTTGCCCTGACGGAGCGATTTCACCTCGGACCCCTGCAGCACGATGCCGGCCTCGAACGTCTCGAGGAACTCGTACTCGCGCCGGGCGCGTCGGTTCGTGGCGACCGTGCGGTCACCACCGCGCTCCTCACGGGCTGCCTCCCGCTTGGCAATCTGCTTCTTCGCCCTGGCCATGAGGGGTACGAGGGTACCCTTCATGCGTGCTCCGCCTGTCCCGCGCCATGTACATGGAGATGGTCGCCCACTGCCTCTCGGGTCTGCCCGACGAGGCGTGCGGCCTCCTGGTCGGGTCTTATGAGGGGGACGAGGCGACCCACCTCTTCGTCACGGAGAACGCCGCAGCCTCCGCGATGGTCTACGAGATCGACCCCAAGGACTTGTTGCGGATCGACCGTGCCGCACAGGCCCTCGGCGCCGACATCATGGGCGTCTTCCACTCGCACACCCACACCGACGCGTACCCGTCGCCGACCGACGTGGGGCAGGCGACCGACCCCGGCTGGCACTACGTGCTCGTGTCGTTGCGGGACGCCCACCCGGTCGTCCGCAGCTATCGCATCCGCGACGGCGAGATCTCCGAGGAGCCCGTCGACGTGCCCGGCCTCGATGTGCCCGGCCTCGATGTGCCCGGCCTCGACGTGCCCGGCCTCGACGTGCCCGGCCTCGACGTGCCCGGCCTCGATCTGGCCGAGCCCTCGGGGGGCCAGTAGGCACGTTCTCCGAGGTCGGCGGGACCCGGGGGAGGCCTTGTAGAATCGTTACCGAATCAGTCAACAATCACCCCCGCCAGCCCGGTGCCGGCCGGTGAGCAGCCGAGACACCAGCGAGGAGACCCCGTGGCCGTCGATGTCCGCCTACCGACCGTCCTGCGCAGCCAGGCCGCCGGTGCCTCCGTCGTCAGCGTGGACGGGTCCACCGTCGGCGAGGTGCTGTCCAAGCTCGTGGCCGAGTACCCCGGGATGGCGGGCCAGGTGCTCACCGAGGACGGCGGCCTGCACAAGTTCGTGAACATCTACGTCGACGACGACGACGTCCGCTATCTCAAAGGCCTCGACACGCCGGTCAACGACGGCGCGGAGGTGTCCATCCTCCCCGCCGTGGCCGGGGGCTGAGGCCGCGGGTACGGGTTCGGAGTCGTGACCCTCTACCCCTCTGTCCTCGACCTCATCGGCAACACGCCGATGGTCGACATCTCAGCGCTGAGCCCCAACCCGGCGGCGCGCCTCTTCATCAAGCTCGAGGGGCAGAACCCGGGCGGTTCGGTCAAGGACCGGGTGGCGCTGTCCCTCATCGAGGAGGCCGAGCGCGCCGGCGTGCTCGTCCCCGGCAAACCCGACCAGGTGCTGATGGAGCCGACCTCGGGCAACACGGGTATCGGCCTCGCCATGGTGTGCCGGGTCAAGGGCTACCAGCTGAAGGCGGTCATGCCGACCAACGTCTCGGTTGAGCGACGCCAGCTCCTCGAGCTCTGGGGAGCCGAGATCATCGAGTCGCCGGGCCCCGAGGGCTCCAACGGCGCCGTGCGCATGGCGCGCCTCCTGGCCGACGAGCACCCCGAGTGGGTCTTCCTCTACCAGTACGCCAACCCGGCCAACCCCAAGGCCCACTACGAGGGGACCGGTCCCGAGATCTTGCGCGACTGCCCCGGGATCACGCACTTCGTGGCGGGCCTCGGCACGTCGGGGACGCTGCTCGGGGTCGGGCGCTTCTTGCGCGAGAAGCTCGGCGAGAAGGTGCAGATCTGGGCGGTCGAGCCGCCGGCGGGCGAGATGGTCGACGGGCTGCGCAACCTCGACGACGGCTACATCCCGCCGATCTTCGAGAACCTCGGCGGCGCGGAGCTGCTCGATCGCAAGACGGTCGTGCGGCCCCGGGAGTCGATCGAGTGGACGCGGCGCCTGATCGAGGTGGGGATCTTCGCCGGTATCTCGACGGGGGCGGCGCTGGCGGGGGCGATCCGGTGCGCGACCTCGCTTCCCGAGGGGGAGCCGGCCTCCATCGTGGTGGTCTCGGCCGACGGCGGGTGGAAGTACCTGTCGACGGGCGCCTGGACCGACGACCTCGACGAGGTCACCGAGCGGGCCAAGGCGATCATCTACTTTTAGTCACCCGCACGCCCCTGCGAGGTGGTGGCCAGGCGCCGCATGGCCTTGGCGTACGAACGCGGCGCCAGCGTCCGCGCGATCGGTGCGAGCAGCGGGAGACGCGCCGCGTTGATGTCGACGAGCGGTCCGCCCATGCGATCGACGGTGAGCGTCGCCACCTGGTCGGCGCTGCGGCGCACCATCTTCGGTGGCAGCGACCCTCCGTCCTCGTTGCCCGACAACCCCATGGCGGTGGGCACCCAGCCGGGGTAGAGCACGTGGACGTGCACGCCGCGGCCGGCCACCTCATGGGCCACCGATTCGCTGAAGGCGGAGATGGCCGCCTTCGACGCCGCGTACGCGCCCTGGCGCGGCTCGGGTGCACGCGCCGTGTCGGAGGACACGTTGACGACCACGCCCCAGCCGCGCTCGACCATTCCCGGGACGACCGCGAGCATGCCCGCCACCGCGGCGAAGAAGTTCACCTCGAACACCTGGCGCACGGTGTCGTTGTCGCCCCCCGGCACGGGGAGCATCATGTCGACCCCTGCGTTGTTGACCAGGATGTCGATCCTCCGGTGGCCGGCCTCGAGCGCGGTGAGCGCGCCGCGGAAGGCATCGGTCTCCGCCAGGTCGCACACGAGCGTCGTGCTCTTCGGGCTCCGACGGGCCAGCTCAGGGGCCAGCTCGTCGAGCAGCTCTTTGCGCCGGGCCAGCCCGATGACGGTCGCGCCGCGTGCGGCCAGCGTCAGCGCGATGGCGCGCCCGATGCCCGACGACGCGCCGGTGACGACGGCGACCCGGCCGTCGAAACGGGGAGGGGTGCGTGGGTGCAGGTGCATCCGCCAACCCTACGGCGGTCCCGTGTGAGGAGCTCAGGCGGCCAAGCCGGTGCGCTCGGCGACCCAGGCCGCCAGGTCGGCCACGGTGTCGTCGGTGAGCGGCGCGGCGGCGAGGTCGAGGACTCGCCCTGCGGTGACGGCACCGTCCTCGTCTCCGGGCGGCGGCGTCCATGGGTGCCCGTTGCGTAGGCAGAACTCGATGGTGACGACCAGCGCAACGGGCGCGTTCCCGTCCTCGAGCGGGTGGTTCTTGATCAGGTGCGCGCAGAGCACCGCAGCCTTGGTCGGGAAGTCGGGGTAGAAGTCCCTCCCTCCGAAACAGGCGAGCGGCGCGTGCAGGGCGGAGTCGGCGAGATGCAGGCTCGACGTCTCCGCGATCCGCTTCGCCGGCGTCTCGAGTACCGCCTCCGCGATCAGCAGGAAATCCGCCAACTCGATGGGACGGACTGTCTCGGGTTCAACGCGCAGGTGCGCCTCGGGGGTCATTGCTTCAACCGTTCCAGGGCGCGCTCGTTCTGGCGCATGGCGCCGGCGAGCCGGATGTAAAAGGCGCGGTCGGTGCGGCGCCGCCGCACCGACGCATTCAGCGTGGGTCGTCTCCGCGAGCCCGTGCCGGCGCCCGGGTCAGCCTCTGCGCCCGGGTGGGCGCTCCCGCCATCGCCCGACTGGTCGCGCTCCGCCGCATCGCCGATCACGAGGCGATCCTAGGGGTGGTGTAGTGCGATCCGCGCGGCTCAGCGTCCAGCCAGCTCGCAGAGCTTGGTGACGGTGTTCCAGTTGCGCGTGGTGCTCAAGACGCCGAGCCGGCGTTCCAAGAACGTGCCGGTGTACTTGGTCCCGGCGTAGCCATCGGGCGTGTAGACGTAGACCTCCCGCCCGTCGATCACCAGCTCGTCATGCCCGCTCGCCGGCAGGTCGAGCGCGGCCAGGGCCTTCTTCGCCGGCGCCGCGGCGAGGAACGTCACGTGGTGGCGAGCCGGGGTGGCACCCGCCTTGGCGTAGGGGCTGGCCCCGCCGATGCGCAGGAGCTCGGGGACGGACCGGACGATCACCGCGGGCGCGTCGCCAAAGTCGGCGTCCAGCTGCTCCTCGATGGCGGCCGCGACCACCGGTTCACTGCGCGACGAGGTGTTGAACAGCACGTTCCCCGTCTGGATGTACGTGGTGACGTCGTCATAGCCGAGGCGCTCGAAGGAGGCGCGGAGCTCGTTCATGGCGACGCGGCCGTGGCCGGCGACGTTGACGCTCCGGAGCAGGGCGGCGTAGCGGGGCACCGACATCACGGTAGCGGGCAAGGGCTTCGGCGTCAGGGGCGCGACAGACGGAAGGGACTGAGGTCGGCGCGGGGACGGGCGCCATCGGCCAGGTCAGCGAGGAGCTCGCCGAGGAGGGGGCCGAACTTGAACCCGTGGCCGCTGGTCCCGCATCCGACCACGACGTTGCCCACCCGATCGAGGACGAAGTCGCTGTCCGCCGAGTTGTCGTAGACGCAGCGCTCGGTGGCGACAGGGTCCGGGTCGACCTCGGGGAGGAGGCGGCGGACCGCATGGACGAGGCCGGCCAGGAGCGCCGGATCGTCGGGGAGTGCCGCCGAGCCCGTGGGGTCGTAGCGCTCGAGCGGCGGACCGGGCGTGTGATGGGACACCTTGATGAGGCCTGGTGCACTCGAGCCCCGCACGGGCAGGCCGTAGATCATGTCGTCGCCCCACTCGATGAAGACCGGGACCGCGCGCGCCTGCTCGCTCGCGTGCCGGAAATAGGCCACCTGGGGGAGTGAGGGCGCGACAACCGGGGCCTCGGGCGCGTCGGGTCCGAGCAACTCGATGGTGCACGGCCCGGCACAGGCAATGGCCACGTCCGTCCGAAGCTCGTCGCCGCTCGCAGTCATGACCCCGACGCCGTCGGCCGCCTGGCGCAGCGCGGTGACCCGGGTGCCGGTCCGCAGCTCGCAGTCGGCAGTGGAGCGGAGCGCCTGCATGCAGGCGTCGGCGGCCAGGACACCCGAGTCCGGCTCGACGAGCGCGGCACCGGCGATGGCGATGCCGGGGTAGCGGGCGCGCACCACTGCAGGGTTCAGCCGCTCATACGCCGCGCCGTACGTGCTCATGGCGGCGCCGATCTCGTCCAGCGTCGCCTCGTCACCGAAGGTGAGCTGACCCGTCACGTGCAGCAGGCGTCGCCCGCTCTCGTGCTCGAGGACGCGCCAGAGGTCGCGCGCCGAGAGCGCCATCTCGACGTAGTGCGGCTCGGGATAGCCGAGGCGGAAGATACGAGCCGCACCTTTGGACCCGGCGCCGGCGTGGCCGACGTCTCCGGCCGCCTCCAGGACCACGACGGACCACCCACGTCTCCCCAGCGCCCGGGCCGCCGAAAGTCCGAGCACTCCCGCGCCGACGACCACGCAGCTGCGGATGGCGGGCACATGGCGATCTTATGAAAGGCGCTGCAACGCGAGCGATGCCGCCGTCCTCGTTCGCGCCTGGAGGTGGACGGTACCCGCAGTACGCTCGCCTGCGGTGATGAGCGGGACGGACGTGTCGACACATCCCATGAACCGGACGCTCGGCACGCCGCTCGAGGCCGGTCACGCGGACGAAGGCGAGGGACCTCCCGACTTCGCCGCGGCGCCGACTTCCGAGAGGTGGGAGCCCCAGGGACCGGCGCCACGGAGCCCGGTGGCCCGTGCGCTGCGCGGCATCGGCTTCCATCTGGCCGTCATCGCAGGGTTCACCGTTCCGGCCGTCGCCCTGTGGTGGCACGTGTGGTCGGGCCACCCGGCCTCCACCCTCACGTGCGGCTGCGGTGATCCGGCGCAGCAGGTGTGGTTCACCGAATGGCCGGCGTGGGCCATGGCCCATCTGCACGGTCTGTTCTTCACCGGCGCGGTGAACGTGCCGAGCGGCGCGAACCTCCTCTCCAACACGTCAGGGCTCCTCGTCGGCGTGCTCCTCGCCCCAGTGACATTGTTGTTCGGACCGGTTGCCGCCACCAACGTCGCCCTGACGCTGGCACCCGCCCTGAGCGCGTGGGGATGTTTCGTCGCCATCCGTCCGCTGGTCACGTGGAAGCCCATCGCGATCCCCGCCGCGCTGATCTACGGGTACTCGGCGGCCATCGTCTCCTCGCTGCTGTTCGGTCACGTCTCGGTGACGGTGCTGGTGATCCCGCCCCTGCTGTTCACTACCTTCCACGAGATCGTCATCGTTCAGGCACACTCCGTCCGGCGCGAAGGGCTCGTGCTGGCCGCGCTGCTCATCGCGCAGTTCTTCATTTCGCCCGAGATCTTCGTCATCTCGATGCTCTTCGTCGCGGTCGGTCTGGTCGCGGCCGTGGTCTTCGGCTGGCGCCAGGTCGGGCCCCGGGCGGGCCACGCACTGCCCGCTCTGGGTCTGGCCGCCGGGCTCGTCGTCGTCGTCCTGACATATCCGGCCTGGTACGGGCTCGCCGGTCCCCAGTCCGTCACCGGCGTGCTCTTCGCCATCGCGCCCTTGACCGGTGTCTCCCTCTCAGGCCTCTGGGACCCGGGAAGCTATTCCGCCGTTGCCAACAACCTCGTCCGTTTCGGCGGGTACCTGGGTCGCAGCGGGCCGCCCCCGGACTATGTCGGCGGCGGCGTCGCCCTGGCGGCCGTGGCTTCGGTGGTCCTGGGGCGCCGCCGCCCCCTCACCTGGCTGCTGGTGCTGCTCCTCGTGGTCAGCGTCTGGCTCTCCCTCGGCGCGCTTCTCATCGGCGGGCCCGCCTGGCTCTCGCACGTCTGGCTGCCCTGGGCGCAGCTCTCGAGGCTGCCGGTCCTCAAGGAGATCCTCCCGGATCAGATCGCCCCGTTCATCGCGTTGTTCTCGGCGTTCCTCATCGCGGTCGGCGTCGACGCGTTCGTAGCGGCCCATCGCGGCGGCGACTCCTGGCTGGCGGTGCACCGGCGTGGCGTCGGCGCGGGCGTGACGATGCTGGTCGCGCTGATCGCGCTGGTCCCCGTGTTCGTCACTTTCAACGTGCCGCTCCGGGTCGTGGCGGTGGGCGTCCCTCCGTATGTGCGCGACGTGGCCGACTCGCTGCCCGAGAGCACCGTCTTGCTCACCGTCCCCTTTGCGGTGTCGGGATCGACGCCACCGATGTTCTGGCAGGCGACTGGCGGCATGCACTTCCGGCTCGCCGGCGCGGCATTGAAGACGCCCGACGCCACCGGAGGGCCAGTCGGCACCGGCACCCCGGGGTCGGCGCGGCGCATTCTGACCAACCTGAGCCTGGCCGGCGCGCCCGCGCCGGTCGGGACGCCGGCCCAACTCACTGCGGTACGAGCGGCGCTCGTGCGGTGGCACGTGGACCAGGTCGTCATCGCCGGCGCCAGCCGGGATCCCGTCTACGCGTCGGGGTTCTTCACCATGGCCATCGGCAGCGCACCGGCCTATGTCGACCGCGCCTGGGTGTGGGACCTGCCTCGTGGCGGCCCGGCAACGACACCGGCCACCGGTGCCTCCCTGGCGACGTGCAGGGCGGCCGCCGCCGCGCCGAGCGCCCAGGCCACCCCGCTCTTCATGGCCGACTGCGTGCTCATCGGGGCGGGCAGGTCCTGAGGAGCACGCCGGGCCTCCTGGGGCGCGGCCGTAGGCTGGCGCCGTGCAGCCCATCCTCCACCTGTCGATTCCCGTGCGCGACTTGGACGAGGCGCGCGACTTCTACGTCCGCGTGCTCGGGTGCCAAGCGGCGCGGACGGCATCCGACTTCACCGACGTGTGGTTCTACGGCATGCAGCTCACGCTGCAAGACCGGCCGGACGAGGTCGCCGCGACGCCGTCGCCGGGCTGCCGGCACTTCGGGGTCACGCTCGGGCGAGACGAGTTCGACGTGATGGTCGCTCGCGTGGGCGCGCTGGGCATCGACTGGGTGAGTCCGGTCTCGACCGACGACGAGGGGCAGGACAGCGAGCAGACCAAGGGCAAGATCGCGGACCCGAGCGGCAACGTCATTGAGCTGAAGACCTACCGCGACGTCGACACCGCGCTGGAGACGTCGCCGCACTCGTACCCCGAGGCCTTCGCCCACGGCAACTGAGCCGTCGCCTACGGTGTCGGCCGTGACCCGGGGCCGAACGGACCCGGGAGAGACGCAGTGGGAGGAGACGACATGGGCGGCGATTCGGCCACGGCGCGCCAGGACGGGCGCGCGATCGACCAGCTGCGGCCGGTCACCTTCGAGCGGGACTACACGGTCATGGCCCCGGGCTCGGTGCTCGTGACCTTCGGGCTGACCAAGGTGCTGTGCACGGCGTCGGTCGAAGAGCGCGTGCCGCCCTGGATGCGCGGCACCGGCCGTGGGTGGGTCACCGCCGAGTACTCCATGCTCCCGGGGTCGACGCCGGAGCGGGCCTCGCGTGAGGCCGCGAAGGGCAAGCAGTCGGGGAGAACCCAAGAGATCCAGCGCCTGATCGCGCGCTCACTGCGCGCCGTGTGCGACCTGGTGACCCTGGGCGAGGTGCAGATCACCGTCGACTGTGACGCGCTGCAAGCCGACGGCGGCACGCGCACGGCCTCCATCTGCGGGGCCTATGTCGCCTTGCACGACGCCTGTACGCGCCTGGTCGACGCCGCGATCATCGGCACCCACCCGTTGACCGACTCGGTGGCTGCCGTCTCGGTCGGCATCGTCGAGGGCGTACCGATGCTCGACCTGCCCTATGCGGAGGACTCCACCGCCGAGGTCGACATGAACGTCGTCATGACCGGCGCCGGGCGTTTCGTCGAGGTGCAGGGCACGGCCGAGGGAATGGCGTTCACCCGGGGCGAGCTCGACAGCCTGCTCGGGCTGGCCGAGGCGGGCATCAAGGAGCTGACGGGAATGCAGGCCGCCGTCCTGGCCGAGCCGCCACCGCGGCGGTGAGTCACGGGGGCGACCCGTTGCGGCTCGTGGTCGCGTCGGCCAACCCGGACAAGGTCAGAGAGATCGTCGCGGTGCTCTCGGCCGCGATCCCCGTCGAGCTGGTCCCGCGACCACCGGACGTGCCCGACGTCGTCGAGGACGGCGCCACCCTGCTCGACAATGCGCGCCTGAAGGCACGGGCGCTCGCGGCGGCGACGGGTCTGGCCGCAGTGGCCGACGACACCGGACTCGAGGTCGATGCGCTCGGGGGCGCACCCGGCGTCTACTCGGCGCGGTATGCGGGCGAAGACGCCACCTACGCGGACAACGTCAGCAAGCTCCTCGAGGCACTCGCCGCGCTCGATGACAACGGCGGTGCGCGGTCCGCCCGCTTCAAGACGATCGCGCTCGCCGCGTTCCCCGATGGGTCGGACGTATGGGCCGAGGGCGCCGTGGAGGGAGCCATCGCGCCCTCCGAGCGCGGGGAGAACGGGTTCGGCTACGACCCCGTCTTCGTGCCGGATCCGAAGGAGGGCGGCGACGGGCGGACGTTTGCGCAGATGGACGCGGTGGAGAAGGACGCCCTGTCGCACCGGGGCCGCGCCTTCCGCGCCCTGGCGCAACGATTGGCGGAGGGCGCGCCCGAGCGGTGAAGCCCGACGAGGTCTCGGCGCCTGGTTACCCCAAGGCCGGGACGAGCTCGCGGTACTGCTGGAGTGGGAAGTCGTGGTGGTCTGCGACCACCTGGATGCACACATGGTCCGCCCCGGCCTCGAGGTGTTCGCGCACACGGGCGGCCACGGTGGCAGCATCGCCCCACGGGATGACGGCGTCGATGAGGCGGTCGCTCCCGCCGCCGCCGATGTCGTCGTCACCGAAGCCGAGCGTCCTCAGGTTGTTCGCGTAGTTGGGCAGGTCGAGATAGATGCTGGCGTAGCGACGCGCCAGGCGGCGCGCTGCGTCAGGATCCGTCTCGAGCACCACGGCTACCTCCGGCGCGAGCGACGGGCCGTTGCCGAGGATCTGGCGCGCCCGGGCCGTGTGTGCCACGGGGACGAAGTACGGATGCGCCCCGACCGCCCGGGCCGCCGCCAGCTCGAGCATGCGCGGGCCGAGGGCTGCCAGGACTCGGCGCGCCGGCGGGACCGGCTCGTCGAGGGCGTCGAGCGCATCGAGGTAAGCGACCATGTGGGCGTAGGGCTTGGCGTAGTCCGGCGTGAGCACCGAGTGGCTGGCGCCGAGCCCGAGGAGGAAGCGACCGGGAAAGGCGGCTTCGAGCGCAGCCACCGCCGGCCCGACGTCGGCCGGCGCGGCGGTCCAGATGCTGACGATGCCGCTCGCCACATGCAGTTGGCGGGTCGCGGCCAGGAGCCGCTCGAAGTGCGGCGAGAAGCCAGGCTCGAAGCCGCCGGAGGACCAGAGCGCACTGAACCCGAGCGACTCGAGCGACGCCGGCACGTCGGTGGCGGGATCGTTGGCAACCCCCCACGAGCCGCTCCACCACACGCCGTAACGACCGAGGTCCACGGGATCGACCGTAGCGGGATCGGGCGATCAGGTGTCGCGATCAGGTGTGGCGATCAGGCGAGGTGCAAGAGGCGTGCTGCGGTCCCGCCGAGGTAGGCGTCGGCCGCCGCGTCGGAGAGAGGCAGATCCCGGGCCGCGGCCACGGCCCGCTCCAGCGGAAGGAACGGATGGTCGGACGCGAAGAGGACGCGTCCGAAGCCCCGCTTGGAGTCCATGAACGAAACCAGGGCCGGGTCCATGTACTTGGCCAGATAGGCCGAGTTGGACAGATACAGATCCGGCCACTTCAACATGTACTGCATCAGCAGTGCCTCGTAGGGGTGTCCCATGTGGGCGCCGATGACCGTCAGGCCCTTGAAGTCGATCAGGACGTCCTCGAGCAGCTCGGGATGCTGGCACGCCGACCGCACGCGTGGACCGGGGATCCCGACATTGATGGAGACGGGGAGACCGAGCTCGGCGCACGTCCCATACACGGGGTAGTACAGCTTGTCGTTGAGCGGGTACTGATCGACCAGCGGCGTGACCCGCACCAGGGCGACGGCGGGGTGCCCGGCCAGCTCACGGAGGCGGGTGCATTGGCGCACGGGCCGGTCGGGCCGGTCGACCACGAGCGCTGCGCGCAGGCGCTCGGGGTGCGCGGCGATGGCGGGCAGCATGTCGTCGGTCTCGGCGGCCGAGAGGCCGAGTGCGACGAGGCCGACATCGATCCCACACGCATCCATGGTGCCGAGGAGGTCGGTGAGCGTGGAGGAGGCACCGATGTCGCCCCCGAGCAAGTCCGGGATGCCCTCGTTGCCGGTGCGCCCCAAGAACGCCTCGGCGGCCTTGCCGCTGAGCGCGTTGACCCAGAGGTCGACGACCGTCACGCGGGGTCGGGGGTCACGCCGGGTCGGGCGCTGCGGCCGCAGGTGGCGCCGTCGCCGCGCCGGCGGCCTTCGCCGCTGCCTTCTCCGCCGCCTTTGCCTTCGCGGCGCGCAGGAGCCGGACACCCGTCGTAAGCGACTCCTTGATCAAGTGGTCGTTGTCCTTGGAGATGAAGGCATGCACGCGCTTCTCCAGGAGGACGCGCGTGATCGGGTTGAATGCGTGATAGGTCTCGGAGAAATGGACGCGTGTGGTGCCGTCACCCAGGTCCTCGAGCCGCGTGTGCCCCTCTGCTTCGGACCACAGGGGTCGTCCGACTGCGTTGTACTTCCATGACTCCTTGGGCTTCACCTCGGTCAGCCATTCCCAGGACTGACCTTTGCCGCCGGTCATGAGGTAGCGGGGCACGCGGAACGTGCAATGACGTACGAGCCCCTCGCCGATGGCATCGCCCGGATGGAGGATGTCGATCGTCACGTCCCCCGACTTGGTGTGGGGGATGCGGGCCCAAAACAGTTGCCACAGCTCGTCGACTGTGGCGTCGATATCGACGTAGTGATGGTGCTCTTGCACCGGCTCACCATATCCGCGGACCTGACACAAGTGTCAGGTCCAGCGCCGGACGAGGGCAGACGGCCGCCGCGGCTCAGGCGGAGGGACCGCAGGGAAAAGGATTGCCGTAGCGGTCGAGGTGTGCCTTTTGCGACACGTGCTCGCGGCGGGGTGCCCCCAACGGCTTGGGCAGATGGCCGATCGGGACCACTGCGACGGGCACGACTTCGGGCGGGAGTCCAAGGAGATTCGAGAGCTCGTCGCCACCGAGGACCGGGAGCGTCGTCAGCGTGGAGCCCATGCCGAGCGCATGGGCGGCCAAGAGCAGGTTCTGTACAGCGGGAAACACCGAGGCGTCCATGGCCGGGGCGTGCGTGAGGCGGGTGTCGCCACAGACGACGACCAGGACAGGCGCCGCTGCGATCCCACCCATGGCGCCGCGGTCCACCTCCCGGAGGAAGGCGGGGGAGAGGCGGTCCTCCTCGGCTGCCCGGGCGCCGCCTTGCCACAGCCGCGCCGTCAGCTCGCCGATGCTCTTGCGGAGGGCTGGGTCACGCACGACGACGAAGACGAAGGGTTGGCTGTTCTCTGCGCTCGGTGCGTGGGTGGCTGCCGTGAGGATGCGCGCCACGGTCTCGTCGTCGACCTCGTCGGGGAGGAATGAACGCGCCGCACGCTGCGTGTGGATCACCTCGAAGAAGTCGGGCACGGGGCGAACTGCCTTGCTAGATCTCGAGTCCGGGCATGGCGGCCGATGGTACCGAGTCGGTGGGCCCGTCGCCCTGTCTGAGGGTGGATTGGGCGGGGCCGAGGCGACTTCGCTACCGTTAGCGCCGCATCGACCGGGGTCGGTGCCCGCCATGACGACGTGGTCCGGACGAGGCGGAGGGGGACAGGAGGCTGCAAAAGTGGCAGACGGTGCCGCATCGGTTGAAGAGTTGCTCAAGGAAGCCATCGGACAGCCAATCGGCAAGTCCAAGGTCGTCGTCGAGCGAGGACCCGTGCAGCACTTCGCCGACGCCGTTCTCAGCTCCAGCCCGATCTACCACGATCCCGAAGCGGCGCGGCAGGCTGGTTTCGGCGACATCCCGGCGCCGCCGACGTGGGCCTTCGCCATGGAGTTCTCCGGCAAGTTCGACGAGCTCCAGCCGCCCGACGCATCCGCCGGCGGCAGCCCGTTGGCCAAGGTGCTCGGCCCTCTGATGGCCAAGGGCGGACTGATCCTGCACGGAGAGCAGGAGTTCATCTACCACCGCCCGGTGCAGGTGGGCGATGTGCTGGTGAGCGAGGGCAGGATCGCCGACGCGTACCAGAAGGAGTCCAAGGGCCGCACGATGACGTTCATCGTGCAGGAGACCAACTGGAGTGACGACAAGACCGGCGAGCCGGTGGTGACGGCTCGCTTCAACCTGATTCACCGTGCATAGGGCGGGCGACGACCCGGACCAGGGGGACCTCACATGACATTGGCGACGAGCTCGACGACCTGGCTCACGGCGGCCGAATGGCTGGCCGTGCTGCGGATCGGCCTGGGCGTGTGGTGGTTCGAGAGCTTCCGCCACAAGGACAAGGCCGCCTGGTTCCAGCGGGGTGCCGGTATCTCGTGGGGACAGTCCGTCGCGGACAAGCACAAGTGGGCCTTCGTCAAGCAGGGGTTCAACGTTGTGGTTGTGCCGCGACCAAAGGTCATGGCGTATGTGGTCGTGCTGGGGGAGCTCGCGATCGGGCTCGGCCTGATCCTCGGCTTCTTGACGCCGATCGCTGCCTTCGCCGGCATCCTGCTCAACATCTTGTACTTCATCCTCATGATCTCGGACTGGGCTGAGCAGGGTCAGAACTTCATGATGATCCTCGCCTCGGTGGTGGTCCTGGGCACGCACGCCTGGAACACATGGTCGATCGACCACTGGCTGCACCTCTTCGGGGCATGAGGAACCGGATTCTGATTGCGGGATCTGAATTCTCTTTTCTGTGGTGAGCGAACAGTCGACGGGAGGTCAAGACGATGGGTGAGAAGAAGCTGTCCTTCGAGGACGTGAAGATCGGGGACGAGGCTCCGGTGCTCTCCCATACCTTGACCCGAACAGACCTGGTCCGGTACGCCGGCGCGTCGGGCGATTTCAACCCGATGCACCACGACGAGGTCCAGGCGCAGGCCGCCGGGCAACCGAGTGTGTTCGGCCACGGCATGTTCTCGATGGGCCTGCTGGGTTCGGCGCTGACCGACTATGTGGGCATCGGGAACCTGCAGCGTTACCAGGTCCGGTTCGCCCGCCAGACGTGGCCCGACGAGGTCCTGTCGACAAGGATCGTGGTGACGGGTAAGCGCGAGGAGGGCGGCCAGCAGCTGGTCGACTTGGCGGTGACCCTCTCGAACGGCGAGGGAGAGGACAAGCTCGTGGGAGAGGCAACGGCCGTTCTCTCCTGACCCGGTGTGATTTGTGCTCACGCGGTCGAGTCGGGGCATTCCTTTTCGGGCGTATATGTATCCTTCCGAAAACCCCCCCAATTACGGAAGGATATCTCCGGATCCTTCGTTAATTGGGGGTAATTAACGAAGGATGCATATACAGGTGAAAACGTCTGTCTGCTGATCCGCCGGCTGGGTGGCCCGCGCTGGAAGTGGCGTCGGAGCTGCTACGACGCAGTCCCGGGCTCGAAGCTCAGCGGCAACCTCGCCGGTCCCCAGATCCCGAAGCTCGAAGGCTTCCATTCGATCTCACCAGCTCGTCTCAAGCCAGGCATCCGCCTGGCCAGGAGCGGGAGGGCCTCTTGGAGCTCTGCTCGGGCGAGCGCAGCCCCCATGCAGAAGTGGATGCCGGCACCAAAGGTCATCTGGGCGGCCGCCCGCTCCCTGGTGATATCGAAGACGTCGGGATCCTCGAAGGCGTCCGGGTCGCGGTTCGCGCCTGCGAGCGACGTCGCCACGAGCGTCCCCTGTGGGAACAGGACGTCGCGATAGACGATGTCTTGTGAGGCAAACCGCGCGGTGCCCCGCACGGCACCGAGGTAGCGCATCGACTCCTCGACGGCGCGCCCAGCCAGCTCCGGTCGCTCGGCCAACAGGGCCCATTGCTCCGGATGTTCCGTGAACAGAGCCACCGAGCAGGCGAGCTGGTTGCGGGTGGTGTCGGTCCCCGCCATCAGCACGGCCTGCGCCAGCATTGCCATCTCGTCGGTCGAGAGCCGATCGCCCTCTTCCTCAATCGCGATCAGGTCGCTGAGAAGGTCGCCACGAGGCTCGGCCCGTCGTTGGGCAATCATGTCGCTCACGTAATCGGTCAGCTCCTGACCCGCCTTCGCGATGAGCGGGAGGTCCTCGTCCAGGTTGTTGTTGAAGATGCGAAAGATGTCGGTCGCCCAGGCAGAGAACAGCTTCCAGTCCTCGGGCGGGGCGCCGAGGAGTTCGCAGATGATCGGAATGGGATAGGGCTCGCAGACATCTGCCACCAGCTCGCACTCGCCGCGGTCGGTGACGGCGTCGACCAGAGCGCCGACCACCGACCGCATGGTGGGCCGTAGGCGGTTCGCCGATGCGGGAGTGAAGGCGGGTGCCACCAGTCGCCGGAGGCGGGCGTGCGCTTCGCCCTCCATGGTGAGGATGGAGTCGCCACGCGGGCCTCGGTAGTTGGGGTCCTGAAGCTCGGGCGCTTGCTCGAGCATGGAGAGCGCCGAATGGAAGCGCTGGTCGCGCAGGATCGCGGTCACGTCTTGCAGGTTGATAACCGAGTAGCCCATCTCCGTGCGGGCTAACCAGTGCCGCGACCGCGCCTCGGCAATTGCGTCGACGGCCTCCCGCCGCTCCAACCCGATGGTGTCGAGGGAGGGGAGGTCGAGTTCGCTGACAGGCTGTGGGTGCGTCATCGCAACGAAAGCAGGCTAGGAACTCGGGTCAGGCTGCAGCGAGGGGTGGCGCTGCGCCAGCAGCGGGAGGATGAGTGACTTCGGGGCCAGGTGTGCGAGAGCTGCAGCGGTCCGGTTGGCGAGGCCGGGAATCACCACGGCACGGCCCGCCGCGAGCCCGTCCACGGCGGCTTTGGCCACCTCGGCGGCCGGCACCCACATGAATTTGGGCAGCGCCTCGCTCGCTTCCTCGTCGGTCATACCGGCCGCTTCGGCGAAACCCGTCTCGACAGGCCCCGGGCAGAGGGTGGTGACCGTCACGCCCTTGCCGCGGAGTTCGGCACCGAGGGCACGGCCGTAGGACAGCACGAAGGCCTTGGACGCGCCGTACCCCGCCTGACCGGGCAGCGGCTGGAACGCCGCGGTCGACGCCGTGTTCAACACCGCGCCGCGGTGCCTCGTGACCATGCCCGGCACGAACAGCGTGCACAGGTCGACCACTGCCTCGACGTTCGTCCGGACCATGGCCACTTCAGCCGAATGGTCCGCGCGAGCGACCGGGCCCATGGTCGTAAAGCCGGCGTTGTTGACAAGGATGTCTGCCGTGAGGCCTCGTTGCTCCAGTCGGTCTGGGAGCTCGGCGCGCGAGCTCGCGTCGGCCAGGTCCGCCACGATCACCTCGGTCCGCACGCGATGCGACTGTGCGATCTCGCCGGCGAGCGTCTTCAGCCGGTCCTCTCGCCGTGCCACCAGCGTCAGGCCATGTCCGCGGCGTGCAAGCTCGCGGGCGATCTCGGCGCCGATCCCCGACGAAGCACCGGTGACGAGGGCGGTTGTGTTGTCCTTTGGGGTTGGCAGTGCCATGAGCCTTGAGCGTAGGGGACCCGTGCCGCCGCGAGCCCCAACTCCCGGAGCACCATGGATGACGAGATGATGAAGTTCGTGTGACGTCGCGACGCCTTACCAGGAGCTTCGCAAAGACCCTGTTCGCGTGGGGTTCACATGCCCGTGAACGAGGCAGATACTTGGTCGGAGCGAGAGGCAACTGGAGCACCCGCCGTTGCCACGAGTGAAAGGAGCTGCCGATGTCATCGACACGCTCGACCGAGGAGGCCGATCCGCCGGGTTGAACCGGCGTCGCCGTTGTCGGCTTCGGTGGCGCACCATGGCAGCCCGCTAGGTCTGAAGCCCGGCGTACGAATCGAGGCCGTGCTCGCGCCGGTGCGTGTGCCGGCCGGCCGACAAGGCGGCCCCCGCACCTACTGCGTCGCAGGCTGGTACCAGCAAGCTGCCCAAACAACTGAATGAATCACTACGCGAGTCAAGGGCCGGCCGAGGAGGTCGGTCCTTCTCGCGTTCTTCGGTACCTCACCCGTGCCATCGTGGAGCATGACCGGGACCCGTCTTCCGATGTTCCCGCTCTCGACCGTCCTCTTCCCTGGAGCGTCCATGCCGCTCCACGTCTTCGAGCCGCGCTACCGCGCCTTAATGCGCGACTGCCTGGCCGGTGACCACCGGTTCGGCGTGATCTTGATCGAGCGGGGCTCGGAGGTCGGCGGGGGCGACGTGCGCGCCGCGCTCGGCACCAAGGGTCTGATCACCAAAGCCATCGAGCTGCCCGACGGGCGCTGGCTCCTCCAGGTGGTGGGGGAGTCGGTCATTGAGGTGGAGGAATGGCTGCCCGACGACCCCTACCCGGTCGCGTTGGTGCGTGACCACGGACCCGAGAGCATCGACGGGTCACCACCTTCATCACCGTCACCACTGTCGTCTCTGATCGCTGCCGACGATGACGAGGCGGGCGTCCTCCTTGCCGCGGCGACGCAACGAGTGCGGAGGGCGAGGGCGTTGCTTGCCGAGCAGGGCGGCGCCCCACCCCTGCACCCTGATCTGGCGCTGGACGGCGACGGCGATCCCGATGCGGCTTCGTGGGAGCTCTGCGCAGCCGCTCCTCTCAGTGCGTATGACGCACAGCGTCTCCTCGGCGCGGACGGCACGGTGGCGCGAGCGCGGCTCTTGGTCGAGTTGATGGAAGACCTCGAGCTCGACCTTCAACGCATGCTCACCTCGGAGTGAGCCTGGTTGGAGGTGCGGTGGCCCGGCGCGGCAATTGCATGCTCTGAGAAATGGAGCGCCAGGGAGGAAACAGGGAGGGAACAGAGTGGCGAACGCAGGCGAGAGCACCGATGCCTGAGGACCCTGCCGGAGCCCCACGCCGCCGCAACATCCTCTTCATTACCTCCGACCAACAGCGCTACGACAGCTTGGGCTGTAACGGCGGGACGGTGGCGCGCACCCCGGTGGTGGACCGTCTGGCCGCGGAGGGCATCAACTACCGGCGCGCCTACAACCAGAACACGGTGTGCATGCCGGCGCGCTCGACCATGCTGACGGGCCAGTACGTGCGCACCCATGGCGTCGTCGCCAATGGCATTCCGCTCCCACTCGACGCGCCATCGGTCGCCCAGTACCTCCACGATGCCGCCGGCTACCGCACCGCGCTCTTGGGCAAGGCACACTTCGAACCCGGCTTCGACCCGCAGAACCAGTTCGAGGAAAATGCCCGTGTGGCGCGGGGCGACACTGGGCCCTGGCGTGGTTTCGAGCGTTCACAGCAGGCCATGCACGCGGCGGCATGGGGCGATCACCCCATCGCCCACTACGGCCGCTGGCTGAAGGAGCACCACCCCGAACACCTGCACAGCTTCGCCGGATTGCTCCAGGCCGAGCCTGGCGGCGACACCCTGGCGCCCGAGACCAAGAACAATCCGATCCCACGCGCGTGGTACCACACCGACTGGGTCGCCGACCTGACGGTCGACTGGCTGCAGTCATTGGGCGCCGACGAGCCGTGGTTCTGTTGGATGTCCTTTCCCGACCCGCACCACCCGTGGGACCCGCCTGCCTCCGAGCTGCACCGCGTGCCCTGGCAGGACCTCGGGCTCCCGCTTGGCCATCCCGGCTCCGACGACGCCATTCGTGCCGTGCTCGAGGGAAAGCCGCCTCACTGGCTCGCCTTCTGGGACGGCCGGTTCCCCAACATGGAAGGTGGGCCTGCGGCCTTCGTCCCGTCACGGCTCACCCACGACCAGATCCGCGAGATCAACGCCAAGGTCCACGTCATGAACGAGCTGATCGACGAGGCCTGCGGCCGCGTGTTGCACACCGTGGCCCAGCGGGGCTGGCTCGACGACACGGACGTGATCTTCACCACCGACCACGGCGAGATGCAGGGCGACTTTGGCCTCCTCTACAAGGGCCCGTACCACACCGACGCGCTGATGCGGCTGCCCTTCGTCTGGCGGCCGGCCCCGTCCGCCGGCATCGACCCGGGGGTCGTCACCGATCCGGTCGGCCAGGTCGACCTGGCCCCCACCTTCTGCGCCATCGCCGGTGTCGACGCCGCGCCGTGGATGCAGGGCGGCGTCCTGCCGGTCGCCAACGGCGAGCCGGGTCGCCAGCGCGCCCTGTGTGAGTGGGACAGCCAGTTCCCGGGGTATGGCATGCACCTTCGCTCCGTGTACCGCGACGGCTGGCTGTGCACCGTCTACGAGCCCTCGACGGCAGGGCAGCCGAACGGCCTCGAGGAGGTGTGGGGTGAGGCGGTCCTGCGGCCTTGCCCAGTGGTGTACGAGCAGACCAGCACAGGTCCGGGGGGAGTGGGCATCGCGACCGGCGAGCTCTACAACGTCGATGACGACCCGTACCAGTTCGAGAACCGCTGGGACGACCCGGCGTGCAGCGCGCGGCGTGACGACCTGGTGGCGGATCTCTACGCCAGCCTGCCCGCCGAGACACGCCACCTGAAGGTGATGGCGCCGGCCTGAGTCCGCCGGTTGCCGCTCGGCTGGCTCCGTTCAGTCGAGACCGGGGAGCACCGCGTCGACAAAGCGCTGGGGCGCTTCGACCATGGGGTAGTGGCCGACGCGGTCGAGACGCTCGACCGTCGCGTCGGGGCGCGCCGCCACCAGCGTGTCGACCATGGACGGGACTGCGACCGGATCGTCGAGACCCCAGACGACATGCAGGGGGGCGGGGTCGGACTCGATGGCGCCGGTGAAGCGCCGCTCGTGGGCCCGCCGCTCCTCGATGTAGCGGATCAGCCGCGGCAGTAAGCGGTGGCCATCGTCGTGCACGACCTGGGCCGCCGCCGCCGGCACCGGGTCCTCGGGCCAGCCCTCGGGGACCAGCGGTGTGTTCGCGCTGAAGGTGTCGCGCAGGCTCTGGGTGATGGAGGCGACGTCGATGGGCACGCCGTCGGGCAGCAACTCGTCGGGCAGGCTCAAGAGCAGCTGCTGGCCGTTGGTGAGGTGGGCCTGCTCGATGTAGATGCTCCCGTTGGTGACCACCCGGCGCGTCACCTCCACCGGCCAGGTCCCCTCGGCTCGCCGGGCGAGCAGTTCGCCGCCGACGGTGTCGCCCATGTCGTGGGTGAGCAGAGCCAGACGGTCGACTCCCAGTGCGGCCACGTAGGCGGCGGCGAGGTCGGCCTGGAGCGCCATGGTGTAGGGCCGGTCGGGCTTGGCCGAGAGCCCGTAGCCCAGCATGTCGATCAGGAGCACCCGGCGCCCCGCCCGCAGGCCGTCGAGCACGGCCGCATAGTCGAAGGACGAGGTCGGGAAGCCGTGGAGCACCAGCAGCGGCGGGTGGCGCTCGGGCCCGATGGCGGCGACGTCGACGGTGAAGACGCGCTCGCCGCGGAGCTGGCGGAACTCGCCGATCGCCTCCCAGCCCGCGCTCGTCGTGATCGTCAAGTGCCGGCCAGCTTGCTCACCACGGGAGCGAGCGTCTCCCAGGCGTCGGACTCGATCGACCAGTAGGAGATCCCGTACTCGGCCCGGCGCCACTTGAGCTCGGCCGCCATCTCGTCGAGCGTGCCGATGAGCGCGAGGGGAACGTGGAGCGCGTCCGTGGGGTCGATGCCGAAGGCGGGAGCCATCTGGGTGGCCAACCCCTGCGCGTCGTCGGTGACCATGACGAAGCCGATGAGCGAATTGAGCTCGAGGTCGTCGAAGCGGGCGCCGGCCGCCTCCTTGACCCAGCCGACCTTGGTCCGGGTCCGCTCGGGCGTCGCGTCGGCGGCGGTCTCGGCTCCGCCGGTGCCCTCGCGCAGGTTGACGTTGATGCTGACGATGTCGGCGTGCTGCGCCGCAAAGGAGAGGACCCGTTTGCCGCCGCCGCCGATGATCAATGGTGGTCCTGGCTGCTGGACGGGTCGCGGCGTGAGCGTGTGGCCCAGCACTTCGTAGTGCTCGCCGTGGAAATGGAACGGACCGTCCGTGCGCAGCAACCCCTGGACGACCTTGACCGCTTCTTCGAAGCGTGACACCCGGACCGCCGGGTGGTCGTAGGCGATGCCCGCCTCGTCGTAGTCGGTGCGCATCCAGCCCGCGCCGAGGCTCAGCTCGAAGCGTCCCTCACTCAACAGGTCGAGCGTGGCCGCCTCCTTGGCCAGGACGAAAGGATGGCGGTAGTCGTTGCAGAAGACCAACGAGCCCATGCGCAGGGTCGTCGTCGCGCCGGCCACAGCAGCGAGGGCAGGTATGGGGGCCAGTTGGTCGCCGAAGTGATCAGGCATCAGGAGTGCGCTGTAGCCGAGGTCCTCTGCCTTGCGGGCTTGCTCGGCCCACGAGCGCGCGGATCCCTCGGGTGCTTTGCTCAGCTGCGCGGCGAAGCGGAACTTCCGGTTGTGTGCCATGGCGCCATGGTGCCAGAGAACGGCGTCGCCGACCCAGTCCTCAACCGGCGAACTTTCCCGTGACGAAGCGCTCGAGGAGGAAGTAGCCGCAAGGGAGGAACAAGAACAGCAGTGCGCGCTCGCGCCACTGGTGCCGGGCCACCCAGACTCCGAGCGCCGCGAAGAAGGGGAACAGCACCAGAACCTCCCGGCTCTCCGAGAGCAGGATCGTCTGGAACGTGAACACGCACCAGACGAGCGCCAGGAGCACCCCGTAGGAGGGGCGGATGCGAACCCACGCCACCACTGCGGCGACGGCGATGAGCACCACCGTCACGAGGTCGAAGAGCTCGACCACCGATGCCGTAGAGGTGTCGAGCAGTCGCCAGTGCACAAGGTCGGACACCGCATGGCCGATGGAGGTCCAGGGCCAGCTGAGGTGCCGGTTCCAATGGGCTTGGGCGCGAATGAACGCGAGCCACTCCCCGAAGTGGGCCTTTTGGTAGGCAAGCCAGGCGACGAACGCAAGGATGGTCGGTGCGAAGACGGCGGTCAGCCGCGCCGCAGTCACCCGCAGCGGTGAGAGCCATTCGACGTCTTGACCCGAGTGCCACGTCGAGCGGTCGCGCGGCGCCCACCACACCTCGAGCGCGAGGGGGACGAGGAGGAGCACCAGGTAGTACTTCCCCATCGCGGCTGCGGCGGCGAACAGACCCGCTGCGACGTAGTGGCCGCGCCGCGCCGCCAAGAAGGCGACGGTGGCCGCCGCCAGCGTGACCGACTCGGGGTAGGTGGCGACCAAGAAGAAGGCGCTCGGCCAGGCCAGCAACAGCACGCAGGCCCCGTCGGCTGCCTGCCGGCCGACCTCCAGGTCGACCAGCTTCCAGAGCGCCGCCAACGCAACGACCAGGCCGAGGGTGCTCACGATCTCGCTGCTCGTGATGTACCCGAACCCCAGGACGTCGTGGGTGATCCGGACCAGGAGGGGATAGAGCGGACCGAACGCGTAGAAGGCGCGATTACCCGTCTGCGCCGCGGCGACGGCGTGCCCCGGGTAGCCGTGGGCGGCCAAGGACAGGTAGTAGCCGGCATCCCACTGGGCCAGGATCTGGGTCAGCACGCCGGGATGGCGGGCCACCACGTGCGGGAACTGCACGCCATCGGCGCTGACGAGTGCGATCCAGGTGACGATGAGGCGAAAACCGATCGTTGCCCCGACGGCAATGGTCAGCGGCCGGCGCCACTGCTCCCAGAGCAGCGGCAGACGCGACGACGGCGCGTCCGGCTGCTCCTTTGCATCGCCAGACGCGCCGGAGTGCTCTTCGAAGTCGGTGGAGCGTTGCGCGTCGTCGCCGGTTGGTGCGGGATCGCCACCAACCTCGTCGCCCTGCGCCACGGCGCCGTCCGCTCCCAGGGCCTGCTCAGTCACGACGTCGCCACCGTAGTGCAGGACACTGCGTGCGGCCGGGGTCCGGCGCCGGCGCGGCGGTCCGGCGGACCCGCGGCGTGGACCTAAATGAAGCTGAAGTCAGGCACGCCCGAGCTGATGCCCTTGAAGAGCTCGCCTTTGTTCGCAACCAGCTCCTCGGGCGTCCAGGCCGCGTCGCGCGTCACCTGTCCGACTGCCTTGAAGGCGCTCATGGCGTAGATGTTGCCGCCGAAGACGACGAGGATCTGGCCGTTGACGTCGGCGGACCCCGGAGCGGCGAGGAACGCCACGACGTTGGCGATGTTCTTCGGGTCCCACGCGTCGAAACCCTCCTTCGCATCCATGCCGTCGCCGCCGAAGATGGTCTCGGTCATTCGTGTGCGTGCGCGCGGGGCGATGGCATTCGACGTCACGCCGTAGCGGCCGAGCTCGCGAGCCTCGACCCACGTGAGCGCGGCGATGCCTGCCTTGGCGGCCGCGTAGTTCGCCTGGCCGGCGTTGCCGAAGAGGCCGGCTTCCGACGACGTGTTGATGATGCGACCGGTGACGTCCTCACCCGCCTTCGAGCGGTTGCGCCAATACACGGAGGCGTGGTGGGTGGCGGCGAAGTGTCCCTTGAGATGGACCCGGATGACGTCGTCCCAGTCCGACTCGTCCATGTTGAACATCATCTTGTCCCGCAGGATCCCGGCGTTGTTCACGAGGATGTCGAGGGAGCCGAAGGTGTCGATGGCTTGGTCGACCACGGCCTTGCCGCCGGCCCACGTGCTGATGTCGTCGCCGTTGACCGCGGCCTCTCCACCGTTCTTCTTGATGAGCTCGACGACCTCTTCTGCAGGGTGGACGTCCGAACCGCCTTCGCCGTGCAATCCAGCGCCGACGTCGTTGACGACGACACGCGCCCCCTCGCCGGCCAGTACGAGCGCTTCCTCGCGCCCGATGCCCCGTCCTGCGCCGGTGATCACAGCCACCTTGCCGTCGAGCAGTCCCATCGTCATGCCTCCCTGTGCCAGTGCTCTGCCGCATCGACGCGCCGACCCGTTCGTCCCTGAAGTGAGGGTCCGGCTCCCGGGCCCGAAGGCCGTCGCGCGGCGCATGCAGTGTGGCCGATGGCGGTCTTCACGGGCAAAACCGAGGTAGTTCCTCGGCGACGACCAGCGCTATCAGCGCGGCGGTCTCCGCCCGTGCCCGTGCACGCCCGAAGCGAGCGACGAGGCTGACGACCTCCATCCCGTCGGGCGGTTCGACGAACAACGCCGCATCTACGCCGCCCGCGACGCACAGGACGGGGAGTGGTCGCCCGTGCGCCGCGCGCGCCCGCGCCAGTTCGAGCACGCCGCCGGGCACCTTGCCGTGGAAGGACGGCGGATCGAGGTGTCCCTCGCCGGTCATCACGAGGTCGGCCGGCTCGAGCCGGGCTGCCAGGCCGACCAGGCCGGCCACGAAGTCGAAACCCGGCTCGATGCGAGCTCCCAGTGCGACGAGCCCGCCCGCCAGGCCTCCGGCGGCACCGGCACCGGGCACCTCGGTGACGTCCACGCCCACCTCACGCCGGTAGCGCGCGGCCACCTCGACGAGGCGCCCCTCGAGCAGCCGGACCTGGGCCGGCGACGCACCTTTCTGCGGGCCGAACACCGCCGCCGCTTCGGTGAACCGAGTCGTGACGTCGGACGCGACGACGAGCTCGACGTCGCGCAGCGCCTCTGGCGACCCGACGGCGTCGAATGCGCCCTCACCGCCATCGGTCGTCGCAGAGCCACCACACCCGATGACGATGCGTCCCGCTCCGGCGTCACGTGCGGCCAGGAGCAGCTGGCCGACTCCGGCTGTAGTGGCGCGCACGGGGTCGTCGCCTCCTGGCCTCGGCACGAGGGCGCGGCCCGCTGCCTTTGACATCTCGACGACGGCCGTAGGGCGAGCGTCGACGCCGCCCTCGTGAGGAGCGTCGGCCCCGAGCAAGCGCCATTCCGCCTCGACGGCTCGCCCGAGTGGGCCGGTGACGGTGGTGACATGGCGGGTGCCGCCGCAGGCACCGAGCAGTCCTTCGCCGCCGTCGGACATCGGCACCTCGTCGGCGGTCCACCCCATGCCGCGTGCCGCACCAGCCGCCGCGGCGGCCGCGGCGATCGCCGAGGCCGTGCCGCGGAACTTGTCCGGCGCCGCGACGAAGTGGGGCATGCCGGCGAAACCTACCGGGCGCGGTGGCGCCCCTCGGGGTCCCGCCCGGGCCGGGAGCGACATGCGGGCGGGCCACGACCGGGCGAGGTGTGCGGGCGAGAGGACTCGAACCTCCACCCCCTCGCGGGGACCGGGACCTAAACCCGGCGCGTCTGCCAATTCCGCCACGCCCGCAGCGGTCCCGCAGTGCGGGTGATCAGGCAGTGTACGGCGCTGTGCCCACCAGAGCGCCCGCTGCCCACTAGCCTCGTACCATGGCAAATTCATCTGAGGCCACGCCCATCGTGGCCGCCGGCGCAGACCTCGATTCGAGCGGCCGTATCTTCCAGCAGCTGCTGAAGGAGCGGATCGTCTTCATCGGAAGTGCGATTGACCAGGTCACAGCGAACCTCGTCTGCGCCCAGCTCATCCTCTTGGAGGCGGAGAACCCCGAGAGGGACATCTCCCTCTACATCAACTCCCCGGGCGGCTCGGTCACCGACGGCCTGGCCATCTACGACACGATGCAGTACGTCCGTCCCGACGTGTCGACCATCTGTGTGGGGCTGGCGGCCAGCATGGGCCAGTTCCTGCTCTGCGCCGGCGCGCCGGGCAAGCGCTACGCCCTGCCGCACTCACGCATCTTGATGCATCAGCCCTCGGGGTCCATGCAGGGTCAGGCCGCCGACATCGCCATCCAGGCCGAGCAGATCATCTATCTCAAGCGGATGATGGCCGAGCGCATCGCCTTCCACACGGGGCAGCCGCTCGAGCGCATCGAGACGGACTCGGACCGCGACCGCTGGTTCACGGCCGACGAGGCCTGCGAGTACGGCTTCATCGACAAGGTCATCGACCGCTCGACAGCCACGACAGCCGCGGGGAACCCATAGACGTGGCGCTCGACGTCCCGGCCTCATCGTCGGACGCGGACCAAAGACTCGAAGGCGCGTTGGTGGAGGAGCGGGTACCGGACCGCTCCCCCATGGCCGCCCAGGCGGGTGGGCTCGGTGCCAGCGAGTCCCGCCGCGCCACCGGCGTCCGCATCGTCACCCCGACCACCAGTGTCCGCAAGCGGATCCACGAGATCTGGCTGTCGCGCGAGCTCCTGGTCTACCTGGTTCGGACCGAGATCAAGGTCAAGTACAAGAACTCGGTCCTCGGTCTCGTCTGGTCCATGGTCGCGCCCGCCATGACCCTGGCCATCTACTTCGTGGTGTTCCAGATCGTGCTCGGCAACCACACGCCGAATTTCGTGATCTTCCTGTTCGCGGGCCTGCTGTTGTGGAACCTCTTCTCACTCGGCGTGCTCACCGGCACCGGCGTCGTGGTCAACAACTCGGGCATCGTGAAGAAGGTCTCCTTCCCGCGCGAGATCCTCTCGCTGGCCGCCGTCGGCTCAGCCTGCGTCTTCTTCTTCTTCCAGGCGATCGTGATGGTCATCTTCATGATCGTCCTGCACCACGGCCCGGATTGGTCCTACTTGCCGGTACTGCTGCTCGCCCTGGTGACCGGCATCGTCCTCGCCTCGGCCATCGCGGTGCTCCTGTCGGCCGTCAACGTCTACCTGCGTGACACGCAGCACCTCATTGAGGTCATCCTCACCGCCTGGTTCTGGGCCTGTCCCATCGTCTATCTCTACCAGCAGCAGATCGGGATCAGGCTCGGGAAGAAGGGCTTGACCTGGGTGTACTTCCTGAACCCGATGGTGCCCCTCATACTGTCCTTCCAGCGCTGCATCTATGCCGACGTGACGGCGTACGGCAAGGTCAACGGCGTGGAGACGACGTTCTACGCGCTGCCCCCGAAGGGGATGCTCTGGTACGTCGGCCTCGACCTCGCGGTGCTCGCCCTTTCGATCATCCTCTTCCTCTTCGCCCTCGCAGTCTTTGGCCGCCTGGAAGGCAACTTCGCGGAGGAGCTCTGATGAGCGACTTCGCTGTCGACGTACGGAACGTCTCCAAGCGGTTCCGCCTGGCCCACGGGCAGTACAACTCCGTGAAGGAGCGCATCATCCACGGGGGCCGGCGCAAGACGACCGAGGACTTCTGGGCGCTGAACAAGGTCTCTCTCACCGTCCGCGAGGGCGAGACGGTCGGCATCCTCGGTCGCAACGGCTCGGGGAAGTCCACGCTGCTCAAGTGCATCTGCGGCGTCCTCCAACCCACCACCGGCGAGGTCGCTGTGCGCGGGAAGCTCGCTGCGTTGTTAGAGCTCGGAGCCGGATTCCAAGCGGACCTCTCCGGACGCGAGAACATCTACCTCAACGGGTCGCTGCTCGGGATGACCAAGCGCCAGGTGGACAAGGCCTTCGATGCCATCGTGGACTTTTCCGAACTGGAGGAGTTCATTGACGGGCCGGTCAAGTTCTACTCGTCGGGCATGGCCGTGCGGCTGGGTTTCGCCGTCGCCGTCAACGTCGACCCCGACATCCTGGTGATCGACGAGGTGCTGGCGGTGGGGGACGAGCGGTTCCAGCGCAAGTGTCTCGACCGGGTCAGCCAGTTCCAGAAAGAGGGACGCACCATCTTGTTGGTGACGCACTCGGCAGACGTCGTGCGGAGCATCTGCGACCGTGGGGTGGTCCTCAGCCACGGCGATCTCGTCGCCGAGGGCGAGCCGGGCGAGGCGACCCGGATCTTCAGGGAGCGCCTGATGGCAGAGGGTGCCGGCATGGCGATCGTCGACCCCGCGCTCGTGGCCGTGCCGGCGACGCCCAAGACCATCGGGAACGATTCGCTGCCCGATGCCGAGCGGCCGGTGCGGTTCCGCTCGGTCCATCGGGTCTACTCGGGAGACAACACCGTCCCGTACATGCGCACCGGGGACGACTTGACCATCCGCGTCGAGTTCGAGGCCCTGTACCCGACCGAAGACGTGGTCTTCTCCTTGGAGATTCGCGACGATCACGAGAACATGGTCATGCGGACCGACACCACCATCATCGGCATGCCGATCGACGCGCCGCGAGGTGTCAGCGTCATGCACTTCGGGATCGTGGACATGCCGCTCCTCGACGGCTCCTTCAGCTTCGCCGTCGGGATCCAGAGCCGCAGCGGCATCCTCTACGACTGGTACGACCAGGCGGGCACGTTCGAGGTCATGAACCCCGGCAAGACGACGGGCTCGATCCACTTGAAGGTGCACGCAGCATTGATTTCGACCGAGGGCGTCGACGCCTCTGACGCGTTCGCCCGGCCCCTCTGAGCGAGACTCGCGCCATGGACGACGCCGAGGTGACGCTGCCCGAGGACCCGCAGGCGTACGTGGCTCAGGTCATGGCCGAGATCGCCGAGGAGGTGCGGCTGCGCCGAACGTCTGGTGACCTCCCGCCGAGGCTCGAGCGCGAGCTCGACGAGCTCTTTCTCGCTCACTCCCCGGTGGCCGGGCGCGGCGGTGACCTCGGCGAGGCGATGCGGATGGTGGACGCCGCGACGTTCATCGACCCGGTCGTGCCCGTCGACTCCGAGAAGGCGGCCGGTGCGTTCGTCAAGAAGGGCATGCGGTCGATGCTCCTCTGGTACGTGGGCTGGGTCACCCATCAGATGAGCCAGTCGACCGCCGCCGTGAGCCGCGCCCTGCACATCGTGGACGGGCGGCTCAAGGAGCTCGAGCGCCAGGTCGAGGTGCAGCGGGTCCCCGACGCGGGCGTCGTCGAGTTCCCTGCGTCGCGAGCTCCCGACGCCTGGTGGGTCGAGCCCGCCGTGGCCGCAGTCGCCAAGGCGCCCGGGCGGGTCCTCCATGCCGCGTGTGGTGACGGCTGGCTGGTGCGCCGCATCGTGGCCGCTGGTGGGGACGCCTACGGGGTCGACCCGCGGACGCACCTGGTCGAGGTGGCAGAGCTGGGCACCGTCGACCTGCGCGCCGAGAGCGTGGCCGAGCACCTGCGCGCCGTGGCCGCCGCCGGACTGGGCGCGGTGGTCCTCAGTGGGATCGTCGACGGCATGTCGGGCGGAGAGCGCGCCCAGCTGCTCGCCGCGGTGGGGACGCGGCTCGCGCCCGGCGGCACCTTGGTCATCCACTCCGTCACTCGAGCCAGCTGGGACGCTGCCGACGCACCACCCGAGGCGGACCTCGCGCCGGGCCGGCCCCTGCGGCCCGAGGCCTGGTGCCGCCTGCTCGAGCAGAGCGGCTACGACGCGGTGGCGCAGAGCGGTCCCGGCGGATCCGACTTCATGGTGACCGCGGTCCGGGACGCGATCACGGCACCGTACGCGCCAGCCCGACGGTGAGCGCCGCCGCCGGGAGGCCGGTGGCCGTCCACCAGTTCATCGCCACCCTCAATCCGCACGACGCCACCGGCACACACACCCTGTTGTTGCGGGACGCCTTGCGGGCGGCGGGATGGCGTTCGGAGATCTTTGCCGAGGCGATCCACGACGACCTCTCGTCGCTGGCGTTCAAGCACTGGATGTACCCCGAGCACGCGGCCGAGGGCGACGTCGCGGTGTACCAATTCACGACGTCCTCCCCGGTGGCGGGGTACCTGGCCGAGCGCGGCGTGCCACTCGTGCTCGACTTCCACAACTTCACCGCGCCGGAGTACTTCGAGGGCTGGGAGCCCCAGAGCGTCGAGCGGGCGACCGAGGCGGCCGAGGAGCTCGCGCTCCTCGCGCCGCGGGCCCTGCTCGGATTGGCCAAGAGCCGCTACAGCGAGGTGGAGCTCCAACGCGCCGGATGCCGGCGCACGACCGTGGTCCCGGTGCTGGCGGACTACGCCCGCGTCAGCGCCCCGCCGGACGCACGGGTGGCGGCCGAGCTCGCGCGCGAGAGCGCGGGCGGCGGCGCCGACATCCTCTTCGTCGGTCGAGTCGTCCCCTCCAAGGCGCAGCACGAGCTGGTGAAAGCCCTGTGGGCCTACCGCCGCCTCTATGACCCCCAGGCCCGGCTGCACCTCGTCGGCGGCACGGCCAGCTTCGAGTACACCAAGGCACTCCAGGACTTCATCGAGGATCTCCATCTGGCCGAGGCGGTCCGTCTGCCCGGCGAGGTGTCCGACGCGTCGCTGGCCGCCCACTACGCCGCGGCAGACGTCTACCTCTCGTTGTCGGAGCACGAGGGGTTCGGCGTGCCGCTCGTCGAAGCCATGGCGGCGGGTGTCCCGGTGGTGGCGCGCGGTGCGGGCGCCGTGGCGGAGACGGCGGGGGGCGCTGCACTCTTGCTGGCCGCGGCCGACCACTCCTATGTCGCCGCCGCGTTGCACCGGGTGTGCACCGACGACGCCCTCCGCGCCGTCCTGAGATCGGCCGGGGCGCGCCGTGCGGCCGAGCTGGCGGACGGTGGCGCGGCCACCCGGATCGTGGACGCCATCGCCGGGGCGGTGACGCCGTGAGCGGCAAGGTGGCCTTCGTCACGCCCCGCTACGGGACGCAGATCATGGGCGGCGCCGAGACGGCGGTCCGCCAGCTGGCCGAGCACCTGCGCGCCATGACGAGCTGGGAGCCCGAGGTCCACACCACCTGTGCCCTCGACCCGGTCACCTGGGACGACGAGCTCGAGCCCGGGACCACCGAGCTCAACGGTGTCCTCGTGCACCGCCACCCGAACGCGCACGGGCGGTTGCCCGACTTCTACGGCCTCGACGGGATGCTGCGCCTGGCACCGCGGCAGGTCACACGGGCCCAGGCGGCGCGCTGGGTCGACTACAACGGGCCGGTCTCACCCCAACTCGTTGACGCACTCGGCGCGACGGACGCCGACGTCGTCGCGTTCACCCCGTACCTGTACCACCCCACGGTGGCCGGCATCGGCCGGGTACGTGCGCCGGCCGTCTTCCACCCGGCCGCCCACGACGAGCCTGCGCTCTACTTTCCGGTCTTCCGCGGCACGTTCGGAGACGCCGACGCCTTCTGCTTTTACACGGCGGCCGAACGCACCCTGGTCGAGCGCATGTACCCCGTGGCCGAGCGGCCGCAGATCGTGCTCGGACTCGGCGTGGGGGACTCCCAGGGTGCCGGCAGGCCGGGTCGCGAACTTGCGGGCGTGGGGGACCGGCCCTACATCGTGAGCGTCGGGCGCGTCGACGAGCACAAGGGTTCGAAGATGCTGGCGTCGTACTTCGCCACGTACAAGGAGCGTCATCCCGGTCCGCTGGCACTCGTGCTCGTCGGCCCGGTCGCCGTCGAGTTGCCGCCGCACCCCGACATCGTCGTGACCGGGCCGGTGGAGGAAGCCGACAAGTGGGACATCGTGCACGACAGCGCTGGTGTCGGTCTCACCCTCCGCGCTCGAGTCGTTCTCGCTGGTCGTGATCGAGGCGTGGGTCGACCGGGTCCCCGTGCTCGTCAACGGCGCCTGCGGGCCCACCCGGGAACACTGCGAGCGCTCCGGGGGTGGTCTGTGGTTCACCTCCTACCCCGAATTCGAGGCCGTCCTCGAGCGTCTCGTGGCTGACTCGTCCCTGCGCGAGACGCTGGGTGCGCGTGGCCGCGCCCATGTGGACACGCATTTCCGGTGGCCGGTCCTCGTCCGCCGCTACGACGACTTCATCACCTCGGTGGCCGAACGGGGGCGCGGGACGCCGGGCCTGTTCTGAGCGCGCAGCGACGGAGATGCCGACGCCATGCGTGCGGCGCGGCTGGCTCAAACCTCGCGGCGACCCACCACGGTGTACATGTGCTGCTCGATCGCGTCGGCCCCGATGTCGTGAGCCAGGTGGTGGCGCTGGCTGTGCATCGTCGTCTCCGTCCGCCCGAAGCCGAGGCGCGACAGCATCGACACGACTGCGCCGGGGTAGATCGACCACCAGTTGGTCATGTGGTGCTCGGCGGAAGGGGAGAACCGCATGATGTTGGCCTCGGGTGGCTGTGCGTCATCTTGCAGTGGCTCGGTCACGATCATCGTGTCCTTCGTGCGGGCCGCGGCCTGGGACAGGGCGCCCCAAGGTTCACGCAGGTGTAACAAGATGGCACCGACGAGCGTGATGTCGAAGAGGCCGAGATCGTCCGGCATGTCGTAGATGTTCCCCTGGACGAACTTGGCGGACGAACCGAACGCGCGGTGGAGGTACCACCAGGCGTCGTGGTTGCGATCGATCGTCTCCTGCATGACGCGCAGCCTCTCCTCGGGTTGATCGATGCCCTTCACCGGGAGCAGGTCGATCGACACGTCGAAGCCGGCTTCGAAGGACACCACCTCCGCGCCCATGCGCTCCATGTAGAAGGTCAGGTACCCGGTGGCGGGGCCCAGCTCGAGGACACGCTTGCCCGCGACGTCCACCCCACCGAGGTAGGCGGACTCGTGACCGCGCAGGTCCCAGGCGCCCGGCAGCACCCGGCCGTCGGGGAGCTCGACCGCGTGATACCACACGAGGTCGTCGAGGTCGGCGTCGGCGCGCCGGGCCGACAACGCAGCCTGGAAGGCGGGATCGAGCTGCCCGAGGTAGTCGCGCGGCGGGTAGGTGGGCAGGAGCGGGCCGCGCCGAGGGGCGTCCGGCGCCGCGACGGTCGTAGCGGGCTGTGCGCTGTCACGTGGCCGGGGCATGGGGCGTCACTCTACGCGAGGCGGTCGCGCCGGAAGCGCCTCACAGCGATACGCAGGTTGGCGCGCCGAGGGGATCGATCAGAACCCGTCCATGCCGACCATGGGCCGGTTGAGATGTTGCCCGCCCATCGAACCGTGGAACGGCGCGTCGCCGTAGGAGAAGATGCCACCGTCGGCCGCGACGAACCAGTAGCCGCCCCCGTCGTAGGTGGACTGCATCGCCACCACCGGCTGATTGAGCACGAGGCCGCCGGTCGAGCCGTAGAACGGCGCACCGAAGGAGAAGACACCGCCGTCGGCGCCAATCAGCCAGTAGCCGCCGGTCACGGGATCCGCCGTCATGCCGACGATTGGCGCGTTCAGGTGGATCGATTCGGTGTCGCCGGCGAATTGGGCGTCGCCGAAGGTGAAGACGTGTCCCGTCGTGCTGACCTCCCAATAGCCGAGGCCGTCGGGCGTCGCCGCCATGGCGACGATGTCCTGGTGGGGGTCTGACGCGGCCGACCCGTAGAAGCCCGCGTCACCGTAGGAGAAGATGCCGCCGTCGGAGGCGACGAGCCAGTACCCCTTGCCGTCGGGCGTCGGTGCCATGCCGACAACGGGCGCGTTGAGGTGCAGCGACCCGGTGGAGCCGTAGAAGCCGGCGTCGCCGTACGAGAAGATGCCGCCGTCGGACGCGACGAGCCAATAGCCGCCTTGTCCCGGGACGGCCGACATGCCCACCACGGGTTTGTTCAGCACCATGCTGCCCGTGCTCCCGCAGAAGTCCTGCCCGAAGGCGAAGATGCCACCGTCGGAGGCGACGGTCAGATAACCGTGTTGGCTCGCCGCCGGCCGGTCGCACTGCCCGAGCGGGGCGCCGCCGCCGACGAACCCGCTCAGCTCCGAGTCGTGGTGGAACTGCGGCCACGCGCCCGACTCGCCGGCCAGTGCACCGTTGGAGCCGGTGACCTCGAAGTGCTGCACGATGCCCTGGACGTAGTTGCTCCCCGACACCGCGAAGTAACCGGCCACGGTGATGCCGATCGGTCCCCCGTCATCGGTCACCAGAGCCGCATTCTGGAAGCCGAAGACTTCACCGGACAGCTGGGCGTCGCCGTTGCTCGAGCCGTCGTCTACGTCGGCGACTTCCTGGCCGGTCCGGCCGTCGAGGATGAAGAGCCCGAGGTCGGTCGGCACGATGACGTCCTGATAGCCCGTCCCGAGATCCGCCGTCGTGACCGACCCGTAGATAGCGCCGGGGACATTGGCCTGCCAGAGAACGGCTCCCGTGGTTGCGTTGAGCGCGTAGACGGACCCTGTCGTCGCGCTGGTGACGGTGCCCTCGACGACGGCGAGTTGCCCGTTACCCATCACGTCGGCCAGGGCGGGTGAACCCCCGGTCGTGCCGTCGAGCTTGTCGCTCCAGACCTGGTTGCACTGGGTGTCGAAGACCTTGACCGTGTCTTCGTCGCTGCCGCCGAAGAAGCTGCCGGTGCCCGTGGCGATCCCGTAGTGCCCGCCGGGCAGGATGGGGCCGACGGCGGGGGAGGAGTCGACCTCCTCGGTCGTGTTGGCGCTGCAGATCAACCCGCCGCTGTCGTTGTAGATGCGGACGTGGCCGCCGTTGTCGTAGTGCTTCCCGTAGGCGAAGCCCTGCGACGACGCGCCGCCCGAGACGAACTCGTCCGACCCTGTGCCGTAGAGGTCTCCGACGGCTGCCGTGGAGAACACGCTGTCGGCGGAGAATTGAGGCCAAGCCGGTGTGGGAACGCCGTTCGCGGTGCTCAGCGCGTAGGTCTCTTGACCCAGCGACCCGGCCTCGACCAGTGAGCCGCCGTCCCCGACGGAGGGCGACGCCTGCACGCCGCCGTTGGGGACAGTGTCGCCCGACGGATTGGTCACGACCTGATTCCACAGCGCGCTGCCGTTGGGCCCGTACGAGTAGTAGCCCCCGTCGATCGGGGCCGCCGCGTTGCCGGCACCGATGTACAGATCGCCGTTCGGGCCGACCGAGGCTGTCGAGTCGACCGGCGGGCTGCCCGGTACCCGCACGCCGATGAGCCCGACGCCTGGAGTGCCACCCGAGGGATTGCTCGAACAGCCTTCGCCGGAGCCGACGCCGCTACCGGAGCCATTGCTCCAACCTGAAACCGGTGATCCGCTCGACAGACTCAAGCCGTAGAGGAACCCTTCGCGGTCACCCACCTCGACCGCCGGCGTCCCGCCGTCGTTGAACTCAACGGGGGAAGATTGCACGGCGCCGCAGGGTGCATCGTCAAGGAGCACCCCGGGCATGGTCGCGCTGCTGTTCCAGGTCTCGGTGAGCGTGATGGGGGCCGCCGCCGCGACCTGAAGAGGCGGCGCTGCGAGCACGCCGCCGACGATGCACACTCCCGCCACCGCCAGGCCGGAGAGAATGATGCGCGTCGTCAGCCTGCGCGCGTTTGTCACGAAGCCCCGAAATCCATGCGTTAGCGCTACGACGCTAGTCGTTCGTTCAGAGCATGGATTGTCGCCCCCCGTTTCCACGCGGGCATCACCGGTAGCATCCAGCGCCGTGCCCCCAGCCATCCCTCCAACCGGCGATGCCTGACGCGACCCCCCAGGGTGCGGGCGGTGGACAGCGGCGACCTGGACGGCGACGCAGACGGCGCGGGCGTGGTCCCAGCCGACCGCGAAAGGGCCGCCCAGGCGCTGCACGAGGCTTTCGCCCGCCTGGCGCCTCAGGGGAGCGACCGGTGGAATTTCCTGGGGGCGTTCACGCTCCTCGGCGACCGCTACGGTCCCTACCACCCCGGCGCGTCTGCGCTGTCGGACGCAGTGGAGACGGAGCGCCGCGGCAGCGGCCGCCGGGGCGGCCGCTTCGAGCGATTGCGCCGCGACCGGGGCGCGCGGGCGCCCGAGGGAGAGAAGACCGAGCTCGAGGAAGCGATGGCGCACGTCGTCGAGGCCTTTCGCTTCCTCTCGGCCCGCGTCACGACCCTCGAGACCAGGCTGGCCGGAGAGGATCGGCCCGTGGAGGGCGCGGCCTGGCTCGTTCCGGCGCGTGAGCTGGGTCCCTGGGCGGGTGCCGTTGCCGCGCACGTCACGGCCACGGCCCCTGGCGGCGACATCGTGCACGCCGACTGCGGCGAGGGCAGCCTGCTCGACGCCTTCGCCGCCCGGGGCACGACCGCGCTTGGTGTCGAGCCCCGCGGAGCACTGGCCTTGCGTGCCCTCGAGCGGGGCTGCACTGTCACGATCGCCGAGGCCTCGGAGTACCTGAGAGGACGAGCGGACGCAGACCTCGGCGGAATAGTGCTGAGCGGGGTGGTCGATCGCCTCGCCCTGCACGAGCTCCTGCCTCTGCTCACCACGTGCCGGCGTACGCTCGCACGCGCCGCGCCGCTGGTCGTCGTGTCCGAACCAGCCAGAGCGGTGGGGTCGAGGGAGGCTCCGGCGAGCGACCTGGTCGAGGGCCGCTCGCTGCACGAGGCGACCTGGGAGCTCCTGCTCGATCGCGCGGGGTTCGTCGACATCGCCCCGCACCCGGGCGTCGAGGAGGAGAACCAGCGCTTCGCCTTGGTGGCCAGCACCCCGTCGTGAGGGGCATCCACCACTTCGTACCCGTCCTGCACCGCGGCGATGCGGTCGGGCGCCACACCCTCCGGCTGCGTGACGCCACGCGCACCCGCGGATATGACTCGCACATCTACGTGGACACTGTCGAGGCCGAGACAGCGAACGAGGCCCTCCCCGTGCTGTCGTACCCACAGGCGGCGCAGCCTGGGGACGTCGTCGTGTACCAGTTCGCCACCGCGTCGGCCATGGCGTCGTGGCTGGCCGGACGGTCCGAGACCCTTGTCGTCAACTACCACAACATCACGCCGCCCGACCTCATGGCGCCATGGGACAACCATCTCGCACTCGGTCAGCTCCAAGCCCAGGGTGACCTGGCGCTGTTGGCGCCGCGAGCCGCGCTCGCGGTCGCGGACTCGACCTACAACGAAGCGCACCTTGCTGCAGCGGGCTTTGCCAGGACTGCGGTCGTCCCGCCCTCGGCTGCACTCGGCGCACTCGGCACGCTCGACCCACCGCAGCCGACCGCAAACAGCGCCGGCCCGTCCCGTCCACAGGGAGCGAGGTGGCTCGCCGTCGGCCGGGTGTCACCCAACAAGGCGCTCGAGAGCACTGTCGCCGCGCTGGCCGTGGCGCGGGCCCACCAGGACCCCGACGCCACGCTCCTCGTCGTCGGCAAGCCCGCCACCGAGTCGTACGCGGCAGCGCTGCGGCGCTACGTCGTCGACATGGGATTGGCGGACGCGGTGCGCTTCACCGGACACGCGAGCGATGCCACCGTGGCGTCCGCCTATGCCGAGGCCGACGTGCTGGTCGTGACGTCCGAGCACGAGGGATTCTGCGTGCCGGTGGTGGAGGCCATGGCGGCTCGTGTCCCGGTCGTGGCCTTCGATCAGGGTGCAGTGCCCGAGGTGCTCGGGGGGCGGGAGTCCTGGTCTCGGACAAGGACCCCTACGCGCTGGCCGGAGCCATCGCCGCGCTGCTGGCGGACGCACCCTTGCGCGCCGTCCTGGAAGAGGCGGGAAGCCGGCGCCTCGACGAGCTCGATCTCGCTGCGGCGGCGGACCGCTTCGTGAGCCTGCTCGTCCCGCTGGTGGACGCGGGTGCCATCGCGTCATGACCGCGGTCCACCAGTTCGTGCCGATGCTGCACCGCTCCGATGCTGTCGGCCGTCACACGCTGCGCCTACGCGAGGTGCTCGAGGCGCGCGGCGTGCGCTCCGACATCTACGTCGAGCTGACCGACGAGGAAACGGCTGCGCTGACGCGGTCCTTCGGACGCTACGCGCAGGAGGCTGAGCCGGGGGACGTCCTCGTGTACCAGTTCGCCACCGCGTCGGGGATCGCCTCCTTTGTCGGGGAGCGTCGTGAGCGCCTCGTCGTGAACTACCACAACGTCACACCACCCGCGTTCTACGCGTCGTGGGACAACGCGATGGCTCGCCATCAGCTGCGCGCGCAGCAGGAACTGCGCGCGCTCGCCGCACGCGCGTCGCTCGGACTGGCCGTCTCATCGTTCAACGAGGCCGAGTTGGCGGCCGCCGGGTTCGCGCACACCGCGGTGGTCCCGCCCGCTGCGGCGCTGCCCACTCCAGAAGTGGCGGTGCCTCGCGCACCCGAGGCTCGCACCGGCGGCAGCCGCTGGATCAGCGTCGGTCGTGTCGCCCCGAACAAAGGCATCGAGCTCGCCGTGATGGCTCTCCTTGTCGCGCGCGAGCATCACGACCCGGCGGCGAGACTCGAGGTGGTGGGGCGGCCCGTCGTGTCCTCCTACAGCGACGCGCTGCGTCGCTTCGTCGACGAGATGGGCCTCCACGACGCGGTCACGTTCACCGGCACGCTGAGCGACCCCGATCTCGTCGCCGCCATGAAGCGCGCCGACGTCCTCGTGGTGAGTTCGCGGCACGAGGGCTTCGGGGTGCCCGTGCTCGAGGCGATGAGCATGGGCTTGCCCGTCGTGGCCAACCGGGCCGGTGCGCTGCCTGAAGTGGTCGGTGACGCCGGCCTGCTGGTGGACGCCACCGATCCGTACGCACTGGCCGCTGCGGTCGCCCGCGTGCTGGGGGACCAGGGCTTTTGCACCACGCTTGCAGAGGCCGGCCGGCTGCGGTTCGAGGCGCTCGACCTGTCCTCGGCCGGCGACCGTGCTGCTGACCAGATCCTGGCGCTCCGAGGCTGACCCCGCTCGGCAGAGCGGGACCGAACGCCCGCTCAGGAGGCCACGGCCCCCTGCACCAGCGACACGAAGCGCTGCGTCGACGCTGCCAGGTCGAAACCCGCGGCACGTGTGCGGCCCGCTGCGGCCAGGACGCCGCGCAGGGCGTCGTCGCGCAGGACGCGGCCGACGGCGGCGGCAAAGGGCACCGGCGACTTGTCCTCGAGCACGAGGCCCGCGCCGCCGACCGTCTCGGGCACCGCGGTGACCCCGTAGGCGACGATGGGGACGCCGTGGCCCATGGCCTCGGCCAGCGGGACGCAGAACCCTTCGTGGTCCGACGCCATGACGAAGACGTCAGCCGCTTGGTAGTAGGCCTCGAGCGCCGCGCCACTCACGGAGCCGGCGAGGTCGACGGCGCCGCTCAGTCCGAGCTCCTCGATGAAGGTGCGCAGCGCCGGCTCGTAGGTCTCCCCGAGCGGCGAGCCCACAAGGTGGAGGCGGGCGGCCGGGTCGTCGGTCCGGCGAAGGACGTCGAGCATCTTCACCAGATCGTGCGGCGCCTTGTGCGGCGAGATCTTCCCGACGTAGAGCAGGTCGGCCCCGCCCTGGCGCGCCTTGCGGCGGGCGAGAGCGCTCGCCAGCTCGGGATCGGGCTCATCGCTCTTGGCTCGCATGTCGATCAGCAGGGGCACGACGGCAGTGCCCTCGAAGCCGAGCGCGTGGAGCTCGGATTCGTTGAACGCGGAGTCGGCGACGGCGAAGCGGCTCTGTGGGGCGAGGCGCGCCAGCTGCGTCCGGCCCAGAGCGACCTCGTAGGCGACGGCGGGCTCCCAGTCGCGCAACAGGTCGGCTGGGGTGATGTTGTGGTAGTTGACGAGCTTGGGCTCGTTGCGCGCGGCGACGATGTCGTAGACCGGGCTGCCGATGGACGCCTGGTACAGCAGCCAGCGGTCGCGCCCGGCACGCCCGAGCTCGATCACCGGCCGTCCCTCGTGCTCGACATCGGCCGTGTGCGAGCCGTAGTAGATGTCCGAGTCGAACCCCGCCGCGCGTAGGCCATCGCGCAGGTTCACCGTGTGAACCCCGATGGCGTCGCGGCTGGCGAGCGACGGAATGACCTGGTCGACCCGCACGTCGGTGCAGTGTACAAGCGCACTGCGGAGCTCGAAGGCGGCACCTATGCACCGATTGACGTCCGGAGCGCCCCTATCCTGGTCGAATCGTGTCGGACCGAGCCCCAGCCGCGCGCCCGCGACCATGAGCTTCACGCTCACGGGTCCGACCACCCTGCGACGCCACCGTCGCCCCGCGGCACCGTTGGTGGGCATCGTCGTCTCTCTCTTCTTGGTGGTTGCCGCCGCCGTGATCGGCCCCATGTCTCCCGCGGCCGCCGACCTCGGTGTCCCGAACCGGGCCTCGGTGCCGCAGATCCCGTCGTCGGAGTCACGTGCACTGCCGGCGGACTCCACCAACGTGCGCATTGCCATGCAGGAGAACGCAGGCAACGACGTCATCGCCGAATCGTTGGGCGGCGTGTCGGCGCCGGGCGTGCCCGACTCGCCCGCCGTGCTGTTCCAGCCGACGGGAGGGGCGTGGAACGTCGACACCGGGCCCGGCTGCGCGGGCCCGTGGACCCCGGTGCTCGCCAACCAGACCACCCCCACGGCGTCGCCGGTCAGCGGGGGTCTTCTCCAGCTGTGTGTCGCCGGCGGGAGCCCGATCGTCCACGGCACGCTGACCGGGGTCTACGACTCGGGCAGTGAGGCGCAGACCGTCAACACACTTCCGCTCGAGACCTACGTCGCCGATACGGTGCCGGGAGAGTCGCCGTCGAGCTGGGCGAGCGTGGGAGGGTCCGGTCCACAAGGTATGGACTGGGGCTTCCAGGAGCTCGAGGCCCAGGCGGTGGCCGTCCGTTCTTATGTGCTCGCCGACCTCGGTGGCTACGGCGGCTACGCCGACACCTGTGATCTGGACTGTCAGAATTACCGCGGCACCGAGTACGAGACGCCCACGAGCATCGCCGCCGCCGACGACACCGCCGGGCAGGTGATGGTGATGCCCAACGGATCCATTGCCACGACCGAGTACTCCGCGTCGACCGGCGGCTACACGTCCGGCGCTAACGAGGGATCGCCCTTCACCGCGGTGCCCGACGACGGAGACGCCGTGTGCGTCTCCGATGCGTGCAACCCCAACCATCAGTGGACGACCTCGGTCAGCTACAACCAGATCGAGTCCGCGTGGCCGCAGATCGGCACGTTCACGGACCTCCCGATGGGGCCAGGCCAGTTGGTGACCGACCCCGGCCATCCGTTCGACGCGTCCTACGGTCGGGTTGCCACCATCACCGTGGCCGGTACGTCAGGGAGCGTCACGATGCCCGGCACGGAGTTCTACACCGACCTCGGGCTCAACTCGGACTTGTTCTCCATCACCGGGTTCAACGGATCCTCGGTCACCATCGAGGGCCAAGGGTGGGGTCACGGCATCGGCATGGGCCAGTGGGGTGCGCTCGGCTACGCCATCGGTCAGGACAACGGCGATGGGAACTGGACGTACACCCAGATCGTGAACCACTACTACGGCCCGGCCCAGTCGAGCACCCTTCCGGGTTCGGCCGGGCAGCCCAGCGGCGGAGTCGGCGGCTACTGGATCAACGCGGCGGACGGCGGTGTGTTCAGTTTCGGGAACGCGCAGTTCCACGGCAGCATGGGTGGCATCCCGTTGAACGCCCCGGTTGTCGGCGTCGCCGCGACGCACGACGCCAACGGGTACTGGGAGGTCGCCCGCGACGGTGGCGTGTTCAGCTTCGGCGACGCCAACTTCTACGGCAGCACCGGCAGCATCCGATTGAACAAGCCGATGGTCGGGATGGCCGTCACGCCCGATGGGGGTGGCTACTGGCTCGTGGCCGCCGACGGTGGCATCTTCGCCTACGGCGACGCCGGCTTCTACGGCAGCACGGGCAGCCTCGCGCTCAACAAGCCAGTCATCGGGATGGTGCCGACGCACGACGGCAGGGGCTACTGGCTCATCGCCTCAGACGGCGGCGTCTTCGCGTTCGGCAACGCCGGGTTCTTCGGCTCGCTCGGAGGGGCACCACCGTCCACCGCGCTCGTGGGCGTGGCGCCGACACCCGACGGTGGCGGCTACTGGGTTCTCGGCGCCAACGGGACCGTCTACGACTTCGGCGACGCGCCCACGGTGGGGGTCGCCGGGGCCTCGCCCACGCTGAGCACCATGATGAGCCCGATGACCGGCTTGATCCCGGATTTGAGCGGTCAGGGCTTCGATGCAGTCAACGGGAGCGGGCAGGTCTTCGCGTTCGGTGATGCGCCGTACTTCGGCGATGTCACGACGGCGGTGCCCAGATACTCGGGCCACGCCGTGGGTATCGCCGTCACGCCCTCGTAAACACACATTGCAGAGGCCTCGCTACGGCGTCAGGGCGTGCCTGCGGTGCCGGGGTTTCACGTTGCACGGCAAAGTCAAAGTTCCCTCGCGGGGACACGCGCCTTCAAGCAACTGCTTGACACTTCGTCGTGTCGCGAATAAAAAGTCACGCTAGTTGTCGACTGAAGCACTCGCGCGTTGCGGGCCGACATCGGGAGCGAGGGGGACTAAACCGAGAGCTAGGGGAGAGCGAGGGTCTAGTCATGAGCGCTGCCACGCCAGCACGCGTCCACGGAGCTGTGATTCTCAGAATCTTCTCAGCTTTGCTGCTGACAGCGGGCATTCTGGCCACCGCCGCCATCACGTTCGAGTCGCCCGCCTTCGCCCAGCCTGCGCCGACGATTGCGAACGGCACCGGCGCGTTCTCAACGGACCCGGTCATCAACCTCACGGGCTGCACGGCAGCGAGCAAGTCAGAGACACTGACCTGCACCAGCACGGCGGGTGTCCAGGCGGGAATGAGCGCCAACGGATCATCCTTTGCCTCTGGCACGTCGGTCAGCAGCGTGACCGCGACCACCATCGCGATTTCGGCCGACACCTCCGCCGCCATCACGAACACCCAGACGCTGACCTTCACCACGCGCACTGCGGTTGACGACGCGAGCGGATCGAGCTCGTCGACGACGGTCAGCAGTTCGAACAGCTTCGCCAACGCCGGCGTCACCGCAGGTTCGGCGGTGATCGGGCCCGGGATCGCCAATGGCACCTACGTGAGCTCGGTGAGCGGGGACGACATCGTCCTGTCGGCCGATCCGACCGGGACGCTGTCGGACGTGACGCTCATCTTCAACAATCCCGACAACTTCGACACGTTGACGTTGGTGTCGGGTGGTGCGTCGAACGTCAATCCGGCCTCCCTTACCGTGGTGAGCCAGCCCCCAGCCGGCGACGGCGCGGTCATCACCACAGCCAACCAGGGCATCTTGAGCCTCCTGCCTGGAGACAGTGCCACCAGCGCATTTCATGCGACCTTCGCGTACTGCGACCCGGGCGACACGTACTCGGCCGGGTCGCCGGATTGCACGACGGCGACCATGACGTATGCGCCGGCGGTCGACCAGGAGGTCGGCGAGGACATCACCGTCGACGGCATCTCCCAGGACGTCTACGAGACGGCAGAGGTTGCGGTCGTCGCCCCTTCCACCCAGCAGCAGCACACGCCCCTTACGGTGACGGTGGCCCCGACCGGGTCGAGCGTCCCCAGCAGCGAGTCCACCGAGGTCGGGACGGCCACCATCAACTACGCGGACGGTTTCGCCTCGGTGGTGCCCGTTCCCTCCGGGTTCACCTACGTAGCCGGCTCAGTCCAGGTCACTGGCGGCGACGCCACGACAGAAGGTGTGGCCACGGCCGAGTTCTGCACGACCACTGGGACAGGGTGTGACGCGCAGACCACTGGGAACTACCACACGACCTATCCCTATCTGGAGGTTGAGCTCCCGACCTCCGACGAGGTCGCTGGTGGCAACAACTTCACGCTTCCCACGGTGAGCGCGCAGTTCACGGCGACCGGGTCGGTGGGGTCCAACCAGAGCGAGACCCTTTCGGAGTTCAGGGTCGACACCAACGTGACCATCCCGATCATCGGCACGCAGAACGCGGACTTCGACGGGTATCCGACGAGTGGCAACAGCGGGACCCCTCCGTATACACCGCCAGGGGCGCTGGCGACCACTCAGATCGTCCCGCAACAGACCGCGCCCGCCATCACCTCTTCGAACAACACGACGTTCACGACGGGCAGCGCCTGGAGCTTCAACGTCACGACGACCGGGTATCCCAATCCGTCACTGTCCGAGAGCGGGAACCTGCCAGCAGGCGTGAACTTCGTCGACAACGGCAACGGCACAGGCACTCTCTCAGGCACTCCGGCTGCGGGGACCGGCGGCACGTACCCGATCTCGATCACCGCGGCCAACGGCAACCTTCCGAACGCGACGCAGTCGTTCACTCTGACGGTTGACCAGGCTCCGGCAATCACGTCGGGTGCGGGCACGACCTTCACCACCGGTACGGCTGGATCCTTCACGGTGACCAGCACCGGGTTCCCGACACCGTCGTATTCCGAGTTCGGCAACCTGCCTTCGGGCGTGACCCTCGCGGACCACCACGACGGCACGGCCACCTTGTCGGGCACGCCGGCCGCGGGGACCGGCGGTACATACCCGATCACGATCACGGCCGGCAACGGGGTGGGCACTGCTGCCACCCAGGCCTTCACGCTGACCGTGGATCAGGCGCCGGCCATCACGTCTGCTGATGCCACCACGTTCTCCACCGGCAGCTCGGACAGCTTCAGCGTGACCACCACGGGCTATCCGACTTCGGCCATCTCCGAGAGCGGCGACCTGCCCACGGGGGTTTCCTTCGTCGACAACGGGAACGGGACCGCCAGTCTCTCGGGCACCGCGGCGGATGGAACACAGGGCAGCTACCCCATCACGATCACGGCGAACAACGGCGTCGGGAGCGCGGCCACCCAGTCCTTCACCCTGACGGTCACCAATGGTCCCCTCGCCCCGACCATCACGTCGGGATCGAGCACCACGCTCCAGGTCGGCGACGCGGGAAGCTTCACAGTGACATCGTCGGCCAACCCGACGGCGGCGCTCAGCGAGACCGGGACCCTGCCCACGGGCGTGACCTTCACGGACAACGGTGATGGCACCGCCTCGCTGGCCGGGACGCCTGCGGTGGGCAGCGGTGGCGTCTACACGTTCACCATCACCGCGAACAACGGCGTTGGCAGCCCGGCGACGCAGTCCTTCACCCTGACGGTCAACGAGGCGCCATCCATCGCGTCGAACGCCGCCACGACCTTCACGACGGGCACGGCCGGCACCTTCACGGTGACCACGGGCGGGTATCCCGCCCCGGCGCTCTCCGAAGTCGGGTCGCTCCCGAGTGGTGTGACCTTCGTCGACAACGGCGACGGGACCGCATCCCTCTCGGGCACTCCGGCCGCGGGAACCGGCGGCCTGTACCCGATCACGATCACGGGCTACAACGGCATCGGGACGCAGGCGACGCAGTCCTTCACGCTCACCGTGGACCAGCACGAGGCCATCACTTCGGTCGCCAGTACGACGTTCACGACCGGGAGTGACGGAACCTTCACTGTCACGACGACCGGCTTCCCGACCGGGGCGCTCTCCGCAAGCGGGTCCCTGCCCTCGGGCGTGACCTTCGCCGACAACGGTGATGGCACGGGGACCCTCTCGGGGACGCCCGCTGCGGGGAGCGGCGGCGTCTACCCGATCACCATCACGGCCACCAACGGCGTGGGCAGCGCGGCGATGCAGTCCTTCACGCTGGGGGTGGACCAGGCGCCGTCCATCACGTCGGGTATCAGCACGACGTTCACGACCAGCAGCGCGGGGACGTTCACCGTCACGACGGGCGGGTATCCCGTACCGGCGCTCTCAGAGACCGGGTCCCTGCCGAGCGGTGTGACCCTGACCGACAACGGCAACGGCACTGCCACCCTGGCGGGGACGCCCGCTGCCACGGCCGGTGGCGTCTACCCGCTCACCATCAGCGCGACCAACGGCGTGGGCAGCCCGGCGACGCAGTCCTTCACGCTGACGGTCGACCAGCCTCCGTCCGTCTCGTCTCCCAACGCGGCGACGTTCTCCCTCGGTGACCCCGGGACCTTCACGCCGACGGCGGCCGGGTACCCCGCCCCGAGCATCACCGAGTGGGGCAACCTCCCCAAGGGGGTCAACGTCACGGACGGACGGCTGTCGGGGACGCCGACGAAGAAGGGGACGTTCCAGATCCTCTTCACGGCAACGAACGGCATTTCGCCGGCGGGGACGCAGGTCTTCACGCTCACCGTCGTGAAGTTTGCCGTCTCGACGACCTCGCTCCCGGCTGTCACCGAGGGCACGCCCTACAGCCAGCAGCTTTCCGTGGTGGGCGGAAAGGCTCCGTACAAGTGGAAGGCCGTCGGGTCGCTGCCGACCGGGCTCACGTTGTCCAAGGAGGGCGTGTTGTCGGGGACCGTGCCCGCGACCGTGACGCCCGGGACCTACACGATCGACGTGTCGGTGAAGGACCACACCAAGCCGACCGCACAGACGGCGAGCGGCTCCATCAGCCTGACGATCCAGGCAGCGGGCTCGTAGCGACGGTCTGAGAGAGCTCGGAGACAGCATCGGAGACAGCAGGGAATGGCACACGCGGGGCCGACGAGCAGTCCCGCTGCGAAGACATCGACGCAATGGACTTTGAAGTAGTACGACCGAGGAGGATGGTGTGATGGGCGGTTTGCGACCAGGGGCAGGTCACGTGGCCCGAGTCACGAAGGCGATACTCGCAGCCGTACTGATGGGGGGCGCGCTCACGCTGGCTGCGGCAGCGACCGAGGCCGGCGCGTTCTCGGCCACCCCCCAGTGGTTCACCACCGGCGGCACGGCGGTCTCGTCGTTGTCGTGTGGCACCTGGTACTACACGACCATGGGGTCCCAGACCGGTGGTGGCTCGGCCTCGATCACCCTCTACGGCGGTGGCGGCGGTGGCGGCGCGGGTACTCCGGTGGCCGTCGGCAACACGGCCAACACGGCCGTCGGGGGTTCCGGCGGCGGGGTGATCGGAACCTTCACCGTGTCTGCCGGCCAGAGCATCGCCACCTTCATCGGTTGCGGCGGTGGCGGCGGGACGGCCCACAGCAGCGGTTCGACCGGCACCGGAGGCACCGGAGGCACCGGCTACGCCAACGGCGCGAACGGCGGCATGTTCTCCTCCACCGAGGGTGAGTCCTCCGGTGGTGGCGGCGGCGGTGGTGCCTCCGCCGTGTGCGTCTACGGGAGCGCCGGCTCGCCCTGCGCCACCTTGCTCGGTGTCTCGGGCGGAGGCGGTGGTGGCGGCGGTGCTTCGTGCACGGGAAATGGCGGGAGCGGCGGCACCGGGAACGCCGGGGCCACCAGTGGCGCGACGTCGTCGTCTGAGACCAGCTCCACGGCTCCGGGTGGATCGGCCCCTGGTCAGGGTTTCGGCGGTGGCGGCGGAGGAGCTGACAAAGACAGTCAGTCCGGCGGTGGCGGCGGTGGCGGTGGCGTCGGCGCCGTGAGCGGCACGAGCTCGACAGCGGCCACGACAGGCGGCGGAGGCGCGGCCAACAGCACGGGCGGACCCGGGGGCGCCAAGCTCAGCGGAGGCACGGGTCCGGCCGGGACCGCCGGAGCCAACCCGGCCAGCGGCGTCGGTGCCGGCGCCGGAGGCGTGGGCGGGACCAACGCCAGCGGAGACGAGGACAACGGGGGCGGCGGCGGTGGTGGCGGCTACACCGGCGGCGGCGGCGGAGCGGGCGATTACTGCTTCATCGCGCCTGCTCTCGGCAGCGGTGGCGGCGGCGCCGGTTCCTCGTGGGTCTCGACCTCCTACCTGACCAGCTTCGCCAACGGCTCGAACCCGAGCTTCCCCGCCGGAACGGCGACGACATCGACTGCGTGCGGCAGGTCCGTGGCGCAGGGGACCTCGGGCGGGTCCAACGGCGCCGGCGGGACCAACGACACCACCAGCAGTGGAGCAACCGGCACGGGATACACGGGATGTCCGGGCGGCATCAGCTTGACCTGGTCGGCAGGTCCGGGCGCGCCGACCGGCGTGACGGGCACCGGGTCGAGCGGCCAGATCACGGCCAGCTGGACGGCGCCCTCCGACCCGGGCACCTCGTCCATCACCGGCTACACCGTGACGGCGACGCCGGTGCCCAGCGGGACCCCCGTCAGCCAGACCTTCAACTCGACGGCCACCACCGAGACGCTCACCGGGTTGACCAATGGCGTCGACTACGACGTGTCGGTGGCAGCCGTCTCCAGCGTGGGCACGGGCCCGGCGGCCAACGCGTCCAACAACCCGATCGCGCTCGGGACGGCGCCGACCATCACATCGGCCACCAGCACGACGTTCACGGTCGGGACGGCCGGGAGCTTCACCGTCACCACGAGTGGGACGCCTGATCCGACGATGACGGAGACGGGGACGCTGCCGAGCGGCGTGAGCTTCCTCGACAACGGCGACGGGACGGCGACCTTGTCCGGGACGCCCGCCGTCGGCACCGGAGGCACCTATTCACTGTCCTTCGGTGCAGCCAACGGGTTCAGCCCGAACGCCACGCAGTCGTTCCTGTTCACAGTGGACGAGGCGCCCAGCATCACGTCGAGTGCCGCCGCCACCTTCGACGAGAACGATCCCGGCAGCTCGACCATCACCACCACGGGCTACCCGACGGCGGCGCTCTCCGAGAGCGGATCATTGCCGACCGGTGTGACCTTCGTCGACAACGGCGACGGGACGGCCACCTTGGCCGGCACGCCCGCGGCGGACACGCGAGGCTCGTATCCCCTCACCATCACGGCGAACAACGGGGTGGGCACGCCGGCGACGCAGACGTTCAGCCTGACCGTCAACGCAGCGCCGGCCATCACGTCGGACTCGACCACGACGTTCATCGAGAACACGCCGGGGAGCTTCACCGTGGTGTCCAACGGACAGCCGACGGCGGCGCTCTCCGAGACCGGGAACCTCCCGAGTGGTGTGACCTTCGTCGACAACGGTGACGGGACCGCCACCCTGGCGGGCACGCCCGCCTCCGGGACGAACGGGACGTATCCGCTCACCATCACGGCGAGCAACGGCATCAGCCCGGACGCCACGCAGACCTTTGCCCTGATCGTCGACGCACCCTCGACCATCACCAGCAACGCCGCGACGACCTTCACCGTCGAGACCGCCGGCAGCTTCACCGTCACGACAACGGGGAACCCCACGGCAGCGCTCTCCGAGACCGGATCCCTGCCGAGCGGTGTGACCTTCCTCGACAACGGGGACGGCACCGGCACCTTGTCCGGGACCCCTGCGGTCGGCACGGGAGGCGTGTACTCGTTCAGCATCACGGCGGGTAACGGTGTGGGCAGCGCTGACACGCAGACCTTCACGCTCACCGTCGACGAGGCAGCGGGCATCACGAGCGCGGACTCCGCCGTCTTCACGGCGGGCAGCGCCGGGAGCTTCACCGTCACCACCAGTGGGTACCCGATCGCCGCCTTGTCAGAGAGCGGCACGCTGCCCAGTGGGGTCGGCTTCATGGACAACGGTGACGGCACGGCCACGCTGTCCGGGACCCCGGCCGCCGGCACGGGGGAGCTACTCGATCACCATCACGGCGAACGACGGGGTGGGCGGCGCGGCCACGCAGTCCTTCACGCTGAGCGTCGATGAGGCGCCCACCATCACGAGCGCCGCCGCCACCACCTTCGTCTCGGGCGTCACGGACAACTTCACCGTGACGACGACGGGGACGCCCACGGCCAGCATCTCCGAGTCCGGAGACCTACCGGACGGCGTCACCTTCACCGACAACGGTGACGGGATGGCGGTCCTGTCGGGGAACCCGGCAGCGGACAGTGCCGACAGCTACACGTTCACGATCACCGCGACGAACGGGGTGGCGCCCGACGCCAACCAGTCCTTCACGCTGACGGTCGACATCCCCGCCGGCATCAGCTCACCGGATACGGCGTCGTTCGCCCGCTACAGCCCGAGCACCTTCACCGTGGTCACCACCGGGAACCCGACGCCGACGCTCACCGAGGTCGGGACGCTGCCCAAGGGCGTGACCTATTCGGGCGGCACCATCTCGGGCACGCCGACCAAGGCCGGCTCGTTCGAGTTGTCGTTCCTCGCGGCCAACGGCATTGGATACCAGTACGTGCAGTACTTCACGCTGACCGTCACGCCGTTCCAGATCACGACGACCTCGCCGCTGCCGGCGGCAACCGAAGGCACTGCCTACAGCGTGCAGCTGACGGCCAGCGGTGGCGTCACCCCGTACAAATGGAAGTCCAAGGGGACGCTGCCGACCGGTCTCACGCTGTCGAAGGCAGGGGTGCTGTCGGGCACGGTTGCCGACACGGTGAGTCCGGGCACCTACCAGATCTCGGTCAAGGTGACCGACAACAAGACGCCGACGAAGGAAGTGCAGACCGCGACGTTGAGCATCACCGTCAACAGCAGCGACTGATCCCCTCGGGGCTGGCGATCGGCCCCGAGACAGGACAGCTCGATATCCGGCTTCTTCAGTGGGTCCGATATCCGGTTTCAGCGGGAAGGGGCGAGCAGCGGGAGACCTCAGGGTCTCCCGCTGCTGTTTCATGGAGCGGCGTGCGCGGGTGTCGAGCGCGGGTCAGTCGGCCGGGTTGGATCGGGCGGGCGCTGCTCTGGGTGGCTCTGCCTCCTCGGCGGCGACCTGGGCGAGACGGGGGAAGCGGCGGAGCCGGCCGAACGGGCCCAGCTTGCCGGCGTCCACGCCGTGGTCGGCCGCGTTGAGCAGCCGGAGGTCACCACGGCTGTTGCCGTAGGCCCACAGCACCGGCTGCTCGGCCCCATTACCCGAGAGCAGGCCTTGGGCGCGCAGGTGGACGACCAGGCGGGCGTACTTCTCGGCGCCGCGGCAGTTCTTGCCCTCGTAGCCGCCCGTGAGGAGGCCGCCGCCTCCGACGGCGAGGCGCGTGGCGACGACGCCGTCGGCCCCGATCTCAGCGCCGGCCGGCCGCACGTAGCACTCGGGTGAGGCCGAGACGATGACCGTGTAGTGCCCCTGGCGGCGGTGCCACTCCAGCCGGCGAAGGGTGTCCGCGCGCAGGCGCCGGGCCAGGTGCTCATGGGCGAACTGGGCGCCGCGACGGTCGACGTCGGCGACGGGGAGCCCGCCCAAGAGACGGTGGAAGAGTTTCTCCTTCACGTGGTCGGCGGCCGTGCCACCTGTGATCGCGGCCCGGATCAGCTCGGGGGAGAGGCGGATCACGGCGCGCAGGGCCGGCCAGGCCCCGCGCAGGCTCACGAAAAACGGGAACACGCTGCCGCCATGCGTCAGCGTGCCGTCGAAGTCGAACGCGGCGACGGTCGGGCGATCGGGCCGGGGCTGCCCCGGTGCGGCCCGGTCAGCCGAGCGCAGCGCCACCACGACCTGCACCCCCGGCGAAGCGCCGTGCGCCCTCGAGCGTCTCGCCGCTGGTGATGACCTCGCGCCCGCGTCGGGCCTCGCCGACGGCCGCCTCCTCCTCGGTCAGCCCCCACTGCTCGAGCGCGCTCATGCGGTCCGAGCGCAAACAGACCTGGGGGAGGGCGGCGAGTTGGTGGGCCAGCTCGAGGCCGGCCGCCAGGGCGTGGCCCGGCGGTGCGACGCGGTTGACCAAACCCATGGTCAGCGCCTCGGGGGCCTGCACCGCCCGGCCGGTCAGGATGAGGTCCATGGCGCGGCCGTGCCCGACGATCCGGGGCAGGCGCACCGTGCCGAGGTCGCAGAGGGGGACGCCGAAGCGGCGGCAGAACACGCCGAACGTGGCGTCCTCGGCTGCCACCCGCAGGTCGCACCACAGGGCCAGCTCGATCCCGCCGGCCACGGCGTAGCCCTCCACCGCCGCGATGACCGGCTTGGACAAGGTGAGGCGGGTCGGGCCCATGGGGCCGGGACCGTGGTCGGGGATAGGGCGGCGGTCGCCCTCCGCCACCGCCTTGAGGTCGGCGCCGGCGCAGAAGGTCCCCCCGGCCCCGGTGAGAACGGCCACCGCGCTGTCCTCGTCGTGGTCGAAGGCCACGAAGGCCTCGCGCAGCTGGTCGGCACAGACGCTGTCCACCGCGTTGCGGCGCTCGGGCCGGTTGATGGTCACGACGAAGACCGGCCCGTCGTGCTCGACGAGCAGGGTGTCCTCGGGGGTCATGGGGGCATTCTCGCATGAGGGGGAGGGGCCTCCGCACATCGAGGTAGAGCGCCGCCCCAGGTGGGAGCGGCTTTCGCCGGCGGCCGGCGGAAGCCATAAATATGACCAATCATGTCGACAATTGCGCCGGCTCCCGGTAAGGTCACTGCACTCACAGACGACCCATCCCACCCAGGAGGAGCAGATGGCTGTACGACTCGGGGACACCGCTCCCGACTTCACCGCCGACACCACGGACGGCACGATCAACTTCCACGAATGGCTCGGCGACAGCTGGGGCATCCTCTTCTCCCACCCCAAGGACTTCACGCCCGTCTGCACGACTGAGCTGGGCGCCTTCTCCCGGGCCAAGCCCGAGTTCGACAAGCGCAACACCAAACTCATCGGCCTCTCGGTCGACTCGGTCGAGTCGCACAAGGGGTGGGCAGGCGACATCGAGGAGACCCAGGGCTCCGCGCTGAGCTTCCCGCTCATCGGGGACGAGGACCGCAAGGTCGCGGACCTCTACGACATGATCCACCCGAACGCCAACGACACGCTGACGGTCCGCTCTGTCTTCATCATCGGCCCCGACAAGAAGGTCAAACTCACCTTGACCTACCCCGCCTCCACCGGGCGCAACGTCGACGAGATCATCCGGGTGCTCGACTCGCTCCAGCTGACGGCCGACTACTCGGTCGCCACTCCGGTGAACTGGAAGGAAGGCGAGGACGTCATCATCGCCCCCGCGGTGAGCGACGAGGACGCCAAGAGCCGCTTCCCCAAGGGCTGGAAGGCTCTGAAGCCCTACCTGCGGTTGACGCCGCAGCCGAACAAGTAGAGCCTGCGGGTGACCTGCCGCTCAACCCGGCGGGACGAGCTCGTCGCGTAGTTCGCGCTCGAGCACCTTGCCCTGGGGGTTGCGCGGCAGCGGCTCGGAGCGGAACCAGATGTGGGTCGGCACCATGAAGCCGGCCAGGCGTGCCTTGACGTGTTGGCCGAGCTCCTCGGCGGTGACCTTGGCGCCGGGACGCAGCACGACCACTGCCCCCACCTCCTCACCGAGGGTCGGATCGGGTACGCCGATGACCGCGCAGTCCGCCACAGCGGGGTGCTCGAAGAGCGCGGCCTCGACCTGCACCGAGTAGACGTTCTCGCCACCGCGGATGATCATGTCCTTGGCCCGGTCGACGATGTAGACGAAGTTGTCGTCATCGATCTGGGCCACGTCGCCGGTGTGAAGCCAGCCCCTCGAGAACGTCGTGGCCGTCTCCTCGGGGCGGTTCCAATAGCCGCGCACCACGTTGGGGCCCTTGACCCAGAGCTCGCCACGCACGTCGGGACCCCGCGGGTCGGACGCGTCGGGCTCGTCGCCGGCGAAGCCCTCGGGAACGACGGCGACGTCGCAGACGGGGACGGGTGGCCCCACGCTGTCGGGCTTGGCCATGTAGTCGCCTCCCGAGATCATGCACGTCACCGACGAGGTCTCCGTGAGCCCGTAGCCGTTGGAGGGCTGCCCGACGGGCCAGGCCGCGCGGATGCGGCGGACCAAATCGGGCGGTGCCGGCGCGCCGCCGTAGGACACGCCGCGGACCGACGAGGTGTCGTACTTGGCGAAGCTGGGCGAGTCGAGCACCTGCATCACCATGGCCGGCACCCCGCCGAAGCTGGTGATCTTCTCCCGCTCGATCAGCTCGAGCGCACGTTCGGGGTCGAAGTGGTGCATCATCACGATCTTGCCGCCGCTGGCGATGCTGGAGAGCATGATGGAGTGACAGCCGGTGGCGTGGAACAGCGGCACCGACAACAAGAACGAGGGCTGGGTCTTGTCCTCCGTCTCCAACAACGACGATCCGAAGCGCTTGGCGCCACGTGAGTTGACGAAGAAGAGGCTCATGAGGTTGGTGATCATGTTGCGCTGGGAGCCGACGGCGCCCTTGGGCCGCCCCGTCGTCCCCGAGGTGTAGAAGATGGTGGCGTCGTCCTCGGGTTCGATCGTCACGTCGGGCGGCGTGGCGGCCTCGTCCACCGGGCCCACGGCGAGGGGGAAGGGCCACTCCGTGACCGGTGGCGCCCCGCCTGGTGGCTCGTAGACCGACAGCGGCGCCTTGGGTTCGCTGCGATGCTCGTCGGCGACGACGAGCGCGGCCAGGCTCGAGAGTCCCCCGAGGAAGGGGCGGATGCGCTCCGCGCGTTCGGTGTCGACGAAGGCGACCTTGGAGCCCGAGTCCTCGAGGCCATAGCGCAGCTCCTCGCCGCTCCACCACGCGTTGAGCGGCACCACGATGGCCCCGGCTGCCGCGGCCGCCCAGAAGGCGATGACCCACTCGGGGATGTTGCGCATGACGATCGCGACACGGTCGCCCCGGGCAACCCCGAACTCGTCGCGCAGGCGGTGCGCCAGCGTGGCGGCGATCCGGTAGTGCTCGGCGAAGGTCGTGCGCTCGTCTTCGTAGACCAAGAAGGTGGCGTCGCCATGCCCGAGCGACATGTCGAGGACAGCCCGCAGCGAGGAGGGCTGGTTCTTCCAGGTCCTGGTGGGCACACCACGTATATCGAGCTCCTCCATTTCGAAGAGCTCTCCGGGCGCCGTCATCGCCGCGTTCGCCTCGGCGATCGACAGAGCCGGCGCGTCGTTCCGCGACGTGGTCATGGCGCTTCCCCTCCCTCTCCGGGCTGGTCGAAGATGGCCGTCTTGTAATAGGCCAGCTCGGCCACGCTCTCGCGGATGTCCTGGAGGGCCCGATGCCCGCCCTTCTTCTCCGGCGCCGCCTTGTAGACCTCGGGCCGCCAGCGCCGGCACAGCTCTTTGATCGTGGAGACGTCGACGGAGCGGTAGTGCAAGAAGTCCTCGATCTCGGGCAGCTGCGCAGCCAGGAAGCGCCGGTCGGTCCCGATGGAGTTGCCCGCGAGCGGCACCGTCCGCGCCGCGGGAATGTGCTCTTTGAGGAAGGCGAGGGTCTGCGCCCCGGCATCGGCGAGGGTGGTCGTCGACGCTTCCATGGCGGCCAGGAGGCCCGAGCGCGTGTGCATGGCCCGTACGACGTCATCCATGGCGGCGATCTGCTCGGGCGAGGCGTGGACCACCAGGTCGGGCCCTTCCCCGACGATGGTCAGGTCGTCGTCGGTGACGAGGCACGCGATCTCGACGATGGCGTGACGCGCCGGATCGAGTCCGGTCATCTCGAGGTCGATCCAGGCCAGCATCCGCCGGATGCTATCGGCCGACCCCTGCAGAGGTGCTCACGTCACCCTGTATTGTCCGGCGATGCTGCGTGTCCCCCTGCACCAGCTCGACGCCGAGCTCGCCGTCCCCGGCTACGCACGTGACGGGGACGCAGGGGCCGATCTCGTTGCCCGGGCCGACGTGACGCTGTCACGCGGCGGCGGCCGCGCGGTGGTGCCCACCGGGGTCGCGGTGGCGATCCCCGACGGATACGCCGGGCTGGTCCTGCCGCGCAGCGGGCTTGCCGCCCGCCACGGGGTGACCTGCCTCAACACGCCCGGCCTGGTGGACTCGGGCTACCGGGGCGAGCTCAAGGTGATCTTGGTCAACCATGACCCCGAGCGGGACTACGAGGTGAGCCGGGGGGACCGCATCGCCCAGCTCGTGCTGGTCCGCGTCGAGCGGGCAGACTTCGTGCTCGTGCCCGAGGGGGAGCTCGGCGAGTCGGAGCGGGGCCAGGGCGGCTTCGGCCATACGGGCACATGACGGCGGGGCGACGACACGCTAAGAAAGGGTGATGCAGCCCCTCGTCGGCATGGACGCCGCCTTTCTCGCGCTCGAGACGCCCACCACGCCGATGCACGTGGGCGTCGTCCTCGTGCTCGATCCGCCGGAGGGCACGCGCTCGCTCTTCTCACCGTCGACGCGCTACGCGCAGATCCGCCGGATCATTGAGCAGCGGATCCAGCTGATCCCGCCGCTGCGCCAACGGGCGGTGCGCGTCCCGCTCGGGCTGCACCATCCGGTGTGGGTCGACGACCCCGACTTCGAGCTCGACGACCACCTCAGCCGGGCCAGCCTGCCAACGCCGGGCGGGCGGGCCGAGCTGGACGCCTTCGTGGCGGGCGTGATGAGCCGTCAGCTGGACCCCGACCGGCCCCTGTGGGAGATGCACATCGTCGAAGGGCTCGAGGGCGACCGCACCGCGCTGCTCGCCAAGGTGCACCACGCCGTCCTCGACGGCGTCAGCGGAGCGTCCGTGCTCGCCGCCTTCCTCGACCTCACGCCGCGGTCACGCGTGATCGAGCTCCCGACGGGGTGGAACCCGCCCCCCCTTCCGTCGAGCACCAAGATGCTGCGACACGCCGCCTCCTCTCTCGTGCGCCAGCCCGGCGAGACGCTGACCACGTTCCAGGCCGGCGTCGAAGCGGTGGCCGACCTCGGTTTCCACAACCGCGAGCTCGCTGGGCGCGGCGAGGCGCCGCCGCCCGGCTTCTTCGCCGCACCGCGAACCTCGTTCAACGGTGCCGTGTCCAACCGCAAGCGCTACGCCACCTTGTCGGTGCCCCTCGAGGATGTGAAGCTCGTCAACCGGGTCTTCGAGGCCACAGTGAACGACGTGCTGTTGGCCTGCATTTCGGGTGGGTTGCGGCGGTTGCTTGCGGCGCGGGACGAGCGGGTCGAACAGTCCCTCGTCGCCATGGTGCCGGTCTCCACGCGCCCCGACGGGCAGAGCGAGGAGCTCGGCAACCAGGTCTCCGGAATGCTCGTGTCGTTGGCGAGCAACATCGACGACCCCGTGGCGCGGCTCGACGCCATCTCGGAATCGGCGCGGGTGGCCAAGGAGCAAGAGAAGTTGCACCGGGGGCGCTTCGTCGGCGACCTGGCGCAGATCGCACTTCCGGCGCTGGTCTCTCGCATCGCCCGTGCGGTCGCCGGTGTGCGGCTCTTCGACAAGGTCCGGCCGCCGTTCAACGTCACCGTCTCGAGCGTGCGCGCACCTGACGTCTCGCTCTTCTGTGCCGGCAGCCGCGTCGTCGGGATGTACCCCGTCGGGCCGATGGCGGAGGGTATCGGCATCAACGTGACCGTGTTCTCGTACCTCGACCGTGTGTACTTCGGCCTGCTGGCGTGCCGCCGGCTCATCCCCGAGCTCGCAGAGCTGGCCGTCCACGTCGACGACGCGCTGGGCGAGCTCGTCGCCTGTGCGCTCGACGCCCGAGGAGCGACCGCCTAGAGCCGAGGCGGGCGGGCGCGGTGCCGGCTCACAGCCCGAGAGGGGGCGGTGGGACCGTGCGCCCGAGGGCGTGCCGGCCCACACCGCCCAGCCTCTGTGGGAAATGGGGAGGGCTAAATGGTGTCGGGGGCAGCCCCTTAGGCAGCGGAGCTCGAGGCCGACCCTGGCGATGGCGCCTCGTCCGAGCCCGACGGGGGAGCGCCGGGGCGAGCACCGGAGCTGGAACCCGAGCCCGTGCTGCCCATGTTGGGGCAGTTGTGTGTAGAGCCCGAGCTGCTGGTTCCCGACCCCGCGGAGTTCGAGGTCGACGACGGGGTGGTCGACGACGAGCCGGATGTCGAACCACTCGATGTCGAACCCGTACCGGTGTTCCCGGTCGAGCCGGTGGTCGACGTCGTGGCGGCGCTGGCGACAAGGGCCCCCCCTGTCGCCAGACCACCCGTCAACGCGCCGACAGCCAGCACGTGGCGAAGGCGAATGCGCATGTTGAAATTCCTTTCATCTCATCTGTCACCGACCCGATCGGGCCGAGAGCCATAGCGTGCGACACCGGCCTGGGTGCTCCCGCACAGTGGCGTTGATCGACGCGGAGAGTTCGGTGACGGATAGATGACGATTCACAGGAACAACGAGGAAGCCGTCACGGCTGGATTCACAGCTGCTTGCGCGTGGCGGCACAGGAGCCGCACGGGTTACCCCGAAAGAGGTGCAGCGTCCGCCATCTCGGTGTAATGGCGTCGCCAGATGAGTCGGTACACCTTGGTCCAGCGGGGAACGGAGCGCAGGATCGGGATAAAGGGAAGCAAGATGAGCCCGAGGGACAGCACCATCATGATCACCCAGACCTCGAGGTCCCCGTTCGAAGACGAATTCATCGGGGCAACCTGGTACCACATCGTGTAGAGCCAGAGCCACGCCTGACCGGGATAGTTGCCGGTCTCGTTCATCATGCCCCACTGGCTTCCCTGCAGATGCTGCGCGCCAGCGCGGTCAGCGAGATAGGTGCCATCGGCGAGGAACAGGAGCGGTTTGGTGTAGTTGGTGTTGTAGAACTGGCCCTCGCTCAACAGTGTCCCGTCGAGGCCTCCGGTCTGTGCCATGGCGGTGAGGGACGAGATGATCGGACCGACGGGCCCGTACCGGCCCGTCGGCACCCGCAGCCGGCCATGCACATCACTGGCGTTCGCCACGGCCTTCTCGTATGCCGTCGTCCAAGCCTGCTGCTGTGCAGCCGGTGCGCCCTCGTAGCGGTCGAGTGCAGCCTGGGTAGCCGGGAAATTGGGCAAGGTCCGCAGGGGGCCGATGACGAAGTCCTCGGCTGTGTCGATGGACTGGTGCACGCCGAACCACTGTTCCGGTTCGAAGAACCCGATGTGCTGCGATGCGTCAGGCGTGCTGTTGTAAGGAGGGCCGTACGACGCCGTGGCGCTCGTCCCGTCGAGCTCGGTCACCGCGGTCTGCGCGAAATCCACCGGATCGGCAGCGGACCACGACTTGAGGGTGATTGCGGGTTCGTCAGGGGAAGAGAAGACGACGGCGAGGAGGACGACGAGAACGGCGACCGCGAGGAGGGCGACGAACGCCTCCTTCAAGATGTCGTAGGGGACGTACGCGCCGTGCCATTCCTTCACATCGCGATCGGGGTTGAAGCGACGGCGCCGCGTGCTCGGGCTCATCACCGTCCCTCAGCGGGTGTCTCGGCTTCGTGCGCGTCGGCGGGTGACACTTCGCTTCGAGCCTGCTCTTCGAACGGGGGAACGATGCCCCGGCGCCGGACCAGCAGGATGTGCATGCCGGCGATGATCGTCACGCCGAGGGGGAGGAGCACGATGTGCCACATCAACATCTGGCCGAAGTTGAGCACGTTCCAGAACGATCCGGCACCGGTTGCGTTGATGCCGTCCTTGGCCTGTGTCGAGATCCACTGTGAGTCGAAGTTCTGCTGCGTCAGATAACCCGTAAAGGCGGCGCCGACGGACACCAGGAAGGAGATCACACCAGTGGCCCACGTCAACTTGCGGTTGCCGCGCCAGGCCGCCATGAAGAACTTGCCCCAGAGGTGGATCACCATGAAGAAGAAGAAGCACTCGACGCTCCAGAGATGGAGCGAGTTCACGAAGTGACCCACCGAGGACACGTGCCACCAGCTCGGGCCCATGACGGCGAGCACGCACCCGGAGATGATGACCCAAACGACGCTCACCACGGTCAAGACGCCGAACACGTAGATCCACGACGCCATGAAGGCGGGTTGAGTGTCGGGCAGGAGCCGATCAGGTGGGAAGGCAGACTCTGCTGCCCGACGAGCCCGAGCTGTCCATTGTCGTGACTCAGCGGCGCTGCTCGACCCACGCCGACTGGCGGTTTCGATTGTCACTGCCTCTTCCTCCTTGGAAAGGGAAGAAGGATCGCGAGGACGAACACAACGATCATGGCGATGATGACGACGAAATTCGCCACGGACATCTGAATGAAGCCCCAGTGGATGTAGTGGCCCGTCCCGTTGAGGTTGATCAGAGCAGCGACCAGCACTGAATACAGCATCGCCGTGAGGTTACGTCACGGAAGGCGGCCGACCAGGGACCTATGTCATCCGAGCGGGACCTAGGTCCCGACTCCTGGTCAGAGCCTCGTGGCTCGCCAGCAATACGAGCGCATCGGCACGTCGATCACGTCCTGGCCCAGGAAGTCCTCCTGCGAGTCGAGGTAGCGCGTCATGGCGTCGAGATGCCGTTGGCGGCTGGCCTCGTCCATGTTGATCACGACGCTGTAAGTCGCGGCCAGCGCGACGAGATCTGTTCTCGTCATAGGCCTGGTCCACCGGAAGAGCATGGTTTCGGGCTCACCGAACGGGCTCTCGCCAACGATCTCGACGTTCACCAGATGGCGCCTGCGCCTGCGCGCATCTTCGTCTGTCTTGTCCTCTGGGCTGAAGACGACGCCGCCAGCCCACAGCGAGCGCATCCAGTCGACGGACCGATCGGGACCGCTCCACACAAGCGACAGCCGGCCTCCCGGTCGGAGCACCCTGGCCACCTCGGGCACGGCGCGTGCTTCGTCGACCCAGTGCCATGCGGACTGGGCGATCACGACGTCACGAGATGCCGCTTCGGCCGGGATCTGCTCAGCCGTGCCGGCTACGACCTCGGCGCCAGTGTTACGGCTCGCGAGAACGGCCCGCATGCGGTCGTCGGGCTCCACGGCGGTGACGTGAGGGATCCTGGCCGTCAAAAATTCGGTGAGGAGGCCCGTGCCCGCACCGATCTCGAGCGCATCGGCCGCTCCGGCGGGGATGAGCCAGTCGAGGGCCTCGCCGGACGGGCCTGAGCGTAGGCGGTCGTATTCCGCTGCGACCTTGCCGAATGACTGGCTCAGGACGGCCGTTGTCTCGTCTTGGCGCACCAATCGGGCAATCTAGCGACGGGTCGGCTTGGTGGTGCTGGCAGGGGAGTTGGGAGACGATCGCCCACCTCAGCTGGGGCGCTCGCCCATCAGTGGCAGGGGTGGTCGCGCGATAAAGTGGTGACTCAACGCGGAAGTGGCGCAGCGGTAGCGCATCACCTTGCCAAGGTGAGGGTCGCGGGTTCGAATCCCGTCTTCCGCTCCATCGTAGCAGGTCAGGAGGGGTTTTTCAACCCTCCAGGTGCCGTAGGACCGTCCTGTGGGCGAACTCGAGTGCGCCATTTCACTTCTTGAAGTTCACGCGTCCCGTCGCCGCGCCCGGCCCGGCGCCGGAAGGGCTACGGCATCGAAGCCGCTGTGGTGCAACTGTCACGCACGCACGCGTGCGGGTGATTGCATGGAGCGATGGCACAGCGCGCCTGGATGAGCTGGAGCAGCGGTAAGGACAGCACATTCGCCCTTCACGAGGTGCGAAACGATCCCGAGATCACAGTCGTTGGTCTGCTGGTCACGCTCAACGCCGACGCGGATCGTGTCGCCATGCACGCGGTGAGACGATCGCTGCTCCAGGCTCAGGCGGACCGCTTGTGTTTGCCTCTGCATGTAGTTGAGATCCCCTCACCATGTCCCAACACCGTGTACGAAACTCGGATGGCCGCGGCAATGCGCAGCGCTGTTCGAGATGGGGTGACAGCCGTGGTGTTCGGTGATCTGTTCCTTGAAGATGTTAAGCAGTACAGGGAGCAGGCCCTGGATGGAACTGGCATTCGACCTCTTTTCCCCTTGTGGTCCCGGCCGACTCGAGAATTAGCGTCGCGAGATGATTGGTGAGGGAGTGCGCGCCGTGCTGACGTGCGTCGACCCATCCCAGCTAAACCCGTCGTTCGTAGGTCGAGCATTTGACGGCCACTTTCTGGACGAGTTGCCAGACACGGTCGATCCGTGCGGAGAACGCGGCGAGTTTCACACATTCGTATGGTATGGACCCGGCTTCAGTTCTCCGATCCCGATACGAACCGGGGACATCGTCACACACGGTGGATTTACCTTCTGCGATGTCGTTTCCACCGAGAGGTCGAGCGCGGACGAGTAACTCCGTCGCTGAAACCGCCTGTGTGACTCGGGCCCACATCTCGTTGAACGAGACTGCAGCGTCGTCGTCCGTCACGAGGAACTGCCCGATGCCCGGGTCTGGCGTCAATGCGATGATCTGAATCCGGAGCCAAAGTACTTCCACCGCGTAGTCTGGAACGAAGATTTGGTCTCGATCCCCGGAAGAAGGACTACCCATGATCGACTTCAGCGGCCAAGTGGTGATCGTGACCGGAGCCGGTCGCGGTTTAGGCCGCTGTATGCCTTGGATTTGGCACGACGGGGGGCTTCGGTCGTGGTCAATGACGTCGGCGTCACGATGCGCGGAGAGAATGGTGACTGGCGGGTCGCCGACCGGGTTGTGACGGAGATCATCGACAAGGGAGGGATTGCGGTCGCTTCGCACGACTCTGTCGAAAGCGCCGACGGCGCGGCAGCCATCGTGGACAGGGCGACGGAGGAGTTCGGACGGCTTGACGCGGTGATAAGCAATGCCGGGATCTTCGACACCCTTCCCTTCGACGAGCTGCCAGCTGACAACTGGAGTCGGATGCTCAACGTCCATCTCGACGGCAGTTTCTATTTGAGTCAGCCGTCCTACAGGATCATGAAGGCCCCAAGGGGGAGGGCGGTTCGTTTTCATCGCCTCTTCGGCCGGGCTGTTCGGACAACCAAACTCGGCGCATTACGCCGCGGCCAAAGCGGGCATTGTCGGCCTCGCGAACGTCATCGCCATCGACGGCGCTCCCCACGGCATCCTGGCGAACACGGTCCTGCCCTTCGGCTACTCCCGCATGGTGTCTGAAACCGTGGGCGACCGAGACGGGTTCGGTGCCGACGTACCGTTTCTTCGAGCGATTGAGCCTGAACTGGTCGTGCCGATGGTCGTCTACTTGGCCAGCCGCGCTTGCAGCTTCACTCATCAGAGTTATTCGGCGTATGCTGGTCTATTCGCCCGAGTCTTCGTCGGCCTAGGCGAGGGTTGGGCGGCGTCTCCCGACGCACCCCCTACGGCAGAGACGATCGAGGCCCATCTGGCCGAGATCGCGGTCATCGAGCCGTTCATCGTTCCCGACTCGATCTTCGATGAAGTGACGCAGGTCTGCTCTCGGCTTGGGATTCCTTTGTAGCGCCGAAGGAAGCCCTGATTCTCGGACGGCTCGATAACTTTCCTTTTGGTGACGCTTCATATGAGAGTGAGGCGTGGGTTTCTTCAGATTGTCAGGCCTCGTACTCGGGCAGTCGTCGCGTCGGGTGCGTCTATGGACGAGTATTCCTGCCGACCTTGGTCGACACCCGGCGCATTGGCTGCTCAGCCGTTCCGATGCAGGAAGCCGTGGAGGATCGCCTGCGTGAGTTCTTCGATGATCGCCTCTCGTGACGGCTGCTTGGTTCCGAAGTAGGTAGAACGTAGCGAAGCCATGCCGGCGATCATCGCCACCGTCGAGTAGGCCGCCAGGTCCGGATGGCTCGACTGCATCCCCCGAAGGGCCATGCCTTCGGTGCTGATCCGGCCGAGAACGCCCAGCGCCCGGCGGATGTCATCGATGCCGGCGTCTGCCATCTCCTCCTCGCTCAGAGTCTCCGAAGCCAACAGCGTCAGGACGAGGCCCTGATGTTCAACGAACACGTCGTAGAGATGTCCGACGAATTGCCTGGCCAACTCGTCTTCGTTCGTCTCCTCGGGAACGACGGCCTGCCACGTCCGGCCGAAGTCGTCGACGAAGCTGGTGAAGGGAGCGACCATGGTCTCGCGGAACAGGGCTGCCTTCGAGCCGAAGTGACGGAAGAGTAGGGGCTCGGTGACGCCAGCCGCCTCAGCGATCTCGCGGGTGGTGGTGCTGCGGTAGTCCTGGCGGGCGAAGAGGTCGCGAGCGGCGTCGAGAAGGAGCCGCCTGGGCTCGCCTCGAGGCCGACGCGTCGCCCGGGCCGCTGTCCCTGCTGCCGCGTGCTTGTTGGTCGAAGGTCGCTGGACCATGGTTGCTCACTCCTCCAGCCGACGCTCAGCGGCCGATCGGGATTAAGATAGTGTGCGCTATCTAAGCGATCTGAGGTTCGCTTCGAAGGGGTGGGGACATGGGCGCCGTCATCATGTTGGGCACGCTATTCGGACTGATCGTCCTCATCTTCGGCGTGGTGCTTCGGTACGACCCAGAAGCACGTCGTGCTCCGGGACAGGAGCGTGGCCGGTGAGCCATGGGTTGACCCCTTTGCTCACGGCCGCAATCGGTTTCGCCTACGTCGGCGGGTTCGCGTTCGTGGCAATCGGCGTGTATCTCACGTATCGCGGCCGCCGCCTCCACCCCCTCCTGCTGGTCTGCATCGCGGCGATTTCGATCTCCTGGATCGAGGCGCCCTACGACTGGGCGGTCTACGCGCAGTTCGCGCCCGCCATTCCTCGGATGCCGTCGTGGTGGCCCTTGGACATGACATGGGGTGGGCTGCCGGCCTCCGTCCCCGTCGGGTACATCTCCTACTTCGTGACGCCCGCGCTGGTCGGTGCCGCTCTGGGACGACGGCTGAGCTCGAGGTTCCACTGGCGCAGGCCGATCACCCTCCTCGGTGTCGGGCTGGTCGTCGGCTTCCTCTGGGCTTTCCTCTTCAACGGGATCCTGGGGGCACGCCTCGGCGTCTTCTACTACGGGCGCGTAATCCCCGGGCTTGCGCTCTGGGAGGGGACCAAACATCAGTACCCGCTCTACGACGCGCTCGCTATGAGCGTCATGGTGATGGTCTTCGCCTACATCCTCGGACGGACCGATCCCGAAGGACGCACCGTCATCGAATCGTGGGCTCACACGAGATCACCGAGCCGTCTTTGGTCAACCGTCTTGTCCATCTTCGGCGTTGTCGTTGTCGCAAACGTCCTCTACGGCGCGGTCTTCACGCCTCATCTCGTGACGAAGTTGGAGGGCCAGGTGACTGCCGGACCAACGGCTCCCTTGTTTCCCGGCGTGCCGAACCAACCGCCTCAGGGCGCCACTCACCTGGGTCATTGACCGATCGATCGAAGGACGCGCATGACTCCGAAAACCCCCGCTCCACCTGTCCCTACGACGTCGATATCGACGATGACCCGCTTCCGAGCTGGCGCCGGTCCGGTCAGCAGATCCGGGTCGACGCTGGCGCGCTGCTCGGGTGGGCAAGAAGGCCTGCCCTCGTGATAGCCGCATGCCTTCCCGCAAATCGATTGGAGCTCATCTTGTTGCGATCGCTGAAGAGCGGAATCCTTGCCGCGGCAATCACCACTCTGGCCGCGTCCATGCTTGTCGCTGCCGCGACGCCAGCTTCATCGTCGGGCAGGCCGCTGAATATCACCTACATCTCCTCGCTCACAGGTCCCGCGGCATCCGAGTACGGCAACTCCGAGCAGGGGTGTGTGGCGCGGGTGGACCTGCAGAACGCGGAAGGTGGCGTGAATGGGAGGAAGGTAGTTCTGTCGGTGGTCGATGACCAGACGAACCCCACTTTGACTTCAGAGGCGGTCCGAGCAGCAATCTACAAAGGTTCGATCGGGATCGTGGCCAACTCCCCGCTCTTCTTTTTGGCGGCGAAATACGCTCAACAGGCGGGGATTCCGGTCACCGGAAACTCCTCCGACGGTCCGGAGTGGGGAGAGCAGCCCTACACCAACATGTTCGATGCGTTCCGAGGAAGCGAAAATCCAGCGAATCCGGTGAACAGCATCTTCGGCAACTTTCTGAAGTCGCACGGGGGAACGACCATCGGCACGTACGGCTATGGCGTGTCCCCGCTCTCGGCCGATGCAGCGATCGGCGGTGCCGAATCATTCCAGCGGGCGGGGGGCAAGATTGGCGTCGAGGATGTATCTGTGCCTTTCGGCAGCGTCGCCTTCACCTCCGAGGCGCTCATCGCCAAGGAGAAGGGTGTCAACACAATCCTTCCGACTATGGACGACGACTCGGACTTCGCTCTCGTTACGGCACTCGAGCAAGCCGGAGTCAAACTCAAGGCGGTTCTGTTGTCTGTCGGCTACGAACCGGCCGTCGTCCATTCACCCGCATGGTCGAGCCTCCAGGGTGCATACTTCTTGTCCCTCGCCCGTCCGTTCTCGTTACCGAACACAGGTACTGAACAGATGGCCACCGCCCTCACGAAGTACGCACACTTCACCAAGAGCGAGTTCCCCAGTTATGGTCAGGATTTATCGTGGCTCGGATGCGACCTCATGATCCAGGGGCTCCAAGGAGCCGGACAGGACCCGAGCCGCACGGGTGTCGTCAAGGCGTTACGCAGCATCAAGTCCTACAACGGCAACGGGTTGCTGCCGATTACCATCGACTACTCGAGAGTCTTCGGTCACGACCTCCCCCAGTGTGCCTGGGTCCTGCGGGCAGAGAAGTCGGGCTTCGTGCCCGTCTCGTCAAAGCCTTTCTGTGGTACGGACTACACGGGTACACGTACCCGGACCAGCTCGTAGGAACGCCAATCTTTCAACAAACCAGCAGTGACCCAGTACCCAATGTTTGTGGCACAGCCCACCCATAAGGAGGAAGCATCGTGTCGTACGAGAGCCAAGCGGAGCCGATCAAGCTGGGCTACCTATTCGATTTCCTTCTGCCCGATGGCTACCCCGAGGAAAAGCGGCTCGATCTGACCCGCCCGTTCGAGCTGGTCTTTCGCCAGGCGCATGAGACTGGAGTCCTTGACCGACCGGTCGAGATCGTCTTTCGGGAGGTGGAGGGACTTCCGAAGGGGTCAGCCAAAGCGGTCATTGACGCCTATGGGGAACTGGTTGAAGAAGGTTGTCTCGCCGTCTTTGGGCCGGCAATCACGGATAACGCGGTACCGACCCGCGAGGCCATCGAGTCTCGGTTCCACGTACCTGCCATCACGATTACTGGCACCGAAGATTGGCTCGGGGAATGGACCTTCTGCCTTCCCCAGGGCTCTATGACCGATGAGCCCATCTTCTGGGCTCAGCTTCTGGGAAAGGGCGGGCATGCGACGGTTGGCTGTCTGATCGAACAGTCGCTCATTGGCGAGTCATACGTCCGCAACTTCCGGAAGGCTTGCGCTGCGCACGGTATCCGGATCGTTGGAGAGGAATGGATCGCTCAGACGGCACAGGACGTGTCCGGCGCGGTACGGAAGCTGCATGAAGCCAAACCCGACGCATTGGTCCACTGTGGCTTCGGCTTCGGCGTCCTTGGCGTCAACTCGGTCCTCGATGCGATCGGCTGGGACCCGCCTCGATTCATGGGCACCGCCTTCCAGAACGCCTGGATCAATGAGCTGATCTGGAAGTCCATGCTCAACTGGACCGGAGTCGACCAGTACGACCCAGCCAACCCCGTCGGCCAACAGTTTCTTGACGAGTTTGAGGCGACGTATGACCGTCGCCCCGAGTACTGCGTGCCGGTCGTCAACCGAGACCTAGCGACCGTCCTCACACACGCATTCGCGGATGCGCATCCGCTCACGCCGCGGGGAGTAAAAGAAGCCTTAGAGCGAGTGAAGATGGTCCCAGCAGCAAGTGGGGCTCCCGGGACATACCTGTCATTCGGCAAATGGACCCGTCGCGGATGGATGGGCGCCGGGTATCTAGTGGCTCGGCGCCTCGATCCTGACGGCGTTTCGGCCCACCTCGTGGATCGCTTTGGGCAGCCGTGACGCCGACCACCTTGACTCACCCATGCCCATCAGAGGATTGCCGCAGCAGCTCGACGGCCTAACGCCATGTCACCTGCAATTACCTCATTCTTTATGCGGGCTCTACTCAATTACTCCACTTCTTCCAGGGCCTCGACGCTCCAAGCGGCTACACACGTAGATAGGGGAGCGTTGACCTCTGGTATCCAAGCGGACTGCTCAAACTGCGGGTAGGCAACCAAGGGCGCGACTCGCGGAGTTGCACACGTGGGGCCGGAAACTGACTGGCATCGTCCAAATGCTTTCAGTTGAAGAGCGCGACCTGGAAGTGGGGCTCTCGACTTCAGGATTGACCCAAATAGTTGTTCCACCCTAGGCTCGCGCCCGGCATGCGTTGTCGACGGGCCAGCAACACACTGACCCGGTAGAGACCAGTTCGATTCGGGGGAAGAACGTGAGCGGCGGGACGGAAGGACCCGGTGGACGCTGAGTTCGATCCATGTCAGCGATTTGCGCTTCTGGCGTGCGCCATTTCCGGCCGGCCGTTGGAAGTGGCGGCGGGGGAGCCAAGGATGCCGGCATGGACCGACGGCCGTACCGTCTTCGTCGACGCGGCCGCGGCTCACGTGGCTCAGGTGCAGTGCGTCGTGGTGCAGGCATGCCTGCTCTGCGCGGGGAGTCTCGAATCAGGAGTTCTCCAGAAGTTGGTCCGCAAGCCAACGGTAACTCGGCGCTACCTCAGCCTTGAAGGACACCGCGCTTTGATGGCTCTGTTTGACCTTCTTCCGACCAGCGTGCATCCGGTCATTCACCCGTTGATTGCACTGCGAACGGACTCTCCGCAGCGGTCGCTGGCGCTCGCCCTCGGGTCAGAGGAGATCGCAGATCCTCCGGCCGTCTTTGGGGTGATTCGTCCTCGCATGGTGGGTTCGGCGGGACGAGTCGAAATTGAGAGACGCGGGCCCAACCACGATTCGCCAAAGCAAAAGCCCGCACTCCTTCGCGAACTCGAGGACGACATTGGAGAAGGCCCAGTCGTGGACATTCTCTCGAGCCCCGTCGGTGGGGGAGGGCCGATTGGACGACTTCTCAAGCGACTCCTCGGTGAGGCGAGGTCGTCGGGGACCGGCGCCCCCGGCGCCGACGCTCCGACCCGCTTCGCTCGGAGCAGTACCCGGGCCTCGAGCATGAGTTCGCCCACAACGAGCCGGATGACCGAACACGACGACGGACCTCTCGGCACAATTCGACGCTTCGTCTACCCGGAATGGGATGTGCACCGCCGCAGGTATCGGCGCCAGTGGTGCACGGTGGTTGAGATCGAACCCGACGACGAGGTCCCGGCCCGGGACTCGCCGCGGGACACGAGATCTCTGCGACGCGCGCTGGTCCGGCTCGGGACCGAGCTCGAACGCCACCGTCGCCAACCGCAAGGCGAAGATCTCGATCTTGACGCCGTCGTCGACTCCTTCGTCGATGTTCGGACCGGTTCGTATCCAGATGATGATGTGTATATTGAAAATCAACGGACCCGCCGGGAACTTTCCGTCCTCGTTTTGTTGGATATCTCTGGCTCGGCTGGCGAGTCGAGCGGCTCTGGTGGCATCGTCCACGATCACCAGCTATCGGCTGCGGGCGATCTCAGCGCAGCACTCCACGAGGTAGGGGATCGGATTGCCCTCTATGGATTTCGTTCGCAGGGGCGCTCCGCCGTGCACATCTTCCCGGTGAAGCGATTTGACGACGGGTTCTCGACCTTGACGGAGGGCCGCCTGGGCGGACTCAGTCCTGGAGGATTCACTCGACTCGGAGCGGCCATTCGCCACGGCGCGTCGACGTTGGAACGAGAGGGAGGAACCGGCCGACGTCTCCTGGTGGTCCTGTCAGACGGGTTCGCGTACGACCACGGCTACGAAGGGTCATACGGTGAGGCGGACGCCCGACGTGCGCTTTCCGAAGCCCGTCGTGGCGGGATCGGGTGCCTCTGCCTGAGCATCGCGGCCACTACCGACGCGCACGCACTCCGAAGAGTCTTCGGAACAGCGGCTTATGCGTCACTCGGAACCGTTGACCAGATGGCGGGTGTGATCGCACCCTTGTTCCGGGCCGCACTCGGGACGGCCGAGCTGCAGCGGCGGCGAGCGGAACGGGTTACGCGTTCGACGGAACGTCTGTCCATCGAGAGGAGCAGAGTGTGAACCGCGAGTCGGGTCCGTTTTATGTGCCGGTTGGCACCGAGATGGCCGTCTTCCGAGCCGCCTTCCAACAGGAGCTCTCGGTCATGTTGAAGGGTCCGACAGGGTGCGGCAAAACCCGTTTCGTTGAGGCCATGGCCCATGATCTCGGTCGCCCGCTTATGACGGTGGCCTGTCACGATGACCTGACGACCGCAGATCTCGTAGGGCGCTTCCTTCTGCAGGGCGGGGAAACCGTTTGGGTCGACGGTCCCCTCACTCGCGCTGTCCGGGAGGGTGCCATCTGCTATCTGGACGAGATCGTCGAAGCTCGTCAGGACACCACAGTCGTCCTCCACCCACTGGCGGACTATCGCCGACAGCTTCCGATGGAGCGTCTCGGTGAGACCCTGGACGCGGCACCCGGCTTCTGTCTCGTGGTGTCGTACAACCCGGGATATCAGAGCATCTTGAAAGACCTGAAGGATTCGACACGCCAACGCATGGTGGCCATCGAGCTCGACTTTCCGCCGGCCGAAATAGAGGAGAAGATCCTGGTGCACGAGGCGGCCATCGACGAAGCGGTGGCAGCGGAGCTGGTCCGCCTCGGTGGGGCGATCAGGCGGCTCGAGACGTCGGGGCTGCGCGAAGTGGCGTCCACGCGGGTGCTCGTCGCAGCGGCGCGGCTGGTCACTGCCGGCTTACCGTTGCGCGATGCGGCACGAGCCGCTGTCGCCGGCCCATTGACCGATGATCCCGTCGTGACTGCGGGGTTGTTCGAGATGATCGACGCGTACGTTGCGCAGCCTTCCGGTCGAGAGACTCCTTGACAGGATCAGGGGTCGTCACTAGGTTCTGGAACAAATCTCAGGTTCGCCTGCCAAGGGCGTCGTCAAGGGGAGCGAGTTGTCCTACGAGTCTCACGTCGAGCCCATTCAAGCTCGGCATCCTGTTGGACGGGGTAGTGCCCGAAGACCATCTCCAACAGCGGGTGGACGACCTCTTTCTTCCATTCGAACTCGTGGTCGGAGCAGCCTGACGGCGGGCCTCGTCGATCGACCCGTCGAGCTCGTCATGCGTAAGTCCTGGGGTCTCCCCAAGGGTTCGGTCAAGTTCGTCGTGGGCGCCTATGACGAACTGGTCGACGAGGGTTGTCTGGCCGCGTGTGGACCGAACAGTAGGGACAGGCGGTCGTGACCAAGGTCGACGACAGACCAGCGATCGAATCGCGTACGAACTCCTCGTCGGTCACCTCACGCCGGCTGCCGCCCGTGGCAATTGTCCTCTTACTCCTGGCGAATGTCGCCATCATCGCTATTTTGTACAACGCCCGCCGCGGCGCTGTGGCAGCGCGGATTGCCAACCCTGCCGTCCACGGCGCACCGAGGCCGGTGGCTCCGCTCCTCCATCACGACTGGATCCCCACACTCGAACTGGGTACGGTCCTCGGCCTTTTGGTCCTCGTCGTCATCTTCGTGATCATGTGGCAGCGCTATCCGAAACATCCCGTGTTGCTCATGGTCATCGTGACGACAGCCATTGTCTGGATGGATCCAATCATGAACTGGGCACCGTATGCGGCCTATAACCCTCAGCTCACGCACTTTCCGGAGACCTGGCCGCTGGCATCGCTCTCGCCAACCGTCGAACCCTTCATCGGATTGGGATACGCCACCTTCTATCTCGGGGCCTACTTCCCAGCGATCTGGATACTACGGAAGATCCAAGCTCGCCGTCCGGTGGATTCGTTCGCCTGGCGGCATCCACTCATCAGTCTGGCGCTGCTGATCCTCGTCATCGGATTTGTTTACGACGCCATCCTCGAGACGATTCTCGTTCGCATGCAGCTCTACATCTACTCCCAGGTGATCCCGTTCGGGTCGCTCTTCACTGGTAAGCCCTACCAATTCCCGCTGCTCTGGGAGTCAACCTTTGTCTGCTGGGTGATGATTCCGGCTGGGGTCCTGCTCTACCGGGACGACACCGGCCGGACCCAGGCCGAGAAACTCGCGCAACACATTCGCACCATCCGCCCTTTCCGGGCACGGCCTGCGCTGGCCACCTTCACCGTGATGTTCGCAATTCTCAATGTGGCGTACTTCTGCTACGGCGCCAGCTTCGGCGTGATCAGAGCGACGGGTGCGGCGACTTCGGTGGCTTGTCCCTGGCCTTTTCCAGAAGCCAAGGTCTACGACCCACAGGGCTTCTACGCGGAGGCCGGGCAACCAGGGCCATACATGGCTGGTATTTGGGACGGGTGGGAGTCCGCTCAATCGGGACGGCCCAACGTGGCGACCAATCCCGACGGGCGCTGCAGTCCGACGAACGTCGGGAACGGTTAGTCGTAGCGTGGTCGGAACGAACCTCAGGTTCAAAAGGCCACGGTAACCTGCAACCTGAGGCCGCTTGGAAAGGGACACGTCGGGAGATCACGATGCCGAAGGGATTCGACCACCATCCTCCGACGATGAACTCGATGGGGACCACGGAGCAGGTTTCGAGATGAGCGCGGCGAAGCGCAGCTCCGGTTCGCTGGAGCCGGCGTCCTTGGATCCTTTGGACACCCAGCGCCGGGACGAGATCCTCGACATCGCCTCCAGCGTGTTCGCCTCCTCAGGGCTTCGCACAACCCTTCAAGATATTGCCGAGGCGAACGGAATCCAGCCGGGAAGCCTCTATCACCACTTCGAATCCAAAGAAGCCATCGTCGTAGAACTGGTCAAGCGGTATCACGCTGACCTCGATCGCCAAGCAGAAATGGCCCTCAAAGAGCTCCGCGAGAGCACGCCTGGCGACCTTCCCGAGCGGATTACGACCTTCAGCGCCGCGATCGCGGAGTGCGCGGTGCGCCACAGCGCAGCGGTGCAATTTTCCTTCTATGACCCGCCGGTCAGTGCCGGCCACGAATTAGTCCAACTGGTGGCCCGGGCACCTACGGCGACCGAGAAGGCGATGGGCAAAACCCTCGAGGCCGGCCACGCCGCCGGATTCCTTCGCGATGACATCGAGCTCGGAATGCTGTCCCATCGGCTCACGCAGACGATGCTGCACATCGGACTCGGTTTGTATCATCGCTACCGGTCCGTCGACCGTGTGGCCGGCCGTCTGTGTGACATGGTCCTGCACGGGGTGGCGGTACGGGCTCCTCGGGACGCTCAGCTGGACGGATCCAAGGCGATTCGGGCCGTCGAGGAGGTCATGCGGTCGTGGGAGGACAGCCCCAACGCGGAGTCGGACCGATCCGCTTTCATCCGAGCGGTGGCCCGAACTGAATTCGGTCGGAGGGGTTACGAGGCCACCACGGTCCGAGACATTGCCGGAGCAGCGCAGATGAGTACAGGCAGCGTCTACCGCGAGATCGGCTCGAAGGAAGAGCTGTTGGTATCGATCATGCGCTCCTTCTCCGAGAAGGTGGTAGCAGGATGGGATGCGGCGCTGACCTCCGCCGCCACCAGCGTTCAGAAGCTCGACGCGGTGGCGTGGCTCCAGATCAACGTGCTCGAGCAGTTCCATGACGAATTCAAAATTCAGCTGGCGTGGTTGCGGCAGTCGCCACCCGATACACCGGACATGGCATGGTCGTTTCCCAGCCTGTTGCAGCGTCTCAAGGTGATGCTGAAGGAGGGTGCTCGGGCCGGGGAGCTGAAGTTCGAAGGCCCCTCTACCGAGCTCGCTGCACGTTCGATCGTCGACCTCACCTGGGTGCCTGAAGGCATTCTGCACCGCTACGGAAAGCGAACGGCGCTGCTACACGTGCGGGACACGATGCTTCGAGGCGCGGCGAAGCGCCGCTGAACCTCGGCTGTCGTGGTCGGATCACCGGTGGTCCTCTGACTACGTTGCTACACGGAACTGAGCTACCGGCTCATGGTCGTACGCCGCGGCCGTAGGGGCCGGTGATAGGAGCTGTCCGTGGCATTGCGAGCGATTATCCCCGTTGCGGCCAACATCTCGGCGGCATCCGGGGGCAGCAGCGATTTCGGGTCTGTTGCCCACTCCACGAGACAAAGGCGAACGGCGATGCCCCATTTCCCCTCACGACGCTCGAAGCGATCGACGTAGCGGCCGCCGAAGACAGTGAGCGGGAGAGCGGGGTCAGACTCGGTGCCGATGAACATGTAGTACGTCTCAGCATGTGCCTCGTCGCCGTTCAGCTCGACGGAGTGGTTCGTGATGTAGTGCTGATGGCGAACCTGTCCGCCATGGTAGGTGAACGCCCAGTCGAGAAAGTCGTCGACTTCGCCGACGAAGCCAACGTGATCGTCGATCGCGCCCTCGTGGTACGCCGAGCGAGCCAGTTCTCGATCGAGCCGGTCCATGCCCCGCGCATACCGGGTGAGACAGTCGAGAATCTCCGATCGGTCGAGCTGCTCGAGGAGCTTTCGCTCTGTGGGCTCGTCCATCAGATCTCCTCTGGAGTCGACCGAAAAATCGATTGTCCGTCCCAACGGTCGAGGACGACGACCTCCTCGGGGGGACGTCGAAGCGCGGGTCGGAAGGTGGCCCCGGGGCGCAGCTTGGCTACGGGCAATAGGCATCCTTGAATGTAGGTGTCCGGAATATCCAGCAGCGCACCAACCTCAGCTTGGTGCAGGAGGTGCATGGTCGTGATGCACGTTCCGAACCCATGGGCATGGAGGGCCAGCTGAAAGTTCCACACGGCCGGGAAGATCGACCCGTACATGGTCGCTGCCTGGAAGGCGCCATCGTCGTCGCCAAACTCTGGCAGATACGGCTGATAGCACGGGATGACGAGGAGCGGCACCTCTGCGAGATGCTCGACGAGCCACTCCGTCGAGGACATCAAACGCCCGAAGTGGTCGTCGGGAAGCAGGTCAGAGACCATCGCGCCACCAGTCATGCGCAAATAGGAATCCCGATAGAGAGCACCGATCTCGGAGCGAAGTCGAGGGTCACCGACGACGATCCAGCGCCACGATTGCTGGTTGGAGCCGTTGGCAGCCTGGAAGGCGATTCGCAGGCATTCCCGTATCTCGACTGGGTCGACCGGCGCGGACAAATCCAGTGACCGCCGAGCGGAACGAGTCGAGGTCAGAAGCTGCTCGATATCCATGGGCCGTTCGTGTGAGTCGGTCGCCTATGACGTGAAGAGCACAGGAAGGGACGTCGGAGACCGAAACACCTGACCCCGGATGTGGGGGTCATCTGCATCGGGATCGAGACGTAATTCCGGCAGGCGGTCAAAGAGAAGATTCACTGCTATGCGCATCTCCACCCGGGCCAGGTGGATCCCGAGGCAGACATGGGGGCCGTGGCCAAATGACATGTGTGGTCTGGGGTTCGCCCTGGTGATGTCGAAATGGTCGGGCTGTTCATATCGGACTTCATCGCGGTTGGCAGCTGCGAGCATCAGCATGATGGTCGAGCCTGCCGGTATAGACACACCGTCGATGTCCGTGTCTTTCGTGGCGAGCCGAGTGATGTTGAGCAGAGGTGTTTCGAGGCGCAGCGCCTCCTCGATCGCCTGGGGTATCAACGATCGGTCCGAACGAACCGCCTGTAGTTGTTCCGGATGCGAGAGGAGAAGAAAAAGGAGGTTTCCCGTCGATCTGAAGGTCGTCTCGACGCCGGCAGGAAGGAGAAGGCGAAGAAAGGAGAAGATCTCGTCGTCGCTGAGCGTTTCGCCGTCCATCTCAGCCTGGGCGAGCCCGCTGAGAAGGTCTTCCCGTGGCGCCTTGCGACGGTCAGCCAGAATGCCGGTCAGATACTCCTCGACTTCGCGAGATGCGGCAATGGCTTCGTCCTGCTTGGCAAGGAAGCTCAAGATGGCGATCGACCACCGCTGAAACTGTTTGTAGTCCTCTCGGGGTAGCCCCAAGATCCCCGCGATCACCTGGGTCGGGTAGGGGAAGGTGAATTCCCTGACCAGCTCCGCTTGTCCTTTGTCTGTGAAGCGATCGATCAACTCGTTGGCCACGTTCGCCACCAGCTGGTCCTCTGACTCGGTGAGCACCTTTTGCCGGAATGCTGACGAGACCAGAGCCCGGTATCGACGGTGGCGCTCTCCGTCCATGCCCAAGATGATGTGTTCACCCATTACGGGACCCATGATCATGTCGATGATGTGACCGGACGAGAACGTGTCGGAGTCCCGCAAGACACGAGCGATGTCCTCGAACCGATAGATGAAGAAGACCGGGAGCGCTTCGTCGTGCGGCATTGACGACACGTCCAGCCGCTGCACGGGATGCTCGAGCCTCGCCTGCGCCAGCTCGGGGTAGGGGTCTCTGGTGTCTCCCGCAACCGAGTCGTCGAAGAGGCCAAACTCGTCTCCCTCTTCGTCGGGCCTTCCAGTTCCAGCTACCGGCATCGCCGAGGCCTCTGCCCCCGAATCCACAACTCCACCCCGCTAACCTAAGATTTGTTCACAACGTAGCGACCGATGGCATAGCCGTCAATGCGTTGGCAGAGGAGGAGCGAATGGGCGCAGCGCGTGACCTGAGTGGTCGACGGGTGCTCGTGACTGGAGCTTCGAGCGGCATCGGTGCGGCGGCCTGTCGGGCCATCGTTGCGTGCGGGGGCACAGTGGCAATGCTGGCTCGACGAAAGCAACGGCTTGAGGAGTTGGCTAAAGAGCTTGGCGATCGCGCCGTTGCAGTGTGCAGCGACGTCACCGACCTCGGCTTACTCGAGGCGAGTGTGAACGAAGCTGCCGATCTCTGCGGGGGATTGGACGGTGTCGTCGCGGTCGCCGGGCGCATGATGGCTGGCGGGATCACATCGGGGAGTCCTGAGCGATGGCGTGAGCTCATTGATCTCAACCTCATCGGGCCTCTCGCTACCGTGCGCTATGCAACGGCTCGATTCCCCGATTCGGGGCGTCGTGATGTCGTGATGGTGGGCTCAACCGGCGCATTGACGCCGATGCCTGGCGTCGGCATCTATGCCGCATCCAAGCGTGGTTTGGAGGCGGCGTTCGACAGCCTCCGTCTTGAGTTGGCCCATCAGAACATCAATGTGAGCCTCGTTATGCCCGGCATGTTCGAGACTGAGGGGTTGACTTGGGAGGGTGTGATCATCGACGGCGAAGTGCCCGTTACGGATGCACCCATGTTCGTTGAAGGTGGGGGACCCGCACAGCCCGAACCTTTAGCTGACTGCATTGCTTTCGTCATGAGCCTGCCTGACGGGATCTGCGTGAACGAGATGGTCGTTCGACCGACGGGTCAGCTCAGTCCTTGATGGACGAAGCGTCCTGTTGATTCGTTGGGGTGCTGTTGACGCACTTGTTAGGCACTCCTAGGCTGCGGAACAAATATCAGGTCACATAACATCGAAGGTATGCCTTCGACGCCGGGGGTTGGAGAATGCGACGGCAGGTCCGAAATTCGATGCGTGTCCTGGCTGTCTTGGGTCCTCTCCTCGGAGCAGTCAGTCTCAGTTCGTCGACTGCTTCCGCGGCTCCGGCACCGATCACACTGGCGCTAGTGACGTCGCTCACCGGTCCCAGCGCGCCGGAGACGGCCAGCGATCCCGCTGGCTTTCTGGCCCGCATTGCGCTGCAAAATGCCAAGGGGGGCGTGAACGGACACAAGCTCATACCGCTGGTGCTCGACGACCAGACGAATCCGGCTCAGGTCTCGAGTGTCGTCCAAAGCGCGATAGCCAAGGGTGCGTTGGGGATCGTCTCGGCCAGCCCGCTCTTCTACCTTGCGGCCAAGTACCCCCAGGAGCAGGGAGTGCCTGTGACCGGCTCGTATACCGACGGGCCCGAGTGGGGCGAGCAGCCCTATACGAACATGTTCTCCTCGGACCTCGGCAGCGTGAATCCGTCCTATCCCGTCAATACCCTCGAGGGGAAGATTCTCAGGCAATTCGGCGGAACCGTGCTCGGTTCGTACGGCTACAGCATCTCCCCGAGCTCGTCGCGAGAGGCGGGCCAGGAAGTCCAATCGTTCGAGCACGCCGGCGGCAAGTTGGGCGTCCTCGACACCTCGGTGCCCTTCGGCAGCCTGAACTTCACCAGCGATGCCCTGGTGGCCAAGCAGCACCATGTGGACGCGCTGTTTCCAACGATGATCGATGCCTCTGACTTCGCCCTGGCGACAGCACTCGAGCAGTCGGGTGTGAGGCTGAAGTCAGCAGTCTTCGCCACGGGCTATGCGCCCGACGTCGTCAATTCGTCTTCGTGGAGCGACTTGCAGGGCGACGAGTTCTTGTCCATCTACCGGCCCTTCGCCCTTCCCGACGCGGGGACAGAGCAGATGTCGGCGGCACTCCAGAAGTATCAGCACTTCTCGAAGACGCAGTTTCCGACCCTGTTCCAGTACGAGACCTGGGCAGGTGCCGACCTGATGATCAGAGGCATACAGATGGCGGGCGCCAACCCGACGAGGGCGACTGTGATCAAGGAGCTGCGCAGCATCAAGAATTACACCGCCAACGGGTTGCTCCCCAATCCGATCGACTACTCGACCAACTTTGGTCACGATCCAGCGCAGCAGTGCGTCTGGGTGCTCCGAGCGGAAAAGACCGGGTTTGTCTCCACGTCGTCTCAGCCTGTCTGCGGAACTGATATCAAGGCAGGATCGTCCGGCAATTCTTCATAGGCCAGCAGGTCTGGCGGTTCCGAAATCGTCCGTTGCCGCGCCTAAAGCCGATAGTAGAGCGCTCTACTACAGCGACGGTTTGGGTGGACGAGGTGGAAACTGGATGGACGAAACCGCACAGCGGGGGACTGGGGCTGACTGCGCAGACGAAAAACACCACCTTGCCAAGGTGAGGGTCGCGGGTTCGAATCCCGTCTTCCGCTCTTCCGCTCTTTGTTCCGCTCTTCGTTTCTTTCCGCTCTTTGTTCTTCCTCTCTTTGTACCGTCTTCCGCTCAAACTCTGGTCGCAGACGCGAGCTGACCATCCTCATTCCTCAATAACTACGCACGTCCCTGTTGCTATTCAGAGGCCGACCAGGAACCGGGTGACCCGGTCGCGCACCGCCGCGGGAAGAAACGGTTGGGAAGCGGCAATCATCTGCGCATCTCGACCTACGAGGTACCGAGCATGCGGCACCTTCACCGTGAGAGCCTTGGCGATGACCTCTGCCGCCCCGTCGGGTTCTCCCATGAACGGCATAAACAGGTGGGTGAGGCCTCGAATCCGATGGTAGGCGGCCTCGTAGCCCGAATCCTCGCGGCGTGATAGGTCTGACTCAAAGTCCTCCCAAATGCCCGTTTTGAGTCCACCCGGCTCAATGAGCACGACCCGGATACCATCTCGGGCGACTTCAAGCCTCAACGCGTCCGAAGCTGCCTCAAGTGCATGTTTGGACGCTTGGTACCAACCGGAAAACGGAGTAGTGGTCAGTCCATAGATAGATGAGACGTTGACAATCCGACCATCCCCGGCGGCCCGCATGTGGGGCAGCGCCAAGCGAGCCAGGCGCATCGGAGCTACCACCATTGTCTCGAGTTGATGACGAGCTTCGTCGTCGCTGACATCCTCAATAGCGCCTACTCCCGAGTAGCCAGCATTGTTCACAATTGCCCACGGGCGTACCCGGTTCACCACTTCGGCACATCGCATTGCATCCGTCACATCGAGCAGCGCCGTCTCAACTCGAACGCCGGCCTCCTTCGCTGCCGCCATGACGGCGGCAGCTTTGGACTCGGAACGCACAGTGCCGATCGAGCGAAATCCCAGCATCGCGATTTTCACAGCCGTGGCCAGGCCGATTCCGGAATTTGCGCCGGTTGTCAACACCACTTTGCCGTCGGAATCGGTCATGTACTGACCCTATCCAGCACCCTGGTTCGAAAACCGCCCCCGCCTCGCTGCCGTCCCCGTGCCACCCTTAGATTCATGAAAACCATCGGAGAAGCTCGCCGAGCTTCTTGCGCCGGTTGAATCCGTCAGGCGATAGGGGCGCGAGTGCTTCGAGGCGATCCCGAGGCCGAGCAGCTCGACCTCCATGACACCGACGCCGACCCGCTTCGACGCCTTGAAGATGGTCCCGTTGAATGCCGGTGCGGAAGTTCTGCGGATAGTCCCATCGAACTCCCGCTTGGTGCTGCGTGCGCACGATGTCAGACGCTCAGCGAGTGGCGTACAGAACCGCCCGATCGGAGCGCCAGCCGCCCAGAACGGCGCGAAGCTGAAGCCGCGATTTCGATCCCCGATCCGGCCACACGGCCGTGCTCATGGAAGGTCGACTGAGAACCTACGGCCTGAAATATCAGGCCACGTAAGAAGTCGCGGAGTTTCCGCCTGTCAGAGCACGAGGGCTGCGTATCCGTTCATGGCGCCGTTGCCGGCACCGACCCACAAAAAGACCACGAGGTCACCCTCGTCGACACGGCCGGTACGGCGGTCTTCGTCCAACAGGATCAACGTGCTTGCCGCCGACGTGTTGCCGTAGTGATCGACGCTGATCGGCACGCGGTCCGGTGGAAGGCCGAGCATCTCGATCGCCTGGCGGACCACCACCCCGTTGGCCTGATGCAGATACCAGCGGGCGACACTCTCGACGTCGAAATCGGTTCCGGTAACGGGTTTGACGGTTGTTGGCCAGTCTTCCTGGAGCATCTCGAAGTCTCGCGCCATCAACGGTGGGAACACCTCGGCCACCTTTACGCCGTCCATCAGGAACACGTGATCGGCCACGTTGGTGGCCGAGGTGTGATGCAGGCATCCGCCCCCGGGGTAGCTGACGAGGCCGATGTCAGGGCTGGTCTCATACCGCACCGACAACAAGCCCGTCGGAACTTGGTTCAGGTCACGCGGCGCCGATCGCCAGACGGTCGCACCGGCTCCGTCGGCGAACATGAGAGGTGCCAACCATCCAAGGCCGCTTTGGTGCTTGTAGTAGTAGTCGTGGACCTCCGGACCGAAGTAGCCCGATGGGCAGTTGCTCGCCACCACCAGGGCGGTGGCTGGTGCCATCGAGACGAGCGAGCACGCTGTGGTACGAAATCCCGCGGCCAGTCCAGCGCACCCGAGGTTGTGATGGACCAGATCGGCGTCCCGGCGCAACCCGAGCTCGGTCATCAGGAACCGGAAGTGGTCCTGACAGGCGATGAGGTCAGGCGTGGTGGTCACATGTACCAGGACATCAACGTCGACCGCCTCGAGCCCGGCGTCGGCGAGGGCGGCGCAACTGGCTCGTAGTGCCAGATCACCGTCGAATAGTCCCCCCTCGGCTCGGCTCCGCTTGCGCGCTCCACCGAACTCGTAGTCCAATCGCCGCTCATCGATGCCGAGATGTCTCACGACCCACTCGGGCTCAAGGGGTCTGCCATCAGGGCGGATCGGATGCAGGTATTCAAGGATCTCCTTGTTGGGGACTCGGCGATCCGGCAAAAAGGAACCGACACCCTCAAGAGAGACCGAGACCTCAGACGCCAACCTTGGAATCGTAGAACCAGTCATCGAATCACCCCACAGTCGATGAGACCACCTTCCCCGCCAGCCAGCCCTTCTATGTCCAAGATAGGACCCTCCGAGCGGGCCGACCAGAGGCGAAGGTCCTGTGCCGGCTGGGAGCAGTGCGCCGTGGCTTTTGCCTCGACGATCGGAGATCGCCCCGCCTCTGTCGGAGCCGGGCAGGTTGCGACGTCCTGTCCAAAGCTAGGAGCTCAGTTGAGCGAGCCCTCCGCCGCCGAGGTCCGGACCACAAGCCAGAGGCCGCACCCAAGCCCTCCAGATCCCAGAGAGAGCCAATCGAGAAAGGGGCACAGCTGTGAGGCAAAACATCGAGATCGTCAAGGTCACTTGGCACCAGGGTCCCCCACCACACCAGTTTCAGGTGACCTTTGAAGACGGTCGACAAAAGGTAGTGCCAGGCGACCGCCCCAAAGCCCAAGCCGTGGCTGAGGATCTTGGGTTTGTCCTTGTAACCGACGAAGGCGATCTCGTCGAAGTGGGTCCGAGAGCCTTAGTACGGGATGGCCTTGGCACTAACGGGAGCGGGCACCGCCGAAATCCATCGGTTCTGAGATCGGTCTGGCTCGAAACTGGTGAAACGGAGCCTAGTGCGAATGGCTGATCGGCTGATCGGCTGATCGGCTGATCGGCTGACCGGCTGAGCGCGCTTGAGCGGGTGGCTCACGATTTTGCCCGTGACGGAATAAGCGGTCGAAGACCGTAGGATCAAGCGCATGCCAGGAACTGGTGATCGTCCGAATCCCGAAGTCCGGATCAGCGAGCTGAAAGCGTCAATCGACAAGTACCTGAGCGGTGCGGAGGAGCCAACCGGAGAAGCACTTGCTGAGGTGACGAGAGCGCTCCACGAGCTGGCCGACCACGTCGTGGACCTTGATAAACGATTCGAGAGGGTCGAGGCATCACTTCCCGAGTGGACTACGGAGGGTTGGATGCCATCTCCCGGAAGTAACGCCGCCGAGGACCGCTGACAGCGGCAGTGCACGACTGTCGCTTCGATTGGATCCGAAGTCAGACCGCTTACTGATTCCTAACCGTTACTGATTCCTAACCGAGCTGCTTCCAGATCGCGTCGACACGCCCCGGCAGGGCCGCGTCGACACCGTCGGTCCCTGAAGGCGCGAGGTTCCGCTGCACGAGGTGTGTCGCGAGATCGCTCTCCCCGGACGAGGCTAGGAGCGCCGCCTCGTAGGCGAGGCCGAGGCGGTCGACTAGGCCGCGGAAGTGCCACTGCCCGAACTCGAGATCGCCCACGGCACGCCGGGCGCCGTCGAGCGAACGGGCCGCGATCCCGGCGATCTGGGCGCCGAGTTCGCCCGCTCCCGACGTAAGCGCGTCAAGGCGGTCGCCGACGACGTTCAAGATGGGTAGGCGGCGGCAGTCGTTGAGCATCTGCGCGACGAGCACGTTGTGCGCGCCCTCCCAGGACTCGTAGACGATGGCGTCGCGGTACAGGCGGGGGAGCACTGAGAATTCCTCGATCGCGCCGTTGCCGCCGAGCACTTCGATCGCCGAGTGGATCACGTCAGTAGCTTGCAGGCTGACGAGGTACTTCGCGACGTTCACGCAGAAGCGGTGGAGCAGGACGTCGGCCTCGCTCGCCTGGCCGCCGTCGATCAGGTCCTCGAGCCGGGTGAGCTCGAAGCAGAGGTGGAGCGCTGCGGTCTGACTCGTAGCCATATCGACGACGCGCTGCCGCACGGCCGGAAAGGCCTCGATCGGCTGGCCGAAGGCCTCGCGGTGGCGAGCGTAGGCGCGGGATTCGAGGACGGCGCGGCGCATCATGCCGGCGTCGCCGAGAGCGGTCATCCATCGGCTCGTGTTCAGCACTATCCCGACGGCAGTCTTGAAGCCGTCGGCGACCGGTCCGACGGGCCAGGCGAGAGCGCCGTCGAAATCGATCTCGCCGGACGCCAACCCGCGCGTGCCGAGCTTGTCCTTGAGGCGGCGGAGCGAGAAGCCGTTCGGCTCGCCGTCGACAAGCCGCGGCACGACGAAGCTGCCCAGCCCGCGGGTCCCCGCCGGGCCGCCCGGCACCCGTGCTGTCAGGAAGAATTGGCCGGCGTCGGCGACCGAGCAGAACCACTTCTCGCCGGTCACGCGCCACGTGCGGCCGTCACCTGTCGGCACGGCCTCACACGCGTTCGCCCCGACGTCGCTCCCGCCCTGGACCTCGGTCAAAAACTGCGAGCCGCGCTCGGCGGCGTCGTAATCGGGGTCGACGAGCGCCGGGAGGAACCGCTGGCGAACGTCGTCATCCGCCACGCGCCGGAGCGCTCGGGCGAGCCCGATCGTGCAAGTGGCGGGGCAGGCATGGCCGGCCTCACCTTCAAGCGAAAGTAGGTAGAGGATGACCGCCTGCTCGTACGCTCGGCCCGGCTCGTCCGAAAGCGCCACGAGGCCCGACCGCCAGACCGCCCGCCCCGCCTCGTGGTAGCTCGGATCAAACGACACCTCCTCGGTGCGGCGACCCAACCCGTCCCAGCGGACGAGCTCGGGCAGGTGTGCCCGCTGCTCGTAGCGGCTCGCGGCCGGGCCGACGACGGCGACTACGTCGTGGGCGAACGCACCGGCCGACGCGCGCAGCGCCTCGAGCCGGCCGTTGGTGAGGTGGCGGTCCAGGATCGCCTGCAGGCTGGTGTCGTCGGCGAAGGGGTCGGCGGGGAAGGCGCGGCGCCAGGCGTCGAGCGCGGCGCGCGCCGAAGCGGTCGTCATGGAGCAAGTCTCGCGCCGGCCCGGCCGTGTAGGAAGTCGACATTGGCAGCGTCGCAGCGAGCGGCGCGCTGCCGGCGAGCGGGAACGGTCGTCGTGCCGCTCGACCGCCGCGTTGCCGAAGTCCGGGGCGGGACAGGAATGCCTCCACTTCTGCGCCGCCCGCAAGCCATGGTGGCTACGGGCCAAGTGGAGACCAACCGCATTCCCTGTAGTAGAGCGCTCTACTAACGGGGGCGGTATCGGTAGACGAGGTGGAAACTGGGTGGACGGAACGGCACGACAGGGATTGGGGGCCCACCAGTGGGACGAAAAACACCACCTTGCCAACGTGAGGGTCGCGGGTTCGAATCCCGTCTTCCGCTCCAAGAAAATCCTGGTCGGGGGCGCATCTCACGATGGGGCCGGGCCCGTTAGCCAGGAGCAGAGTAGAACTGGCGAAACCACCGGCGATACTGCACCACTGGCCCGTCGGCCTTGGTAATGATCGGACGCTCGCGGTAGATCTTATTCTCCCAAATCGCCACGTCCTGAGTGAATTGCTCATTAGTGATCCGGTCGTTCAGCTGGCTGATCGACTCGGTTGCCTCCGGGTCGGAGAGTCTCTTCATGGAGAAGGACAGGTTGACCTCCGTATGTTCCTCGTCGATGGGAGTCTGAGTGATATAGGTCAGCATCTCAACTGGGTCTTGCCTCACTTCGACCGCAACGATCCCGGGGCCACACGTCGTCGAGGTCGTCTGGATCTCATAGCCGGCCGCGTCCACTGCAGTCACCTTGAGACTCTGCTCGACGACCATGGACACCCCGTCGAACCGGACGTCGAAATGATCATTTTCAGGTCGCGCCATGTCGTGGACCACAGAGAAGTGCGATCGGTCGATGATGTTCTCAGTCAAATCCTGAACGTGGACGCGCACCGAATAGGAGTTAGACCTCCATGGCGTCCACTCCTCTTGGTTCGGCCGGTAGCCGATCACCTCGTAATTCGGTGGATCGCCATGGGCGTGATGCCACACAAAGATCCGGCCGTTTCTCTCAACAACGGGCCACGCCCTCGCCGCGGCCCGTGGCGTCTTGTCGAGCCCCGGCACCTCGACGAGCTGGCCCTTGCCTCCAAACCTCCAGCCGTGAAACGGACATGCGATGCCGTCCCCACACACACGACCCCCAACACCCAGGTGGGCCCCCATATGAGGGCAGTAGGCGTCGAAGACTCGAGCACTCCCATCCTCCCCTCTGAACAGCACGAGTTCGCGCTCGAGGTAGGACACCGCCCGCACGTCACCGACGGCAAGCTCCGCACTGGCACTGACGCCGAACCAGCCGTTAGGCGACGAGGGAAAGGGATAGCGAGAACTCATGGCGCCCCAACCTGCTCATGGTGGAACCGGCCGGCGAAGGCTCGGAGGGGTAGATCTGCACTCGTCATCAATCCCGGCCTGGCCTCATGGACGGACCGCATCGCGTTGAGCGCCGGCATTCCCGTGATCGTCATCCCCAAAGAAGCAAAGTACTCGGGCGTCCAGGCGCCGTGAGGCATCCCCGAAGCAGGGAAGATCATGTGGCGATTGACGATCGTGGGGTCACCCTCGATGGTGGTGATGTAGCAGCCCTGGACCTTCCAGCTCGGTTCCGTCATCGGCGTCATCTGCCATTCGAGGTGCACCTCGATCTTCGGCTCACCGTGCGAAACCCCTATGAACTTGGCCTTGCTCGCTCCGACCGCTCCCTTCGACAGGGTCCACCAGCCCAGGTCGACGTCCTCGGTGCAGGCTCCAAGCTCGCACTCGAACACGATGTCGTCGATCTTGAGAGCGAAGCAGTCGGCCATCATGTAGATCGAATCGGCGAAGACGGTGCAACCCGTCTGCAGCAAGCCGGGGACTTCTGGGTCATCGACGGGGCGCCCGTAGCCGACGTTCTTCCAGGTCTCGACAGAGTGATGGCACGAGACGTCAACCGTCTCGAGCACGGTGACGTGGTCAATCCTCCCCATGCCGGCCGTCGCCATCACGCTGAGAATCTGGGCCAGGCCAGGATTCATCCCGGTCCCGTAGAAAGTGGTCCCGCCGCGCTGACACGCCGCTTCGATCATCTCGGTCGGCTTCCTTCCAGAGGGGTGAGGGTGGTTTCGATCACGGTGGTAGCCCGTGATCCAGTCGGATGTGGTCACCACGTTGACTCCGGATTCGAGCAGCGTGCAGAACATGTCGATGTCCGGCCAGACGCCATTGAAGTTCACAATGTCGGGCTTCGCCTCGAGCACGTCAGCCAAGTCACCGGTGGCGGTGACGCCGATCGGGTCTAGGCCGACGATCTCACCGGCGTCGCGGCCCACCTTGTCGGGCGAATAGCAATAGAGGCCCACCAACTGGAGGTCGGGGTGCTCCATGATTCGCCGCACCATTTCAGTTCCAACGTTGCCGGTAGCGAACTGGGCAACGCGGAGCGGTGTTCGTGACATAGGGCCTCCTTACTCCATCACATTTTGGGCGTACACACTCACTAAGCAAGTTCGGGCCGATTCATCGGGTGGACCCGCTGCTGCTTCAACCGCACCTAGAAGTACCTCGTCACGCGCCCCCTCAACTCAATCGGCTCTCTCTCATCCGGTGATCCTGAGTTTGCTGTATCGACCACCGATCAGCCACTCGGAAACGTAGAGATTTCCATCAGCGTCTGTGGCCAGTGAGTGTGGTGAGTTGAACTCATCCCGAACGAGCGGGTGCACCCGCACAGCTCGTCCACTGCCGCTCAAGGCATTCGGCCACCCTGGACGTTCAGGCCAACCCTCGCGCGATTTGGCACTGTCGCTCGCACCTACGTAGCCAACGAAACTGTCATCTGGATCGAGAAGGGCGAGTCGTGAGTACAGCTCAGCAACAACGAGCAGATCCCCTGACGTTGCAAAGCCACTCGGGCTGTTCAGAAAACCCTCTCCAAAAACTCGCAAGTGACGACCCTCCAGGTCGTATACCTGCAGAGACCTGTTCTGGCGGTCCGCGATGTAGAGCTCAGGGGCCTTACCTCTGCGCCGGTCGATGAAGACGGCGTGAGGACACAGGAACCGTTGTCCCCCTTCCTCGCCGGTCAGGGTCAATCGATGGTTTCCCCATTTGTCGAATCTGTGAACCATGCTCGATCCGTAGCCGTCCGCCACCCAAATGTCACCGCTGCCTCCGAGCCTCTCCTCGTCTATAGCCGTGTCACACGGGCAGTAGTCGCCCATCATTCCGTCAGGCGAATTTGGCTCTCGTGGCGGGATGGGGAGCTCGAACAGCACGTCGCCGCCCAGTGTCATTTTTACGACTCTGGGCCGATGGGATTCCACATGGACGCCTCCACCGAAGACAGCGGTCCACTTCTCGTCGCCTTCACCGCTCTCAACCTCGAAAACGAAGCCAGGGTCGCTCAGCCAGAGAAACTCATCATCTCCTTCTCGAACCAAGGTCATGCCATGTCCCTCGGTGAGGTCCGTTCTGACCAGACTTGAAAGGTGCCCGTCCTGATCGAACGTCACCAGTTGTCCGGCGTGAAAACCGATCAGCTCTCCCGCGGCCGTCACGACGATCCCGTTGTGGGCCCATGAGTTCATCGCCGCGGGGACTGCGGACAGATCTGCCCAATCGGGCGTGATGTCATGTACGTGCACGCGGCCCCCTTTGGCGCGGAGCCGAATGGGTCCGAGAGCCGTCTGATGCATTCACAGAGCGGTCCTCACTCATCCTTCATGGACGCAGGAGATTGCGCTTCAGTCCTTCCATGACGGCGTCGTAACCAAACTCAAAGAGTTCTTCTCGCGAGAACCGCGAGGCCTGAGTCACATTGTCCAGCGTCGCCACCTGAACGTTGTGAGCGACGAAGTGCGCCATTGCGTCGAGGTCGATCTGTCCGGTCATGAAAGTGAAAATCGTCGTGAAGCACACGACGGCCGCCTCTTGGTTGAATCCGCCTTCGGCCAGGATTGCGAGGACGCCGTTCGCCAGCCGAGCACCCTGAACTGATCCCCCGTCCCCGAAGTGAGCCGATACCCCAGGGTGTTCGGCAAACACTCGGCGGGCGTCGTAGAGAAGGGTTCGCAGCCGCACCTCCCAACTACCGTCGTCGATTTCCGGAACACGGATCTCTTTCAAGATGTCGTCCACGACCAGCGCGTGGAGGTACTCGAGACTCGGCGCGTAGTGATAGATGGTCATCGGCGGAACACCCAGCTCGCGAGCCAAAGCCCGCATCGACAGGTTGGCGAGACCGACTTCGCGGGTCAGGCGCCGGGCTCCTTCGACAACTTGGTGCGTCGTCAGCGAGGGCGGCCGGCCCTTTGGGCGCGGCCTGTCGCTCGCCGTGGTGCGTGAGGAAGGGCTGGAGGGCCGAGTCGTGGTCACCGTTTGATCTGTTGGTCGTTCATTTCTAGTATACCGTACGACAATACACCCTCCGAGAAGCGCCGACGAGGAGTCGCCGACCTTGGCGTGAGGCCGGGAGAGGAAAGGGACCAGGTGGAGCAGGAGATTTCCGGAACGCTGCTGCTGGACCCCGCGGTGCTGGACGACCCCTATCCCCTCTACCGCCAACTGCGGGAACGCGCTCCGGTGTGGGACGTATCCGGGACCGGCGTCTACATCGTCAGCACCTTTGAGCTTTTGGTCGAGGCCAGCGCTCGGGTCGAGGAGTTCTCGTCAGCGATGAGGTGTCTGATCTATCGCGACGAAGCTGGACTTCCTGGCCGTTTCACGTTCGGTGACACCAGCGGCCAGGTGCTGGCCACCGCCGATCCGCCATTGCACGAGATCCATCGCCGGGCGGTCTTTCCCGAACTGGTGACCAAGCGCATGGAGGCCCTCGATCCGGAGATCCACCATCTGGCCGATGGGCTCGTGACGCACGCGTTGCGCAGTGGAACGATCGACTTCATGAGTGCCATTGGCAACGTCGTGCCGATCACCATGATCAGCCGGCTCATCGGATTTCGAGACAGCAACCTCGACGAGCTCTGGCAGTCGGCGGTCCACATGACCAAGCTGGTCGGGTCGACGCTCAACCTCGACGAACTCATCAACTACGCGGCCGGTGGTGATGAAGTCCAAGCCTGGATAGTCGATCAGGTGAATGCTGCAGTCGAGGAACCGAGTGAGGACCTGCTCGGCGCGGTGGCACGCAGCATTATCGATGGAACCCTCACCGCGGCGGAGGCAGGTGGAATCTTGACCATCCTGCTCAGTGCGGGAGGAGAGTCAACCACGAGTCTGCTTGGAAACGCAGTGCGCATGCTGGCCGAGGATCAGCAGCTTCAGGAGCATCTCCGCCGGAATCTCGACCAGGTGCCTCATTTCGTCGAGGAGGCCCTCCGGGTCGAGTCCCCTTTCCGCTACATGATGCGGACCGTGCCGACAGACACGGCGCTTGGTGCCGTCGACATTCCGGCTGGCGCGACCGTGTTGTTGCTCTGGGCGGCTGGAAACCGAGATCCGAGTGAGTTCGAACATCCCGACCAAGTCGATCTGAATCGCCGGGTGCCGCGTCGTCATATGGCCTTCGGGAGGGGCATCCATCACTGCGTCGGAGCGCCGCTGGCCAGAATCGAGGCTCGCAATGTGTTGTCCGTGTTGCTCGATCGCACGTCCAGCATCTGCCTTGACCCCTACGCTCCGCCCCGCTGGGTCGGGAGTCTCTTGGTCAGGCGCCACGAAGAATTACCCGTGCGACTCAAGGCCAGTTGAGTCAACGCGCTCAGTTCACGCGATACAGAGGAGAACGGATGACCCGACATAGCGCCAGACTCGCTTCATTTCTGGCCTTAGTCACCTGCCTGCCGCTCGCCTCATGTGTCACTCTGGCCACTCCCGCGGAGGCATCTCCGGCACCACTCACGATCGCCTACATCACCGACGTGACGGGCCAGGCCGGGTCCGAGAACGGGACATCACCCGCGGCATTCGAGGCCCGGCTCGACCTCCAGAATGCCGAAGGTGGCGTGAATGGGCACAAGCTCGTGCCGCTCGTGATTGACGACCAGACGAGTCCCACTGAGATCGCGACCGCCGTGCAGGGCGCTATTGCGAAGGGGGTCATCGGTATCGTCTCGAACAGCGTCTTAATGTTCCTCGCTGCGAAGTATCCGCAGCAGGCGGGGATACCGGTGACGGGCTCGTACACCGATGGGCCCGAGTGGGGGACGCAGCCGTACACAAACATGTTCGCCTCCGACGAGGGGAGCGTGGAGCCGAAATACCCGGCCAACACGGGAATCGACTCCTTCCTGAAATCGCACGGTGGTACGGTGCTCGGCGCCTACGGATATGGCATCTCGCCCACTTCTACCCGCGCCGCTGAGGGCGCCGCAATAGCCGCAACCCACCTGGGAATGAAGGTGGGTGTGCTGAACACCTCAGTTCCCTTGGGAAGCGTCGCCTTCACCAGCGACGCCCTCACTGCCAAGCAGGACGACGTGAACGCCCTCGTGCCATACCTCGACAACAATTCGAACTACGCCCTAGCAGAAGCGTTGCAGCAAGCGGGAGTGAAGTTGAAGGCGGTTGTCTTCGCCACCGGCTACCAGCCGGACGTGATCCATTCGCCGGCTTGGAGCTCCTTGCAGGGTGACTACTTCTTGTCCATCTACCGCCCGTGGGCTCTTCCGAACGCTGGAACAGAGCAGATGCAAGCCGCAATGGAGAAGTACGCGGGCTTCTCGAAGAGCGACTTCCCCAGTTTTGGGCAATACGAGGCGTGGGCAGGGGCCGACCTCATGATCAAGGGACTTGAATTGGCGGGGAAAAATCCGACACGGGCTGCCGTCATCAAGGACTTACGTGAATTGAAGTCCTATACGGCAAACGGTCTCCTCGCCGAGCCCATCAACTACTCCACGATCTTTGGGCACGACCTGCCACGTCAGTGCTCATGGGTGATGCAAGCAGACAAGAATGGCTTCGTCCCCGTCTCGTCACTTCCGGTCTGCGGGATGGACATTCCCGGGACCTCGACCGCAACTTCGCCCTAGCCTGCGTCGAGCCAGGAGCGATTCGCACGCGCCCCGGCTAGATACTGAAGAGCGCTGCTCGCCAGCGCATCGCGCCTGACGGGACGACGACAGGGCAGGCGCCGTGGACTCGCTGCGAAATTCGTGCGGCCGGCGGAGATGGGGTCACGCCTGCAGCCGTTCGCTCGGAGCGGGATGCGACGAGCCGCCGACCGCCCGCCTGCCAGCTAGAATAGCGATTGCTTTCTAGGAGAATCTGATGATCCGACCTGGTCTCGAGGGAACACACCATGGCGACCTATGTCAGCGACGGCCTCACACTCCACTACGAAGTGATCGGGAGTGGCGAGCCGATTCTGTGTGTTCACGGCGCGACCGGCGCCGGAATGCATGAGTGGAGCAAGCTCGCCGGCCGGCTCGCCGACAGCTTTCAGCTCGTCATACCCGACCTGAGGAGTCACCGCATGTCGGAGCACCGCCCCGGTGCCCTCAGCATCGAGCACGTGGTCGGCGACCTGCTGGCCCTCGTCGACGAGCTCGATCTCGGGCGCCCGCATGTGATGGGGTTTTCCTTCGGTGCCGAAGTCGCCCTCGATCTGGAGCTCACGCATCCAGAGACCTGTCGGAGCCTCGTCTTGCTGAGTCCAGGTCTCGGGGATCCGAAGTCGAGCGTGCCCAGCCGTGAGCGTCTCGTCGCTACCTGGCCCGACTCGCTCCGACGACTGCACATGGACACGCACGGCGAGGATCACTGGCTGGAGGTCATGCTCGAACTTTGCCGGCGCGCCGCTGTGCGTCCGAAGGCAGATCTAGCGCGGATCGCCGCCATGCGATGTCCGGTGTTGCTGGTGGCGGGGAGTCGCGACGACCCTCGCCGCATCCGTCAGGCGCAGGTGATGGAAGAGCACCACCCCCACTCCCGCCTGGTCGTCGTCGACGGCGCAGCTCACGCAGTCCACAAGAGTCATACCGAAGAGGTGGCCCGGATCATTTCTGGTTTTCTCAACCAGCGTGCTGCCGGTGCTCCGAGTGCATCGGCCTGATGGTCGACGACATGTCCGTTGAACGAAACGCGAAGGTACAAGTCCCTGATGGCGAGGCCATGCCAGCCTGGAAGAGGAACAGCGTCGAGCGTTCGCTGGCCAGCGCTCGTGAGCGAGCCCAGGATCGGAGCGACCGTTTCGTGGCCGCCGCCATGGAGCTTATGCATGAACGCGGCACGACTGACTTCACCGTGCAGGAAGTCATCGACCGCGCGCATATGTCTATTCGGACCTTCTACAAGTTGTTCGCCAGCAAGGACGACCTCCTTGTCGCGGTGCACGACACCATCCTCGCCACCGAAGTCGTGCCCAGACTGCGGCGGCGCTGTGAAGCTGTCAGTGACCCCGTCGAACGCGTGCGCACCTATATAGATGGTCTCTACGACCTCACGGCGGATCGGAACCCCGTGTCGCGCGCGCTGAGTACCTTCAGAAACCGACTGGCCGAGAGCAGGCCCAGTGACCTCGAGCAGACTATGCGTCCGCAGATCGAGCTTGTCGTGGAGCTCGTGTGCGGAGCGGCCGAGACCGGCCGGCTGCGGTCCGACCTCATCCCTGAAGTCGCGGGGCTACTGATGCATCACACGGTCCTAGTCGCCGTGCACGCAAGAATCTTGGGGAGCGATGCCCTGTCGGCTCAGGATCTCTGGCGGTTCTGTGCATCGGGCATTGGCGTTGCGTACGACGATCCGAGCCTGCATTGAAGCCCTTGTGTGTCCCGTTCAGGTTGAGTGGAACCAAGCTTCGACCTGGTCCCTGACGACCTTGCCCATGGCGTTGCGAGGAAGCTTGGCGAACGCCCAACGTTCCGGGATCTTGTAGCGGGCTAGCTCGCCGGAGCAGAGGTCGGCCAGAGTTGCCTCGTCGATCCGAGCGCCGGGATCGAGCTCCACCGCCGCGGCCACCCGGTGGCCCAGACGTTCGTCGGGCACACCCACGACGGCAGCTCCCTTGACCCCGGGAATGAGCAGGAGGACTCGCTCGACTTCGGCTGGGTACACGTTGGCGCCTCCGCGCAGAATGAGGGCATCGCGCCGGTCGGTAACGAAGAGGCGACCAGAGTCGTCGAGAAACCCGACGTCGCCGGTCACCAGCGTGCCGTCTCGCAACGCATGCGACGTGGCCTCTTCATTGCCTAGATACCCGAGCATGGGACGGTAGACGTTTGCCCACGGACCGGAGTCGGCTGCCCGGACGGTGATCGTCCCCTGTTGACCCGAGGGGAGCACGTTCCCATCGTCATCTCGCACCTCGACGACGAGGTGGGGGAGTGCTCTCCCGCTCGATCCATCGCACTCCGGCTCACCATGGTCTTCGATGGTGGCGATGGTCGGGACTTCGGTCAGTCCGTAGGTTGCGTGCGCCCGCCGGCCGAACCGGATCTGGAACTCTGCTCGAGTACGGGACGGGAGGAAAGAGCCACCAGTCCATACGTCGGAGAGGGACGCGAGGTCCTCGGGTACGACTTCGTCGGAGCGAGCGAGACCCTGCAGCAGGGTGGGGACACCGAACCAGGCGTTGACCTTCTCGGAGCGCATCCAGTGCGCCACACCGGGCGGGTCGGAGCGGTCCATGACGATCTGCGTCCCGCCGGCCTGGGGGACCAGCAGTGTGCTCGTCACCTGCATGTTGAGGATCGTCAGCGCAGCGCAGTCGCCCTTGCGCAGCTCGGGTCCCAATCCGCGGGCCGCCACGAGGACAGCACCGGGGAGCAGGAGGTTGTGGTGCGAATGGAGGACGCCCTTCGGCCGTCCGGTCGTGCCGCTGGTGTATGAGATGGCGGCCAGGTCCGTCGGGTCCTTTCGGATCCGCCGATAGAAGCCCGGGTGTCTCCCGAGGCGTTCCCCCCACTCGGGACCGGATACCACGAAGACCGGTGGGTCCGTTGGCGCGGGCGACCGACCGAGTGCACCGGCGACCTCTGTATCCGTGAGCATGACCCGCGCACCTGCGTCAGCGAGGACGTAGCGCTTCTCGGGTGGGGCCAGGTTGCGATTGACCCCGAGCCACACGGCGCCAAGACGCATGACCGCGTGGAACGTCACGACGACATCACTGGCGTTTGGAAGGCTGACCGCCACCACGTCACCGGACCCGACGCCAATAGACCCAATGGTCGCGGCCGCCCTTTCGATCTCAACATCCAGCTGCTCGTAAGTCAATCGACGGTCGATCGCTACGAGAGCCTCGCTCGTCGGCTGTTCCTTGAGCGCCCGCTCCAGTACTTCCCCGGCGCAGGGGGGCACGGTGTGGCTCGCCATGACTCTTAACCTGGCTGGGAGCCGAAACGTCGCGACCTGAAGAGCTCTCGGAGCGCCGCCAGGTCGACCTTTCCTGTCGGGAGCATCGGCAGATCGGTATCGTCGAGCACCTCGATGTGGCGGGGCACCTTGTAGCCCGAGAGGCATGAGCGTGCAGCGGTCCTGAGTTCGTCGACGTCAAGCCGGTCCGGCTCTCGGCGGACGACGACGGCCGCCACGTCCTCGCCCCGGTCGCCGGCTGGGATCCCGAAGACGAACGCGGCGCTCACCTGGGGCAGTTCGAGGAGCGCCGCCTCCACCTCGGCGGGCGACACGTTGGAGCCCCCTGTCTTGATCATGGCGCCCCTACGGCCGGCGAAGCGGAGATGCTCGTCGGCGCCGAACCATCCGAGATCCCCGGTCGCATACCACCCGTCCGGCGTGAACACCTCGTGGCGTTCGCGCTTGTAGATCCCGTCCATGAGGAAAGCGCCGCGAACGAAGAGCTCACCTTCCTCCCCCAGAGGTTGGGGAAGCCCCGTCTCAGGGGACACGATGACATGCTCCATGCCCGGGAGGCCGCGACCGATGGTGGCGCGGAGGTGCTCGGGCATCGGCCGGTACGAGTCATCGGATCCGGTGTGCGGCCCCCCGGTCTCGGTCATGCCCAGGACGTTCGGAGCGAGGTCGGGCGAAGGCGGCCGGGAATCTGGCGGGAGCGCCTCGAGCAGCGTTCCGCCGCGCACAGCACTCAGGTCCCGGTGGGGGAAGCTCGGGTGCTCGGCCAGCTGGCGCGCTGCGTTGGGCCAACATGAAACCTGGGTCACCCGCTCGCGCTCGATTAGGTCAAGAGCTTCACCCGGTTCGAAGCGCTCCTGTACCACAGCGACGGCGCCCGAGCAGAAGGCGGCGAGCACGACCATGGTGATTCCTCCGACCCAGAAGAAGGGCATGGGGGAGTAAATACGGTCGTGAGGTCCGAGCTCGCGCCGCGCCGCCAGGAGGGCCGCATGCCGGATCAGTGATCCGTGGGTGTGAACGACCGACTTGGGCGTCGCTGTCGCGCCTGACGTGGTAACCACCACCAAGTGGTCCGCCGGAACCACTTCGCGCTCGGCCTCTGCAACGAGCGACGTGGGTGCTGGATCCGGGAGCTCCCGCGACCAGATCGAAGTGCTCCTGTCAACGCGCACCCAGCGTAGGTGCGGCGCCGCCTCGAGGTAGAGATCTGGACTCGATTCGGAGAGCCCCGGGAGACCGATCTCCAGGCGAGTGGTCAGCGAGTCGCCAGCAAACGAACCGGCCATCAAGACGGCGTGCACGTCGGTGTGGCGCAACGCGCGTGCGAGTTCGGGCCCGGGAGCGAACGTCGAGAGGGGAACGGTAAGGGCGCCGATGCGCGCCGCCGCCAGCCAAGCGACGAGCCACCCGCCACCGTTCGGATAGAGCACACCGACTCGGGTCCCCTTGCCAACACCCGCGGCCAGCAGGCGCGCCGCCAAACTGGCGCTCTTCCGGTCCACCTCGCCGAAAGTCATTCGACCTCCGGGAGCCACCAGCACGGCGTCGTCAGCCTGTGTGGCGCGCGCCCTGAAGAGGTCCGGGACCGTGGCCGGAAGCGAGGCCAGCTCGGCGGGGAGGGGTTCGACGGCCAGCGGCGGCCTAGGCGTCGGGCGAGGAGGGGTCATCGATCCAAATCAGCCAAAGGGCAGTCTTGACTTTCTTTGTGGTAGAAGCCTATTCTCCCCAGGCCAGCCCGTCAAAACTGCGCTGTCCGCTCGCTGGGGGACCGAAGTGACCGATATTGCCATTCGACTCCGCAGGGCCCTTCTTGCCGTCGCAGGTGCCGGCCGCCCGACGCGCCTCGGCCTTGAGGACCGGTGAACCTCCGGCTCACAGAGGAGCAGCAAGCGCTGAGGGAGACCTTCGCCGCTTTGTTCTCTCGGGAGTGCTCGCCGGATGTCGTTCGTGCCGCCGAACCGCTCGGTTACGACGGCTCACTCTGGGCGCGGATGTCGGACATTGGCCTTCTCCACATCGGTGTGCCGGAAGCTCTCGGTGGAGCCGGCGCGGGACTCTTCGAACTCGTTCTGGTCGCCGAGGAGGCGGGGCGCCGACTCGCTCCGGTTCCTTTCGCCGAGACCATCGCCGCCGCCCGACTTCTGGCGGCGTGCGGCGCGAAGGACCTCCTTCAGCTCGCGCTCGAGGGCGCCCGGATGGTCTCATTGCCGCCGGCGCCGGGCTCCCTGCCCACCCAAGTGCTAGCCGACGGAGCCGTGGCCGACGTGGTGCTCGCGTTCGTCGATGGGCGCCTGGTCACCGTCCCCCGGCCAACGGATGTCAGGGCCATCTCGAACATGGGCTCCCTGCCCCTAGCCCGCTGGAGCGGCGCGATCGACGGAGCGGTGCTTTCCGAAGGGCCGGGCGCGGCGCTGCTCTTCTGCGCCGCTCTGGCCGAGGTCCGAGTTTTGCGTGCGGCCGCCCTGGTCGGCCTGGCCGCCGAGGCCATCGAACTTGGCGCTGCCTACGCCCGAGAGCGGTGCGCCTTCGGGATCCCCATCGGGACCTATCAGGCGGTTGCCCACCCTTTGGCTGACGCACTGGTCGCCAAGGATGGAGCGCAGCTGTTGGTCTGGAAGGCGAGCTGGGCTCTCGACACGGATCATCCCGAGGCCGAGGTGTTAGCCCGCCAAGCCTTCATCTTCGCCGCGGAGCTCGCCGGTCACGCCGCGCAGCACAGCCTGCATATCCACGGTGGTTACGGCTTCACCCAGGAGTGCGACATCCAGCTGTACTTCCGGAGGTCGCTGGCGTGGGCGGCCACCGTGGCCGACCCCGGGCGCGAGCTCTTGGCCCTGGGCGACGGGATCTTGCCGGAGCTCGCGACGGAATCCGAGGGCGCTCGTGGATTTTGAGGAACCCGCTCATATCGCACGCATCCGGGCGGAGGCCGAGGCTTTCGCGGCGGACCACGTCACGCCTGCCGTCGTCGAGGAGGAGCTCCGCTCAGGAGACGGGGTGAACCGCCCGCTCATGGAGGCCATGGGTGCGCGCGGTTGGATCGCGCTGACATGGCCACCCGAAGAGGGCGGTGCCGGCCTCGACCCGTTCGAAGCGGCAGCCGTGCTGGGCGCCATACGTGCCGCCGGCGGCCCCACGATCGGCGCTGGCACCACCATGCTCGCCGCCAACGCCGTCCGGGCACTGGCGTCCGAAGACCTCAAGGCCCGGGTTCTCCCCGGCGTGGCCGCAGGCAAAACCCTCATCTGCCTCGGCTTCACCGAACCCGAAGGGGGTTCCGATGTCTTTGCCTGCAGGACCCGGGCGGTCCGTGACGGCGAGGACTGGGTGATCAACGGCCAGAAAATGTTCACGACGTACGCGCATCGGGCCAACTATTGCTTCTTACTAACGCGGAGCGTGCCCGGATCGATTGGTCCGAAAGGCCTCACCATGCTGCTTGTCCCTTTGGACACTCCGGGCATCGAGATCCAACCCGTGCACACCATGGGCTATGAGCGAACGAACATCGTCTTCTACAACGAGGTCCGCGTCTCCAACGATCTGGTCGTGGGCGAGCCCGATCACGGGCTGAGCGTGATCCGGGCCGCGCTCGAGGCGGAGCAGAGCGTGGCACCGTCCTCGCGCACCCGACAGCTCTATGAGTCAGCGCGCGCCTGGGCGGCTTCGGCGACCGATCCAGCCGGCCGTCCCGTTGCCGCAAACCCCACGGTCCGGGCGCGCCTCGCCCGTCTGTCGATCGACGCCGAGGTGGCGGACCTACTCGGCATTCGTGTCGCCTTCCTCGAGCAGCTCGGTGCCAAGCCGGGGCCGCATGCGGCGCTGTTCGGACCCGAAACCTACGTCGCCTGGTCCAAGGAGGTGCTCGACATGGTCGGCCCCTTGGGAACAGCGGACTGGTCCGACCCCGAGTGTGTGGAGGGTGGTGTGTTCGAGTACCACTATCGGACTGCCGTAGCCAGCACCATCTACGGCGGGTCGAGCGAGGTGCTGCGTAGTCTCATCGCCGAGCAGTCGCTCGGCCTGCCGCGGAGTCGACCCAAGGCGTGAACGACGGCAGACAGGTCCAACGGAAGGAGGCCGATCATGGCCAGCGCAGCAGACGCTCGTGACTGGGCTCCCGACGCGCTTCGCGGCATCATCGACTCCCTCTACACCCCGTTCAGTGGCGAGGGCGGGGACGTCGTCGACGAGGGAGCGCTGCGGGGTCTGATCGCTCATTGCATCGGTGCGCTGGATCACGATGGGCTCTGGGTGGGTGGGCTCGTCGGTGAGTGCTGGGCGCTGAGCACGCAGGAGCGAAAACGGCTCTTGGAGGTCGCCGTCGATGCGGCTCGATCCCTCAAGCCAGGGGCGTTGATCGAGGCCTGTCCAGCCAGCACGAACGTCCTCGAGACGGTCGAGCTGACCCAGCATGCGGCCGCCGCCGGTGCCGACATCTGTTTCCTCATCCCTCCGTATTTTGAGGCCCGGACCTTCGAGGCCGTCCGAGAGTTGTTTCGCTACGTCACCCAGAGGACGGACATCGCGCTCGGGTTGTTTAACACCCACGCCGCGGGGTGGATCCTGACGCCGTCGCAGTGTGCGGATTTGGCGCGGGAGTTCCCTGCCATCTGCGCCGTGAAGAACGGGATGTTCCGTCCTTCCCACTCCGCCGAGCTCCACCGAATCGCTCCCGAGCTCGTCATTTGGGAGTGCGACATGCTGGCCTACCGGGGCGGATTCTTGCGACGTGGCATCAGCGCCCCCGGGATCCTGGGTGGCACCGGGTATCTCTACGAACGCTCGGACATCCCCATATACCGCCAGCAATGGGAGCTCCTGGTGTCCGACAAGCTGTCCGAGGCGATCGACCACTGGTACGACTCGGGGCTCGATGCCCTCATCGCGAACCTCCACCGTGCCTTTGGAGCGTCCAACGTCGACTCGGCATATACCCATTGGGGCTCGGCATTCAAAGCTGCTGCATCCGAGCTTGGCCTGCCCGTCGGTGACTACCCCCGGTCGAGACCGCCGCAGCCGCCGCTCGCTGACGCCCAGCGGGACGCCGTGCACGCCGCGTATGTCGACGCTGGCCTGCTCGCTGGCGAACATCGACAGTAGACCGCTCTACTTCAACGGCGGACGCAATGGACGGGGTGGAAACTGGGTGGACGGAACCGCACTTCAGAGGATCCGACAGACCTAAGCGGACGAAAACCCTCACCTTGCCAAGGTGAGGGTCGCGGGTTCGAATCCCGTCTTCCGCTCCACACCGTCTTCCGCTCCAAGTGGGCCAGCTGGGTTGTCGAGTGCCTTCCAGTGGTTCAGGCGTTCGATCTTCATCGAGCCCCCGGAATGATTCCATGGAGCGGCTGACGAACTGGACAGAACCCGCTACTGCCCCGACGCAGCGGCCAGCATGGCGAGCGCGAACCGGAAGGCCCCTGATGAATACACATCGCACAGGCTGTACCAACCCTGGACTGTCGTGTTCCCATCCGGGCAGAAGTGGACGCCGTCGGGCGACCGCACCACGTTGGTGCCGGCAGGACCGGTGCAGGGCTCGAACGGAAGACATGGAAGCGTCAAAGTGAATTGGCCATCGGCCAACACGGACTGGCCGGCATCGACATACGTGACCCCCGGATTGGCCGTTGCGAGGGACGCGTAGATCTGATTGAGGACGTCGAGGTTGGCGACCAGATTCGCCCATGCGCTGATGGGAGCTCCGATCAGAACCACGGGGATGCCGCTGTTGCGGAAGACGTCGATGGCTTGTTGCGCGTCAGCCTTGTACTTCTCGTAATAGGCCGTCGTGCCCATCGTGTACCCCGACATGCAATGCGTCACGGCGTTGCCCGAAAACTCGATTAGGGCGACCGACGGGTGCAGAGTCGCTGCGTCGCTGGCCATAGTCTGCAGGTCGTCGCAGATCGCCCAGCCGTTGTAGGCACGCAGGAGCGTGGAATCTCCAGACACCCCGGCCAGGTACTGGAGGAACGGCGCCGCCTGCATCCCGAGTGAGTCTCCGTAGAGAGCGATCGTTTTCCGCTCAGTGCCGAAGTATTGTGCATCGCCGAACGTGGCGATGCTCCCTTCGGCGCTGACGAGCCAGTAGCCCGTGCCACCCGGTGTCCCCGTGAGGGCCGCGGTCTGTGTCGTCGGTGCGCGTTCACCGGCAGGAGATCCGTAGAAGCCGGCGTCGCCGTAGGTGAAGACGCCGCCGTCGGACCCCACCTCCCAGTAGCCCTTGCCATCGAGCGTCGACGCCATGCCGACTACCGGCGCGTTGAGGTGCAGGCCAGCGGCTGAGCCGTAGAAGCCGGCGTCGCCATAGGTGAAGACGCCGCCGTCGGACCCCACCTCCCAGTAGCCCTTGCCATCGAGCGTCGACGCCATGCCGACTACCGGCGCGTTGAGGTGCAGGCCAGCGGCTGAGCCGTAGAAGCCGGCGTCGCCATAGGTGAAGACGCCGCCGTCGGACCCCACCTCCCAGTAGCCCTTGCCATCGAGCGTCGACGCCATGCCGACTACCGGCGCGTTGAGGTGCAGGCCAGCGGCTGAGCCGTAGAAGCCGGCGTCGCCGTAGGGGAAGACGCCGCCGTCGGACCCCACCTCCCAGTAGCCCTTGCCATCGAGCGTCGACGCCATGCCGACTACCGGCGCGTTGAGGTGCAGGCCAGCGGCTGAGCCGTAGAAGCCGGCGTCGCCATAGGTGAAGACGCCGCCGTCGGACCCCACCTCCCAGTAGCCCTTGCCATCGGGCGTCGACGCCATGCCGACTACCGGCGCGTTGGCCGGGCCGTCACCGGAGGCTGCCCTCGGTGAGTCGGCCACGCCAAAAAGAGCGCCCAGCAACAAGATGACCATGGATATCAGAGGAATTCGGCGTCGCACGGGAGGATTGTGGGTCTTCCCACGCCGTGCGACCAGGGTACTTAGACCTCATTGACTGCAGACCGTGGAAGAGATGGGCCGGGTTCTCGATTCGGCCCTGACCCTGTCACGTCAAGGTGACGTGGGACTGGCTGCCTTCTGTGTCGGCACCTGATTCGATCGGTTGTGCCCTTGCCTGCTCGATCGGACAGAGCCACCTACTCGTCCACGCTGAGGCCAACTGTTCGCGTTGAGTCGAGCGTGGAACGTCAGACAGGCCGACCTAGGAACGGGAGAGGCCCTTTTCGGGCCTCGTCCTGGGGGGATGCGGAGTGCGTGGGTCCATAGCCGGGGAACACGGGCGTGACCGGCGGCCGAGAGGGAGATGGCGAGGATGACACACTTAGCATGCCCTGCTCAACCACACTCCGAGTCTCAAGCGGGTCCATGGGCGCTTCAGGGAATTTGAGGAAGTTCGTACGAATTGGAGCGTGGCGAGGTACCAGAATTCGGCAGGACCGCTCTTGGTCCCATGCCGGGACCAATGTCCCTATTCAAAGGCAACGACCATCAGTCAATGTGGTGGACGCCGCGCTGGCGAACTCGCTCTTCCCATAGCGCGCCGCAATTGGGTGAGGACTTGCATATGGAACAGGATCACGGGAACCCTCGAGCCTCTGGTGCAACGAGGAGCGTACGACGAATCGGAACGGTGCTGTGTATCGTCGCGATTGGAGCACTCGCCACGGCGCTGGTAAGTCCAGCTCTGTCGGCGCTCGAGGGCACCGCATCGGCGGCGGTACCCACATCGGCTCCACTCAGCATTTCGAACTTTGTGATCGTGGATCCAGCGGGCAATGTCACCAGTCATGGAGGACCGGTGACCCTCGCTCCGGGCTCGGGACAGCATCTGTTCGTATTCGACACCGTCGGCTACCGGTTCTCCGTCATCAACACCTCCAAGGTCCTCCTCCCCGGTCGCTATTCGACGGCCGTCGACACGTGGCTCAACTTGGTGAACGATCCCTCGTGCAACGGTGGGACCACGGTTGGTTCTGCCGAGATCGACCAAGCGACGTACGACCAGACCGGATCAGTGACGAGCGCGGCAGTCCAGTTTCAATTCCGCTGCGACTCGGGCACCTATGTCTACGGGTCCATCGCCTACGAACTCGCTATGCCCAGCCCGCAGAGCGGCTACTACCTCTCCGGTCCGAGCGGTCAGCTACTGGGCTTCGGCAACGCGAGCTACCTCACCTATCTCGGGACCCCCTACACCCGGGCGCTCGTCACGAACGTCATCGGCATGGCGGCGACCCCGGATGAGGCGGGCTACCTCATGGCCGGCACGGACGGCGGCGTCTTCGCGTTCGGCGACGCCCAGTTCTATGGCTCCATGGGAGGCAAAGCGCTCAATGCACCCATCGTGGGCATCGCAGCCACCGCGGACGGACTGGGTTACTGGCTCGTCGCGTCCGACGGCGGCATCTTCTCCTTCGGCGACGCCCAGTTCTATGGCTCCATGGGAGGCAAAGCGCTCAACGCACCCATCGTGGGCATCGCAGCCACCGCGGACGGACTGGGTTACTGGCTCGTCGCGTCCGACGGCGGCATCTTCTCCTTCGGCGACGCCCAGTTCTATGGCTCCATGGGAGGCAAAGCGCTCAATGCACCCATCGTGGGCATCGCAGCCACCGCGGACGGACTGGGTTACTGGCTCGTCGCGTCCGACGGCGGCATCTTCTCCTTCGGCGACGCCCAGTTCTATGGCTCCATGGGAGGCATAGCGCTCAACGCACCCATTGTGGGCATCGCGTCGAGTCCTTCTGGACATGGGTACTTTGAGGCGGCATCCGACGGCGGAGTATTCACCTTTGGGGACGCGAACTTCCAGGGCAGCGCCGTCTCGACGACGACTGCACAGAGCATTGTAGGGATTGTCTCGGGTTGAACTGGCACCGAAGGGGCCACGCCTGGATTTGTGCGCTTTGTTGTGGGCTGATGGGCCACCTGAAGTCGGACCAGTGACCTCCGATCAAATCAGGAGCTCACGTGCCGACACCCTCGACTTGGGCTGATAGAAAAGCGCTCTACTACGGAGGCGGACTGAATGGACTGTTTGGAAACTGGGGTGGACAGAACTGCACGGCAGGGAGTGAGCTGATCTGCAGGACGGAAGACATTCGTCGGATCCTGGCGGCTTCTGACGTCCTGAGATGCATGCCATGAGGCGGCCAGATGAAGCCAGCTCTTAGTGCGAATGCCCTTGTACTCAGCGACATCATGACCGACTCGGAGTCGGGCGGAGGGCAACTTCACGTCTCCGGAACGACTGAAAGACATGTAGGCGTTTGCTTCGTCAGTACTACCGCGATCCTCTGCTTGATGTGTGCCGATGCCCTCTCGTCACCCACAGGGGATCTCCTGTTTCTCGGGGATTCTTATCGGGACCCAATTAATAAGCTGACACTTGCTTGCGGGCTCCGACTGCCCTGGGGTCGAGGAGCTCGGCGAAACATCGGCCGATTCCGTCGGTGAGGATGTCAGCATCAGGGCAGGCGTCGGGGTCGACGAGGACGCCGATCGTGAAGAGGCCGTTGTAGGAGAGCGCCGCCACGCCCACGCTTAGGTTGCCCCCCAGCGGGACGAAGGGGATGACTTCGAGCATGCGAGCCCCCAGCAGGTAGAACGGTACGTCGGGCCCGGGCACGTTGGTCACGACCAGGTTGACGAAGGGCTGATGGTGCATGAGGTGACTGGCGGCCGATACCGCCGCCGGGGGCAAAGTGTTGAGTGAGGACAACAATAGGTGCGTCGCCCGTGCCTGGCCGTGCTCCTTATGGGAGCGCTGTGCCCTGGCCACCTCACGGAGCCGCTCCACCGCCGGGGCGGCACTGATCGGGAGCCGCACCAACATGGCCGAGATCTCGTTGCCCAACCGGTGGTCGCCGCGATGGTCTGTTCCGACCGGGACGAGCACCTGCAACTGGCGGCCATCCATAACCTCGCCTCGGGCCGAGAGGAGATCGTGCACGCCGGCCGCGACCGCTGTCAGAAGTAGGTCGTTGAGCGTCACGCCGAAAAGATGCTCGGCCCGGCGGAGGTCTTCGATTCGTTGACGGACGACGAGGGCGCGGCGATCGAACCCAACCGGAGCATTCAGTGACAGATGCGGAGCTACGGGCGTCGGGAAGAGAAGGTCGTAGAACGCGGAGGTGTAGCGCGAGAGTACGCGACCCGCCTGAGACGGGTGCCATGCGGCATGCCACGCGTCCGCCGCGACCACCGACACGACCCCGCCGAATTGGGCCAGTCCGTCGGCGATCACCGCGAGCCTCCGGGGCGCCGGAGCAGGCTCCCACCAGTCCGCGTTGCGGTGGTCCGGCGGACGGGCCTCGATGTCGAGCAGGGCACTGGCGAGCTCGACGCCGGCCAGGCCGTCTGCCATGCAGTGGTGGATCATCTCGAACACCGCCACGCGCCCGTCCTCGAGTCCGTCGATGAGCCAGATTTCCCAGAGCGGGCGGTCGCGATCGAGTGGGGACGACATCAGTCGGGCGCAGAACGCCAACAAATGGGCTTCGTCGCCGGGCTCAGGTACCGCCGCCGCGCGCACGTGCCCGGTGATGTCGAAGTCGGGGTCATCCACCCACACCGGTGCGGCCTCGCCCAGGAGGGGGAGTCGGACGACCTTACGCAGCTTCGGCACCAGATGCAGTCGGCTCTGCACCTGGGCCCGCACCTCGTCGAGCCGGAGGCATCCGCGGGCGTCATGCAGTGGGCTCCCCTCGAAGATCCCGATCGAGCCCATGTGCATAGGTGTGTTGGAGGATTCCATGTACAGGAACGACGCATCAAGCTCCGTCAGGAGGTCGACTGAGGCTGTCATGTCGACTGTGCGGGGCCCGGTGGGCGAGCGGAGCAGACCTCGGAGAAACCGTCCTCGAGGCAGCCGGCGAGCTTCGCACTGTCGGGGACGGCCGCGACGTCGGTGGTGACGGTGACGCACGCTCGTTCCCCCGTGGAGACCAGTGACACGTTGAGCGCGGCCCCCGATGGTGGTGAGACCGCATAGATGCCTTCGACCGCGACACCGGCCAGGAAGGCCTGGAAGGGAGGTCCTGGGATATTCGTGATGCAGAAGTCGTCACCCATGAGCATCGAGCTCCAAAGGCCGCGTGACACCGCGGCGGGCAGGGCGCTCAACCCGGTCGCCAGGACATCGCTCATGGCGAGGCCCGGCGCGTGCTTCCACTGCTCGGCGTGCCGTCTGACCTCTGCGACACCGTCCGCGATGTCGCGATGGACGGGGATGACGAACCGGGCCGGCACGAAGTGATTGCCGCCCTCGCGATCCGCTGTGTCACGCACATTCACCGGCATCAGGGCGCGGAAGCCCGATACTTCGACGCCGTGCTGGTCATGGTAGAGGGTGAGGCCGCGCACGACCGACGCGACGAACACGTCATTCACCGTGCCACCCCACGCCTTGGCGGCACACTTGAGAGTCGTGAGGTCGAGGTCGATGATCTCGACGTGGCGCCGGAGGCTGCGCCCGGTCATGATCGGCGACATCGGTCTCCTTGCGGGAGCCATCAGCCGAGCGACCGAGCTGCCTACGGCAACCAGCTGGCCGAGTGAGCGGACCGGATGCGTCGCCGCCTCGAGCGCGTCCCCGACGAGCCGCAGCGCAGAGGGAAGGACCGGCACTCGGTCAAGGGCAGAGTGGTGCGGCGGGGGATCCGAACCCTCCGATGCCGGCTGTGCCCCGACACCCGCGTGCGGCACCGGACGGACGGCGTCGAAGAGCTGCGCAAGCACGGCAAGGCCGCCCACGCCGTCGATGAGGGCGTGATGGACTTTCATGACGAGGACGGCCCGATCGACATCCGACTCCTCGACGAGGACGGCTTCCCACAGCGGCAGCGCAGCGTCGAACCCGCTTGTGGCCATCGTCTGGGCCATGTCGAGGACGTCCCGCAGGACCCCGTGTTCGGGCAGCCGCATGCGGCGGAGATGCGTGTCCAGCTCGAAGGTCTCGTCCAGCACGAACTGTGGTCGTCCCCGGCCCGGGGCCCGGGTCACCGCGCATGAGCGCAGGCGAGGGACCGCCTCGGTCAGCCCTGCGACGCGCGCCCGGACCTCTGCCCAGTCAGGCTTCCCGTCCAGGACCATGAGAGCCACGATGGTCGGGCGCATGACCGGGTCGGAACCGATCGTCCACAGCAGAGCGTCCGAGCCGCTCATGGTGTCGACAGCCCTCGAACTCTTCTCTGCGTCTGCCATCGCGAGAAACCTCTTTCTCGAGCAATTCTGTGGCGGGGCCGTCCATGGCGCATAGGGACAGAAGTCCCCAAAGTGAGTGCTCAACGTCACCTCTGAGCCCAGGATGTCCCGGGGTACCCTCCTCGTCGCCGCCCAGACTGCCGGGCGGTTGGCCTGCGCTGGCTAGCGACCTTTTTCGGCGCTTCGCTGCGCGGGCGGAGTCAGCGGACACGGTGGATAAACGGGCGGACGGACCCTTTTTTTCGGGGGCTCGCGGGACCCAGGGGGATGAGAGTCACGACCTTGGTTTGCCAAGGTGAGGGTCGCGGTTCGCACAACCCGGGCATTGGAGGACCAGCTGCACTAGCCCGTATACGCAGCAGTAGGCGCCGCGCCACTCCAAAGAAATTGCGGCGGCCCGGCTTAGGCCGGCGGGGACTCAGCGACTAACGAAGGGAAGGCAGGCCGCGTACGCGAGCACCAGGACGATCGCTTCCGAGCGTCGGAGGATCGCTCCCCTCGCCATGGCGAGCCACGACGCGACCACAACCACGGTCATGAGCGCGAGCGCGGCATCGCCGACGTGGACCGACTTTGTCGACGCAAGGAGTCCGACAACGGCCCCGCCGCCGAGGGCGATGAAGAGGTTGCCGCCGAGCACGTTCCCGACGACGAGGTCATGCTCGCCCTTGCGCGCCGCTTGGATCGACGCGGCGATGAGCGGCGCCGAGGTGCCGATGCCAACGAGGGTGAGCCCTGCCACTCCCTGGGAGAATCCGAGGTGTTTCGCCACGCCGAGAGAAGAAGTCACCATGACTTCGGCGCCACCGAGCATGAAGACGAGCATGCCGATCGCCCGAAAAGGCTCGACAGACGAGCGCCGTGACCTGGTGGAGGCGAATTCGGCCATCTCGGATCCGAGCGGGTCCTCTCTTTGGTGTCGCTGTCCGAAAAGCAACGCGGCAACTGCGGTGCCGAGCGCAACCAACATGAAGAGGCCCTTGACCATGTTGAGACCCCCAGCGGCGAGGATGGCGAACAGCACGACCGACGCGACGCTGATCGGGGCCTCCCTCCGGACGGTCGCCGAGTCAACCTTTCAGGGGGATGATTAGTGCCGCTAACGCCAACGCCAGACAGACATTGGCGACGATGGACCCCACCAGGCTCCCTATGGCCAGGCTGGCCGACTTGGTCGCGGCCACACCGGCCACGATGAGCTCCGCGATGCTGGTGCCGAGGCCGCCGACCAGTGCGGCCGAAACCGTCGGTCGGACACGCACCGAGGCGGAGATGCGTGCCAGGGCGATTACGAACTGATCCCCGCTGATGGCGAGCACGACCAGGCTCCCGAACAGCCCGACGAAATCGAGCCACAGGGGGGCCGTGGTGGGCACGAGAAACCCAAGCATGGTGCCGACCAGGCTTCCCGGCGCCCCGCTATGGAGTTGTATTACCGGATCGTACTGCGAGAGCCTCGGGATCAACCGGCCGTCGAGCTGCGACGACGCGGCTAGTGGCGAGTCTGAAGGCCACGTGCCGCGTCGCGGCGGCAGCGATTCCGATCACCCGATCTAATCAGCGCGCCGCCATGGTGAAGTCTGTTGTCCCTTCGGCCCGATGCCGACGTCGCTTGGCTCGCCTACTCGACTCTGGCCAGTGTTCAAGGCGGCCTTGTTCTCTCGCAGGCGCGCCGAGACGCGCTAGCTCTGCGCCGCGCTCTCGACGGCGCCCTCGCACTGAGCGAGTTATCGCCCGATCGACTGAGGATCTGAGCGTCATTTTGCCGAAGCGATGCGGTTGCAGACACGCTTTACAGCTTTGTCCACGAGCGGACCCTCGCGTCCGTAATCTAAAGTCGCGTCAGGAGGCGTGACGCCTGCGTTTCGTTCGTTGTGGCGCGTCTTACCTTGACCTGAGCAGCGTGCGGGTGTGGTCCGCTCGAGTTCTTGTCTCTCTGCGCTGCTTGTCTCTATGCGCTGCGCAGGTGAGGACCAAGCGATGCACCGACCTGGTCGGCGAGGGCGACGGCGACCACGCGAGGTTCAAGCGCCAGCTCATAACCCGGGGTCGGTGTGAGGAGGAAGTGACCCAGGGTCTTGCCCCTGTGCTCGACGAGGAGCTCGATCTCTGGTCCAGGCAGGCCCATGCGATCGACGCCCCAGAGCCTTCCGCCCAAGAACACCTGAGCGTCGTGATCGAGGCGCATCATCGGTCGAGCGCTCGAGCCATCCTCGTAGCGACAGGCTCGGAGGTGCAGCAACTCCACCAGCGTGCGGTTTACGCGTTCGACTATGTCGGACGCTGGTGCGCCAGAGGCAACGAGCTCGGACACTTCGTAGATCAGAGCAACGTAGTCGGACTCTACCGCTGCAGCTACATGATGATGATGGTTGCGAGCAGCGAGTTCAGTGACGATGATCCCGACGACGAAGAGGCAGACGGCTGTCTCGATGTCCGGGCGATGGGTGATGGCGAACCTCTCGTAGGGCTGGGTCAACAAATAGTCAAACCACACCGTGGCGCTCAGCGTTGCCACAAAGCCGCTGAAGCGGTTACCGAGTGCGGCGACCGCCACGATCACAGCTACGAGTATCAGAGCCGACGCCGTGTTCGCAAAGCTCGCGGGAACGGAACCAAGAGGGCCGTGACACCGAGTGGCAGGACAATGGCAGCGGCGAGGGCAAGCTGGTCTCGATACGGACGGAGCCGGTCCATGTTGCCTCGCTTCGATCAAGTGTTGCCAGTTTTCACGACAGAGGCGTGGTGCGTAGCGCACTTGCCCCCGCACGAGAAGGGTCCCTGGGGGTGCGCTCAGCGGCGCTCTTACGTCTGGTCAGGGACTTGACGACCCCGGTAGCCCACGTGCAAGCGACGGCGAGCAGCGATTCCGCAGGGCTAGCACTGCGGGTGCACTCCAGATCCCCTCAGGACAAAGGCCAAGCGGACTGCAACCGTCGCAACCTCTGTTGCCTGGGCTCGTCTGCACCGGCATGGAGGACGGCCGCAGTGTCCAAGAGCGCCAGCTTGGGCGTAAACCCAATGCCTTATACAATAGATGCACTATGCAACCAATGGCGGGGGCGACTCCAGGGGAGGACCAGTTGGTCGACGCCGTGCTCAGCGCCAGCCGGGTGCTCGTGGCCATCGCCGCCCGATCACTCGCTGACGTGGGGGAGGAGGTCACGCTCACCCAGTACCGCTCATTGGTCGTCTTGGCTTCGCGCGGACCCCAGCGAGTGGCCGCCCTGGCCGAGGCAGTCGCGGTGACCCCACCGACCGCTTCGAGGATGTGCGACCGCTTGGTGAAGAAGGGCCTGGTGACGCGCCGCGTCGATCGACGTGACCGACGCCAGGTGCGCATTGCCCTGTCGACGGCAGGCCGCCTTTTCGTCGACACCGTGACGGCCCGGAGGCGAGCCGAGATCGAGCAGTTGATCGTCTCGATTCCCACTGAGTCCCGCGGCGGGGTTGTCGATGCCCTTCGCCATTTGGCGCAGAGCGCGGGCGAGGTCCCTGAGCAGGATTGGAGCACCGGGTGGGACCTGTGAACCGGGGCCGGTGAGCGAGGAGTCGCAGGCTCCACATCCGAGTCGCTCGATTCGCGCCCGTCGGGGGGCAGCGGCATTGGGCCGCCGGCTCCGCTCGGCGTCTTACCTCCAGCGCTGGATCGTGCTCGGAATCGCAATCGGTTTCATCGCGGGTCTCGGAGCAGTGGTCTTCTACGAAGCCTTGCGGCTTTGCACGCACTTCTTCTTGCAGACCCTTGCCGGGTACAGCGTCCCGACCCCCGCTGCGGAGGGACACGTGGCCGGTTCGGCGCACGCGGCCAGGCCGTGGATGCTGCCACTGGTCGCCGGCACCGGGGCGCTGCTGGGCGCATTGTTGGTATACCGCTTCGCGCCCGAAGCCGAAGGCCACGGCACCGACGCCGCCATCGCAGCGGTGCACCACAACCCCAAGGGCGTGCGCTTCCGCGCCGTCATCGTCAAGATCGTTGCCTCTGCCCTGACCATCGGCTCCGGTGGTTCCGGTGGTCGAGAGGGGCCAACCGGTCAGATCAGCGCCGGCTTCGGGTCGCTGCTGACGCGCGTGCTCGAACTCGAGCCCTCCGACGGACGCATTGCAGTAGCGACGGGGATCGGCTCCGGTATCGGGGCCATCTTCGGCGCACCCCTCGGCGGCGCGGTCCTCGCCTCGGAAATCCTCTACCGCGACGACTTCGACCCGGCCGCCCTCTTGCCGTGCTTCATCGCCTCATCGGTCAGCTACGCCATCTTCGGCTCGGTTGAGGGTTTCGGGCCCCTCTTCGGCTACGTCGGGTCCTACCGCTTCGATGATCCCGCTCAGCTTGGGTGGTTCGCTCTCATCGGCGTCCTCGGAGGACTGCTCGGGCTCCTCTACGCAAAGGGCTTCTACGGCATCGCCCAAGTCTCTACCGGTATCCCCCGACTCCCCAAATGGGTGAAGCCAGCGATCGGTGGCCTCATGGTGGGTGCCATCGGGATCGTCATTCCCGAGGTACTTGGCACGGGCTACGGCTGGATCCAGAAATCCCTCGGCCCAGAATTGCTCGGCATCCCGTTGTGGATCGTGCTGATCGTTCCCTTCGCCCGCATCGTCACTACTGGTCTCTCGATCGGCTCGGGCGGATCGGGAGGCATCTTTGGTCCTGGCATGGTGATCGGTGCCTTCATGGGTGCGGCCGTCTGGCGACTTTTCGAGCCCATCGCGCCTTCCATGGGCCACGATCCATCGCCCTACGTGATCGTCGGCATGATGTGCTGCTTCGGCAGCATCTCGCGTGCACCCCTGGCCGTCATGCTGATGGTGGCCGAGATGACCGGCAGCCTCTCGATCCTGACACCCGCTTTGCTTGGGGTGGGCATCGCGTGGCTCATCGTGCACCACTTCGACGACTCCATCTATCGAAGCCAGATCCGCAGCCGGGCTGACACCGAGGCGCAGCGCCTGATGGCGGGGCTGCCGCTGTTGGCCACTATCCCGACATCGCTCGCCATGGCCCCACCCCGACTTCTATTGCCGACGTCGGCGACGGTGCGCGAGGCGCGTGAGCGCTGCGGCAGGGCAGACGTGCTCGGTGCGCCAGTCGTGGACGCGGCGGGCCGTTTCGAAGGAACGCTCTCTGTGAGTGAGCTTGGGAAGTCTTCAGAACAAGAGGCAACCGTAGGAACCCTGGCGGACGCTGGCGCTCCAGCCATCTCACAGGGCAGTCGGCTCGACACGGCCCTCGAATCGATCGCTTCGGCGCACATGTCGTGGGTGCCCGTGCTCGACGACGATCGTCATGTCGTGGCCACCCTCTCCATTTCCGACTTGGTGCAGGCTTATCGCCGAGAGCTCCTGGCTTCGGCTGAGCGCGTCGGTGCGCTTGGTACATCAGCAGGCGCGTTCGAGGTGACCGTGACCCAGGACTCCACGTTCTCCGGTCGGCCACTGCGCCTGGCCGGTCTTCCCGAAGGGACCCTCGTGACCTCAATTACCCGCGACGGTCGAATTCTGGCCCCGACCGGCGACGTCGTCTTGAAACCTGGAGACCAGCTCTGGGTGCTTGGCCAAGACCTGGGGGACTCTCCCGCTGTCGCATGATGCTCGTGCGACCTCCTTGATCGAGTTATTACACAAGCCGAACAAGCTCGAGTTGATCACGACAGAGTCCGCCCCGCTGGGAGTGGGTGCGTAGCCGCTCGCTCCAAGACTCGAGAACGAAGTGCAGTGGTGGCTCGAAGTAGAGCGCTCTACTACAGCGACGGACTGTGTGGACGAGGTGGAAACTGGATGGATAGAACTGCACTCCACCGGACTGGAGCAGACCTCCAAGACGAATTCCCTCACCTTGCCAAGGTGAGGGTCGCGGGTTCGAATCCCGTCTTCCGCACCGTCTTCCGCTCGTCGTACCGGTCAGGGCTGTGCTGCTCCGGCAGGTCCACGACACTCTGGCTCCGGTACCTACACGACTACTTCTGAACCGATGTCCATTTGATCAGACCGTGAAAGCGGGATCGGTGCGGTTCTCAGCGCAAAGGAGACTTGCGGACAGACTGGCGAATGAAACGAAGGATCCGGATGTGGCGCTGGGTATCTTCTTGGAGGAGGCCAATCACGAATGCGTCTAGCTCGCCTCCAACTCGCCCAACCTTGCGCGCAAGGCGCTTTAGCTCGGCGCGATCCTTGCGTTCGATTGCGATAAAGCGGTCGGTCGCGTGGAGTAGTGACTGATCACGACGATGTACGTCGAGAAAGGGGAAACGGGTACCCGATCTGTCAAAGGTGGCATCAGCGCGCACCGCGTGTGCCAGCTCAGAGAGCACTCGGTGGTGCCTCTTCTCGTCATCGAGAACCATGCGGATGAGGTATCGCACCGCCTCGGAGGGTGCACTCTCGGCGAACGCCTCATACTCCGCGATAACTTCGCTCTCTTCGCGCTCGTGGTCCAAGAGGGCGTCGTAGAGTTCCTGCTGCCCGATACTTGCACCTGCGAGATGTCCGTCTGATAAGGCAATCACGACTTGCCTCCTTCATTCGGTTGGAACCGCTCACGTACAACATTGCAGGATCCTGAGGCACACTTCATATGGACTGAAGGTCCCGATCGCCCATGAGGCCGCGTTCCCCCCGGCGCAAGCCGGCCCACCTTGTCACACCATCTCGAGAGCTTGTACGAGGCGAGCGTGTCTCGGGCCCGGCGGAGAAGCCTCCCATTGAATTTCGTTGGTGAGATTGGAATCAGGAGTAAGTGGTGGTTTGGGCGCCCGCCCCGGACAGGGGTCTCGTCGTGCACCTTCCCAGCAGATGTTGGAGGAGGAGCCGGCAGGAGCGAACCTCTACCTCGAAGTCCCGCCGGACGTCACGACCGGCTGAGTCGAGGTGGTCGTAGGCAGGCTTGTCGCCGGCGTTGTTGTGGGCGCGCTCGTCGGAGGCGTAGCCGTTGGTGCAGAGGTTGCGACGGAGCTCGACCCGCCGACTGAAGGGGAAGGCGTCGTGCGTGTCGGGGTCGTTGTCGTTGAGACTTGATCCGGAGTCCCGGGATGAATGGTCGTGGTCACGGTGGAGGGCGGTTTCGTGTGGGTGGATCCGCCCGGATGCTCTTCTGCTACCGCCACTCC
>CAVUVM010000008.1:0-227525 GCA_963744935.1 uncultured Acidimicrobiaceae bacterium
TCCTCTTGTCGAACATTGCCCAGCTGTCGAGTAGCTGTCGATGACGGGTCGTCGTCAGTTCGGTTCGCTTCGGAAGATGCGCTCGGGCCGATGGCAAGCCAGCTATTGGCACCTCGGCCGCCGTCACGTGGCTCCAGTTACCTTCGCGTACAAGGCTGACGCCAACGCCTATCTGTCGACTGTTCAAGCCGAGATGCGACGAGGACTTTGGATCGACCCGACGGGAGCACTCGTCCTCTTCTCGGACTGGGCGAACCAGTGGTCGGCCACAACCGTTGACCTCCGACCCTCGAGCCGAGCAAGAGACCTCGGATATCTCAAGCGTTATCTACTCCCTCGCTTCGGTGGCGTTCCACTGGGCGAGATCGACCATATGGAGGTGAGAACGTGGGTCGCGGACCTGGCTGCAAGCGGCCTGGCTGCGTCGACCGTCACGAAGGCAGCGCAGCTGCTGAACAAACTGATGCGCTCGGCCGTACAAGCTCGGATGCTCCAGTCGTCGCCCCGTGAAGGCGTCAAGCTGCCCCGCATCGAGCGCATCGAGATGCGCTTTCTCACCACCGCACAAGTCTCGGACCTTGCCGAAGCCATGCACCCTCGCTATCAGGCTGCCGTCCTTCTTGCCGCGTACGGCGGCCTCCGTGCTGGCGAGCTCTTCGGACTTCGCACCAAGCGGGTCGACGTTCTGCATCGGCGAGTCACGATCGCCGAGACCGTCGTCGACGTCGGAGGTCATCTTCACTTCGGACCTCCCAAAACCCGGGCCGGTCATCGCACCGTGCCGCTCCCCAGAGTCGCCGCGGAGCCCCTCGGGGACCACTTGGCTGCCCATGCCCGTGAGCTCGAAGACCTCGTCTTCACGGCGCCAGAGGGCGGCCCAGTGGCCCTGAACGTCTGGCGCCGACGGTTCTGGGTGCCGGCACTGAAGGCGGCCGGGCTGGGGCACCTACGGCCTCACGACCTCCGTCACACAGCAGTCGCCCTCTGGATCGCCGCCGGCGCGCATCCCAAAGAAGTCGCAGTGCGCGCGGGACACACGTCGGTCAGCTTCACCCTCGACCGCTACGGCCACCTGTTTCCGGGCTCCGAGAGCGCCCTCAACGACTCGCTCGATGCGCTCGCTCAACGCGGCCGCGACGACACCGAGGATGCTCTTCGTGCGCGATGGCGCGCGATCGAAGTCGATTCCTTCGCGCGTCAGCGCGCGCAAAACGGGAAGACGAAGAGAGCACTGACGACGCGCAACTCGGTGACCAGGAAAAACAGGGTGGGCGCTGCGGGACTCGAACCCACGACCTCAGCCGTGTGAAGGCTGCGCTCTAACCAGCTGAGCTAAGCGCCCCGTCCGGGGCAATGCCGGAGCACAACCGTAGTCCGCGCCTTGTTCCCCGCCTGCCCAGCGGGGGTGATTTGGGAGGTCCCAGGTGCGCCGGTACCCTGAGTTCCTTATGACGTGGACCACCGGCGACGGCAACAAGGGGCCTCAGACCTGGAGTTCCCGACTCAAAAGCGCCTTCTCCATGCCTTCTCCTTCCGGTCGTGCGGACACGGCGGCGGAGCCGGACCAGATCATCCCCCCAGAGAAACGCAGAGCGGCGATGTCCACGCTCGACCCGCTCGAGCAGAAGCTGGCGCGCTGGGCCCTGGCCTTGGCGGCAGCCGCCGCACTCGGAGCCGCCATCTACATCAACTCGGCCAACAAGGTGACAAAGGCGGGAAAGAATTCCATCGCCGTTGCCCCCGACGCGTGGCTGCTTGCCGGGGTGATCCTTCTGATGTGCGTTTTAGGAGGTGTGGCCCTCTGGAAGAACAAGCGCACGTTCGTCACGTTTGCCCTCTTCCTGATCGGCTTTGCATTCACCCTGCCCTTCGGACTCATCGGGTTCGTCTTCATCCTCCTTGGCGGGTGGTTCATGCTGCGGGCCTGGCGAATCAACCGCTACGGGACAACGAACTCGAAGCTCATCGCCCGGGAGGCTGCAAGCCGGCCGCGCGGCCGCGACCGCACCAAGGGGGCGACGACTCGCTCCAAAGCCACGGCGACCCCTGCCGAGCGCAAGCCGCCGACCGCCAACAAGCGTTACACCCCGAAAGCTCCGCCCCGGAAGAAGATCCCGAAGCCAACGGAGTAGCCGGGTGGCTGATCACCCGGCCGGCTCAATCAACAGCGCAGAGCGCAGCAGCTGCAGCACGTCCGTCCGCCGTCGGACGAGCGATCGGGCGGTCGGCTCCTCGCCCAGCGCCCGGAGCACCTCGACCTCGGTCACCATGCCGATGACTGTGGAGTAGATGGCTAACAGCAACAGCCCTGGGTCATGCCGCCTCATGGTGCCCGCGTCCATCTCGGCTTCCAGAAATGACGAGGCCCGCTGAACCAGCGGGTCGAGGGCCAGTGTCATTTGCGTGGCGGCCGGCGGACCGAGCCTCCCGACCTCCCGGAGCAATCCGAGCAACTCGGGCTGGCGCGCGGCGAGTCGAAAGACTGACCGCACGACCGCTTCGACCCGGACCCAGCCCTCCCCCGCACCCTGCAGGGCGGTCTCGAGAACGGCCGACAGGTCGGCGGCGCTGCGGGCGATGACCGCTTCGAGGAGCGCGTCCTTCGAGGGGAACCAGTAGAGAATCGATTGCTTTGTGAGGTCCAGGCTCTTGGCCACGCTGTCGAGCGAGGTCGCCCCATAACCCCTGCTCGCGAAAGACGACAGGGCCGCATCGAGGATGCGGTCGCTCGTTGACGGGTTCCCCTGCGAGCTGGTCACTTACCAAATGGTAGACAGATTCGGCCCGTGGTGCTAGACATTTCTGATGCCCATCGAGCGGGATCTCCGTGGGAAGCGTTTCTTCATCACCGGTGCTACCGGGTTCTTGGGGACCGCTCTGGTCGAGCGGATCCTCCGCTGCGTGCCGGAAGCGGAGGTGACGGTCCTCGTGCGGCCCGGGCGCCGCGCCGACCCAGCCGCTCGGCTCGCCCGCGAGGTGATCAAGAACGACTGCTTCGACCGCCTGCGTACGGAGCTCGGCGAGGAGTTCCCGCGGGTGGTCGAGCAACGGGTCCGCGCCGTAGCGGGTGACGTCGGACGCGATGGTCTCGGCCTCGACGAAGACGGCCGGAGTGCGCTCGCCGACGCCGACATCGTCATCCATTCCGCCGCCACGGTGTCCTTCGACGCGCCGCTCAGCCAGGCGGTCGAAATCAACCTGCTCGGGCCTTCCCGGGTTGCCGCAGCGATGGTCGACGCCGGATCGGCCGCCCATCTGATCGCAGTGTCGACTGCGTACGTCGCGAGCACGCACCAGGGGGAAGCCAAGGAGGAGCTGCTCAGCGAGAACCGCTTCACGCTCGACGTCCCGTGGGAAGAGGAGGTCACGTCCGCCCGACGCCTGCGCGACGACCTCCAGGCCGAGTCGCGCAAGCCCGAAAGGCTCCGTGAATTCACGAAGAAGGCACGCGGCGAGATCGGTGCTGCCGGCGACCACCTCATCGCCGCACGCTCGGAGAAGGTCCGCGAAGAGTGGGTCAGCGACCAGCTGGTCCAGGCGGGCACCGCTCGCGCGTTGTCGCTCGGCTGGCCCGACGCCTATCCCTTCACCAAGGCGCTCGGCGAGCGCGCGCTCGTCGAGCAGTGGGAGGGCAACGTCCCGATCACTTTCGTACGGCCGTCGATTATCGAGTCGGCTCTCGTGGAGCCGCGGCCTGGCTGGATCCGTGGCTTCCGCATGGCCGAACCGATCATCGTGTCGTTCGCGCGCGGCCTGCTCGCCGAGTTCCCCGGTGTGCCCGAGGGCATCGTCGACGTGATCCCGGTCGACCTCGTCGTCGCCGCCATCCTCGCCGTGGCAGCGCGCGGTCCCGAACCCGGCCGGCCGAAGGTGTACCAGGTCGCCTCGGGCGTGCGGAACCCGCTCCGCTACGGGCGCCTGGTGGACCTTGCCACCGGATTCTTCCAACGGAACCCGCTCTACGACGACCGGGGTCAGCCCATCAACGTGCCCGAGTGGTCCTTTCCAGGGCGCGGCAGGGTGCAGCGCCAGCTCCGCCGCGCGGACACGCTCATGACATTCGTGGAAAAACTGATCACTGCCTTGCCGATCCGGGGCAGACAGGCGCAGCTGGCCGCCCGCATCGAAGACCGCCACGCGATGGCCAAACGCGCACTCGGCTACGTCGAGCTGTACGGCGCCTATACGGAGACCGATGCTCGCTACAGGGTCGACAACTTGCTCGAGCTCCGTCAGGAGTTGGACGCCGACCACGACGCGCGGTTCGAGTTCGACCCGGCCGTGATCGACTGGGACCGCTACGTGCTCGACGTACACCTGCCGTCTGTGCTCGAGCACACCCGGGTGCGGACGAAGCCCGGCAAGTCTGTCGTCGACAAGCGCCCGGAACGGCAGCGACGGGCCATCCTCTCGCCGGACCGGCATCTCGCCGTCTTCGACCTCGAGCACACGCTCATGTCTTCGAACGTCGTCGACACCTACGCCTGGCTGGCCAGCCGGCATCTCTCGCCGTCGCGCCGCGCCCGATTCGTCGCCGACCTCGTGCGCCAGGGCCCGTCACTCCTCGCGCTGGACCGCCGCGACCGGGGCGACTTCCTTCGCTCGTTCTACCGTCGCTTCGAGGGCGCGCCGATCGAGCGGCTGCGCGACGACTCATGGGAGCTCTTCCACCGCCAGCTCTTGACACGCTCCTTCCCCGAGGGGTTCGCCCGAGTGCGCGCGCACCGGGCCGTCGGTCACCGCACGCTGTTGATCACCGGAGCGCTCGACTTCATCATCGAGCCCATCCGACCCCTCTTCGACGACATCGTGTGTGCTGAGATGGAGGTGCGCGACGGCCGCCTCACTGGCCACCTGACGAATCTGCCTCCCATCGGCGAAGCGCGCGCCCTCCTCTTGTCCGACTACGCAAGCGAGCACTCCCTCTCGCTCGAGGAGTCCGTCGCCTACGCGGACTCGGCCAGCGACCTCGCCATGCTCGAGGCGGTCGGCTTCCCTGTGGCCGTCAACCCCGAGTCGCGCCTCTCGGCTATCGCCCGGCGCCGTGGGTGGCACGTCGAGCACTGGGCCAAGGCAGAGGGCGGCTCGCACCGCCCGCTCCCCCTCGGGCCATTCGACGTCGCGGCTCCCCGGGCGGTGATGGGCCGATGAGCACCTTGTTGTTCGAGCGCTCCCTGCCACGCTTCGCCGCCGCCCGCGTCGTGTCGTCGTTCGGGTCTGGCCGCAGTGCCGGCATTGGGCCGCTGCGCCTGGTCGACCGCGACACCCCCGAAGCACCTGCCGAGGGATGGTTTCATGTCGACCCGGTGCTCTCGGGCATCTGTGGTTCGGACCTGGCGACGCTCGACGGGCGCAGCTCGCGCTACTTCGAAGACATCGTCTCGTTTCCCTTCGTGCCCGGGCACGAGGTGGTCGGCACCGTGGCCGAGGACGCGGTAGGCGCCGACGGCACACCGCTGGCAGCGGGCAGCCGGGTCGTGCTGCAACCGGTCCTCGGTTGCGCGGCCCGGGGGATCGAGCCGCAGTGCCCTGCCTGCCGGGCCGGCCACGTCGGCAACTGCGGCCGCGTCGCGTTCGGCCACATCAGACCTGGCTTGCAGACCGGGTTCTGCGCAGACACGGGAGGTGGCTGGTCCAGCGCCGGCCTCGTGGCGCACGCCAGCCAGCTCTACGCGGTACCCGACAGCCTCAACGACGCCGACGCCGTCACCACCGAACCGGTGGCGTGCGCGGTCCATGCCGTGCTCGGCGCGCCGATCGTCGAGGGAGACGTTGTGGCCGTCGTGGGTGCGGGCACGCTCGGTCTCCTCGTGACCGCGGCGCTGAGCCATCTCTCCTCGGTGGGTCTGTGTCCCACGCCGTCGGTGGTCCTCGTCGGCGCCCGCTACGCCCACCAACAAAGGCTTGCCCGCGAGCTCGGATGCACCGAGGCGTTGCCCCCGGACCAACTGGCCAGGGCGGTGCGACGGCACTCGCACTCGCTGTCCTACGGGGGCGCGTCGGGAGTCACGGCAACCTTAGAGTCGGGCGCCGACGTGGTGATCGACTGCGTCGGCAGCCACGAGTCGATTGCCCAGTCTCTCGGCATGGTGCGGCCGCGGGGCACCGTGTGCCTCGTCGGTATGCCGGGCAAGGTCACCGTGGACCTCGCGCCGCTCTGGCACCGGGAGGTCCGGTTGGCCGGTGCGTACGCCTACGGCACCGAGCGCGGCGAGTTCTTGAGGGATGCCACATCGACCTTCTCCCTCGCCTTCGACGTCGTGGCGTCGCAGGGGACGGGACGCCTCGTGTCGGCCACCTATCCCCTCGCCCGATTCGAGGAAGCAGTCGCCCACGCAGGCGCGGCAGGCCGCCGCGGGGCGGTCAAGATCGCATTCGACGTACAGAAAGGATCGTCTCGATGAGCCGACGACCCGGCTTCGTCCTCGACGTGGACAAGTCGACGCCACCCACCCTGTTCTGGAACGGCGAGGGCTTCACGCTCGAAACGCTGCCGGAAGGAAGCAGGGTGATCTACGCGCCCGAGCCGATGAAGGCGATCGAGGACCCCTACCAGGCCATCCGCCACGCACTCTTGCATCCCGAGGGCGACCGCGATCCGTTGCCCGCGCTCTTACGACCCGGGATGAAGCTGACGATCTGCTTCGACGATGTGTCGCTGCCGCTGCCGCCGATGGAGGCACCCGACGTCCGCCAGATGGTGATCGAGACCGTCTTGGACATGGCGGCGGAGGCTGGCGTGGACGACGTGATGCTTATTGCCGCGCTGGCGCTGCATCGCCGCATGACCGAGGAAGAGTTGCGCCATGCCCTGGGCGACCGGGTCTACGACGCGTTCGCACCGCATGGCCTGCTCACCCAACACGATGCTGAGGATCCGGACAACCTGATCCACCTGGGCCAGACCGAGCAGGGCGAGGACGTCGAGATCAACAAGCGCGCCGCCACCTCCGACTTGTTGGTCTACGTCAACATCAACTTGGTCTCGATGGACGGCGGGCACAAGAGCGTGGCGACGGGCCTGGCCAGCTACCGGAGCCTGCGCCACCACCACAACCCTCAGACCATGCGTCATTCGAAGTCGTTCATGGACCAACCGTCGTCCGAGTTGCACTCGTCCAACTGGCGCATGGGACGCTTGATCGCGGACTCGGGCGTGCAGGTGTTCCAGATCGAAACGACGCTGAACAACGACACGTTCCCATCCAATTTCAAGTTCCTGCAAAAGCGCGAGTGGGAATGGTCCCTGCGCGACCGCGCCACCTATGCCGCCTCCTCCGCCGCGCTGGCCAAGACGCCTCCACGGGTGGCACGACAGATCTTCAATTCCATCCGCTCGCCCCACGCGCTGACCTCCGTGCAGGCGGGGGAAGTCGAGGCCGTCCACGCGCTGACCACGGCCAACGTCTGGACCCAACAGGGCGTCGACGTCGAGGGTCAGACCGACATCCTCACGATGGGCCTGCCCTACATTTGTCCCTACAACGTCAACTCCATCATGAACCCGATCCTCGTCGCGTGCCTCGGCCTCGGCTACTTCTTCAACATGTACCGGGGCAAGCCGCTCGTGCGCGAGGGCGGGGTCGTGATCATGCGCCATCCCACCCGGCCCGAGTTCCATCCGGGTCACCACCCGAGCTACATCGACTTCTACGAACAGGTGTTGACGCAGACGGTCGACCCCATGCGGATGCACAAGGAGTTCGAGGAGTCCTTCGCCACCGATCCGTGGTACGTGCACCTCTACCGGACGGGGCACGCCTACCACGGCGTGCATCCCTTCTACATGTGGTACTGGTGCGCGCACGCGCTGGCCCACGTCGGCCGGGTCATCGTCGTCGGCGGTGATCCCAAGGCGGTTCGTCGCCTGGGCTTCTCCCCCGCCAGCTCGCTCGACGACGCGCTCGAGATTGCATCCGACGTCGTCGGGCCGTTCCCCACGCTCACCCACATGCACAACCCGCCTATCTTCATGTCGGACGTGCACTGATGGCCGGCACCGGTCTGCGGGGCCGGGTGCGCGCTGCCCGCTTCCCCCTCGCTCCGCCGTCGTGGCCAGCGACCGTGGAGCGACCCGACCCCGAGCGCAAGGTCGGCCTCGACTACGACCACGAGTGGTCACGCCGTTACCCGGTCCGACTCGCCCGTGCCGTGGTGATGGACAACGTCGCCCGGCCTGCAGCCCGCCTCCTGGCTCCTGCCACGGTGCGCGGGATCGAGCACCTGCGTCACGTCGAGGGGCCCGTGATCTTCGCGGCCAACCACGCCAGCCACATCGACACGCCGCTGTTGCTCACCACCCTGCCGGTGGAATTCCGGCACCGCACGGTCGTCGCCGCAGCGTCCGACTACTTCTTCGACCGCACCTGGAAGTCGGCCCTGTGGTCCTTTGCGCTGGCGGCCGTCCCGATTGAGCGCAGCCGGGTGAACCGCAAGTCGGCCGACACCGCGGCCGGGCTCATCGAAGACGGCTGGAACCTGGTCATCTTCCCCGAGGGCGGCCGCTCGCCCGACGGCTGGACCCAGCCCTTCCGCGGTGGCGCCGCCTACCTGGCCCGGCGCACCGGACGACCCGTGATCCCGGTGTACCTCCACGGCACCCGGCACGTGCTGCCCAAGAGGTCCGACGACGCGCTCCCACCGGGCGGCTCGGGAACCGAGGCCCGCCGCGGGGGGCGCCTGCGCCGCTCGCCCATCGCCGTCCTCTTCGGAGCGCCCATGAGCCCCGACGAGGGCGAGAACGCCCATCGCTTCTCTGACCGGGTCGAGGCGGCGGTCGCCACCCTCTCACGCGAGGTCCACTCGGACTGGTGGCTGGCGCGCCGCTCGGTCAGCGCTGTGGCCCCGACCCCGGGGGCCGAGACAGCACACCGGGGCCCGGCGGCCTCGCCTTGGCGGCGGGCCTGGGCACTCGACGAGCCACCGTCGCGGGTCCGCGACTCGGAGTGGCCCGACTGAACCCGGTCCGCTCGGCTCACCCGGAGTGACTCAATCGGCCTGGTACAGGTGCAGCACCTCGAGCAGCTGCTCCTCGGTCATGGGCTTCTCCACCAGCGCGACGGGTCGGACCGCGCGATCGCGAAAGGCTTCTCTGGCATACCCGGTCATGTAGACGACGGCGATATCGGGCCGTTGGAGCCGGATGGTGTCGGCCAGCTCGGTTCCCTGCATCCGCGGCATGACGACGTCGGTCAGCAGCACGTCGATCACGCCAGCGTGATCGTGGCTGAGCTCGACCGCAGCCTCGCCGTCGCCGGCGTCCAACACTGCATAGCCGTTGCGCTCGAGGATCTCGCGGGTCATGGAGCGCAGCGCGCGCTCGTCCTCGACGACCAAGATCGTCTTCGTCGAGTCGCGACCCGACACACGTGTGGCGTTCAACGCACTCACTTCCAAGCCGTACAGGAGCATAGTGAGGTCTCGCTGTGGAAACCCTGATCGAGCGTCCGGGGAGGCCTCGCCCACACGAGCGTGCCCCTCAACAGGGCGGGGAGGGCCGAAGGCGCGAGAGTCCTGTGGCGAGGTGGTAGCAACGATGCCGTGCAAGTCGTCGTGCTCGGCAGTGGCAGCCCGCTTCCCGACCCGGCTCGCGCCGGACCCTCCATTCTGGTCCGCACGAGCGCGGGCGACCTGCTCTTCGACTGTGGGCGTGGCGTCCTGATGCGTGCCGCCGCGGCCGGAACGAGTGCTGGTGCTCTGCGAGGACTCTTCCTGACCCATCTCCACAGCGACCACACGACCGATCTGAACGACGTGATCACGTCGCGCTGGATCACGTCGTTCCAACCCAATCCACTCACGGTGCTCGGGCCGACGGGCACCGCCGCGCTGGTTGCAGCGACCGAGGCGATGCTCGAGTTCGACATCGGCTACCGACTGGCCCACCATGCGGACCTGCAGTGGCGGCCCTCCACCAAGGCAGCCGAGTGCGCCAGCGGCGACGTGTGGGGCGACGGCGACGTCACGGTGACGGCCGCTCCGACCGAGCACGCACCGGTCCGCCCGACCCTCGGCTACCGCATCGACGATGGCACGACCTCTGTGGTGGTGGCGGGCGATACCGTCCCGTGCGCGGGGCTCGACGAACTCTGCGCAGGGGCCGACACGCTGGTGCACACCGTGATCCGGCGAGACCTGATTGAGCAGATCGGATTGCAGCGACTGAGCGACGTCCTCGACTACCACTCGACGGTGCAGGACGCGGCACGTACAGCGGCCCGCGCCGGCCTGGGCACCCTCGTCCTCACCCATCTGGTGCCCTCTCCCCAGCCGGGTGCCCAAGGAGAGTGGGCCGCGCTGGCCAGTGAGCACTTCGCCGGCGTCGTGGTCGTGAGCAACGACCTGACGACGTGCGACGTGGTCTCGTCCGGGTGAGCGACGACGTCGGGCCGTTGCTCGCCACCCGGTAACGCGAACTCAGACTCATTGTGGGGACCGACTGGAGTGGCTGCCCCTCGCAGCCCTGTGCCGGCGCAGCCAGCGCCGTCCGCCCACCGTCGCGAGGCGCTCCGCGCGCAGCCGCTCCGACGAGGAGTCGTCGAGCGGCGCCAGCGCCCCATCGCCGAGCGCCCACCCCAACAACACGTCGGCCAAGGCCGGGTTGCGCGCCAGCACCGGGCCGTGCAGGTACGTCCCGACGATCCGCCCGCGCACGGCACCTTCGCTGGCGTCACCTCCGCCGTTGCCCACGCCGACTGTGACACGGCCCAGCGCGGTCGTGCCCTCGGCCAGTGTCGTGCGCCCGCCGTGGTTCTCAAAGCCGCTCAGCAGCGGCAAGTTCGCCACCCCCGTCGCTTCGGCCAGGACCTCGCCCACAGCGCGAGGGCCTTCGCCCTTGCGCGTGTCCATCTCGAGGAGGCCGAGCCCCTCATGGGGCGAGCCGTCCGCACCCGGGAAGGTCCGTCCGACCACCTGGAACCCGGCGCATACCGCGAGCACGACCGCCCCGTCGCCGACGCGTCGCGCGAGCATCCCGTCGTCGATCAGGGTGCGGGCCGCGCGCACCTGGGGTCCGTCCTCGCCCCCGCCCAGACAGTAGATGTCCGCCTCGGGGAGGGGGCGGTCCGAGACCGCCTGGAGCAGCTCGACCGGCCGGCCCCGCCACTCGGCTCGCCGGGCCAAGATGAGCCCGTTGCCGCCGTCACCATAGGTCCCGAGCAGGTCCGGGTACACCACAGCGACGCGGAGCACCGCACTCATGCGGGAGCCCCCAGCAGGTCGTGGAAGGCCGTGTAGTTGCCGATCACGTCGACGGTGCCGCCAGCCGCCTCGCCGGCATGGCGGACCGCTTCCACGGGGTCCGCCTCCGTTTCATGCGCGACGCCGGCGTAGTGCAGGCGCACCGACAGGTCACGGAACCGCTCCCCTGTCGCCACCACGACCCGGCCGGCGAGGCACTCGTAGGGGACGTCCCAGAGCCAGCTGGGGTCGGTGCCGTCTGCCACCCTGGCGTTGATGCTCACCACGAGCGGCGTCTCGGTCCCTGCCACCAGATCGAGGAGCTCATCCCACCCCGCCGGGTTCTTGGCCAGCATGAGCCGGGCACCGACGTCCCCGAAGGCGCGCACCGTGAATCGCCCGGCCACCTCGCGCACCGATGCCATGGCCTCGAGCGCCGATCCGGCGTCCACCCCGCACGCCTCGCTGGCCACGGCGGCCATCAACGCATTGGCGACATTGAACCGCCCGGGTAGTTGGAGGTGGATCGGATAGGTCCGGCCGTCGGCCCACACTGCGCGGGCCGTCCCTTCGGGGCCCAAGACGAGGCTCGCCTCTGACTCAGGCCTGGTGAAGCCGCACGACGAGCACGACCACGTGCCCTCGCCGAAGGTGATGCGCTCCTCGCACGAGGGGCACCCGACGGCGTCGAGCTGCCAGCGCAGCCCTGCTCCCACCCAGCGCACGTCGCGTGCCGCACCGGCACCCCACACGACGAGCGGGTCGTCGGCGTTCGCCACGACGTGGGTATGCGGCGCGGCCGCCAGCGCGGCCCGCCAGCGCCCTGCGACCATGCGCACCTCGTTGGTCCGATCGAGCTGGTCACGCGAGAGGTTCAGCAAGACCACGGCGGTCGCAGCGGTCGCGGTCAAGACCCGCGGAAGATACGCCTCGTCCACCTCGAGAACAGCGCGGCGACGCGTCCGTCCCCGCCAGCGCGGCCACGTGGCCGGGCGGCATGTTCGACCCGGTCTCGTTGCTGACGACGGCCTCTCCCCCGGACCCCAGGCCGACGGTCACCAGCCTCGTCGTGGTCGTCTTCCCGTTCGTCCCGGTGACGAGCACCACCTGACGCCCCGCGCTCAGGTGCTCGAGTAGCCGTGGATCGAGGCGGAGCCCGGCGCGTCCCCCGCGACCGTTCCCTGACCACGGCCCAGCCGGCGCGACGCAGCGTTCACCGCGCGCGTTGTCGCGCTCGCGAGCCCTGCCCTCACCGAGGGGGCTTCGTACGTGCCAGCTCGTCCGGTGTGGGCTCGTGGCGCTCCCGGGCCTCGGGCGGGAGCAGCGCGCTGATGGCCGCCATAATGGTCTCGGTGTCGGCCTTGGCATCCGTCAACGAGAGGGCCACCGGCTTGCCGACGCGCACCAGGACGGTCGGCGGCTGTCGGACGAGCGTCACGTCGGGGACGCGCGCCGATCTCGGCCACACCTTCTCGGTCCCCCACAGTCCCACGGGTACAACGGTGGCGCCGGTCGACGCAGCCAGACGCGCCGTCCCTGTCTTGCCGTGCAGCACCGGGTCGAAGAAGTCATAGCCCCGCGGGATGGTGCCCTGGGGCAAGACGATCACTACTTCGCCCGCCTTCAAAGCGGCCTCGGCGTCGCGCAGCGGTTGGCCCGATCCGCTGCCTCGGTCGACCGCAATGCCGCCGATCGCGCGTGCGACCATCCCGACGACGGGAGCATCGAAGATCTCCTTCTTGCCGAGGAAGCGCACCGGTCGCCCGATCTCGCGAGCGACCAGGGCGAGGGCGGCCACGTCGAAGTAGCTCCGGTGATTGGCTGCCAGCAGCACAGGCCCGCGCGCCGGCACATGCTCGACGCCCGTGATGTCGAAGCGGGCGTAGGGAAAAGAGAGCTTGCGGACGAAGGGCCGCAAGAGGTGGTACGGCTCGAACCCGATGACATTCGGGACCCCCGGTGGACGGTCCCAGTGCTCGACCGACCAGCAGCGGGCGGTGGCGACGACCAACAGCGACGGATCCGGGTTCACCGCGTGTGACGTGCCCACGCTCGAGAGCAGGGGGACGTCGAAGATGCTGTCGCTGCAGGCGTGGCACTCGCTCAAGTCGACCGAGTTGACCTCCGCCCAGCGGCGGACGGCGCGCAGCTTGCCGGTCCCCCACACGAACCCCTCGTAGAGGCGGCCGGTATAGCGACCCTCGTGCGTCTCGTAGGCGGTGGCGATGAGGTCGTCGAAGCCGTAGGCCTCCGCGAACGGAGCGATCATGTCGGTGGGCGTCGTGGTGGTGAGCACCAGTCGATGCCCCTCGGCCCGGAAGGCGGCAAGGCGCTGGGGGGCGAAGGGGGCGACCAACTCGCTGAGAGCGGCCACCGCCCTGCGGCCTGCGGCCTGGACCTGATCCTGGCGCCACCCTCGGGCCACCCGGGCTGCCGCCCGCACGAGGCCCATGGACAGGAGGTTCTCGCCCAGGCGGTCGTTGACCGCGTAGAGCAGCCTGTCCCCCGGGAGCGATCGACCCTCCGGGAGCACGCCCTCGGCCACGAGGGCACGATTGAGCACCTGACCCGAGGAGTGGGCCAGCAGGGTCCGATCGAGATCGATGAAGACGGCGCTTGCGCTCCCGCTGGCGGCCACGGACAGGCAGCCTAAAGCAGTTCGATCGCCGGGCCCGGGGTCGAAGAAGGCGCCGTGACGTTCATGCGAGGGTGGCCGACCGTACCTGGTCGCCACCGCGGAACCGGCCTGGAATTGGGAGAAGGGATCGCCGGGGGGGGAGGGCGATCCCTTCTCGAGACTCACCGGGGCTTGGAGGGGGGGATTCCGTTTCCCTGCGGTCTGCCATCCATTGTGTCGGCCTTTCGGCAATCAGTCAAGCAGCTTTAGAAGATACTTTCTATCAGTTAAACTGATGACAAGAGCAACTCGGGCAAGCGTTTCTGCAGAAAGGCCGCCATGGAACTGAAACATCTGCAAGCACTCCTGGGCATCGCCGACACCGGCAGCTTCTCCGCCGCGGCGGCCTCCATCGGCACGGTGCAGTCGAACGTCTCGGCCCACGTGGCCCGCCTGGAGCGCGAGCTGGACGTCCAACTGGTTGACCGGTCCTCGGGCCGGCTGACCGAGGAGGGCGACGTGGTGATCGAGCGGGCGAGGCGGGTCATGAACGAGCTCGAGGCGATGGTGGCCGACGTGACCGCGCTGCGCGAGGAGGTCGTCGGGACGGTTCGCCTCGGCATGATCGGCACGACGGGCCGCTGGCTGGTGCCCCAGCTCTTCGACCTCTTGCGGGTGCGCCATCCCCACATCCACCTCAACATCGCCGAGGGCTCGAGCGTCCAGCTCGAGACCGCGCTGGCCTCGGGACAGCTCGAAATTGCCGTCGTCACCTTCCCCCTGAGCGGCGACGAGATCATGGCCGCGCAGCTCTTCGACGAGGACCTGGTCCTGGTACTGCCCTCGGGCCACCCCCTCGGCGCGGAGGCCTCGGTAGACCTCGAAAAGCTCTCCGAGCTCGAGCTCCTGCTCCCCGCCCCGGGCACGGCGCTGCGAGCCGAGATCGACAGCGCCACCGTGCCTGCTCGCATCGACCTGCGCCCCGCCATGGAGCTCGATGGCGTCCGCCTGATCGCCTCGCTGGCCTTCGACGGCTACGGGCCGGCGATCCTTCCCGCCACGGCAGTGCCGGGCCACCTGCGGGGGCGCTTCTCGGTCCTCCCCGTTGCCGGACTTCCCCGCCGGAGGGTCGGCGTGGCGCAGCGTCGCCGCGGCCTGCCATCGGCGCCCGCCCGCGCCGTCATCGACGTCCTCGGCCTGGTCGTCAACGACGCCCTGTCGATGCCCGAGGGGATCCACCCGACCTAGGAACGCTCTGTCGACGAGGAACTGGTCCGAGGAACGGGCGGGAGAACTGGCGGGAGGAACGGGCGGTCGGGGCCGGAGCGGCTCAGGCCGCGGCCGGACTCGGCTCTCGCCACATCGTCCACATCGGCGGCCCGTCCGGGAGCCGGACCTCCTTCACCACCTCGAACCCGTGCCGGCGGTAGAAGGGGACATTGCGCTCTTTCGAGGACTCGAGGTAGCAGGGCACGCCCTCGGCGTCGCAGTGTGCGAGGACGGGCTGCATCAGGGCGCCGCCGATGCCCTTGCCCTGCCGCTCGACCGCCGTCCCCAGGCTGGCCAGGTACCAATGGGGTTCATGGGGGTGCAGCGACTCGACGAGGTTGAGCAGGCGCAGGGTGGCGGCGAGGTTCGTCGCCACATAGGGCAGCACCGGCACCATGGTGAGGATGCCGCGCAGGCCGGTGAGCATCGGCTTGCCGGCCGGCCCCCAGATGGCTGAGCCCTCGTACCCCTCAGCCATGTAACAGCCCCCGAAGGAGAGGTAGTCAGCCTTCATCTGGGTGCGGAAGAAGGCGCGCAGCCCCGCCTCGCGGCGAGGCTCCTTCGGGAACACGTACATGGCGACGGGATCGTCCCAGAACGTGCGCGCCATTTGGGCGGCCATCGAGTCGACGTCGTCTGCGGTCGCACGCCGGATCACTGGCAGGGCAGGGTCGCGAACCATGTCGGTGTCGATGGTGGCAGAGGACCCGGCCAGGCGCCACCCGGGGCGGCGCTGGCGTGCGCCTGACCGAGTGCCGCCAGTTCCGGCGCCAGCTTCAACCCGACGAAGATCCCACCGGACTGCGTGAAGTGAACGCCGTCGGCACAGCGGACGTTGACCGACCCCACGGTCGGCGAGTACTTGCCTCCAGGAGACACGGCGGCGTTGAGGTCGAAGACGTACACACGGCTCCCGTCCGCACCGGCCGGCGTCGTGCTGGCCACCTCGCGCATCGTGGCGTCGTCGACCTGCACCCGCGACGGGTCGTCCTCGGGCCACGGTGGGCCGGTGGGAGCGGTCCCGCTGTCGTAGTAGGGCGTCGTTGCGAGCACGACGGTGGCGCCCTTGGACCCGAGGACGGCAACGGCCTGGCGGAAGCGGCTCGCGAGGTAGCTGTCGAAGGCGGGCTCGCCGGGGTACTGCCACTGCCCCCCGACCTCCTGGTCGAACGTCTCCCCGCGGGCGACGTAGACGACGACGTCGGGGTTGTAGGCGTCGACCCATCGACGCCACGTGTTCAGCAGTGAGTCAGGATCGTTGCCCACGTCACAGGGCGCGTCCGGCGTGACCGTGTAGAAGAGAACCTTGATCTCGTTCTGCATGGAGAGCGAGCACCCAGGCGTCCCTTCGTTGGCAATCTGGACGTCGTCCTGCCTCGCCTCCTCCGCCAGGCCGACCCCGAGCGAACCCGCAACGGAGTCGCCGACGAGCAGGACCTTCACTGGCTTGGTGGCCCTCACCGCCGGCAGGGCCGGAGCGAGAAACGACGGCACGGTCGTCGTCGTCGGGGGGTCAGCGGGCGCCGCGTCCCGCGACGTGATCGACGCGGCCGTCTCCGGCGCGTTCACGGTCGAGGTCGTCGTGGTCGACGCCACGACGCGCAGCTGGGACCCCTCGAGCACGGTCGCTCCCACCGGCATCAGCGTGCTCACGAACACGGCGCTGATGGCGGCGACCGCGCCGATCGGCGCGGCGATCCACGAGCGCCACCGGCGCAGCGCGCCCCGGCGGATCGGCATCTCGACGAGGTCGTAGCTGATGGCGGCGATGGCGACCGTGATGCCCACCCGCGCCAGGAAGAGCGGGTAGACGCCCCAGTGCAGCCGCTGACCGGTCAGCACCAGCAGCACCGGCCAATACCAGAGGTACACGCCGTAGGAGATGCGGCCCCATTGCGGGAGCGGCGGCAGTTCCAAGAGGCGGACGACGAGCGAGCGCGGGGCCACCGCGCACCCGAGCACGACCGCGCCCGCCAGCAGGCTCGCCACGAGGAACCCGCCGCTGAAGGCGAAGGTCGACGTCTCCGTCGTCGTGCACCACAGCGCGGCCGTCCCGGCCACGCCCGCGATGGCCAGCACCGAGGCACTCCGGGTGAACCAGCGGCGCTGGCTGCCCTCGCGCCACAGCGTCAGCCCGATGGCGATGGCCGCCCCGACGAGCAGCGCCTGGGCGCGCGTGTCGGTGCCGTAATAGGCGCGGGTCGTGTAGCCGTTGGGGGCGAGGAGGGCCATAAGGATGGCCGAGGCCAGCGAGCCCAGAGCGGCTACCGCAAAGAGCACGTGGAGGCGCCGGCGACGCGTCCACCCGGGGTCGCGCTCGGGCGCGCCGACGAGGAGGCCGCCGCCCCCGAGCACCGGCACGACACGCCGCCCGGCCTGCGCGGACCGCCGGGAACGGCGCGACCGTCGAGCCCGGTGCGACGTGCCGATCTTCAGCACGGCCAGCACCACGAGCGGCCACACCAGGTAGAACTGCTCTTCGATCGCCAGCGACCACGTGTGCAGCAGGGGTGACGGCTGGCTCGACACCGTGAAGTACGTCACGCCGCCGTGGATGAAGTACCAGTTGGAGAAGTAGAAGATCGTCGACACGGCGTCCCCGAGGATGTGCGGCGTCTGCAGGAGGCGCGGGAGCACCGCCAAGACGATGCCGATCGTCGCGACGAGGAGGAAGAGGGCGGGCAGCAGCCGGCGGGCGCGGCCCGCCCAGAACCGGCGCAACCGGATCGTCCCGCTGCCGCCCCACTCCTTGAGGAGCAGTGAGGTGATGAGGAACCCCGAGAGGACGAAGAACGAGTCGACCCCGTAGAAGCCGCCCGGCACCGAGTTCAACCCCGTGTGGAAGGCGATGATGGCGAGCACCGAGAGGGCGCGGATCCCGTCGAGCCCGCGGATGTGGCCCAGCGTCGGCCTGCCCCCGCGTGCGTTAGCGTCCGTGCTCATGTCGCGCCAGGCTCCCCCCGCCGCCCCCGGCGGGTCCTCCGTCCCATACTGGGGAAACGTGGCGTTGCGCCCCGTCCTACTGCCTCAGTCCGCTGCCCCGGTCCGGTCCCGGCGGCCCATGACTGCGTGCTGAGGATCGGGATCTTGGGGGCGGCCCGCATCGCCCCCACAGCCGTGGTGAAGCCGGCCCGCCGGACCGCACGCGCCACCGTGACCGCGGTGGCAGCCCGCGACCGGGCCCGGGCCGAGGAATTCGCCCGCAAGCAGGGCATTCCGCGCGTCGTCGATTCCTACGCCCAACTGATCGCCGACCCCGACATCGACGCCATCTACAACCCCCTCCCCAACGGGCTGCACGGCTACTGGACGGTCGCCGCGCTGCGGGCCGGCAAGCACGTCCTGTGCGAGAAGCCCTTCACCGCCAACGCCGACGAGGCCAGGACCGTGGCCGAGGAGGTCAACGGCAACCCCGGGTTGGTGGTCATGGAGGCCTTCCACTACGAGTACCACCCCTTCGCCAAGCGGCTGGTCGAGATCGTGCGATCAGGTGAGCTCGGCAACGTCTCGAGCATCGACGTGGCCTTCTCGGCGCCCCTGTGGAAGAAGGGCGACATCCGGTACCGACTCGCGCTGGCCGGAGGCGCCACCATGGACATGGGGTGCTACCCCGTGAGCCTGCTGCGGCTGCTCGCCCCGGGTCCCCGCGTCATCAGTGCCGAGGCGAAACTGTCCTCGCCCGGCGTCGATCGCGCCATGGACGCGCACCTCTCGCTGCCCGACGGTGCCCGCGCGCACATCGGCTGTTCCATGTTCTCTTCGTCGATCCTGCGCCTACACGCCGAGGTGACCGGGGACGACGGGAAGGTCTCGGTGTTCAATCCCTTCGCACCCCAACACGGTCACCGCATGAAGGTCACGACGTCACTCGGCACCCGCAAGGAGCGTTTCAGCCGGCGCCCGACGTACGACTTCCAACTCGAGGCGTTCGTCGCCGCGGCGGAGGACGGCGCGCCGTTCCCGACCACCGCGTCTGACGCGATCCGTACGATGGAGCTCATCGACGCGATTTACACCGCTGCCGGCCTGCCCGTTCGCCAGCCGACGCCCGTCGGCTGATGCCGCTCGCACCCGACGAGCTCTCGGCACTGGCTGATGCCGCGCTCGACGCGGCATCGGGCTGCCAGGCGGCCGAGCTCCGGGTCGAGCGCATCCGCAGCCAGACCGTCCGGCTGCACGACGCGAACCCCGAGACCACCGCGGACGGGACCCAATTCGGCATGGGCGTGCGCGTCGTTGTCGACGGCGCGGTCGGGTTTGCCGCCTCCGTCGACGTGCGGCCCGAGGAGGCGGCCGGCCTCGTGGCCCGCGCCAAGGAGATGGCGAGCGTCACGAGCAGCACCAGCGGTGGCCGCGTCGAGCTGGCGCCCGAGCCCTCGCACGGTGAGGTGACGTGGTCGAGCGCCTTCGAAGTCGACCCGTCGACAGTGCCGATGGCCGACAAGATCGCCTTGCTCGCCGAGTGGAGCGAGCGCCTGGCGCGCCACGACGTCGTCTCGCACACGAGCGCGTCGCTGCTGGCCGTCTCCGAACAGACGTATCTGGCTGATCTCAACGGGACGCGGGCCACCCAACACCGTGTCCGGCTCCAGGCGCAGCTCGAGGCACTGGCGCTGTCGGACTCGGGCTTCGAGACCATGCGCACCGTGGCCCCCCCGGTTGGCCGCGGCTGGGAGTTCCTCACCGGGCCGGCCGGCAACGGCAACTGGGACTGGGACCGCGAGCTGGCCGAGCTGCCCGAGCTATTGGCCGAGAAGCTGCACGCGCCATCGGTGGAGTCGGGCACCTACGACCTCGTCATCGACCCGTCGAACCTGTGGCTGACCATCCACGAGTCGATCGGGCACGCCACCGAGCTCGACCGCGCCATGGGGTACGAGGCGGCCTATGCCGGAACCTCCTTCGCAACCTTCGACAAGCTCGGCACCCTCGCCTACGGGTCGCCCGTCATGCACGTCACCGGCGACCGAACCGTCGAGCATGGCCTCGCCACCATCGGTATCGACAGCGAGGGCGTGGCCGCGCAGTCCTTCGACCTCGTGCGCGACGGGACGCTGGTCGGCTACCAACTCGACCGCTCCATTGCGGCCTCCATGGGCTTCGAGCGCTCCAACGGATGCGCGTTCGCCGACTCGCCGATGCACGTACCGATCCAGCGCATGGCCAACGTGTCGCTGGGGCATGCCGGTGCGGAAGGCCCGAGCACCGAGGACCTCATCGCGGGCGTCCGCCGCGGCATCTTCATCGTCGGCGACAAGAGCTGGTCCATCGACATGCAGCGCTACAACTTCCAGTTCACCGGGCAGCGCTTCTACGCAATCGAGAACGGCCGGCTGGCCGGGCAGCGCAAGGACGTCGCCTACCAGGCGACCACGACCGACTTCTGGGGCGCCATGGAGGCAGTCGGGGGCGAATCCACCTGGGTGCTCGGCGGTGCCTTCAACTGCGGCAAGGGCCAGCCCGGGCAGGTGGCCCCGGTCTCGCACGGCTGCCCCTCGGTCCTGGTGCGCGGCGTGCGGGTCCTCAACACGCGCGAAGAGTCGGGACGCTGAGCATGCGGCGTGTGATCGGGGCGGATGACGAGGCGGTGATGGTGTGATCCCGGCGCAGGAGCTGGTCGAGCACGGCCTGGCGCGCGCTGATGCGGCCGGGGCCGACGGCTGTGTCGTGCTGGTGGAGGAAGGCAGCCATGCCGACGTGCGCTTCGCGCTGAACACCACCACGACCAACGGCGTTCAGCGCGGGCGGGCCGTCAGCGTGATCGCCTTCGCCGGCGAGTCTTCGGGCACGGCACGGCGCACCGGCGTCGTCGGCACCGAGGGCGTGGCGGAGATGGTGGACGCCGCGCTGACCGACGCCAAGGCCGCACCGGCGGCCGAGGACGCGTTCGCACTGGTCGAACCGGGTGAGGACACGCCGTCGGCCCGGCACGCCTTCTCCTCGGCGCCCGAGGAGACCGATTCGGGCGTGCTCGAACCGGTCCTCTCCTCCCTCTCCGGCGCCTTCGAGCGGGCCCGGGCCCGCGACGCCGTGCTGGCCGGGTTCGCCGAGCTCGACCTCGACACGCTGTATCTCGGCAGCTCCACCGGGCTCCGACTGTCCCACGCGCAGCCGACCGGTGCCGTCAGCCTCGTCGGGCGGACCGCGGACGGCGCCAGCTCCGCCTGGGTCGCCGCGCCGACCATCGCGCCGTCGCTCGGCGAGATGGAAGAGGAGATCTGGCGGCGCCTGGACTGGGCCACGCGCCAGATCGCACTCGAGGCCGGCCGCTACGAGGTGATCCTGCCGCCGTCGGGGGTGGCCGACATGATGGCGATGCTGGCCTTCGACGCCCTGGGCGGCCAGGACGCCGAGGACGGCCGTACCGTGTTCTCCAAGGAGGGCGGGGGCACGCGACTGGGCGAGACCATCGCCACGCTCCCCTTCACGCTCTCGAGCGACCCCGCCGAGCCCGGGATCGAGTGCGCGCCCTTCGTGGCCACGGCGGCCAGCAGCTCCGAGGTGTCGGTGTTCGACAACGGGCTGGCCATCGGGCGCACGGAGTGGCTGCGCGACGGGGTCCTCGCCCGCCTGCGCTACCACCGCGCCGGCGCAGCGCGCTCGGGGGTCGAGATGGGCCCCTACGTCGACAATCTGGTCCTGCGCTGCGGAGCGGCGGAGGGTGGGTCGATCGACGACATGGTGGCCCGCACGGAGCGGGGCTTGCTGCTCACCTGCCTGTGGTACATCCGCCAGGTCGACCCGGCGACGTTGCTCATGACGGGTCTCACCCGCGACGGCGTCTATGTGGTCGAAGACGGTGCGGTCGTGGGTGCCGCCAACAACTTCCGCTTCAACGAGAGCCCGGTCGACCTGCTCGCCCGGGCCACCGAGGTCGGCACACCGGTGCGCTCGTTGGGCCGGGAATTCGGCGAGTACCTCAACCGGACGATCACGCCGCCGCTGCGCATCCCCGACTACAACATGAGCTCGGTGAGCCAGGCGAGCTGACGGCGCCGGCGTGGAGGCGGCCTTGTGGAGGCGGCCGGCGGGTCGGGGCGGGTTGGGGCGAGTCGGGACGTGTCGGGGGCGGGTCAGGGGCGCGTACGGATGACGACGGTGTTGGCCGCCAGGTCCTGCACTGTCTGCTTCCGGGGACTGGCGGCGGCCCAGATGCCCGTGGTCACCAACCCGAGAAGCCCGAGCACCCGCACCACGGATGCGGCGGCGGGTGTGGGCTGGGTGCTGTCGACGTAGGTGATGACGACCGCGATCTGGATCCACAGCCCGCTGAGCCCGAAGAAGGTCAACACCCGCTCCCATGACTGCGCCATGGTCATCGCGGCGCCCGTCGTGCGGTCAACGGCGCGCACACCGACGGCGATCATGCCGACCGTCTGGCTGCAAAACCGGAAGAGCACGAGCGGGTACCCGACCTCGGCCACGACCGAGACGGCGACGACCGCCACCTTTGCGCCCGAGCTCAGCGAGACGGCGGTGCCCGAGACCGACGACTGCGTCACGAGGTTGGTCACGCCGATGATGAAACCGATGACCAAGAGCGGCACGCCCACGACGATCGAATCGATCACGTAGCCGGCGAGGCGCAACCACCAGCCCGCCAGCTCGAACGGGCCGGCCTGCGTGACGACCTGCCCCCGCTGGCGGCGCGGCGCCATTGGGGGCTGGGGCTGGGCGAGATGAGAGGTCCACGCCGTGCCGTCCCACCAGCGCAGCGCGGGCTGACCCGAGGGATCGGGGTACCAGCCCGGCGGAGGCGGCCCCGACGGGGGTGGCGGGACCGAGGACATGGCCGAACGATAGGTGGCCTGCTCAAGGCCTTCGCGTACCCAGCAGATGGAGCGGGCTGACTCCGTCCGACACCTCAGGCTGGCCGTCGGGCCTCCACCAGCGTCCGGCGGGCGGTCGAGACGAAGACGCCGTCGCGCTCGATGAGGGCGTGCATGCGGCGCAGGGGCTCGGCGTAGGACTCGGGCGTGAACCCGGGGACCGTCCAGGGAACCTTGCAGAGGAAGTGCACGACCGCCGCCACATCGAAGAACTCGACACGGAGCGCGCACGCGCGGAGCTCGAGCACCTCGAGACCGGCCGCCTCCGCACCGGCGCGGGCGGCGGCCACACTGCGGCGGTCGTTGACCGGCTGCGGCCCCATCATGAACTCGGTGAGCTCTCGGTTGGTGCCCGCGCCGATCTGCTGGGAAAGGTAGGTGCCGCCGGGCCGCAGGACTCGTGCGATCTCCTCCCACAGGACGACGACCGGGTGGCGGCTCACCACCAAGTCGAACGAACTCGGCGCGAACGGCAGCGCGGGTGCGTCGGCGACTGCGACGACATGGATCCCGAGCGGGAGGAGTCGGGCAGTGGCCGCGGCCACGTTCGGCGGCCACGACTCGGTCGCCACCAGCAGGGGTGGCCGTGAGTCGGCACCGGCAAGCACCTCGCCCCCGCCCGTCTCGACGTCGAGCGCCGCACCGGCTCGGGCCAGGCGCGACGCCAGCCGGCCGGCGTAGCCCCACGGCGGGCGTCCCTCGGTGGCGCGGCCCTCGAACCACGAGAAGTCCCAGCCCTCGACCGGGACGCCCATCCCTTCCGCAACTAGCTGCTCGAACGAGGGCACGGGCTCAGAGCGCGCCGAACACCGCGTCCATCAGGGAGCGGTTGCGCGTGCTCTGCCAGCGCGGCACGACGTCGTTCATCACGTATCCGAAGGCCACGCCGCTGTCGGGATCGGCGAAACCCACGGCACCCCCCGTGCCGAAATGTCCGAAGCCACGCGGATTGGGTCCGAACGGGCGGCGGGGCACGGTCGGTTTGAAGCCCAGCCCGAAGGTGACGTCGTCGTGGAGGATCGGACAGAAGCCCGTCGACTGCGGCGCTGTGGCCTCGGCCAACAGCTCTCGTGAGAGCAAGCGTCCTGGTTCGAGCAAAGCGGCATATATGCGAGCGACGCCTTCTGCGCTGCCGTGCCCGTTCGTGGACGGCACTTCCGCGCTGCGCCACTCGGCCGAATTCACCACGCCGATGGACGAGTATCCAGGAGGGTTGACGTAGCTGAGCATCTCCATCAACTCGTCACCCTCGAGGGAGGCGGAGTCGGCCGAGGGCGCCGGCGACGGGGCAGGCCCGTGGAAGACCACCTCGGCGCAGCGCCGCCGTGCAGCTCGCGGCACACCGACGTGCACGTCGGCACCCAACGGACCGGCGGCGGCGGCGAGCCGTGCTGAGCTCGACTCACCACTGACGCGCCGCACGATCTCCCCCACCAGATGTCCATAGGTGTTGGTGTGATAGGCGTGACGTGTGCCGGGCTCAAACCAGGGCTCCGTGGCGGCGAGAGCGGCCGTCATGCGGCTCCAGTCCCAGAGATCCTCGTTGCTGAGCGGCTCGCGGATGGCCGGCACGCCGGCGCGGTGGCACAAGGCCTGCCGGAGGGTTGTCCGCTCCTTGCCGCGGGCCGCGAACGCAGGCCAGACCTGTGCGATCGGGTCGTCGAGCCCGAGCAGACCGCGTTCGACCAGCTGGAGCGCCACGAGGGCCAGAAAAGGCTTGCCGACGGAGTAGTAGTTCACGAGCGTGTCGTGACCCCACGGCTCTCGCCGTGCCGCGTCGGTCCACCCACCCGCGAGATCGACCACCGTGGCGCCGTCGATCATCACGAAGACGGCCGCGCCGAGCTCACCGCGCTCAGCGAAGTTGCAGGCGAACTGGTCGCGCACACCGGCGAAGCGTGGGTCGCAGTGGCCCGAGATCGGCACGTCGGTGCTGCGACCGGTCACGCCACCATCATGACCGCGGCAATCCCCCGGGCGCCTTTTGCAATTACCCGCCTCGCGGCAGCGACACGCCGCTCGCAGGCGGTCCGGACTTCCACGCGTGTCGCCGCGACCGCCGACGGCGTGCCATCAAGGCCCCTCGTCCAGCCAGGTTGCCGGCGCCGGCCAGGGCAATACCCGCCACAATGGCGCCAGCCCTCGCCGCACCCCATGGATCCCCCCGGACCGCTTGCCCCAGAGCGCGCGGCACTCCACGGGTCAAAGCCCGACTTACGAAGCCGATGTCCGCAGCCATGGTGGCCGCCTCCTCCATCTGGTGGAAGGCCTCGACCTTCCCCTTGTTCACGAAGAAGCATCGCCGCCAGAAGTAGTGCCACGTCGTGCGTGTACTCGGCACGTGGTGGCGCACCCGCGCCGTCGGTTCGTAGACGATGCAGTCGTCGGGAAACGAGTGCACGAGGCGGTGACACATGTCCATGTCGTCGTGGTTGTCGGAATGGAAGCCCCCGATTTCGGCGAGAGCCTCGCGCCGAACGGACATGTTCGCCCCGATGAGCCGGGGCTGCGTCGACCGGGACTTTGGGAGACCCTCGTAGGCACACCCGAAGACCCAGTCGAATTCGATTGGGAACCAGGGAGGACGGGTCTTCTCAAAGTCCGGGATCGGGGCGCCCCCCACCGCGATCACTCGCCGGTCCTCGTAGGGCTCGAGGAGCCGGTCCAGCCAGTCCGAGCTCGCCCAGGCATCGTCGTCGAGGAAGACCACGATCTCACCGCGGGTGACCTCCGCGGCAGAATTCCGCGCCGAACCGAGACGGCCCCCGAATTTGTTAGCGACGACGACTACAGGTATCGGCCGCTCGTCGAGTCCGGGTGGCCACTCGCGCCGACACCGCTCCAGCAACGCGTCGTTGTGGTCGATACAGACGATCACCTCGAGGGGTTCGCTCTTCTGGCGCAACGCCGACTCGACGGATCGCAATAAGAGGGCCCAGCGGTCCTCGGTGTATGCGCAGATGACTACCGACGCCGTCAGCATGACGCTCTTATGTGTCCGGCCCGCTCTCGGCGGCCCCGAACGAGTGCGTGCCCCTCTCCACGCTCGTGCCTGAGAGGATTTCCCCGTAGAGTCGGCAGATCTCATCGACACAGTCGTCCCATGTCGGCAGGTTCGGTGCGACGGGATCAGGACGGCGTGCCACGTCAGCCAAAACCTGGGCCAAGGCGTGCGGCGTACTGTCGAGCGGCACTGCGACGGCGAGACCCTCGGCCGCCAGTTCCGAGAGCCCCGAGGTGTCAGCCACCACGGCCTTGCGCCCGAGGGCGATGGCCTCGACGACGGCGACGGGATGTGCCTCGAATTCGCTCATCAGGACGACGACGTCGCTCCTGTTCACCAGCGCACCGAGGGCCTCTCGTTGCGTGGCATCGAACGAGGTGAACGTCACGGCGTGGTCGATTTCGAGCCGTGAGGCCAAGCGGCGCAGTTCGCGCTCGAAGCTGCCCCGACCGATCACGGCCAGGTGGGCACGGGGCGCCAATTCGAGAAGGGCCGGCATCGCCTCGATCACACGTTGGTGTCCCTTCAACCGGTCGAGCCGACCGATCGAGCAGACAAGGGGTGACCCCGAGACCTCCGGTGGCGCCGCCCCCACCGGGAGAGGCTCCGCTCCGTTTCGGATGAGCCGGATCCTCCCTGCTTCGAGTCCGAGTCGCCCAGACCACGTCTCGATCTCGAAGTGACAGACCGCGACCAGCGCCTTTGTGCGGCGAAGAAGCGGTCCCACGGCCTGCCACTGCATACCCCTGACCATCTTTCTCACACGGCTCGAGTGGCCGCCGCCGTGGAAGGTGGCAACAGTGGGCACCCCCGACCGTTGGGCGGCCCTGAGCGCCATCGGGGGCAGGAGATTGTTCACACCTTGCACATGGATCAGGTCATAGCCGCCCTCCCTGATCTGCCGGACCAGCGCAGGTGAGACGTACAGATCGAATTTCCTGGGCCACGCCGGATACCGTCGCACGGTCAGAGGTCCTTCGTGTTCGATCAACGGAAGCTCACCCGTGAGATCGGTCGTCAGCACCGTGAGGTCGAGTCCTCTTTCGGCAATCCTCCGTGCAACCTCGTAGACGTGAGTCTCGACTCCTCCGACGAGTGGCGGATAGCGAGAGCTCACCATCGCGATGCGAACCTGGCTCATCGTCTATGTGCAGAAGCGCACAATCAGCGACCGCGGGCCGGTCTTCGAGCGCGCCAGGACCGTCCGGAATCGAAGGCGGCTCCAGTTCTTGACCTGGCGACGCGGGAGGCGGAACCGGTCCGACCCGGGGCTGGCGTCGCCGGGAACGGTGGTGCATGCCGTTTCGAATCCGGCCGACCGCACGGCCTCAACCGTGTGGTCGTCGAAGGAATCCTGGCCACCGAAAGGGTACGCGAAGTGTGAGATCGCCTGACCGCAGAGCTCTGCCAACTGCTTCCTCGAGGAACCAATCGTTTGCTCTTGATCCTCTGGCTCAACACCCCGAAGCCGCACGTGATCGACAGTGTGGCCACCGATCGTCACCATGTCGGAAGCCGCCATCTGTAAGAACTCAGAGGTCGTCAGCGGCCGAGCATCAGGCGGCGGCGCAGCAGAGATCCCCCACTGCTCCGATACGGCGTCGAGGACACGGTGGATCTCTGCCACCGGAAGCGGCAGCAGGTGCTGGTGCACGGACCGGAGATCCACCCTTTTCCAAGGTGAACCGAGCCCAACGCGGACGGTTCCCTCGGCCGACGGCAGAGTGATCTCACGGATGCCGGATGGACGCGCACGCAGGAGCGAGGCCAGACGATCCCACCAGAACCCATCGAGGCTACCCAATGCGCCACTGGTCACGAAGATCGTAATTGGCACTCCCTTGGCTTCCGAGATGGGCACCGCGTTGATCGAAATTATCGACGTATCCATCGTCGAGGGTCACGACAATTCGAGGCCGGATTGACGGACGGGATAGATCGTCGAGTGTCGAGGGCTCGCCATAGCGACAGATCTCTTCGAGGTGCGCAGCAAATTTGTCTGGGCTCACACAGAGGGTGAAGGGGTCCTCGACACCTTCAACAATCCGGTGGTACATGAGGATGCGTGAATCACCGACTTTCATACCGACCCACCTTCGAACACGACGCACCCGAGGTCGGAGTACGCCACCCCCCAAGGTCGCTCTCAGCCACGCGAGCACGGCGCTGAGCACCGACCCGTTCGAGGGTTCTCTTGATGTTCTAGCGTCTCGCCAAGACGCGTACAACAGGCGAAGTGTAGCATTTACCGTAATTCAATAATTCCGGAATTTTGAACAAAGGCGCGCCCGCGGTGCGAGTGCTAATGGTTTCGCAGTTCTATCCCCCGATCGTGGGTGGGCAAGAGCGTCATGTTCGAAATTTGGCGCACGGCCTCGTGGGCCGTGGCCATCACGTCGAGGTGATCACTATTGCCACCGACGGTCCCTCGGAAACGAGTTTCGACGGGGATGTTCCTCTCCACCGCATTCGGACGACGGCCCAGCGTCTGCCCCTCTACGCCGAATCGGCGCGACCACACGCCACGCCGATCACAGACCCTGAGTTTCGCAACGCAATCTCGCGACTGCTCGCTGACGGCAAGTTCGACATCGTGCACGCTCACGACTGGAGCGTCGGCTCGGCTATCGGCCCAGCTCGGCGGGCCGGGGTGCCCGTAGTGTTGACCCAGCACGAGTACAGCCATGTCTGCGCCACGAAGCGCCTCATCCGCGGTGGCGAGCACGTGTGTCCGGGTGCGGCCCCGATTGCCTGCGTCCGCTGTGCGTCAGCATGGTACGGGCCGGTCGTCGGCACGGGCCTCATACTGACGAACGCTCTCGCCCACCGCACCCGCGCCAGGCGCGTCGACGCCTTCGTCCCAGTGAGCTCGTTCGTTGCGACAAAGACTGGTCTACCTGGGCGAAGTCCCCACACGGTCATCCCGAACTTCATTCCTGACGACCTTGTCGTCGATGAGCCTGTCCCGAACCAGGATGGGCCGATTGTCTTCGCGGGGCTACTCAGTCGAGACAAAGGCGTCGAAGTGCTCCTCGACGCGCACCGGCGACTCGACGGCCGTCGCCGTCTTGTACTGGGAGGACGATCACTCGACGACACACCGCTCGACCTCTCGCACGACGTGGAGCTGCGCGGGTTGCTCGACCACCCTGCAGTCATCGACCTCATGCGGACGGCCTGTGTGGTGGTCGTACCCTCGATCTGCCAGGACGCCTGCCCAACCGTCCTCCTCGAGGCGATGGCCGTCGGCCGGCCGGTGGTGGCGGCCGCCAGCGGCGGGATCGTCGACCTCGTCGACGATGGTGTCACCGGCTTCCTCGTTCCCCCCGGGGATCCCGCCGCGCTCGCCGGTGCCCTTTCGACCATCCTCGACGATCCTCGACGGGCCTCAGCCATGGGCCTGGCCGGGCTCGAGCGCGTGCCGCGCGTTCACTGCCTCTGCGGTATTGGAGCGGGTCGAGGGACTCTACGACGACCTTGTGGCGGGGCGACCACTACCCGTCTGACACACGCCCTGGCTCGGCCGGGCTCGCTCCTCCCAGTGGCGCGGGCGGCGGGACCCGACGGTAGACCCGCAGCACGCCCGGGAGCAGCACGACGGCCTCGCACGATGCCGCTATGGCCCAGCCGGCGCAGATTCCGGTGAGGCCGAACATGGCCCCACCGACCGCAGCGGCGGCAACTTCTGCGATGGTCCCGATCGTCATCACCCTGGACGCTTCCGCGAGGCGGTGCTGAGCCCGACGGACGGACACGTAGTGGTCCTTCACGACATAGGCGGGACCGACCAGAATCAAGAGCCGCAGTGCCGTCGACCCATTCACCGGGTAGGCCGGACCAAAGAGACGCAGCGCGTAGGGAGCTGCGATTTCGACGACCACAACGATGGCTCCCGCCAGGACGAGCCCCAACGGGAACGTGCGGCGCACGTTGCGGTGGAGCAATCCCACATCGCCCGACCTTTCAGCAAAGAGTGACAGAGCGAGGAGGTACGGGAGGATCAACAGGGTGGCTGCAAGCACGTAGGCAGCGGAAAAATACGCCACCTCCGCCGGGGAGATCAGCAGTGTCGCCGCCAACGGAATGATGTACGACACCGAACCGATCGAGAGGTTCAGCACGTGGTGCTGCAGCGACAGCTTGCCGAAGCGATGCACGAGCGCGGTGCGGTGGCCGATCGTCGCCGCGCCCGGTCGGACCCGACCCAGAGCCAGCATGGGCAGGCAGACCAAGACTGACAGCACCATGGCGACGGCCCATGCGAGGATCAGGCCTTTGCCGGTGCGGGTCGCTGTGAGCACCAGGAGCCCGACGATGGCCAGTTTCAACAGCGAACTCAGACTGTTTCGCCAGAGCTGGGCGGCGCCGCGGTGCAGCCCGATCGCGGTGTCGTCGAGTGTCAGGCCGCACATCGTCGCCACCGAGCCCACCACGAACAGCGCAGCGGTGACCGGATCTCTGCCGATCACGCTCAGGCTCTTCCCGAGGTACGGCGACAACAACATCGTGCCGGTCGCGAGGACCAACACGATTGTGCCGGTGATGGCCATACCAGTGCTGAACATGACCCGACGCTCCTTGGGGTCGACCGACTCGATCTCTGCCAGAAGAAGCAAGGGCACGCCGACGGCGCCGACCGTTGCCAGCAGGACCCCGGTGGATGCGGCGGCCGCGGCGAGGCCCACGTCCCGCGCGCTAAAGAGGTGGGTTGCCACGGCCCAATAGGCGAGGCCGATGAGTGCTGTAGCGCCAGTCTTCGCGACGAGGAAGCCCAACGTCGAGAAGAGACGTCGCATCTCCGCGACCTGTTCGCTTTCACCGCCACCGAGCAACCGTGTGAGCCCGGCACGCAGCTTCATCACGAGGGCAGCGCTCCCGTGGGCCTGGCGCGCTCGGACCGGCACGCCGTCTTGCACGGCATCACCCGTCACGGTCTCCCCGACTGGATCAGTCGTAAATGGGCCATTTCCGCCTACCACGTCAAAATCCTAAACTCCGTCCGTTGGGCCGGCACCCGTCGGACGAAGAGACCAACTCGCGGCGGCCCTGATGGAGTCGTCTGCGCAGCAACATCGACACCCAGCATGCGATAATCGCCCCGCCATCAGGAAACATGGGGGCAGTACTGGTCGGCACGACTGCTGAAAGGAAGTGTCGGCCCTGCAGCTATCTCAGATGACGACAACTGCACCCGGCCCCACCGAGGGCGCTTCGCTCGCTGTGCTCACTCATCCACCGGCGCGCTCGCGACTCGGTGCCGTCATCGCGTTTGCAGGCGTCGGGCTGCTGATGCAGGGCGTGGCCGACGCCCTGGCGCGCAACGGAGACAGCTCGACCGCTCTGCGCCTGTTCCTCGTCGGTATGGCTCTGCTCTTCGGTGTCTGCGCGTGGCGACTCACGGGCGCGCCAGCGAGCCGGAACGAGCGGCTGCTTACGTCCCTTGTCCTGGGCCTGGGACTCCTCGCCTCGTACCTCATGCGATACCCCCTGCTCCTCACCCAGTACGACGAACTCCAGCACCGGGCGACGCTGTCGCACTTGCTTTCGAGCCATGCCTTGTTCCCCACAAACAGCCTCCTCGTGGTCAGCCCCTACTATCCCGGACTCGAACTGGCGACCGCGGCGACGCGATGGCTCACGGGGCTTCCTCTCTCCGTCGACTCGGTGGTCGTGCTGATCGCGGTGCGGGTCCTGCTGGTCCTCGCCGTCTTCCTCGTCGTCGAAAGGGTGTGCGGGTCAGCGCGGGCGGGAGGCGTCGGGGCGCTCGTGTACATGGCCAACCCCGCGTTCTATGCGTTCGACAGCATGTACGCGTACGAGACCATGGCGTTGGCCCTCGGGGCTGCCACGATCTATCTGTTGTTCGTTTCAATCGACCGAGCACGACCCGACACGGGGCGATTGTTCGTGCTCGCCTTGTGCACCATCGCCGCAGTGGTGGTGACGCACCACCTCACCGGCTGGCTCACGGTCGGATTCGTCGCCGTATGGGCGATCGGTCTCGCACTCCGGTCCCAGAGAAGCGAGACGCCCGCGCTCCGCATCCGGCAGCGAGCCCAAGCCCGCCTCGTGGGCATCGCCGCTGCCGTCGGCGTCGTGCTCGGTACCACCTGGACACTGTTCGTCGGCAGCCGGCTCACCCAGTATCTGAGCCCGATCTTCTCGGCCGCCTACTCGGACATCATCACCACGGTGGGCAATTTCCACGGGAGCCGACGCCTCTTCGTCTCATCATCTGGCGGCGTGAGCCCGACGTGGGACATCGCCTTACTCGTGGCGTCAGCGATCGCTTGGTGCCTCATCCTCGTTCCGTCCCTCTACGAAGTCGTGTTCAAACGCTCCGTACGCGGCGGGCCGCTCCGCTACCTGCCGGCAGTGATCGCGGCCACCTATCCCCTCCTGCTGTTGGCCAACTACGCGCCAGGCAGCAAGGCGGTCGCCGGACGAGCCACCGAGTTCACCTTCTTCGGCGTCGCGGTGGTCGTGGGTGCGTGGGTGGCTGGCCGGATCGCCAAGGGGCCCCGGTGGCCCGAACGGCTCGCAACCATCGCGGTCGCCATCTTGTGCGCGGTCGGCAGTCTTCTCTTCGGTATCGGCCCCATCGCCGGTGTCCTACCTGGGCCCTATCAGGTCGGAGGTGACCAGCTCTCACTGGGATCCCCGTCGCTGGCGGTCGCCCACTGGGCCGACATGAACATCCCTGCCGGGACGAATGTGGCGGCCGACCGTGACAACGGCGTCTTGCTCAACGCGATCTCAGGTGTCAATCCGGTCACGCCCGAGGCCAACGGGGTGAACGCCGAGTCCCTGTACTTCGACCGCAAGGTCACGCCCTACGACATTTCGCTGCTCCGGCGGGCCGACATCAGATACGTCTTCGTCGACGACCGCCTCACGCAGGGCCGCCCGCTGTACGGCGTCGACGTGGCGGAGGGCGAGCCCCAAACCCGACTCACCCTCGAGCAACTCGACAAGTTCGCCTCGTACCGCGGGGTTCGCCGCGTCTACGACAACGGCCCCATCAAGGTGTACGACGTGACGGCCCTCCTCAGACCCTCCGAGCGCGGCGTGCCGACCAACCCGCCGGACGGCGCTGTCGGGAGCGGTGTCGAGGTCGGGGTGTTCCTCCTGGCGCTCGTGGTCGTGGCTCTGTGGGTGCTGCGGCTGCTCCGCCTCGGGTTGCCGCGCCGTGCCCTGGCGCACCTCGTGGTCTGCACGCTGGTCACGGCGCTGTTACTCGGCATCGGCGGTGCCTTCCTGGTCCGGGTGATTCACGTCCCGCCCGAAGTGGCTGCCGTGACGATCCTGGTCGTCTTGGCGGGGCTGAGCTTCTGGCCACCGGCCCAGAAAACCCGGTGGGTGACCGAGCCAAGGCGGACCCCCCGCTCGCGGACTCAGGTGCTCCTCGGGCTGGCCGGGGGTGCGCTCCTTCTCGGCGGGGCCTGGGTGGCCACGGTGGCGTCTCAAAAGGAGTGGACACCGCCTCCGGAGCTGGCGCTCGTCAGCGGTGCGAGGGGGCAGCCCGTCGCGCAGGTGCAGCTGGCCTCCGCCGGCCCGGTCGCGGCCAAGGTATTGGTGTCCCACGACGGCCGCCTGGTCTGGGAAACAAACCTGGCCCCGAGGACATCGGCTCAGCAGGTCGACCTCCCCGCCATCGCGACGGCCCTCGGTTCACGGGTTGCCCTCGTCTCGAACGGGAGGGCGCTCCGCATCGTCGGCTCCTTATGAGGGCGGGTCCCTCGAGTCAGCGGATGGGGCCAATCGATCCTTTTGCGACCGGGTGCTTAAAGAGCCGCTGTCGCGACGCCGCCGGATCGCTCGAGGGCGAAGGGCTGCACGGCCACCCCGAGGCCGGCCACGATCTCGGGGTTGGGCACCGCGGGTGCGGGCCGAGACAGCCCGAGCAGCGAGTCCGCTCTCACCGGGAGCCGCAACCGCAGTACCTCTAGAGCGCGGAGCATCCCGTAGGCAGCTGTGGGAGGCACCGGGACGAAGTGCGGCGCCCGGTGGCCGGCGCTGGCCGCAAAGGCGGTGAGGAGCTGCGCGAAGCCGATCGCCTCTGGGTGCGCGATGCCGACGGGCACCTCGGGAACACCCTCGGCTCCGGCCAATGCCACCATGGCCGAGGCGAAGTCATCCTGCGAGACGGTGAACTGGCGCGCCGCGGGACCGAAGTCGGGCAGGACGGGGAGCCCAGCCAGGCGTCGCAGCGTCCCGGCCATGCCGCCCCAGGCGGGTCCGTAGACGAGGCCCGGACGGACCACGCACATCCCTCGAGCCCGAGCTGCGACCTCGACCGCCAGCTTGGAACGTCCGTAGAGTTGGCGCGTCCCTCTGTACGCCGACATCGACGACACCACAAGGGTGCGCGGTACTCCGGCCGCCACCGCCTGATCGAGCAGTGCCACGCTGCCGAGCACGTTCACTTGCCAGATATCGGCCCGCCCGGTCAGGGTCATGTCGTAGGCGCAATGGACGAGAATGTCGACGTCGTCCAAGGCACCGGCGGTCTCTGCCGTTCGCAGGTCGAAGTATCGGTCGGAGCTCCCGACAACCGGGGCTCGCACGAGGGGCCGCACCACGCAGCCGGCGTCACCGAACGCGGCCACGAGCACCGACCCGAGGTACCCCCGCGCCCCCGTGATGGCCACCACGGGCGGCGGGCCGCTCGTGGTCCGTACGCTCCGGAGGCCACGGGCCGTCACGGAACAGTCCCGAGCGTCTCGCTGGCGATGCGATGCGCGTTCGCCATGATGGTCAGGGTGAACGTGGTGGCGGGGACAACCGGGAAGACCGACGCGTCGACCAGGTGGACGTTGTCCCAGGCTCCCAGGCGGCCCGTCCGATCGGTCGTCGTCGTCGAGCGGAAACGGCCGTGGGGAAAGCTGGCGCCGAAGTGGTAGCTCTTGCCCGCCGCAGACAGTGAGATCATCGGCACAACGGGCCACAGGTCGAGGGCGGGCCCCACGCAGAGCATGGCCCGCACCAGGTCGCGGAGCATCGGTGGCCACCGGTCCGACCCCTCGCGGCTGATCTCGAGCGCAGGGAGCTGGTCCGTCCCCATGCCGGCCCGGCGGGCCACGGCGGCGACCCGGGGCGCGGCCCATCCGGGCACATAACCCAAACCCACCGAGATCCGACGGAGCAGCGCACGCGTCAGGGGCCCGGCCGCCGGGCTCCGAAGCGGCGCCGGCAGTGACGTCAAGAAGGCGGGGTTGTACTCGTAGAAGTGGACCTGGCACAGGTCGAGGCCCTCACCTGTGGCGTCGAAGACCATGTTGAACTGGTTCAAGGTGAAGTCGCGGAGGGAGCGCGGATCGCGGACCGGATGCCTCGAGATCGTCGGGACCACGAACTGCACCGACTCCTGGAGCTGCACGGCCCGGTTGAGAAGACCCAAAGAGCCGAGCACGAGGCGCGTAGTACCTATGCCGCCGCAGGCGACGAAGATCCGGTCTGCGGTCAGCCGTTCCAGCCGCCCCGTCCCCGCGTGGCGGACAATCGCGTGCGGCGCCCCGTCGACCTCGTCGAGGTGGACGACGAGAAGGCCCGGCCGGTAGACGATGCGTCTCTGGGCGCGGAGCCTGTCGAAGGTGTGCGCACTCGAGTAGATGAGCCCGTAGGGACAGCCCGTCATACACAGACCGCATCGGGTGCAACTCTCGGCCCGGAAGGCCAGCCGGGCCCTGCCGAGAGTGATCCCGTGTGAGCGCACGAGTGCCCGCTGCCCCCGATACCGACGGAGGACCCGCTCGGTGCGAGCCCCCGGCGGCGGCAACGGCCGGGCCCCGTCGCACACCGGGAAGAGTTCGGCCAGGTCGTCCTGGTCGGCAGCCAGGGTCATCTCATCCATGGCGGCGGCGTAGTGCGGCCTCATCTCGCCCAGCGACACGGGCCACAGGTCGAACGTGGCCTCCGAGAAGGGCATGGCCTGGGCCCCCCAGACGTTGGAGAACCCGCCGTAGGCCCCCGAAACCACGGAGGGGTTGGCGTCACCGAGCGCGGTGATCCCGTCGAGCTGACCGACGTCGCGGAACGGAAAGTCCGAGCCGTAGATCCGCTTCTCGGGCAGCACGCCGGGGCGGGCGCCTGCGTGCTGCGGCTGCCTCGCGATCAGCGCCACGTCGGCCGGGGACCATGCCTCCTCGGCTGTCGCCGCCAGCCGGGCCAAAGAGGTGTTGAGGTCCGATTCGAGTGTCGCACCCACATCAACCACGGTGACCTCTTGGGCGGGAACGGCCGTCAGGGCCAACGCGGCACCGGCCGCGGCCGGCCCCGAGCCAATGATCAGGGCCGTGGACATGCCCGGCCATACTCGCACTCGGGCCCGGACTCCGGTTGACGAGACCCGCGACCACCAGCCCGCGGTGTCCGGACCCGTAGTTCAAAAGTTGTGCGAACGTTGTCCAAAATGATGGCGATTGACCCAACGAGATCGCCTGGTTCCAGTCGCGCCCTGCGGGATCCGATCGGCTCTATTTGGATCCAATCGGCTCTATCGAAAAGCCCTGACTCGCGCGATGATCCTTGACAATCGTCTCTGGGCGCCGTGGGGGCGGCCGTTCGCAGTGGGTGGCCATGACGGCCGGGGGCGGCTGGAGGCGGTGTCTGCGAGCACCCGTCTGCCCTTCTCGGGCTCGGGACTCGCAGCCCAGGAGGCCCGCACGGTGCCAGGGGACAACGAGACGCTAGATGGGAGCGGCACGAGCCGACGGTCGTCGCCGCGCGTCAGCATCGTCATTCCGGCGAAGAACGAAGCGCGCAACTTGCCCGACGTCCTTTCGAAGCTCCCCGCAGACTGCGAAGTCATCCTCGTCGACGGCCACTCGACCGACGACACGGTGCGCGTGGCGCAACGCGTGCAGCCCGACATCGTGGTGGTGGCTCAGACTCGAGCCGGAAAGGGGAACGCGCTCGCCTGTGGGTTCGCGGCCGCCGCGGGTGAATTCATCGTGATGATGGACGCCGACGGCTCGAACGACCCGGACGAGATTCCCCGCTTCATCGCCGCGCTAGAGGAAGGAGCGGACTTCGCCAAGGGGTCACGTTTCTCAGCCGGCGGTGGGAGCGACGACATCACGACGCTCCGCCGAATCGGCAACTTCTGGCTTAACAAGATCGTGAACCTGATCTTTAGGACGCACTACACCGACCTCTGCTATGGATACAGCGCGTTCCGACGGCACTGCCTCGGGGTCATGCTGCTCAATCCACCCGACATCGAAGGCTCCAAACCTGAGGAGATGCTCTGGGGCGACGGCTTCGAGATCGAGACCCTGATCACCATCCGGATCGCCAAGGCCGGCCTCAGCGTCCGAGAGGTCCCAAGCTTCGAGTCGTGCCGTCACTTCGGCGCGAGCAACCTCAACGCCTTCTCCGACGGCCTGCGGGTGCTGCGGACAATTCGCGTCGAGCGCAAGAAAGGCGAGCGGAGCGCTCGTCTAGATGCAGTCTGGAACGAGGAGAAGAGCCACCTCTCGCTCCGCACAGAAGAAGCCGGCTAGAGCCGGAAACGGTGGGACACCGCTCCGACTTCGCCACCCGACCTCGGCCGGGATACAGCGCCCTACGCGACGTTCCTGCGGTGGCCCACCCTGGGCGTCTCTCGCGGTGCCTGCCCGTCGACCTGACTCCGACCAAGCAGGGAGGCGGCGCACTCGTCGCAGATGCGGCCGAACTTCCTGCCGATCTTCAGGCGACGCCGATCCGCACGCAACGGTTTGAACACAAGACCGCTCCAACCACACCGGTGACAGACGCCAGGCCGGTGGGGCCGACCTTCGCCGCTGTTTCCAGGTGAGCCCCTGGACAAAAACGCCATACAACCCCCCTCGGCGACTTTCCCATTTTACTTGAGGCGGTCTCCGCGCAGGCGCGCCCTCCACGCACGGAGAAGAGAAATACGACGATCCAGGCGGGAAGACGTTCTGCAATTGGGGTTGTTCACGCCGGCATGGATCGCAGGTCTGCCGAGGGCACGCCGAACGAATGGTTCCCCTGGTCGTAGCCCTTGCTCGCGTGCGTATCGCCGTACAGGGAAGTCGCCGTCACGCCATCGACCCGCGACCGCGTCCCCACGCTCGTGACTGGACGCCATGTGTCCGCGCCGATGGCATCCGGTGCGAGTGGCGGCCGTGCCACGTGATTGGCGCTCGTGCGCGGCCCGTGGGGACACGGGGCCGACCCGCCCGCACCGGGCGGGCCCACACCACTCCCGGGCCGTGCACGCCCGAGACCAGAGGTTGTCAGAAGGTCGCGCCAGGTTCGGCGTGGTGGGCTTTCTTTCGAGGTTCAGCCCGCGACATCAAGATCTCCGCACTCTGCCAGCTCGTCATCCAACCCCCAATGCGCCCCGAACGGGTATCCAGTACGCTCGCGTTGCAGGATCCGAATCCGCCCGCAGCGGAGCCGCACCGGCGTCGGCAGATGGGAGCAGGCATGCGCTCGGGGGAAGAACATCGGCGGGTCAGCACAATGGCGGCACGCATCGCACGCTCGGCTCTCGAAAAGATCGCTTCTGCCATTGACAGGTTCAGGCAGTTGTTGTTCCAACAAGAATGGTTCAACAGCGTCGTCATGCCGGCCATCCCCAGGAGCGTGCGCTGGAACCTTCGCAAGCTCTACTTCTTGGTGCCGGAATTGATCGACTCGACTCTCGGGAAGTCTGACGATCTGATCCCGCCAAAATCCAAGATCTTCGTCGGGACGGTTGATTTCAAGGAAGGCGCCCAGCAGGCGGTTGATCGTCTCATCGTGATGGACGTCATCACTCCGGAATCGCGCGTTCTCGACGTCGGTTGCGGGATCGGACGACTCGCCATCCCGCTGACGAGCTATCTGAAAGGAGGCTCGTACGACGGCCTCGACATCGTGCCGTCCGGCATCGACTGGTGCAACGAGCACATCGCGCCGAAATTTCGGAACTTCCGCTTCACGTTGGCCGACATCTACAACAAGGAGTACAACCCCGGTGGTCACGTACGGGCGTCGGAATACACATTCCCGTACCCGGACGACACCTTCGACCTCGTCGTCCTCATCTCGGTCTTTACCCATATGCTTCCGGACGACACGGAGCGATACGTCGCGGAGATCTCCCGTGTCCTGCGTCCCGGAGGGCGGTGTTGGGCAACCTTCTACATCTTGAATTCCGACTCCATCGCGATGATGGACGCCGGAAACGGGTCCCTTCGCTTCAAGCACAACCACGCGACATACTGGACGGTGAACGACAAGGCTCCAGAGCTCTCGACCGGCTACGAAGAGGGCTACATCAAGGACGTTTTCGAACGCCACAAGCTGTCTCTAGCTGGCGGAATGCATTACGGCGGATGGAGTGGCCGACCCGCCCTGTGGGACAACGAAGCCGGTAACCTTGGCGACCAGGACCTCCTGCTCGCCACCAAGGAAAGCAGAGCCGTTGCGCCGCGACCGAGCCGTACACCATCTTCATCCAGGCACTGAGCCAGGAGGCGCCGTTCGGCGCGCTGGGGACGACGTCGAGCGGGCGCCCGCACCAAATGATCGGCGAAGTGCTCCACGACGAGCGCCCGCCCATGCAAAACCTCGCGACCGGGCCTCCAGTTTGCGTCGCACATTCGGCCTCACGCTCGGCGTGGCGTGCGCTGCGGTTCTGATCACGGGAATTCTTCTGTGGCCGTCGGCCTCGCATAGTGGTACCCCTGCGACCCCTGCCCCCTCCAGTGACCCGAACGTCAGCCTGTCGACTCCTCCCGGCTACACGACCCACCAGCTGATCTTCGATGACCAATTCACCGGCACCGGGTTCAGCACATCCAGTTGGACGACGTACATGGCAGCTCAAGGGATCATATGGAGCGACCACGACCGTATCCCCTTGCCGTACTCCGCTCCGAATTACCCAGGCACGGGGTACCAGGCAGCCATGTATGGGCCAAGGCAGGTGACCATGGGCAACGGACTCACGCTGACTGCGCAACGAAACACGAACCAATACGCCGGCATGTACCGGTGGATCAGCGGCGTCGTCACGACCGAGGGAAAGCTCTCGCTTCCCTCGTCCGGCTGGTACGTGCAGGTGAAGGCGAAGATGCCGGATATGACGGCGGGAATGTGGCCAGCCATCTGGTTCCTGCCCAGCACTCCGATAAGTTCAGCGCCCGAGATCGACCTCTTCGAAGGCGGTTGGTCGGGATCCGACCCGAACGAACTCATGCACTCGGACTACGGCGGCGGGAGCAGTGAGTACCCCGACTACCGCAACATCGTCTACAACACGCGATCGGATCTCTCCGCGGGTTATCACGTCTACGGGATCCAGTACATCCCTCACGTCAGCGTCAAGTATTTCTTCGACGGCAAGCTCGTATTCGAGCAGCTGCAGTCGGACAAGGGAGGAGTCGTTCCGGGTACCTACGAACTGATCTTGCAACTGCAAGTGGCCACGCATCAAACCTCGCCGTGGCACACCGTGCCGACGGCTGGCACTCCTGCAAACAGCATGGAAGTGGCCGAGGTCCAGGCGTACTCGTGACAGCCGTTCCGACCGAGCAGCGTTTACGACCCGGTCAGCCGGGCGAGTAAATTCCCCCGCTATGCCGGCGAGCGACGGAGTAGGCGCAGTAGTCATCGGTGCGGGACCGTACGGCCTTGCCGCTTCCGCACACCTGAGAGAACGAGGTGTCGAGCACCGCACGTTCGGCACCCCGATGGGCGGGTGGACCGAGCACATGCCGATCGGGATGTTCCTCAAATCGACGGCCCTGGACTCGAGCGTCGGCTCGCCGCATACGAAGACGGGCATCGGCGACTGGTGCGCTGCTGCCGGCGTCGAGCCCTACGACAAGGGCGGGGGCGAGACCCCGATCCCGATCGCCGAGTTCATCGAGTATGGCCGCTGGTTCCAAGAGCGAGAAGTCCCCGAGCTCGAGCAGCAGCAGATCGCCAGCATCACTCGTTCGATCTGCGGATTTGAAGTAGAGCTCGCCTCGGGCGAGCGATTCAAGTCGGCAACGGTCATCGTCGCCGTGGGCACCGCGCCATTCGCCTTCATCCCCTCCGAGCTCCAAGCGGCGCGGCAACAGGCGACTGGGATGCGCGATCGCATCAGCCATTCGTCCGATCACAGCGATCTTTCCCGATTCGCCGGCGAGGCCGTGGCGGTGATCGGACGGGGTCAGTCGGCTCTCGAGTCCGCCGCGCTGCTGCGCGAAGCCGGCGCCGAAGTGCACCTGCTGGTCCGATCTCCCGTCATCAACTGGGCTGATTCTCCGAAACCCAACCTGAACCCGACCATCCGTCACAAGCTGCGGTCGCCTCCCGCGCAGCTGGGCAATGGCTGGGAGACCCTGCTCGTCACGCGCTACGCCGGGGCCTACCGGCACCTGCCCGATCGGGTGCGCCTCGCCGGGGTGCAGAAGATTCTCGGTCCCTTTGGAGCGTGGTGGCTGAAGAGTCGGGTGGAAGGGATCGACATCCGTTTGCAGACCAAGGTGGTAGCGGTCGGGCCGCAGGCTGACCGCATCCGGCTTGTCCTTGCCGACCACGATGGCGCGCGCTCACACCTTGACGTGGATCACGTCATTGCCGCGACCGGCTACCGCGTCGACGTGCCCTCTTTGGGCCTCCTCTCAGGCGAGCTCGCCCACTCGGTCGCCACCATCGAGGGCTCTCCCCGGTTGTCGGGGAAATTCGAGTCCTCAGTGCCCGGCCTCTTCTTCAGTGGACTGGCGGCGGCGGCCACCTTCGGCCCCATGCTGCGTTTCGTCTGTGGCTCGGTCTTCGCCGGTCCACGGGTGGCGGCGGGCGTTACCGCCCGCCTAGTGGTTGCCAAAAGAGCGGGTCCGTAGCGCCCTCAGGGCGATCCTGAACGACCCCGCCACGAGCTGCACGATCATGGTGACGAACGGGCGGAGATCGTCGAGGCTGAACCAAGCGAGCCTCAGGCGGGTGGGCGCGCCCGGGATCTCGGGCGGCCGCTGCTCGTGCCGGTAATGCCTCCCGGCCAACAGACCCAAGTTCTCCACGAAAAATCGCTCTCCATCGACCTGGTGCGTCGAGCTCAACGCCCGACCGGATAGGTCCAGGTGCATTGCCCTGACGACGTCGACGCCACCATCATCTTCGAACATGCGGAATTGTGCTCCGACTCTGGGGTTGAAGTCGAGCAGGTGATACGTGCCGGTCCTCCGGTCGTATCTCCAGTCGGTGTCGAAGATCCCGCAGTAGCCAATGCGCCGACACAGCACACGCACGGAGTGCTCCAACTCCTCGTTCCTTTCCGTACGAGCGTACGCGGTCGCACCGGCGCGTGCGGGCCAGGACCAGAGCTTGCGGCCAGTGAAGATCAGAGCGACGCGCGACGATGTCGTGCAGTAGCCATGGACGAACCAGTCCTCGGCGTGTTCATCAGGTATGTACTCCTGTACGGCAAGGTCGGCGCCCACCGACGAACGGTCGAACTGCGCCCGCAGACGTCCTACGTCCTCGGCGGTCGACACCACGCGCGTGACGACCGGACGAGCCGACTGGAACCACGGATCGGTTCGCTTCACCACGACAGGGAGCGCCAGGGCCGTCAGGGCATCCTCCAGGTCGTCACCGCTCTTCACCCAGAATGTGACAGGCGTCGGTACGCCGGTGCGACGGCAGATCTCGTAAAGCCCGCTTTTGCTGGCAAGCTGGCGCGGTAGGTCCGGCGGGACTGCAGGGCAAATCGCACGGTCCGCGAGTGCATCGGCGCCCTCTGCCACGAGCACCGCTGCCTGATCGTCGGTGCAGACGAGCACCGGCTTGGACGGCAACTGGTCGACCACCTCGATCAGACGGTCGAGGAGCGCCGACTGCTCCGCCTCTCGGCTCGAGGACAGTGCCAGCTGCCCGGTCAGGTACCGACTCGTCGAGGTCGGAGTCACACCAGCCTCGGTCAGGACATAGACGGGCACACCGGCGCGTCCCAGTGTGCGAACCACTCCGACCGTGCCGTGATGAATCGGATAATGACCAACGCGAACGAGCAGGACCGGCACATCGGTGTCGAGGTCGGGGGGTGGGGTCGAGCGGCGATCTCCATGCGGCAGATGACCGAGCAGGGCTTGACGTAGGCGCCTCCTGCGAGCCCGCAACCACCCTGCCGCCTTGGCGGGCTCATGGGGAGTCATTGCCGGCATATGAATTGGTCACCGGGATACGACCACCGAAGACATGCATCGTTGAGCCCGGGACGGTCCGATGTGTGCATCGATCGATTCAATTTCCCGAGGAACAGCAGGCCGACCCACATGCGCCTGATGCGAGGCTCATCATAGACATCGCGCCGAGGCGAGAATCGAAAAGGGGTTGAAACGTGCTGGCCACCACCACCGTCGAATGGATCGGGGACAGATCTGACCGCACGAAAATGTCAGAAAACGCTGTCAACCGACGCTGCTGACCCGTCAGGGCGCGGAGTACGCCTGCACCTCGGCGATCTTCATCGAGCCACCTGGCGAGGTCGACGTCGGCACGGTGTGCCAGCCCGAGTCGCCCTGGGTCGCCATCTGGAGCTCCAAGATGATCTCGTAGGTGCCGCTGCCGCCACTGTTGAGGTCGCTGACGACACCGCCGGGGTCGGCAGCGAGCTGTTGGAACATGAGCTGGCCGTTGAAGTAGTAGTTCACCCCGACGCCGGGAGTGAACTGGATCCCATAGACGTTGTAGCCGTCGTCGAGGTCGGTGCCGGTGTTGTAGACGGTGTCGCGGTAGTCGTCGTACTCGCTCACCCCGCCGCCGTAGTCGGTGTGCATGAGCGAGTCGGGATCGCTGCCCGCCCAGCCACCCTCGAACAGATCGATCTCAGGCACACTCGAGGAGGACGAGTCGGGCATGAACCAGATGGCCGGCCACAATCCCTGCGAGGAGTCGGGCATCTCGGCCTTGACCTGGACGTACCAGCCGCCGGCGGGGAGCGAGAACTTGCCCTCGGTGCTCACTACGCCCGACACCCATGACAGGCCCAGACCCGATTCGGCGCTCGAGCGCTGGGCCGTGAGTGTCAGACCGTTGTCCACCGACACCTGGGAGGGAGAGTAGAACTCTGCGTTCGTCGAAGACGGCGTGTTGGGGCCCGAATAAGGCGAGGGGAACTGTCCGAGGTCGTCCCACACGTTGCCGTTGGCGCCGATGTAGGTGTTCCACACCGAGGTGTCCAGCCTGGTGCCGGAGAAGTCGTCATCGAGAATCTTCTCGCTCGAGTTGTAACCCGCCGGTGACGACATCTCGCCCGAGGGCGTCGTTGGCGGGGAGGAAGGGGTGAAGTCCAGGGCCGACCCATTGGTTTCGATGATGTCGTAGCCGCCGTTGTCCGGGGTCACCTCTATCCCGTCGATGCTCGCGCCAGTGCCGGCGAGCGATCCGTAGAAGGGTGCATCCCCAAAAGTGAAGACGCCACCGTCTGACGCGACGAGCCAGTAGCCGGCGCTGTCGGGAGTGGCCGCCATGGCGACGACCGGCTGGTTGAGGTGAGTCGAACCGGTCGAGCCGTAGAATCGCGCGTCGCCGAAGGCGAAGATGCCGCCGTCGGAAGCCACCAGCCAATAGCCGTGCCCGTCCGCCGTCGGTGCCATGCCCACGATCGGCTGGTTGAGGTGGATCGAACCGGTCGAGCCGTAGAAGTGCGCATCGCCGAAGGCGAAGATGCCGCCGTCCGAAGCCACCAGCCAATAGCCGTGCCCGTCCGCCGTCGGTGCCATGCCCACGATCGGCTGGTTGAGGTGGATCGAACCGGTCGAGCCGTAGAAGTGCGCATCGCCAAACGCGAAGATCCCGCCGTCACTCGCCACCATCCAGTACCCGCCGCCATCGGGGGTGGCCGCCATGGAGACGACGGGGCGGTTGAGCGGGTGTCCCGACATCGAGCCGAAAATCTGCGCGTCGGCGAAGGCGAAGATGCCGCCGGAGGTGTTGCTCAGCCAGTAGCCACCGTTCGGGTCCGCGGCCATCTCATGCCCGGTGCCGTAGTCGGACGTGGCCGCGCTGGCTTGGGCCGGCGCGATGAGGCCTGCGACGCGAGGCGGCAACAGGAGCGCCACCACCAGGGCCAGGACCGTGACCAGGGCGCGGCGGGTGCTGCGTGTGGGGGAGGCGGGGCGTATGACGCCGGCCGTCCGCACGAACCCGGGCATGCCCACTGTCTCGGCTCGCGGCGGGTCGCGCTAAACCATTTCCACACCAAGTTGCCATCCGGACCATGAGCGCACTCCCCCGGCCCGCGGCATACGGGCAGGTCAGGACCGCGCGACGCTTCGCCGGCCGAGGACCTGGCTGGCTGGGGACGAAGTGTCCGCCGCCCGGGTTCTGCCTGTCATCGGCGCGGCGGCTGGGCACGGGCTGCTCCATGCCCTGATGTCCCGCTCACCTCCGCCCGATGCCATGGTGGCGTCGGCCGCTTCGACGGAGGCAGGGTGGCCACCACGGGACTCGAGGCGTCAGCCCTCGACGCCCCCGACCTGCTCGGACAACTGCTCGAGGATCGGTACCCAGTGGCTCAGGTCCCTCACCGCGAGCCCCTCGACCTTCCCCCTGTCGTCGGCCCGGCGCAAGGTCACGGCGTCGTCCGCCCACGACAGATTCACGAAGACAGCCACCTCCGTGTCGCTCATAGCGCCGCCTTGTCGGCCGAGCGACACCACACTGTCGCCGGAGAGCACACCGCCGTACGCGTCCTCGGTCGCCACGAGATACCGCTTTGCCGCCACGTGCAAAGCCACGATCCCCGCCACGCGCTCCCCCAGCGCCTGGCGGACCGCGCCGGCGGCATCCTCCGCGTGCGTTTCGTCGCTTCCCCCGGGCAACCACTGGCCGATGTCGTGAACCAGGCCGGCCACGGCCAGCTCGACGTCGCCGGGGATCTCCCCCTCCAAGAGGGCCGCAGTCTGCAGCGCGTGGTCGAGCTGGGAGACGGCGAGCCTCGGACTGAGCGTCTGGTCGGACCCGGCGGCGAGGACGGCCGTGATCTCCTCGACGCTGAGGTCCGGCGCGCTCATCTGGTCGCCGCTCTGCGTGGGCACGGCGTCATTCTCGGTCATTCTCCCCGTTCTGCCCCTGGTACGGGTACGGTGACCGCCCGTGCCCTGGGAACCACCGCCACGCAGCCTTTGGACCGAGAGGATGGTGTCGCTCGGACGCGGACTCGGCGACGACGGCCGCTCCATGATCTCGCTCCAACCCGAGGACCTGCGCGTCGCTGCCGCCGCCACGACCGGCCTCGATGACTTCGGCGACAACTGGTGGGAGGAGCCCTTCCGGCGCCTGTGCACGTCTATCGACGACGAGGCCCGGCTCCACCTGCCGGGGCGCATCCGAACCCGCGGCGAGATCCAGCTGATCCTGCAGAACCGGCTCCGCATGGTCGAGCTGTGGAAGCGCGAGCCCGGGGTCTTGCGCGAGCCGGTGCAGGGGCCCATCGTCGTCACGGGCATGGGGCGCTCGGGCACGACGCTGCTGCACGAGCTGCTGGCCTGCGATCCCGACAACCGCCCGCCGTTGCTCTGGGAACTGCTGCATTCGGTCCCCTACGACGACGCCTCGGGCGATCTGTGCGACGACGAGATCCACCTCATGGACGAGATGATCCCCGCCTTCACGTCGATGCACGAGAACGGCGGCCGGCTCCCGACCGAGTGCATCTTCATCTTCGCCCACCAGTTCTCGAGTGACATGTACACCGGTTTCTTCAATGTCGCCGACTACACGATCTGGAAGAGCACGCAGGACCAATCGCCCATTTACGACTGGCACAAGCGTCATCTCCAGACCCTCCAATGGGTCACGCCCCTGGACACCACCCGCTGGGTCGTCAAGGCGCCCTCGCACCTCTCCGCCCTGCCGCTTCTCTTCTCGACGTATCCCGACGCACGAGTCGTGATCACACATCGCGACCCGTTGCGGGTCATCGGGTCGCTGGCCGACCTCATGGCGACGCTGCACTACATGCACTCGGACCATGTCGACTATGACGTCCTGGTCGAGTTCATGGCCATGGGCCTCGAGATGCAGATGGACGAGGTGGCGAAGGAGCGCGACGCCGGTCTCATTCCCGAGGACCAGATCGACGACGTCGTCTACCGCGACCTCGTCGCCGACCCCGTCGGCGTCATCGAACGCCTCTACGCCGGCTGGGACCTCCCGGTCAGCACCGCATTCCGCGCTGCGCTCGAGGGATACCTGGCCGCCCGGCACACCGCGCGAGCCGGCGGCCACGACTACTCCTTCGCCGATACGGGCCTCGACCTGGCGTCGCACCGCGCGCTGGTCGCGCCCTACCAGGAACGTTTCGGGGTGCCTTCTGAGGTCTGAGTGGATGCGGGGTCAGGCGAGGCTGTCGAGCTTCACGACCTCGGCGGTCGGGTGCGGAGGATCGTCCGCCAGCACCCAGCGAACCAGCATGTAGCCCTCGAGCCGGCCGCCCGTGTCGAGCCAGTTCTCGACGCCCGGGTCGCTCGGTGCGATGACGAGGCGCCACGAGCCGTCGTCAGAGAGCGTCGCCCTCTTGTTGTTCAGGTTGGTCGTGGCGTAGCGGTAGTCGTAGCTCTCCATCCACGGCGAGGTCAGCGTCAGCCCCCAGTAGAGGAACGGCTTGTCCGGCTCCTGGACGGTGACCACAAGCGCCTCGTCCTTCTCGAGCCTGTAGCGGCCGCCGTGGTATGTCATCTCGGCGTTGGTGTGCGTGCGAACCTCGTCCTCCTGGGCCGCCACGTGGGCAGAGCCGGCCTGCCCGCCGAAGGTGTTCATGTTCGTGGCGGCGTCGTGCCACATGGTCTGGGCCGTCGCGCCGACGAAGGTGAGGAACATGGCGGCGAACTCGAGCTTGGGGGCGAGCTCCTCGCTCGAGAGCATCGGGGGCGGCACCGTCTCACCCGGCTCGGGTACCAGCTCCATCTTCAGGCGCGAGAACTTCTCGGGTCGCTTGTCCCAGTGGGTCTCCCGGATGGCCAGCTGCGCCGTCCCGGGGTCGAGGATGATCGAATTGCGCGGTCGCGGGTTGGGCATGGACGACTCGGGCGCGATCAGGATGTCCACCTCGCCGTTCGGCCCCAGCTCGAACTCGTCGATGTGGGTCTGGGTCTGCGTGCCGGTCCTCCCGCCGACCTGGCCCTGGCCGAAGGCCGTGCCGAACGTCATGCCCAGGTAGGCACACTCACCCCGGTACCCGGTCAGCCGGTAGGTTCGCGAGTCGTCGAGCACGCACAAGAGGTAATGCACGTCTGGGTTGTCGACCAGGAGCTTCTTGTACTCGTCTTGGAGTTCGAAGATCTCGGGGTGGAGGGGGTCGGAGTTCTCGACGATCCAGTCGAGAGCCAGGCGCGCCAGGCGCGTCACCCAGCGGTACCCCTCGGCGATCTCCACGTCGGTCTCTTGCACGCCGGTCGCGGTGCGCACCACGTCGAGCGCCGCGGTCTGCGCCTGCATCCAGGCCTCGAATGCCTTGTCCAGCCGTTCGTCTTGCATGGGGACCGACGCTACCCGTGTTCGGACCCGGTTTTCCGGTTCGCTGTCCGCCCGGTAACTTCGGGGCAGGTTGAAACAGGAGCGCACCGTGACCGATACCGCGATGGAGACCACCGGCACCGAGGAGCTACTCAGCGAGCTGCGGTCATGGCTGGCCGACAACTGGGACCCCGACCTCACGGTGGCGCAGTGGTGGGAGCGGCTCGGCCTGGCCGGCTGGGCGGCTCCGGGGTTGCCGACCAACGCCTACGGCAAGGCCATGGCACGCTCCGACGCCGTCCTCGTCCAGCAGGAGGTCGCCGCCTTCGGCGCCCTGGGCGCGCCGGCGGGGCTCGGGCTGCTGTTGGCGGCACCGACGATCGCGACACACGGCACCCAGGAGCAGATCGATCTCTATGTGCGCGACATCGTGACCGGCCAGAAGGCGTGGTGTCAGCTCTTCAGCGAGCCCCAGGCTGGCTCAGACCTGGCCGGCCTGCAGACCCGGGCCGTCCGGGACGGCGACGAGTGGATCATCAACGGCCAGAAGGTGTGGACCTCGGGTGGCCAGTACGCCGACCTCGGCATGCTCCTCGCTCGCACCGACCCCGACGTCCCCAAACACCAAGGGATCTCGTACTTCGCGTTCGAGATGCTCCAAGAGGGCGTCGATGTCCGCCCACTCAAGGAGATGACCGGCCACGCCCTCTTCAACGAGGTCTTCCTCACCGACGCCCGTGTGGCCGACTCCGCGCTCATCGGCGGTCTCAACAACGGATGGGCCGCCGCCAACACCACGCTGATGAACGAGCGCGCCGGTCTCGGCTCGGGCGGTGGCAACGCTGCGGGCGGGGGGCTGGCTCAGCCCGGCACGGTCATGGGCATGCTCTCCCGGCGCGTCGGCGACCTGGTGGCCGCCCAACCTGCGAAGGGGGGTGCGAACGGGGGTGCACAGAAGTCGCAGCAGCCCGGTGGCGCGCTCGGCGCCATGCGCGGCGGCGCCAGCCTGCTGATCACCCAGGCCCAGTCGCGCGGCGTCAACACCGACGCCGGCATCCGTCAGGACCTGGCCCGCCTCTACACGCTGGGTGAGCTGGGACGCTTCAACGGGCTGCGGATGAAGGCGGTGAAGGAGCAGGGCGGGGACATCCCCGGCATGCCCAACATCGCCAAGCTCTCCATGAGCCAGATCGTGCGCCTCACCCGCGACCTCGGGCTGCGCATCTTGGGGCCGGCGGGCACGCTCCACGCCTACGAAAGCGACGAGAAGGCCGCGCTCAAGCACGCCACGGGCGACCCGTTCGCCGGGGGCATCACCGAAATGGCCCTCTTCGCCCAGGCGCCCCCGATTTACGGCGGCACGGATCAAGTGCAGCGCAACATCCTGGGCGAGCGTGTGCTCGGGCTGCCCAAGGAGCCGAACAACGACCGGGTGACGCCCTTCTCGCAGTTGCCCAAGAACGCGTAGGCGACCCGCGTCGGGTCGGATCGGGAACCGGGAGCGTCCGCGTGGGCCGTCAGGACCGGACGCTGCGCGGCGCAGCCGCCATCGTGGGCGTGGCGGACGACGTCTCCCCCACCGGCGAGCTCGAACGCAGCGGCCGCGAGCTCGAAGTTGCGATGGTGCTCGAAGCGCTGGAAGACGCCGGGCTGACCCTGGCCGACGTCGACGGCATCTGCCATCCCGAGTCGGCGGTCGCCTTCGCCGAGTACCTCGGCGTCCACCCGGTCTTCACCGAGTCGACCATGACCGGCGGCTCGAGCTACGAGGTCCACGTGGAGCATGCGGCCGCCGCCATCGCCGCGGGCGTCTGCGATGTCGTGGTGAGCGTCTACGCGGCCACGCCGCGCAGCGACCGCAGGCGCGACCAGCCCCGCGGCCGCCGCGGCTTCGCCGGGCCGAACCCGATGGCCGAGTGGGACATGCCCTACGGCCTGCGGACGCCCATGGGTCCCTACGCACTGGCCGCGGCGCGCCACATGCACGAATTCGGCACCACCTCCGAGCAGCTGGCGCAGATCGCGGTGAGCACCCGGCAGTGGGCGTCCTTGAACCCGCGGGCGCGCTACCGCGAACCGCTGACCATCGACGAGGTGCTGGCCTCGCCGCTGCAGGTCAGTCCGTTGCACCTGCTCGACTGCTGTCTCGTGACCGACGGTGCGGGCGCGTTCGTCATGACGAGCGCGGCGCGCGCCCGGTCGCTGCGCAAGACGCCCGTGGTCGTGCTGGGCGCAGCGACCTGCACGGACCATATGGGGATCACGCAGATGCCCGACCTGACGAGCACCCCCGGCACCGTCTCGGGGGCGAACGCGTTCGCCATGGCGGGCATGAAGCCCGATGACGTCGACGTCCTCATGGGTTACGACAGCTTCACCATCACCGCGCTCTTGCACCTCGAGGACCTCGGGTTCTGCCAGAAGGGCGAGGGCGGTCCCTTTGTCGCCGACGGGCACCTCGGACCAAGGGGCACCCTGGCGATGAACACCAACGGCGGCGGGCTCTCGTTCACCCATCCCGGCATGTACGGGATGTTCCTGCTCACCGAGGCGACCCGCCAGCTCCGCGGTGAGTGCGGCGAGCGCCAGGTCGACGGCGCCACCGTTGCCGTCGCGCACGGCTCGGGCATGTTCCTCTCGGTGATGTCGACAGTGGTGCTCGGGAGAGAGGCCGCGCTGTGAACGCGACCAGCGGGGCGAGAGGCGGGTCAGCCGGCGGGGCAGCCGGCGGGGCAGCCGGCGGGGCAACGGGCGGGGCAACCGGCGGGGCACGTACCACCCGCTTCGAGCCACCCGTCGGCGCGGAGAGCGGCCTCTACTGGGAGGCGACGCGCGAAGGGCACCTGCTCGTCCAGTGGTGCACGGCGTGCGACCGCGGCGTGTTCTACCCGCGTGCCTTCTGCCCCTTCTGCACTGCACCCGGCTCCTCGCTCGAGTGGCGCACCGCGTCAGGCCGGGGCTCCGTGTACGCGGCCGTCGTGGAGCACCGCCCCGAGGCGGCGGGCGCCGCCTTCTCGCACGGGCGGCCCTACTGTGTCGCCCTGGTCGACCTCGACGAGGGCGTGCGCATGCTGTCCAACATCGTGGGGTGCCCGCCCGACGAGGTCCACAGCGGCATGGCCGTGACGGTGACCTGGGAGCCGCTGAGCGACGGGCGCCAGCTCGCCCTCTTCGAGCCAGCAGCCGCGGCTGTGCGTACGGCTCCATGACCGTGTCCGAGGACATGCGCGCCGCAGCGGCCGAGGGCATGCTGCACGCGTGGTGGGCCGAGCGGGTGCCCGACCGCCTGGCCATCGCCTCGCCGCTCGGGGATCGCTCGTACGCGGACCTGAACGCAGGCATCAACCGCATGGCGCGGGCTCTCCGGGCGCGTGGGCTCAAGGCCGGTGACGCCCTGGCGCTGATGTGCACCAACAGGCCCGAGTTCCTCGAAACCCTGTACGCGTCGCAGCGCATCGGCCTGCGCTTCACGCCAATCAACTGGCATCTCACCGGGCCCGAAGCCGCCTACATCGTCGCCAACAGCGAGGCCAAAGCCCTCGTGTGCGACGGCGGGCTGGGCGACGCGGTGATCATCGCGGCCGAGGCGGGCGGGCCCGGACTCGTCAAGATCAACACCGGCGGCTACCTCCCGGGCTTCGAGATGTACAACGCCGTCCTCGCCGCGGAGGACGGCTCGGACATCGCCGACCCGGTCCAGGGCACGCAGATGCTCTACACCTCCGGCACCACCGGCCGGCCCAAGGGCGTGCACCGCCAGAGCTCCGCTGTCAGCGCGCTCACGACGGTCAACTTCTGCGGGTACGACGAGGAATGGGCGGACAGCGTCGATGCCCACCTCCTCACGGGGCCCCTGTACCACGCAGCTCCGCTGGCGTTTTCGGTGGCGGTGCCGTACCTCTACGGCGTTCCCGTCGTCTTCATGGACCATTGGGATGCCCTCGAGGCGCTCCGCCTGATCGAGGAGCACGGCGTCACCCACACCCACATGGTGCCGACGATGTTCCATCGGCTGCTCGCCATCCCGGCCGAGGAGCGGGCGGGCTTTGACACCTCGTCCCTGCGCTTCGTGATCCACGGCGCGGCACCGTGCCCGGTCACGGTCAAGCAACGCCTCATCGAGTGGCTGGGGCCGGTGGTGGTCGAGTACTACGCGGCAACCGAGGGCCTCGGGACCCTGGTCGACTCCGCAACGTGGCTGGCCCACCCGGGCACGGTCGGCCGGCCCCTCGTGCCGGGCCTCGTGAAGGTGGCCGACGAGGACGGCGGCGAGCTGCCGCCCGGTGAGATCGGCCTCGTCTTCTTGCAGGCACCGCCGGCCACCCGCTTCGACTACTACGGCGACGCGGACAAGACGGCCGGTGCGTTCCGTGGCGACTACTTCACCCTGGGCGACATGGGGTACATGGACGACGAGGGTTACCTGTTCCTGACCGACCGCACGGCGAACCTGATCATCTCGGGCGGGGTCAACATCTATCCCGCCGAGGTCGACGCCGTCCTGCTCGAGCACCCCGCGGTGGACGACGTCGCCACCATCGGCGTGCCCGATGAGGAGTGGGGCGAGGTGGTCAAGGCGGTGGTGCAGCCGGTGGAGGGCGTCACCGGCAGCGACCAGCTGGCCGGCGAGCTCATGGCCTTCTGCCGGGAGCACCTGGCTCACTTCAAGTGCCCGCGCAGCGTGGACTTCGTCCCGGAGCTGCCGCGGGAGGATACTGGCAAGATCTTCAAGCGCAAGCTGCGCGAGCAGTACCGGACAGCGTCGGGCCGCACTGATCAACAGCACTCTGACTAACACCAGACTGACCAACACCAGACTGACCAACACCAGACTGACCAACACCAGACTGACCAACACCAGACTGACCAACACCAGACCGACCAACGGCACACTGACCAAGGGCAAAGGAGCCGAACGTGGGTATCTGTGACGGACGAATCGTCGTCATCACCGGCGCGGGCCGGGGCATCGGGCGCGAACACGCCCTCGAATTCGCCCGGCAAGGCGCCAAGGTCGTGGTGAACGACCTCGGCGGCGAGATGGACGGCTCGGGTTCCTCAACCGGGCCCGCCGGCGAGGTGGTCGACGAGATCCGCGGCATGGGCGGCGAGGCGGTGGCCAACGACGACGACGTCTCGGACTACGACGGGGCGGGACGGCTGATTCAGTCGGCCATCGACACCTTCGGCGGTCTCGACGTGCTGGTGAACAACGCTGGCATCCTGCGCGACCGCATGCTGGTCAACATGACGATCGAGGAGTGGGACGCCGTGATCAAGGTGCACCTGCGCGGCACCTTTGCCCCCACCCGTCATGCGGTGGAGTACTGGCGCAACCGCACCAAGGCGGGCGAGACCAACGACGCCCGCGTCATCAACACGACCTCGCCCTCTGGTATCTACGGCAACGTGGGCCAGACCAACTACGGCGCGGCCAAGGCAGGCATCGCCTCGTTCACGATCATCGCCGCCATGGAGCTCGAGCGCTACGGCGTCACGGTGAACGCCATCGCGCCGGCCGCGCTGACCCGTATGACCGAGAATCTCGGCATGGGCGAGCAATCGGCACAGCGCAAGCCCGAGGAGTTCGACGCTCTCGACCCCGCCAACATCTCCCCAATTGTGGTCTGGCTGGGCAGCCCCGAGTCCAAGGACATCACGGGGCGCGTCTTCAACGTCATGGGCGGCAACCTGAGCGTGGCCGAGGGCTGGGTGGCCGGTCCGGGCCAGGACAAGGGCGACCGCTGGGATCCCGCCGAGCTCGGCAAGGTCGTGCCCGATCTGGTGGCCAAGGCGGCACCGAACGCCAACATGGGCGGCCGCCGCAAGTAGCCCGCCGCTAACGTCATGTCCATGGCAGCCGAGGCGACCCCTCCGGTCCCGGCCCGGCGTGACGTCGAGGCCGCCGCCCAGGTCATCCACGATCACGCCGACAGGCTGTTCCTCTGGGACTACGAGCGCGACCGCGGCCAGTTGGTGACGCTCTACAACAAGGCGATGGGGTCGCAGTGGAACAGCGTCACCGACCTCGACTGGTCGACCGACGTCGACCCCGAGCGGCTCGTGGCCGAGCAGGAGAGCCCGCTGCTCGCGGTCGCCCGCCAGGCCGGCACGCTGCCGGGGTCGCCCATGGCGGCCTGGGGCGAGCGCGAGTACACCGCGTTGGGGGTGGAGCTGTTCAAGGCCAACCTGTCGCAGTTCATGCACGGCGAGCAGGGGGCGATGATGACTGCGGCCAAGATCGTCGAGACCGTGCCGTGGATCGACGCCAAGTACTACGCCTCGACGCAGACCATGGACGAGGCTCGGCACACAGAAGTGTTCGCCAAGTATCTGCGAACGAAGCTCGGCGACGCATACCCCATGAGCCCGTTCCTCAAGGAGCAGATCTGGTCGTTGCTCGAGGACCCGCGGTGGGACATCGCGTACCTCGGGATGCAGATCGTGATCGAGTCGCTGGCCCTCGCCGCGTTCGGCGACATGCTGCGGCACACCAAGGAGCCACTGCTGACGAAGCTGCTGCGCTACGTCATGTCCGACGAGGCGCGCCACGTCGCCTTCGGCGTCCTCACGCTGTCCGAGGTCTACCGGGACATGAGCGAGGGCGAGCTGAAGGAGCGCCAGGAATTCCTGGTCGACGCGACGTTGAACTCGCGGGCACGGGCCACCACACCGGAGGTGTGGGAGCGCATGGGCACCACGGCGGACGAGGTGATGCCCTTCATCATCGAGGCGGCGCAGAAGACCAAGCTCAACCCGGCGCGCGGCTTCGCTCGCGGCTTCTTCGCCAAACTCGTGCCCAACGTGCGCAAGCTCGGCCTGCTCGACGCCAACCGTGGCTACCTGCGCGAGAAGTGGGGGGCGGCGGGCCTGCTCGAATTCGAGTTCGCCGACGACACCGGCTCGGACTACGAGTCCTACGACGAGGTGGCGCGGGATCGGGAGGCCGCGCGCGCCGCCGCCGCCGAGCCGGCCGGGTGAGCGCGGCGCCCCGGCGCAGCGCCTTGGCCCGGGTCCGCACGCTGTGCCTCGCACTGCCCGAGGCCGAGGAGCGCCCCTTCGGCGACCACACCGCGCCGGCGTTCCGGATCCGCGACAAGTTCTTCGCCATGACGAGCGAGGACGGCTCGTCCATGACGGTGAAGGCGCCCAAGGGCGTGCAGGCCGTCCTGGTGGCGTCGGATCCGGCGCGCTTCTTCGTGCCCAAGTACGTCGGGCACATCGGGTGGATCGGCGTGCGCCTCGACCTGTCCAAGCCACCCGACTGGGACGAGCTGGCCGAGATGATTGCCGAGAGCTACTGCCTGACGGCGCCCAAGCGGCTGGCGGCCATCGTCGACCAGCAGGCGGGCGCGCCGGTCAGTGGGCGGGCGAGAGCGAGGTGAGTGTCGCCCGCATCGTTTCGCTGTAGTGGACGCTCCCCTGGTTCACCGAGACCGTCTCGTGCTCACGCACGATCAGCCCGTCGCCCGGGACGACCCAGAAATCCGTCGGGTTGGTGCCCTGCTCGGCGCCGGCAAAGGTCAGCGTCAAACGAGTGTGCTCGACGGTCACCGGATGCCCGCCGACCTCCAAGGTCGAAGTGCCGAGAGCCAGGCCCTCCATCGAGACCTTTTCGGCCGGGCTGACCTGTGAGCAGGTGACGGCCCAGCGCTCGCCCGGGTGCACCAAGGGCGGCAGCAGATAGGCAGTCGCAGGGCACGTGACCGTCGACGTGCTCGTCGTACCAGCGATCGACTCGTCGGTGACCAGCTTGGGAACGGTCAGCGCGCCACCCGGTTCGCTGCACATCGTCGTCGTCTCGGTGTGCTGGGTGATGGGGACCCAGCTGACCGTGGCGCAGCGCGCGTCGGCCACGATCATCGACGTCGTCGGGGGGAAGGAGCGCTGCACGCCCACCAGGTTGAGGCCCTCGCCGCCCACGGTGCGATACGTGTAGACGCCGGGAGCGGGCAGCTTGTTGCGCAGCGAGGCCAGCATCTTGCCGGTCTGCTCGCGCCGGTAGATGCGCAGCGCCTCGCGCAGGCCCACCGGCGAGGAAACGGTCCGGAACACGAGCGCCCACGCCGTCCCGCCGGCGGTGCTGACGATCAGGAAGGCCAAGATGAGGACGGTCAGTAGCCGGTGCTGCTGGACCCACTGCCAAACGAACACTTGGGAATCGTACCCCGGCGCGGTCGGGCGTAACCGGGTTCTCGGTCGCCGCTCGCCCGGCGCCGGTCATGCCTGGTCCATTGCCTGGTCCATTGCCTGGTCCATTGCCTGGTCCATTGCCTGGTCCATTGCCTGGTCCATTGCCTGGTGATCCGCTGGTGAGGCCTCAGATGAGGCCTCAGGTGAGGCTCCGTCACTCGGGTCACTCAGTTCACTCGGGTCAGCCCCGGCCGGCCGGTCCGGTCCGGTCCTGTCCGGTCAGGCCGGGTCCGGCACCCAGATGCCGTGAAAGCCCTCCGGGACCCGCTGGGGTAGCTCCACGACCGCCTGGTGCTCGCCGGTGATGTCCCCGGCATGGAGCACGAAGAGCGAGGAGCTGTCCGTGTCGGGCATGTCCACGAGGGTCGTGACCCACCCGTCGTCCTCGGCGGCACCGTCGTGCCGCGGGACGAAGACCGCTTCGCCGACGTGCGCGCCCGGGCCGAACGAACGGGCCTCACTGGTCCCGCGCTCGAAGTCGTAGCGGAGCAGCTGCGACTCCGCGCCGAGGATGCCATCAGTCGCGCCGAGGGCTACCGCGTAGGCGAACCGATGTGGCAGGCCCACCCGACGCTCGTCGACGCGCGGATACTCCTGTCTGATCGTCGAGGCGCTGCTCCTTCACGGCAGCGCCCCGCCCGTCGAGATGCCAGCGCTCCAAGGTCGTCGATACCTCCGACGGCCCGAGGAGCCGCGTGCAGAACATGGAGGGATGGCGCAGTCGCGCAGGCTGACCGAAGCGCCCATCGTGATCCGTCGCGCCGGGCACACCTGTGCGTCGACGTCGAGGATCGTGACCTCCACGTCGTCACCCCGTCCGCAGAAATACGACACGGCGTACAGCTCGCCCGTGCGCTGGTCCCGCTTGGGGTGCGCGGTGTAGCCGCCACTCCGCGTGCCGCCGAAGTCACAGCGCCCGATCGTGTCGAGTCCGTCGGTGAGCTCGTAGGGCCGTCCGGCCGACTGCCTCGACGAGGGCGAAGGTGCGCCCGGCGTGGCCGATCAGATTGGTGTTGGGTGCCGGGTCCATGCCGGCATGGACCTCGCCCGATGGCGGCGCCTCTCCGAGGGCCTTGGCCACCTCCCCGGAGCGAACCCAGCGGTTGCGGTACCACTCGGCCTTGCCGTCGCGCAAGCGGCTGCCGTGCACCATGCCGTCGCCGGTGAACCAGTGGTACGAGGCCGGCTCGGGCGCCGAGACCGGGTTGGGACCGCGGCGCACGTAGCGGCCGCAGAGCGTGTCGGGGATATCGCCGGTCACGGCAAGCTCGGTCGCGGTCACCTCCTCGTGCACCGGTGCGAAGTCCCCCGCAGGTACGGATTGGCGGCATCTGTCGTGAATCAGCCCCCGTGATCCCGCTTGATCCACGTTCCTCCGTGAGGCACGCCTGGCGGGTGAACAATATGTGACCGGTTTGCGCGGCCCGCGGCAAACCCGCCTCGCGACCCGGTGGCGCGCTAAGGTCTTTGGCCGAGGGCACCACCACAAAAGTTTGGAAATCCCTCTGGCCCGCAAGGGCCACCGGCCACGACCCCACGAACACGGGTCAAATCTGGCCAGGAGAGGAGTGGATTTTCAATGGCAACTGGTTCCGTGAAGTGGTTCAACGGTGAGAAGGGCTTCGGCTTCATCACCCAGGACGGTGGGGGCCCCGACGTTTTTGTGCATTTCAGCGCGATTTCGGGTTCGGGCTACCGCAATCTCGAAGAAGGACAGAAGGTCGAGTTCGAGACCAACGAGGGCCCTAAGGGCCTGCAGGCCGCGAACGTGCGCGCCATCTAGGACACCCAACAAGCCGATTGCAGAACCCCGCCTCCGCGGAGGCGGGGTTCTGTCGCGTCCGGGGCGCGTCCGGTGCGAATGCGTCGGGGCGCGGGCGGGCACGTCAGGCGCGTGTCAAGCGCCGGCAGGTCGCTACCAGTAGGGCTTGGACTGGCGGGTCGTGACCTCGAGGACCGCGTCCGCGTACTCCTTGCGGCACACGACGAGGTCGGGGAGCCACGCGTCGGGTTCGCCGTAGCGCAGCGGTGACCCGTCGAGGCGGCTGGCGTGCAAGCCGCTCGCCGTGGCGGCCGCCACCGGCGCGCAGGAGTCCCACTCGTACTGGCCGCCGGCGTGAACGTAGACCTCCGCTGCGCCGAGGATGACGGCGGCGATCTTGGCGCCGGCCGATCCCATCGGGATCATCACACCGCCGATCTCCTCGGTGACGTCGTAGGCGACATCGGGCGGGCGGCTACGCGACACGACGACCCGCGGATGCTCCGCGTCGCCGAGTGCCGGGAGCACCGGCGGGTCCGCAGTGGAGACCACGAGGCCCAGCGCGGGAAGGGCGACGGCCCCGACCACGGCCACGCCGCCCACGGCCAAGGCGACGTGCACCGCCCAGTCACTGCGCTCAAGCTGGCGGAACTCACGCGTCCCGTCGAGCGGGTCGACGATCCAGAGACGACCCACGCCGGCGACGTGCTCGAGTCCCTCCTCCGAACGCACCTTGTCGCCGGGGTACAGGCGTGTGAGCTCATCGACGAGGAACCGGTGGGACATGTGGTCGCCGACAGCCCCGATATCCCGCTGGCCCGATGGTGACGCCCGCAGCTCCATGAGGACCCTGCCGGCCGCAGCGGCAAGCGTGGCCGCGTCGCGGTGCTCGGCGGTGAGGTCCTCGGGCATGGGCCCCCTGTTTAGCTGCTCCTAGACCAGGCGTCGGTCAGTGGCCCAGCGAGTCAGCTCGTGCCGCGTCGAGAGCTGCAGTTTGCGCAGCACGGAAGAGACGTGGGACTCGACCGTCTTGGCCGAGATCCCGAGGTCCCGTCCCACCTCTTTGTACGTGTAACCACGGGCGATCAGGCGCAGCACTTCGCGCTCGCGGGGCGAGAGCTGGTCCAGCTCGGGATCGAAGCCCGTGGCGGGCGCGCCTCCCGTGGCGAACGCATCGAGCACGAACCCGGCCAGGCGCGGGGAGAACACGGCATCACCCGCGGCCACGCGGTAGACGGCCTGGAGGAGCTCGGGACCCGAGATCGTCTTGGTGATGTAGCCGCGGGCCCCGGCCCGGATGACCTCAATGACGTCCTCGGGCGCGTCCGAGACCGAGAGGGCCAGGAATTGCACCTCTGGGTGATCTGGATGCACGCCGCGCAAGACGGCGTTGCCGCCGCCCCCGGGCAGGTGGACATCGAGCAACACCACATCGGGGAGGCGCTCACTTATGAGCTCGACGGCCGCCTCGGCCTCATCCGCCTCGCCGACCACCTCGACCGCGTCGCCGAGCTCGGCCTTCACACCGGCGCGGAATACCGCATGGTCCTCGACGAGGAAGATGCGGGGCCGGCCCGCCGGCCTGACGGTCCTGTCCGTCGGGGCGCTCACCGGACCCAGGCCCGCCGCGGCATCGACAGCTGCACCTCGGCGCCCTCACCCGGCGAGGAGCGCACGACGGCGGAGCCACCGAAGCGCACCATGCGGGCTCGGATCGACTGGGCGATCCCTTGCCGGTCCTCGGGCACGGCGTCGGGGTCGAACCCACAACCCCGGTCACGCACGTAGAGCATCACGGTGTCCGCCTCCACCTCGGCGTAGAGCGACACCTGGTCGACGCCGGACCACTTTGCGGCGTTCACCGTCGCCTCGCGGGCCGCGTCAAGGAGGGCGCGGAGCGCCTCGTCGAGCTCGCAGTCCCCCACCATGACCATGTGGACGGTGATCCCATGGTCTGCTTCGATCTGGCGCTGCAGGAGCCCGACTCCCTCGGCCAGCATGGTGGCGTCCACGCCGATGGTGCCCGGTGGCCGGCCCTCGAACAGCCAGGCCCGCAACTCGCGCTCTTGGGCCCGGGCCAGGCGCACGACGTTCTGGGGGTCGTCGGCCGACCGCTGAATGAGCGCCAAGGTCTGCAGCACGGAGTCGTGTACGTGGGCCGCCATCTGCGCGCGCTCCTCGGCCAACGCGCGCGCCTGGCGCTCTGCGATCAGGTCGCGCACGAGGCTCAGCCACCATGGTCCGAAGATGACCACGGCCGCTGCGACGACGAGGGCCGCTCCACCGACTGGCCGCAGCGCAGCGATGGTCGTGTGGCCCATGACGAGCAGCGCGATCCCGGCCGCCCCGATGAGCACGCCGACCACGACGCGGGCGATGAGCAACCGGCGGCCCTGGCCGTGGGAGTCGGCCCCGAGGAGCGGGACCACGTCGTTGTCGATGAACGCCTTCTCCGACTCGTTGGCGTTGCGCCAGATGAGGACGATGACGCCGAGTGCGAGGAAGGTCGGCCACCCGATGAGGCCGATGAAGGTGACGTGCAGGGTGCTCGTCACGACTTGCACCGCGATGAGCAGTGGGATGAGCACAGCGGCCACGAGGCGGATGCCCCGGCGGTCGTTCACGGCGCGTGAGTAGATGTTGGAGGTCTCCCCCTCCATCGGGATCAACAACCACGCCATGGCGTAGAGGAAGACGATCACGCCACTGGCGCCGATCGCCAGCAGCACGAAGCCGATCCGCACCCAGGTGACGTCGATCCCCGTTTCCGCGGATATGGCGCCACAGACGCCACCGAGGACGCGGTTGTCGGGGGTCCGGCGCAACGAGCGCAACTTGCGGCTGACGTGGGGAGGGCGGTGGTGGCGGTGCCCTTCGGCCCACGGAGTCCTGCCTCGGCGCGACCACGGCGGCCCGCCACCGTCCCATCCGAACCCAGGTCCGCACTGTCTAGACGCGTCGAACGGCCCGCGAGTCGCTGACGCTCTGGGCGCGTCGGTCCCTCCCGACGGCGGTGGCGTGGTCGGGCTGCCCCTCTCGGTCAGCGGGGGCGTGCCGGAATCGGGTGCCTCTGCGATACCTCGATGATCGCGCGCCCCAGGTAGGGCGGCTATCAGGGACATCCCTGAGGACCCAGGGGTGCACTCAGGGTCGGACCAGGGTGTTACCGGATTCACCCCAGCTCAGGGGACCGTCAGGCTGGCCCCATGGACACCGCACCGAACCAGAACCCAACTCCCGAGCAGGCCGCGCCGGCCCCGTCCGCGCCCTCCGGTCACGACAACAACGGCGCCAACGGCGAGACGCCCCGCCTCCACCGGGTGGGCCAGGGCCGCATGCTCGCCGGCGTCGCCGCGGGCCTCGCCGACTACTTCGACGTCGACCCGACCATGGTCCGCATCGGCTTCGTCGCCCTGGCGTTCTTGGGGGGATTGGCCGTGCCGCTCTACCTCGCGGGCTGGGCGCTGATCCCGGACGAAGACAGCCATCTCTCGGTCGCCGAGGAGCTCCTCGCTCGTGAGCGCGCCCGCGGCGCCTACTGAGCGCCGGCCCGACTCCGAACCCGACCCCGAACGCGAACCCGAGCCCGAACCGAACCCGAACGCTTTTCGAACCAAAAGCCAACACGAGCACCGAAAGGACACCAATGCGCTACCGCTGGGACCCCGCCTACCCGATGGGACGCCGGGACACACAACCCACCGACGCGAACCTCCGCGCCTCGGACGGCGAACGCAACGCGGTGGCCGACAAGCTCTCGCGCCACTACGCGGAGGGCCGACTCGACGAGGTGGAGTTCAAGACCGCGCCTCGACACCGCGATGTCGGCGACGACACGCGGCGATCTCAACGGTCTCTTCCACGACCTGCCGGCGCTGGCGAGTGACCCACCGCCCCCGCCGCCGCGTCACCGCCGGATACTTCCCTGGGTCTTCCTCGTCGCGTTCCTCGTCATCGCAGCCGGTGCGACATTGCCCTTCTACCCCATGTACCACGTACCGTGGCTGCTCTTCGCCATCGTCGGACTGGTGCTCTGGCGGCGCGCCGCCGGCCGGACGCACTGGCACCGCCACCTCGGCGAGCGTCCAAGCTCGGTCATGGATCACTGAGCCGCCGTCGTGCCCGCCCCCAATCCCAACCCCAGTCCCAGTCCCGACCCCGATCCCGATCCCGATCCCGATCCGCATCCGCGCCTCGACACCGTCGAGCTGCTGCGCACCCTGCCCCTCTTCGACGGCCTGCCCGAGAGCGAGCTTCACGAGATGGCGGCGCGGTGCGACGTCGCCACCGCCCACCCCGGGCAGGTCGTCCAGGCCCAGGACGTGCCCGTGCGGCGCTGGCACCTCATCACGGTGGGTCATGTCGTCGTCCAACGCGACGGTGTCGCCATCGGGCTGCTGGCGCGCGGGGACTCGTGGTCCGAGCACTCGTTGCTCAATCAGCTGCACTCCCCCATCACCGTGGTGGCCCTCTCGCCCCTGACACTGCTGACCCTCCGCGACCGGGAGTTCTTCGCCATCCCCGAAGATCACCCGGTCCTCGCTGGCCGCCTGGTTGCCCGGTCCGCCGTCTCGGCGGACCGCCTGGCCGTCCCGGTGTTCAACGCATTGACCCACTTTGCCGACAGAACTGCGTGATCTTGGGCCCTGCGTCATGCCGGTACGATTGAAATAGTCCCGTGACACCGGGGTGGCGGTGTCAGTGTCCCCGAGGAGATCCCACTAATGCGCACCCTGGCCGGGTGGTGTGTCCGACATCGCCGCGTGGTCCTCCTGATCTGGTTCCTCGTCTTGGTGCTGTCGGGCCTCGTCGCGAAGTCGGTCGGCTCCGACTTCTCCAACAACTTCAACTTCCCGAACACGCAGTCCTTCGAGGCCATCAACCTCCTCAAGTCCGTCGCGCCCGGACAGTCGGGCGATACCGAGCAGGTCGTCTTCGGCACTTCGGGTGACACGCGGCTGACCGACCCCGCCGTCGGCCAGCGCATCAACACGATGGTCAGCGAGATCAAGCAGCTGCCGCACGTGTCGGTGGTCGCCAGTCCCTACGACGCCGCCGGCAACCTGGTCAACACGACCAACATCAACGCGGACCGTACCGTCGGCTGGCTGCAGGTCAATTTCGACGTGCTGCCCAACGACATCTCCGATTCCGAGTCGAAGCACTACGTCGACATCGTCACCGGAGCCTCCACGCACGACCTGACCGTGGCCGACACCGGGCCTATCGCCGAGAACGCCAGCAACCCATCCTTCAGCAGCACCGGCATCGGCGTCCTGCTCGCGCTGGTGGTGCTCCTCTTGGTCTTCGGCTCGGTCTTTGCGGCCATCTTGCCCATCGTCTCCGCCCTCTTCGCCCTCGGCACGGCGTACAGCGTCATCACGCTGCTCAGCCATGCCATCGGGATGCCCTCCATCTCGCCCGAGGTGATGCTGCTCATCGGGCTCGGCGTCGGCATCGACTACGCGCTCTTCATCGTCACCCGGCACCGCCAGGGCCTCGTGGCCGGCCGCGACCCCGAGTCGTCCATCATCAACGCCGTCAACACGTCGGGCCGGGCCGTGATGTTCGCCGGCATCATCGTCTGCATCGCGCTGCTGGGCCTCTTCGCCCTCGGGGTGAGCTTCCTCTACGGGCTCGCCGTGTCAGCTGCCATCGGTGTGGCCCTCACCATGATCGCGGCCCTCACCTTGCTGCCGGCCATGCTCGGCTTCATCGGCCCCAAGGTGATGAGCCGCAAGCAGAAGAGGAACCTGGCCGAAAACGGCCCGCGCATCATCGGTGCCGACAGCAAGGGCTTCTGGCCGAAGTGGGCCGATCTGGTGCAGCGAAACCCGTGGGTTCCGGCCGGCGTCGCGCTGGCCATCGTCGTGGCCATCGCCCTCCCCTTCTTCTCCTTGCGGCTGGGTTCGGCCGACCAGGGCACGGACCCCGCCGGGTCACGACGACCCGCGTCGCCTTCGACATGCTGTCGCGGGGCTTCGGTCCCGGCTACACCGGCCCCTTGATGCTGGTCGCCGTCGTGCAGCCCGACCAGCACCATGTGATCGACAACGTCATCCACGCCGTCTCCGCGGCAATCCGACGTGGCCAAGGTCGCCCAGCCCCTCTACATCCCGATCGAGGACCGGCTCGGGCGACGTGGTCCTGCTCAACGTCTACCCCGACTCCGCCCCCCAGGACGCATCCACCACCGACCTGGTCAACCATCTGCGGTCCGACACCGTCCCCGCCGCCGTGGGCCACTCGGGCGTGAAAGTGCTCGTCGGCGGCACCACGGCCATCTACATCGACTTCGCCAACGTGCTGAGCGCCAAGCTGCCGCTCTTCGTCGCCGTGGTGGTGATCCTGTCGTTCCTGCTGCTGATGACGGTCTTCCGATCGTTGGTCATCCCGCTCACGGCGGCCTGCATGAACCTGCTGTCCATCGGTGCCGCGCTCGGCATGCTCGTGGCGGTCTTCCAGTGGGGCGACCTCGGGTCGCTCATCGGACTGCAGGGCACCAGTCCGGTCGAGGCCTTCTTACCGGTGATGCTCTTCGCCATCCTCTTCGGCCTGTCGATGGACTACCAGGTGTTCCTGGTGTCGCGGATGCACGAGGAGTACATCAAGTCGGGCGGCGACAACCGCGTCGCCGTGCGCAACGGGCTCGCCGCCACGGGCAAGACGATCACCGCGGCCGCGCTCATCATGATCTTGGTCTTCGCCTCGTTCATCCTGGGCGGCAACCGGGTCATCAAGGAGTTCGGCATCGGCCTGGCGGGCGGCATCCTGGTCGACGCGGTGTTCATCCGCATGGCCATCGTCCCCTCCATCATGATGCTCTTGGGCAAGGCCAACTGGTGGATCCCGCGCTGGCTCGACCGGGTGCTCCCCCACGTGTCGGTGGATCCCGACGACCTCAAGAACCCCGCCCTCGCCGGGAGCGACGGCGAGGGCCAAGACCCCGAGCCCGAGCTCGCCGGCTCGGTCCGGTCCTAGCAAGAGCGAACGAGACCGAACTCCGCCGATCCGGCGGCGCTCAGCTCAGCTCAGCTACCAGGCGTAGTCCTCTGGCGCGGTGCGGTGGCCGGGGAAGATCTCGTCGAGGCGCGTCAGCACCTTGTCGTCGAGAGTCACGTCGACGGCGTGCACGGCTGAGTCGAGATGCTCGGGCGTCCGCGGCCCCACGATCGGCCCCGTGACGGCCGGGCGCGTCAGCAGCCAGGCCAGGCCCACCGTCCCGGGGTCCTCGCCCACCTCGGCGCAGAGGTCCTCGTACGCCTCGAGCTGGGGGCGCCGGGACTCGATGGTCTGCCGCGGCGCGCCCCGCGTAGCGGCGGCTCCCCTCGCGCTCCTTGCGGACGACGCCGCCCAGCAGCCCGCCTTGGAGGGGCGACCACGGGATCACGCCCAGCCCGTAGGCCTCGGCCGCCGGGAGCACCTCGAGTCTCGACGTTGCGGACGATCAGGTTGTAGATGCGACTGCTCGCTGACCAGGCCCATGAAGTTGCGGCGCGCCGCCGCCTCCTGCGCCTTGGCGATGTGCCAGCCGGCGAAGTTCGACGACCCGACGTAGAGGATCTTGCCCTGGGCCCGCAACACCTCCATCGCCTCCCAGATCTCGTCCCAGCTGCTGGCCCGGTCGATGTGGTGCATCTGGTAGAGGTCGATGTAGTCGGTCTGCAGCCGCTTCAGGCTCGCGTCGCAGGCGCGGCGGATGTTGAGGGCCGAGAGCCGCCCCTCGTTGGGCCAGTCGCCCATGTCGCCGTAGAGCTTCGTGGCCATCACGACCTTCTCGCGCCGGCCACCGCCCTGGGCGAACCAGCGGCCGACGATCTCCTCGGTCGCGCCCCGGCCCTTGGAGCGCCCGTAGACGTTGGCGGAGTCGAAGAAGTTGATCCCCGCCTCGAGGGCCGAGTCCATGATGGCGAACGAGGTGGCCTCGTCGGTCTCGGGCCCGAAGTTCATGGTGCCGAGGCAGATGCGGCTGACGGTGAGGCCGGTGCGGCCGAGGTGTGTGAAGCGCATGCGGGCGAACCTAATGGCCGCGGCGTCTCGCGCGCCCCGTGCCGCCGGCCGTCTCGTGCCGCCGACGCGAATTCGCCGGTCTCCTGGGCCGACCGGTAAAGTGAGAGCCGTATTTTGAGAACAATGTTTTCGACCCGAGCTTGGGGGCTTTGATGGCGCAACAGATTCCGCTGGTCGACTACCTGGTGCTGGGAGAACACCCCCACCTGGTGGCCAACGAGTGCACCTCGTGCGGGGCTCGTTTCTTCGACCGGCGCAACGCCTGCGCCAACTGCGAGGCCACCGAATTCAAGAAGGTCGACATCCCGACGACCGGTGAGGTTCGGACCTTCACGATCGTCACGTTCGCCGCGCCGGGGATCCCGGTGCCCTACGTGGCCGCCGTCGTCGACTGCGAGGGCACCAGCGTACGGGCGAATCTGATCAACGTGACCCCCGACCCCGAGCACGTGACCACGGGCATGAAGGTGCGCCTGGCCACCGACGTGATCGGCACGGACGAGAGCGGCACCGAAGCGGTCGGCTTCGGCTTCGAACCTTTGGGAGGTTGAGCGCAATGGCATCGGCATCGGAGGAGGTGTGGGTCCTCGGGATCCACATGACCAAATTCGGGAAGCACCCTGACCTCGACACCGTCGACCTGGCATCCGAGGCGGTGCGAGGAGCGCTGGCCGACGGCGGGGTGACAATGAAGGACATGGGGATCATCGGCGCCGGCAACCTCATGGGTGGCGCGCTGCCGATCGGACAGGTGTTGCAGAAGCAACTGGGCCAGACCGGCATCCCCGTCTACAACGTGTCGAACGCCTGCGCGACAGGGGCGACGGCGTTGCGGGTGGCCGTCATGTCCATCAAGGCGGGCGAGACCGACATGGGACTCGCCTTCGGTGTCGAGAAGCTGGCCGGCGCGGGACTGCTGGCCGGTGGGAGCCGGAAGAGCGACGACTCCACATGGACACCCTCAGGCCGCTACGGCGCGGTCGCCGGGGTCGACGGCCGGATCGGAACCGAGATCATGCCGGGCGTGTTCGCGCAGATCGGCATGGAGTACGGCCATCGCTACGGCGGCACGAGCTTCGAGCTCTTCGCCAAGATCAGCGAGAAGAACCACGCGCACTCCACGCTCAACCCGCTGGCGGCCTACACCAAGAAGATGACGCTCGACGAGATCATGAACGACGTGATGATCGCGTATCCGAACACGCGCCCGATGTGCTCGGCCAACTGCGACGGCGCGGCCGCGGCCGTCGTCGTGTCCGGTTCCAAGCTCAAGACATTGTCGCTGGAGCAACAGAGGCGAGCGGTGAAGATCTCGGCCTCCATCCTCACCACCGACCCCTGGGAGGAGGCGTGCCAAATCCTGCCCAACGTCAATGACCTGACCCGCAACGCCGCCGCCCAGGCCTACGAGCAGGCCGGCGTGGGGCCCTCGGACCTTAACTTGGTGGAGCTGCACGACTGCTTCGCCACTGCCGAACTCGTCCACTACGACAACCTCGGGCTGTGCGAGCGCGGCGGAGCTGCTGACTTCTTCAACTCTGGCGCCACGTGGCGTGACGGCACGACCCCGGTGAACGTCTCGGGCGGTCTGGAGTCAAAGGGCCACCCCATCGCCGCGACCGGCATCGCCAACGTCTGGGAGGTGGCCACCCACCTGCGAGGTGAGGGCGGCGACCGCCAGATCGAGGGCGCCAAGGTCGGACTGACCCACGTCATCGGCCTGGGCTCGGCGTGCGGCGTGCACATCTTGGAGAAGTCGGCCGCCTAGAGCCGGGCGCGACAGTGACGACCTCGCCTGTCTCGCCCGTCTCGCCCGTCTCGCCCGTCTACGACACGATCGGGCAGCGCTACGTCGTCAACGGGCGGGCTGACCCACGCTGGGAGGCCGTCATCCACGAGCAGCTCGGCGACGGGCGCGTCGTGGTGAACGTTGGAGCCGGCACCGGCAACTACGAGCCGGCTGACCGCACGGTCATCGCGGTCGAGCCTTCGGGCGTCATGGTGGGGCAACGTGCAAGCGGCGCGGCGCCAGCGGTCCGGGCCAGCGGCTCGGCGCTTCCCCTCCCGACGGACTGTGCGGACGTGACCGACGCTGACTGACCAACGCTGACTGACTGACGCTGACTGACCGACGCACGCTGAGGACCGGGTGAGCTCTCACTGGCGCGCCTGAGCCCGGGCGCTGCGATGCGCCGGCCTGCTGCGTTCTTCGACTGCGCCGGCCGATTTCGGCGGGCGTGATTCGCGGGGCCGACCGCCCGGTCAGGCCGCTTCAGGCGGCGGGCGCTGGCGCCGCATCGGGCGTTCCCGTTGCTCACGCATCCGGTTGTGGAACCCGCAGAGCAGGCGCCCGTTCTCCTGGGTCGTCGGCCCGCCCTCGGCCCAGGGCTCGATGTGATCGCCCTGGCAATTCTCGGCCGGCTCGTAGCAGTAGGGGTGTGTGCACATGCGGTCCCGCAGCTCGATGGCCCGGCGCGTCCCACCGGTGAACAAACGAGCCCGCACGCTGACGTCGATGCGGTTACCCAGCGAGAAGATGGCACGCTCGAAATAAGCGGCATCCAGCCAGGGGGTCAGCGCGGCAGGGGCGAGCACGGTGCCGTTCTCCAGTTCGCAGATCCGCCCGTGGAGCGTCTCGTAGCCGACGAAGACGGAGAAGAGAGGAGCGGGCCGGATGCCGTCGGACGGGGCGCTGCGGCTGCGGGTCGCCATCTCGACGAGGGCATCGGCCCGGCGCTGGGCCGAGGTACGGGCCAGTTCGTCGAGCCTCGCCGTGCGCCCCAAGCGCTCCTTGGCCTCGGCGCAGTCGGCTTCGAACATGTCGTGCTCGAGGCGGTTGAGCTCGCCGGCCACGATGGTTCCCGAGACCGGGTCGAGGGTCATCTGGCCAAGCCACATCCCGGTGTAGCTCGCCTCGAGGAAGACGTTGCGGGCCGCCTTGCGCTCCTCGTCGGCGGCTTCGGCCCCGTCGGGATCGGCCAGCTGCTTCCAGTAGGACAGAGCCCGGTAGAAGTCCTCGAAGCCCATCTGGGTTGCCTGGGAGACGAGCATGCCCTCGTCCCGCTCCATGGAGGCCTCGGTCCGGTGGCGCCGCGCCGCGGCGATGGCCCGGGCCTGGTCGACCCCGATGGCCCCCTCACGCCAGGCCTCGGCGCACTCGGGCAGGTGGCGCAGCGCCCGGCCGAGACGCACCCGGCGCCGGGCCGCGCTGCGCGGGAGCCGGCAGCGGGTGGCGATCCAGGCGGAGGCCGTCTTGGCCCCGTCGGCCGCCCACTCCTCCCCCGCCTCGAAGCTCGCCGTTGCCTCTGTCACGAAGGACTCGAAGCGCGACAGGTGGCGGTGCAGCTCCTCGATGGAGGCGCAGTCGCCGTAGTTCCCCGCACCCGATGCCACGAGCGCCTCGAGGGCCCCGGCGAAGTCGTCCAACTCCATGACTCGATGAAAGCACGAGGGTGTCACGTCGATCGGAGGCGAATTTCCGTTGACACATCGCCGACGAGAAAGACCGTTCTTTGGGCCCACTGCGCGGATGCCGCCGGAACCGGTCCGGCAGTGCTGGCGCGGTGACCCCAGAGAGAGGAAAGGTCTACGAGGCGCCGGCCGCCAGTGGGACCGGACGCGCCAGGCTCCAGCTGAAGGTGTCCTCGATGTCGGACAGATCGAGCGGGCTCGCCAGGTCCGCCACGGTCGGGCCGACCCTGTCCGCCACCGCCTGGAGCTGGTCGGGGTCGAACGCCCACAGGTCCACCGCATTGCCGCCCAAGATGCGCCGGAGGTCGTCTTCGGGCATCCCGCCGAAGATGTAACGAAGGGTCTCGCGGTGCACGGGCGCCGCGCCCTCGAGGTGCGGGTAGTCGGCGCCCCACATGAGCTTGTCGATGCCGATCTCGTGTCGCATCTCTGCCTCGTAGCGCTTCATGAGGGAGCCGCCGAGCCACACGTGCTTCTCGAAGTAGTCCCGGGGCCGCATCTTGAGATAGCTGCGGACGGGTGCGCCGCCGTGGGTGTCGAAGAACGACTCCATGTCCCGGATGAGCGAGGGCAGCCACTGCACGCCGTTCTCGGTGACGACGACCGCAGGTCGGGATGGCGGTCGAAGACGCCGCCGAAGATCATGAACCACAGTGGTCGCCGGGTGAACACGAACACCTCGTAGAGGCCGAGCATGCCGCCGTGCTCCTCGTCGTAGAGGAACTTGGTGTCGGTCGCCGAGCCCGACGCGCCCGTGTGGAGGGTGACGACCATCTGGTTGTCCTCGCACGCGCTCCAGAACGGCTCGTAGTAGTCGTCGGCGTAGCCGGGCAGCCGGGAGCCGACCGACATGGCGGGCAGCATCACGCCGCCGAAGATCCCGTGCTGGCGCGCCCACGCCACCTCGGCGACCGCGTGGTCCATGTCGTGGAAGTCGATGGGCATGCAACCCGCCCGCCGGCCGGGCGCGGCATTGCAGAAGTCGGCCAGCCAGCGTACGTACCCGTGCAGCGCGGGCCACACCACATCGAGGCCCTTGTCGGTGTGGCCACCCAGGTACATGGCCGGGGACAACCCCCCGGCCAGGATCGGGCCCGGCAGGGTCACCTCGGCGTGGATCCCCTGCTCCTCGAGCACCGCCAGCCGGCGGCCGTCGCCATCGCCGGGGATGACCCAGTCGGTGCCGTAGTGGGCCAACCACCCCTGCGCCGCGTCGATGTCGACGCCCATGCCGGCGAGGCGCCGGGCGGCGGTGGCACGCACCGGATCGGACTCGTCGACCTCGCCCGGGTCGAAGCCCCCGAACATGGAGATGGCCAACGAGGACATGTCGCCGAAGGCGGCGACCGCCTCGCGGTGCGCAGGGTCGACGTAGGAGAGGAAGTGGTCGAGGCTGTCGGGCGAGGCATGGGTGTCAGCCGACACCACGACATAGTTCCGCCCGCTCAGGTCCCCGCTGCCCGCACCCTCACCCATAGCCCCCGACTCCCTCCAGATCCCCTGGTCAGTGCCCCGCACACTACTGCCGGCCCCCCGGGTCGGGGACCGGTGGAATAGCCCGATAATTTCGGCGGCAGCCATGCACACCTCCTCGACGCTGGTCCTCGTTCTCGCCGTCTTCGCCGCCAGCCTGGTGGAGATGGTCGAGGCCCTGACGATCGTGGTGGCCGCCGGAGTGAGCCGCGGCTGGCGCTCCGCTCTCGAGGGCGCGGCTGGCGGCGGTCTTGGTGCTGGGCCTGCTCGTCGTGGCGGTCGGCGTGCCCCTGATCAAATACATCCCGCTCGACGCGCTGCGGGTCATTGTCGGCGCCTTGCTCCTGGTGCTCGGCCTGTCGTGGCTGCGCAAGGCCATCTTGCGTGCCAGCGGGCACAAGGCGCTGCACGACGAGGACAAGATCTACGCGGAGACCGTGGCGGAGCTCAACGCCGAAACGACCGACGACGCGGGCGCGGTGACGACGCGACGAGACGGCGTCGGATTCGTGGTCGCCTTCAAGGGCGTCTTCCTCGAGGGCACCGAGGTCGTCCTGATCGTCATCAGCCTCGGTGCGGCACAGCACCGTCTCGGCCTCGCCGCGCTGGCGGCGGGTGCCGCGTTCGTCCTCGTCGCCATCGTCGGGCTCGTCGTGGCGCGCCAGCTCAGTGAGGTCCCGGAGAACACCATCAAGACGGTGGTCGGCGTCATGTTGACCAGCTTCGGCGTGTTCTGGGTCGGCGAAGGCGCCGGGGTGCACTGGCCCGGCGACGACCTGGCCATCCCGGTCCTGGTCGGCTTCTTCGTGCTGGTCTACCTCGGCTGCACCGCGTTGTTGCGCACCCGCTTCCCCGCGCCGGTGGCCCAGGCCGAAGGAGCCCGACCATGACCGACGCCGTGGCGCGCGCCCTCCGTGCCTTCGGGCACTTCTGGTGGGATTTCCTGATCGGCGACACACCCGAGCTTGCATTGGCGACCGGGATCATCGTCGCGGTGGCCTTCCTCCTGGCGGGGAGCAGGCTCGCAGGCGCCATCGTGCTGCCGCTCCTGGCTGCGGCGTTCCTCCTCGCCAGCGCGCTACGCGGCCGCCGTGGCGCCCCCGGCGACTGAGCCCAGGGCGACCGGAGGGCGCTCGGACGTGCGTTCGGGCAGCAGCAAGAGTGCGCCCACCAAGAAGAAGACAGCGCCGACGAACGTCCCCAGGTTGGTCAGCGCGAGGCTCACCAGCTGGCCGTTCGGCTTGACGTACGACGCGATGGCCGACACGCCGAACGCCACCGAGCCGGCCAGATTCACCGCGGTGATCCACCAGGAGATGGAGGCGGGGCGCCACGCGAAGGGCCCGTGGCACGCCTCGGCCCAGGCCAGCCAGCTCGAGATGAGGAAACACACGGAGCCCAGGGCGTCGGGTCGCCACACCGGGTGGTGCGAGGCGGAGGCTCCCAGGCTGACGAGGTACGCGCTGAGCGTGGTCCGGTTGAACCAGAGGGTGCCGACCAACTGGATGGCCGCGGCCCACCAGTCGATCCGGTGGTGCTGCACGCTGAGCAGCGAGCGCGGCCCGCGGCGTGACGTCGGCTCGAGGGTCGTCGGTGTCGTCGCCACCTCGTAGTACTGGAGAAACGAGGCCGTGGTGAAGAAGATCGACCCGATGAAGAACGTCAGGTCGTCCGCGTTCGTGCCGACGGCGGTGGCGTAGGCCGGAAAAGCCCCAAGAGCGAAGCACACCGAGCCGACGGCGAAGAGCACGCCGATCCACCACGCCATGGCCCGAGGGGCCCACCACGTCGAGCCTTCGGACGACCAGCGCGGGTGCTTGCGCTGCCAGCGCGAGTCCCAGGCGATCCGGGTTCCGTCCGGGCGACCGAAGACCTCGCGGGTGACGAAGGGACCAAAGCCATGGCTACGGAGACGCCGCCAGCCCCCCGGTACCTCGACGTATCCCGCGGCCATGTGCGGTCACCCTAGAGGCCGGCACTCCTCGCCGCACCGGGTGTCGACGTCCGTGGGCGCGCCATCGGGGCGGGCGCGAGCGGCGGCCTGGCCCAGCTGCTGATCGGGCATCATGTGGGCTCGCACCCGGGAGGAGACCGATGGGACAAGAACTGCGCGGTGTCGTGTCCAAGGAAAAGGGCAGCCCGGTCACCGTCGAGACGATCGTCGTCCCCGACCCCGGGCCGGGCGAGGCGGTCGTCGCGATCAAGGCGTGTGGCGTGTGCCACACCGACCTGCACTACCGCGAGGGCGGCATCAACGACGACTACCCGTTCCTCTTGGGCCACGAGGCGGCCGGCGTGGTCGAGTCGGTCGGACCGGACGTCACCGGCCTGGCGCCCGGTGACTTCGTGGTCTTGAACTGGCGAGCGGTCTGCGGCGAGTGCCGCTCGTGCCGCCGGGGCCGGCCCTGGTACTGCTTCGCCACCCACAACGCGACGCAGAAGATGACCCTGGCCGACGGCACGCCGCTGTCGCCGGCGCTCGGCATCGGCGCGTTCGCCGACAAGACGCTGGTGGCGGCCGGCCAGTGCACCAAGGTCAACCCCGCCGCCCGGCCCGAAGCGGTGGGGCTGCTCGGGTGCGGCGTCATGGCGGGGCTCGGGGCGGCCATGTTCACCGGAGAGATCGGGCTCGGCGACTCCGTGGCCGTGTTCGGCTGCGGCGGCGTCGGGTGTGCCGCCATCGCCGGGGCCAAGCTCGCCGGGGCGGCCACCGTCATCGGCGTCGACCTCGACCCGCGCAAACTCGAGCAGGCCAGAGCGTTCGGCGCCACGCACACCGTCGACGCGAGCAGCACCGACCCGGTCGAGGCGATCCGCTCGCTGACCGGCGGGGACGGCGCCGACGTCTGCATCGAGGCCGTCGGTCACCCGAAGGTCATGGAACAAGCCTTCTTGGCCCGTGACCTGGCGGGGACCCTCGTGCAGGTGGGCGTGCCCACACCCGACATGCGCATCGACCTGCCGATGATCGAGTTCTTCGGCCGCGGCGGCGCGCTGAAGCCGAGCTGGTACGGGGACTGCCTCCCGTCCCGGGATTTCCCGATGCTCGTCGACCTCTATCTCGAGGGCCGCCTCGACCTGGACCGCTTCGTCAGCGAGACCATCGGCATCGACCAGGTCGAGGCCGCCTTCGCCCGCATGCAACGCGGCGAGGTGCTGCGCTCCGTCGTGGTGCTCTGATGGCCTTGCCCCTCGTCCCCATGGCTCCGCGTTCGGGCCTGCGCGGCATGGTGGCCGCGGCCGACCAGCTGGCGTCGTCCGCCGGCAGCGCCATCTTGGCCGGCGGCGGCTCGGCCGCCGACGCCGCGGTCACCACCGGAACCGTCATGGCGGTCGTGGGGCCGCACCTCTGCGGCCTGGGCGGCGACGTCCTCGCCATGGTGAGCGCACCCGGCTCGCCTCCCGAAGCTCTGCTGTCGGTGGGCCGGGCCGGCCGGGGCTCCGATGCCGCCGCCATGCGCGGCGAGGGGATGACGGTGATGCCGCTGCGGGGCGACATTCGCAGCGTCCAGGTGCCCGGTGCCGTCGACGGCTGGCTCGCGCTGCACGAGCGCTACGGACGACTGCCCCTCGACGAGGTGCTGGCGCCGGCGATCGACCTGGCCGACGGCGGGTTCCCGGCGTCCATCATGCTGGCGCTGGCCAGCCATCTCGTCCACGAGCTCCCCGGTGCCGGTGAGCTCTGCCCCGACGGGCCGCTCGACATCGGTCAACGCGTCCGTCTGCCGGGCATCGCCCGCACGCTGCGCGCGATCGCACGCGACGGCCGGGCCGCCTTCTACGAGGGTGAGTTCGGGCGCGGGTTGCTCGAGCTCGGCGGCGGGCACTTCCATCCCGAGGACTTCACCCAACGCGCAGCACCGTGGTGCACGCCCCTGCGCCTGCAGGCCTGGGGTCACGACCTGTGGACGGTGCCACCGCCCTCGCAGGGCTACCTCACGCTGGCCGCCGCCTGGGTCGCCGAGGCCGTCGGCCTCGGCACCGATCCGGACGAGGCGCGCTGGGCCCACCTCTTGGTCGAATGCTGGCGGGCCGTCGGGTACGACCGGCCCGACGTTCTCTTCGACGGCGCCGACGGCGACACGCTCTTGGGGAGCGGCCGACTGGAAATGGCCGCCGGGCGGGTCGACGGCAGCCGGGCGGCGCCACCTGACGTCGCCCCGGGCAACGGGTCCGTGGGCCCGGCGGTGGCGCGCCTCGGTGACGGGGACACCACACACCTGTGCGCCATGGACGGCGACGGCCTCGGGATCTCGTTGACCCAGTCCAACGCGCTGGACTTCGGCTCCCATCTCGTCGAACCCTCGACCGGCGTGTTCCTCCACAATCGCGGCGTCGGCTTCTCCTTGGTGCCGGGCCATCCCGCCGAGGTGGCCCCGGGCCGACGGCCCCCGCACACCCTTTCCCCGATGCTGGCGACGGGGCCCGACGGCGCTCTCTCGCATCTCGTCGGGGCGATGGGCGGCGACGCCCAGCCGCAGATCCTCAGCCAGCTCCTGGCGCGGCTCTTGCACAGCCGACAGGACCCGGCGACGGCCGTCGCGGCGCCGCGGCTGACCCTCGACGCGCCGGGCGCAGGTCCCTTCCGCCTCTGGTGGGGCGACGACCTCACGGTGGTCGTCGAATCGGACGCGCCGCCCGCCTGGCTCGGTGACCTCGCCGGTCACGGTCACCGTGTGCGGGCGATCAGGCCCTTCGACCCCGTCGCGGTCGGCTGCGCCCAGATCATCGTGGCGGAGCGCACCGCCGACGCCACGCTGCGCCTGGTCGGCGCCTCGGACCCCCGCAGCCCTGAGGGGGACGCGGTCGGCTGTTGAGGCTCGCGGCGGCCAACGTCGGGACGGCGTGCCGATAGCGTGACGAGCATCGAACGGCACTTGTCCTTGCCTCTGCACGTCCAACATTGCGCGGGATTCGCCTCTTCCGCGGGATTCGTCACCCCGGCCGCGCGGTGCGGCGCGTGTGACCGAGCGCGTGGCGCGTCGTGACCCGCGCCGTGGGGGACGCGCTGCGTATCGCGTCGTTGGCCAAACAGGTGCCGCTGGCCGAGTCGCTGCGCCTCGAGGGGGGCCGGCTCGCCCGCGACGGCGTGGCCCTCGAGATGAACCCCTACTGCCGCCGCGCCGTCGCAGAGGGCGTGATCCTGGCGCGCGACACCGGCGGCTCGTGCACGGTGGTCACGCTCGGGCCTCCGAGCGCGGAGGACGTCTTGCGCGAGGCGATTGCCTGGGGCGCGGACGTCGGCCTCCACGTGTGCGACGAGGCGTTCGCGGGCTCCGACACCCTGGCAACCGCGCTCGCCCTCGCGGCCGCCCTGCGGGCGGCGGGGCCGTTCGACCTCGTCCTGCTCGGCCGCAACTCCATCGACGGGGAGACCGGACAGGTCGGGCCCGAGCTGGCGGAGCGGCTCGGGCTTCCCTTCGCCAGCGGCGTCCGCCAGATTCACGACGTCGGACCGCTCCTGCGCCTCCAGCTCGAGCACGACGACGGGAGCCAGGACGTCGAGGTGGCGCTGCCCGCGGTCCTGACGGTCGCCGAGCGCCTCTGCGACCCCTGCAAGGTGGACCCCCCAGGGCGGGCCGCCGTCGACCCCGTTCGCCTGCGGCGGATGTCCGCCGACGACCTCGGCGCCGGCCCGTGGGGCGAGGCCGGCAGCCCGACGGCGGTGGGCGCGACGCGCCCGATGGAGCACGCGCGGGAGCTCCTGGTCCTCGACGGGCCCCTCGAACACCAGGTCCGCCGCGCCGTCCACGAACTTGCCCGGCGGGGGGCGCTCCGATCCGGGACGCCACGGCCCGACGACGAGGGCACCGTTCCCGGTGCCGGGCCGGGCCGGTGCCGGTGCCGGTGCCGGCGAGGACGGAGCCCGCGCGCCGGTGGCCGGGCGGGTCGTCAGCGTGCTGGCCGAGCCGGGGCGGCCCCAAGTGGCGGGTGAGTTGCTCGGTGCCGCGACGCGGCTCGCAGCGCAGGTCGGCGCGATCGTGCACGCGCTCGCCCCCACCGGGACGGACGCCGGTTCACTGATTGAGGCGGGAGCCGACGTCGTCATCGCCCTGGAGGGGTCTGCGGTCGCCGAGGACGTCGGTGACGCCGTCGCGGCCTACGTGCGCGAGGTCGGCCCCTGGTCGCTCCTCGCGCCGAGTACCGCGTTCGGGCGCGAAGTCGCCGCACGGGCCGCCGCCGCCACGGGATCGGGGCTCGTGGGCGACGCCATCGCCCTCTCCGCGCACGAAGGCGTCCTCGTCGCCGCCAAGCCGGCGTTCGCCGGCGCGCTCGTGGCCGACATCACGTGCCGGAGCGCGACCCAGATGGCCACCGTCCGGCCCGGCGTGCTCCTCCCCGGATCGCCCCGTCATCGAGACGGCACCGTCGAGGTGCGCCCGGTGGGAACCCGGGGCCGCATCCGGATTCTCGGTGAGCGCCGCGACGACGACGTCGAGACATTGGCCCGGGCCGAGGTCGTGATCGGAGTGGGGACCGGCGTGAGCCCGGACGAGTACGAGCAACTCAGCCCGCTGGCGGCGCTCCTCGGCGCCGAGCTGGCGGCCACCCGCAAGGTCACCGACCGCGGCTGGGCGCCGCGCGCCCGGCAGGTGGGGATCACCGGCCGGTCGATCGCACCCCGGTTGTACGTCGCGCTCGGGCTGAGCGGGAAGTTCAATCACATGGTGGGCGTCCGCAGCGCCGGCACGATACTCGCCGTCAACGCGGACCGCGAGGCGCCGGTGTTCACCCACTGCGATCTCGGCATCGTGGGCGACTGGCACGAGGTGGTGCCCGTCCTCACCGACGCACTGCGCAACGCCGACGTCGCCCCCGGCGCCCCAGCCCTCGGCTGAAAAGGGCCGCCGGCGCCCGTCCTAGCCCGTAGTGGCCCTAGCCGGCCCGGGCCGAACCGAAGAGGTGGAGATCCACGTCGGCGCTGGCGGTGAGCATCTTGCCGAAGTCGGCCGTCGACATCGGCCGTGCGAAGTAATAGCCCTGCGCGATGGCACACCCGAGGTTCATGAGCTCGTGGAGCTGTGCCTGCGACTCCACACCCTCGGCCACGGTCAAAGCGTTCGTTGTCTGGGCCAGGGCCACGACGGCGGACACGATGGCGGATTTGACCGCGTCGCCCTCGATGCCCTGCACGAAGCTCTGGTCGATCTTGACCAAGTCGAAGGGGAACCGGGCCAGGTAGCCAAAAGAGGAATGCCCTGTCCCGAAGTCGTCGATGGCCATGCGGGTGCCCAATGCGTGGAGTTCCCCGAGAACGCTCGAGGTCAGCACCACGTCATGCATCGCCACGCTTTCGCTGATCTCGAGACACAGCAGCGAGGCTTCGAGACCGGTTGACTCGAGCACACCGGTGACGTGCTTTGCCAAGTTCCGCTGCTGGATGTGAAGCGAGGACACGTTCACGCTGATCTGGAGCGTCGTCCCGAACTCCTGCTGCCACGTCTTGGCCTGACGGCAGGCCTGTTCGAGAACCATCTGCTCGAGCGCCACGATCGTGCCGTTGCGCTCGGCCAGCTTGATGAACTGGCCCGGCAGCAGCATCCCGTGGTCGGGGTCGTTCCAGCGGACCAAGGCCTCGGCGCCGACGATGCGGCGGTCGGCCAGCGACACCATCGGTTGGTAGTGGATCTCCATCTCGCCGCGATCGACCACATGCTGGAAAGCGGTGTCGCGGCCCAGACGGCTCATGGAACCGGGACTGGTCCGGTCGATCCCGAACATGGCGACGCGACCGCCGCGGCCGCGCTCCTTGGCCCGGTACATCGCCTGGTCGGCGTCGTGCAACAGATCCTCGCGCGCCTTGCCCACTTCGCTCAGCGCGACGCCGATGCTGAGAGTGGCGACCACCTCGTGCCCCGTGCTCAGCGTGATGGGATCACGCAAGACGTCCAGGACGGCGTTGGCGACCTGGGTGGCGTCGTCGGGCGTGGTGACTCCTTCGAGGAGGATGACGAATTCGTCACCCCCGAAGCGCGACAGCGTGTCTCCCGCGCGCACAGCACGCCGAAGCCTGTCGCCGATGACGCGCAAGAGCTCGTCGCCGACCTGGTGGCCCAGCTCGTCGTTGACCGCCTTGAAGCGGTCGATGTCACAGAAGAGGACCGCGACATGACTCCCGGTGCGCTCGGCCTGCAGGAGGGCGTGCTCGAGGTGGTCGAGCAACAGTCGCCGGTTGGCCAGGCCCGTGAGCGAGTCCTGGAAAGCATGCCGTGCCAGCTGCTCCTCGAAGGCCTTGCGCTCCGAGATGTCGCGGAACACGATCACTGCGCCCGACGGTGATGCGCCACCGACGACCGGCGACGCGGTCATGGTCACGGGGAAGTGAGAGCCGTCGACCCGGGTAAATCGCGTGTCGTAGGTCATGACGTTCCGGCGCAGGGCAATGGCGCGCTTGGCCGGTTCGAGGAGGAAATCGGGGGTCTCGAACTCAGAGACGGCCGGGCGGCCCTCGGTCTCGTCGCGCAACGAGAACCACCCGAGCATGTCCGCGCCCGAGGGGTTCATGAAGGTGATCCGGCCCTCCTCACTGATGGCGCAGACCCCCTCTCCCATGCTGCTGGTCACGGCCGACAGCTCGTCCTTTTGGCGTTGGACCTCGCGATAGAGGCCGGCGTTGGCCAGCGCGACGCCCGCGACCGAGGCCAACGCCTGGAGCAGCGCGCGGTCCTCGTCGTCGTAGGGCTCGCTCTGGCCACGGCCGGAAACGCCCAGCCAGAGCGTCCGATCGGCGAAATGCAGCGGGGCCGCCACGACCTCGTCCGGCGGGCAATGGGTGGTCAGCGCGACTTCAGGCGACCGCAGCAGCGTTCCGGCCGCGCCGAGCACCGCCGACTTCGTCTCGGTGATGCCCATGGAGCGGTTGACCTCGAGGGTGGCCTCGAGCAGGGCCTGGAGACGGGACCGCTCGCTGCGGGCGCGACGTCGATTCGACCGATAGGCACTGCCACGCCGAAAAACCGCCACGCTCCCTCCACCGGACTCGCTCCGGAATCCCCCCGTGCGGGAAGGTAACACCGGCGTCGCCGTCCTTCAATGACTTTCCGACCAGTCATAGGCAATTCAGCCCAATTTTGACCCTGAGGTCACGTGTCGCGTGAACCCCTGACCAGCCTTTGTTGGCGCGCGGTGGCAGTCTGGTTGCAAAGGGCGTTTCAGCCCGCCGGCGGCGACCCGTTCTCCGGTGAGCCCCTATCCGGTGAGCCCCTATCCCGTGAGAACCGTGCGCCGGAGCAAGCCGGCGTCGGGAGCAGGCTGGCGCGCCGCCCGCAAGAAGTCCTCGAACGCGCCCGCCGGCAGAGGTCGTGAGAAGTAAAAGCCCTGGGCGACGTCACAGCCGAGTCCTTCGATCTGCTCGAGCTCGCGCAGCGTCTCGACTCCTTCCACGACGGTGGTCGAACCGATGGCCTGGGAGAGCGCCACGACGGCAGAGACGATGGCGGACTTGACCGGATCCTGATCGATCCCCCGCACGAAGCTCTGGTCGATCTTGATGATGTCGATGGGGAACCGCGCCAGGTACCCCAGTGAGGAGTGACCGGTGCCGAAGTCGTCGATGGCCAAGCGAATGCCGAGGTTGTGCAGCTTGGTCAGCACCTCCGAGGTCATCTCGACGTCGTACATCGCCAAACTCTCGGTGATCTCGAGGCAGAGCTGCGAGGGTTCGATTCCACTGGCATCGAGCAATTCTGCGATCTGCTGCTCGAGATCGGCCTGCTGGAACTGCCGCGCCGAGAGGTTGACCGCAACTTCCATCTTGATCCCGAGGGACCCGGACCAGGACCTGGCGCGCCGGCATGCGTGCTCGAGCACCACCTTGCCGATGGGGAGGATGGTCCCGTTGTCCTCGGCCAGCTCGATGAAGTGTGCCGGCGAGAGGATGCCGTGTTCGGGGTGGTCCCAGCGCAGCAGGGCCTCGGCAGCGACGATGCCCTCGTCGGCCAGCGAGATAAGCGGTTGGTAGTAGACGTGCACCTCGTCGCGCTCGACCGCGTGATGCAAGGCGGTGTCAAGGTCGAGCCTGCCGATGGAACGCCCGCCCATCCGGTCGACGTCGAAGAGGGTCACTTGGCCGCCACGCCCGCGCTCCTTGGCGCGGTACATCGCAACGTCGGCGTCGTGGAGCAGATCGTCGCGCGACATTTCCTCGTCGCTCAGCGCCATCCCGATGCTCATGGTGGCGACGACCTCATGGCCACCGCTCAGGATGACCGGCTCACGCAGTACCTCGAGGATACGGGCTGCTACCTGGCCGGGATCATCGGGCGAACTCACACCCTCCAAGATGGCGACGAACTCGTCGCCACCGAAGCGAGAGAGCGTGTCACCGGGGCGCACCGCTCGCCGGAGGCGTTCGGCGACGACACGCAACAGCTCGTCACCAACCTGGTGTCCGAGATTGTCGTTGACCACCTTGAAGCGGTCGACGTCGCCGAAGAGCACGGCCACCCGGCTGCCGGTGCGCTTGGCCTGGAGCAGCGCATGGTCCAGGTGGTCGAGCAGGAGGCGGCGATTGGCGAGGCCGGTCAGGGGATCCAGGAACGCATGGCGTGCCAACTGCTCTTCGAAAGCCTTGCGCTCCGAGGTGTCGCGGAACACGATCACCGCAGCCGACGGCTCTGAGCCACCCACCACGGGCGATGCCGTCATGGTGACGGGAAAATACGAGCCGTCGGCGCGCTCGAAGCGGGTGTCGTCGCTGCTGATGTTCTGCCGCTGCGACATCGCACGGAGCGCGGGGTCGAGCAGGAAGCGCGGTGTCGCCATGCCCAGACGAGGGCGTCCGTCGGCACCGACGTCCTCCCATCCCAGCATGCTGGCACCCGCTGGATTCATGAAGGTGAGCTCGCCGGACCTTGTAATGGCGCACACACCCTCGCCGAGACTCCGCGTGATCACCGAGAGACTGTCCTTCTGCCGTTCCACCTCGGCGTAGAGGTCCGCGTTGGACAACGCGATCCCGCCGACGGAGGCCAGCGCGTCGAGCAAGGCCCGATCGCCGTCGTCGAAGGGGTCGCTCCGGCGACGGCCCGAAACCGAGAGCCAGAGCCGGCGGTCGGCAACCTCGACGGGCGCGGCGAGCCCGTTCTCTCCGACGTCTGGCGGGGCGGGTCCGAGCTTCACCTCTGGCGAGCGCAGCAAGGAGCCGGCCGACGTCAACACCGCGTCCCGGGTCTCTTCGCTGCCAATGGAGCGGTTGACGTCGAGCGTCGCTTCGAACAACCCGCGCAGGCGCATCCGGTCGTTGCGGGCATAGAAATGTCCCTCGCCGAGATAGCGCAGGACCAGGAGGGGGAGCAGCGCCACGGGCAGGAACGCTGGCTGATAGGCCAGTAGGAGCGCAGTCGGGATGGCGATGTCGATGGTGCCGACGACCACGAGGAGCCTGGTTTTGATGCCGCCAAAGAGCGCTTCGCGCCACGAGGTGGTCCCGATCGCGGTGAGGATGGCGACGATGGCCGTGGTGTTGGCGACGAAGTAGGCGGTGGCACCGGCCAACGCCGCTCCCACCTTGACATAGCCAACGGGGTGCTGGGGCCCGTCGAGGAGCACGAACACGAGGGCGGCGATCCCCGTCGAGGTCACAACCCGCCCCACGTTGAAGGCCGTCCTCAGGACGGCACGGCGCTTGACCACGTGGGCCACGACCGCAACGAGCGCGAACACCAGCACGGTCATGGGGGGCGGCACGAGCAGGATCAGAAGGACGAAGATCCCTTCGTCGATGTCGAACACGTCAGATTTGTCGTGGACGAAGAGGGTGATGGGCCAGATCCAGCTGGCCGCCATGAGCGCACCGAAGACGACCGCGAACATCGTCGCCGTTCCGCCCGGCCAGCCGTCGATCCAGATCCTCTGGAACGCGACCACAATGACCGCGAGCCCCGACGCCGCCCAGGCGGCGACCACCAGCCATCCGGCCCGGGTGAGCGTGGTCGTGCGCTCGCCCGTCACGGCGCCACCAACCGGCCATCCTGGCGGCCAGCCAGGGCACCGACACTGCGAGACCTCATGATCCCCCTCGCCCCCACGAGACCTCTTCTCATTCGGGTCCGACGCAACGACGCGCCGCCTTCAGCTGCTCCGCGCCTCCCCGTTGCATCGGCGGCTGGCGGGCCGAAGTTGACCTCAGCTGCGCTCTCACCTGCCCGTCGAGGCCTGCGTCGTCAGTCCGTTGTGCCCTCGTAGTGACAGAGTTGACGAAGGGGCATCGAGCCTTCGACGGGGCCGATCAGGAGCCGGTGTCCGTCCGCTCGATCTCTTGCTGGCTCCGGTACTCGCGCCAGCGGTGCAAGAAGACGACGATCACAGCCACGACCGCGACGGCGGCGAGGACGTATCCCGCGTCGCTGAACGCCTTTTGCACGTGGTTGTAGCTGCTGCCGAGGCTGTAGCCCAATGAACACAGCGCGGTGCACCAGACGGCACACCCGATCACGGTGAACACGAAGAATTTCGTCAACGCCATCTCACCGAGACCGGCGGCGAACGAGACGAAGGAGCGGAGCAAGGGGACGAAGCGGCCGAAGAGGACCACCGGCTCTCCCCGACGGGCGAACCAGGCCTCGGCGCGGTCGAGGTCTTTGTGGGTCAAGAGGACATACTTCCCCACCCGGTCGACGAGGGTTCTCCCGCCATAGCGGCCGATGCTGTAGCCGGCGGCCGATCCGAGCACCTCGGCGAGGATCGCCACGATGATCACCACCGCGAGGTTGAGTGGCTTGCCCTCACCCTGGATAGATCCACTCGCCAACGCGCCCCCGAGAATCAGCGCCAGCTCTGCCCCCACGGGAAGCCCCATGGCCGAGATGAAGCTCAGCACGAAGATCGCGCCGTAACCCGCTGACTTGAGAAATTCCTCCACGTCCTACCCTGCTTCCGCGGTCTGTGAGTCGGTCATATTGGGCGCGTCACTCCTTCGACGCAACTCGCACGGCACCCGTTCGGGCGGCTCCATCGCCGCGGCGGCCCACCGGAAATCGTGACCGGGAGCGTGCTCAAGGGCGTGGTGGTCGCCAGTCTCCGAATCCGGGCTTCCCCAAGCGTCCACGCGCGCGGCGAATGTCGTTGTGATGTACACCTCATGGCGCTGCAGGGCGGGGCGCCCCTGCACCCGCACGCGGTCATTTGCATGGTCCACGGCTGTGCCAGAGCCTAGACCAGCGAGGTGACGGCGCGATGACATTGGCCCGCGGGGAGAGCCCGGCATCGTCGCTCTCGCTCGGGCAGGAATTCCGCGCCGTCGTCTCACGCTTGGCTCATCTGTCGCCCTATCCTGAGCGCGTTCGAGAGGAGATGCGCCGTGTTGTTCATCGAATACGACGTCGACGACGATGGTCAGATCGAACTGGTTGCGCTCATCAACGCGATCGAGGGTGACGGCCAGGATCCGGACGGCCAGGCGTGGCTGTCGTGGCGCCGCAGCGAATTCGACGACGACGGCCTGGGCTGTGCAGCCGTCGCGCCCGAAGACCTCGAGCGCATGGAGTCAGCTGAGGGTCCCGACGAGCTTCGCTCTGTCGTCGAAGCCGTCATCTTGGCCGATCGCGCCGGCAAAGAGGACGTGCGGTCGTGAGCACAACCCGTTCCCAGCTCTACCGGTTCGCCCGTGACCTCGGAAACGTCGAGGCCGTCGAGCACGGCTATCGGCGAGGCGGCCTCTCCGGGGCCGCCGGCGGAGCCGCCCAACGCGAGGCCCGGCGGGTGATCTACCGGGAGGGGAATCGCCAGATCAACCGATTCGTCCGTGCGGTTGGTCTCGGACCGCGTCGCTGATGGTCCTCCCCCTTCTGAGGACGATGGAATCGCGCTTGCAACCGGCACGAGCCGCCGGCCCTGCGAGGGGGGACGTCGCAGGGCCGGCGGCTCGGCTGCGGAGCAGCGGCGCCTTGTCGTGCGGGAATGTTGCACGACTGCTGACTATCCGGTCCCCGCTTTGTTTCGCACCCTATATGAGCGTTTTTGAGGCCGTGCGACGGTCACGTTCCAATCTCGCGACCGTCGGCAGAGGCCTCCAAGAATGCCCTGCCCAGCGACCCATTTTCTTCAGGCGCCGCGACGAACCGGAGGGCGTCGTCGCTCGCAATGGTTCTCCCACATGAGCTGTGCCACCTCTCGGGACTCCAACGGAGTGTTGATGCCGATCGGTGTCGCGGTTTCGCGATCACGCTCACAATCGTCACAGACGACGATCCATCGGCTATCGGATCTCTGCACAATCTTGGGATGGTGGACTTTTCGCAACTGCTCTGACTCCTGCTCGCCGAGCCCCGTCGTCGAGGCCGACCCTAGTCACGCCCCGAACGGGCTACCAAGGTGCCGCAGAGGTCCAGTTCGTGCGCGACGATTCCGCGAACTGAGGTGGCAAGCGTCCCTGGGCCGCCGTCCGAGGACCTGTCACGGCGGTTGACTGGTCACACCCTTAGTCCGGTAGGTGATCGCGAGGAGTGTCGACTCGCGGACGCGTGATTTCGAAGAAGCCTTTGTACTCAGATAGCACCTGGATGGCGTCCCACAGCGCAAGGGCTGCTGGTCCAGTCGGAGCAGGCGCCATGACCGGGCCCTTGAATCCATGAGGGGGATCGGCCCGAACCACGATCGCCGGTGTCTGCGTTTTCGGCCCGCCGAATGCGTACGCCACCTCCATGGCGTCGCGAATCGGCACGTCCCAACTCTCGTCGTCGGCCGCCGCGGTCAAACGAGCGTCGAGACCAGCGGCCGCCACGCAGTCGGCCAGGAATTGAGTGGTCCTCTGCCGCTTCAAGACGAAATACGACTGACCCCATTGCGAATAGAGCCGGTCCACTGCCTCCTCGCCCGCCACAGCCCGCGCGGCCTCGAAGATCCGCAACATCCGGTGGGAGATAGCGTGACCCTCCAGGGCCTGTTTCCGGAACTCGTCGGGAACGGTCGGTGCGACGCCATAGTCATCTCGGATCTCGAGACAATAGGAACGCCAGAACACGCTCAGGTCCCGAGCCGGTGCCACCTCTCGTATCCAACGCGACGTGATCCAAGCCCACGGGCAGCCAGGATCGATGAATACCTCGACCTCCGTCATCACCACAGGCTAGGGACCTGTCGGACGAGTCGCAGCACGTCAGGGCGATGGATCGAAGGTGCGGACCAGGATGTCGCGTGAGGCCGATGCCCCGTCGATGACCCTGTTGGTCCGCCGCGTCAGCCGCCACCCGAATGGAGTGCGACGGCACTCCCACTGGTTTGCCGAGACGCGCCAGACGCCATACCCGTCTTCGGCGTGCAAGAAGACCTGCGAATACGTGATCGCGCTCGCCCGGTCGCCGTCCACCGTGACAATCGGACCGCTCTGCACGTGCGCACACCCCCGGTCGATCAGCGCCTGCTGACCCGCGCTCTCGACCATGGCGTAGACAGCGGCAGGGCCTTCGAGGCGGGAGAGGTCAGACTCGAGGACCCCGTCGTCGTCCCATAGGTCCGCCGCTTCCTGGCTGCTTCCCGTATCGACTGCTGGTCCCCAGCTGTAGATGAGGCGCGTGACCGCCATAGTGTCTTCGAGCTCTCGAACGCGCCTCTCCAATGCCGTCACCAGATCCTCGAGTCCCCCGTCCCCCACCGATGCTCACCTCTCTTCTGAATTTGCGTCCTTGGAGTTCACGGGCTTTTGCGTCCCGTTGGCGTCGAGTAGATGATGATGCGACTCGTGCACGGCGTAGTTGGCCAAGCCAACGACGGTAAACCCGAACACGCCGTCACTCCCCCCATCCCTGATCATGGTGCGTGACCAGTCCGCTGGTCGAAGGGTGTCCAGAATCTCCGCGAGTCGTCGCGCCTGCGCTTCAATATCGTCGGCGAGCTCCACCACTGCGAGATGGTTGTAACCGTCCCATTCAGCCTCGCTGGGATTTAGCTGAGGAAATACCGGATTGTCCTCGTCCAACATGAGGATGATCCGATCGGCGTAAACCCGTTGAATGTCACGCACATGAGCCCCATATTGGAGGGGCGAGAAGATCCCCGGTTCGGGAACCGTGCGCAGATAACCGTCGTCAGCGCCGAGGAGAAACGTGCGCCAGGCTGCGGCTGATTCGAGGAGTTCCCCTCCTAAGGCGTCCCGCTCCATATCGGCAGGGTGCAGCCCGCACTGTGGACAGCGGTCCGTCTGGGCGCGAGCCCATTGCCAGCCCTCTCCGCGTTCACGCCGCAGGTCGTCCAGAGTCTTACGATCCTTCCGCTGCGCCGAGGAGAGCTCCGGCCCGCTGCTCATTGGTTGAGATTACTGCCAGAGCCTGCGACCTCCACCTTCGCAAACGGTGGACAACTCGCGGATGGCGGGTCATCCTGGTTGCATGCGCTCTTCAGGATTGTTCGCCCCGAGGCAGGGACTCCGACGCCCGGGGCTCGCGACGCTCACTGTGGCTACGTCCGCTGTGTTCGTCCTCGGTGCTGCCGGAGCAAGCTCCGCTGCTCCGGCACGAAGCTCGCACTCCGCCCGGCTCGAGATGTCGTCCCAGCACGGCACGCAGCACACCAACCACAAGCCCCAGAAGAGCAAGGGCAAAAAGAGCACGAGCAAGCCCTGCCTAGAGGGCAAGTGGAACGTGACAAGCATCACCTTGAGTGCATCCGGCCTGACCTTCAGCGGTGGCGACGGAACGACGGTGGACATCATGTCGAATGGGAACGCGCTCGGAAACTTCACTCCGGGTACGCCGCTCACGGGCAGCGAGGGCTCCGCCAAGTTCAACGGCACTCTCACCGACCACTACGGCTTCTCAGCCAAGACCAGGTCACACACGGGAACCTTCCCGGTCTCGACGGTCACCGACGATGCCACCATCACGGTGGGCGGCGTGGCGAGGCCAGTCACCTCGTCGCCCGAGCAGGGCTCGTACAGCTGTACGGGCAAGGACCTGTCGCTGATATTTACCAGCGGTGGCAGCACGCTGACGTACCACATGTCCCCCGCTGGCTGACGTCTTCGCCGCCGCGTCGCCCGAGGCTTGCCAATTGGTGGTTCCTCGTCCGGTTCGGGTCAGGACGCTACGACGGAGGGAAGGTAACCAGTGGGGACGTACTCAGCCACGAAGGACCGCTGGTGTACGCCTCGACCAACCACCGCGCGCCACGTCGGGGCGCACCGGTGTGTGTCGGTGGATACAACGTGATCGTCTCGGCGTCGTGAGGTCCGAGCGCTGCGTGCCCTCGCTTCGAGGGTGTCCAGAATCCCTCGTAGTTCTGAGTGGTCGCCGTATTGACGAGGAAGTGTGGAACGATTCTATTGGACGTCCTATTGACGACCGAGACCGTCACCGACTCCAGTTGCGTTCCGGCGTGGGACGTGGCAACACCGCGCACTGACAGCTGGAGGGGTGGCCGGCTAAAGGCCATGAACGTCACGATCACGACGCCAAGGCACGACAGAGCGACCACGAGAATCGACGGGCGTGCAGGCAAGCCCCTGGGCGTCTTGCGATCGGCGATCGCCTCTCGAGGCACCGCGTCCACGGAGAGTGCCGCCACGATGACTATCGGAAAGAGGTCGACAAGGTAGCTCGACAGACTGCGTGGAGAAAAGAAGAACGGAACCGTCACGAGCAGGGGCCAGATCCGCTTGAGCTGTGGGTACCACACGACGAACGCAGCAACGCCGGCGACCATGGCCAGAGCTCCCGCCAGGCTGAGCATGTACAGATCCACGCCACCGGTCAGACCATGGGTGGCGAGTGTGACGAGCCCCTGTCCATCGGCCACCAGCCCACCGGTTAAGGGGATGAGCGTGCCGTGCAACCATGCCCTCGGGTGCCAGGCCAAAAACGGGAGATTCACCGCAGCGAAAACCCCGAGAACGGTCAGGAGGTAGCGCAGGCACACACGAATGGGGTCACTCCCCCTCAGGCGCGCTTCGAGGAAGATGCCGGCGACCAACATGGGGACCGCGAACCACGGGGTCTGCTTGATGGCGCACGCAGCTCCCAGCGAAATTGGTCCGATCCATCGCGCCACTCCTGGTTCGCCGGGGCGCCCGTACCGGTCCCAACGCCAGACGGCGATCACAAGGAACGGCAGGAACATCGCATCGGTTCCTCCCGATGTGAACGAACCCAAGAAGAACGGCATCAAGCCCACCAGTGCGGCCAGCCACCGCAGTGAAGATGGGAGAAGCGCGAACAAGAGCACGATCGTGATGAGCCAGGCGATCAGGTCGGTCCAGTCGACGGGCATGTGAACCCCGAGGACGGTGGCCGGGAGACTGAGCAGGAACGATCCGGCCGGGTAGGAGAAGCTGCTGACGTGACCCCCATCGACCGTATAGGTCCAATAGTGGGACGGAACGCTCAGAAGACGAGTGACGCCCGACATCGAAGCCACGTAGGGATCGGCGCCATGCGCCAATGCGCGAGCCGCCACCTGGTCAAATGCCGCGGAATCGGTGGTATAGAACTTGCGCGTGCTGATCTCGATCGACTGCGGAAACAGTGCGGTCACGATCACCGCTGCGAGGGTGACCAGCTGGAAGCGATGGGCGCGAGGGTTCCGCACCAGCCAGCAGGATGCGATGCCGAGGAACCCGGCGGCGACCATCAACGGAGCGAGTGCGACGACAGCCGGTGACCACCACCAGAAGCCCCAGAGGTTGACACCGCCGGTGAGAACGGCCAACCAGACGAGACTCCACGCACCGCGCTCGGCGAGGAACGTTCGTGAGGAGAGCGGCGAAGGACGTCGTGCAAGGTCCGGATCGAGGGAAGGTGCCTCGGCCAGGCCGGCTCCGGGAGCGGTCAGCACTAGTCAAGTATGGCCAGATATCGGATCCCGAGCCAGGTCGCGACGAGGAGCGCATTCGGTAGCGTTGCCGGCGTGCTCGGTGACCGCGATCTGCCAAGACGGCGGCTGACCTCTCGATCTCGGTGAACGTCGCCGCGACGAAGGGCGCACCGCCCTCCCGCATGCCCACTCTTGAGGGCCGCCCAACCGCCTCGGCGGATGACGCGGCCGGCGAGCATCATCGATCGCGCTCGGTCGTTGCAGCGACGGCTGTGGGCGGATTCATCCTCCTGGCGGCGATCTTCTACGTGTCGGCGCGCCACGCATACGTGGGGGACTCGGACGGAGCCACCGTTGTGCTGCAGGGACAGGCCATGGGTTCGGGCAATGTCACACTCAACGGCTGGGCGCTCTCACTCGACTCCTTCTGGACGGTCGATGCCGTTCTGTACATGCTCGTCGAGTTGGTCACCGGTCTACGGGACATGCTCTTGTTCCTCGTGCCGGCGATGATCGCCGCCACCGTCGTCGTCGTTGGCATGGTGCTGGCACGCGACGGTCGTCGTGGGATCGCTGGGGTCGCGGCGGGAACGACGGTCGTAATCGTGCTGGCTCTGCCGAGCCATGTCCTGGCCAACGTGTTCCTCCGCGGCCCGTTGCACGTCGGTACGGCGTTGCTGTGCCTCTGCGCGTTCGCGGGTCTGCGCTCGGGGCGCTTTGGATGGGGGTGGGTGGCGGCGGTCCTCTGCCTGTCCGCAGGCGTCCTCGGTGATTTTCAGACGGCGGCACTCGGCCTCGGATCGGTATGCGGAGCGGGTGCCGTTGCCATGCTGCGAATGCGCGACTGGCGTTGTGGAGTGCCCGAGGTGAGCGCGGCGGTGGCCGCGCTGATCGTTGCTGCACTCGTTCGAGCCGCGTCCAACGTGGCGGGCACGTTCTCGGTGAATGCGAGCCACCCCCGGGCCACTGGGCCACAGATTGTCACCAACCTTCACAACCTCCCGTCATGGGGCGCCAACATGCTCGGCGTGGGGGGCGGACAACTCGGTACCGGCGGGGTTCCGCTGGTGCTCGCGGCGGTGCACCTCATCGGCCTCGTGGTGGTGACAGGGGGAATCATCGCGGGTGCCGTCGCAATGGTGAGCGGGGCGATTCGCGGGCGGGCGTCACCGGCCGGCGCAAGCGGGGCAAGCGAGGCGAGTGGGGCGAGTGGGGCATGGAGGCTCGACGATCTTCTCGTCCTGGCGGTGTTCGCCGACCTCGTCGTCTTCCTTGTGCTCACGACTTCGGACGATCCCGGCTTCCTGCGGTATCTGACGGCAGCCGTCATCTTTGGCACTGTCCTGGCGGGGCGTTGGGTCGGGCGCCTCGCCTCGTCGCTCCCGTCCGCGCCACGCGTCAGGAGGGATGTGGCAGCGGTTTGCCTTGCCGTCGTGGCCGCCTCAGCCGCGGCCTTCGGGTTCACCCTGGCCGCCCCGATCCCCACCCAACCCTCCAGCCAGCTCGACAGCTTCCTCGAAGCTCGCCGGATGGCTGTCGGGATCGGCGACTACTGGAGTGCCTCGATCACAACCGTGGCCACCGAGGGCGTCGTGACAGTGCGTCCGGTCATCGCCACGCCCGCTGGTCGCGTGGTGCGCTACCAGCGGCAATCCGCCGGGAGTTGGTATACAGGTCAGCCGTTCGAATTTCTCGTCTACAACACCTCCAGGCCGTGGGGAGGTATCGACGCCACGTCGGCCTCCTCGACGTTCGGACCCATAGCCCGCTCCTACGTGATCGGCCCGTACAGGGTGCTGGTGTGGCGACACCCGCTCTTCGTATCTGCCACGGGTCGGATCCGGGCCAAACGGGACGGCTGAGCGCGACAGCCGGACCGCGAACTCGTGAGCGAGGAGTCCTCCCCGCAGAGGGGCCGGCTCAGTTCGGTTTGGTGGCCTGAAACCTGGGTACAGGTTTGCAACGGCGGTCCGTCTGCAAGCGGCCGTTGCGACCTCAACCTTGCGGGAGACGGAGGGGGAACGGCCTGCCCCGACAACCGCAGGAGCGGCTAAAGGAGTCAACCATGTTCCGCCACCGGCTTGTTTCCACCCTTGGTGTCATGCTGTTGTTCGCTTCCACGGTGACCCTCGTATCGACTGGCGGAGCGGTCCCTTCGGAGGCCGCAAGTTCTGGGCCGTCCTGCACTTTCAACGGAAGCGCGCTGCCGATCGTCTTTGGCGTGAGCAGCGGCAAGGTGATCGACATCAGCTGTACGGGCTTGCCTCCTCTCCACCCGTATCTTCTCGCCGAGGCCAGCCTCCTCGCGGGCATCGACCCGCAGGCGAAGGCCGCCCTGTCCGGGGGCATCACGTCTGTGTCGGGGCTCCTCGGCGCGCTGGATGCACTCAAGGAGATCAACATGGGCTCTTTGGCATTTCCCTTCTCCGATCTCAACGGCGACCTCACATACGACTGGACGGTCCCCAGCTCACAGCCTTTGGACCCCAATGCCAGTTGCCCGCCGTCAACGGAGGAGTTCAATTCCGGTCTGATCGGTTGCGCCCTGGCGATGATCGACCTCACGAGTTTCACCCCCGTCGGAGCGGGCAGCGCCCTGATGCAGTGGACCGGTGAGCACCTCTTCCCGCCGGCGCCGACCTTGGTCCTGTCCGCGAGCAAGGGCACGCCAGGGCAGACGGTGAACGTCGGCGACGCGCCGGGCCACACCAGCTTTTGGTGGGTGTCCACGCTGGCCGCACTCGATAGCTTGCTCGGGGGGAGTGCCGGCGCGCCGGCGGTGACAGTGACCTTGGGCACAACGAAACTGGTCTCCAACGCCACGGTGACGCCCGCGTCCTACGTGAACGGGGTCTTCACACCGCCGGTCCTCTCAGGCAACTTCACCGTCCCCCAACCGACCACGGGTTCCAAGAAGATCACCGTCTCTCAGAGCATGACCATCTTCAACTTCCCGCTGTCGGCGACCGCTTCGGCGCACTTCAAGGTCAAGGGAGGCTGAGGCTCTCGTCACCTCGAACACTCGGCTAAGAAGCTGTTCGGGTCCGGCCAGCCACAGCGGAGCGGATCTCAGGGTAGAAACAACGGAGCCCTGTATCCCTCGACGGCGTGGAGGCAACGATGAGTACGACTGATCCCGAGGTCACGCCCTCCGGCCATACTCCTGAAGGCGGGGTCCTTGTCGGCGATACCAACGCCGGCAAGGGCATGGTCCTCTTCGAGGATCCTCAGTGCCCTTATTGCCGACAGTTTGAGGAGCTCAACGGACCGCTCATCACGGCCGCTGTGCACGCGAGCGAACTCGCAGTCGAATATCGCATGCGCTGCTTCTTGGGCCCAGAGTCAGTGCGAGCCGACAACGCTCTTGCTCTCGCCGCCGAGGCTGGCCGCTTCGACGAGTTACGCCGAGCACTCTTTGCAGCGCAGCCGCCGGAGGGCACTGGTGGCTTCACGATCGAGGACCTCTTGCGCCTGGGTGCACAAGTGGGACTGACCGGTCCGGACTTCGCCTCGGGTGTGCGGGAAGCCCGCTATGAGAGGTGGGTACTGAGACGAGAAGCTCTCTACCAATCCGAGGACCCACAGGGAACCCCCGCCGCGTGGCTCAACGGCAATCCAATCGATTCGAGAGTGCTCTTCGACAAGTCGGCGTTCGAGAGCCGGCTGCGCAAGTAAAGGCAACCGCGCGCTGTTGACTCCGACGCACACCATCGAATCGAGGTCGCCACCTGACATGATCCGTCTCATCGCAGCCATGGACTCTCAACGGGGCATCGCCACCGATTCGGGCATTCCCTGGAAGCTCCCCCGTGACACGGCTTACTTCCACGAGAAGACAGCGACCGGCCTCATTTTGATGGGAAGGGCAACCTACAGCGAGTTCGCTGCTCCGCTGCACGAACGAGAGAACTTCGTGCTGACCTCTGACCCAGCGCCACTGCGCCAGGGCTTTCGGGCGGTTGGCAGCCTCGACCGACTGGTCGCCGAGAACCCGGGCCAAGACATCTGGGTCATAGGCGGCGCGACGGTGTACGCAGAGACGATCGCCGAGGCCGACGAACTGCTGCTGACCCAGGTCGTCGGCGACTTCCATTGCACCAAGTTCTTCCCGCCGTACCAAACTGAGTTTCGTCTCGCGGTTCGGAGTGACGATCACCGAGACGGAGAAACCACATACTGCTTTGAAACGTGGCAGCGCCGCTGAGACCGACCGTCCGAAGCTTTCATTCGCGCTTATTTCCGTGGCATACGGGCTCTTCGAGAAAGACCTGCGTGTGGAAAAGCGCTTCAAATTGCGCGTCGAGTTTTGACAACGCCTCATTCTCAGTGCGATCAATCGCCAAGTGGGCAGATGCCAACGAGGCCTTGAAACCAAGCTGGCCCGCACTCGGCAATCTCGTCCGAAATTCGAATGCCAGCCTCGAGGGTCTGGCTCCGTCCATTCAGTTACCACACAGTCACCAGGTCCGCCTTTGTAGTTGAGCGCTCTCCTATTGATCGGTCAGCCAGCCGGCCGACTCGTTTGCGTCGAGTGCCAGGACGCGACGAGGGCTCACCTACCTGCGAAAACGTGTCCCGGTCAGTCCCTTCGTCCACCAAGTACTCCTGCTGAGGAGAGAGCAAGGCAAAGTCGCACGGCTCGGGGTTGAAGATGGTGACGGGACGCACATACACGCGCAAACACGTTCCTGGTTGACGCGTGCGAATTGCGGCGCGAGGATCCTCCCGACTTTGGGGAATCCGCTTCGGCGTTTGGCGACCGTCAATTTACGCATTCCGGCGTGCCCATAAGCGCTTTCCCCCAATAGGGGTGGTTCAGATGCGTCGTCTCGTGAGCCGTTTCCGTGTGGCTACAGCCACTGCAGTGATCGTCGGAGGAATGCTCGCAGCGTTCTCTTCGATCGTTCCCGCTAGCGCGGCGGCATCGATAAGTGAGTCACCGTCGACTCCGGCGACATGGGCGACAGATGTCCCCTACGGCCAGACGAATCCTGCACCCTCGGCACCCAACTACTTCACGGGTGGAACCGCGACAGCGCCCGCGGGAATCACGGTCACTGCGAAGAGCTGTGCAGCGGCAGTGACCAGCATGAGTGGCACGAGCGGCGGACCGGGATTGACCATTGCCGGCGTGAACTCGGCGGGCGTGAGCGCGGTAAGCGCAGGCGCAATCGCGGTTCTTTCATATGGATCCACGAACACGTCGACGACGAGCACTGCAGTCGTCGGCCAGATCGCCGGACAGACGAACGTGGCGGGAGTGACCGACTCCAACGGTTACCTCCTGCCCGGTACGTACACATTCACTTTCACGGCGGCAGCTGGCGGAGCGACCTGTGTTACTTCTGCCACGTACACCATCAACGTGGCTGCAACGGCCTTCACGACCGTTGGCGGGGCGGCATCCGGACAGAACATGTACATCTTCGACAACAGCTACAACCAATCCAACAGCCAGACGATCGATGTGATCGACGGCTCCGGACTGACCGGAGCTCCTCTCATTTCCTCATCGAGTCCCGGCAGCGGCTTCGTCTGCAACGCAACCACTGATCCGACCGTCTATGACCACGAGTGCATCCTGCAGGCCGCGGCAGGACCGACGAACGGTGACGACAGCGGCGTGGTCGGAGCGAACGGCACCGCCAACACCTTGGTGATGGAGGACAGCAACAATTCGGCAACTTCGAACGCCTACACCGTCAACGTGTACAACCCGCCGATCTGCGCCGTGGCGCCGGACGGCACCGGGTCGCTCAGCGGCACGATCGACACCACGTACATGACGTCCGGCGATCCGACCGATGCCGAGGCCTGTTACGACGGTGCGAGCGGACCCGCCAGCACCCTCCTCACAGGCATTTCGGCCAGTGGAGGGACGATCTTCACTGGAGCGAACCCGGTCGATGCCGGGGGAGGCTTGGCCCTTACGATCATGGCCGGGCCCGGTTTCAACTGGACGGGTTCGGCGGGAAGCGGTGAGGCCGATGTTGACACGGGAACGGCCGGCCTGAGCAAGCAGACCTGGCCTGGCGCCACGACGACCGCTCCGCCTCCGAGCACGCTCACCAGTACGAGCACCGTTGCGTCGGAGGCGTCGTTCAAATCGAGTGGTGACCCCCTCAACACCTGTCCTCCACTTCCTGCGATGAGCGACGCGGGTTCTCCTTTCTGCTTCGAAGAATTCGAATATTCAGGGGCTGGGCCAAGCGCAGGACAAGCGGCGCTCGAGTACACCGGCCAGAACAACCCCACGAGTGAGACTCCAACGGTCGCCCTCAGCGCCGGTTCTGGGTCTGTCGGATCGAGCATCGGGATAACCGACCAGAGCGGCGCATGCCCGGCGACGATCGGGTCGGGGACCACGAATTTCTTCAACGGGTCGTACAACTGTTGGTATGGCCGTGCCGGTGACTCGACCCCTGCGACGGTCACAGTCGGTGGCGTGCCCGAAGCGGTCACCCCTACGAACCCCTCCGCAGGCGACATCAGCGAAGCCGACTACACGGTGAACGGACCAAATGATTCCGCGAGCCCGGGAACCATCACCCTCGTCAACGTGATGGGCGCATCCAACCAGGTGACGACCTCGGTCTCATCAGCCGGAACAGCGTCCGCTCCTTACAACGACCTCATCGGGGACGGGGTGAGCGGCACCGACATTCCGACCGGTACCGAGGTGACCCAGGTGGCCAACAACGGCAACGGAACATGGACCTTCACCCTCTCGAACGCGGCGACGGCCACCCCGGCTGCCGAGACGCTGACGTTCTTCGCGAACGTGCTCAACCCTCCCCAGCTGAACGCCAGCTTCACGATCGCTCCGGGAACGCCCACGGGACCTCAGCCGGTCGAAACGTGTGAAACGACTACACCGGAGAGCGGCAACGACTGGGAGTTCGGTGTCCAATGGCTCGCACCCTCGGGAAGCCTCCAGTACGTCAACGGCAATTCCGGACCGACGCAGGTCTGCGCGAGCACGACCATCGACGTCGAGACAGCCAGTTCGTCGACGGCGACAACGCCTGGCAGCTCGAGCATCGTGCTCGGCACCAGCAATACCGACTCAGCGACGGTCACCGGTTCTGTCAGCAACCTCGATCCGACCGGTACGGTCGACTTCTATGAGTGCGGACCTACCGCCTCACCCGCCCCGTGCACGTCGGGCTCGTGGGCACAGTTCGACACGGAGTCACTCTCAGGGACTTCGAACCCTGGGACGACTGTGTCAGCTCCATTCACTCCGACCGCAACCGGCTACTGGTGCTTCGCGGGTGTCTATTCCGGCGATAGCAACTACGCCGGGAGCTCGGACACGAGCACCGACGAATGTTTCGACGTGTCGGGCGGGAGCTCTTCGACCATAAGTGCGCCGACGAGCTCGAGTGCGTCGCTCGGAGTCCCGAACAGCGACGTCGCGACCATCACCGGTTCAGATGGCTCGGTGGACCCGACGGGCACCGTCTCGTTCTACGAGTGTGGACCGACAGCCACGCCTGAGCCTTGTACGACTGGCTCGCAATTCGATACGGAATCGTTGAACGGCACAAGCAACCCAGCGATCGTCACTTCGTCGACGATCACTCCGACCGCAACCGGTTACTGGTGCTTCGCCGCTGTGTACTCCGGAGACGGGAACTACGCGGGGAGCTCGGACACGAGCACAGAGGAGTGTTTCGACGTGACGCAGGCCAGCTCTTCGACCGCGAGCGAGCCGACGAGCTCAAGTGCGTCGCTCGGAGGCCCGAACAGCGACGTCGCGACCATCACCGGCTCAGATGGTTCGGTGGACCCGACGGGCACCGTCTCGTTCTACGAGTGTGGACCGACCGCCACGCCTGAGCCTTGTACGACTGGCTCGCAATTCGATACGGAATCGTTGAACGGCACAAGCAACCCAGCGATCGTCACTTCGTCGACGATCAACCCGGATTCTGTCGGTTACTGGTGCTTCGCCGCTGTGTACTCCGGAGACGGGAACTACGCGGGGAGCTCGGACACGGGCACAGAGGAGTGTTTCGACGTGACGCAGGCGACGACCTCCCTGACGTCACATCCGACCGACACCACGATCGATCTGGGCCAAGCTGATACCGACCTTGCGACCGTCACCGGGAATGCATCAGGAGGTAACCCCACCGGTTCTGTGTCGTTCTACGAGTGTGGGCCTACAGCCACCCCACAGCCCTGCACCCCTCAAGCCAACGAGATCGGCTCAGCAGTCAATCTCACTTCCGAGGGCAGCCACTCGGCCTATGGATCGTCGCTTCCGTTCACGCCGAGCTCCACCGGCTACTGGTGCTTCGGGAGCTACTACTCGGGAGACTCCAACTACCTGGCGAGCTCGGACACGACGGTCGACGAATGTGTGGACGTCGTACAGCCGCTTTCGATCACTTCGTCGTCGCCGCTGCCCAGCGGGACCGAACATGTCCGTTATAGGGGGGTGACACTGCAGGCCACGGGCGGGACGGCTCCCTACACGTGGGTACTCTTCAAGGGATCTCTTCCCCCGGGGCTCACGCTCGAGACCACCGGCAAGATCAAAGGCACTCCAGATTCCAGCGGCACCTTCACCTTCACCGTCAAGGTCAGGGACTCATCTTCACCACGGCAGAAGGTGATCAAGAAATTCCAGATCGTGATCTCGCCTTAGATCAACCGTCCGGCACTCAGGAGGACTCGAGTAGCAGTTCTCGAAACCTCCTCCTGAGTGCCGGAGCAGACTGACCCCCGAGCAAGCTCCGCAGCACCAGCCGGCCAGCGCCTACACCAGGCCCGCAGCCACCACTGCGCCACTGGGCACCACCGATCCGCTTGATGGCTCAACGGTGATGCGAAGCTCAGAGGGCGCCACCGAGCCGGCGAGGGTATAGACCGATTCGGACGGGGACTCGCCCAGCAGCCCGAGCGAGATGGGCTGGCCGTCGACGACTCCCCAGAGCTGGTAGGTCTCCGACGGCCTGAGCGCGGGCAGGGTCGACGAGACGAGGTAGCCCCGCCCGTCCGCCAGGACGAACTGGGCAAGCGTCCGTGTGCTGGCGTTACCGAGGTCGATGACCCTGTTTCCCGGCGTCTCGAGCGCAGAGACCACACCCGTCGGTTGCGATGGCGGCGCCGCCTGGAGCCGAGATACTTCGTCGTTTGTCCGGATCAGTCCGAAGCCGAGAAGCGCAGCCGCGGCAGCAGCGGCGCCCAGGACGGACCCGGCGGCGGCGAAGCCGGCACGAGTCGAAACCCGTCGATGCCGCCGGTGCGGGAAGAAGGGAGCCGCTACGGCTGGGCCTGGGATGAGCCGCGGCATCGGCCGCGGCACATCCTCGCCGTCGTTCAGGCGACGCTCGATACTCAGCCAGAGACCCTCGGGCAGCGGCGCCATCGAGTTCCCCAGGCCTGCAGCGACGCCGCGGAATGCATCGAATTCCACCCGACAGCGGGGGCATCGCTCCAGGTGCCCTTCGACGACCCGGCACTCGTCACCTACGACGGCGTCCAGCGCATGGGCGCCGAGCAGCTCACCGATCTCCCCATGGGTCATCATGCGTCGACCCCCTGGGTCCCCCCTTCAACCAACTTGGCGCGCATCCGGCGCATGCCGTTGCGGATTCTGCTCTTGACCGTTCCTTCGGGTTGACTCAGCAATTGCGCGACCTCTAGGTAGCTGTAACCCTCGAAATATGCCAGCTCTATCACTCGGCGTTCCTCCTTCGGGAGTTCGCTCATGGCGCCGGACACCTGGTCGGCCAGGGAGAGATCCCACACTTCGTGCACCAGGTCGTAGGCCGCCGCTGCGGTGCTCCCGGCGTCCACACTCTCGCCACGGCGTCGGGAGTTGAGGGGCCGAACGGAGTCGACCGCCCTCGCGTGGGACTGCGCGAGCAGAAAAGAGCGCAATGAGCCTCGTGATGGGTCGAAGCGGTCTGGTTGGTTCCAGAGTCGCAGAAATATCTCCTGCGTAACGTCCTCCGCTTCGACCGCGTTGGTCAGCACCCTTCTGGCGAGGCCGAAGACGGCTCCGCCGTGGCGTCGGTAGACCTCAGCGAGGGCGACCTCGTTGTAGCGAGCGATCGCCGTAACCAGCTGGGCGTCGCTTGCCTCTCCGATGTCCTTCATGCGGGACTTCTACGGCGCCAGCGCCTTGGGTGGATGTCGGGAGCGCAAGGCGTAAACGCGGCCTTGTGACATCTGGAAGAGATTCCGTTCCGAACTCTTCACAATCCATCTCATCAGGAGGTCACATGACGGCAGATCCGAGAGCTCTTCGTGAGCTGCTCGAAGAATCCAAGGACCTACAGGCGGACGCCTTGCGCCAAACACATGACGCGCTCGACGAGTTCGTCGAGTTCAACCAGGGCTCCGGCGAGGAAGACCTGGCATCGACCGAGATGAGGAATCCGGCCAACGTCGACAGCGCGAATCCCAGGCCGAGAAAGGCAGCCCAGGCGCGGCGTATGGCGAGAACAAGCAGGCCCAGGATGAGTCCGGCGATGGATTGCAACAAGAAGAGCGGTCCGATGGTCGCGATCTGCCGGTACCCCTCAGAGCCCCAGAGGTGGAAATGGATGTAGCTCGACCACACGAGAAGGAGCCCACTGACCGCAAGGGCAACGGTCGCGACCAGCCCGGCTAGATGGCCTGTCTGCCTCCGTCCGTTCAAGATTCGCTTCCATTGCACATCTGTTGTTCGTAGCGATCTGTTCCCGTAGATGCGAATACGGGGCATGCGGAGCATGTTTCGCCACGCATCATGCGAGCCTCTGACATCCCATCGTGCCGCCGCTGCGAATAGGAGGTACCCCCGAGATTCGAGGGCCGGTGACCGTCGAATCGGGTTGGCGAGAACACCGAGGTAGTCGAAGGAGAATTAGGTGCTGGCTGAGATTTTCGGGGTCGATGGAATCGTTGTAGTCGCCGTCCTGGCGGTGCTTCTGTTCGGCGGTGCGGCCATTCCCAAGCTCGCGCGCAACCTTGGTTCGGCCAAGAACCAGTTCGAGAAGGGTCTGGCGGAGGGTAAGCAGGCCTCAGCGACAGACGGAGCAGAGGTCGCACCCGGCACCGTGTCGACGTCGGCCGAGTAGATCGGCCACCACCGAGGCTCAGCCCGAGAGCCCGCGTCGAGAGACGGTAAGACGGTCCCGCGCGAGGCCAGTGGCGAGGAGGGTCGGTGGAGAAGCAAAACCCAGTCGTTTCGATCCACGTTCCATACGAAAGCGACTATCGGGTTGTGAGATGGATCGGAAGGGTCCACGACGCGCATCCGTTCCTTGGGCCTTTCATCTTCACAGTCGCATCGGTTTACTTTCTGATCCAGATCATCGTGGCATGGGTCTTCATCCCCAGCTACAGCTTGGTCTCGAATTCGATCAGCGATCTGGGAGTAACCAGTTGTGGCGCCTATGGCTCTCCGGCTATCTGCTCACCTCGTTGGTGGCTCATGAATTCCGCAGGCTTCCTCCTACTCGGTCTCGTCATGGTCGTCGGTTCGGCTCTGCTCTACCACGAGTTCACCGAGCGAGTCCCACGGGAGCGGCGCGCCGCGATGTTTGGGTTTGCCTTGATTGCGCTGGGAGGCGTCGGTTCGATGCTCGTTGGGGTCTTCCCCGAGAACGAGAATGGAACGATGCACGTCATCGGCGCCTTTCTCGCTATCGCGATTGGCAACGTTGCGATCCTTCTTCTTGGATCCGTGCTCACCCTGCCCGAGTCCATGCGGCGCTCCATGCTGATGTTCAGCAGCTTGGCGCTTGCCGCGCTGCTTTGCTTCGTTTCGCACTGGTCTTTTGGGATCGGTCGTGGAACCATGGAGCGGATCGCGGCGTATCCGGTTACGGTTTGGTTGATCACCTTCGGTCTGTATGTCTGGCGATTCAATCCGAAGAGGTCCAACCACTACACCTAGTGAGGACCCGGCTTGTATGGCCCATGGGGCCGGGCCCTCCAAGTCGAAATTCCTTGAGACGACGTCCGCTCAGCCAGTCGCCCCGGATGGGTCGAGCACCACCGACTCGACGTTGGCGCTCCAGTTCATTGTCAAGGGGGTGCAGGCCGGACCTGTGCACTTGGCGGTGCCGGTCGCCACGAGGGTCGCTGCGCCGTATCCAACCACATCGAACCTGGTGGTTGATGAGCCGTTGCTCGAGATGTGGCCCGATACCTTCTTCAAGACGACTTCGGATGTCGCGTTGACAACGGATGCCTCAGTCCAGTCGAAGCCGTCGCGACCGGAGAGCTGGACAACGACCCTCCAGCCCTTCGTGACCGTGGTCGTCGTGCCGTTACTGGCGTGCGTGAGCACCTTGGTGACGACGGGTGTCGCCGTTGCAGACGGAGCCACCGCGCCCGTTGTGGCCGGACCCGTGAGGAGCGCACCGGTGCCGACTACGAGACCCAGGGCGGAGGCGTGTAGCAGGTGACGTGACAACGGTTTGGAGTTTCTTCCGGACATCGCCTTCTCCTTTCATGGCGGGGCCTGACAGACATCCGGGCACGAATCCTGGACAGTCCGATGCTGGGAGCCTACGACGGAACCGTGATCGCGAGCCGAAATGATCGTGACCCCCGCGCGAACTCTGTGTTCAGGTTCGGTGACGCCTATATGAACAGCTGATCGCTCGACCGACGTCCAGCGCTGCCTGGGAGCCCTGGGTCATTCGCAACACCGGTAGTAACGTCGCCGACGATGGTGCCCGATGGTTGAGGGCGGGGACACCTCCATGCCCGAGGTCCTGGCCCAGCACGATGCAATTCTGAGCGGGGCAATCACCGTCCCGCCTTGGCCTGCTCAACCCTGACCTGGACCGGGAGTGTTCTTTCTCTCCCCGTAGGACGGAGCACGTCTGCACATCCCGACTCGCGCTTCGGATCGTCTCGAAAGGAAGCGATGTTCAGAAGTGACACTCAATCGTTGCTTGCGGGGTGCTGTGGGGCAATGAGGATCGGGCGTCGGGTATGCGACGCCAGTGTGTGAGAGACGCTGCCAAGCAAAGTGCTGCGCAGAGCGCCGCGACCCCGTTGGCCACAGACGATCAAGCGCGCCGAGAGGTGGTCCGCGGCATCCAAGATGGCCTTGGGAATCCCCTCAAACGACTCCTTGATCATCGGTGAGGCCTTATAGCCGTGCTCATTCGCCCGGAGGGCTCCCTCTTCCGCCACTGACCTTGCGTACGCCTCTTCTTCCGCATCCAAGTCGGCGCCCCCCGTGGTTGCGCCCGCCGCGAAGGCACCGGCGAGAGCCAAGCGCGTTGCGACGGTCTCCCAAACCGTGAGCACAACAGCTTCCACCGGTCGGTTGATCAGGTCCGCCACTGCTCTCATCGCTTCTCGCGATCCGTCAGATCCGTCGAAGCAGAACAGAACGGGACCATCCTGGCTCCCTCCCGTCATGACATCTGCCCCTTTCTCTGCGTGAGGTCTCGGGCGACTCCGAGGTCAACAATCCGACGTTTCCCGGCCTCTCGGTCGGTCATCACTAGGCTGTCCCAATTCGCCTACTCGCCGATGCCGTATAGAAAGTCATCGAGCGCCTTCCAGCTGTCCTCAGTAATCTGCCCCTCACCGGCGTGCGACGCCACGACCATGGCAACCCCGTCCGGGTCGCGGCCAACCACGGCAGTCCACTCGGCGTGATCGCGCCGGCTGATAAGGAGTCTTCGCGAGTCCAAGTCGCTTGCGATCCGTTCCAGTTGATCGTCTGACTCCACTTCCAAAATAAATGCTCGCAGACCGATATGGCCAGCTCCTCCGACAACACTGTTCCCAAGGGCTCGCAACACGATGACCTGAGGTCGGTCGCCCCCTGGGGCGCTCACCGCAGCCAATTGCTCCTCCTGGGAGAGCAACGTAAAGCCAAGTACCTCGCGATAGAAGTCAATCGATCGCTTGAGATCCGCCACGTTCATGAGGACACCCTGAAAGATCATCCTGTGCTCCAAGTCGTCAGTAGGGCGGGGCACTACGCGACGCCCCCCATGCACCCGAGCTGCACCCTCCATCCAGAGCTGCCCAGATCGGCCGGCCCACGAGTCAACTGTATGGAAGGGACGCTCGTCAACGGCGTAGGGCGCGCGGTTTCGGTTACAAGCCGGAGATGAGCTCGGCCACGATCTCTGCTGCTGGTTGTGGCTCCCTGGCGAGCGCAACACTCTGTCCGGCCCACAGCGAGATTGCTTCGATGTCTCCCGTGGTCCCGACCATCGGCGCCGCCGGCTCGTACCGGAGGATCTCTTCGCCGGAGGCGAAGTGTGCGATCACATCTCCCTCACCGGGTCGACTCCCTGGTGCGGGCCGGCCCGCGGCCTCCCACACCTCGGCCGTCGAGTTGCGGAGAGAACGGTTGGGGGCATCGGGCCACCCGACCTCGTAGAGGTCGGCGTACCACTGCGTTTCGGTCTCGGCTGCGTCCATCACTCGACGGCGGTACTCCTCGTGGATAGGCATCTCTCGGGCCAGGAGGAACTTGGTGCCCAGCCACGCCGCTTGCGCGCCCAGCGCAAGCACGGCGGCCACGCCGCGCGCGTCCCCGATCCCGCCGGCCGCGATCACCGGCACCGGCGCCACGGCGTCGACGACCGCGGGGACCAGGGGAAGCGTCGCAACCTGACCCCACACGTGCCCGCCGGCCTCCCAACCTTGCGCCACGATGACATCGACTCCGCTCGCGACAGCCCGCCGGGCCTCTTCCGCGCTGCCGACCGTGTGCAGGACAATTCCGTCGGCGTCGTGGACCTGCTCGACATAGCCGGCGGGATCGCCCCAGAACAGCGACACGATCCGCAGGCCGGCTTCGAGGGCCTCGTCGAGGCGACGATGCTGATCGGAGTTGAGAACCAGATTTCCGCCAAACGGACGCCCGGTGAGCTTTGCCGTCTCACGAACCACCTCTCCGGCGGGAGTGGACCACGTGAGTGCCAACATGCCGAGCGCGCCGGCGTTCGAGACCGCGGCGGCCAGTTGGGGCACCGCCGACATCGGCGCCTGGACGATCGGCTGATCGATCCCGAGCAGCTCGCAGACCGGCGTTCGCACCACCACCACCACCTACCCTTCCGGCTCGCAGCACCTGCAGCCAGCCTCTACGTGGACCCCTCCGTCGTCCGGCGCGAGCAAGGGCCGTTATGACTCATACGAGGTCGGGGTCGACTGCGGAGCGCGCTTGTTCCATCCGTGAAAGTTCGAGTAATCGCCTGCGGCCCAGGCCTCTCGCAGCCCCGGCTTGCTCAGATCCCAGTCGGGGCGGATCTCGCTCGATGCGGCACAGAGATCGCTCCACAAGTCGTAGAACGATGGGCGTCCCCAGAACCAATAACCGTTGTAGATACTGTGAATCACCAGTCCCGGCTTGAGCACCAGCGTGTGGGGGATCATCGGGTCGTGTTCGGGGTCGGTGTACTCCTGGATGTCGAGGTCCTTTTGAATCGTCCGATCGGGATCGGAGAGGAAGGTCCACTGGGCGCCGACTGAGGCGCGGAACTCTTGCGTGGTGTGGTGGTCGTCCGTCGAGATCGTGACGATCTGGGTGTAGGCGACGGCAACCTTCGGATAGTTCGCAGCGAGCTCCAGATGCTGCTGGTGCTCCTTCGGACAGTAATTGCCCCGCGCCAACGTGAGGACCAGTGGGTCGTCGCCTTGGAGGTCGCTGAGCTTGCGCACCGTGTCGGTGTGATCCGGCAGGGCGTAGTCGGGGAAGGTGCCGCCGGGTCTGATGTCGGACCGCATTTCATCACCGTTTCTTTCGTCGCCTAAAGGATATTTCTTATGTGTTCCGCGGGTCGTCGGTCGGGTCGAGGTCTTCGAGACCGAGCGGCCCGATGGCCGACACCTGGGTGACGTAAGCACCGGACTTCGCCCAGTGGAAACGAGGGGTGCCGCGGGGCCGGACGAAGCGCGCCGACGGCGGAAACGCAGGGAAGGGCTTCCAGTCGATGTCCTCAGTCCGGACCGATCTGAAGATGGCCTGGTCTGGTTGGTGGATCCCCATCGTCGGCGAACCTCCCAATTCGGCTCGGCCGTGACCCGACGCCGCCACAGCTCGAAAGTGTGACTCTCCTCGCACCTCACTCACCCAGTGCGGGTGACCGAGCTGCCCCGCGCACTCTAGCGTGCTCACTCGCGCTCGACATCAGTCACGCGGCCGTCCCCCGCTTGGTCACCGACGTCGCCGCGCACCTCGTCGCGGCGAATCCGCTCGTGGCGTTGCAGCGCGGCCACGGTGAGGTCGCCGTGTTGCCCGAATCCGTTCGTGAGGACGTGTGACCAAGGCCCGCTCCTCGGTCCTTGTCCTTCGGGGCTGGGTACGCTGACCCTCCCCGGCCGATAGTTCGGATCTCCGGCCACAATGGGCGGCACCTGACGCTTGACCGGAACTGCCAGTTACCGATCCCGCGGGTGCACAGGCGAAGGAGCTCAGATGAGCACAACTCCTATCAGCGACCATGCACTCCTTTCGGATCGGCACAGCGCTGCGCTGGTGAGCCGGGACGGGTCGATTGACTGGTTGTGCTTCCCACGTTTCGACAGCCCGTCCATCTTCGGTCGGCTTCTCGGTGACGAAGCCGGCCACTGGTCGATCCGGGACACGAGCGCCACAGAAGTGACTCGCCGCTACCTGGACCGCACCATGGTGTTGGAGACGACCTTCCGCACGCCGACGGGTACGGTCGCGATCACCGACGCCCTGGCCATGGGCGACGGGAACCGGGGGCATCAGCTTGGCAAAGGTGCGCCGCACCTTCTCCTGCGGCGCGCGAAATGCCTCGAAGGAGAGGTCGACTTAGACCTGGAGTACGTCCCACGCCCCGAGTACGGGCTCGTCCATCCCCTGCTCGACGCCGTCGACGGCGGATTAACTGCAGTCGGGGGCGCTGATGTCCTGGTTCTCTCGTCTCCAATGCCCCTGACCGTCGACCAGTCGTCTGCCTCGGGCCAGCTCCACCTCCGCGGGGGTGAGAGCGCGGGCTTCGCCCTGCATCACCGGAAGCGGGCTGAGACCGGTTCGGCCAAGGTCTGGAGCCAAACCGAGATAGCGGCACGGCTCGAAGACACCGTGTCGGCGTGGGAGTCGTGGTCGAAGCTCCACCAAGCCTACGAGGGTCCGTGGCGGGACTTGGTGCACCACAGCGGGCGGGTACTCCAGGCGCTGTCGTTCGCGCCTACCGGTGCGATCTGCGCGGCGGCCACCACGTCTCTGCCTGAGACGGTTGGCGGCAACCGAAACTGGGACTACCGCTATACGTGGGTTCGGGACGCTTCCTTCACGATCGAGGCGCTGTGGGTGGCGGCTTGCCCTGACGAGGCCAACGAGTTCTTCGATTACGTGACCACCTCGGCGGCCGGCTCCCTCGACCGGGGCGGCGATCTGCAGATCATGTTTGGCATCGGCGGCGAAAGGGATCTGACGGAGAGGGAGCTGCCTCATCTGGAGGGTTGGCGACGCTCTCTCCCCGTCCGCGTCGGGAACGGTGCCTGGAACCAGCGCCAGCTTGACGTCTACGGCGAATTGCTCAGCGCCGTCGACCGCCTCTCGGACGACCTCTTCGACACCGCGTCCCGGCGGGTTGGGCCAATGGCCGACCCTGACAAGTGGGGTGCGCCCCCCGATCTGGCACCAGCCACCCGACGGTTCTTCGTCCAACTGGCGGAGACCGCAGCCCGGCGGTGGCAGGAGAAAGACCAAGGGGTCTGGGAGGTTCGGGGTGAGCCCCGCGACTTCTTGTACTCCAAGCTGATGTGCTGGGTGGCACTCGACCGGGCGGTGGATTTAGCCGACCATCTCGACGCCTCTAGCCGAGTCGAGGAATGGAAGCAGACCCAGGACGAGATCCGTGAGGCGATCCTCACGAAAGGCTGGAGCGACCGAGCCAACGCCTTCACCCAGTCCTTCGGCTCGGACGAGCTTGATGCTTCCAATCTGATGCTCCCACTGGTTGGGTTCCTTCCGGCTGACGACCCCAGAGTGCTGGCCACGATCGACGCGACCGAAGAACGTCTTACCGATGAGCGGGGCCTTGTGTACCGTTACAGGTCCCAAGACGGGCTCGCGGGTGAAGAAGGCACGTTCCTCTTGTGCACTTTCTGGCTGGCGCAAGCCTTGGCGAGGGCCGGACGGCCGGCTCGGGCCCGCACCGTCTTTGAACGGGCGGCAGCCTTCGTCAACGACGTCGGCCTGCTCGCTGAGGAGGTCGATCCCGTCAGCGGAGAGCTCTTGGGGAACTTCCCCCAAGCCTTCAGTCACATCGGGCTCGTCAACGCGGCGTGGGCCATCTCTGAGACCGAACTCCGACAGACGTCACCTTCTGAAGATGCCCCAGGCGCGCCGGGTTCGACTGATCGGACTCCGACTTGATGGCGGCCGTTGGTTATCAGACACTGGGCCTGGACTTCGACGATGTGCGGCGCGAAGGTGGCCATCGCCCCCGACGGAGAGGAACTGCGGCCGTGGACATGAAACTCGAAGTGGTGGTGGTGCCGGTGTCCGATGTGGACCGCGCCAAGGGCTTCTATGGGTCGCTGGGGTGGCGCCTAGACGCCGACTTCTCCGGTGACGGCGGCTTTCGGGTCGTGCAGCTGACGCCCCCAGGCTCGGCGTGCTCGATCATCTTCGGGAGCGGGATCACCTCGGCCGCACCGGGCTCGGCCGAAGGTCTGCAGCTCGTCGTCACCGATATCGAGGCGGCCCGGGCCGAGTTGGTCGACCGTGGCGTCGAGGTGAGCGAGGTGTTCCACGACGCCGGTGGGGTGTTCCACCATGCCGGCACTGCAGCACGCGCCGCGGGCCCGGCTCCGGAGCACAAGACCTATGGTTCGTTCGCCTCGTTCGGTGACCCGGACGATAACGGCTGGTTTCTTCAAGAAGTGACGACGCGCCTTCCTGGGCGATGACCACACGGAGAGATGAGACCGCCCGGCCAGACGCTCTCCATCAATAGGAGGTACACCGATGGCAGCCACCTACGATTCGGCCACCGATCTGGCCGCCGCTCTCCGTCGGGCGGAGGATGCTCACGGCCGCCACGAAAAGGAGATCGGGCATCCCGACGCGGACTGGCCGGATTGGTACGCGCAGTTCATGGTGGACGAACAGTCCGGGCTCTCCGGTACGACAAGCCACGGGGCGGGCACATGAGCAGCTACGACGTCATCGTGTTGGGCGCCGGTTCGCCCGGCGAGCACTGCGCAGGCGAGTTGGCCGACGGAGGACTGCGGGTCGCCGTCGTCGAACGCCAATTGGTCGGCGGCGAGTGTTCCTACTGGGCGTGCATCCCTTCCAAGACGCTGCTACGCCCCGGAGAGGCGGCCCAGGAGGCACGCGACGCGGCGGCCCCCGCCCACGTCGATGTAAAGGCGGCCCTGGCATACCGCGATTTCATGGTCTCGAACTACTCAGATGCCGGCCAGGAGCAGTGGCTGGCGGACAAGGGCATCGAACTGCTGCGCGGCACTGGCCGGCTCGCTGGGGTGGGTGTCGTCGAAGTGGATGGTGTGCCCCATACCGCGCCACACATTGTCGTGGCTACCGGCTCGGATCCGGTCGTGCCACCGGTCCCGGGCCTGGCCGAATTGGATGGTGTCTGGAGCAACCGCGAGGTGACCGGCATGAAGGCGGTGCCACGGCACCTGCTGATACTGGGTGCTGGGCCGGTAGGGGTCGAGATGGCCCAGGCTGTACGCCGTCTGGGCGGCGAGGTGACCCTGGTCGAAGGGGCGGGACGTGTGCTCGCCCGTGAGCCCGCGCCGCTGGGCGAGGCGCTGGGTGAGGTACTACGCGGTGACGGGGTCGAACTGATCCTGGGCGTGCAGGCGACGTCGGCCCGACGCGACGACGAGGACTATGTCCTGGCACTCGATGATGGCCGGGAGGTGCGCGGCGATCACCTGCTCCTCGCCACCGGCCGTCGCCCTCGTGTAGACGGGATCGGTCTCGAGACGGTCGCCGTCCATCCCGACAAACACGGCATCGCCGTCGATGCTCACTTGAAGGTCGGCGAAGGTCTGTGGGCAATTGGCGACGTCACCGGCGTCAGATTGCTGACCCACGTGGGAAAGTACCAGGGCGAGGTCGTCGCCGCCAACATTCTCGGCGAACCGCGACAGGCAAACTACGAGGCCATTCCCGACGTCGTGTACACGGACCCCCAAGCGGCGTCGGTGGGCGCCACTGAGGCCCCGTTCAGCGCCACCACTCCCCTCTCCGAGGTGGCGAAGACTGCTACGTACAACCACGCCTACACGCAATCGAGGGGCTTTCTGACCCTCCTCAGCGACGGCGACGTGTTGACCGGCGCCTACGCCTTGGGACCCGAGGCCGGCGAGTGGCTGCAACAAGCAACGCTAGCCATCCGGGCGAGGGTGCCACTCGATGTGCTGCGGGACACCATCCAGCCGTTCCCCACCTTCTCGGAGATCTACGTCGCCACGCTCAAAACTCTCCACAAACAGATCGGGGCGGCGCGCCAGCCGGCCAGGGCGAGATAGCCATACGCAATCCAGAGCCGGGCCAGAAGAACCCCGTGGATCAGGAGACTCGCTGAACATTTGAGCGGACACTGACGTCGCTCCTCGCCCCCGAACCCTATTGCCCACGACCGTGGGTCCGCCCGTTTCTATTGTGGTGGAGGTGGAAGCCCCAGACGACGTCGTCGATACTGCTCTCCCGCGCTGGTGGCGCGACCTGGCGAAGCCATTGTCGGGAGCTCACTGCCTGGCATTCTGGTTGCTTGCCACCGGCATCTTCTGCGGGATGGTCGCACTCCTCGGTGGTCCCTCGCAGCTTGACGCTGTTGAGTCCCTCTATCCGACTTGGGCCATTGCCCATGGCAGCCTCGCCTGCTCGTACCCTCCAGCAAACTCCATCACGAACTCATTCCAGCTCCTCTACCAACCCGCCCCTGCCGTGCCCCCGCTCTGGCCTCTCATCTCGGGCGGACTTTCCGCGCTGACCGGCATTGGTCATGCGGTGCCGTTTCCCACTCAGCACGCATTGGGAGCGAAGTGCGCGAATGCGTACGTGAAGATGTATCGCTGGTCGCTTGATTCAAACGCCATGTCCCCGACGATCGACCTGGGCTACGCAAGCTGGATCGCGCTGCTCGCGGGGTTCGTTGCAGTGCTTCGCGCCGCGGGTCGTGGCCGCAGCCGGTGGGAGGCACTCGGGGTCCTGTTTCTCGCCCTTGTTCCCATCGTATGGATGCCCCTGCTGTTCGATTACCACCCGCAGGACCTTGTCGCCCTTGGACTGGGGCTCGCGGGCATTGCATGCGCTCTTCGACGCCAGTGGATCTGGGCCGGCTTGCTCGTGGGTTTTGCCATTACTTCGCAGCAATTCGCACTGCTGATCCTGGTGCCCCTGGTGATTGTGACGCCGGGACGGGACCGATGGAGGCTCCTGATCTCGTCAGCCGTGTCCGTCGTCCTCGTCTCAGTTCCGCTGCTCGTTGCGACTTCGGGAAGAGCAATCCATGCCGTGTTGGTTGGGACGGGTGATTCGGGAGGTCGGGGCGGCACGGTCCTCTGGAAACTTCTCTCACGCCCTTCCTATTTCGGCGGCACGCAAACTGCGCCGCTCGTATTCTGTGCCAGAGCGCTGCCGATTGTGGTATCGGTGGCCCTTGCGTGGTGGGCTCTTCGACGCCTGGGCCCACGCGTGCTCGATCCGATCCCTCTGCTGTCATTGATTGCAACCTGCCTGAGCATGAGGCTCGTCTTCGAGGAAGGCCTTTTCGGGTACAAGTTTATGGCTCTCGCCGTCCTGCTCATCATTCTCGACATCGTCCGAGGGCGAATCCGGGGGCAGCTCTTGGCTTGGCTCGCCCTCGTGACCATGGCCTTCAATCCAGTTATTCTCAACCTGAATACGCGGTGGTGGGCCAGTGACATAGCCACCGCGATTCCCTTGACCTGTATCGCAATCGTCTTTTTCGTCATCGTTCGAGATGCTCTCCACCGCAGGATCCGCTGGTATCTCGTGCCCTGGTTCGCCATTGCCGCATGGGCTTTCCTCCGCTGGCCGCCCTGGCTGCCTAACGGACTTCCTGCCCCACTCCCCCTGTGGTTCTGGCAGGTGGTTCTCGTGAGCTCAGGCGTGGTCATGGCCGCCAGTCCGCTCGTCAAATCGATAACGGGTGGGAGTCGATCGAGATCGCCAGCCACGGTCGAAGTATGAGCATTTACGGGACAAAGACCCAAGCGGGGCTCGTCAGGAGCAACGGTTGAAATGCTGCTCCACTGTTTGATCATGCGGAGGACGGAACCTCAGAGCCCAGCGATCAATGACCGCGCCTCTGCGCGGCCCACTACGAGATCGTGAAGGTCGCCTCCCACCTCGAGTCGACCCGACTGTTCGATACCGCCGACCTTCACCGGCTCGAAACTGGCCGTTCGGATCAACCGCTCGACCTCCTCGCCGGCATGCTCGTCGTCGGTCGCGTAGAAGAGGACCGCCGACTCCGGTGACCGGTTGCTAGCGGACTCGAACAGATTCCCCGACAGGGTCCCAAACGCCATGACCAAGCGCGCCCCCGCCGGCAACCAGCCGGCTACAACCTCTCCGGAGGATTGTCCTTCGGGCAAGAGACGCGAGACGTTTCCTTGTGCGTCGAGGCCGACCGGGTTGCTCGGAACGACCACGACCGTGTCACCTAGCAGGTCGGCGATTTCGCCTATGACCCCCTTCAGCACGGGAAAGCGCAGCGCGAGGACGACGGCATCGGCACCCTGCAACGCGTCGCAGTTATCGGCGGCGACAACAGCAGCTCGACCGATCTCTGCGGCCAACTTTCGTGCCGACTCCTTGTCGGCGCTCGAGAGTCGCAGGTTCTCGCCACCTGATACGAGCAGGCGGGCGATGATCGATCCGATCCCTCCAGTGCCGATGACCGCGGTGGTCATGACCGAAACCTCCTCACCGTCACGGTACTCACAACGGCGGGCAGAAGGGTTGCCAGCCCGAGCGGTCTCGCAGTGGCCCGGCGCTCGCCTGAGGAGGCTGGCACAGTGACGGAGGCTGGCCGCGGACTCTGGATCTTGCCTTCACACCTCCCACGGTGAACCGATGATCTCGGTATTCACTCGGACTCCCCGGCGGATGTGCTCGACGGCCAGTGAGCCGGCGACCAGTCCCCCTCTGGGTCCGTGGTTTGACCCACTTCGATCAGATGACCATCCGGATCGCGGATGTAGCAACGGATCTCGTATTGGTGTTGCTTCGGCGGCGTCAGAAATTGAGCACCCCGGGCGCTCCATTGGGCGTACACGGCCGCGATGTCCTTGACCCGGATATTGAGGAAGCTGCTAACCCGGTTGGGATCGCGTGGCGTCTCCAGAGTGACCTCGGGCTTGTCATCCGTCGGGCCTCCGCCGACATTGATGATGATCCAGCTGTTGGCCAGCGCGACGTAGGTCACTTCGCCGGAGAAGGCCACCCGGCCGCCGAGTACTTCGGTGTAGAAGCGTCGAGAGCGCTCGACATCGTCCGAGACAATGAAGTGGGCCAGCACAATCCCCTCTGGGGGCGGTGAGAATTCGGCCATCTGGCACCTCCACTGGTTGGGATCTCACACCACATCTACGACGGATCCGCAGCCGATGTTACGACGCACGGGGCGCTCGATCAGGCCGCGAAGGTCAAGCGTTCACCACAGGTGTGAAGTGCCTCAACGAGCCTCAGGGCGGCTTTCAATCCGGCCTGGTCGACCGATGTGACCCCTGAAACATCGAGGGATACGCGCGTCTCGTTGAGCAGGATCGGCTCTATTCCCCACAGCACTGCCATGGTGTCTGCCACGAGGTCGCCCCTGAATCGAGCCAGGTATCCTCGGGGACTCTCAGCCAGTTCAACCTCGAGCCGCGGCGCACTACGGCTGTCCGGCTCGCAATTCACCGTTACCACCGCGTCATCCCGTTCGCGCTGGACTGTCTCGACGCGTTCGTCATTGCTGCGGATCGAGGAAGAGGGCTTGTGCAAGCAACCACAACGCCGCCAGGGGTGTAATGCGCTGCTCTGACGCAGTTTCCCTGGCCCACGTCGCAATGGCGGGATCTTCGAGCAATCCTCGGAGACGTGATGGGGTAGGCGGCACTCGGTCACCCTTCGTGTCGTTGCCTGCGTTCTGGACAACAGTCATGGCAGATCTCCGTTTCCGCAGGCCTTCCACGTAGCGCTCGGGTGGGCAGGCTCGCTGCCCACCTGCAACACGGACTTCCAGGTCAGCCCACCTCGACATGCTGTGCTTTTGTGACCCGTGCGTCATCACGCGTTCGCGGATATCGTCCGACCAGGACAGCCACAACCGACTGATAACTCCAGGTGGCGACACAGTCGTCGAGAGCGTCTTTGAGGATCGGGGTGTCGATCAGCGCCAATTTGCGACCCATGCAGGGAAGGGCCACAAAGCCCACGGGCACGGCCGATCTGGCGGAGCTAGGGCGGGACCGGGGGCTCGAATTGCGGCCTGAGATCGTGTCCTCCTGGCAGCGCTCGGCATCGTCGGGTCTCGCGCCCGACCGGTTCATAGTCCCGGAGCGTGAGCCCGAGCTCGAGTCGAGATTCGTGCGGGCTGCCCGGCCCGTGCTCCGCCGCATCTCGGCAGACCTGGCCGCCCTTGACGTGTCCGTGATCCTCACCGACGCTTCGGCAAATGTGCTCGTTCGTGCCGACGGCAGCGGGTCGATCAGGGCTCGGCTCGACCGGGTTTCGCTCGGCCCTGGCTACGCCTACTCCGAGGACAGCGTGGGCACCAACGCGATCGGCACGGCCTTGGCGATGGGCTCGCCATCGTTGGTCATGGGGCGTGAGCATTTTGCAGACGTCCTCTCGCAGCTGAGCTGTGCGGCTGCTCCGGTCGTGGACCCCGTAAGCCGCGAGATCCTGGGAGCGTTCGACCTGACGTCGGCGGCAGACGAAGCCAGCCCGCTGATGTTGGGCCTCGCCCGCAGCGGGGCACGCGAGATCGAACAACGCATCATGGCCCAGATGCCGCTCGTCTATCGGTCGGTCCTATCTGCGTGGAAGGGGTGGCAACTGCTCACGTCCGCAGAGCGAGAGATCGCCGAGCTGGTCAGCACGGGCCTCACGAACAAACAGATCGGTGCCACGTTGTACTGCTCGCCCTACACGGTCGACTCCCACCTGCGGGCTATTTATCGCAAGCTTGGCGTGAGCAGCCGCGCTGCTCTGGCCGGCCACATGAGCCGCATGAACGAAGCCGCCCAGGCCGGACCGGAGCGCTAGCTCGAGTTCGGGTCTGGCCAATCAGGTGTCCCTCGAGCCGATGTGCAGAGCGTCCGCCGTTATGGGCCGATACCAGTGCTCACTGGGGCCGCTCTCGAACGACCTCAGCCGGGTCCTTGTCGTCGCGGAGACCAAGAAAGCGTGGCTGCCGGAGCCGAGCATCACTCGTCCATTCGGCGAATCCGATCTGAGCCACGAGCTCGGGCCGCGTCCAGTGCGCGCCCCGGGGAATCGGTCGTACGTCTTCTAACGCCGGCTCGGCCGTTTCCAGCGCCCGCAGCCGGATACCCAAATCGTGCAACGTCGCCTTGGTGTAGCCAGTTCCAACCTTCCCGGCGTAACGGAGGCTGCCCTTGTCGTAGTAACCAACGAGCAGGGCACCAAAGTCCGTCCGGCTTCCACCTGGGTCGGTGTAACCGCCGATCACGAACTCCTGCTCCCAGACGCACTTCAGCTTCAACCAGTCCTTCGAGCGTCCAGCAACGTACGGGGCGTCGGCGCGCTTGGCGATGAGACCCTCCCAGCCCGATCGGCAGGCCGCGGCGAACCGCCGCGAGGAGTCGTCGCGCCAAGCCTCGGAGTGCTGGAGTGCCGAGCTGGACCGGATCGTCGTCGTCAACCGGGCGCGTCGCTCAACCAGCGGCCGCTGGGTGAGATCGCTCCCGTCGATTTCCAAAAGGTCGAACACGCAATAGACCACCGGGTATGTGGCCACCTGCTCTGGAGAGGGGCTGGTCACCCCGAGACGTTGCTGGAGTCGGGTGAAGGACGTCTGGTCACCGTCGTATGCGACCACCTCGCCGTCGAGCAGGAGACTCCGGGAGCGTTGAGCCGCTACAGCGGAGCGGACCTCGGGGTACGTGCCCGTGAGATCCTTGCCGCTTCGCGACTCGAGTCGCACGTCGTCGCCTAACTTGCGTGCGACGCACCGCTCGCCGTCGAACTTGCGCTCCAGCAGCCAATCGTCGCCGAAGTCGCGACGATTGGTCAACGTCGCCAACATGAGCGGGATCTCCACGCAAATATCGTTCCACGCGGACGTCGAAGCACGCGGACGTCGAAGCACGCGCGTTGCAGGGTGCCACTCCATTCGCCCTCGGTGTGGTGGCCGACCTTGTAGTACAGCGATCTACCCGGGGTTCGGGGGCGTGGTCGCCCAGCCAGCCGGTTCGTGGCGGTCACGCGGAGCGCCCCCATGCCGTGTAGCGGCACGTCCGAGACTCGTGGCGAGATTGCCTTCTATCGACGAAACTGGAGCCGGACCTGACACAACCGGGGACTGACAACTGACAGGGCACGGACCGAACGGAGGTACCCATGCCTGCTGTGACCGTTGATGATCTGTCGAGGCTGCCGAAAATCCCTGTTCCCGACCGGGATGCGACGGCCGAGCGGCCCGTGAGGTCCGTGACCACCGCACCGAGCGGACTCGAGGGAGAGGGGTTCCCCGTGCGCCGGGCCTTCGCTGGCGTGAGCCTGTCTGACCTCGACCCCTTCGTCCATATGGACCAGATGGGCGCGGTCAACTACGCACCAGGTGAGCCGAGGGGAACTCCATGGCATCCACATCGGGGGTTCGAGACCGTCACCTACATGATCGATGGAACCTTTGCCCACCAGGACTCCCAAGGAGGTGGTGGGCTCATCACCGACGGGGCCACACAATGGATGACCGCCGGAGGAGGGATCCTGCACATCGAAACGCCCCCCGAGGATCTCGTGGTCTCGGGTGGTCTCTTCCATGGCATCCAGCTCTGGGTCAACCTGCCGGCAAGGGACAAGTTGATCCCACCGGCCTACCAAGGGCTCGAAGCCGACCAGGTCACTCTCGTCTCGACCACTGACGGGGGCTCTTTGGTGCGAGTAATCGCCGGCCAGGTCGGTGAACACCGAGGACCGGGATCCACCCACACGCCGATGGCCCTGATGCACGCGACCGTGTCCCCCGGGGCGCTCCTCGAGTTGCCGTGGGATCCCGTCTTCAACGCGCTGGTCTACGTACTCGCCGGATCGGGGCGAGTCGGCAGCGACGGCAGACCGGTCCAAAGCGGCCAGTTGGTGGCGTTCGATCCCGGCGACTGGATGGCCGTCCGGGCGGACGACCGCATGGACTCTGACACCGACCGACTCGAACTCCTCATCCTGGGAGGACGGCCGATCAAAGAGCCCGTTGAACACTACGGACCGTTCGTGATGAACACTCGAGCAGAGATCGGTCAGGCGCTAGAGGACTTCGAAGCCGGTCGCTTCGGCACGATCCCCCCCAATGCGCTGATGCCTCACGTGCCGGACCCTGATCCGGTCCGAGCCGAGCACACTGGGATCTGACACAGAGTTGGCCTACGCCCGCACCGATCCGCCCCCCCGACATGCCCTTTCAGCCGAACCAACGAGACTCCAGCGGAGAAGAGGACAATGAACCTTGCGGAAACTCTAGAGAAGATTGTTGAGCACGCCCACGAGGAGCTCAGTATCGTTCGGAAGCGAGCCCAGGAAAAGACGGCCGCGCGTGATCACGGCAAGGATTACCACGAAGCTCAAGCTGCTGCCGATCGACTGGACCACTACGCCCATCTCGTGCGCCGGTTACACGACGCGGAATACAAAGACGGCTGGCGACATGAGAGCCTGAACGAGAATGGTTAGCTCGAGTGCTTCGAACGAACTGAAACCCCATCGCGGCATCGAGCTCGAGCTGGCACCGGATCCACACACACACGAATATCACCCACCAACGATCTTCAGCGCCCGGCTGGTCAACCTAAGCGCCGGTTTTGGCGGTCTGGATTGACCGAGCCACGGCAGAGCCATCGCATACTTACGCTGGAACAGGGGATCGGAGATGCGGCACGACATTGAGGTCGGGGCAACCTTTGGGGTTGACCGTTCGACTGCCGTCATGGTGGGCGAATGGTATCTAGATTCTCGAAGTGCTCATCGCCATGCCTGGGTGATTCAGGCGTACAAGCAACTCCAAATTGAAACGGACCATCTCTTCACCCTTGTCACTCGAGACGCCTGCGACCGGGCAGCACGAGTGGTGTTCACCCGATGTGCCCAACCCTACGAGAGCGACGAAGAGCTCATCTTCGCGGTACGCGCCCAGGGGACACTCGAGATCACCTCATCCGCCACTGCTGGACAACGCCTTCATCCACTACTCGACTGTGAGTTCGGTGGCGCCTTCGATCGGTTCCGTGCCGTACACGACCTCATAGGTCATGCCTGGTGTGGTTACGGTTTCGATCTCGATGATGAGTGCGCGGCCTGGAGCGCTCAAGACCGCCTGCACCGTGGTCTCGCTCGGTTCGCTCTTGCCACTGAGCTCTATGGAGTGAACGCCGCGCGCTCCATTCTTGGCGAGGCACCCGACCTCAGAGCATTGCTCCTCTCGCCATCGACGCGGAGCGACAGGCCGGGCTCGGTCAGGGCGTTACGCCAGTCCTGACCACTCCGGCCGATTCCAACTTGGCGATTTCAGACTCGTCGTATCCCAGGCCTTCGAGCACCTCCCGGGTGTGCTCGCCCAGGTGTGGCGCCCTGAAGCGCGGTTTGGCCGATTCTGTTTCGAAGTCGGCAGGTGTGGCGAGCATCAGAGTGGTCCCCTGCTCGTCGGGCACCTCCACCAGCCCGCCTGCTGCGAGGAATTGCTCATCGGAGAGGAGATCCTCGACTGTCTGGACCGGCGACCAGAAGAAATCCGGGTCTGCGTCAAAGATCTGTGCCCATTCCGAGAGTGGCCGGGTAGAAAAGACTTCGTCAAGGAGGCGAACCAGCTCAACTCCGTTCTTGAATCGCGCTAGAGGTGTGCCGAAGCGGTCATCAGTGAGCCATTCGGGATGGCCAACGGCCCGGGCTAGGGGTGGCCAATGTCGTTCTCCCTCGAGTCCGACGATCCAGAAACGCCTCCCGTCGCCGGCGGTGTAGTTGTTGACAGTGGGCACTTTCATGGTCGATCGGCTTCCCAGCCGGATTGGCGTTCCCCACATCAGTGCGACATTTACGTCGAATCCGATGGTGTAGGCACCTTGACGAAGGAGCGACGCTGAAACAAGATCGCCCACGCCCGTTCGCTCGCGGGCGACGAGTGCTGCGCAAATCATGGCCGCACCCGTCATCGCGACCGAGTGGTCACCCATACCTCCGCGTTGGAAGGGAAGGTCGGCACCGGGAGGTGTGAGAGAGGCGGCCACGCCGGATCGAGCCCAGAAAGCCCCAATGTCATAGGCAGGCCGGTCCGCTTCGGGACCAGTCAGACCGTACCCGGTGATGATGGCGTAAACGAGTCCTGGATTGCGATCCCTCACAGAAGCGGGACCCAGATCGACTCGCTCCAGAGCCGACAGGCGGATATTGGTGACGAAGACATCGGCCTCATCGATCAGGGCGTTGGCGACTCGGCGGCCATCGGCCGAGGAGAGATCGAGGACGATGCTTCGCTTAGAACGATTGTCGAGTTCGAAGACGGGGTTGCTGTCGAGGTCTCCTCCAAGCATCTCTCGAAAGCCGCGGGCGGGGTCCCCACTCGGAGGCTCGACCTTGACGACGTCGGCTCCCCAGTCGCTCAAGATGCCCCCTACGGCAGGACCGGCGACCCAAACTCCCAGCTCGATCACCTTCACACCACGAAGTGGCCCAGTCGGTTCGGCTCCAGTGTGCACGGCTCCCCCGTCTCCCCCGACTCGTCTCAATTCATCTTCCATCCGGAACGCTGCTCGGATTTCGACCATAGCTGAACGCTGCCTGGATGCACGTAGCGAGCGACAAAGCGCACGGAGGCTTCGGAGATTCAACCGCACCGGAACCGAGCACTACGGCTTTCGACCGAACACCACGGCGCGGCCGATCCCGCACTGCGCCGGCGCGGAGTTCGGAACCATTTCCGGCGTCGAGCAGATCGGGACTCTGGAGGCGCTATGGCGACTCAATCTGGCGAGCCAGAAGCTCAGGAAGACGGAAGACCTCGGCGGCGGAGTACTTAGGTGGCTAGGGCCCCTTCGCCCTCTGGTGGCATGCGCACCACTGTGCGGCCGGTCGTCTCGCGGCGTTCGAGCGCCTCGAGCCCGGCGGGAACGTCAGCGAACTCGATCTGCCGGCCGATCACGGGGCGGATCGTTCCGGTCCGGGTGAGGTGCAGGATACGACTCCAGATATCAACTCCCTGTGCGGTGGACAAGAAGTTCATGCCAAACGGACGGGCTGGCCGGGGCGACTCAGCGTAGGCGAAGCAGATCCCAACCAAATCAAAGTTCCCATAGATGCTCGGCTGGATTGGCAGCGGACGCTCCTCGGCTTCGATACCAGAGGCGAACCCGATGATGAGATGGCGACCATTGAACGCCATCACCCGAAATGTTTCTTTCGTCACTTCGCCGCCCACGGTGTCAAAGGCCACGTCGACGCCCCGTCCATTCGTGACGTCATCGATGAAGGCAACGAAATCATCGCGGCGGTAGTTCACGCCGTAATCGGCGCCCAGCGAGCAGCTCAACTCCACCTTCTCGTCGGTGCCCGCTGTGCCAATCACCGGTCGCGCCGAAGGCCTTAGCCAGCTGGACGGCGGCAGACCCGACGCCCCCGGCTGCGGCGTGGACGAGCACGACGTCGCCTGGGGCCACTCGTGCCCGGACCCGCAGGGCGAGGTAGCTCAGCTGGTAGGGGAAGTACATCGCCACCCCCTCTGCCGCACTGAGCCAAGCTGGGAGCAGTTGGAGCATCGCTCCGTCGAGCAGTGCCGCTGACGCGTAGGCGCCCTGCACGCCGGCCGTAGTGCCGACAACTCGTCGACCCGAGCAGCCCCTCACAACCCGGTCCGACCGCGTCTACCGTTCCTGCGGCCGCCATGCCGATGACGAAGGGGGGTTCGAACTTCAACAGGCCGTATCGACCACGGATGGTGTCGATGTCGTTGAAGTCGAGACAGAATGCCTCCACCGCAATCCGCACCTGATTGGCACCCGGTTCGCCGACGTCCACCGTCTGGATCTCGAGAGCGTCGCGTGGTGCGGCCAGCTTGGTGACCATCCAGGCCGTTGCCGTTGAGGTCATAGGGAGCCCCCGTAACGGACAGGCAGGTGCTTGATGCCGTTGAGCCACGACGAGCGGAGGCGGTCGGCCGGACCGAGTAACTCGATGTCAGTCAACTCGTCGGCGATCACGTCGAACATCACCTTCAGCTCGAGTCGGGACAGGTTGGCCCCAATGCAGAAGTGCGATCCGCCGGCGCCGAAGGTGACATGGGGATTCGGTGAACGACCGATGTCGAACTGCCGAGGGTCGTTGAACACCTCCTCGTCAAAGTTGGCGGAGGCGAAGTACAGACCGATCCGTTCGCCCCTGCGCACCAACTGACCGGCGACCTCCGTATCCTCGTCGGCTGTGCGCTGGAGGACCACGGCGGGCGAAGCCCAGCGCAAGATCTCGTCGACCGCTGTCGCAGTGCGTTCGGCTCGCCATCGCTCCCACTGATCTGGATGTCGCAGAAACGCCAACATGCCGTGGGTGATCGCTTGCCGGGTGGTCTCGTTGCCGGCCACGGCGAGGATCATGAAGAAAAACGCGAACTCTTCGCTGTTCAGTCGTTGGCCACTGGCGTCTGGTTGGACGAGCCGGCTGGTGACGTCCCCGAGGTCGTTGTCGACCCGCACTTCGGCTGCCGCGTGCGCATAGGCGAACATCTCGACGACGCCTGAGAGATCAGTGCCGGCGTACTCCGGGTCCTCGTTGCCTGCCATCTGGTCGCTCCAGTCGAAGAGCCGCTGACGATCGGCGTCGGGGATTCCCATCAGGCCGGCAATGGCCTGCAAGGGCAGATGACGGGCTACGTCGATCACGAAGTCGCCCGTACCGTCGTGCTTGGCAGACCAGACGATCTGGTGGGCTCGCTCGCGCAGGTCGTCTTCGAGGCCGGCCAAGGCGCGCGGAGTGAAGCAGCGGTTTCCCACCCTGCGAACTCGGGTGTGCCGGGGTGGGTCCATGCAGAGCAAAAGGTTCTTGGTGGATTCGCCTGTGGGATCGGACTCGTCCAGCCGACGAACGAAGGCGGAGTTGGCCTCCACAGACCACCCGGGGCTCCTGGTCACCTCTGTGATGTCGGCGTGGCGCGTGATCGCCCAAAATCCGGCGTCGCCATATCCGGCGATGGACGGTTGCGGATTCCACCGGACCGGTTGATTCCGGCGCAGCCAGGCGAATTCGTCCAGGGGCAGATGAGCCGCCAGCAGGTCAGGATCACTCAGATCAACGCGAGCGTCGACAGGCGTCGAGGGCACGACAGCGGACCTCCTTACGTGGACACCGCTTGCCAGGCAGCGACCGTAGACTTTGATACTCAACGGTGTCAACTATGCTCCACCCGAGATGGAGTACCAGGTGACGATGCCGTTCAAGGGGGTCAGCGCCGACGACCGGCGCATCGACCGACGGAACCGGCTGGTGCGAGCCGCCTTCGAGATCGCCGGAACCCACGGCGCGGGCGCGCTCGGTGTGGGTCGCGTCTGCCAGGCCGCCGGACTGACCAAGCGATATTTCTACGAGAGCTTTGCGTCGCTTACTGAGCTTCAAAGCGCCGTCGTCGACCATGCGATCGCGGCGATGTCCGAACGTGTAGATCCGTTCCGGCCGACCGGACCCGGCGGGCCGCCACAAGCGTGGCTCGAGGCGTTCGTCGGCGCATTGGTGGACGACCCGTGTCTCGCCCATGTTCTACTGGCTGAGACTCACGGCGGCGCGCTCAGCCCTTTTCGACACCAGATCATCGACGTGGCCGTGGCGGGGATGGCACCCCCTGGCTCGGATCCGGAGACGGACCTTCGCGCTCATCTCGTCGCGTACGCACAGATCGGCATTCTGAGCGAGCTGTGCCTGGCCTGGCACCAGGGGCGATTGGCGATGGAACGGGCGACACTTGTCGATGTGCTGACTGAATTCTTCATTGGTATCGACGGCGCCCGTTCCGGAGCAGCGCGCTCCAATGCAGAGTTTTGAGTGTCGGCCAGGAGCAAGGCCGAGTTGGGTCGCGTAGCCCCCGGCTGAAATGACCGCAAAGACGAGGTTGAGCCTGCGAGTTGGAAAGCCGCGGGGAGAAGACCCCGGCCCGCTTTGCTCGCGGTATCAAGCGGCTGGTGGAAAACAAGCCGACCATCGTCATCACGAGTTTGGATGTCGCAAAGACCGCGGCGCCTCCGGTCAACGCGACAATCGAGACGAAGAAGGCGTCGACCAAGGCAAGGAATTCGCTTCCGGCCAGGACAGTCCGCCTCTCCCGAGTCTTCGGGTCCGTATCACCGGCGTTGACGACCGACACGGCCCCGACTAGCAGGCCGAGGATCGCAGCAGATGCGCCCGCGCTCGCAGTGAAGAACATTTCGTAGTGGCCGAGCAAGAGCGGCATCTTACGAGCTTCGCCCGGGTGCGGCGGATGATCGGCCGCGAGTCCCCGAGCTTGATCTCGGCCATCTGCGCCTAGCCGGTGTCCGGATAGTCCTCGGCGATCGCCAGTTCTCTCGCGCATCTCGTTTTGGGTCTCGCGATCCCTTGGAACGCAAGACAGCATTGGTACCCGAGACCCTCAGCTTTGCAGGGTGGTGTTTCCGTCTGGTTTGTCGGCTCTAGTCCCCCTCTGTGGCGTTCTGTCCACCCAGTTTTTCAGCTTGCCCGTTCCGTCCGCCGCCGTTTTAGTGCTGCGCTCTACTATCGATCGACGTGGGAAGATGTCGCCCCGTTACGAGTGATCCCTGACGGGCTAACGGCTGATGCCCGACCGCTAAGGGGTTCCCCCTTTCGACCCCATTCCGCTCTGACCCTTATGACCCTGTCGCCGACGTATTTTGTCGGTGACGAACTGCTGAGTGACGATGCGCACGAGAGGCACGCCAATGCGAGTGAGCGGACCGGTGACCGGTGGCAACAAGGGCTGGGCCTTTGGGGGGCCCACTGCGGACCTGGCGCCCGCGTGCTACCGCCAAGATGAGTATTTCATCGAGGGTGACGCAGTCCGCTACGAGCCCGTGCCGGGCACCGAGCTTGGATGGGATGGACAGTGGCGTGTCCAACCGGTTGAGACCGCTCCGTACAAGACCCGCGTGGTGATAGTCCGCCCTGCGGATCCCGCTGACTTCAACGGAACGGTCATCGTGCTGTGGAACAACGTTTCGGCAGGGTACGAGAACTTCGGCGGCGGCGAGAGCGCTGAGTTCTTCGAGGGCGGTTACGCCTGTGCAGCCGTCTCGGCCCAGCGTGTCGGCGTCTATGGCACTCTCGACAATCCCCAGGGGCTTCGCGCCTGGGATCCTGAGCGCTATGGGTCGCTGTCGATTCCGAGCGACGACTACTCATTTGACATCTTCACGCAGGCGGCCAGCCTGGTGGCACCAGATCGCCCGCGCGGAGGTGTCGATCCGCTGAACGGTTTCGAGGTGCGCCGCCTCTTCGCCCAGGGTGCCTCGCAGTCGGCCGCGCGATTGGCGACCTATTTCAATGCGGTCCAGCCACTCACTGAGCGCTTTGATGCCTTCTTCCTCGTCATGTATTTCGGTGGGGGCACGCCGCTCGAGGTCGGCGACGAAGTTATGACCGTCCAAGCCGCAAGTGATGCGAGCCAGCCTCGAATTCCCGAAGGCGTGCACCTCTTGCGCGACGACCTCGAAATACCCCTGATGGTGCTGAACACAGAGTGCGAGGCGACCTCGTGCTACAGGGTCCGCCAACCCGACACTGATCACTTCCGCTACTGGGAGGTGGCTGGGGCGTCGCACGTCTCCCTTCAGGCCATCGCTTCGTCGTCGCCCCGGCAGGAACGGGACTTCGGCTTCTCCACACCCCTCGAAGATCTGCATGGGATCAATCAGGTGTCGCTGGCGCCGGTGGTTGACGCCGCATTGCGCCATCTGCAGGAATGGGCAACTGAGAACGTCCTGCCGCCCGCACAACCTCTCATTGAGTTCAGAGATGACCCGCCCGAGATCGTGCGTGACGACAACGGCATCGCGTGCGGCGGAATCAGGTTGCCACAGGTCGAGGTCCCGTTAGCGCACAACAGCGCTATCAGGAAAGGCCCTGACGTCTTCTCCCGACTCGTGGGGTCACACGAGCCGTTCTCAGTCGAGAAAGTGCGCGATCTCTATGGCAGCCGCGACAACTACCTCACACATTTCGTGCAGGCGGCCCGAGCGGCCGAAGCGGCGTCGGTCATCTTGCCCCGCGACGTCGACCCCGTGGTCGCCGAGGCGACGGAACGGATCCCATTGTGAGTGATTTTGGCAGGAGTCGCCGAGAAATCGTCCGTACATTGGCAGCGCGCAACTGAGTCGGGTGACATACCCGATAGGAAGGGACCACTGTGACTACCACGCCTCCGACAGTGTTCAAGGAGATCCCGGGCCAGGCACCGGACATCATGCGGGACTACGACCTGGACGTGCTCGGTTACGAGGAGACCGAGTTCAGTGTGAAAGGGACGGCTCACTCCTACGTCCTCCAAGGCGAGCGGGGTCTGGATGGCCGGTGGGATGTCTCGTCCGGCCCCGAGGCTCCGTTCAAAACACGGTTCGTGGTGCGGCGCCCGATCGACGAAGCCCGGTTCAGCGGCACTGCCGTGGTGGAGTGGCACAACGTGTCCGCGGGCATTGACGCCGCTCCCGACTGGGGTTTCTTCCATCGCCACTTGGCCGCTCACGGTCACGCCTGGGTCGGCGTGTCGGCCCAGAAGGTGGGCATCGATGGCGGAGGGTTCGTAGAGGGCATCCACCTGAAACTCCTGGCTCCCGATCGTTACAACCAACTCGAGCACCCCGGCGACGCGTGGTCCTTCGATATCTACACGCAGGTCGCTGCGCTGCTGCGGGTGCCCGGAAGCGAGAATCCGCTCGGTGGGCTCGTGCCCGAGACCCTGATCGCGGTCGGTGAATCACAGTCGGCCGCATGCCTGGTTACATACATCAACGCCATCGACCCTCACGCCAGGCTCTTCAACGGCTTCTTCGTGCACGGGCGGCCTGGCGTAGGAGTGTCGATTGACGGCGTCTTTATTCCCTCAGCGCGGGGTGAGCCGATTGAGGCGACCCGCGTCGCGATTTCGTCCAAGGGCGAGCGCATCAGACACGACGTACGGGTACCGGTGCTCGTGCTGCAAAGCGAGACCGACGTCATCTTGCTCGGTGGTGGGCTCGCCGAACAGCCCGACTCCGACGGCATCCGGGTCTGGGAGATGGCGGGTGCCGCGCACGCCGATACCTACACGGTCGGCGCGGGCCGCCACGATGACGGCACCCTCAGCCCGGAACGATTGGCTGAGCTGCTGCGCCCGACGACCAACCTCATGATCGGGAACACGGACACCCCGATCAATGCGGGACCACAGCAGCATTATGTTGCGCAGGCGGCGCTCGCCCATCTCACCCGATGGGCGGCCGGCGGCGAGCCGCCGCCCCGCGCAGCAAGATTGTCGATCGACGCCGCCGGGACCGGCTTCGACCAGGACGAACACGGCATCGCGCTCGGCGGTATTCGGACTCCATGGGTGGACGTGCCAACCGCTGTCATGTCGGGGCTCGGTCAGAGCGGCGAGTCATTCGCCATGCTTTTCGGCCGCACTGAACCGTACGGCGATGTGGCGCTGGCAAAGCTCTATCCGGGCGGCTGGGCCGAGTATCTGGAGCGATTCGAGACCGCTCTCGACGGCGCCATCGCGGCGGGATTCCTTCTCGACGAAGATCGACCGGAGATCCTCGCGGTGGCCGCGGCGTCGTACCCGCTCCGCGTCATTGGCACTGAGGACTCCACGCCGATCCCCTGAGAGCGGTTGCTCGTCGATCGGCTCCGTCCTGGCGCCACTCAGACACGCTCTCGCGTGTGTTCCTCACGTCCCTCCACGACCACTCGAACTCGGGCAAAGTTTCGGACGCGCCCATATGGACTGCTCGCGTCCCCGTCGCGATGTGCCACGACACGCACGGTTGGAAATAGATGCCCGTCGAGAGTCTTCGTTGGATCTTCGTCACTCACGGTCGATACCGTACGCGTCACGTGACCGCCGGGAATACGAACGACACCGCACGCGGAGATGGCTGCGGATACCATCACCGAACTCGCTGGTCGGAGAGAGCACCGGCTTGCGTCAGGTGGCCAAGAAGGAGTGCGGACGCATGAGACCGGTCGAACTACGAGCGCTCTTCCTGATCGAAATTCTGGTGCGGCCACCCGTCGACCTCGGAGGTGGGCGGAGGTTCATCGCGTTCGACAGGGGGACGTTCAGCGGACACGGAAGCCTCGAGGGGATAGCGGGCACCCTCCTCGACGGTGGCATCGACTGGCAGACGGTCCGCCCCGACGGCGTACTCGACATCGATGCCCATTACACGCTGCAGTCCGATGAGGGCGAGCTGATCGAGGTCCGGTCCCAGGGGATTCGCAAGGCCTCAGCGGCCGTGGCGGAACAGATCGCCCGAGGGGAACTCGTCCCTCCAGGCGAGTATTACTTCCGGACGCATGTCAGGCTGTTCGCCTCAGCGGCGCGACTGAGCTGGCTGAACAACGTGCTCGCAGTCTCGACGGGCGAACGGGAACGGGACATCGTCCGTATTCACGTTCACCAAGTTCTGTGAAAGTGTCGGACTTGGACTTGCATTGTGCGGTCGTTGGAGCAGGCATTGGGGGGCTGGCTGCCGCACTGAGCCTGCACGAGGCTGGAGCAACGGTCGATCTGTTCGATTCGACGCGGGAACTGCGTCCCCTCGGAGTGGGCATCAACCTCCTCCCCCACGCGGTGCGCGAGCTCGATGCCCTCGGGCTCCTCGATCAACTCCGAGCGCGTTCCGTTGCCCCGTCCCTCCTCCTCTACTGCACCAAGCGCGGGCAAGAGATCTGGCGCGAGCCTCGAGGAGTGGCCGCTGGTTACCCGTGGCCCCAGCTCTCAGTCCACCGTGGCGTCCTCCAGGCAGTGCTACTAGAGGCGGTAGTGGACCGCTTGGGGTTCGATGCGGTCCATCTGGATCGTCGACTTGTCCGAATCGGTGGGAACCGAGACCGCCCTGTGGCCGAGTTCGAGGACGGGGACTTCGACGCCGATTTCGTCGTCGCTGCGGACGGCATCCATAGTGCGGCAAGGGCCCAGCGTTACCCCTCCGAGGGCCCGCTTCTCTGGAACGGGTCCTTGTTGTGGCGCGGCGTGGCGGAGATCGAGCCCGTGATGGATGGGCAGACGATGATCTGGGCCGGACACCCGGAGCAGAAGTTTGTCGGCTACCCGATTGCCGACCTGGCGAAGGGCAGACAGGCGTTCAACTTCATCGCCGAGCTCCGAAGCCCTGATTCAGAGCTCGGCGCGGTCGAGGACTGGGACCGCAGAGGTTCGCTCGCCGATTTCTTGCCTCAATTCAATGAGTGGGACTTCGGTTGGCTGGATGTGCCCGCCATCGTGCAGGCGGCGCCCGAGACCTTCCTCTTTCCGATGGTGGACAGGGATCCAGTCCCCCGATGGACCTTCGGCCGCAGCACCCTTCTGGGCGACGCCGCACACCCGATGTATCCGATTGGCTCCAACGGCGCCTCGCAGGCGATCCTCGACGCCCGCGTGCTCGCCGGTTGCATCCTGCGTCACCGCGACGACATCGAAGAAGCCCTTCACCGCTACGAGTTGGCTCGGCGGCCGGCCACGGCTGCCATCGTCCGTGCGAATCGCGGCCTCGGACCGGAACTACCCATGAAACTCGTCGAAGAGCGTGCGCCGGAGGGCTTCGCCGACATCGCGGAGGTAATTACGCCCGAAGAGATCGACAACGTGACGGCGGAGTACCGACGGACGGCTGGCTTCTCCCTCGCCGAACTTCAGCACCGCCGGTCGTTACTGGACCAGCCATACCCACTCTGACCGGTGGCCGCCTCCGACGGCCTCGACTGAGGGCCCGCGGCGAAGAGTCCCTCTTGGCCCGCGTTATGTCGTCGTCGCCGAGCCGACCTCGAAGCCGACGCGATCGATATCGGACTGTAGAGCCCCGAGGTCGAAGCCGTACACGCGGGCCGCGTTCTCGCAGAGGATCTTCCGGGAGACCTCGGCACTGATGCTGGGATCACCGACGAGGTCGGCAACCTGCGAGGCTGTCCCGGGGAAGATGGACTCGAAGTGCGGATAATCCACGCCGAACATGGCGTTGTCGCAGCCGATAGCGAAGTTTTCGTAGTCGACGCTCGGCTGGGCGAGTTCCTCTAACGGGACCTGCTCGATCGTGAAGGGCGAGATGCCGGCAAAACAGTTGTCGGCCCAGTAGTCGCGGGCGAGACGCGTGAAGGTCCGTTGCCGCTGCAACGTCTTGGCCCACCCGGTCCAATCGTCGCCCCACTGGAGACGACGGTCCAGCTTCCGGACGGCCGGGGCGATCCAATCGGCCTCTGTCTCGACGAAGGCCACCCGCAGGCGTGGGAAGCGCTCGAACACGCCCCCCAGGATCATCTGCCATAGGGAGCGCCCCGAGTAGAAGGAGTGCTCGAATGCGAGCGTCATGATGGCGGCGAAGCCAGGGGGGCTATAGAACGGCGCACCGGAGCCGCCGTGCTGGCTGATGGGCAGGTCGACCTCGACGCAGGCCGCCCAGACCGGATCGAGCGCAGGGTCGAAGAAGAAGATCCCACCGGGAAGGAGGGTGGGCATCATGATGCCTCCCAGTCCGTGCTCCCGGGCCCAGTGGATATCCTCCACCGCCAGGTCGACATCATCGAAGGCGATGAGGGCCTGACCAGCGCGGCGCCCCGGGGCCTGCGCGGAGAAGTCGGCCAGCCAGCGGTTGTACGCCAACCGGGCTTGGCGGTCGAGCTCGGGGCTGGAGAAAGCCTTGACGTTGTCAGTCGGCGCCACCTGGAAAGGCATCCCGTTGGGGAACAGCACCTCGGCCACCACCCCCTGCGTCTCCATGTCCTTCAGACGCAGATCGGAGTCCCATTGCGACGCGACGTCGAGCCCGGGCTGGACGCCACCGGGCTCCCCCGCTCCCCGGGCCTCCTGCTCCCGCAGCCAGTCGTCGAAGACATCGAGATACTGCTGTTCGATGTACTGGCGATACGCACTCCGTGCAGCCGTCACGTGGCCGTCCACCGAGATGATCGCTGCTCGTCCCATGGTCCTACTACCCTTCTTCACGTTCTGAGTCCGAGAATGAGCCCAGGCTCATGCTACGCACCTCTCGTCCCTCCATCGCTGGCCATTGGCTCCTCGTCACAACGCGCAGCACCGGCGCGCTCGCTGACCCACCTTTGGTGCTCGAGGGAGGCAGCGGATTTCTGGATGAAAGAAAACGCGTGGTACCGGGAGTTATCGTGCCCGCCGGAATGTCCGCTTCGTCGGGTGTACGGAGGTCAGAAGAGATGCAGAGGAGAGGCGCAGCGGGTGGGGTGGGGCGATGCCACTCAACAGTTCTCGGCGCTGCCGAGTCAACCGTGCTCTCGCCAGACGCAACCTCTAAGACGTCCGGCTCGCTGCCTAGAACTCGCGGGTCTCACGAAGCGAGAATCTGCTTGCACAAACCTGAGAACTCTCTTATCATCAGCAGCTTCTTATCGTTGTGAGAATGGTCGTACCCGGCGAAAACTAGGGGTACGAACGGGGGCGACAAATGGTCACATTGCTGGTCCGCGTGCTGGCGATGCACCCAAACCCGCTTCGGGGGGAGCGGCAATGCCGTTCACGCGCGGTGCGCCGCGTCAAGAGATCCGCGGGCACCCACCGCGAGCGATCCGAGCACTCCGTCCATCCGGTTCGCCGCTTCCCAGTCCCGTGAGCGACGACATTCAAAGGAAAGCCGACACCAAATGGAGGATCTTATGAGGAGGAGCACACACACCCGGCCGGTGCGAATCTCGGTTGGCTCGGTGGCGCGATCGAGTGCACCGAGATGGCGCTCCATCGGCATTCGGATGTGCTGCTCCACGCTTGCGGTGCTCGTCTCGGCGGCGGGAGTGACGCTCGCCACTGCTGGGACCCCGGCCGGAGCAGCAAGTCCCGCCGACAAAGGCGTCACCGCCTCGTCCATCAGTTTGGGTGTTCCCTACGTTGATTTCGCCGCTCTGCAGAGCCTCGGCGTGACGATCAACGACGGCAGCTTTCCCGATGCTTTCACTGCCGTGATTGCCCATATCAATGCAACCGGGGGGATCAACGGCCGGAAGATCGTCCCGCACTTTGTCGAGATGAATCCTGCGGTACCTGCGTCCGCGACCTCGTCGTGCACGCAGCTCACCGAGGACGACACGGTCTTCATCGCCATTTCACCGGTCTTCCCAGACTGCTACCAGCAGACCTACGACACACCCGTCATCGCAGGGTCGTTGCCGGGCTCACTGCCGGCGAGTGCGGCCCCCGACTTCTCCTTCATCCCCCCGAACGCGGCCTTCGACCCGGTGCAGCTGGCTGCGTTCGACAAGCGCGGTGCCTTCAAGGGCAAGAAGGTGGCGATCTTCTACGGCGCAAACTCCGATGCCCCAGAGGTCAAGGTGGTGCAGACCGATCTCAAGAATCTTGGAGTCCACGTCCTCCTCACGGCCGAGGACAGCGCGGAGGCGACCGACGCCGTCGCCTCCGACCAAGAGGTCCAGTCGATCGCACAGCGCTTTCAGAGCGCCGGCGTGAACGTGGTCGTCGGTGTCGGTGGTTCCGGCTCCACCACATGGCCACGTGCGCTCCTCGACAATCAGAGCACCTACAAGCCTCTGTACATCGCGACCGATGAACAGGCCCTTATCTCGTATGTGGAGTCGGCCAAGGGCAACACATACCTTGACAACGTGGAGTCCGCAACGTCGATACCGAGCGCCTACCAGGAGTGGCAGGATCCGGCGATCAAGCAGTGCGCCACCGAGGTGCACAAGGCCTACCCCTCGGACGAGATCTCAACGCCCGTCAACCCAACGAGTGCCCAGGCCGCGGCCAGCAGCACGGACACGACGTTCCAGTCGGTGATCGAGGCGTGCCAGTACATGGCGCTCTTCACCAAGATCGCGGACGCCGCCGGAAAGCACCTGACGGTGGCGAGTTTCACCAAGGCTGGCTACGGACTGAAGAACGTCACCATTCCCGGATTGGCGGGACCGATCTCGTTCGGCCCCAATCAGCCCTACGCCATCGGTCAGCCACAGGTGGTCGTCTACGACGCCACGTCCAACCAACTCGTGCCGGCTTCCTCGTCGTCGTCATCGAAATGATGCTGCCGCGCAACGAGAAGAGACTCAGCTCTGCATGCATTCAGGGCATACAAAGCTGAGGCCTAAAGGTCTGGCTCGGTGAGTGAGTCGGCGATGGACGGCACGCCATCACCGGCCGCCGCCGCCGCCCTGAGCGCGGCGGACATGGCCCACCTGGTTGCTGACGCCGCGGACGAGCGTCAGCGATCCGAGGCCACGCAGGAGGTCCTGCTGCCAGACGATCTGCTCCCGGGGGTCGGGGAAGAGGCGATGACGCTACGCGAGGGCTTGCGCAGCGCGGGCGCCAAGACCTTCGTCATCCTGGCGATCATCGTCACGCTCGACAACCTGCAGAGCCAAGGACTCGCCGTCCTGGCCCCCAATATCCAATCCTCCTACCACGTGAGCACCGGGGCCATCACTTTCGTGGCCGGCATCTCGGGCGGCTTCCTTGTCCTCGGCATCGTCCCGATGGGTTGGCTGGCTGACCGATTTCGGCGTGCGCCCATCATCGGGTGGGCGACATTCGTCTTCGGCCTGATGGTGTTCGCCACCGGGCTGGCAACCAACATCTTCTTGTTCTTCTTGGCCCGCTTCGGCGCGGGTATTTCCCAGTCCAGTAACAACAGTGTCAATGGTTCGCTGCTGGCTGACGCGTACCCGATCAGCATGCGAGGACGGATCTACGCGGCAATGGGCATCGGGATGGGCGCCGCGACCGCGCTGAGCCCCATCCTGGTCGGGCTCATCGCCACCGCGGTGGGAGGTCCCAACGGCTGGCGGTGGGCCTTTTACGCGCTCGCCATCCCCGTCTTCTTCGTGGCCTTCTTGGCCTTCCGCCTGCCCGAGCCCCCACGGGGACAGTTCGAGAAGAAGGACGTGTTGGGAGAAGTCGTGGGCGACCCCCGCCCGGCAGCGCCCTCCATGGAGGCGGCTTTCGAGCGGATCCTGCGCATCCGGACCATCAAGACATGTCTCATGGCGTTCTCCGCAATCGGGTTCGGCCTGTTCACCGTGCCCGTACTCGGCAATCTCTACCTCAAAGACCATTTCGGTCTCGATGCCTTCAAACGCGGGATCATCGGCACGATCGGCAGCGTCGGCGTGCTGGTTGCGCTTCCACTCGTCGGGCGCTACTACGACCGTCTCTATCGCAAAGATCCGTCAAAGGCGCTGACGCTCATCGGCATCGTCGTCCTTCCCGTCGCCGTCCTCACGCCAATTCAGTACTTCATGCCCACCGCCGTCCTGTGGGCCGTGTTCAGCGTCCCAGTCGCGGTGCTCTTGCTGACCGCTTTCTCCATGGTCGCCCCGGTGCTCATTTCGGTGGCTCCGTACCGTTTGCGAGGAATGGTGGGGGCAGTGGGCGGCATCTACGTGTTCTTCGTCGGCGCCACGGGCGGCGCCATATTGGCAGCCCTCCTCGACAGTGTGATCGGTATCCGCCCCACCGTGCTCATCATCATGATCCCGTCCACGTTGATCGGAGGCTTCCTCATCATCCGTAGCGCACACTTCATCCGCAACGACCTCTCCCTGGTTGTCTTGGAATTGCAGGAAGAGCTTGCGGAGCATCGGCGACAAGAGGAAGATCCGGCCAACATCCCTGTCCTCCAGTTGAGTGGGGCCGACTTCAGCTACGGGCACGTTCAGGTCCTCTTTGGGCTCAGCTTCGAGGTACAACGTGGTGAAGTGCTGGCACTGCTCGGCACGAACGGGGCCGGAAAATCAACCGCACTGCGCGTCGCCGCGGGCCTCGAGACTCCCTCACGCGGCGTGGTCAGGCTGAACGGGCGGGACATCACCTACACCACTCCAGAGCAGCGGAACCGGCTCGGCATCCATCTTCTGCAAGGCGGCAAGGGTGTCTTTGCGCAGATGACCATTGCGGAGAATCTCGAAATGGGCGGGTTCGTGTACCGGTCGAATCGGGCCGACCTCCGTCGACGCATCGACCGAGTTCTCGATTTGTTCCCGGTGTTGAGGGAACGCCAAGCGCAGCGTGCCAGCTCCCTCTCTGGCGGAGAGCAGCAGATGCTCGCTCTGGCGATCGTGCTGCTGCACGAACCAGAAATCCTCATGATCGACGAGCTGTCGCTCGGACTTGCACCCGTCGTAGTCCAGAGCCTGCTCGAGGTCGTCGAGAGCTTGAAGGCGGACGGGGTGACGCTGATCATCGTCGAACAATCCCTCAACGTCGCCGCAGCGATCGCCGAGAGGGCAGTGTTCCTCGAGAAGGGTCGCGTCCGCTTCTCCGGACCGGTGCGAGATCTCATGGAACGAGACGACCTGGCTCGTGCTGTGTTCCTCGGTGGGCAGGGATCCGGTTGATGATGCTCGCTGTCTCGTGGCTCAACAGCCAGATCGTCTTCGACGGCATCGTCCAGGGCCTGGCCATCTCAGTGATCGCCGTGGGCGTCGTGCTGGTTTACCGGGCTACCCGGATCATCAACTTCGCCGTAGGCGACATGGGCGTGGTCGGCGCCGCCCTCCTGGCCCTACTCACGGTGCAGTACCACGTTCCTTTTTGGGTGGCCCTCGGCATCGCACTGGTGACCGGCCTCGCCTTCGGCGCGCTCGTCGACGCCACAGTCATCCGACGCCTGCGGAAGTCACCGCGGGTAGTCGTGCTCGTCGCCACCATCGGTGTGGCGCAGATCGCGGAAGTGATCGCCATAAAGATCCCCGCACCGAGCGACCCCAGCCTGCACTACCCCAGCGCGATCGGCGGGATGTGGACGGTGGCCGGCGTGCAGGTCCGGGGTTCTGACCTCTCCATCTTGATCATCGTTCCGATCACCCTGGTTGCCCTTATCTGGTTCTTGGACCGGACGACTCTCGGCAAGACCGTCAAGGCCTGTGCCAGCAACCCCTCGCTCGCCCGTCTCTCGGGCATCAGTCCGAAGGTGATCTCGACCATGGTCTGGGCCCTCGCCGCCGGCCTCTCGACGCTTTCGATCGTCCTCATCGCGGGCCAGACGGGCTCCGCCGGGGACGTGACGACCCTTGGGTCACAGACGTTGTCACTGGCCCTGGTCGCGGCGGTAATCGGCGGCATGGTGTCGTTTCCGCGCGCGATCATCGCCAGTCTCGGGATCGGGCTCGCGGAGAGCATCCTGAACTTCAACTTCATCGCCGAGCCGGGCTTGATCAACCTGCTTATTCTGATCACGGTACTGGTCGCGGTGTTGTTCAATCGAGAACGGGGCGACGAGACCGAGGTCTTCGCGTTCACGCCACAGGCTCGCCCGATTCCCGTCCGCCTGCAGTCCTACCGCTGGGCCCGCAACGTGAACAAGAGCGGGATACTCCTCTTGGCGGTGATCGGCATCGTCCTCCCACTTGTCTTCACGGAGCCGTCCACGCAGCAGATCTTCACCGAGGTGCTCGCGTTCGCGATCTGCGCGACGTCGCTGACAGTTCTGACCGGGTGGCTGGGTCAGCTCTCCCTCGGTCAGATGGCCTTTGCGGGTCTGGGTGCCCTGTTCGCAGCCCGACTCGTCGAAGCAGGCGTGCCCTTCTGGCTGGCCATTGCCGCAACCACGATCGCGTCCGCCATGATCGCCACGATCCTTGGCCTCGGCTCGCTGCGGGTCCGAGGGCTCTACCTGGCCGTCGTCACGTTCACGTTTGCGCTCGCCGCCCAACAATACTTTTTCAGCCTGCCCGTTCTCAGCGGACAGTCGTCGGATGGTTCGGACCTCCCATTCGTCCCCGGCAAGCTCTTCTCACTGTCGTTCCCCGGGCAGCGCACGTACTACTACGTCGTGCTCGTGATCCTGGGCGTCGTCCTGCTCGTGACAAGCCGCTTTCGAGACAGCGGCGTGGGGCGTTCGATCATGGCGGTCCGAGACAACGAGACGGCAGCCGCCGCCTACACGGTGCGGCCAGCCTGGGAGAAGATCCGTGCCTTCTCCATTGCGGGTGCACTCGCCGGGCTGGGCGGTGCCCTTCTGAGCGGCGCCTATTCCAATGTCGCTTTCTCCGGACCCGGCAGCCCGTTCATCGTGGACGGCTCGTTGAGCCTGGTAGCCATGGTCGTCATCGGTGGCATGGGCTCGGTCACCGCCGCAGTCATCGGGGCGGTCTGGGTCATCGGCATCCCGGCGCTCGCGCCCAACAACGCCGTGCTGGGGCTCCTCGCTTCGAGCGTGGGGCTGTTGGCCATCCTGCTGTACTTCCCGCGCGGTTTGAATCAGATCAGCTACGACGTGAGGGACGCATTCTTGGCCTGGGCGGATCGCCGTTTTGGCAAGGAGACGGCCACAGTGGCGAAACGCCAACCGGCCGCCGCACCGCGACTGACTCCGGAACGGCGGGACGTGGCGATGCCTTCGCTCATCGTGTCCGACATGCGTGTGGCCTTTGGTGGCATCACGGCGGTGGACGACGTCAGCCTGGCCGTGGACAGCGCGCAGATCGTCGGATTGATAGGCAGCAACGGGGCGGGCAAGTCGACCCTGATGAACGCGATCGGTGGCTTCGTCCCCGCCTCGGGCTCCGTGCGCCTCGGCGACCAGGAGATCGGAAGGAGACAACCCTCTGCCCGCGCCGCGCTGGGACTCGGTCGGACCTTCCAGTCGGCCACTCTCTTCCCAGAGCTGACCGTCACCGAGACGCTACTCGTGGCACACGAGGCCAGGGGAAGGACAGGGGTGCTCTCGACGGCGCTCGCGCTGCCACGCGCTCGGCGCCGGACAAGGCGCGACCGCTCCGACGTCGCCGATCTGGTCGAACTGCTGGGTCTGGCGCACTGGCAGGACCACCACATCGGTGACCTGTCGACTGGTACTCGTCGGGTGGTGGAGCTGGCCGGCCTTCTCGCGCTCGATGCGAAGGTGCTATGCCTCGACGAGCCCACTGCAGGCCTCGCGCAGCGTGAGACGGAGGCCTTTGGTCCTCTCATCGTCACGGTGCAGGGAGAGCTCAATGCCTCAGTGTTGTTGATTGAGCACGACATGCCACTCATCATGGGCATCAGCAACCACGTGTACTGCCTCGAAGCGGGGTCCGTCATTGCCGAGGGTACGCCTGAGGAGGTCCGCGACAACCCCCGGGTCATCGCCAGCTACCTCGGGACCGACGAACGGGTCATCGAGCGCAGTGGCACCAGGCGAGATGACCCACGTCCACTCGATGACCCCGGGATGACCATTCCGCCTGTGGTGGTGTAGCTGCCCGGCACCCGTTCCACCGCGTCCTGCTAGACAATCCCGCGTGCCCGTACCGGCCGGCCTCGAGGACCGCTGCTCCGCGCTCTTCCGCGCGCACGAGGTGCAAGCCTTCGGCGGGACCTTCCACGTGCCCGACAGTGACCGCTACCCCGCGCTCTTCGCATGGGACAGCGGGTATCACGCCCTGTCGCTCCTCCATCTTGAACCCGGCGCCGCGATCGAGGAGCTGACAACCCTCTACCGGGCCAATCACCTGCCGGACGGCCTGCTGTCGCATCAGCGCTACATCCCAGGGGCGGAGGAGCACCAGCAGGTCATCGAGGAACTCTTCGGTCCGATGTTCGACGGAGATCGCACGCCATTCGTCGATCCGCCCACGCCTGCGTACGCGGCGGCTCGCCTGTCGCTGGCCCTCGGAGCGACCGCTGACGGGTTGCTCGACGAGGCCGTTTCTCACTTGCGCGCGCTGGCCCGCCGGCGGACGGTGGCCGGTCGGTCCCTGCCGGCGGTGCTGCACCCCTTCGAGACCGGGACCGAAGGGAGTGCCGTCATGCAAGGTTTGCTGCCCGGCGGACTGGGCGACTCGCTCGCTCGCTTCAAAGAGCTCACGATTTCGGCTCGGTCGGCCGGTATGGCACCCGAGGCAGCCCTGGCGGCGGGCCATGAGTTCGTGGTGTACGACCCCACCGTGTGCGGCTGGTACCTGTTGGCCCTCGAGGAGGTGGCCGCCGCCTGCCGGGCCCGAGGTCGTGACGCCGACGCGACGGAGGCCGAAGCCACCGCCGGACTGGTGGCCCGGGATCTGGACGCGCTGCTCTGGTGGGAAGAAGGACGCATCTTCGTCGCCTATGACCTCACCCGATCGCTGCAGCTCCAAGGCATTGGTGCCATGGGCCTGATCCCTTGCGCCAGCCGCGCCCTGGCGGAATCGGGCGTGTCCCAACGGGTCGCCGAGCGCCACTTCCGTCCGGGCGGCCCCATGTGGGGTCCCTACGGCATCTCGGCCGGCGCCATTGGCCCTGGGAGCGAGATGAGCACCTTCGTCCAGTGGGACGGCAACGCGGCGTGGGGCGCCACGTTCTACTGGGCCTATCTGGTGGCCGCCCGGCTCGGCCGGTGGCCCGAGGCCCGCCGACTGCGTGACCAACTCACGGCCCTGATCGACGCCCACGGCTTCCGGGAGTTCTACGACGCGCTCACCGGTCAACCCGGCGGCGCGGGAGCAGCGTCCGGCTTCACGTGGCCGGCCCTGGCCCTGGACATGACCGTCCCGCCGGACGAGAACACCTCACCAGCGCGTCACTTGGCCACCACCGGGGAGTCCGAAAACAACAGCTCGTTGTCTGCTGAGTCGTAGGTGACCACGTACACCGGGCCGAGTGCGTAGGCCCGATCCGGGCCGAAGGAAACGGGTCCGCCCGCACCGGCGATGGCTGCGCCCCTCAGCTCGTAGCCGGCGTGGGCAAAGCTGGAGAACGTGAGATCCTTCCCTGCCGCCTTGGCGATGGTCGTAAACAGGGCGAGATTGACGCAGGCCGATTCCACCGCATAGAAGCTCTGGTCCGAACCAGTGAGCGGGTTCGTGGGCGGAGTCATCTGGTCGGACGGATAGGCCTTGCGCACGACCTGGGCGCACTGCTGGACCGCGGGCGTATGCCAGATCTGGTAGTTCGAAGGAACCGGGCTCGTGGTCAGGACGTTCTTGAGATACTTCGGCGGGATGGAAGAGCCCAATACGGCGCCTTCGAGGCTGGGCTCACTGGTCGCGATCCACGGAGGGCTGTAGGTGCTCTGGTTGGCTTGCAGGGACTCCGGCCAGATCGTCGCGCCGGTGCCCACGGCGACCACCTCGTTGACCCCGGCCGACTGGAAAATCTGCGTGATGATGTCGGCCTGCTGATAGATCGCCGCCTCGTCGCCCGAGGGTGCACCGTCCACGGCGCTCTTCACCACGTGTACCCCCAGCGACTTCAACGCACCTTGGACGACCTGCAGCTCAGGACCGTCGGCCTCACCTCCGGCGAACACGCCCACCTTCTTGCCCTTGAAGACCCCTCGGTGCGCGAAGACGGACAGTTGGAGCGGGTCGTAGGCAGCCAGCGGCGGTTCCAGGGTGAAGTTGGGGGCGCCACCGGAAACGACATTCTGGAAGCTCCCCGCGATCGTCGGCAGATGATATTGCTGCAAGAAGCAATCAGGTTGCTGGGGGGCGAGCGCAACGAAGACACCGTCGTTCTCGGCAAGCTGAGTGCATGCCGTGTTCGCGGGCGCGGTTCCCACGGGGTTCACCGCCACCAAGTACGGCACCAGGTGGCGGCCGTTGATGCCGCCATGGGCGTTCAGATTCGAGATCAGCGCGTTGTAGGCGTCGGGATAGCTCCCTTGGTTCAGCGTGATGCCGAACTGACGGACCGCTGCCAGGTCGACGTACGGGATGCCGACCCGGATGGTCGTCGCAGTCACACCCTGGTTCGGAGGGGTCGAACCACCCGACGCAGAGCCTGCACCGCCGACCACGGCGACGGCGCACACGATCAGGGAGAGGGAGGTGAGGAAAACGACGCTCTTTCGCATTGTGGAACTCTACGGAACTGGCGCACCACAACGGCGGCACGTGAGTCACACCACACAATTTCAAGCCTGGACCAACTACCGAGCAGGCCACTGACCGCCTCCTGAACTCACAGGTGGCCGGAGGCACCAAGGACCCAGTTCCCAAGGCCAGCGTCGGTGAGATGTCGGTGTCGGCAGGCTCCTCCCGCCGGTTCTCACACAGGTCCATCACGTCCAAGGGTGAGCATCACGCGGCCGCTCGAGATCGTGTCCGTCACGGTTCCGTGGCTTCTTGAAGACGGGCAAGGCCGGGCTGCTGGCCGACGGTGGCCAGTCGTCGCAATGCAGCTGGGCTGTGGTTGAGCTCCCCGTTGAGAAAGTCAAGCACGGCGTGCACGTCGATGTTCGCCCATTTCGGGGGCTTCTGACTCGATAGTTCGAGTTGTTGGAACGAGACGTGAGGTGCTCCAATCAGGCTGACGAAGAACTTTGGAGGCTTGGCATCCTCGTAGATCTTCTTCCCGGCGGAGTACGGGATCGTCTTGTCCGCCGTGCCGTGGAGCACAAGGATTGGCGTTGTTCGGCCCTCGAAGAACTCCCCGTGGCCGAACTTCGTTTCCGTACCGTCGATGATGACGCCGGCATCGACCCTGGGATCGCGGCAACACGTGTTCTCGGTCCAGGCGAGCACGGTCATTGCTCCGAGGGAGTGGCCCACGCCCGCAATTCTCTTGGGATCGATCATGCCTGAGAGCAGGTTTCCGGGCTCCTGGGAGAGGGTGAGGACCTGAGTGAGGACGTATGACATGTCGCCCGGCTGGTTGGCCAGGTCCTTGGCCGTGTCGCCGCCGGGTGCGGCAATGTTGGACAGTGGAAAGGTCGGCGCGACCACGACGTAGCCCTGTTCGACCCACTGTTCGAGCAGTGGGTCGTAAATGAAGCCCTCGGAATCGAGTCCGTGAGCGAAGACGATGAGCGGGAAGGGTTTGCCGGTGATCGCGGGTGGTGCGCTGGCGACGGGGTTCTCCGTGGGTGCGACCGTGGACGGATAGAGGACCCAGGTGGTCAGTTTCCGATAGGGAAGCTCTGGTGCGCTGCCATTGGCCGGGGTCTTCCTGCCGTTGTCCACGAGGTTCAGGGTCTCTTGGCCGACGCCGTATTGCGCGGGCGAAGTTCCCGCAGCGGTGGTGGACGTCCACGCCGTCGCTTGCGCGCCCGAGCGCGTCACGACGCAGGTCGCAATGGCGAGAAGCAGTGCTCCCATCACAATGAGGAACATCCGACGTGGCCCGATCGACCATGGCCTCTGTCCTATCACCCGCCCTTTTCGTCGCCCCATGGCGAACCTCAAGCTAGCCCGTGCATTCGAACTCTCCGTGCGCGCGAAGAGCGCATTAACCCCGAGCAATCAGCCCATCGAAGAGACCAGGACCACCCGATGCACCGAGTACTCGATACAGTCGTCGCCCATGACGGAGAGAGAGTGGACGGCTTCTGAATTCGGGTTCCCGGAAGGCTTTCTCTGGGGCACAGCGACAGCGGCACACCAGATCGAGGGTGGGAACGTCAACAACGACTGGTGGGAGTGGGAGCACAACCCGGATTCGGGATGTGCGGAGTCGAGCGGGGACGCGTGCGACTCCTTCCACCGCTGGCCTGAAGACATCGAGCTTGTGGCCGCCATGGGACTGGGGGGCTACCGCTTCTCGCTGGAATGGAGCAGAATCGAACCGGCCGAAGGTGAGTTCTCCCTCGCCGCATTGGACCACTACCGCCGAATGTGCTCGGCTTGCCGCGAGGCGGACATTTCGCCGGTTGTGACCTTCCACCACTTCACGACCCCCACGTGGTTGGCCCGGCGGGGCGGATGGGAGGCGGACGACATGCCCGACGTGTTCGCCCGCTTCGTGGGCAAAGCCACAGCTCACCTCGGCGACCTGATCGGCTGGGGCTGCACGATCAACGAGCTCAACCTCATAGGAACGATGGGCTACGGCTTGGGCTCCTCGCCACCGGGTGTTGAGGACTTCGCCCGTCATCTGGCCGTTAACGACGTGGTGGCCCGGGCCCACCGCCTGGCCGTTGACGCCATCCGATCTGGACCCGGAAGCTTCCCGGTGGGCCTGACTCTCTCCATGGACGAGATGGTCGCGGACACGGGTGGTGAGGACATCTTGCAGGCTGCCCAAGAGATACTCGAGGAGAGGTTTATGCGAGCCACCGAGGGCGACGATTTCATCGGCGTCCAGTGCTACTCGCGCGTTCACTTCGGTCCGGAGGGTCAGGCACCCAATGACCCCGATGTACCGGTGACGCAGATGGGATACGAGTACTGGCCCCAGGGTGTCGAGTACTGCGCTCGCCGGGCTGCGGCGATCACAGGGATACCGGTCCTGCTCACCGAGAGCGGAATCGCGACCAACGACGATGCCGAGCGGATCGCGTACATCAGCGAGGCGTTGCGCGGCGTGCGCCGCGCCCTCGATGACGGTGTTGACATCCGCGGTTATTTTGTCTGGAGTCTCCTAGACAATTTCGAGTGGTCCAACGGGTTTGACCCGAAGTTCGGCCTCCACAGCGTCGACCCCGAGACGTTCGAGCGCCGGGCCAAGCCCAGTGCGTCGTGGTTCGGCGCGGTGGCCCGGGCGAACGCCTTGGTGGCAGCTCCGAGCTGAGCACGTCCAACTCCCAAGAGCGCACTTTGGCTCGAGCTCACGAATTCCCGGGTAGAAGGAGTCTCCGGAGGCTAAGCGGGCCCCGCCCGGTTGGTGCGATCATTGAGGAGCGTCTTTGTTGCGAGGGACCGGCGCGTCCGGCCCGAGGGCTCGAGAGGACACTCCAATGACAGATCCCTACACACCCGAGCCAGAGGACCACTTCACGTTCGGACTCTGGACCGTAGGAAATCCTGGACGCGATCCATTTGGAGAGGCGGTACGCGAGCCCCTCGATCCCGTCGAGAGCGTCCATCGACTCGCCGAGCTAGGTGCCTACGGCGTCTGCTTCCATGACAACGACCTCGTCCCCTACGGCTCAACCCCTGCCGAAAGGCAAACCGTCATCAAGCGTTTCCGCGACGCCCTCGACGAGACGGGACTCAAGGTCCCGATGGCCACGACGAATCTCTTCTGGCGCCCGATGTTCAAGGAAGGCGCGTTTACCGCCAACGATCCCATCATCAGAAGGTTCGCCGTGCGCAAGACGTGCGAGGCCATGGACCTCGGGGCAGAATTCGGCGCTCAAGTCCATGTGATGTGGGGTGGCCGCGAGGGAGTCGAAGCCGACGCAGCGAAGGACGTGCGGTCTGCCCTCGACCGATATAAGGAGGCAGTCGACCTCTGCTGCGAGCACATCCGCAACAAGGGACTCGACCTCCGAATCGCTCTCGAGCCAAAACCGAATGAACCACGAGGCGACATCCTCTTGCCCACCGTGGGCCACGCCCTCGCGTTCATCAACGAGCTGGAGTGGCCCGACATGGTGGGACTGAACCCCGAGTTCGCACACGAGACCATGAGTGGCCTGTCCTTCAGCCACGGTGTGGCTCAGACGCTTTGGCACAACAAGCTCTTCCACATCGACCTGAACGCCCAGCGCATAGGCAAGTTCGATCAGGATTTCCGTTTCGGTTCCGAAGGGATTCGCGACGCCTTCTACGTCGTGAAGTTGCTCGAGGATGCTCAGTGGCAAGGCATGCGACACTTCGATGCCCACCCATACCGAACCGAGAATGCCTCGGGCGTCTGGGACTTTGCCCGCGGGTGTATGCAGACCTACCTGATCCTCGCCGACAAAGCGAGGCGCTTCAGCGAGGACGCGGAGATCCAAGAGGCCCTACACGTGGCCCAGTTCGACCGCCTCCGTGTCCCGACAACGCCCTCAGGTGGCCTGGCCGAGGTTTTGACCACGGAAGTCGACGAGGACACACTCGCTAAACAGGGATACGGGCACGAGCGCCTCGACCAGCTGGTCACCGAGCTGCTCCTCGGAGTCCGCTGAATGGCTCACGTGGTCGGGGTCGATTCGTCCACTTCGGCCTGCAAGATCCAGGTTCACGAGATCGAGACGGGGGAGATAGTCGCTACGGGTCGAGCCCCACACCCCGCGACACATCCTCCGAAGAGTGAGCAGCACCCCCGATCTTGGAAGGATGCCTTCGAGACGGCGTGCGCGAAGGCTGGTATCGGCTCTAGCTACACACCTGTGGCCCTTTCGGTCGCCGCCCAACAGCACGGAATGGTCGTCTTGGGTGGCGACGGCGAGGTCCTCCGGCCGGCGAAGCTCTGGAACGACACGGAGTCTGCACCCGACGCCGAGGCACTTCTCAAGGCCGTTGCTGGCGGCGCCGCAGCCTGGGCCCGAGCCTGCGGGAGTGTTCCCGTCCCGAGCTTCACGATCACCAAGCTGCACTGGCTCGCACGATGTGAGCCCGATGTACTCGCCCGTACGGCCAGCGTTCTCCTCCCCCATGACTGGCTGACCTACACCTTGACTGGCCGGCGTGTGACCGACCGAGGCGATGCGTCCGGCACGGGATACTGGTCACCACGGCAATCGCTTTATCGTCACGACCTCTTGGCACTCGTCGACGACACCATCGATTGGGGCGTCCTCTTGCCGGACGTCCTCGGTCCCACAGAACCCGTCGGAGAATGGCTGGGCACTCGAACTGTCGTGGGACCGGGAACAGGCGACAACATGGCAATCGCTCTGGGCCTGGGACTTCGTCCGGGCGACTTGGCGTTGAGTTTCGGCACCAGCGCTACGGCCTTCACGATCAGCGAGACCCCGACGAACGACGTTTCCGGCACCGTTGCCGGTTTCGCCGACGGCACGGGCCGCTATCTGCCTCTGGTTTGCACCATGAACGCAACGAAAGTCATCGAAACTGTCGCAGCGCTCTTGGGAGCCAGTCGCGACCGTTTCGATGAGCTGGTGCTCGATGCTCCTCCAGGAGCTGGCGACTTGGTGTTGGTTCCGCACTTTGACGGCGAGCGAACTCCAAACAGGCCTGACGCCACCGGGACCCTTCGTGGCCTGCGCACAGACGTGAGCCCAGCCCTTGTCGCCCGGGCCACGGTCGAAGGTGTCGTGTGCAATCTGTTAGATGGAGCCGATGCGCTGGGCTCGACATTGGACGGAAGGGTGTTCTTGGTCGGTGGAGCGGCCAGGAGCCCGGCTTTCACCCAGGTCGTTGCTGATCTCGTCGGACGGCCCGTGCAGGTTGTCTCTGATGAGCTGGTCGCGACTGGTGCCGCGGCGCAGGCGGCCGCTACGTATCTGCGTTGCGGCCTCGACTCCATTGCCCAACAATGGGATCTCGGCCAAGGCCAAACCACCCAACCGACGCTCTCCGCAAATCGTCCAGAAATACGCGCGCACTACGCGGATGCAGTTGCCCAAGAAACAAGGTGAGACGCCGGCAACTCCAGGGTCGACGGCCCATGGACGTCACCACTGTTTGCAGACGTAAGGGGCCCCCGAGCACATTCCCGCACGTCCCGCACGTGCATCATGAGGATCATGAGGATCATGAGGATCATGAGGACGCGTTTCCGGAGCGTCGGCCGTCTGATGAGGAGGTTCGGCATTGACTGAGCACATGCCGTATCGCAATCCAGAGCTGTCCATTGATGAACGGCTGGATGATCTGCTCGGGCGGATGAACCTCGACGAAAAGCTGGCCCAAATTGGCAGCGTGTGGCTCACGGATCTTGTCCGAGGGGACGAGTTCGACCCGGAGTTCGTCGCCAATCAGCTTGAATTCGGTATCGGTCATGTCACGCGGATCGGCGCGACCACCGGATTGCGCCCCAAAGCGAGCGCCAAGCTCATGAATGCGATCCAAAGCGTTGTTGTGAACAGGACGCGTCTAGGAATTCCTGTGATGGTTCACGAGGAAGGGGTAGGCGGCTATTGCGGTCGAGATGCAACTCAGTTCCCTCAGGCGATTGGACTTGCATCAACCTGGGATGAAGCCCTGATCGAACAAATCGGCGACGTTATTCGCCGACAGATGCGAGCCGTCGGAGCCCGTCACACCTTGTCCCCCGTACTCGATGTAGCTCGCGACCCCCGATGGGGTCGCGTTGAGGAGACCTACGGAGAAGATCCCTATCTCGCTGGCCGTATCGGAACAGCGTACGTCCGAGGAGTCCAGACGTCCGATTTGCGCGACGGTGTTATCTGCACAGGCAAGCACTTCCTCGGCTACGCAATGTCCGAAGGCGGAATGAACACCGCCCCGGTACACCTCGGACAACGCGAGCTGCGTGAGGTCTATGCCGAACCGTTCGCCGCGGCGATTCGCGACGCAGGCCTCGCATCGATAATGAATTCCGATTCATCCGTTGACGGCAGCCCGTGCGCTGGGAGCGCTGCCATCTTGAACGATCTCCTGCGAGGCGAACTGGGATTCACAGGCGTGACTGTGGCTGACTACTTCGCGGTGGTGCAGCTCATGACCGAACATCGAGTGGCGGGGTCCCACGGTGAAGCCGGCGCCAAAGCCCTGAGCGCCGGTCTGGACATAGAGCTCCCGGGGCGGAACTGCTACGGCGATCCTCTCCGGCCTCTGATCGCCGATGGGCGGCTCCCAATGGAGGTCGTCGAAAACGCCGTGGGTCGAGTGTTGAGATCCAAATTCCAAGTGGGGCTCTTCGAGAACCCCTACGTCGAGGAAGAGAAGGCTGCTGCCGTCTTCGATACTCCCTCGGACCGCGCCCTTGCTCGGAAGGCTGCGGAGCGGTCGATAGTTCTGCTGCAGAACAAAGGGGATCTCCTCCCCCTCGATCCCGCGACTCTGCAACGAGTCGCTGTGATAGGCCCAGCCGGCGATGATCGCCGCCTTCTACAGGGTGACTATCACTATCCGGCTCACCTCGAGATCATCTACGACATGCCCGGTTCCGACGACGTTTCCGCCGATACCCCTTCGACGGGCGGAGAGCGATTCCTGCCAACCGATGGCGGGTCGTTCCGACCTGGACCACACTTCACCGATCATGTGACTCCTCTGCGAGGTTTGCGAGAACTCCTGACGACTGCACAGATCAGCTTCGCGAAGGGTTGCGAGATCAGCGGCGAGGACACCTCGAGTATCGATGAAGCGGTGCGAATCGCAACGAATGCCGACGTCGCTCTCGTGTTTGTCGGCGGCCGTTCCGGATTGACTCCTGTCTGCACGGTCGGTGAAGCGCGAGATGCGAGCGACCTTCGCTTGACTGGCGCTCAAGAACAGCTCGTTGAAGCCGTGGTCGCCACCGGGACGCCAACAGTTGTCGTGCTCCTCAGCGGCCGTGTTCATTCCCTACCGTCACTCGCCGAGCAGGCGCCTGCGGTCCTCCAAGCATGGCTCCCTGGCGAAGAAGGGGGTTCTGCAATCGCCAATGTCCTCCTGGGGAGAAGCGAGCCTGGTGGTCGCCTACCGGTCTCCATGCCGCGAACGGTCGGACAGGTACAAACCCATCATGATTATCGGGCGGGTGGCGGCCGGTCGATGTTCTGGGGTGAATACACGGACGGGCCCAACACCCCGCTCTTCCCGTTTGGCCATGGTCTGACCTACACCCAGTTCGCATACGGTGATCTAGAGATCGTCGGACCCGGGTCCACCAGCGAGCCCATCGATCTGCGCGTTGACGTCACGAACACCGGACGGCGACGAGGGTCAGACGTCGTACAGCTCTATGCGCGTGACGAGGTTGCGGCCGTGGCGCGACCCAGCCAGCAACTTGTCGGATTCACAAGGGTGGAGCTGGAGCCTGACGCTTCGGCCTCGGTCGCATTCCTGGTTCACCCGAGCCGTCTCGCCTTCTACGACGAGTCGATGAACTTCGTCACAGAACCGGGAGCCTTTCGGTTCAGCGTAGGAGGCTCGAGCACCACGGCCACATCTGAAGTCATCGTGGATCTTGTCGGATCAACCGTCGAGTATCTCCAACGGGCAATCGTCGCTACTACAACGCGGGTCGCTCACTCCGGCAATGGGTGACTGCCCACACGCTCAGCTGAGGACCGCATCAGCAAACGACATCAGAAGCATTGCCTGCATATCTTCGGTCGAGACTGCGGCCCGAGGCGACAAGTAGGGTCAGTTCCGATGGCCTCGGTCCGGACCACCTATGCCGTGGCTGCTCCGGGAGGGATCGCCAGGATCGTCACGCCAGCGCCCGTGACCGAATCGGCGACGGCCACGTAGTGGTCAGCGCGTCTGTTGGCCTGACGCGCCTTGAGGCGCTCGGCCTCGCTCACACGTCGCAGAGCGCCCTGGAGCTCCTCGGCAGTTCGTAGGATACGAATCGTGCTCAGTGGCTCGTAGCTCTCCATGTCGCTTACCATGCGACGCCCGAGATATGCGCGGCGCGCCATTTCAGCGAGACACGCGCCCGCGACAACAATCGGCACGAGGATCGCAATGATCATGAGGTTCTCCTCCCCTCCCTATCTGCTCGTTGACACCAACCCTCTGGCGCTACTCATCTCCATGTGTCATCGTGCGCATCTGCGCTGCACGCCACCATCCCGCGTTCGCGTGTCTTCGGCGTGCCCAGCACAAGGCGGGCCATTTCGCGTGATGGCACTGCCGGAAGCCCGAAACGGCTAATTCCAGGGGAGAGCGGCTCGCGTCTGCCAGTAGCTGGAGGAGTCCTGGTGGATGGCGTCGAGCAGCCACTCGACTAGTTGCGAGTCGAGTTGGAGTGCGAGGGCGGTGAGGTTGCTCTCGACCTCGTTCACGCTTGCCGCACCGCTGAGGACAACGTCCGCCCACGGCTGGGCGAGCACCACGGCGAGCGCCAACGCGTCGGGGGTGCTCCCAGCATTAGACGCCGCGTCCAAGAGTTGGGCCACGTCGCCACGGGCGGTGAGTCGGCCGTTGGCGAGGGGCTCCTTGACGATAACGCCCATGCCCGCATCGTGGGCCGCTCTGAGCGCAGAACCGGCACCCTGTTCGAGCAGATTCCATGTCGCCTGCACAGTGTCGAAGCCGCCGACCTCGACGGCCCGTTCGATCGTCTGCCCCTGCCTTGGGCCGGTCACCGTGAGCCCGATCGACACCCCAATGGCCCGCAGCCTGGCCAGTTCATCGAGCAACGCTCGGTCCTCGAGCACTCCACTCTCGATCGTTGCGGAGTGGATCTGGTAGAGGCGCAGATTTGGCCCAAGCAGCTCCAGGCTCTCACCCAACTGGCGACGAAACGCCCCAACGGACAGATCCTTGATTTCGTTCACAGGCGCGTCCAACTGCCAATCCGCCACATAGGTATAGCCCCACTTCGAGCCGACGCTGACCTCGCCGGGTCCCAGTCCGCGGCGCTCCAGCCATGCTGCCAAGAACGCTTCGGCTAGCCCGTACGAGCGCGCCGCGTCGAAGTAGCACACCCCCCGCTCGTAGACGGCGTCGAGAACCGAGTGCGTCAACCGCTCCAATGACGGCACGGGCGTGCGCCCGGCGAGATCCGACGCGTGTCCGAGATTGATATAGCCGGGCCGACCGAGCGCGGCCAGCCCGAGTCCCATTCGACTGACGGCCAGACCCGAGCTACCGAGAACCGTAGGCACCGGCCGGGAAGAGTACCCCCGCGCAGTCTGCCAGGATCCCAACTCCGCCCGGCTGACCACCGCGTCGACAAGGGTGGCACATCTCACGCGAAGGCACTCGGATCTGAGATAGGAGCACTGCCAGCGATGTGCCATGCGGTTACACCCCTTCCCGGCATTCGGGGACAGGAGTAGAATTCCGGTGTCCTCAGGGCCCAGCACCTCCCCTACCGGATTGGGTTGTCGTTCCCGTGAACCCTCAGGAAAGTGCTTCGATTACGGCGGCGAAGTCCGGCCACTCCCCGCCGGCATCAATAACGGTGGTCAAGAGCGCTTCGGTTGCGGGTCCGATGCGCACACCGACTCCGGTCTCTTCGGCCAGGTCGATGGCGAGGCGAAGGTCTTTACGGGCCAGGGCCGGAGAGAACCAACCCGGATGCGTCGCATCGAGCAGACTGTCCAACCGGAGGTTGCTGGCGAGACTTATCACCGGACTGTCGGCCAGGAGGGCCCTTAGGAACTCGTCGGGGATTGCCTGCCGTCGGGCCGTGGCGATGGCTTCGGCAAGCGAAGCCACGCCCGTAATCAACAACGAGTTGGCCACGATCTTCATCGTCGCCCCGGTTCCGACCGGCCCACAGTGTGTATAGCCGGACCCAAGGTCATTCCACAGGGGTTCAATGGCAGCAATGGCTGAGGCCGGACCGCCGACGAGGAACTTCCCCAAACCCCCAGCAATCATCGACGGCGAGCCCATCACCGGGGCGTCAAGGACCCGATTGTTCGGTCCCAGCTCGGCAAGGCGTCGAGCTGTCTCCGGGGAGACCGTGCTGACATTGGCAAACACAGCATCGGGTTCGAGCGATGCCAACACACCATCGTCGCCCAGGCACACGCCGAGGACGGCTGCGTCGTCGGCGAGGACGACAAGAACAGCGTCGGCACCCGCCGCGGCCGTCGTCACAGTGTTGGCCTCGAAAGCACCGCCAGCCACGAGGGCGGCAACCCGACCAGGGGTGCGATTCCAGACGGTCGTCTGGTGACCAGTTTCGATTGCCCTGGCGGCGAAAGCCTGACCCATGTTGCCCATTCCCAAGATGGTGATTCGCATCGGGCCACCCTACGTTCGCCAGGGAGCAGCACGGAGCGGGGTTCCGTGGCGCCCTTCATATGGGGCGGTTTGGCTAAAGACTCTCCCGCGAAGGCACCCATCCGACGCTGCCGGATACCGAGTGGTGATTTACGATTCCATATCCGGTGTTGCCCTGCGTGGGTCGCGGCGGAGGACTTCACTCTGAGAGGAGCGGATCGGACTGCCCGCTCTAGCTGACAAACGTAAGAAGCGCCACATTGACCACTTCAGGGTGAGTCCACGCGATGTTGTGCGGACCTCCCTCCACCGGGACGAGGGTGCAGTCGGCGATCAGTGTCGGAAGCCTCGCCGCAGTCACCTCGAACGGAAGGATGCGATCCGCCGTGCCGTGCAGGACGAGCACCGGAACGTCGATCTTCGGCAGGTCGGCCCGGAAATCGGTCAGCCAGGTGTCGACGCACGCATACGTGGCGCACGGTGAGCTGGCGGCCGCCACATTGAAACTGGCCTGCCACGCCCGGTCGCTGATCCGGGTCCCACCGAGGACATCGACGTTGTAGAAGTTGTTGAAGAAGCCTTCGAAAAAGGCATAGCGGTCAGTGACGATGGCCGCCTCGATGTCGGCGAAGACCTTGCCGTCGACGCCCTCGGGGTTGTCGTCGGTCTTGAGCACGAAGGGTGGGATGGTGCCGAGCAGGGCGGCCTTGCGCACCCGCTGCGAACCGTAGGTGGCGAGGTAGCGGATCACCTCCCCCGTCCCCATCGAGAAGCCGACGAGCACGGCGTCCCGCAGATCGAGGTGCTCCATCAGCACCTCAAGATCGCCAGCGAAGGTGTCATAGTCATAGCCGAAGGTCGGATGACTCGACCGGCCGAAGCCGCGGCGATCGTAGGTGATCACTCGATATCCATTGGCCAGGAGTTCGTGCTCCTGGCGTTCCCACGAGTTGCCATTGAGTGGATAGCCATGGATCAGAACGATCGGGCGGCCACTGCCGTGGTCCTCGTAATGGATCTCGATGGGCGCGCTGTTCTCAGTGCCCACGGTCACAGAAGCCATTGCCTCTCACCATTTCTGCGATTCCCGCTGGGCGGCGGGCTCAAGTATGCGGATGGGCCCCCCCGCCGTCGCACCCTGCGACGGCAGGGGGTAGCTGCGAATTCGGTGATGCCAGCCGATCAGTCCCGGCCTGGGAGCCTCGTGGTCACCTCTTGGACGAGCCATAGATTCCCGTCGGGATCGTTGAAAGAGCAGAAAGACCCGTAACTGGTGCGCTCGGGGTCGACGCCGGGTTGCCGCGTCTCGACGGGGAACGGCGGGCCGTGCCACACGTCACTCACGTCGATGCCAAGTTTGAGGAGTTCGTCATGGGCCGCCCTCGATGTCGGAGACGACCAGGGTGGCCTGGATCCCCCCAGGGGAGCCCGTTGGGAGTCCCAGTCCGAACGTGATCGAGGCCGGCGAGCCTGGGGGTGTGAACTGGACAAAGCGAAGCCCATCCATCGGCGCAACGTCGTCGTCGAGCCGCCAACCCAGTTGCTGGTAGAACCCCTTGGCCCGATCGACGTCAGTCACTGCGACAATGTGGTTTTCGAGCCTTATCTTGACGCTGGATACTGCTGCTGGGCTCATAACTCTCTCGCTTCCTTTGGTTTGATTGTTGGCTATGAATTCCAGTTAAACCTGCTTCCTTTCGTCGGTCCACGACTTATGACCTAACTGTGGTAGGCCCCGGCTATCACACTTGGCTGCGCCATGGAAGGCATCGAACTCGGACGCCCGACCTCTGTTTTCCGACCGTTGAGCACCCGGCGACGTCTCTTTTGGCAGCGGTGACCCGGTCAGTGGCGCGGCTTCGAGGTGCTGCCGACGACAGGTCACATGCCCCAGATGGATAGGTGGGGTGCCAGCAGTCCGATGACGATGCGTAGACGCCGGCACTAGCCGCGACCAGCTCTTGGATTAGTCCTTTGCGCGCAGTTCTTCAGGTGTGACGATCACATCGACGAGGGCTTCGGATCGGAGCACGTTCAACGCCAACGGCTGGCCGATAGCGTTCCCGAGCATCAGTCGCTGCAACGACTGAGCACTCGAAACTGCCTCGCCATTGGCACTGACCAAAAAGTCTCCGGCTCGTAGTCCAGCCTTTGCGGCCGGCCCGTCCGATATGACCTGCTCGATTCGCATCCCGGTCTTCTGATTGAGTCGGGCGGCGAACGACGGAGGGAGCGGGGCGGGGGTCCCCGCCACGCCCAGGTAGGCCCGGCGGACACGGCCCTCGGCCATGAGGGTAGCGACGATCTGACGGGTGATTCCGTTGATGGGGATGGCCAGGCCGACCCCAACCCCGGCGACCGCGGTGTTGATGCCTACGACCTCGCCCGAAGCGACGACAAGCGCCCCGCCCGAGTTCCCCGGGTTCAGTGCGGCATCGGTCTGAATGACGTCATCAACGATGCGCATGTCTTCCCCCGCCCGCGTCGGCAACGAGCGGCCCAAGGCACTGACGATTCCTGCAGTTATGGTGCCTGCCAGTCCGAGGGGGTTCCCGACCGCAACGACCAGTTGTCCCACTCTGAGCTGGGAGGCCTCACCTAATCGCGCCGGCGCAGGGGTTACGCCGTCGGCGCGAACCACGGCCAGGTCAGACAGGGGGTCGCTGCCAACGACGCGAAACGGGACCGTGGTGCCGTCGGCGAAGGCAGCCTGACCGGCCTCTGCCTTCCCAACCACGTGGGCATTGGTAAGCAAGAAACCGTCGTTCGTGAACACGACCCCCGAGCCAGCGCCCGCAACGATCCTCCCGTCACGGCGGAGCTGCGACACCTGCAATGCAGCAACCCGGGGGGTCAGGTGCCCGGCAACCGAGACGACGACCTGGGAGTACGCGTCAAGCGCTTCGAGTTCCGGTTGGGATGAGCGGGTGAGAGTGTCGGTCATCAGGTTCCTTATTACAAAATTACGTAGTTACTTATACCGGAAACCCTGTAACCCTCTTACGTGGTGGCTTAATCCGGACACGCTCCGGCGCGAAACCGCAGCTCATTCGCATCAAGGAGCCGGGCCGCCCGAGTTCAGATGGTGGCCCTCAGAAGGATCCATGGTCTAGGCACTCCGATTTGTCGTCTCGAGCGACAACTTCCGTGGTCGCGCGGGTGATTCCAGAGAGGATCGCTGCCTGGAGCCCGGGATCGGTAAAGAGGTCTGCCACCGCACGCGTGCCAACGCGATCGGACGACTCGGCAACGGCGGCGGCTACCAGGTCAGAGCGGCCAACGTTGATCCAGGCCGGATGGATATATGAAGACCGGGTGACAGAGGCCGTGTCGCCCAGCAAAGTCGCCGCAGCACCGACAGCGAGGCGCTCCCGCGACCTGGCCGATACGTCCGCTGGGGGTTCGGCTCCACCAAGCACCGCAACTGCTGCAACCGTGGCGCCCCAAGTGCGGAACACCTTGGCGCTCGCTGGTGCTTGGGTATGTGCATGGAGGTAGGCGTTCACTGCGGCACTCGTCACGTGATGCGTTCCATGTTCATCCGTTACAGCAAAGATCGGCTGCGCATCGTTGCCCGCCGCACTTACAAGCGTGCCCACAATCTTTGACGTCGCCTGGTCGCGGACTGTGACGGTGTGATGGAGGTGTTCCTTGCCGATGAAATGGAACGTGATGGTCGAACCGCGCGTATCGACGTGGCTCCGCCGAAGCGTTGTAAGTCCGTAGGTGTGATTGTCTCGGACATACCGGTCATTGCCCACGCGAAGCAGCCCGCGCTCTAAGAGCCTGACGATGGCGGCGGTCACGACACGTGCGCCGAGTGGCTCCTGGCGGTATCGAGCGATGTCGCTCGCGACCTGATGGCGTAGCGCAGGAATGGCCGCAGCGAACAGTGTCATGCGGGCGAACTTGTAGTCGCTGGCAAGATTTCGGGCCGCAGGAGAGTATCGGTACTGCGTCCGACCGCGCTGGTCGACGCCTGTCGCCTGTACGGACGCATTGGCGTCGGCAGACGCCCACACGTCTACCCACGCGGGTGGAATCACCAGCTGCCGCAATCGTTCCAGGACAGCTGGGTCGTCCACTGAACCGCCGGCCTCGTCGACCCACTTGTCGGGTCGGGCGATAATTCGGTGGAGCCCGGGCGGCCGGAAGGCCCGGGGCGTTGGCGGAGTCCGACTGCGGGAGCCCCTCACTTCCCCGGAGCGTTCCGGCCGGCTGCGACCCACCACGAGACTCTCAGCACTCAGAAGGTGAGAACGATCCAAACCCGACGCGAGCCCGAGGACAAACTCACGGTATACATATCCAACATCGTAAACGTCGAGCGTCTGAGCAACCAGTGAATCTCGTCGGGCTTTGTCAGCGGAAGCTGCGGCTTCCATTGCCCACGAAGCCGTCGCGGCCGGGCCTACCTGACCTCTTCGGACCCTGGGAGTGATGTACCCGGTTAGGGTCGGGGAATGGAGCGTGAGGTCGTTGTCGGGTACTGCTGGCCGCAATCGGTGCGCGCAGGCGAACAGGTCGGTCTGCACATCTCGTCGTCCGCAGGGCGGCCGGCACGCGTCGAGGTAGCACGGGTCGGTACGCGCCGGGAGGTCGTATTCAGTTCTGACGCAGTCGCAGCCCACGAGCACGAGACCCCGAAGGACGCTTCCTCCAAGGGATGCGGTTGGCCTGTCGCTCTCACGCTAGACGTCGACCTGACATGGCGGTCGGGCTACTACGAGGTCGTCATGGAGATCGACGTTGGCGAGAAGGTGCGGCGCGACTACGCATTCTTCGTCGTGCGTCCGTCGACCGGCACGCGTATCGTGATCGCGCTGGCGACCAATACGTGGCACGCCTACAACGACTTTGGCGGATCCAACCTGTACACCGGTGGCACCCACGCAGCGATGAAGCGCCCGATGTCGGCGGGCTACCTCTATAAGCCACCGGGTAAGGGCCGTCGCGTGACGGGTACGGGCGCGCCCGATCCGCAGAACGCCGCACATGTGGGCTACATCCAGATCAACCATCTGTCGGGCTATGCGGGGTCGGCCGGATGGCCCGACTGGGAGCTGCCGTTCATAATGTGGGCCGAGCGCGAAGGGTTTGAGATCGGCGTGTGCACGAATGCTGACCTCGAAGATCACCCCGAGGTCTTGTACGGGTCCAGTCTGTACCTCTCAGTCGGTCATGATGAGTACTGGACTCGCGGAATGCGCGACACGGTCGAAGCGTTCATCGCGACAGGTGGCAATGCGGCGTTTTTCTCGGGCAACACGTCCTTATGGCAGGTGCGCCTCGAGAGCGACGATCACGATGTGATGGTCGGATACAAGAGCTTCTTCAAGAGCGACCCACTCATGGGGACGGAACGCGAAGCGGAGGTGACGACGTTCTGGTCCGACGCAGTCATCGGGCGTCCCGAGAACTCCATGACTGGCGTCTCGTTCACCCGCGGGGGCTATCACCGCATAGGTCGAAATGTGACATCGGGCCTCGGTGGCTACACCCTGCACCGCGCCGGTCACTGGATCTTCGAAGGGACCGGGCTCGGCTACGGAGACGTCCTCGGCGCCAGCGCGACGGTCGTCGGCTACGAATGCGACGGGTGTGTCTTCACCTACCGCGATGGGCTGCCGTACCCGACCGGGGAGGACGGCACGCCTTCATCCTTCGAGATCCTCGGCACTTGCCCGACGCAGCACTTCACGCGCGAGACAGCGCCTCGCCCGCCCCAACCGGGTGAGCCGAGCGAATTGGAGTACATCGCTTCACGCGTATTCGGGACCCGCGAGCCCGAGGCAATTGAACGCATCCGTCACGGCCACGCCGTGTTGGGTGCCTACACAAACGAGGCCGGCGCCACGGTGGTCACGTCGGGATCGACCGACTGGGCTCACGGACTGGCCGGGCGAGACCAGCAGATTGAACAGATCACTCGGAACGTGCTGACGCGGTTGGGGTAGAACCGGCACCGCGCTCACTTCCAGACACTCCCTTTTCATAGAATGGAGCGGAAGACGTGTTTTCGACCTCGCCATCCTTACCTTGACAAGGTGGTGATTTCGTCCGTTTTGGGTGTGGCAAGTCCCCCGGGTGCGCCTCCGTCCACCCAGTTTTCCATCTGCCCCACTCAGTTCGCTCCTGTAGTGGAGCGCTCTACTATGAGCTACCAACAACTCCTGGGATCCGCGCGAAATGGTGTTCCATGACCCACAGGTACTCGCTCAACGTCCGTGTGAAGCGTCTGGCCGCGTCCTTCTCGATGTTGCGGTTTCTGCTGGCACGCGTAGCACGCAATCTCCAGTTCCGGCGCACTACGTTGGATTCAGCTTCCGTAGATTTGAGGATATTTCTTCGGTACGAGATTTTCCGTGGCGGACCGAACATGCCGAACCTGCAATGTTATCTTTAAGCGCGTGACCTCGCGTCGCCTAAGCCGACGTGCGCTGCTTGGTGCGGCAGCCGCGGGAGCGTTAGGCGCAGGGATCGAGGCAGCAAGCAGCGCCTCAGCCACCCCCTCGAGTGCGATGAGCGTGGATCGTGTTAACCGTCAGAGCTCCCGAAATCATCGGGGAATTAGGGAGCCTGGCTCGCGTCCTAATCCTGCAGCACCAGCTGGGACGGATCAGGTGCCCCAGATTGAATACTTCACCGTCGTGATGATGGAGAACCACTCATTCGACAACCTTCTCGGGATGCTGGGTCGCGGTGATTGCTTCGCGAAAGGGCCGAACGGTCAGCCTACGGTTACTCTCCCAGACGGTCACGGCAACCTCGTCCGCGCATTTCATATGCCAAGCGAATGTCAGACCAATGGTGTGGGCCAAAACTGGAACCTGGCCCACCATTCGTTGGTGAATGGGAACCGCGGTTTCGTCGAAGGATCTACTGGTGAAGCAGTTGGCTACTTCCTCGGAGACGACCTTCCGTTCACCTGGGACATGGCTCGCATATTCCCGATCGCCGACCGGTGGTTCTCGTCATTACTCGGTCAGACCGACCCGAATCGACGATATCTAATGGCCGGCACATCGCTCGGACAGGTCGCCGACCAACTCAACAACGAGCTCCCACCAAATGGGACGATCTTCGACATCCTCAACCGCTATGGCGTTACGTGGAAGGACTACTACTCGAATGTGTCTTCAATCGGCGTCTGGCTGCCTCTGCTCTCCAAGCCTGCCATTACGGCGAACATCAATACTGTTGACCAGTACTACTCCGATGCAGCCGCAGGCACACTCCCGCAGTTTTCGTTCGTAGAGCCCAACTACACCGTTTCGTCGGAGGAAAACCCTCAGGACATACAGTTCGGCGACCAGTTCCTCGCCAGCATCGTGAACGCGATGATGTCGGGTCCGCAGTGGAAGAGGTCGATGCTGATATGGACCTACGACGAATGGGGCGGCTGGTATGACCACGTCACGCCGCCAGCCGCCATCCCGCCTGACAACATTTCGCCCGTCCTCTCCCCCAACCAGGTGTCTGGCCGGTTCAACCAATATGGCTTTCGGGTGCCCGCAGGTGTGGTGTCGCCTTATTCGAGGCATGACTTCGTTTCCCACACGGTCTACGACCACACATCTGTCCTAAAAACGCTTGAACGAAAGTGGAACCTACCGGCGCTTACTCGTAGGGATGCGAATGCAAGCGACTTGTTCGATATGGTCGACTTGCAGTCACCCCCGGCCTTTGCCGCTCCGCCAAGTTTAAAGGCTCCAGCCAACCCAACTCTTTCAAAGGGGTGCCTTGTGACTGGGCCAGGAACAATTCCGCCACCCAGAGCCGTCACCCTCAGGGCGGTTCGGAACACTCCGGTCATTGGACCTTCGAGCCTTCCGTCTGGGGTGGTCGGGAAGCCATACCGAGCTGCGCTGACTGCCTCATCGGTGAGCCACGATGCACGCTGGGTTGTGTTGTCCGACGACCTTCCGCCGGGACTGGTGCTTGATCGAAAAACGGGAACGATCGCCGGAATGCCCTCTGCAGCGGGAAGCTCGGGGGTCACAATCGGAGTGAGCCAGGCCGAGGGACCGGTGGGTGCACAGTCCTATACGGTGCAGATAGCGACGGCCTGACCTCCCTGCCAGAGCCCAGGGTCAACGCGATGGATAGAGATGGAACGGGCCTCACCGGGGTCTCGATCCAGACCCACTTGACAGTCTGATTCGGAACAGATGAGGCAAGTTTTGAGTCAGGCGGCGAGTCGTGCCGTGCGGACTGCGTTGTCGAGCTCGCGCTCGTAGGTGCGCCAGGCGGCCGTGAGTGGGCGAGGTGCTGGTGGAGATGGTCGCGCCAGATCAGCCAGATCGGTCAGGGCCGGAACGATGACACGGGTGGCGAGCTGGGTGAAGAAGGCGCTGACGCGCAGGCCGTGGGGGGTGACGCGATAGATGTTGGAGCCCTCGACGCGCTCGATGAGGCCCTTCATGCGTAGGCGTCGCAGGTCATAGGAGGCCTGGGCCGAGGAGTACTCCGCCCGCCAGTGGGCGGCCATCTGGGTCCGCAGGGACTTATTGGTCAGTCCCCCAATGACATGGGCGAAGGCGGCGATGGAGCCGAGCAGCGCCATGGTGCGGGGGTCCCCAAAACGCAGACCCGGGGCGCGTTGGCCGTCGTGGACGCTCGGGAGCACGATCGATTCGAGGGTGGCCGGATCGGGAAGCCCAGGGCGTCCCTCGCCCAGGGTGGCCAAGAAGCGGGCGTTGGTGTCGGCCCCGGCGCGGCGCAGTGCGTTCCAGTTCTCGGCGCTGAGGGTCTTGTGCAGGGCGAAGTCGCTGGCGTTGTTCACCGTGGTCTCGACACGCAAGGCCCGGCCTTCTTTCAGATAGGCCTTCGCCTTCGACGACTTGTAGTGGATCTGGAGCTGAGGGGCCGTGTCGCGGGTGATGACCTCGGTGGCGAAGCGCCCGGGGGTCTTGCACCGGGCGCCGCTTTGCACCTTGCGGTCGACGAGCAGGGAGACCCGTTCGGGACGACCGAGGTCGAGGTGGTCGCCGATGGCGGCTTCGAACCAGGCCCGGGCCCGGCGCGGCTGGTCGAACACCGCGGTGTCGGAGACCTCGAGCTGCGCGAGGGAGAAGGACCACTCGAAGCCGGCCGAGCGATCGTGGGCGCACAGAGGGTCCGGGACGACGGCCATCATGCGGGCCAAGAGCGCGCGCAGATGACCCGCACCGAGTCGAGCGCAGATGCGATGCGCTGCGGCGGGATCCTCGACGCTGCGCAGCCCGTTGTCGAGAGCCTCGAAGCCGATCCCGGCCTTGGCGAGCTGGCACTTGGCCCATTCGTGGCCGTTGGCGCAGCACCACAGTGGGTAGGGCGCGTAGGTGCAGACCTTGAGGAAGGCCGGTCCCCATTCGTGGTCGGCGAAATAGAAATACCAGTGGTCGGGCACCGAGGACTGGCGACGCCAGGCCATGTGCGGATGGGTGGTGCGATGCCCGGCGTGGGTGTCGTCGACGTAGCCGCGCCACGCCGAGGTGCGCTCCTGGGCCTTGCCCACCAGCACCAGTCCGGCTCGACCGGCGGCTGCCGCTTCGTCTTGAAAGGGCCGCGCGGTGTCCTCTTTGGACTCGCCCATCTTGAAGCGCACGACGGGCACTCCGGTGTTCGCCTCGAGAGCCTCGAGCTCGGCGACAAGACGGTCGTGGTTGCGATGCAACAGGGCCGGAGAGGGAATCGTTCCGCCGCGGTTGAGCAGGAACTTGACCAACCCGAACTCGTATTGGATCCCCGGGATGTAGCCCCGGACCCCGATGCGATCCACCGAAGTGCAGCGAAAGCTGACGTGCTCGTCCAGTAGCCTGGCCACGGTCCCCATGGCGACCTCCTCTCCGACCGTTGCCGCGGTCGATCAGCAGTTCTGTGTCGGGGAGGACGTTATGGGGACCTTCACGTTCTTGCTGGTAGCCGCGCGCCCCGATGGCAGAGGGCCGGCTTCGCCGGCCCGGCACCGATTCAACAAGAACCAGGTCGCCCCGCCGCGAGCGAGCTCAGACCAGGCTGGAGGTCGACAACCGTGAGCTCACCGCGACGACGGTGTGCGTCTGAGGTCGCTCGCTAAGGGTAGGTAATGGTCCCGCTGTAAGTCGCTCCTTGCACCGTCACGTTGAACCCGTCACCGCTGTTAGCGGTCCCGTAGACGGTGTAACCGGACCCAAACTGGTAGATGACCTGCGTATTGGTGTAGCTGCTTACGACGAGTCCGATGCAGTCGCCGCCAGTGCCGGCGCCCCAATCTCCTGTCGTGTCGTTGAAGGTCAGGCTGACACCGCTGAAGTTGTCGCCGGTCGTTGCGCAACCCGCTGGGCCGCTTCCCGGCTCGGACCCGAAATTGCTCCCGCTGATCGTGACGGTGGGGTCCGACGCGTCCCCGCCAAAGGTGACAGAGGTGATTGTTGGGGCGCCTGTCACCGGCACCTTGAACGCGCCGATTCCATCGGGGGTGCCGAGCCCGGTTGGGCCGTCGTATCCGGGTCCAGCCTGGCAGAAGTAGGTCGGCGTGCAGGTGCCATCTGACCCCTTCGTGATGTCGTAGAAGTTGCTGGAGGCGGCGGCCCAGGCCGCGGAGGCGGCGACCGTGTAGGTCGGCTGGTTATCCGCCAAGCCATACATACCGGCAATGATGGGCGACGACACGCTGGTGCCGAAGCCGTAGAGCCACCCCGATTCCTCATAGGTGTCGTAGAACTTTACGTTCGCCGCGACCGCGCTCACATCGGCGGTCATGCGCATGGCACAACTGGGATCGGTCTGCCAGGGTGGCTTGGGTTCGTACGCCGAGCAGCCGCTGCCCGATCCTTGCGTCGGCGGACTACTCGCCTTGTTCGCCCAGGCCTTCTCCTTCCAACCCCGCGCGTTCGTCGCCGGCTTGAGCTGGGTGCCGCCAACGGAGGTCACGTAGGGCGAGGCGGAGGGGTACTGCACGCCACCTTGGTAGGCGCCATCGCCCGAGGAATCGGTGATGTCGACCCCTGGATGATCAAAGCTCGCGTCGTAGCCGGTCTCGCCGTCGAACTCGCCGGTGCCCCAGCTGTTGCTGATGACGCCCGCCCCCAGAGTGGCGGCCTCGTCCTCGGCAGTCGTCAAGTCCCCGAAGCCGTTGGAGTTCGCCTCGACCAGGAGTATGTGACAGAGCGGGCATATGGCCGAGACCATGTCCATGTCGAGCGAGATCTCGGTGGCGTCCCCCGAATTCGCGCTCGGATAGCTGCTCGTCTCGCCCTCCTGGTTGACCTTCTCGAAGCACCCGCTGGTGGTCGTACATGCAGGCAGCTTGTTGAATGAGCGATAGGTGGCAAGGTCGGTCGCCGCATTGGGGTCGTCGTACGGGTCAACGACGGCGACCAGGCTGCCGTTCCCGTCACTCCCGATCAAGCTCTTGGTCGCGTACGCGTTTTCGAGGTTGCAGGCCGTCCAGCCGGCCGACTTGTCCTGAGTGCACAGTTTTGCTCTGCTCTCGAAAGTTGTCGCCCCGGCGGACGTCCCGGCGGGTTCGACGCTCAGGTAGCAACGGGCAACGCCGGACGGCTCGGCTCGGTTGCACGACGCCGGAGTCGCACCCACCCCGACTTCTGCATCGGCCGAGCGCGTCGGCCCAGCGGCGCTCGCCGTGCCAGTGCCGATCGGGGCCACCAACAAACACATGAGAACGGCCACAGTCCACCCCACGGCGCGGCCAGGTAGGAGTTTCATCTTCTCGCTCCTCTCAGGTGCGCCAAGGATAATGCAAACGCCGGTCTCGGTCTTGGTGCGCCATTCGCTGGGCGCCGCCCGTGTCAGTACGTCTTGGATCCAGCCGGTTCCGAGAAGTGCCACTCTGTCCACCCGTTTTCAGCCTGTCCACTCCTCGCTGCCCGGTTATACAGGGCTCTACTATCGACGCGAGATCCCGAGCTTGCACGGCCAAGCCCACGTTGATGCGATCCCATGACTGGGAGCTCGTGGGGTGCACGATGGGGGCAGCCGCTCAGCTTCAGGCGTGAGGTATCCGCGAAGTGTTCGAGGCCCATGATCACCCTGGCGAGCCCACCTCTATCCCGGAGCCGATCGCGCTGGACCCGACTATGTGCTCTGCGTAGGCGTGCCCTGGGCCGAGCGAGACCCGGTCGGGCAGCACGCACCGCTCCTTACTCTCGCTTACCTTGCTCGACCCAGTGTTCGAACAACTCGACCCGTTCCGCGGGCCATGCACCGTCGCATGGCATAGAGCCGTTCTTTAAGCGCTCGGCGATCGCAGTGGCGTGGTTCTGGACGTCGACGTAGGACCACAAATCGAATGCGTTCCGCATGGAATCGCGATCCTTCTCCCGGAACAGAGGCTTGATGTCGGCGTTGAAGCCGATCTGCGGCGCTGGCATGTTCACATCCTCTCGGCGTAGGGGTCGTGCTGGGATCGATGGAGTGACGGTGGAACTCGCTCGTCTGGCGCCTTCCGACGCGACCGACGCCCCCCGTGATAGCGCCGCCAGAGGCGGGGCGTCGACAACTCATCACTGGGGACGACAAAACCACCTCTGACCTGCTGCGCTAAACCAGAGGACGGGATTCGAACCAGCGACTCTCAGCTTGGCAAGGTTGTATTTTGTCCGCTGTCTGAACGAGTGAGACGAGGATTGCGGCGTTTGCTTCGTGGACCAGGAACCATTGTGCGCCTACGGTCTGCATCCTGGAGCCAGCATTGCTGACGAGCGAGGCGATCCAGAACCATCGGAAGACGGTGATGCGGAGGGGAGCCCACGTCGACACCGCTGGAGGCCTATCAATGGTCATTTACGAACGCTCCGGATCGTGGCCTAGCGCGCCGGCTAGCGACCGGGATCACCGGAACATCACAGAGGGACGGCGATCACATGGAGTTCCATCGCTCCGAAACGCAAACCTCAGATCTGAAGGCTGTCCACGGCTCTAGTGATGTCACCAAACACATCCCCAACAGCCTGCTCGCCATTGATGTCAAGGAGTATTCCGCGGCGGGCGTAGAAGTCAAGGAGCGGCTCGGTCTGAGTCTCGAACACCGTGAACCTGTGAGCGATCGTAACCTCATCGTCGTCCGTACGCCCCTCCCGGCTCCCACGGGCACGAAGCCGCCTCAGTAGTTCGTCATGACCGACTCTGAGATAGACGACGGCCTGAAGCTCGATGTCTTTGATCTCCTGCGCCACCGAGTACGCCACCTCCGCCTGGCGTAGCGTCCTCGGGAAACCGTCGAGAACATAGCCACCATTGCTTGCTGCTTCGAGAATGGGTGCGGACAACAGGTCAAAGACCAGCTGATCTGGTACGAGATCACCGCGCCTGAGATAGTCGGCTGCTTCCTTCCCGATCCTTGTGCCACGGGCCACCTCAGCTCGAATCAACTCGCCGCTAGACAAGCGGGCGATCCCGTAGTGAGCAGCCAGCTTCGTCGCCTGAGTGCCCTTTCCGGCACCGGGATACGCCACCAACAAAAGTCGCATTTTTGTCACACTATTGGCGTCCGATGAGGGCCCCGACTCCCGAAAGAACGCCATCGCGACTCAACAAGACCTGACGCGGCAAAGATTGAAACATGGCCCTTGACCTGCCACGATGGAGTAGAAGCCGGGATTCGAACCCGCGACCCTCACCTTGGCAAGGTGGTGGTTTTTGTCGCGGGTGGTCGACCCCAGTCCCCCACCGTGCGATTTCGTCAACCCGGATTCCACTTCGTCGACCGAGTCGTCCCGTGGAAGAGCGAACACTACCTTGTTCAGGGGATGAGCACGATCTTGCCGAGTAGGTGGCCATTTGCGAGAGCCCGGTAGGCCTCGCGCACTTGCTCGAGCGGATAGGTGCGGAAAATTGGAACTTCAAGTTTCCCGGCGGCGACCAGCTGGACAAGGTGGTTGAGGACGGCTGCGTTCCCACCGACCGCGCTGGCATCTGTCTTGACGCCATACCTCGCCGCGGCTGCGAAGTTTGCAATGGTGTCAACGCGACTGGGTTGGACGTCAAGGGTGAGGGCCATGTCCACGTACTCTCCACCGAACGTGTCGATGAACGCGTCGACGCGGCCGACAGCTGCTCGAATTCTCTCGATCATCCCGTCGCCATAGGCGATCGGAACAACGCCGTGGTGTCGCAACCACTCGTGGTTTGCCTCACTGGCAATACCCACAACCCGGGCGCCCTTGAGGGCGGCCAGTTGCACAGCGAGTGAGCCGACTCCGCCCGCAGCTGCAGACACCACGACCGTGTCACCTGGGCTGAGCGACACGGCGTCCACCGCTGCACTTGCTGTCGTACCAGCGACGAACAGTGCTCCCCCCACGTCCCAGGACACAGTTGGCGGCTTGGCCACGACGTTTGTGTGCTCGACGAGGGCCAACTCCGCCTGGCTGGACCGCTCGTTGGTGAACCCGATGATCTCGTCGCCGGGACTCCATGCTGCGGTCGGTGGCGGCCCGAGCTGCTCGACGACGCCTGCCAGGTCGCTTCCCTGGCCAGAAGGAAAGGTCGCTGGAAAGCGCTCAGCCAGCGCCCCCTCGCGAATCTTGGCCTCCCCCGGATTGATCCCCGCCGCCTTGACTCGGATCAGGAGCTGGCCCGGACCGGGCAACGGCGGTGGGACGTCGATGACCTCGAGAACGTCCACGTCGCCGTAATGGTCGAAGCGAACCGCTTTTGTCATGTCGCTTTCCTCCTCGTTATACGTGACTCGCGTCGGCAATTTCGTGGTCGCTGCACAGAGCGGCGAACGGCATGCCCCTGTGTACGTGCTTTGGTCGACTTTCGAGAAGCGTGCTTCGCCTTGAATACTGCGGATCTCGATTGAACTGAGCAATGGGGTCGCCGACGCGGTCGTCTAGGAGGGCAGATATCTCTACGTCGCCGGGCTTCCGGTTCAGGTAGTCCTGGAGGCCATCCCGCGAGGTGGTCTGCACGGGCTCAGAACAGCCCCACGTTGTGCTCAAGTGTCTGATGACCTCATCCTCTTTCAGCGGAAGCTCCAACCAGGCTCACGATGAGGCTGGGGTGCGCCACAAATCAATGCCACCGTCCACGGCGTAGCGGTCAATGGTGGCGATCTCGTCTGAGGAGAACTCCGTATTGTCGAGGGCGCTCACGTTTTGCTCAAGCTGGCCGACGCTGCTGGCTCCAATGAGCACGGAAGTAACTCGAGGGTCACGCAAAGCCCAGGTGATGGCCATTTGCGCAAGGGACTGGCGCCTTCCCACGGCGATCTCGTTGAGTGCCCGGATGCGGGCGAGGTTTTCGTCATTGAGCATGTCCCGCGTGAGTGAACTGTTGCGCGAGGCCCTGGAGTCTTGGGGGATCCCATCGAGGTACCGGTCGCTGAGAAGCCCCTGCGCCAAGACAGAGAACGCTATGCACCCAACTCCTTCAGCGCCAAGGACGTCGAGGAGGCGGCCTTCGATCCAGCGGTTGAACATCGAGTATGAGGGTTGGTGGATAAGTAGTGGAGTGCCGAGCTGGCGAAGGATGGTGACCGCTTCTGTGGTTCGCTGATCGGAGTAGGAGGAGATGCCGACGTAGAGGGCTTTACCGGAGGTGACCGCGGTGTGGAGTGCGCCGAGGGATTCCTCGAGGGGGGTTTCGGGATCGAAGTGGTGGTGGTAGAAGATGTCGACGTAGTCAAGCCCGAGCCGTTGCAGGCTCTGATCGAGGCTGGCGACAAGGTACTTCCGGGAGCCGAGGTCGCCGTACGGGCCAGGCCACATGTCCCAACCGGCCTTGGTGGAGATAAGGAGCTCGTCGCGGTGGTCGCGGAAGTCATCGTGGAGGATCCGGCCGAAGTTGGTCTCGGCGCTGCCATACGGGGGTCCATAGTTGTTGGCTAAGTCGAAATGGGTGATGCCCAAGTCGAAGGCTCGACGCACGATTGCACGCTGGATGTCGAGTGGCCGGTCGTCACCGAAATTCTGCCATAGCCCGAGCGACACGGCGGACAAGAGGAGGCCGCTGCGCCCACAACGACGGTAGGTCATCGACTGGTAGCGATCTACGGCGGGGATGTAGCTGCTCACGGTGTGGTCGCTCCTTCTCCTTACTCGCGACGAAACTCTTCGAGGGCCGAAATCCACCTACCGGATCGAGACCCGACATGAGTGGGGTCAGAACCCAAGATGTGAGCCGCATACCTCATGCAGGGCGGCTGACCCAGACTTTGCTCGATGAGATTCGGCTACGGCTCACCTCCGTCTTCCTCGAGTGCCCAGGCGACAACCGTGAGGTCGCGGTCGCCGAGCCCAAGATCGACGACCTGCTGCCACTCGTCGGCCAGGCTGGCAAGCGCCCGGAAGCGGTCATCGGTGGCCGCCTCGAGGGCGAGGTGCACGTCTTTCAACGCGAGAGATAGCGCGAATTGGACCGAAAAGTCACCTTGGGCGATTCGTGGCAGTTTGGCGGCTTGCCATGGTGACACCAGCGGGTTGCCAGTCAACGCCTTCTCCACAGTCTCGGTCTGTAGTCCCAATCGACCGCCCAGCGCCACCGACGTGTTGACCGCCTCCGCTGCTAAAGCGAGCCATGCGTTGGCAACCAGCTTGAGTCGGGACCCAGTCCCAACCGGACCCACCCAGATCGTTCGCTGGCCCAGCGCATCAAAGAGGGCCTCCAGGCGCGGGCCAGTCGCATCTGGGCCTGACGCAAAGATCGTCAACTGACCATTTTCTGCGGGCTCCTTGCTACCCGACACCGGCGCATCGATGAGGATGACGTCAGGACGCTCAGCATCCACCAGTGCTTTGACGCGCTCGATTCCTGCGACGCCGATCGTGCTCATCTGCACCCACACGGCGCCTGGGGCGAGTGCAGCCAGCATTCCCAGGTCCTGGGCTATCGACAAGACGACGTCAGCATCCGTCACCATCGTGACGACAATGTCGGCTCTTCGCGCGGCATCGGCCGGTGTTTTGGCTGCCTCCGCGCCAAGCTCGGTGAGGTCCAGAGTTGCCTCAGGGTCGCGGTTCCAGACGATCGTCTCGATACCGGCGCGCAAGGCACTCGTTGCCATCGCGTGTCCCATCGTGCCGATGCCCAAGAACGCAACCGGCTCTTTCGCTGGGGCCATAGATTCTCCCCTCTCGACCTGGGTCCATTGCTAGACAGGCAATTATCAGCATCGCGCTCCCGGCATATCAACGCACCCCCATGGACCTCGCATCGCCCGCAGCAATGGGCTACCGACCGCTCGCTGGTTCGATAGTTCCGTGTCAGGCCCGGGACGAGGATTGTCACCAGTGCCAGCTCACTGCCATGGTTTGGACAACCCAAGGTCGGACTTCAGATCACACTCAGTCGGACCTCAATTCAGCGTTGGTTGAGTGGGCGCCCACACTCGACTCACGAAAGGAGACCCCGGTATGAGTAGCTTCCTCATCGAGGCCAGGCAGACATTGGTGCCAGGCGCCGACCGATTCGGCCCACTACCGCCGCTCTTCATCGCATTGACGCTGGTCACCGGCCTCGTCGACGCGTTTAGCTATTTGGTTCTCGGTCATGTCTTCGTCGCGAATATGACTGGCAACGTCGTGTTCTTGGGGTTTGCAGTCGCCGGCGAGCACGGCTTCTCGATCGCCGCGTCTCTGGTTGCTTTGGTGTCATTCGGGCTGGGATCGATCCTCGGCGGGAGACTGATCACGAGGTATGGCGATCACCGCGGGCGTCACCTCGCTGCCGCGACAGCAATCCAGTCAGTCCTCTTGGCGACCGCCGTCGTCCTTGCTCTGGTCAGCTCGGCTCCTCCTCAGAGCGGCTACAAATATGCGCTCATCGTCGTCCTCAGCTTGGCCACGGGCGGCCAGAACGCTACCGCTCGCAAGCTGGCCCTGCCGGACTTGACGACAACTGTGCTCACCATGACCGTCACTGGTTTGGGAGCCGACAGCGCTCTCGGTGGAGGCCAAGGTTCCAAATCTGGTCGACGTCTGATCGCGATTGCAGCGATGTTCGTCGGCGCGCTGATCGGCGCGTTGCTCGTGCTGCACGTACGGATCGTGCTCCCTCTTGCCATTGCGCTCGTCATCACCGCGTTCGTCGCTTTGGGAAGCTACGTGGCGGGACGATCGGATCCGGAGTGGACTCGCGCTCGAGATAGGACTGCTTGAAAAAACACCTTCTGACCTGCTATAATTGAGCGAAGACGGGATTCGAACCCGCGGCCCTCTACCGCGTGCCTCGATTGGGATACCACCACTCCCCGTGACGCGTGGACAGCCAGATCCTCCGAGGACTCTGGGAGGCAGCGTGGAATCACACAGTTCGACAACACCCACCGTGCGGGTGGCCGAGACGCACATCTCGATCCTGCTTTTTGTCGGAGACAGGGTCTACAAAATCCGTAAGCCCGTTCACTTCGGGTTTCTGGACTTTAGGGACCGCGCGAACCGCGCCTCCGACTGCCACCGCGAGGTCGAACTCAATCGTCGGTTGTCACCGGACGTATACATCGGCGTGGCCGACCTTGTCATGTCCGGCGAGCTCATTGACCATATGGTCGTGATGAAGGCGCTTCCCCAAGAGCGCCAGCTGGCTTCGCTGCTGCGTAGTGAGATTGCAATCGAGCCATGGCTTGACCGGGTTGCCGCCACCCTGTCGACCTTTCATGCAACCGCAACACGGAGTGTGGAAATTTCAGCGTCCGCCAGCCCATTGGCACTTGCACACAAGTGGAAGGAGAATTTCGATGAGGTGTCGCAGCTCGATAACACCACGCTGGATCCTGCGGTCGAGACCGAGATCAGGAACCTCGTCGCTCGCTGGTTGAGCTCACACCGTGCCCTCCTTGAGACCCGAATCGCGGACGGGCATATCTGTGACGGTCACGGAGATCTGCAAGCTTCGGATGTCTTCTGTCTTGACGATGGAGTTCGTATCCTTGACTGCCTCGAATTCTCGGACAGATTGCGTTGGGACGATGTGTGTGCCGACGTTGCTTTCATGGCAATGGACCTTGAGCGTCTTGGTCGTCCGGACGCGGCTCGCATGTTTGTAAAAGCGTACGAGCGTCATTCGGATACTCGTCTGCCCCCGTCCCTTCTGCACTTCCACATCGCGCTGCGTGCGTATGTGCGAGCCAAGGTGGCCTGCCTCAGCTCCGAGCAGAATGTGATGTCTGCGGATTCGGCTCGCGAGCTCCAGGTCTTGGCCCTCAAGCACCTCCGCAGTGCCCGGTCGACACTTGTGCTGGTTGGGGGACTCCCCGGTACTGGGAAGAGCACTCTGGCGGCCGGGCTGGCAGAGGAGACCGGGTGGGTTCTCGTGCGTTCAGACGAGATCCGCCAACAACGACAGGCTGGACCCGATCGTTACGCACCCAAGGCCGTTGCTGCTGTGTACGACGAACTGCTCAGGACTGCGAAAGAACATCTTGAAAAGGATGAGTCGGTCATTCTTGATGCATCCTGGCTCAGCGGCGAAGAGCGAGACAAGGCCGTCCATGTCGCACAAGAGACAAGAAAGGAACTCCTGTCGATTCTCTGTAGGTGCGAAGACGCCGTCGCAGCGGATCGGATCCGACGACGGCTTGAGCGCAGAGATGATGTTTCAGAAGCGACCGTCGCCGTGAGAGATGCGATGGCATTGCATATGGACCCTTGGCCTACCGCGACCGTCATCGACACCTCGCATGCGGGGGCTTCGACGAACCTCGAGATCGCACTGCGCAGGTTGAGTGGTGAGTGACAAGCTGACCACCTAGAAATGACAAGTGCTTGTCGCGTCAGCTTGAGAGTTGCCGACTTCTTCGCTCTCCTGGGGTGTTAGGAGCCCATGGCCCCCCTCGACTTCGGTTCGTTCGCGCACGGATCGCGCACGAAACGAAACCAAGTCGGCTGGGTGCGAGAAAGGAGTTAGGGAAGGCCAAGAAAGGGCAAACACTGGCTGCTGCTGACGGGAGCGCCAGTCCCTTCCAGGGTCTCGCTTCACCTGTACCACTGCGATTCAGCTCTTGCATGAAGTCGCGGCCACCCAGCCAGCCGCACCAGCGAGCCCCGCGTCGTCGCCCAGCCGCGATTTGACGATCGAAAGATCCGCCGGGTGATGCGCCGCTCGGCTCACAACGGTCGCTCGAACCGCCGAGAAGAAGTCCTCTTGCCGTCCGATCCCGCCCCCGACGACCACGATGCTCGGAGAGAAAGTCATGACGAGGTTGCATATACCGGCGGAACACGCGGCGATGGCGCGATTCACGATGTCGCGAGCCCGGCGATCCCCCACCGAGGCCGCTCCGATGATGGCTCGGGCATCGAGATCTCCGAGCCCTACTTCGGCAGCCTGGCGTGCCATGCCGCTGCCCGAGCCGAGCTCCTCGAGGGTGCCGGGTTGTCCCGCTCCCCATGCGTGCCAGTCGATCACGGTGTGCCCGACCTCGGCGATGGAACGCCGGCCTCGCAGCAGCCGCCCTCTGTGGATGATGCCGGCGCCGATGCCGGTGGAGATTGTGAGGTACGCGACGTCGGCCGTGCCTACGCCCGCACCGAATGCGGCCTCTCCAACCGCCGCGAGGTCAGCATCGTTGGCGATGTGGACCGGCAGTCCCAGGCGGCTCGTCAGCTCGTCGCTCGACAGCAACTCCGTCCAGGTCTCCGGGAGGTGGGGCGCCCAAAGGAGCCTTCCCGCGTCGTAGTCGACCGCGCCGGGGAGCCCCACGACCGCATGGCATGCGGTGTGCCGACCGCTCATGCCTTTGACGATGCGAACCAGGTCTACGAGGGCTGCCGGGGCATCCTCATGGGCAGGCGTGGGAATGCATTGGTGGACCAGCACTTGTCCATGGTGGTCCACCAGCGCGGCTCGCATGTATGTGCCGCCGATGTCAGCCGCCAGGACAAGAACTTCCCTTTGGCTCACCATTGGCTCACGGCGTACGACTCGGGAGCGGCCTTGAGGTGGAGAAGCAGGTCCTCCTCATCAAGCAAGCCCGCCTGCGCACCGACCTCCTGGACGACTCTCATTCCGTTGATCGGGGCCCACCCGAGCGCATCCACGAGCGTGTATCCCTTCACCAGTGCGGCCAAGAAGGCCGAGGAGAAGGCGTCCCCTGCACCGGTGCGCTCCGTCGGCGGCGCCGGGTCTGGATACGCGGGCACGCGGAGTCGTTGGGAACCGTCGTAGGCGTAGGCACCGTCCGGGCCGTCCGTGACGACAACGCACCGAGGTCCGAGCGCGTACAAGGACTCGAGGATGGCTGCCAGGTCGCCGTGATCTGCCCCCCCGATCGCAACGGCTTCCTCGCGGTTGCAGATCAGGATCTCCGTGCGTCGGTAGACCGCGCGCAGTGCTTCGACTCCCTGGGCGATCTGCACAGTCCCCGGTTGGAACATGAGGCGTACGGCCGGCTCCTCTTCGAGCCATTTCACGACTTGGTGGTAATAGTCCGCCCCTTCGGAACCGACCGAGCTCAAGTACACCCATGCAGGCACCTCACGGGGGCTCAGATGGGGCCAGTGATAGTCGTAAGACTCGTGGTGGACGAGGATCGTCCGATCCTGGTGATACCAGAGCACGAAGTTCTGGTTGCTGGGGTGTGAGGCGTCGAAACGCATCAGATGGGTGTCGATTCCCTCCCGGTGAAGGGCCGCCTGCATAGCATGCCCGATCGTGTCGTTCCCCACATGCGAGGCCAGAGCTGTCGGAACCCCGAGCCGCGCCAGCCCCACTGCGGCGTTCGCCGCGTTCCCACCGGCCTCGACCGTGTGCGCAAAGTCGAAGGGGACCTTGCCTCCGTAGGGGAGGTCCAGCCAATGCCCGTCTTGGTCGTTCCAGGTCCGGATGTGCGCGTCAGACAGTCGGATGAAGATGTCCGTCGTCGCATCGCCGACGCAGAGCACCTCGTAGTGGGGCATGTCTCCATGAGAACAGGAGCGCCAGGCGGCCTGCTAGGGACCTATCGGCCACGGTCTAGGGACTTTCGTCCTCGAGTGGCCCATTTCGGCGGTGCGTGGCGACACCAGCGCGTACTCCGGCAACCATTCGGGCGCTTCCATGTCCGCCGCTCTCGATCGGACCGTCGCTGGCTCATGGTCGTGTCAAGAAGGCGTCCTCGAGGGACGACCTGACCCTCAGTCAAAGTCCCGATGCAGGCCGAGACGTCCCGCCGCTGCCGCGAGTTCCGAGCGAGCCCGGGGGTCGGCAACCTGATCGACGATCAGGTGAGCCTGCGCGTGCTGGGAGCGGCCGAAGAGCTCGGCGCACCCGTGCTCGCTCACGATGGCCGAATGCTGGAACGAAGTGACCGGGTTGTTGAGGATCGGAACAACGGTGGAGGTGTCGCTCTTGTGGTGCCAGGCGTGGAGAGCCACGATGGCGTGCCCTCCGATCGAGTGCAGGGCCCCGGTGACGAAGTCGGGCTGACCACCGAATCCTGAGTGGATCCGGTTGTCGACGAAGCTGGCGTTGGCCTGGGCGAAGAGGTCAACCTGCATGGCCGCGTTGATGGAGAGCATCGCCCTTTGCTCGGAAATGCGAGACGGGTCGTTGACCGTCTCGGTACGTCGCATCCGGAGCCCGTCGTTCCGATCGGCCCACCTGTACAGATCGGGTGAGCCGATGAGAAACGAGCTCGTCACCGGGTGATCGGGGTCGAGGGCGCCGGCTCGGTGCAGCACGAGCACGCCGTCGCTGATCATCTCTGACCAGACTCGCAGGTTCCGCCGGCCCGACATCATGGTGGCGGCGACGGTGGGAATCTCTCCGATGCCCAATTGGAGCGTGGTTCCGTCCTTGGCGAAGCGGGCGACGCGCTCCCCGATGAGCTGCGCGGCGTCGTCGGCTGGTCCCGCAGCGGGCGACATCAGGGGTGTATCGACCTCGAGCGCCCCGTCAATGAGCTCGAGGGCAATCTCTCCATCGCCGAACGTATACGGCATGCGCGCGTTCATCTGGGCGATAACCAGGCCGCCGCGGGCCCGGGCCTGCTCAATGGCGGCCGGCAGGACGTTGACCTCTATTCCGAGTGAGACCTTGCCTCCACGGGGCAACGAGGTGTGGACGAGCACCGCGTCAACGGGTCGCACCGTGCTGAACAGCCGGGGCACCAGCGAAAGTCGCACCGGCAGATAGTCGAGCATGGGGTCGTGGCGCATGCCCGGCCCGACAAAGGGGGTTTCTGTGACAAACGCCGGGTTGGCGGAGAACCCGTCGTGTGCGTTGAGTTGGAAGACCCGGCATCGGTCGCGGGCAACGAGCAGGGCGTCGATCAGGGTGACCGGGTTGGCCGAGTTCCCCGAGATGACCACGCGTGGCTCTTCCAGATCGAGGTCGCGCAACAGTGCCACGACCTCTTCGAAGGTCAGCCTCTTCATGCGCAGCAGTCTCACAAATGCACCACGGCAACAAACAGGGACGTTGGTCCCTATCGAAATCCATCCTTGATCAGGGACGATGAGAAGAGACGGTGTGGCCGGTCCGGCCGAAAGGGTGAAGGCATGCAGGCAATCCGATGGTTCGAGGACATCCGGCTCGGTGACACGGGGTCGGTGGGCGGCAAGGGGGCCAACCTCGGTGAGCTGATCGCGGGAGGGCTTCCGGTCCCGCCGGGGTTCGTCGTCACCGGGGAGGCCTATCTCGACGCCATGGCCAGAGCCGGTGTCCGCGAGCGGTTGGTGGCCATCTTGGGCGAGGCCCGGGCGGCCTCCCAGGACGACCTCGACCGGTTGGCCGCCGAGGCGAAGGACCTCGTGCACTCGGTGCGGGTCCCCAATGACCTGGCTACGGCCGTGCTCTCCGCCTACGAGCGTCTCGGGGATCATGTCCGCGTAGCCGTGCGGTCCTCGGGCATAGGCGAGGACGCCGAGGGGACGTCGTTTGCCGGCATGAACGAGACCTTCACCAACGTGGCCGGCGACGACGAGGTGCTGGCGCGCCTCGTGGACTGTTGGGCCTCTCTCTGGGGTGCCCGGTCGATCTTCTACCGCGACGACAAGAGCCTGACAGCCGAGCCGGCGATCGCCGTGGTGGTGCAGAAGATGATCCCCTCCGAACGCTCGGGTGTCATGTTCACGCTTGACCCCTCGACCGGCGAGACCGACCACATTGTGATCGAGGCCGCGTTGGGTCAGGGCGAGGTCGTGGTCAGCGGGATGGTCGAGCCCGATACCTACGTCGTTGACAAGAACGGTCCCCGTCTCCTCCACGCCCGGGTGGGCACTCAGCACTTCAAAATCGTGCGCGGGCCCGACGGTGAGGACCAGCGCATCGACCTCGACCCGTCCGAGGGCGGTCTCCGGGTGCTCTCTGACGACGAGGTGGTCGAGGTCGCCCGTCTGGGTCTGGCCGTCGAGCAACACTACGGCTCTCCTCAGGACACCGAGTGGGCCATGGCGGACGGTCGCATCTTCATCGTGCAGTCGCGTCCCGTCACCGCAACCGGGGGCGGCGCGACCACCCCAGCCGAGCAAGGCGCGGTCCTCGTCCAGGGCCTGGCCGCTTCGGCGGGCCGGGCGTCGGGCGTCGTGCGCGTGCTGCAAACGCCCGACGAGGGTCATCGTTTGCAACCCGGCGAGGTCCTCGTCGCCCCCATGACCAGTCCGGATTGGGTGCCTACCATGCGGCGCGCCGCGGCCGTGGTCACGGATGGGGGCGGCATGACCTGCCACGCGGCCATCGTCTCGCGGGAACTCGGCGTGCCGGCGGTGGTCGGTGCCCGCAACGCCACTGCCGTCCTACGCGACGGCGAACTGGTGACGGTCGACGGTGCCGAGGGACTGGTCACCGAGGGCGCCGTCGCCGCAGCCGTCGCGTTGTCCGAGCCGAGTCCGACCCGGGTTGAGAGCGGACCGGGGGTTCTCGCCACCCGGATCTACGTAAACCTGGCCTTTGCCGAGCACGCGCAGGAGGTGGCGGCCCTCCCCGTCGACGGCGTCGGCCTGCTGCGGGCCGAGTTCATGGTCACCGACGCCCTGGGCGGGGTACATCCCCGCAGGCTGCTCGAGCGTGGCGAGGAGAAGAGATTTGTCGAGAGCATGGCCAAGTCGCTGGTGCAGATCACGCGGGCCTTCGAACCACGTCCGGTCGTGTACCGGAGTATCGACTTCCGGTCCAACGAGTTCTCGAACCTCGAGGGGGGCGACAAGTTCGAACCCAAAGAGGAAAACCCCATGATCGGCTATCGAGGCTGCTACCGCTACGTCCGTGAGCCCGACCTCTTCCGGCTTGAGCTCGACGTCCTGGCCAATGTGCTCGAGGAGACCGCCAACCTCGTGCTGATGATCCCCTTCGTCCGCACCGCATGGGAGCTCGAGGCCTGCCTCCAGGTGATCGACGCCAGCCCCGTGGGCGGCTCGCTGCCGGTGTGGGTGATGGCCGAAGTGCCTTCCGTGGCGTACTGGATCCCGGCCTACGCCTCCATGGGGATCTCCGGAGTGTCCATCGGCAGTAACGACCTGACCCAACTGATGCTTGGCGTCGACCGCGATTCTCAGATCTGCGCCGACGTCTTCGACGAGGCCGACCCCGCTGTCCTCGATGCCATCGGACGCATCATCGGAGGTGCCAAGGAGGCCGGGATCACGTCGTCGCTGTGCGGGCAGGCACCATCGAACCGGCCCGCCTTTGCCGAGCACCTGGTGCGCCAGGGGATCACTTCCATCTCGGTGAACCCCGATGCGGTCGCGGCCGTGCGCAAAACGGTCGCCGAGGCGGAGTGGCGGATGCTCCTCGAGGCGACGGTGCCGGGCCGTCCCCCGAGCGGGGGGGTTGCACCGCGCATGTCCTTCGGGCAGCGGCGCCCGCACTAGCCGAGTACCACGAGCCGAGTTGAGAGGATGCCACCCGGCGTCCCTGGGCTGGCGCTAGATATCCTCGGGCACCATCTCTATGGCGCCGCAGGGGCACTCTTGGACACACAGCCCACAACCCTTGCAGAAGTCGTAGTCGAAGGCGTAGCCGTGAGCCTCGTCAACTTTTCGGACGGCGTTGTCCGGGCACACCCCGAAGCAATTGTCGCACTGGAAGCAGTTGCCGCACGACAGGCACCGGCGGGCCTCGTAGAGGGCCGTCGAGTCGTCGAGACCTCCGACGACCTCGTCGAAGTTGGAGGTGCGGCGTGCCGCTTCGAGGCGAGGCCGCACTGACTTGGGAGCGTCGGCGAAGTACCAGGTGTTCAGCTGGGCCGGCGTGGCCAAGGCGTGGCGTGCCGGGCGCTCGAGAGTCCGGCCGTCCAACCAGGCGTCGATAGCTCGGGCCGCCTTCTTGCCGTGTCCGATGGCGTCGGTGAGCGTCCGGGCCCCGGCCACCATGTCTCCGCCGGCGAACACGCCCGGATGTGCGGACATGAGGTCCGGTCCGACGGCGACCAGGCCGCTCTCGGGCCGCACATCGGGCAACGACCCCAGCAGCGAGAGATCGGCTTCCTGGCCCAGCGCCAACACCAGCGCGTCCGCGCGTAGCTGCTCGAACTCTCCGGTGGGGCGAGGAAAGCCCGACTCGTCGAGTTCCATCCGCTCAATGGTCAGCACCCCCCCTTCGTCCCCGACGATGGTCGAGAGCCACTTGAACTGCACCCCTTCGTCGACCGCGTCCATGATCTCATCGGTGTTGGCCGGCATCCGCTCTCGGGTGCGTCGGTACACAACGACGGCCTCGTCTGCACCGAGACGACGCGCGGTGCGGGCGGCATCCATGGCCGTGTCGCCACCCCCGTAGACGGCCACGCGCCGGCCCAGCACGGGTGCGTCGGTGCCCTCGGTGTCCCGCAACAGCGACAGCGCATCAAGGATCCGCGCCGAATCCCCGGCCGGGATGTCGGCGTGGCGGCCGCGCTGGGCCCCCACGGCCAGGAAGGCGGCGTCGAAACCCCCAGCCTTGAGGGCGGTTTCCAAGTCGTCAACCGGCCTCCCACACTCGATCCCGACGCCCAGGGCGGCGATACGGTCGATCTCTGCCACCACCACGCCTCGGGGGAGGCGGTAGGCAGGGATTCCGTAGCGCATCATGCCGCCGGGGAGCGGTGACGACTCATGCACGACGACGTCGTGACCGAGGAGCCGGAGGTGGTAGGCGGCCGTCATCCCTCCGGGCCCGGACCCGACCACGAGGACGCGACGGCCGGTCGGTGGGGCTACCGGGTCGGGCAGCCAGCCTTCCTCGAGGGCTCGGTCGCCCAGGAAGCGCTCGATTGCGTTGATGCCCACCGCCTCGTCGACCGTGGCCCGGTTGCACGCGGTCTGGCAGGGGTGGAAACAGGCTCGACCCATGACGGCGGGGAAGGGATTGACACGCATGATCTCTCGCCACGCCGCCTCGTAGGAGCCGTTCTCGGCGAGATACAACCATTGTTGGATGTTCTCGCCGGCCGGGCAGGCGACGTTGCACGGGGGCACACGGTCTACGTACACCGGGCGCTCGGTTCGCCAGTTGCCAGTCTTGTTGGCCAGGCTGGACCCGACCTCGAGCGTGATGGCGAAGGGCTTCTCCATCAGGCGAGCACCTCGTCGGTCTCTACGAGACCGTAGCGGCGGATGTTGTCGTCGGCCATCGCCTGGAGCGCGTCCAGGACATCAGGGCGCGCCGGGTTCCCCTCCGCGTCGAAGAGGTGGGCGAAGCGGCCCTGAAGGCGCAGGTACTCCGTCACAGGAGCCCGCCGGCGGATGGTGGTCACGCCGGTCACCGCGCCGTGTTCGGCCTCGAAGACGGGGAAGAGCCCGGTCTGGGTGGCCAGGCGGGCGATCCGCACCGTGTCGCTCGAGGCGCTCGCCCACCCGAGTGGGCACGGCACGAGGATGTGGATGTAGCGCGCACCCCGGATCGACATGGCGCGGGTCACCTTCGCCTCGAGGTCGTGCAGGTCGGCCACCGTGGCCGTGGCGACGTAGGGGATGCCGTGCGCCATGGCGAGGACGGGCATGTTCTTGCCCTGGCCGAACGAGTTCCCCGGGTGGGGACCGACCGCCTCGGTCGTGGCCGTTCGCGCCGCCGGCGGGGTCGATCCCGACCGCTGCACCCCGGTGTTCATGTAGGCCTCGTTGTCGTAGCAGATGAACAGGACGTCGTCGTTGCGCTCGAACATGCCCGAGAGACACCCGAACCCGATGTCGACCGTCCCGCCGTCGCCGGCCTGCCCGATCACCCTCGTCTCCGTCTTGCCCTTGACCCGAAGCGCGGCGGCCACGCCCGACGCCACGGCCGGGGCATTCCCGAACAACGAGTGCAACCACGCGATCTGCCACGACGTCTCGGGGTAGGGGGTGGAGAACACCTCGAGGCAACCAGTCGCGTTGACCGCCACCATCTGGCCCCCGGTCGCCCGCATGGCGGCATCGAGGGCGTAGCGCGCGCCCAGGGCTTCGCCGCAGCCCCGGCAGGCCCGGTGCCCTGACGTGAGCGAGTTGGAGCGGCCCTCCTCGGACTGGATCGTACGATCGGCCCGGTTCACCAACCGATTCCCGACGGCGAAGCTGCCGACCTGGTAGAAGCGGACCACCATCAGCCGATCCCGGAGGCCACGGTGCCCAGGTCGCGCAGGATGTTCTCGGCGGTCGGTCCCGAACTGCGACGCTGCGCGATGCGCGCGAGTTCGCGCTCGACCAGCTTCTCGTTGAGGTCGAGGAAGGTCAGCCGCGGGACTTCGCCCCGGAGGGCCGCCTCGAAGACGCTTTGCAGCGATGCCTTCGTGATGATCCGACCTCCGAGGCCCGCAACGACCGTCGCCACGGGTACCGGGAGCCCGCTCATGGCCATGGCCACGTCAGTCGAGAGCACACCGCCGAAGCCGACGCTGAAGGCCTTCTCCACTACGACGACCTGGCGTGCCTGCCGGAGCGCTGCCCTGACGGCGTCGATCGGGAAGGGCCGAAACGACGAGACACCGAGGGCGCCGATTCGCAGCCCGGCGTCGCGTTGGGTGTCGACGATGTCCTTGATGGTACCCAGCACAGAGCCCATGGCGACGATCACAACGTCAGCGTCCGCGCTCCGATACGGGTGGAGGAGCCCGCCCGAGTCGCGCCCGAAGGCCTCGGCGAACTCAGCGCTCAGCTCGGGGATGCGCCCGAGCGCCTGCTGCTGATGGGCGTGAGCCAGATACCGGACCTCTAAGAACGCCTCCGGCCCGACCATGGCGCCGATGGAGTATGGATCGTCCGGACTGAGCTGCTGGCGAGGGTCGTAAGGCGGGAGGAAGTCGTCCACCTGCCGCTGGTCAGGCATGTCCACCTGATCGGTGGCGTGGGTGAGGATGAATCCGTCCATGCACACCATCACCGGGACAGAAAGCTCCTCGGCTAGCCGGAAAGCCAGGACGTGCAGGTCGGCAGCCTCCTGGTTGGTCTCGGCGAAGAGCTGGATCCAACCGGCGTCGCGAGCGGCCATCGCGTCGCTGTGGTCGTTCCAAATGTTGATGGGCGCGCCAACGGCGCGGTTGGCCAGTGTCATGACAATGGGCAACCCGAGCCCGCTGGCGTTGTAGAGCGCCTCCATCATGAAGAGGAGCCCCTGGCTGGCGGTCGCGGTGAAGGCCCGGGCACCGGTCGCCGAGGCGCCGATGGCAACCGACATCGCAGCGAACTCCGACTCGACGTTGATGAATTCACACGGTGCGAGCTCGCCGGTCTTCACGAGTTCGCCGATGGCCTCGATGATGTGGGTCTGAGGCGAAATCGGGTACGCGCACACGACCTCGGGTCGGCAGAGCGCCACCGTCTCCGCCACGGCCCGTGAGCCTTCAATCTGCCGGAGCACCGAGCATCCCCTGTCCGCTGAGCACCATCGCCTGACGGGCGTAGTGGTAGATCTCCGTGGCCGCGGCGACATTCCGCTCCGCGACGGTGGGATCCTTGCGGAACCGTTCCCGGATGGCGGTGCCCACCGCCCCGATGCTCACCCGTGCCGTCACGGCGGCAAACCCCCCGACCAGGGCCGCGTTGGGCAAAGGCCTGCCGACCTGGCGCAGTGCCACTTCGGTCGCGGGCATGGTGAGCAGGTGGGCACTGTCGAACTCGTCCCGCATGGACCCCAGTCCGAGCAGCTCCAACGTCCGCGTCGAGTTGACCAGGACGAAGCCGTCGGGGCGCAGTCCCGCGAAGAGGTTGACCTGGTGGACCAGCGTGGGGTCGATCACGATGACGCAGTCGGGTGCGACCACGGGCTCGCGAGTGCGGATGTCTCCTCGCTCAAACGGCAATAGGCCACCACCGGTGCGCCCGTGCGCTCAGAACCGAAGCTGGGGAACGACTGCGCGTGCCAGCCTTCCTCGAAGGCCGCAAGAGCGAGAAGGTCGGCGGCGGTCACGACCCCCTGGCCGCCCCGCCCATGGAAGCGCACTTCAAACATCACCTCCCAATCTGCCCAGCTCCGCTGGCCGGCGATAGGGACGAACGTCCTTCGTGGTAGGGCCGGAGGTGGTGAGAACTCTCACGCGTGCGCCGCGGAACCCATGAGCGCGGCGTCGACAGGGCCCGTTGGCCGGCAACCTCCCGGGATCGAATCCAGTCCGGAGAGCAGGGGGCGACATCCCCAGGGTCGGGACCTTGGTCCGTAGCGACCATGGTGACCAGCTGTCAGCATCGCGGGTGATGGGCCGCGCAGGCTCTTGACGCGCCCCATCGACGGAAGAAGGGTCATCATGGGAGTACGAGTCGCCATCAACGGGTTCGGCCGGACGGGCCGCGCCTTTCTTCGAGCAGCCGTGAAGTCGCCCCACGACGTCGAGGTGGCAGCGGTCAACGATCTCGGTTCTCCAGAAGCGCTGGCCCGGCTCCTCTCCCGCGACTCGGTGCACGGTCACTTTCCCCTGCCTGTCTCCGTCGAGCATGGGACGATGATGGTGGGGTCGTCCTCGGTGGCGATGGTGATGGAACCGAGTCCTGAACAGCTACCGTGGCGTGAGCTGGGGATCGACGTCGTAATCGAGAGCACGGGACGGTTAACGAGTCGCGAAAAGGCCGCTTCCCACCTGACGGCCGGCGCTCGCCGAGTCATCGTGTCGGCACCGGTCAAGGACGCAGATGCAACGTTTGTCATAGGTGTCAACGAGGAAAGCTTCGACCGGGCCCATGACTTCGTGGTCTCGAACGCCTCCTGCACGACGAATTGTCTTGCCCTGCTGGCCAAGGTGCTCGACGACGCGTTCGGGTTGGAACAGGGCCTCATGACGACCGTTCACGCCTACACCGACGATCAGCATCTGGTGGACGCGCTACACAAAGACCCGCGCCGATCCCGTGGCGCAGCCATCAACATCGTGCCGACGACGACAGGGGCTGCTCGAGCCACCGGCCTGGTGCTGCCCGGGGTGGCAGGCCATTTGGACGGACTGTCGCTGCGTGTGCCGGTACCCGACGGATCCATTACGGACCTCGTGGCCACATTGCGGTCGGCACCGTCCGTCGACGACGTGTGCACGGCGTACCAGACCGCTGCACAGACAGGCCGTCTGGCGGGGCTGCTCGAGTACTCCGAGGAGGATCTGGTTTCCACGGACATCATCGGTTCGTCGGCCTCGTGCATCTTCGATTCGAAGCTGACCATGACCCAGGGCAACCTCGTCAAGGTGTTGGGTTGGTACGACAACGAGACCGGTTATTCCAACAGGCTCGTCGATCTGGCATTCCTGGTGGGCTCGGGCGGCCGGTAAGGTCGCCGCCCGACCTGGTCGTGCATGGGTTCATGGCCCTGTGATTCGAGAGCTGGGCCCGGTTTAGGACTGAGCGCGAGTGACGAGATACGTCGAAGAGGCTGAGTGCTCTGATGGCGCTGCTGGGGTCTCCGGGCACAATATCGGGGCGGTAAGCCCTCCTGCGGATTACTGATCCGGCTCAGCGGAGGACCGCTGTTCAGGAGACGGTTGCGAGGGCAGCGCCACGAGCACGAGGACTGCAGCGGCCAGGGCGACGAAGGCACCAACGGCGAGCGCCACCTTGTTGCCGCTCATGAAGGCGCTGCGCGCGGCGCGGGCCAGCTCGACCCCGGTCGAACCTCCCACATGTGCTGCTACGGCCAGGGCAGCGCCCAGGGACCCGAAGATGGTCTGCGCGACTGATACAGGCACGTGCTGGCCAGCCAACGCCGACGCCATGTGGCCCTGAAAGCGAGTCAGCATCACACTGCCGATAACAGCGACACCCAACGCGCCCCCAACCTGGAGCGCCACGGTGTTGGTGGCGGACCCCATCCCCGAGTCGCCCTGAGGGACCGACCCGATGACCGAGTTCGTGGCGGTCGGCAGCATGAGTCCGGCACCGAAGCCGATCAGGAGCAGTCCCACGACGACATCGCCGTACGTCGTGCCGAACCGCGATGACGCAGACACCTGCCACAGGCCGGCCGCGATCGACACGAGGCCGGCCGCCACCGTGAACTTGATGCCCACCAGGCGGGCGGCCCAAGGGGACACGGCGGCGCCAACGACAACCATGACCGCGATCGGGAGGATCCGGATGCCGGCCTCAAGAGGGGAGTACCCGAGGTCGAACTGGAGAAACTGCGTCGACAGGAACAACGCCCCCATGAGCCCGAAGACCGCCAGGCACTCTGCGGCAAGCGCAACGGAGAACCGGCGATCGCGGAAGAACACGAGCTTGAGCATGGGATGCGTGCTGCGGGATTCCCAGACGACGAAGCCACCGAGCACCACGAGGCTGGCCAGACCCGCCCCCACCACGGTGCCCGAGGTCCACCCCCGGGCCGGGCCCTCGATGATCGCCCAAAGCAGCAGTCCGAGGCCGGCGATCGAGAACGCGGCCCCCACGGGATCGGGGCGCTGTACGTGCGGGTTCTTCGAGTCGGGGACCACCAGCGCGGCCCCGAGGAAGCCGACGCACGCGATCGGGACGTTGACAAAGAAGATCGATCCCCACCAGAACCTCGACAGCAAGAGCCCACCGGCGATGGGACCGATGGCGATCCCGAGGCCGATCGTGCCGGCCCAGACACCGATGGCCCGAGCGCGCTCGAGCGGATCACGGAACATGTCGTTGATGATCGCCAGCGACGTCGGGATCGTGAGCGCGGCACCCGCTCCCATGAGGGCCCGGAACGCGATGAGCGTCGTCACCGATCCGGACAGTGCCGCGCCGATCGACCCCAGCGCGAACACGGTGAGCCCGATGAGGAAGAACCGCTTGCGGCCGAAGCGGTCGGCCAGCGTCCCTCCAACGAGCAGCAGGCCGGCGAAGACCATGGCGTATGAGTCGACGATCCACTGGAGCTGGCTCGACGTGGCATGCAGGTCCCGGACGAGCGTCGGGAGTGCGACGTTGAGGATGGTGTTGTCGACGTTGATGATCAGTGCCGCCAGACACACGATGGTCAGGGCCAGCCGGTGTCGGTCCCGTTGACTCGGCATCGAGTCGTCGACTTGGGTGAGCAGGCTCACCGACCTAGTCCAGCAGCAGGAACGCCCAGCGGCCAGGGTCAAAGGTCCTCAGGTGGCCGAGAGAGCCTCGCTGCTGTCGTAGGTGACGATCTCTGCGGCGGCCATCGCCTGTTCGATCTCCACCATCACACTTCTAGACGTCGAGACCCCGGCGAGGTGAGCTGCTACCCAATTCGCGTAGCGGGCCGGTCGAGTCGGTGCCCAGATCGGGCCGCTCCAAGGCAGAGGAAACACCTGCAAGATGAGCGCTCCGCCCATGTGCACCGCAAACCATTGCTCGCTGCCGAATCCGCCGCAGCAAGAACCCGGCGACGTTCCTGGAGTCAGAGGTGACGTTGAGCACTCACTTTGGGGACTTCTGTCCCTATGCGCCATGGACGGCCCCGCCACAGAATTGCTCGAGAAAGAGGTTTCTCGCGATGGCAGACGCAGAGAAGAGTTCGAGGGCTGTCGACACCATGAGCGGCTCGGACGCTCTGCTGTGGACGATCGGTTCCGACCCGGTCATGCGCCCGACCATCGTGGCTCTCATGGTCCTGGACGGGAAGCCTGACTGGGCAGAGGTCCGGGCGCGCGTCGCAGGGCTGACCGAGGCGGTCCCTCGCCTGCGCTCATGCGCGGTGACCCGGGCCCCGGGCCGGGGACGACCACAGTTCGTGCTGGACGAGACCTTCGAGCTGGACACGCATCTCCGCCGCATGCGGCTGCCCGAACACGGGGTCCTGCGGGACGTCCTCGACATGGCCCAGACGATGGCCACAAGCGGGTTCGACGCTGCGCTGCCGCTGTGGGAAGCCGTCCTCGTCGAGGAGTCGGATGTCGATCGGGCCGTCCTCGTCATGAAAGTCCATCACGCCCTCATCGACGGCGTGGGCGGCCTTGCCGTGCTTGCGCAGCTCTTCGACGCCGTCCGTCCGGTGCCGCACGCGGGTGTCGGGGCACAGCCGGCATCGGAGGGTTCGGATCCCCCGCCGCACCACTCTGCCCTTGACCGAGTGCCGGTCCTTCCCTCTGCGCTGCGGCTCGTCGGGGACGCGCTCGAGGCGGCGACGCATCCGGTCCGCTCACTCGGCCAGCTGGTTGCCGTAGGCAGCTCGGTCGCTCGGCTGATGGCTCCCGCAAGGAGACCGATGTCGCCGATCATGACCGGGCGCAGCCTCCGGCGCCACGTCGAGATCATCGACCTCGACCTCACGACTCTCAAGTGTGCCGCCAAGGCGTGGGGTGGCACGGTGAATGACGTGTTCGTCGCGTCGGTCGTGCGCGGCCTCACCCTCTACCATGACCAGCACGGCGTCGAAGTATCGGGCTTCCGCGCCCTGATGCCGGTGAATGTGCGTGACACAGCGGATCGCGAGGGCGGCAATCACTTCGTGCCGGCCCGGTTCGTCATCCCCGTCCATCGCGACATCGCGGACGGTGTCGCAGAGGTCAGACGGCACGCCGAGCAGTGGAAGCACGCGCCGGGCCTCGCCATGAGCGATGTCCTGGCGACCGGGTTGAGCGCCCTGCCCGCCGCGGTGTCACGCGGCCTTTGGAGCTCGATGCTCATGGGTGACGACTTCTGCATCACGAATATCCCAGGACCTCCCTTCCAGGCCTTCCTGGCCGGTGTCGCGGTCGAAGGCATCTATGCGGTCTCACCACCATCGGGGGCCGCGCTCAACGTGTCACTGGTCTCCACGGGGGAACGAGCGTGCGTCACCGTCACCACCGACGTCGCGGCCGTCCCCGACAGTGCGAAGCTCGCCGGCTGCCTCGAGGACGGTTTCTCCGAGGTCTGCTCCGCTCGCCCACCGGGCCCCGCACAGTCGACATGACAGCCTCAGTCGACCTCCTGACGGAGCTTGATGCACGACGTGCGCTCACATCGAGCCTCGGGCACAGCACGGCCCTCGAGGCATTCACTCCGTTTCGGTTGACTCCATGCGATATCCAACCGGTGCCACTCGACCACGCCGTCTGCTGCGTCATGAATCGCACACGACCGCTGGCCCCGGAAGGGTGCATGCGTTGACAGCGGCGAGATTGCGGAGCGTGCACCGCATCAACCAGCCTAAAGCCATCGCAGACAGTCGGTCACAGATCCAGCCCCAATGCATCGAAACCATGTCACCGGGCCGAAGGTCGGACGTCAGGCCATACCCGTCGCGGGAAAGTTGAACCGTCTCGACCCGCTCTGGACCCAGCCCGAGGTAGGAGCCGTCAAAAGCGAGGGTGCGGCTGCGGACAAATGCCATCTCTCCTTGGACGCACTCGATTCGGCCCCATCTGATGCGGCAGCGCTCAAGCACTTCGAACGGAGGCCCTTCAGTGCCGGCGCGGAGCAGACCCAGCCAGGGATACACCGCGAAGACGTGAAAGCTGTGCTGGGGTACTCCCGCGGGGGCCGCTTCCACCAGGGATCCGAGACGCCTCCCCGCTCGCCGCTCAAAGCGATGCGAGAGGGAGGCGACGAGGACTTCGGGCGGAACGCGTGTGACGAGCTCGTTCCCGATCCAGTAGGCCTCGACGACACGGCGATCGAGCGGGTCCTCAATACCGTTGCATCGGGCGATCAACTGGAGGTAGGGCCACGCACCCTCAAAACGCGATGCGAGATGCGCCAACTCTCCATCGGCAGTACCGGCTTCCGTCGCCTGCAGGAGCGAGTCAGAATCGGCCGGTCCGCAGTACCCGAGAGCGTTAGGAGGGTAGGCGTAGCGGGCAAAGAGCAGCGGTCCCGAGACAACCGAGTCCGGTGTTCGTTTCGAACCGACATCGCCGGCGGTCGTGACCGCACGCTTGAGCAGGCCGCGACCGAAACCGTGACCTGTGTTTGGGGCGACGCTCATGTCAGGAGGCCGGGTCCTCGGGAGCGAGCGGGAGCGGTGCGCACCACCACGGCGACGATACCGATGACGACGAGAACGAGCCCGAGTGTATGCAACGACGGAGTGACCGTCCCCGCCATGACCTCGAGGAGCCAGGTCAACGCCACGCTCGCCACCAACACCGACGTGACGTCGAGTGCCCTGGCCCGAGACAGCGCGGTCATCCAAGTGCCGACGTACGCCGCCAGGAGACACCCCGTCAGAAGCGTCCATCCCAACTGTTCGAGTCCCATCGAGACCAGGGCGTTGAGGGCACTCGTTGCAGCCAGATAAACAATGAGCGTGACACTGCCCACGGTCATGCGCACCACAGCGACATAGCTCGGAGAGAGTGTCTCAAGCAGCTTCTTGGCGACGATGACTTCTACTGCCCAGAGAAGCGTCGCGGCGAGGACCAGGAGCTCGCCGCGGTCGGCGGCGAGCTTGCCGATGCCACCGCTTAGGACCGCTTGGCCTATGACAAGAAGTGCAATGGCCCCGACGTTCCACCAACGCAGGCGCTCGCGCAAGAAGACAACGGCCAGAAGACCGACCCAGACGATGAGAGTGTCGTGCCAGAAGGCGGCCGGCTCGGCGGTGGTGCGTGCCAGGCCGTTGAAGAAGAGGACGAAAGCGAGGCCCCCGCCAATGATGCCCACGTAGGCGAGGCCGATCCACGCGCCGAGGCGTTGCCGGGGTGTCGGGACGGCCCTGCTGTCACGTCGCCCGGGGTGGATCGTTGCGCGGGGCGCGTGGCGGGTCCCCCATCCGGCCGCGGCGCACGCACCCAGGACGAGGGCAGCCACGATGTTCTTGGCCGTGGTGTACACCGATGGGTTCGTGAAGGAGTGCACGGCGTATGCGTTGACGAACACCGAGACCCCGCTGACCCCTGCCGCGCAGGCTGCCACGGCCAACCCTGGCATCGGGCCGCGCCCAGCCCGCTGGTCAGGCGTCATCGGCCGAGCAGCTCGTCGGGGTCGGCCGCGAGCGTTCCGCCCAAGGCGACCTCGGCCGCCACTGCCTCGGCCTCGCCGGCGTCGGCCCGGTCGATGGCGTAGCCACTGTGCACCACGAGCCACTCCCCAGGCCTCGGTGGCGGTCCGTCGAGCGCGAGCAGCGAGACCACGTGCACCGATCCGTCCAGGTCTTCGACCTCAACGGATCCCGGTCCGGTGACCTGTCGCACCCGGTGCAGTCGGCTCATGCACATGACAGCCTCTCTTGTAGCACCTCGAGGATGGTGGCGACCGCCAGTGGGATTGCCTCTTGGACGGAGTCGGTGAGCCCCTGTCCACGCTCGAAGTTCTGGCCCTCGATCCCCACCGCCGTCACCCGTCTCGGTGCCGTGCCGGTTGCGGCGGCCAGGCGGAGCACGCCCGCAAGCCCGATGCCGTGCGTGCTGACCTCAGGCCTCTCGGGCAGGGTCGCACGGTGCGCTGCATCAGCAAGCAGCTCGATCACGTGCACGGTGCCTGGTATAGCGCCCGTCCGTACCGCATCGACGACGACGGCGTGTTCGGCACCGTCCCAGGCGCCGAGAAGGTCGAGAGGGTCCTCGATTGGACCGATATTGTCCACCCCCCCCGTGCCCGCCCTCTCGACCTTCTCGGCGATTATGAGGCCAGCGGCGTCGTCATGGCGGTGGAGGTTGCCGAGTCCGGCGACGACGGCGCCGCCACCGCGGGTGCGGCCCGGGTCCGAGTCCATTGGCACCGTCACACGCGCTCCACCGACACGTCGAGGAAGTGGGCGGCACAGGAGATGCAGGGGTCGTGGTTGCGGACGGCCTGCTCGCAGCGAAGCTGGAGCTGGTCGTCCTCCAGTGTGATTCCCTCTTGTGCCACCCGCCGCAGGTCGTCCTCGATGGTGAGCTGGTTCTGTGATGTCGGAGGCACGATCCGCGCGTTCAGGATCGTGCCCTCTGCGTCGAGCTCGTAGCGGTGGAACAACAGTCCCCGAGGGGCTTCGGTGGCTCCCGTGCCGACGCCGGCCCGGGCCGGGACCGGGACAGCAGGGGGATCCGGCGGAATGTAGCGCTGCGCCAGCGACAGCGCCTCGTCACAGGCCGCCACCAGCTCGACCGCACGCACCACGATGCTGCGGAAAGGGTTGGTGCAGACCGCCCCCAGGCCCACGCGGTCTGCCGCCTGGGCGGCAATCGGAGGCAGGCGGTCGGCGTTGAGTGCGTATCGGGCCAATGGGCCGGTGAGGTAAGCGTCACGTCCGGCTAGACGCGCGTGGAGCGCAGTCGAGCGCGCAACGTGCTCTTCGACAACGAGGTCCGCTAGCTGCGCCGGGCTCAGATCGAGGCCGTCCGAGGAGGCCGGCCGGCCCTGCTCGATGGGATACCTCGGAGGGTCACGTAGGGCGACGAAGCGGTAGTCGCCTTGCACGTCAGGAAAGTCGAACCCGACCACCCACTCGACGGTGGCAAGAGCGGCGTCACGGGCCCGGCGCAAGGGCTCGACCAGCGCAGCCACAGCCTGGGGATCCGGAGACCTGTAGAAGCCTCCGACGCGCACATTGACCGGATGTACGGAACGGCCGCCCACCGTCGCCATCACCATGTTGCCCGTGCGCTTCAGCGCCAAACCCCGTTCAACGGCCTCCCGGTCACGCTCCGCCAGTTCGACTGCATCGGCGCATCCGAGGAAGTCCGGAGCGTGGAGCAGGTAGACGTGCAGCGCGTGACTTTGGATCCATTCTCCGCAGTACAGAAGCCGCCGCAAATCTCTCACCGGCTCATCGACCATGACGCCGCAGGCGTCTTCCATGGCCGCACAGGCCGACATTTGGTAGGCGACAGGGCAGATACCGCAGATACGAGCCGTGATGTCGGGTGCTTCGGCAAAGTGGCGGCCGACGAGCAGGGCCTCGAAATACCGTGGAGGTTCGAAGATCTCGAGCGCGACGTCATCGACCCGACCGTCTCGCACGACGACTCGCAATGAGCCTTCCCCCTCGACCCTCGAGAGACCCTCGACCCCGATGGTCCGCTCTCCTCGTGTGCCGTGGCTCACGGTTGACCACGGTACTGTCGCGACGCAGTGGGCCGTAGCGTGATCGACACTGGTGCACCTTGCGCCTCTGCTTCGTGGCGGAAGGCCGGAGCGTTGGCATTGAACGTGCGAAACAGGCGCGCGAGCTCCAGTTGAGTGGCTCCGTTCTCTTCGAGACGGGCTGCCAGAGATGCGGTGTTAGTCGTCGCGGCCGGCCCGAAGCACCCAAAGCAACCTCGCCCGACACTCGGGCACAGGCCCCCGCATCCGGCCCTAGTGACGGGGCCGAGGCAGGGGACGCTACCCGCCACAAGAAGACAGACGTTGCCCCGCGCCTTGCACTCCTGACAGACCGAGTACCCAGGGATGGCTGGCTTTCGTCCCGCCAGGAAGGCCGTGAGCACCTCGAGCAGCTGGCCGCGATCGATCGGACAACCATGCAGCTCGAAATCCACGGACACGTGGTCCGAGATCGGAGTCGAGGTGTCGAGGGAGTGCAGGTACTCCGGGTGGGCGTAGACGGTTCCGGCGTACTCGCCCGAAGCGGCGAAGTTGCGCAATCCCTGAATACCTCCGCTGGTCGCACACGCGCCTATCGTCACGAGGTACTTCGACGCCGCCCGGATCGCCTGGATCCTCTCAGCATCGTCGGGGGTCGTGATCGATCCCTCGACCAGGGAGACGTCGTACGGCCCTTCTGCATGGTGACGACTCAACTCTGTGAAATGTGCAATGCGGACCCGGCCGGCCAAGACTAAGAGCTCGTCCTCGCAATCGAGCAACGTCAACTGGCATCCGTCGCACGATGCGAACTTCCAGACGGCCAGTGCGGGAAGGTGCTCTGGCCCCGGTTCGATGTCAGTCATCGCTCACGCTGCGTGAACAGTTCAGCCACTACGTTCTCGTACCGTACGACGGGCCCGTCCCGACAGAGGAGCAGCGGACCCAGCTGGCAGTGCCCGCACCACCCGAGTCCACACTGCATGTTGCGTTCCAATGAGACCCGGATGCGTGACGCGTCAACGCCGAGGTCCACCAAAGCCCGCGCCGTGAAGCGCATCATGACCTCGGGTCCGCAGACCAGTGCAATTGCCCGCTCGGGATCGAATCCTGCACTAGCGAGCAGCGCAGTCACCACTCCGACCTCCCCGTTCCACTCCGGCGCCGCCACGTCGACGGTGACGCCGACGTGCGCACCGACGGCCCCCCACTGCTCGAGGTCCTGGGCGAAGACGACCTGCGAGGGTTCACGAGCGCCGGCGAGCACGAAGAGCCTGATCTCCTGGCGCGCTCGTTGTTGCACGAGCTCCGTGATGGCGCCCCGGAGTGGCGCGAGACCGATGCCCCCCGCCACCACGACGACGTCGAGGCCGGTCGCGTCCGAGACCTCGTCGAGGCCCCAGTCGGTACCGAAAGGTCCGCGCACACCGATCAGGCTGCCTATAGCGGCTTGGCACAAAGCGTGCGTAACCGCTCCGACATCACGGATGGTGTGCTCGAGCGGCCTGTCGGGTCGGGGCGGGCTGCTCACCGAAATGGGGGCCTCCCCGACTCCGAACGCGGTCAGCATCGAGAACTGCCCGCACCGGAACTCCATCACGGGTCCAGCCTCCGGAACCAGTGAGAGGGTCACGACGTCGTTCGTCTGCCTGCGCGTACTCGCTACGCGGTAGAGCCTAGGGACCATCGGGTCATGAGCAGACACGAGCGTCGTGCACGCTGCCGTCACGTGGCGCCCGTGCCGGCAGACGACCCGTAGAGGTCCAGCAAGCGCAAACGCGTCGACTGCAGGCGGTCGACGAGCACGACGACGATCCGCTGAAGCAGCACGTACCCGAGTGCGGGGTTGGCGTTGGCCTTTGAACGCAAGCACGCGGCATCCACCGCGATCGCCCCGACCTCCTCCATGGCCCGGGCGTCAAAGCGCCAATGGTACGGCGGTACGAGCCAGCTCCATCCGATGATCGCGCCGGGTCCGACCGTCTCGACGACGATTGACCCACGACCGGGTGCGTGCACCTCTATCGCCACCCGACCACGCCGGAGGAGGAAAAGCGTGTCTGCGGAATCACCCTCGGCAACGAGGAGTGAGCCCCGTCGGAAGGCGACGTTCTGCGCACATCCCGCCACCTCGCTTACCGCGTCGCTCGAAAGATCGGCGAACAAGGGGTGCGTCGACACCAGCTCGGCGATCTGCCTTGTCATGCGCTGCCCCTAGCCTCTGGGAAACCGACGCGCTGCGAGCCGTCAGTGGCGCGGATTGCTGTCGCCTCTTCCGTGATATCGATTCCTACCGGGCACCATGCGATGCAGCGTCCGCAGCCGACACATCCCGAGCTGTCGAACTGGTCCCACCACGTCGAGAGCTTGTGGGTTAACCACTGGCGGTAGCGTGACGCAGTCGAGTCGCGGACAGGTCGTCCGCTCAGGTACGAGTGATCAAGGTCGAAGCACGACGCCCACACCCGCTCGCGTTGCGTGATGCCGCCCACATCGGTGGTGTCATGTACGTCGCTGCAGAAGCACGTGGGGCACACAAGAGTGCAGTTTCCGCAGGCGAGGCAGCGGTCGGCGACCACATCCCATCGCGGGTGCTCGATGTTGCGGGCCAACAACTCGGGAAGGCCCGCAGTGTCTAGGCGACGGTCGATGGCCGATTCCGCCCTCGCCAGCACAGAGAGACGGTTGTCGAGGTCCTCGGGGCTCGCGTCGCGGACCGGCACCGAGGACAGCACCTCGGCACCTCGCTCGCTTCCAACTCGCACCAAGAACCGGTGATCGGGTCCTTCATCGAGCTCACTGAGGGCTAGGTCGAAGCCGCTCTCAGATGACGGACCCGTGCCCATGGACGTGCAAAAGCATGTTCCGGACGGTGTCCCGCACTCCGCGACAACGATGAATGTGCCTTCTCGGCGGGCGGTATAGCCAGGATCCGGAACGTGGCCGTTCTGCAGAACCCCATCAAGCACGGCGAGCGCCGCCAGCTCACAAGGTCGGGCGCCGATTATCGCTAACGGAGGTTTCTTGTCCCGGCGGGCCTCGCTCGGCGTGATGGAGAGCACACCGCCCTGTGGTGCGGCGCTCCACAGCACCTCGGCGGCTGGGAAGAACTCGGCCTTCCATGAGCCTGGGCCGACGGCCCAACCGAACAGCTGGTCGTCGTCACCCTTGACGATCCTGTAGCGCCCTGGCTCCTGCTCGTCGTGCCAAGCGACAGGCATGTCGGCGACGCCCTTGACCGGTCCCGGCACGATGGCGCCGTCGCGTACCACCGGTCCCTTCGTGACGTATCCGAAGTGATCCAGTGACTGGATCAGCAGATCCAGAGCATCGACATCTAGGACTCCCACGTCTCCCGGCACCATCAACCAAGCGTGCCACCGTTGGGCCGAGGGAAAAAGTGACAGAGGTCCCAATACGCTTCTACCCGCCTTCGAGAGCTCGGTCCTCCAACGTCAGTGGCCTAGAGCTCCCGTCGAGGGTTGAAAAACTGCCTCCGACCTGCCATTACGCAGCGGAACACGGGATTCGAACCCGCGACCCTCACATTGGCAAGGTGGTGTTTTTCGTCTCGATAGTCGGCCCCACTCCCCCTGTCGTGCGCTTCCGTCCACCCGGTTTCCACTCAGTCCACTGCGACCGTCCGCTGTGGTAGGGCGCGGTTCTGCGGGCTAACAGCTAACCGCACTGGACTTCCTTCCTGGTTCAACGAGATTCGGCATACCCGGCTCTTTCCATCTTCGGAACGCCTTAGCCGGCGTGTCGCGCCCAACAAGCAACCTCAGAGCCATGGATCCGGTCGTGGTCTCGGCGGTGTGGTGTGTCCAGGAAGGTCGTCGCCCTTGGCGCGACCGGCGGCCGGCAGGAGCGGCTCCCGTCGGCCACCGACGCGCACTTCACTTGAGCGGGCGATTCTTGATTGAAACTCAGGTGTTGGACGCCTGCATGATGAGCGAAGCCACCGCAGCGGGTTGCGACACATAAATCGCATGGCTACCCGGAACCTCGACGACGGCGGAACCGGCCCTCTCCGACATCAGCTTTTGTGCCGGAAGAGGGATCATGTGGTCGTCGGTGACGAGGAGGTACCAGCTCGGCTTCGTCCGCCAGGCCGGGTCGGTGATGACGCCGCCCAGCGCCTCGACGCCCCAGGGGACCTGGGAGTCCGCCAAGAACTCAGCGTCTTTGAGCGGGAGGTCGCCAGCAAACGCCTCCGGGAACTTGTCGCGGTCGAGGAATAGGAATCCGTCCTGGGGCGGGAGGATCGGAGGAACCGGTGCTCCTGGGGGCGGATCGGCGATCAGCGTGTTGACGGATTCACCCTTATCGGGAGCGAAGGCAGTGATGTACACGAGCGCAGCCACGTTCTCGTGGGTGCCGGCTGCAGTGATGACGGCGCCACCATAGGAGTGGCCAACCAGCACAGTCGGACCGTCCTGGGCACTCAATACCCGGTCCGTCACCGCGACGTCATCCTCGAGCGACAAGGTCGGGTTCTGAACAACGCTGACGCTATAGCCCTCCCCTCGCAAGATGTCGTAGACGCCCCTCCATCCTGAGCCGTCCACGAAGCCTCCGTGAACCAGGGCAACATTTCGAATTCGACTCATGACATTCTCCTCTCTCGCTTTCCGATATCTGAGTCAAGGAGTGAGTATTCCCTTCGAAGGCCGAGTTGGCCCCATGAATTGCTCGTAGTCTTGAACCAAGCGTTACGCGTAGGCGTGATCGCGGGCGATTTGCCTTTTTGGCTTCGGACCTGGGCTAATCACACCTAGGACAGGCTGTGAGGCTCATGGCTCCACCCGCTGGTTCCGGCAGCGGCTGCCGGAGACTCACGCTGAACGGCCTCCTTCAAGGCGCGTCGGGCGTACTCTCACATGGTCGCCAACCAGCACTGGCTGGCTTCCTCGCCAGCAAAACCGAAACCATTTGAACGTCTCGCTAAAGGGATAATCTCCGAGAGCCAAGCGGAATTCTTCGCCGACGGTGGGGAGCGCCAGGAGATGCGCGAACGAGTAGTCCTCTTCGATCGAGTAGACGAGAAGCGAGCGCTCGACCACCTCGTCAAGCACGTGCATGAAGGCATCAGCCGTGCCCTTATCCTCTACGGCGAAGCTGGGATGGGAAAGACGGTCCTGCTCGACTACTCAGCCTCACAAGCAGACGTTGCCATTACGCGCATCTCCGGCGTAGAGGCAGAACACTCGTTCGGCTTTGCTGCCCTGCACCGGCTCCTGCTTCCGTTTCTTGACCAGATTCCTCTCCTTCCATCATCTCAACAGATCGCACTGAAGTCAGCCTTTGGTCTCATTGACCAGCCGCCTCCGGATCGATACATGGTGGGTCTTGCCGCACTCGGTATCCTGGCAATTGAGGGGGCCAGGTCGGGTGTGCTCTGCATAATCGACGATGCTCAGTGGATTGATCAGGAGTCACTCCAGGCTCTTGCCTTCATAGCTCGGCGTCTTAACGCTGAAGGCGTTGGCCTCCTATTCGGACTTCGAACGCATTTGGATCTCCCCTCAGACCTAGCCGGTGTGCCGGATCTCGAGGTGGGCGGCCTTTCTCCAGTCGCTGCGGCAGAACTCCTGAGATTTGCCGCCAAGCGACCAATGGCCCAAGGCGTAGTCGACCAAATCATTCGCGAAACGAACGGATGTCCTCTCGCCCTCTGGGAGTTAGGGAAGGATCTGGCTGAACGACCCACCGGTACTCGCATTGTGCAGAGCGAGACCCTCAACGTCAGTCGCCGGGTAGAGGATCATTTCCTTCAGCAAGTTGCTGCTCTACCTCCGGAGACTCAACTCCTCCTACTGGTCGCAGCATCGGAGACCTCGGGAAACCGCGCAGTTGTTGAAGAAGCCGCTGCGTTGTTGGGTTGTTCGGTTGATGCTGAGCTTGCAGCTCTTCGCGAACGAATCTTGATGCCGGGACAGCAAGTTCGATTCCGACATCCATTGATTCGATCTGCCGTGTACTCCAGCGCCGATCCTGAACGGCGGCGACTTGTGCACCGGACATTAGGCACGGTTGTAGGCAAACAGCACCCAGATCGCTGGGCTCGCCATGTTGTGCTCGGCGCTGACGGTCCAAACGAGGTTCTTGCGAGTGAACTGGAATCTACCGCGGAGATCGCCCGATCGAGAGGAGGCTATTCAGCACAGATGGTGTTGTTGACGAGTTCGGCAAACCTCAGCGAGGACGTGGAGCTGCGGGCTTCTCGTCTTCTACGTGCGGCCGCCGCTGCGCTTAATGCTGGAGCAAATGATCAGGCCGGGGAGCTGCTCGACCGGGCCGAACCTCATCTGACCGATCCACTTGCCATTGGTGAAGCGCTTCAACTCCGCGGCCAACTCCGTATTGGGCTCTCACAGCCTGCAGCCGCCCCAACGATACTCCTGGACGCGGCCGAACTCTTCCTGGATTTCGATATCGGCAGGGCTCGTGCGACCCTCCTCGATGCATTTGCCGCCTATGCAATCTCCCAGCAGTTCACGACCGGAGTCAACGGATCGGATATCGCGAAAGTGGCCCTCTCGACGACATCTCAGACCAATTCGAGAGATCTTGAGGACCATCTTCTCGACGGCACGTCGACGCTCTTTGCGTCAGGTCCAGCTTCTGCATTCGACGAATATCGATCCGCGGCACGCCTCTTGCGAGAATCCGAGGTTTCGCCTGATCAGATAGCGAGACTTTGTGTTTTTGGGATTACGGTCGCTAATGAACTGCTCGACGATCAGACGTTCCATATGTGGGCCGAGCGCACCGACGCCTCTGCTCGGGAACACGGAGCGCTGCTCGTGCTTCTTTTCAATCTCTTCGCTCTCGCGGAGGACGACATCCGGGCCGGAGACCTCCACACAGCGAACGTCCGTCTGGCGGAGGCTCTTGAAGTCGCAGCTGCCATTGGGCTTCCGGCCGAGTACTACGTCCCGATGAACGCCGAGGTCCTCGCTTGGGCTGGCGACGAGCATGGCACAAGGTCCTCGGCGTCATCACTGATTGAGGTGGCGTCTGCAGTGGGAGTGGCCGTGCCGGTGACCGAGGGCTACCACGCTCTGGCCGTTCTACATCTCGGAGCCGGCCGATACGAAGAAGCCCTTTCTGCCGCTATCGAGATTTCGAACGTCTCACCGTTCGGCTGGATGTCGCGCACACTCCCACTCATCATCGAGTCAGCATTGCGTTGCGGTAACCGTGGTCAGGCACAGGAGGCGCTCAGAGATCTGGAGGTCAGAGTCATGGCAAGCGGGACCTCGTGGGGTCTCGGTCTGCTCGCCCGTTCGCGCGCGCTCGTCGAGACCGGAGCCCATTCGGAGACTCTCTATCAGGAGGCGATCGACCAACTCGGCCGAACCCGAGTCTCCAGGGATCTCGCCTATACCCGGCTTCTTTACGGTGAATGGCTGCGGCGGGAGAATCGTCGGATCGACGCAAGGGAGCAGCTGCGTTCAGCCTACGAGTTCTTCACTGCCATGGGATCGACGAACTATGCAAGACGGGCCGAAACCGAGCTTCTCGCAACCGGGGAGCGGACCGGGAAGCGGTCTCCCCGCAAGAGACTTGAACTGACTCCTCAGGAACATCGGGTCGCGCAGCTCGCCGCGAACAGACTCACCAACGCGGAAATCGCCGCGCAACTCTTTATCAGTTCGGCGACAGTCGACTACCACCTGCGTAAGGTGTTTCGTAAACTGGACATCGAGTCACGCCGTCAACTCAGCGATGCGTTGCAGCAGTATCGGTCAGCCTGAGTCAGAGCATCGAAGAGACGTCCCAGCTCCACGGTCACCCGCCAGACAAGCTCCCTCGCCGACGGACCGACCGGAACGGAAGAAGCCGCTCTGACCTGGTGTGGAAGACGGGATTCGAATCCGCGACTCTCAGGTGAGCGTTTTCGTCTTTTGGGGTCCACTTCTGTCTCCCGACGTGCGGCTGCGTCCATCCAGTTTCCACCTCCTCCACCAAGTGCGCCCTGTAGCAGAGCGCTCTAGTATCGGCAGACTCCCGAGGGCCGCCGTTGCAACGCTCCGAGTCCACGGACAGGATCAGGTGGGAGCCGATCCAACGAGAGGAGTTGGATGTCAATCCCATTGCCGGAACATCTGAACAACCGTCATCGCGACACGCTCTTGCAGATCTTTCAACATCCGACGAGCCACAACATTGAGTGGCCGGGCGTATTGTCCCTGCTGGAAGCGATCGGGTCGGTCCAGCAGCATCATGACGGCAAATATAAGGTGACCCTCGGTACCGAGACCGAGGTCATCACCCCTCCCAAGCACAAGGACATCGATACCCAACAAGTCATCGATCTTCGTCGGATGCTGACTAATGCAGGGTATCGAGCTGCCGTGGACGACCTTAAGGCCAAGGGCAAAGAAGTCTAAGCATGGTTGATGACTCAGAGTTCGTACGCGGAAAGATGGTTGTTGCGGCCATCGACTTTCACCAATCAACGATCTATCCCACGAATGCAGCGCCCGGGCAGCTGCCGGAGCAGGTTCGCGCCGCCGACCCGCGAGGCCACCTCCATAAGGTCCACCATAAGGCGGGGAACCCGAAGGGCGCCTACGAAGCCGACAACTCTGCGTATTGGCGCGAGCTGACCGAGGCTCTGGCGCCGGCTGCGGCGATTCTTTTGTTGGGACACGGTGGGGGCAAAGCGAACGCTTCTCATCATTGGGTGGCATACGTCGAGAACCATCGTCCTGACGTCGCCGCGAAAGTGGCTGCCGAAGTACGCGTCGATATCGATCATCTCGATGACACGCAGGTACTCCGGCTCGCTCAGTACTACTTCGGCGGACCTCCGTTGCGAGATTTCGGGGACAGTCGCTGGGGGTCAAGTGACGCGAAGCGATAGCAGACGAGAACTCCCAACCAACCGGTTGAAAAACCACCCCCGACCTGCTGCAATGGAACGGAAGACGGGATTCGAACCCGCGAGCCTCACCTAGGCAAGGTGTTTGTGTTTGTCCGGGGCGTCCAGGCAAATCCGCTGAGCTGCTCCCCCGTCAGTAGACCGCTCTACTACAGGGTTGAATTCAGTCGATTTGGCTGGACATTCTGTAGCCCAACCCATTGGCCAGCGACGCAGTAGCGCCTCATTAGCGCCATCATGATGTATTGGCGGCGTCCGTCTTCACACCGTGGAGTCCGCCTCGCGGTCTCTGTGAGCGTGAGTGATTGTGACCTTCGTCTCTGGTCGCTTCGATCCGACGGTGACGAGACTGTACGTATGGTTAGCACATCGAGCTCGGTGACACTCAACGATCATCTTCACTCGGTTACGGGCGCCCAGAACGACTATCACGCACTTCTCGATGTCGTGGGCGATCGAAGGCTTGTCCTCGTCGGCGAGGCGTCTCACGGTACTCACGAATTCTACGCGGAGAGGGCTCGCATCACCCGTGACCTCATAGAGAGGTCTGTGGATTCAATGCCGTCGCGGTAGAGGCAGATTGGCCCGACGCCTACCGGGTTAACCGCTACGTCATGGGGCTCTCGAATGACCCTGACGCCGAAACGGCTCTCTCGGATTTCCAGCGCTTTCCGGCTTGGATGTGGCGGAATCGCGATGTCCTCGTGTTCGTGGAATGGTTGCGCTCGGAACGACATGCAAATCAGTCCGGCGCTAAAACCCCGCTTCTACGGCTTGGACCTCTACAGCCTCCGCTCCTCGATGGAGGCCGTAATCGGGTACCTCAATCGAGTCGATCCGGACGAGGCGCTGCGGGCTCGGGCACGTTAGGCCTCAGGTTCCACCCAAAGGGATAGTCGTTCCGTTAGTGTCGTCGGTCTCCTCGAGGAGAACCATGACCTCGCCGACAGCGTGTCGCTGTGATCCGGCTAGGACGTGGCGATTGCCGAAACCGGGGCGACCAATCGGCTCGCATCGGGTGTGCCCAGGAAGGTCGCGTCCCCGTACGTGTACACAGCGCCGTTCGCACCGGCCAACCAGTAGCCCGACCCGGTCGGCGTCGAGCTGATGCCGACGACCGGCGGCTGTCCGATGAAGCCTTGACCCGGCGCGGAGCCGAAGTACGCAGCATCGCCGTAAGTGAACACGCCGCCGTCGGATCCCACCAGCCAATAGCCCGCACCGTCTGGCGTGGCCGCCACTCCCGTCACCGGGGCGTGGAGCTGCGTCCCACCGGCGGAGCCGTAGAAGGACGCGCCCCCGAAGCTGAAGACCCCACCGTCGGAGGCGACCAGCCAGTAGCCGCCGTGGTCGGTAGCGGCTATGCCGACGACGGGGGCATTGAGATGAGTGCCACCCATCGAACCGTGGAAGCCTGCGTCGCCGAACGCGAAAACACCGCCGTCGCTGGCCACCAGCCAGTAGCCCTGACCGTTGCGGGAGGGCGCAATGCCTACGATCGGCGCGTTGAGGTGCTGGCCGCCCATGGAGCCCTCGAACGGCGCAGTGCCATAGGCGAAGACGCCGCCGTCGCTAGCCACCAGCCAGTAGCCCTGACCGTCAGGCGTAGTGGCGACTCCGACGATCGGCGCATTGAGATGCTGGCCGCCCATGGAGCCCTCGAAGGGCGCAGTGCCGTAGGTAAACACACCACCATCCCGCGCCGCGAGCACGGTGCCCTGGCTCGACGCCGGGGGGAAGTTCAACTGTTCGGTGAAGCCACGCAGTCCGGGGTCACCATTGCCGTTGGGATTGGTCAACGTGCTCCCGTCGGCGACGCACCCTACGCTCGGCACGCAGCTCACCGAATTGAGGAAGCTGAAGGCGGTGACGTCCGGGCTGGGCTGCACGGACCACGACGACCCGTTCCAGTACTCCACCACACTCTGTGGCTGTGCGCCCGAGCCGCCATTGTTGAACGACCCCGTGGATCCCACCGCCCAGCATTGCTCTGCACTCACGCAGGAGATGCCAGCCAGTATCCCCGGCGCCGTGGAGTCGGGCACCGACACCGACGTATCGGTCCACGTGGCACCGTCCCAGTGCTCCATGAGGATCCCCGAGGCGGTCCCGGTGTCGTCGGTCGTCGCGCCCGAGGCCCAACAGTCGGCGCCGCCCGCACACTCGAGGCCACTTAGGTAGCCGCCGTTGGGCGCCGGCTCGCTCGCGCTCGGTACGATCGACCAGGCCGATCCGTCCCAATGCTCGATCAGCCCCTGGTCGCCGATCGCACCGGGAAAAACCGGCAGGAAGTTCGGCATCTGTGCCGCGGGCCCCGCATTGCCGACGGCCCAACAGTTGGCGGGCGAGAGGCACTGGACGCTGATGAGTTGGTCGAAAGCCTGGCCGGTCGCCGCAGCGGGGAGCAGGTTCCAGCTGGAGCCGTTCCACTGCTCGACGACGTCGGTGAGATTGTCCCCATTCACGTCTGTCGCATAGCCGACTGCCATGCAACTCGATGCCGACGCACAGCTCACACTCGAGAGAATCGCACCCACTACACCTGGACCACTCGGAGAGGGGCTCGGCACCACCGACCACGACGTGCCGTTCCACTGTTCAATGAGGGTGCCCGTTGGATTTCCGCTGCCGGCCCCGACCACGGCGCCGACGGCCCAGCAATCGGAGCCGTTGATACACGTGGCGTCGAAGAGTCCACCGCCCTCCCCACCCGGCAACGGCACTGGGACGAGTGTCCATGTCGTGCCATTCCAGGCCTCAACGAGTGGGTTGGCGGTCGACGGACCGCTGCCACCGACGTTCCCCAAGGTGATGCCCACAGCCCAACACTGGAGGGCGTTGGCGCAAGTCGAGCCGAGAAGGACGTCATCCAGTCCCGTCCCCGGGACCGTGGCGACATACCAGCCTGACGTCGACGCCCCCGCCGTCGGCACCGTTCCGATCCCGCCATACAGCGCGACGACGACCAGCACGACACTCGAGAGCACGGCGGCACGGCGTCGAATGTGCCTGATGCGTGGCGCAAGATATGCCCGCGATCTCATGACAACCATGGTTGCACGCACCTCGCCGGCTGAGGCGGATGGACGGCATCGGAGGGTTACGAGACCTACTTCAACCCACTGGAGCTCCACGATGGTCGAGCGCACAGTGGTCAGATAGCCATCGTGAGATGGCATATCATTTGAGATTATGTCTCAGAGTTTGGACCGAGGCTTTCGGGAGCGCAAACGCCAGGCGACGTCTTCCCGCATCACCGCGGCCGCGGCGCGCCTGACCCTCGAGCACGGACTGGTCGCCACCACGGTCGAGCAGATCTCCGAGGAAGCCGAGGTCGGAAGGGCGACATTTTTCCGTTACTTCGACAGCAAGGAGCGAGCCGTCGCCGAGGGCTTGGCCGGCGTGTGGTTACGGATGGTCATCGACGCGCTGAGCCGACAGGCGCCGGAGCTTGGGCCCCTCGATGCCGTTCGGGCGGCCTTTGGGGAGCTGACCCGCGGATTCGCGGACTTTCAAGAGCTTGCCCTGTCCCAGGCCCAGCTCTCTCGCTCCTCCCCCGCGCTCAGTGCCTGGACTCTTCTGATCTATGCGGGCTACGAGCAAGCGATCGCTGAGGTCGTCACCTCCTACTTCGACGACATCACCGGCGATGACGCGCGGCCACGCCTGGTCGGCGCGCTGGTGATGGCGTCTGTCCGCCTGGCGCTCGATGACTGGGTTGCTGGCGAAGGTATGGCGGACCTCACGACATTGATCAACCGAAATCTGTGCTCCATCGCCGTCGGTCTGCCGAATTCGCCGGATTACGCCTCCACAGAGAAGGAGAGATGATGACCGCAAAAGATAAAACACCACTCACATTGGACGCGTGGCAATTGGTCCGGCGGATGCTCGACGACCTGACTCAGACCGTCGAGGACGACGCCGAAACAGAGTCGGAGTTGCTCGAGGGTCTCAGAGTCCTCGCTCGCACGACGGCCCTGGCCTCGGAGATATCACTCGACGTCGACCCAGCTATGCCGTGGTTCTTCAGCATGAACACCGAGGTCCGATACCTGGGTGGTCCAGCACCTGACGGGGAGTACTTCCTCGCCATGATCGACGGCCAGAAGCGTTACCGAGTGCGTGGCGAACCGCATGGCATTGTCAGGCAGGAACAACGGCGAGACGTGGCCACGAAACGGTACGTTCGGAAGCTCGGCGAAGGTTCGGTCGAGGCTCAGCCCCATCGGGTAGTAGCCGGCATACATGACTTTCTCTGCACCATCCTCGCTGATAGACGGTGATGCGCTCGATCCGGTTGGTCCCGTCACCTTCCGTGAACTCGAACGCGCTGGCCAGTACGCCCATGCCACCGCCGAGGATGGCCACCGATCCTTAGGAACGACCCACGTCAGACGCCGAGAAGGTCCAGCGCCTCGGCGAGTTCCGGACTTGAGGAATTGGGTGGGAACCGCTCGAGCACGACGCGCATCCGGTCACTCCAATCCGGCGGGCGGACGTCGTGGGCAAGCCGAGCCAGCTCGTTGGCCGCCCGCAGCGCTAGAAGGAGAGACCCCTGGGCAAGGCCGATCTCGACGGCGGCGACCAGATCCGTGACCACCTCGTCGATCCGGTCGGGGTGGGCGGCTGCGTTGATCTCGGCGCGCAGGCGCAAGAGGTCCGGTTGGTGGACCAGCTCCCCAGATATCTCGGCCTGGTCCATGGCCTCTGCGAGGGCGCGGAGCGCCGGGTCGGCGTCACCGAGGAAGTGGTAGTTCTGGGCGACGATGCCGAGGAACGTCGGGCGGAACGCCACGTGGCCGACGAGATCCATCCCCACTCCGTACTGCTCGAGCTCTGCCACGTCACAAGGCCGGTCGGGCTCAGGCATCAGGACGTACTGCCTACCGAGCAGTTGGAAATAGTCGAATCGGCATCGTTCCGCGATCTCGATCGTGCGCCGCCCGAACTCACGGGCTTCATCCGGGTTACCCGTGATCATCCGGATCCAGGCCAGATAGACGGAGACGAAGGCCGAACTGAATGGCCCGGACGGGAAAGCGAGCTCCTCGGCAGTGGCGAGAGCCCGCCGCTCCCACATCGCGCTTTCTTCCGTGCAGCCCCGCAGCGCGGCGACACAGGCCAGCGCGACCGCCGTGATCGGCACGGGGTCGTGCGGCAGGGGCCAGAACGGGGAGGCTGCCGCTTCGGCCGATCGCGAGCGGTACCCCTCCCACGCTTCGACGAGCCAGCGGTGTGCCTCGTCGAGCCTCCCCTGGTAGAACGCGCCGTAACCCATGCACGACTTGATCTCTGATGCGAACCAGGCTGTCGCGGGCTCGTCGAGCACGTCGGCCAGGGGCTCGAGCACGACCGTGGCGGCGTCGACAGAGCCGCGCACCAGCAGGTAGCTCCAGATTCCGACCTGGGCCGGCATGATCTCGGGCCGGTCAGTGAGCCTGCGGCAGATCTCCTGCGCGATCGAGAAGTCCTCGAACACCTCGGGATGTCCGTACCCGAAGAGGGAGCTCGTGCTGACGGTGCGTTGGGTCCGGATCATGAGCTCGGTCAGGTCGCGCTCGTCGCCCTCGGGCATCGCTGCTACCAGCTCCAGGGCTCGCTCGAGCTGGTGACGGGCCTCGATGTGGCTGGCCATCGATTGCGCCGCCTGGGCCGCCACGATGTAGGCAGGAACGGCCTGTGATGCATCGCCGGCCAGGTCCCAGTGTTGGGCGACGACGGCGAGATCTCCGGGTGAGGTCGCAGCGGAACCCAACAGCTCCGCGATGTTGCGATGAGTCGCCTGACGGGTTGACAGCACCTGCGTCTCGTAGGCGGCGTCGCGCAGGAGGCCATGCCGGTAGCGGTATCGTCCCAGCCGGACTTCGGCGACCGGCTCGATGAGCGCGGCGTTCTCGAGTCGAACCAGCGCATCTTCGACCGGCCGCCCGGCCAGCTGGCGCAGCGGCTCTACGTCGAACTCAGCACCGAGCGTGGCGGCCAGCTGTGCGACGCGCAGGTCGATCCCGGGTGCCCGAAGACGCGCTGTGAGGATTTCGTGGATTCGAGGAGGAAGCACCTCGCCCGGATTGGCGGTGACGGCGCTACGGGTCAGCTCCTGGAGGTAGAGCGGGACACCGGCGCCCCGCTCGACGATCAGGCGACGCTGCTTTGCGTCTAGGCCACCGTCGGTCAGCGCCCGGACCAGCCCGGCCGCTTCCTTGTCCTTGATCGGTTCCAGCTCGATGTCGAGGATCGACGACGCCCACGGCTCATCGAGCGGGTGCCGACTCGTGATTAGGATCATCGTGCCGGGGACGCTCTCGGTCACGAGGAGCCCCAACAGGTCGACAGTGGTCGGATCAGCCCAGTGGAGGTCTTCGACCAACACCAAGGTCGGCGTCAACGTGGCGGTGTGGGCGAGCCAGGCGATCAAGGCCCGAAGCGTCTGTTGGCGAAGAGCGAGTGCGTCCACCTCCGGGCGAGACCGCCGTTCGTCTGTGTCGAGCCCAAGCAGAGCGGCCAGCAGGGGCAGGGTGTCCCCCGGGAGACCGGCATCTTCCAGCCGGGCCTCCAGTTCGGCGAGCCGCTCCTCTGACGGTTGGTCCGGGAAGAACCCGAGCAGCTGCTCGAGCATGCGCCCGACGGGCCAGAGCGCGACGTTGCCGTGATAGGGCGAACACTTGGCCTCGAGCACGGCACCGCCTTCCAGGCGGACGTGCGCAGCGAGCTCTGCGGACAGCGCCGACTTCCCGATGCCGGCGACCCCGCGAACGACGACGACGGCCTCCCCGGGCCGGGTGGCGCCCTCGGCGTCGTGGACGAGGCGCTTCCAGGTGAACCGGAGGAGGCGACTCTGACCGTCGCGGCCGACCAGGGCCACCGAATCGGGGAGCCCACGACCCGAGGGGGGGACGGCCAGGTTCGATTGCACCACATGGTGCAGTTCCATCGGGCGACTGATTCCCTTGAGGGAGCGTGTCCCGATCGGTTTCAGCTCGAAATGCGGTTCGACGAGTTGCCGAGTGGTTTCGCTGATGACCACGGTGCCGGGCTCGGCCTCACCCTGCAGACGCGCCGCCACGTTGGGGGCCGATCCCGCGAGGGCAGAGCCGTCGAGGACCCCCGAGGCCAGCCCGGCGACAACAACGGTGCCCGAATGGACGCCGACGCGGATGGCAGGCTCGATGCCGTGGCGACCGCGCAGTTCCATGCCTGCGTGCCCCATCCGCTCGACCAGCCGCAGAGCGGCCAGGACGCCGCGCCGCGCGTCGTCCTCGTGCGCCACGGGGTAGCCGAAGCACGCCACGACGCCGTCGCCCTGGAACTGGAGCACGCGACCGCCAAGCTCCTCGATGGTCTCCGCGGCCACCCGGCGGTAGACGACGAATACGTCCTGGACGACCTCCGGCTCGGCCACATCGGCCATGTCGGTCGACTGGACGATGTCGGCAAAGACCAAGGTGACGAAGGCCCGCTGGCCTCCGGGCAGGGAACGTTTAGGACTGCCGGGCCCTCGACTCGACCCTCCTCGACGACGCCGTGGCCACCCAAGACACCGTCACCCAGCTGATCTCGGCCATCCGCCGGGTGCGTCGGATCGTCCCCGAGCCGATCGTGTGCCGTTGTCGGCCCATGACTACGAGTCCTCGGGCAAGCCCCTCATCGCCTGGGACGACCCCGTCGCCAAGGCAGCCTTGGTCGACGGCCTGGTCCGCGATGCGCTCGCGCTGCTCGAGGCATTCGACGCGGGTATGCGCGACCCTGAGGCGACTGACGCACTCGGCCTGTTGGCCCTCGTGGCCGGCCAAGACGTCGAACAAGACGAGGACGGCACCTGGAAGATCGCCCAGCGTGTGGCCAAAGACCGGATCATCTCGACCGTCGATCCCGAAGCCCGCCACATGCGCAAGTCCCGCTCTGAATACCGAGACGGCTACAAGGCCCACATCGCCATCGAACCCGAGACCGGGCTGGTGACCAAGGCCATCTTGACCAAGGCGAACGTCGTCGACGGGCGCTGCGCCACAGCGCTGGTCGCGGGTGAAGACCCCGGGCTGATGGTGCTCGGCGACACCGGCTATGCGTCGGGTGAGACGCTGGCGGCGCTCCAAGCAGCCGAGCACCAAACGGTCATCAAGCCCTGGCCGAGCCAACCTGTGGTCCCCGGCGGCTTCGATCGAGACGACTTCGTCGTCGACCACGACGCCGGCACCGCCACCTGTCCCGCCGGGCACACAGTCACGATCACCCCCGGCCTCAATGCCATCTTCCAGGCTCACTGTGGTGGGTGCACGTTGCGCGAGCGCTGCACCTCTGCCCAACGGGGTCGAACGCTCGAACTCACTGCTCACGACAAAGAGCTGGTCGCGCGGAGAGCATCGTGGCGCCGAGGTGAGTACAAAGAGGACTACCGACGATTCCGCCCGATGGTCGAGCGTGCGATTGCGTGGTTCGTCGCCGATGCACATCGCCGGGTGCGTTTCCGCGGGGTCGAGAGGAACCAACTTGGGCTCTCACTTCGCATCGCCGCCATCAACCTCAGGCGCCTGATCAACCTCGGCCTGTCTTACGACGGAGCCTGGACGCTCAGCACCACCTGATTCCGAGCGCGCAAGCCCAGGTTGTCAATAATGGGACCTCACCTTTGGGCTCTGCCCATCCAGGGTGGCCGGCTCTAACCCATTTTCACGCCGGCGCTTCAGTCGGACATACCCGGGCTTGCTGGCTCGAACATACGCCTGCCAAGCCCTTTGTTCAACAGTCTCCTAGGGTCGCCCGTTCGATCATCGCAGCGGCGCGCCGGTTCGGAGGATCGACGGCCAGCACGTCGTCAGCGAACTCGACCACACGGTCCCAGGCTCCGATGGACCCAGCAGCGTCCATCGACGCCAGCAGGCGATCGATCAGCAGTGACAGGCGGTCCTCCGCCGACACCGCCCGCCGTTCCTCGGCCGACGTCACCGCGTCCGCCTCCTCACGTCCCCACGGGCTGAGCGTGGCTCACCGCCTGCTTGCCTCTACGTCAACCGGCACGGCCATGCGGGTCACATCGGAGTCGCTGGACGACTCGTATCCGTCGCCACCGTTCGTCATGCCGCCTCCTGCGTGTCGGGCAGCCCGCTCCCTGCAACATGCCCCCTGACCTGCGGAGGATAACCCAGATCCTGTTGCGAAACCCCCGTGGCGAGCGGCGGAGGTACTACGACGACGTGGCCGGCTGGAAGAGTCGGATTCTGGCCGGGCCGGGGCCCGCCGGACCCGGGTCGGCCCGGGACCGGCCCGGCTCGAACTCACATGCCGTTGGTAGGCGAAGTGGAGATCTGTACGAAGTCGGGACGACGCAAAACACAATCGTCCGGGCCGAATAGGACCTCTATTGGTGGATCGGAAGTCATTTGGAGCGAAAAGACGGGCTGGCCTCTTTCGGGAAGCACCTTGAGCGCTCCTCGGACCAGAGTGTGGCCCCAATTCCATCCGGGACCGTAGACAATGAGTCCCTTTCCGGTCGGGATACGCCCCTAAATATCCGGTCGGGATACGCCCCTAAATATATGGTCGGGGTCGGTCCAGGTGGAGGAGAAGATTCGTATGGACAGTTTGAGGTTCGACGGACGAGTGGCGGTTGTCACCGGAGCCGGACGGGGAATCGGCTTGGAACACGCTCGCTTGCTCGCGGCACGCGGCGCGGACGTACTTGTCAATGACCGGGGCGTCGCTATCGACGGAACAGGCCGAGATGCTGGACCAGCCCGACGGGCTGCCGAGGCGATAGGCGCCGCCGGTGGATCGGCTGTGGCTGACGACTCTGACGTCTCGACCCCGGAAGGAGCCACGCGCTTGGTTGAGCGGGCTGTCGAGGCGTTCGGGCGGCTGGACGTGCTCATCAACAACGCGGGCATCTACAACACGGACGACTTCCCCAACATCGACCTTTCCGACGTGCAGCGGCACCTGGACGTGCACGTAATCGGCAGCTTCTTGACGGTCCAAGCCTGCTGGCCCCACATGGTGGCAAGCGGATACGGACGGATTGTGCTCACCACTTCTACGGCGGCTCTCGGGATGCGCAGCCTCACGTCCTACGGAACTGCGAAGGCAGCGGTCATCGGACTCACGCGGGCTCTCTCGGCCGTCTCTGCTGGCCAGAGCAGTGACATTAAAGTCAACGCGCTGGCGCCCATGGCCAACACGCGCATGATGTCAGCGCGGGATCTGGGCGGCGCCGACCCGGATCCCGAACCGGAACGTCATCCGGCGCTTGTTGCCCCCTTGGCCGCGGTGCTGGCGCACCAAACCTGCCCGGTCCAAGGCGAGGTCTTCACGGCGGGAATGCGACGCTATAGCCGTCTGTTTGTCGCCGAGACCGGCGGCTACGTGCATGAGGGTCTCGACGTGAGCCCAGAATTACTCGCCGAGCGGTGGGACACCATATGTGACGTACGCGATTACGAGATAGTCGAAGGCACTGAGAGCTGGGTCGCCCGCAATACCCGGGCGATCGAGGCCAACCCCATGATCTGAGAAAGACCGAGAGTTCGCTCTAAATTTTGGAGCGGACAGTGGCGCCGCGGAAGGAAAATGAACCTCCGGCCCCGGGCTTATCAGATCTATTCCGAGCGTCTTTGCGGCTTTGGGGAGTTTGCGGCCTCCGTCGTTGGCCGCTCGGTCGCCACGTGGGGTCCGGCACAGGTGAGCCAATCTCCTACAGGCTCTCCCAGCCGGGGCTGGTCACCGGCGTTGGCACGGGGGACCCGTCAACCGCATCCCCGTTCACATTGCTCCCTTGCGATTGTTCGCCATTGGGTCGATGGGTGGCGACGAAAGCAGTCGTGCGCAGAGGGATCTCCTTGATGAGCCAGCTCAGGATGAAGCCCACGACGACGAAGGGCACAGCGACCAAGAAGGCCGTCTCGACGGAGTGACTGAAGGCACTGACGACAAAGGTGCGCTGAGCGGGCGGAAGGTGGTCGATCTGGGCAGGGTTGGCTGTCACGTTCGAGCCGCTGACCAACTTGAGCTCGGCCGACGTGGCATGCAGCTTGAGTTGTGAGATCAGGCGGCTGGCGAAGACGGCACCGAGGACGGCCACCCCGAAGGCTCCCCCGATGGTCCGGAAGAACGTCGAAGTTGCCGTGGCCACTCCGAGCGCGGAGTACGGCACCGCGTTCTGCACGGCGACGACCAGCACCTGCATGACCAGGCCGATGCCGAGCCCAGTGATGAACATGAAGACAGCCACTTCCCCATAGGGGGTGTGCGGTCCAAGCTGGGTGAGCAAGAGCAGGCCGAGCGTGAGGACGCCCGTGCCCACGATCGGGAACACCTTGTAGCGCCCGGTGCGGGTCACGATGCGCCCACTCGAAATGAAGGTGAGCAGCATCCCGCCGATCATCGGCAGGAGCTCGAGGCCCGAAAGGGTCGGCGAAGCTCCGTGGACGATCTGGAGATACAGGGGCAGGTAGATGATGGCCCCGAACATGGAGAAGCCGATGATGAACCCGACGGCCGAAGTGGCGGTAAAGGTCCGGTTCTTGAAGAGCCAGAGCGGGATGATGGGCTCGGAGGCCCTCGTCTCGATGAAGCAGAAGATGCCCAGCGACGCCAGGGCGACGAGCCCGGTGCCGATGATGACGGGCGAGCCCCAGGCGTACTCGGAGCCGGCCCAGGTGGTGAGCAAGATGATGCAAGTGACGCCAACGGAGAGGAAGGCGGTTCCGGCCCAGTCGATCTTGTGCGGTACCCGCTTCACCGGAAGGTCGAGCACCGCGGCCACGACGAACAGGGCGAGGATACCGAGTGGCAGGTTGATGTAGAAGATCCAGCGCCACGACAGGTGCTCGGTGAAGAATCCGCCGAGCAGTGGACCCGCCACGTTGGTGACGCCGAAGACAACGCCGAAGTAGCCCATGTACTTGCCCCGCTGCCGGGCCGATACGACGTCGCCCATGATGGCCTGGGACCCGACCATCAGCCCGCCGGCCCCGATCCCCTGGATCGCCCGGAAAGCGATGAGTTCAGCCATGGACTGGGACAGCCCGGACAGCACGGAGCCGATCAAGAAGATCACGATGGCCAGCTGGAAGAGCGCCTTACGGCCGTAGAGGTCGCCCAGCTTTCCCCATAGCGGAGTCGAGATACAGGTGGTCAGGAGATAGGCCGTCACCACCCACGACAAGTGGTTGAGCCCATGCAGATCGCCGGCGATGGTGGGGAGTGCCGTCGCCACGATGGTCTGGTCGAGGGCGGCCAGTGCCATCCCCATCATGAGCGCGCCAAGGATCACCAGGATCCGTCGGTGCTCGGCGCCGGCGGCCTCTTCATCGACCGGGGCCTTCATCAGCTCAGTCACGGGCGTCGTCCAGGTCTCCCTCGAGGTCCTCCGCGAAACGACTGAACAGGACGGTCAAATTGGACAGGTCGTCGTCGTCCCAATCTTGCAAGAGTTGCTCGAGCCAGGCTCGGCGGGCCCGCCGCACCCGTTCTATGGTCCGGCGCCCGGCCGGGGTGAGGCGGATTCTCGAGGCTCGGCGGTCGTCAGGGTCGGTCTGTCGAACGACCATCCCGTCGCGCTCGAGCTGCTGGACTTTACGGGTCACCGTCGGGGTGTCGACTCCCAGTATCTCGGCGAGGTCGGTGACTCGGAGTGAGCCGCTCTTGGCTGAGAGCTTGAAAAGCAGGGTGGCTCCGGCCCGGTCGACCCGGACCCCCGCCAGTCGCAGGAGTCGCTCGTGAAGGCGGACCTGGGTGATCGACCGGGCGATGGTCTGTAACGCCTCGTCGAAGCGATCGACGTGACCGGCCGCCGGGCCCGACTCAGCATCAGTCTCGGTAGTTGCTTTCAGCACGTAAATATCGTATCCGTTGCGCTACGCAATCAGCATCGATAGCCGGGTGAAGCCTGAGCCCTATTGCTTTGGACGGCTGGCCTGCATCCAGACGTAAAGGTCGGGACTCAGCAAGGCAAGTGACCGCGATCTCCTATCCTTACGCGCCGTACTTTCTGAGCTCGTTTACTTGGACACCGCTCGATGAGTCCTGTTATCCCTTCCGAGGTGAGACCAGCACAGTGGCATTCGCCACCGCAACATCCAGATCCACGTTTACCTCAGTGTGCCCGTGGAAGCTGACTTCAGAGGTGATTCCCGCGTCCGTCCAAACCAAAAGGGTGTGCCCCGATACAAGCTCGAGCTGGTTGAGTGACTGATCCGAACCGCATTGGTAGACACTGGCCGCCCGCTCCTGCACGCGAACATGTGATCCGCGCAGGGGCGAACAGTATGACGGCACCGGTGAGATGTTCCCGCCACGCTTGTGCGTCATGACGTAGGGAAGATCCGTCCCAGCCATGAAGACAAAGTGTCCTAGCGGTCCACCGCTGATTGAACGCTGCGGTACCACCGCTCCGTTGTATTGCTCAAACGTCACACCGACATAGCCAGACGGCACCTGGAAGTTGGACTGGCTCAGTTCGAATGTATTCCCAAACCATTCAATCGCCGCCGGTCCACACGCGGTCTCAGAAAACGCTCCGACCTGCCCGATGCACTGCTCTGTCGCGGAGGCCGAAGTATCTGGAATGGGATCGGGTAACAATCCCGGGCACGGAACCGGCCTCTTCAGGTGGTTGGCGAACTTCTGACATTCGTCGCGCTGAGATGGCGCCGTCGGGATGAGCGGCACCCCATCGACGATCTCTGCCTTCGGTGCGGCCCGGTTCGGAACCAACGTCGCGCTTGCTCCGCGGCTCGTGCAGATAGCAAATACCGTGACGATCAAAAGGCCCGTAATCGCGACGATCCGTGCCACGGCCATCACGGATCGTGGCTGGTCGGCTCGATGCATCGCACCCAGTCCTCCTAAGAGACGGGCTCGCATTTGGCGAGTCTGCCAGTTGGCCGTTCGTGTTGGGAGTGGGATGACGAGCGTGACGTCTTGCCGCTGTTTCTGGCGCGCTGCGTTGGGTCCCATCCCCATACATTGAGGACATTTCCTCGGCGCGAGACTGCCAGGCCGGACCGAACCTGCTGATTATGCGTGGCCTCGCGTCGCGTAAGCCGCCGTTCGCTCCTTGGTGCGGTAGGCGTGGGAGCGTTGGGCGCAGGGCCTTGGCGATCAGCGGTAGTCCAGCCCCAGATTCCGCTCTTCGCTATGGTGTCGCGGGTGAAGGGCTCCTTAGGTCGGGCTCGCAGAATCGAGCTCCTCGCAGGAATGCCGATGTTCTCGACGTGCAGTAAGCATCAGCTCGCCCAGGTCGCCGCCCTAACGGTCCAGGCCGACCTCGCGAAAGGGACCGTGATGACACGCCAGGGCGCATTCGGCGGCCTGGCCTACCTCATCGCTACCGGGCAGGCGGAGGTGACCAGGGACGGCAAGCGGATCGCCCAGCTGGGGCCGGGCGATGTGGTGAGCTTTCGCTAATCGACGGTAGGCGACGATCCGCCACGGTGAGGGCCATCACCGATCTCGAGGTGCTGGAGCTGGATCGTGAGGACCTGCTCACCTTGATGAAAAAAGCCCCGCCGGTGGTTCGCAAGTTGCTGGAGGCTCTTGCTCAGCGCGTGCGTGAGGTGGACGCACGGTCGACGATCTGATCATTCTCTGCCCGCTGGTGCTGAAGGGCACCCCATCCAAGCGCCATCCACCAACGATTCCGCAGTGCCGTCAGGAGCCAACGCCTAATCAGCTTCTCAGAGGCGCTTTTGGGCGTCCACCCGGCCTTAGGGATCCGAAGCGCTGACGCTAACCGAAAATAGACGAGTCAATGAGCTTCCAATCGCAGCCCGCCGGACCGCGCGTTGGTGCCACCCGATGGCTGTCGCCTCTCATGCCCCGCAACACGCAGGCGCGCCAACGCAAGGTCTGCTTGTTCAGCAGAGCATCGCGGAAGTACTGACAAAGCAAACGACTACACGTTTTGCTGTTGTTCCGAAAACGCGACGTTGCCCTCCGACCGATTCAGAGCCGGTCATCATGGGCATCCTTCTGGCGGATAATGCGAGACTTGCTATCGACATCCATCAGAGTGACTGTGGTGCACTTCCGCCTAGGGGTAGGCCATGCCGTCAGACAAAACTACCGACAGAGATCTTTCTAGGAGGAACGGCCACTGGCACATAGCCCGCGGTTTCGCAGCGGGCCTATGTTTGAGCGTCGTCCTCGTGGCGTGCGGTGGTCCACCGAGCTCCGCGTCGTCCGCGACCTCCGGCGGTTTGACATCGACCAGCACCTCACACGCCCTCTCGGGCGTCACTGTCACTGGGCCCTTTCCGGTTGGCTCTCCCACGTTCAACAACACCCTTTACGGCACAAGTTTCAACCTGTCAAAGGTCGGCTACGAGAAGTCCCAGTTCTTCGTCTCTGGTACCGCCCACTCATATACGCCCGCGCAGCCTCTGACGAGCGACGGCAAGTGGGCGGTCGCAGTAGGCGCCAGCGCACCCTTTAAGACGCGGATAGCCGTCTACCGTCCGATCAACCCGAAGAAGTTCAACGGGACGGTAGTGGTTGAGTGGCTCAATGTGAGCGGCGGGACGGATGACAGCCCTGACTGGACACTGTCCCACAACGAACTGATTCGCGATGGCTTCGCCTGGGTGGGAGTGTCCGCCCAACAAGTCGGTGTCAACTCAGCGAAAACCACCGATTCGGCGGAGTACTCGTCGCTCTCGCACCCAGGCGACAGCTTCTCCTACGACATCTTCTCGCAGGCCGGCCAGACGATCCGCGAAGATTCATCGAAGATCTTGGGTGGTCTGCGGTCACATACACTCATCGCGGCGGGTGAGTCGCAGTCAGCCGGGCGGCTCATGACCTACATCGATGCGATACAGCCGATAGCGCACGTCTACCAAGGTTTTCTCGTACACAGCCAATTCGGCACCGGCGCTCCACTTTCCCAAGCGCCGCAGACCAACTACGCGGCACCGACCCCGACCACGATCCGCAGCGACCTCGGTGTTCCGGTCCTCGAGTTCGAGACCGAGACCGACGTCGACAACAGCAACCTGACTGACCGGCTGCATTATGGGAATCCAAAGTGGTTCCGACTCTGGGAGGTCGCCGGCAGCTCGCACTACGACTACTACGGTCTCGCCATAGGTCCGAACGACACCGGCAATGGTGAGGGTGCAGTGAAGAACCTGGCTGCCATGCAGAACCCGACGCGCACTCCGGTGGGTGGCTTCAACTGCGCCGTTCCTATCAACACAGGCGGAACACACTGGGCACTCGACGCCGCCATCTACTGGCTTAACAGGTGGGTTGTCACGGGAACTCCGCCTCCCCGGGCGCCCCTCCTGGCAACGACCCACGTCTCGCCAGTCGTGTACACACTTGACGCAAACGGAAACGTCATCGGAGGTGTACGAACTCCACAAGTTGACGCGCCGATCGCTGCGCTGGGTAGCCAAGGCAACAGCGGGGGCTTCTGCGTCCTCTTCGGCTCCACCGTGCCATACAGCGCAGCTCACGTCGCCAGCCTCTACAAGACCCACGGCCAGTTCGTTGCAGCCTGGGCTCGTGCGGTGATGAGCGATCGTGCCGATGGGTTCCTGCTCCCCGCCGATGCCGCTGAGCTATTGCACTCGGCAGTTGTGTCAGAAGTCGCACGGCACGGTGGTTGAGTCGAGCCGCTTCACTCGCCGAAGGCTGTAGGTTTGAAAAACAGCCCTTGACCTGCTATGATAGGCAGGAAGACGGGATTCGAACCCGCGACCTCACCTTGGCCAGGTGGTGTTTTCGTCTCCGGGGTCGACCCCAGTCCCCCACCGTGCGGTTGCGTCCACCCAGTTTCCACTACGTCCATTGAGTTCGCCCCCGTAGTAGGGCGCTCTACTGCCAGCCAAGATCCGTTCAGCCGTCGACTACAAGGTCGCCATTGGCGTCGACGGCCACCTGTATCGAGCTCAGGCCATGGGGTGCCGGCGGGCTCACGACCGCGCCGGTGCTCGGGTCGAACTCGGAGCCGTGACACGGACACACGATGAGGTTGGCGGCAGAGGAATACCCGACGGTGCATCCGGCATGGGGACAGATGGCGTCATAGGCGACAAAGCGTCCCTTGACGAGTTGGAGGACCAACCCAGGGTCGCCGGTCTTCGGATCCGTGAAACTCGCGGCCCCTCCAACAGGAACTCGGCTGGCGAGGCCAATGGGAGTCCCTGCCGGTGCCGTTGTGCTCGAAACAGACGACCCCGGAGCAGTTGTCATCGTGCTCGAGCCCGAGACACCTGGTGCACCCGGGCGAGAGGGAGCAAGCGAGACGCTCTCGCTCGCGGGGCTCTTTGCGCCACCGACGACGCGTCCGAGCCCAGCTGCCGTTCCGGCCACCACGCCGCCTGTGAGCGCCGCAGCGACGGCCGCGGCGCCTCCGAGAACGACGGTTCGACGATCGACTGCGTCAACACCTCTCTCCGGCACGGTGCTGCCGCGCCCCGCCTGCTCAGCAGACAGGAAGGGACAGCCGTGGACGTCGCAGCGATTTCCCGCCTTCGCACTACAGGTGTCGTTCTCGTAGTGGCCGCACAACTGCTGGACCACGGCAAAGCGGACGGGCACGACCGTCGGGGGCCCCAGGTCGTACTCGCCCGCCACCCGCGCTGCGATCACCCCGTCGAGGGAGAGCACGCCGCCCGACCCAGCGAGGACAAGCGGGATCCAGGCGAAGACGAAGACGATGTCGGCTCCTGTGTAGTACGGAGACGAATGGAAACTCACCGTGAGGAAGAGCGTGAACGCGAGCACCATCCCGCCAGCGGCGGCGACTCGCGTCCACAACCCCAAGATCGTTCCCAGACCTACTGCCAACTCGGCCAGAGCGATCGCAATTCCGATTGGGACCGCGATGCGCAAAAGGTGTCCGAGCAGCTCGTGCAACGGACTGATCCGAATGGATGCGATCAGCTGAGCCTGGATGCTCGAGGGGCTGTTCGCATTGAAGAAGTTCGGATTAGCCAGCTTCTGGAGCCCGGCGAAGCAAAAGGTGACACCCAGAAAGCCACGTAAGGGCAGAAGCGCCCAGCCCGAGAGGGCCAGTGCCCGCGGCGGCGGGCCGTCAAAGCGGACACGCCGTCGGTACCTGCGGGATCGGTTGGCGCCCGCGGGCCCTCGTGCGGCATCCACCGGCCTCGTTCGTTGTGACACGACGACTCTCCTCGTTGTGAACGATGCCCCGCGATGGCGGGACACACTATGGCCTCCCGTCATCATCGCACCGCGTTCGTCTTTTCCCGACCGGCGCAGCATGGCCCTTCAGCCGGCATTCGGCGCCATAAGAACGGTGGCAGCACGCGGAGAGTTCGGAACACCCACTGAAGGACACTTGGCGACCAGATCACTGTCTCAGAACGTTCGAGGCCGCGCACAGTGTCCGACGCCACCCGGACAGCATCGACAGCAAAGGGGGCAGGAATCTTGCCGGCAGTCATCTTGGTTTTGACAAAGCCGGGTCGGACGATGTGGACGGAGACACCGGTTCCTCGGAGGGATTCGCCAAGGCCGGTCGCAAAGCCGTCCAGACCCGCCTTTGCCGAGCCGTAGACGAAGTTGGAGCGTCGGATACGGAATCCAGCCACTGAGGACAGTACGACGATGCGCCCGTGACCTTGCTGTTTCAACTGGGCCGCAACCGCAGACAGCGCCACAGCTGGCCACGTGAAGTTCACCGTCACCATGTGCGCGATCCGATCGGGATCCATCTCGTCTTCCGCCTGTGACCCGAGTTCACCCACAGCGACGATGACAACATCAACGCTCTCAGCTGCGGCCTGGAAGCACCGGACGACGGTCTTGTCGACGTCATCGAGCGTGCTGGCGTCGAAGGTCACTAATCCCACGTGCGCCACGCTGTGACGAAAGTCCTTGGCGGTCTGTTCGAGCGCCACCCGGTCGCGTCCAGCGAGGACGAGGGATCTCCCGCGGTCCTCGACGAGCAGCGCAATAAGCTCGTGTGCGATGTCCGACGTCCCGCCGAGCACAACGACCGATTGGGGATGACCGAACGCGTCGTTCATGACAAGATGCCGAGGCGGCGCGAGAGGTCGGAGGCCAGTACTCCCTCGGGGTCGACGCGCCGACGGACCCTAGCCATCTCGCCCAGCCTGGGGTACATGACAGGGAGGAGCTCCGGTCGCAGCCGGGAGTCCTTGGCCAGGTAGACGCGACCATCGGCTATTGCCACGGCATCGTCGAGGCGGTCCAGCAACGCCGGCAGTCCGGGCGGACCGAGTGGAAAGTCGAGCGCGAGGGTCCAGCCCTCTTGACTGAAGGAGAGTGGGCCTGGGGTCCCGGGTCCGAAACGCTTTAGCACCGCGAGAAAGGAGGGAACTCCCGACGACGCAATCGAGTGCACGGCATCCTCGATGACATCCCCCCGCGCCGGAGGCACGGCGAACTGATACTGCACGAAGCCCTGCGGTCCGTACAGGAGGTTCCACCGAGCCACGCTGTCGAGAGGGTGGAAGAACCCGGCCAGCGGACGGAGCGAACCCCGTGACGTCCGGGAGGCCCGAAACCAGAGCTCGTTGAAAGCGCGGACGGATAAACGATTCACGAGGTGGCGTGGAGTCGACCCCGGCACCCGGAACCTCGGGTCGCCCGGGGACTCCCGACTGCACCCACGCAATTTGTCGGGAAGAGCTCCGGAAGACGCGTGGTCCCCCCTCGTCAGGACCGAGTGGGCGCGGTTGCTGCCGCCGATGCAGTCCAGCCACGCCACGCTGTAGTGGTAACGGGAGTCCGTCTGCTCCATGGTCGACATCAGGTTCTCGAGTCGAGTGAAACGCTGGCAGACCACCCGCATCCACGACGTTTCGATACGTATGAGCCGCAGGACGGCGCTGACCACCACACCGGTCAGGCCCATACCGCCAGCCGTTGCCCAGAACAGCTCGGGGTCACGATCTGGCGCCACAGTGATCACCCCGCTGGGCGTCACGAGCGTCATCTCCACCACGTGCTGGACGAAGCTGCCCTCGCGATGATGATTCTTTCCGTGGACGTCCGCGGCGATGGCACCGCCGACCGAGACATAGCGAGTCCCCGGCGTCACGGCCACGAACCAGCCCGCCGGGATGAGGTGGCGCATCAAGTCGTGCAGGCTGACGCCCCCACCGACCTCGATCGTCCCCACCACCTCGTCCAGCTCGCCTATGTAGCTGAGTCCCGCTGTGTCGACGGTCAGTCCACCGGTGCATTGCGCGGCGTCGCCATAGCTCCGTCCGAGGCCGCGGGCGATGACGCTGCGGTGGTCGGAGAACGAGGCCAAGACCGAGGACACGTCGAGGGGACGGCTGACAAGGGATGTGGTGGGCGTTGTCCTGCCCCATCCACACAGCGGGCGGGGCAGGCTCTCGACGGTGATCGTCATCCGTAGAGGCCGATGCCCATGAGGACCAGCCAGAGCGCCCCATAGCCCTGAAGGAGATGGTCATGCAGAGCCAGGAGTTCGGGCTGGCCGCCCTGACCGGCGTCGAGAAGGCGGAGGACGTGCAGGACCGTGAGGACGAGGGGAACGACAGTGAGCTCCATCCAGACGACGCGGTCCCCGCTGTGGGCGAGTAGGCCGGTGCGATCGAACGCCCAAAGGCAGTACGACGCGACCGTGACGGTCGCGGAGATCGTCAGGATCGACTTGAGGAAGGAATCGGTGTACTCATCGAGCACAAGACGGTGCACCCCCCGGTCATCTCCGAGGCGGGTGTGCTCGGCGCAACGCTTTCCGCTCACGATGAACAACGCGGCGAAAGAGGTGAAGACGAGGAACCAATTGGAAAGGGGCACCTGGGCCACGACACCGCCGGCAATCGCCCGCAGTACGAAGCACGACGCGACCACAGCCAGCTCGATGACGGGCTCGCGCTTCAACCGGAAGCTGTAGCCGATGCTCAATCCGGCATAGATGGCCACGACAGCGGCCAAGCCCCAGGGGCGGACGAGCATCGCAGCAGCGATCGCCATCAAGATGAGGGCGATCCCAGCCCCGAGCGCGACACCTGGTCGGAGCGCTCCGCTCGCCACGGGTCGGTCGCGCTTGGCGGGATGGTGTCGATCCGATTCGGCGTCCACGACATCGTTGACGAGATAGGTGCCCGAGGCCACCGTGCAGAAGATCAGAAAGGCCGCGACCACCCGCAGCGTCGTGTGCCAATCGCCCAGCACGCCTGCTGCGGCGGGGGCCATAAAGACGAGGAGGTTCTTGAGCCACTGCCTCGGACGCGCAGTCCGGGTCAGCGGGCCCAGTATCGAACGGGGCGCGGTTGGGCCGAAGTCGTACAGCGGCACGACCACGCGTTGTAGCCTCGGCTCTTGGGTCGGCACCCTCCCCTGTGCAGTCACGGGCGGCCCGCCGCCGACATGGTGATGAAGTCCCGTGCCCACCACGACTCGAAGTAACGGCCAGGCCCGCCGGTCATTCCCGGCACGAGCGTGGTGCCATTGGCGAGGGTCGCGGGTCCCCCAGGATTCGACGGCTGATAGCTGCTGAAGTTGACCCAGTCGGTGTTGATGTCCAGCTCCATGGCACGCACCGCGCCGGCCCGCTCCAAAATGTTGGCCAGGTCCAAAATGTCGAGCCCCGGACCTCCGACATAGACCAGGGCGCCATCGGCCGTGACGCCGAGGCCCGAGCGCCATACATAGAGGGCGTTGCCCAGGGTGGCTCCCCATTGGCTCGAATTCGCGTCGTACGCCGCTGGCACCACGTGCCCGTTGTCGACCAGCAGGTCCAGGTTTTGGCGCACCGAGACGACGTCGGGCCCCATGGTCACGTCACGGCCCCATTGCCCGACGGTGGCCGAACCGTTGTTGTAGACCACGAAGGTCGCTGCCCCCGTCCGCAGCGGGATGATTGTCTTGGCATCGGTGTAGTACCCGCCTTCGGCGTCGGACATCAAGAAGCCAGCGTTGAAAGCGGCGACGAGCGTCGTGGCGTCAGACGGCGATATCGGCGCAGTGTGGGTGTAGGGGCCACCACCCGGGATTGCGCTGCCCGAGTAGAGCGCGGCTTTCAAGAGCTCGGTGTCCATCCAGGCGACGGCCACGACGTAGCTGGTATGGATGGCATCGGGCCGCAGCATCGTCTCGTAGACGGCAGGAAGACCGTCTACGGTACGCCCGACCGGCGACCACCGGCCTTCGCCCGCAACGGGAGGGCTGGCGAAGGGCGCGATCGATGCTGGGGTGGGCAGGTGCGGCACCGTGGCGACGACGGGTGTTTTGGTCGGGACCGTTGTCGGCTTGCGAATGCTTCCGGCCGCGAGGGCGCCGCCGATCTTCGGCTGGTGGTGGGAATACCATTCGTTTTCCGCCCAGATGACGACCGACGCCCCACCGTGCCCACGAAGCCACTCCGCGGCGCGTGCGCCCACGGAGCTTCCCAGGGCAGGATTGGTGAGCGCGCTGCCGAGCGAGAGAGCGAGCCAGAAGAAGAAGACCCCAACGGCGGCAGCGGCGAGCGCGAGGACGCGGCGCCGGCGACGATGGACACGCGACGTCGACCAGCGTGCACGCCCGGCCGCCCTCGATGCGCGGCGTTCCTTGATCGCGGTGATCGAGCTCCTCGAGAGGTGGGCTCAACACGTGCGTTCCACCAGGTGCAGCGCCTGCTTCGGACACGATCGCGCCGCCCGCAGCGCGTGCTCGGAGAGGGCGGGTGCGATGTCCGCGGCGTCGATGACGGGGTATCCCCAACGATCGAGCTCGATGCGTTCGGGCAGCATCTCCGCGCAGACGCCGCGTCCGTCGCACGCGACGGGGTCGAGGACTAGTTCGAGGCTCCGACGGCTCACGCCTGGCTGACCAGCCTTCTCCTCACCGGCCGGCCCGGCACCGGGAGTACCCGCGCCGCCCGTGTCTGGGGGCACGGGCGACGGCGATGGTGCGAGGCGATCTCATCGGCGAAGATGCCAAGGCCGCTACGGATGAACCGGGTGACGCCGTCGGGGTGCCGGCACGCTCCCCTCCCCTCCACCAGGCTGCAGATCTCGTGGATGCGGTCGACGTGGGGTCCACCCGCTCCGCCGTACGCCAGCCGATCCATGTTCTTGGCCAACTCGGCCAGGCCGTGCACGCACGGACCGCATTGGCCGGCGCTCTGGCTCTCCATGTACCGCACGACATCTGCCATCTCGGCGAGGGGGCAGACCTCGCGAGGCAGCGGCACGATCACGCCGGCGCCGAGCGTCGCGCCGGCGCGGCGGGCGGCCTTCTCCGACACGGGGAGCTCGGCGAAGACCTGCGGGGAGACCCAGGCGCCCCCGTAGCCGCCGAGGAGGAAGGCGCGGGTGCGAGCGAAATCGTCCTCCCGGACGCCTGCCGCCGCACGGAGGGAAGAGCCGAGCGCCGCCTCGACGACGAGGGGCCCGCCGGGACGGCTGACCGTCAGCAGCATCGTGCCCGGGTTCTGTGCTGTACCGATCCCTCGGAACCAGTCGGCGCCGAAACGGGCAACGAGGGCCACATGGGCGAGCGTCTCGACGTTGTGCACCAGGGTGGGTCGGCCCCCGACCCCACGCTCGCGGATGGACGTCAGCCCCACAAAGGACGGCACAGCGCCCAGGCGGCCCCCGAGTGCGTTGACCACAGCCGACTCCTGACCGGCGATGAACGTGTCGGGCGACTCGGCCAGCTCGATTGCGATGGGATCGAGGCCGTCGGCGCGGCGCTCGGTGAGCGCGGCCTCGACGTTCGGAAAGCTCGAGGCGGGGACGTACACGATGGCCCGCTGGGCGCGCAGCGCGTTTGCGGCCAGCGCGAGGCCGTCGAGCACCAGGTGCGGTGCGCACGGCGAGCAGCAAGGCGTCCTTGCGGCTGGCGGGTTCGCCCTCGGCACCGTTGGCCACCACGACCGGGCGACGACGCGAGGCCCCGGCGACGGCCCGCCACTTGACCGCCACGGGGAACCATGCCCCACCGTGTCCCTCCAGCCCGCTTGCCTCGAGCTCGTCGATCAGCCGGTAGGGCTGGTGACGGAGCTCGCCCCATCGTTCGAGGTGGGTCCGCAGCCCCGGGTCCGGGGTGCCTTCGCCCACCAGCCCGTAGAGCAGTCGGGTGGTGTTCTGTGGCGCGGTGGGAGCTCTTTGACGAAGGGTGAGGCTCATTGCGCGGCGCTCCCCGAGAGCTGGCCGGTGAGCGACTCGGCGCCAGGATTCAGCGACAGGCTCATGGTCAAGTTGAGGGAGCCGGTCGGGCCGCTCACGAGGATACCGATGGTGGACCCGTCGAGCGCCGTGACCTCCCCGCTGAACGGGCCGAAGGTCACCTCGCTCCGGTGAAGGTCGACACCGCCGTTGACGGCAGGGCCGACGATGCGGATCTTGAGCGGCACGGTCGTGTCGGCCAGCTGCATGCTGAGGGTGACCTCGGCGTCGCCGTCGCCATTGGGAGGTGAGGTGGTGGTGACGGTTCCCGACACGGTCGTCTCGAAGGGGGCGCTCGGGATGCCCGAGACGGGCGGGGCGGAGGTGGACGTGCTGGTCGACGGCGGTGCGCCGGAGTACGACGCCGAGGCGGAACCCGACAGTTGGGCCAGGAGGGCGGGGGAGGTACCGGCCCGGTGGGACCAACCGGGCCGCAGCGGTCCGGCGGCCGCGAAGGCCGCGATCACCACCAGCGCCCCGGCGCCTGCGACGGCACCCCCGAACCGCCACGTCACCGAGCGGGCCCTCCCCACCGCCAGGCGCCAGGCCACGGCAGCGGCGACAACCGCCGTGCAGAGGACAAACACGACCTTGGCCCCTGGAAGCCTGGCGTCGGAGCCTGACCCCAAGCCGTGGATCACCGCAATCGGCCAGCAGGCGTAGGCCAGCCAGTGGACTCCCCGCCACGCGGCCACGCCGATCCGGCGTCGGAGCGCGCTGGTGATCGCGACGGCAAGCAGCATGTCGAAGGCAACCGCCCCAAGTCCCACCCAGATCGGGCGGTAGGGAGAGCGAAAGGGGATGACCGCGTCGGCCAGTCCGATGGGGACGTAGCCGTCACCCACCGTGGTGACCACGTGCACGCCGATCAGGGCGACGCAGAACAGCGATAGGTTCCGATGTACCGATTGGGAGAGGAACCGCGGCCAGCGGTCGGTCGTCCACCCCACCGAAGCGACGGTCCCCAGCACGACGGTGGCCGAGAGCAGGATCAGCGAGACCAGACCGGTGGCACGCGTCAGATACCACAAGGCGGTCGAGCCGTGGCCAACCGTGGCCAGCATGCTTGCAATCATCGAGTGTTCAGTTCGGTCCCGGCAGCCCGGCTTCGGCGATCGGCCAGCCCGGAATACGCACAACGGTCCCGTCGAGACGCACGAGTCGTGCCGGGAGCCCGCGACCCTCCAGCCAATCGACGGCGCGTTCCCCGAGCACGATCGCTGCCGTGGACGCGGCGTTCGCCTCAACGCAAGTCGCCGCAGTCGTCGAGACTGTCCGCCAGTAGGGCGCTGCAGGCAGGCTGGTGACAGGGTCCACGATGTGATGGACCCGCTGGGTCCCCAATCGCCACGAGCGCACGCCGATCCCCGACGAGGCGAGCCCGCCCGACGAGATGGCGATTGCCTCGACAGCGGGTGACGTGCAGGTGTCGGCGATGCCGATGACGAACCCGCCGGCAGGTGCCGGGCCGGCCGTAGACGCATCGCCGCCGAGCGAAACGAGCACACCGCACCCGAGCCGGTTGTGGATGGTCGCTGCTGCCCGGTCTGCCGCGAGGGCCTTGGCCGTGGCCCCGAGGTCGAGGGCGGCGTTCAGAGGGAGTCGGACGGCGCGCCGACCGCGGTCGATGCAGACTGAACGCCACCCGGGAACGGCACCCACTGCCGGCAGTTCCCCGTCGACGCCGGAAAGCACCTCGGCGAAATCGCGGTCGTAGCCGAGGCGGTTCATGGCCGCTCCCACCGTGGGGTCGACCAACCCGCCGGTCGCCTCGGCCATGGCGAGCGCCACGTCGATCGCCTCGAACAGATCCTGACCGACCACGACTTCAGAACCCGCGCGGGAGTTGAGCCAGCTCAAGTCCGAGTCGCTGCGGAAACGACTGGCCACGCGATCGATGCGCGCGAGCTCGAATTCGAGCATTTGCGAAGCCGCATACAGTTCGCCGGCGTCGATGACGAGCTCCGCGATGCTGCCGAGGGCGCGGGTCCGATAGACATGCTTGCTGTCGACGGGGGCGTAGGCATCGGCCATCAGGTCGATCCGCTGGTCACCGGCGGAGGCGCCGAGGTAGCTTGTGGCGGGGCGGACGGCGGATTGAGGGCGCCGGGTGAACCCGGGGCGCCGGCGCCCTGGCCGCTGTTGCTCGAGGGCACGGTGGCGGTGGTCGCCCCGGAGCTCGGCGGCGCGTGGTGCCCCGGCAGAGCCTTGGCGACGTAGATGCCCAGCGCCCCGACTGCGGCGACGGTGGCGATGGCGATGGACCCAGTGATGCTCGACAGCCGGTTCAACGCACTATCGCGGCGCATGGATGCTGCATGGCGGCGCTGCGCCGGGCTGGCCTGCCGGATTGGTGCCATATCGAGCAGGGTACGGACGCACCCTGACGCCTACATGAAGAGGGAAGGGCTCAGGCTAAGGCTTCGCTAAGAGTGTCACCCGTCGCGTTGGGCCTCTCCTTGCGCGGCGATACTTTGCGCCAGGAGATCTCCAAGCGCGCTCCTCCCAGGTCGGCGACCCCGATCGCCCACTGCCCTTGGGTGGAACGCACGACGGAGTCGGCGATGGCGAGACCGAGGCCGGTTCCTGCCACCTCCTCGGTGGCCCGGTGGAAACGGTCGAAGACGAAGTCCCGCTGATCTTCGGCGATCCCCGGGCCGGTGTCGTCGACGCGCAGGTCCACTCGGGTGCCCCAGTCGCGCACGCTAACCTCGACCCGGCCCCCTTCTCCCGCGAACTTGCACGCGTTGTCGATCAGGACGCCTGCCAGTCGGTCGATGAGATCCGGTTGCGCCTGCACGGTGAACGGGCCGTTGCCGACCCGCGCCATCGTGAGAGCCAGCCCGTGAGCGGCGGCCAGGGCACTGAAACGTTCCACACACTTCTCGACTACGTCGCCAACGTCTGCGAGGTCGCCGTCGCCTGGCCGTGCTTGCTCACTGTCTGCCCTGGCTAGCCAGAGCAAGTCTTCGACAATCCGGCGCAGCCTGGTGCTCTCCTGGCCCACCCGTTTGAGCACATCCCGGTAGGCGGTTGGATCGCGGGGCCGATCGAGCGCCAGGCCCACCTCGGCCTCGATGACCGAAATTGGCGTGCGCAGCTCATGCGACGCATCGGCGGTGAATTCGGCCTGCCGGCGGCGGACCAGCTCGGAGGGAGCAGATGCCCGCAGGCCGACCACTGTGGCTCCAGCGAACACGGCAACGGCCAGGATCACTCCGAAGACAAGCTCGGCCACCAGGAGCGTCGACAGGACGTTCGACGTCGCGGCTGTGCTTTGACCGGCCACCAGCAACGCATCGTGCGTCTGCAACGTGTCGAACCGTAGGGTCGAGCTGCCGACGTCGAGCGTGACCGGGTCCGGTCCCCAGCGACGTGAAGGCAGAGCCGGCGCCGTCGGTGTCAAGGCCGTCGCTGTCCCCGACGGAGCGATCGACCACAAGAACACCGGCGCATCGTCGAGGTCCGCATCCTCGTCCGGTGGGCTCGATCGATGAAGCGCGAGTGTCTGCTGTCGGGCGTCCTCGAGCCGGTCTGCGAGGCGGTTGTCGGTCGTACTGATCAAATGGTTGGTGACGATCAGGTTCAAGACGATGGCGGCGAGGACATAGAACACCATTACGATCAACGTGGCCACCGCAGCAACGCGCACCGCGTGCCGTCGGTGACCGTTGCTTGTCTTCACGTCGCAATCATCCGGTAACCCGTGCCGCGTACGGTCTCAATGCGCGCCCTGCTTCCGCCCAATTTGGCGCGCACCCGTCCAACGTGGACGTCAATGGTGTTCGATCCGACGGCGTCGGCCTCGTCGTCCCAGACCTGGGTCGCGATCGTGCGCCGCGTCAAGACGCTCGGGGACCGGCGAAGCAAGAGCTCGACCAGAGACAACTCGGTTGTCGTCAAGGCAACCGGGTCTCCGGACACGGTGACCTCCCGGGTGGCTGGATCGAAGCGGAGATCGGCGCACTCGAGTACGGGCCCCGCTGCGAGGGGTGGGCGACGTTGGAGGGCATGGATGCGGGCGACCAGCTCGTTGAAGTCGAACGGTTTGACCAGGTAGTCGTCAGCACCTCCGTTGAGGCCTGCGACGCGGTCCGACGGAGCGTCGCGGGCGGTGAGCATGAGAATCGGCGTGCGGTCGCCGCGGTTCCTCGCCTCGAGAACGACCTCGATCCCCGTCCGCTCGGGCATGCGCCAGTCCAGTACCGCTACGTCATAGTCGTAGGCGCGAAGGTGGCGAAGCGCAGCGGTGCCGTCTGGGACGGCATCGACGACGTAGCCGTTCTCCCTCAGTCCGCGCTCGAGGACGGACCGCAGCCCAGGATCGTCCTCCGCCACCAAAACTCTCATTTTTCCGGCCTGCTGACGTGCGACATGGGCTTCAGGCTAGGGTTTCGATTGCCCCTCCAGCGGTCAGCCGTCGTCATCGCTTCTTCAGGTTCACGCCGTACGCTGCCTGAACTGTGATTCGCTCGATTGAGCATTCGCGCGGTCGTGCGCACGTCATCATCGCTTCGTTGTGAGCCGCGGCCGCCGTCAGTACTCGTCAAGTGCGCGGGCACGCGTGCAAGCCCGCATCACACGGCTGACGAGGACAATTGTCGTCGTTGCCAGCGGCGCGACCGCCTTGAT
>CAVUVM010000009.1:0-303514 GCA_963744935.1 uncultured Acidimicrobiaceae bacterium
GTTATGCGCGGCATTTATGGCGTGCCGGTGTTTGAGGTCGCTGTAACGGGGATCCTGCAATCTCGTAGGACCTTGGTTAGCGCGGAGTAGAAGGCGGAGTTTTTGCCTTTCCCATTGGCATACACCGCAACAAGATGCCTGGCATCGTTACCTAGTACTCCGCCAGCCTTCTCGCTGTAGGAGAGGCCAGCCTGTAGCTCGTTTTCGCTCTGAGTGGAATATTGATTGCCGGGGATACTGACCCCAGCAGCGCGGAGATCATGGCAAGCGGACTTGGCGTAGCTAGTACTCGATGGACCGCCGCCGCCACCGCAACTGACGAGTATGAGCCCGCTGACCATCACTGCCGCTGAAGCCAGGCACCGCCACATGCTCCGTACTGTAGGCGTGCAGCGGCATCTGCAATCTGTCTTTGTCGAGGGCGCTGGTATCCCAGTTCGCCAATGATGTTGAGAAGCTCCCGTGAGGGTCCACCGCTACAAGGTTGGTCGTCAGTAGTTTCGGGAGCACCGGAGCCACCGGTCTGACTTGAGATCACGACGGACACCCGTTGGTGTCCGCACCCCGTCGACTGGAGCTCCGGGCAAACTCAGACGAGGCGCGGCGTGCCCCGTTCCAGAGGGGTGATGGGCCGCTCTGTTAGAGCAGATCGACCCGCACCGTCACTCCTTCTCGGGACGGCCGCGCCACCCCTCAACCGACTTAAGGAAAGGAAGGGATGGCATGACCATCGTAGAAGCCACGCGCGCCGTCACCGGTGGCATCGACACCCACGGAGAGGTCCATGTGGCCGCCGTCTTAGACGAGGTCGGTGGTCTGCTCGGCACGCAATCGTTCCGGGCGGATCCCGACGGTTATTTGGCACTGCTCAGCTGGCTCGAAGCGTTCGGCGAAGTCGAGCAAGGTCGGCGTGGAGGGGACCGGTTCCTATGGGGCCGGCATCGCCCGCTTCCTCGCCAAAGCAGGGGTCCACGTCGTCGAAGTCGACCGCCAGAACCGCCAGGCCCGACACCACAGCGGCAAGTCCGACCCGCTCGACGCGCTCGAAGCCGCACGGGCCGTTCTCTCGGGCCGGGCCCACGGAGCGGCCAAGAGCAGAGACGGCTCGGTCGAGGCGATCCGTGTTCTCGTCGTCGCCAAACGCTCGGCTCGAGGGGCCCGCATCAAGGCGCTCACCCAGATGCGCCAGCTCACATTCAGCGCCCCTGACCAGCTGCAGAGCAGACTCAAGGGTCTCCCCATCGCCGCCTTCGTGGCCGCCGCCCAAGGACTGCGTCCGACCCGCTCGTCCGACGTGGTCACCGCGGCCACCAAAGCGGCGCTCTCGTCGCTGGCGCATCGCGTCGCCGACCTCGAAGAGGAGATCGGAGACCTCGACGCCATGATCACCCCGCTGTTGAAAGAGACCGCACCCGAGCTGCTCGGCGTCTATGGCGTCGGCGTCGACACCGCGGCCGCGCTGTTGGTCGCCGCCGGCGACAATCCCGAGCGATTGCATTCCGAAGCGGCCTGGGCCCATCTGTGCGGGGTCTCTCCGCTCGAGGCATCCTCGGGCAAGGTGACGAGGCATCGCCTCAACCGCGGCGGGGACCGCCAGGCCAACCGGGCGCTCTGGCACATCGTCATCACCCGGCTGGCTTCGGATCCGAGAACCCAGGCCTACATGGAGCGCCGGGTCAAAGACGGCCGCTCCAAGCGCGAGGCCATCCGCATGCTCAAGCGCTACGTCGCCCGCGAGGTCTACCGCTACTTGCCTCGCCCCTAGATCCCCGGACCATGGACCTGGCTCACAGTTCGCCTGTCGCCCTTTGGGCTGACCTGTACCCGATATGCCGGTCCATGGCCCGGGTCACCAACTCTCCGAAGACGCGTGACCTGATAAGAGCTTGCCCTCTCCAACGAGTGGCCCATCATTGGTCTGTCCGCTGTCCTCACTCCCGAAAATTCCCTCGAAAGGTCTTGACAACATCCATAGGAGCATCGGTACTGCGCCACCATCTACTTTAGGTGATCATCGAAGAAGGCAATGGTGCGCAGACGCTCGGCGAGACCTAATCTCCGGCAACGTACACGGGAGGGGAGACAACCATGGCTGAAAGCGTTTACAAGGTCATTGAACTCGTCGGTACTAGTGAGGAATCCTGGGAGAAGGCTGCAAGTGCAGCCGTAGAGCAGGCGTCTGGGTCGCTTCGTGACCTTCGCATTGCTGAAGTGGTCGAACTCGATCTCCAGATCGAGGACGACCAGGTCAAGACCTACCGAGCCAAGGTCAAGGTGTCCTTCAAGCTGCGGCCTCGGCCATGATGACAAGACCACAAGTTTTCCGGTAGGTAGTGGCTGACCAACTGTCTGCGTGGGCCAGCTCAGCCTGGCGGGTGCCCAGTACGCCGGGTTCGGGTGCCTCCATAGAGGTTACATCCCCCTGGATGACGTCCCAGTGGTAACAGGGCCTTGGACTCTTGAATGTCATAGTCGAACGTCCGTACGCTCTGACCATGCCCAGGCGAATCCTCGAAGAGCTCTCATGGGATGAGTGCTTTGTGTTGCTCAAGCAACAGGTCGTGGGTCGGCTCGTCTATCAAGACGAACTGGGACCAGCCGCAGTCCCGGTCAACTATGCCGTGGCCGGAAATACGATTGTCTTCCGTTCTGAGGCAGGTTCGAAAGTGCGCGGACTGCAAGAACGGGATATCGCCTTTCAAGTTGATCACATAGATACGGTTAGCCACTCAGGATGGAGCGTTCTGATTCGTGGTGCCGCTGAAACAGTCGAGTTCGAGCGCCTGTCCGACCTGATACGACAGATCGATGACGTCGTTCCGCAACCATGGAAGAAGGGGATCCACAACATATGGGTCGTGATCACTCCGAAGGTCGTGAGTGGACGGCGCTTGGCAGAAGCCGCCTCAGAAGACCTTTGGCTCTTCTGAGTTGAGGCAGCTTCCTCACCCCGGCCAACAAGTGGCCCTCCAGGGGGCGCCCCAGTTCATTGATACTTCTCTGAGGGTCCACCGCTTGACTGCTGGTCCTCAATAGCTTCGGGAGTGCTGGCCGGTCCGGTCTGACTTGGAGTCCCGTGACGTTGCAAGACGTCGTCGACCGAGACCAACCAGCCGCACATTGAAAGCGGCACGTCCCGTCTCGAAGTTGGGGTGAATGGTCCGGGTTGCGCGAACAACCCAGACCGCCCGTCGCTCCGATCCGGAACGGCCGTGCCATCCCTCAACACTTTGAGAGAAGGGATGACCATGACCATCGTAGAAGCTGCGCGCGGGATCACCGGTGGTGTCGACACGCACCGCGACGTCCACGTGGCCGCAGCACTCGATCCACTCGGTGGACTGCTCGGCGCAGAGAGCTTTGCCACCGACTCGGCCGGCTACAAGGCATTGTTGGGCTGGCTCAAGACCTTCGGCGAGGTCACCAAGATCGGCGTGGAAGGCACCGGTTCGTATGGCTCGGGCCTGACCCGTTACCTGCGCCGGGTGGGTGTCGAGGTCATCGAGGTCGACCGGCCCGATCGCCAGACGCGCCGCCGGGTTGGCAAGTCCGACCCGCTCGATGCCATCGAAGCGGCCCGGGCTGCGCTCAGCGGCCGGGCGAAGGGCAAGCCCAAGTCGCGCGACGGTGCGGTCGAGGCCATCCGGGTCCTCGTCGTCGCCAAGCGTTCGGCCCGCCAGGCTCGGGGCAAAGCCCTCGTCCAGATGCGCCACCTCGGCTACAGCGCGCCCGAGCAGCTGCGTTGTCGCTTGAAGGGCCTCTCGGTGCCGGCATTGGTGGCCGAGGGAAAGGGGCTCCGGCCGACGCGATCACCTGATCCGGTGACGGCCGCAACCAAGGCGTCGTTATCCTCGTTGGCCCGCCGCATCGAAACACTCGACGCCGAGCTCGCCGAGCTCAACGAGAGAATCGAAGGCCTCCTCGTCGCGACCGTCCCCGAACTCCTCGAGCTCTTCGGTGTCGGACCCGACACTGCGTCAGCACTCGTCATGGCCGCCGGCGACAACCCCGAGCGTCTGCGTTCTGAGGCAGCCTGGGCCCACCTGTGCGGTGTCTCGCCCATCCCCAAGGGCTCAGGCAAGAACAGCGGCCGGGTCAAAGTGCACGACGGTGGGGATCGCCAGGCCAACAGCGCGCTCTGGCGCATCGTCATGGTGCGCATCGCCCACGATCCCGACACCCAGCTCTACTTCGAGCGCCGCGTCAAAGAAGGCAAGACCACCTACGAGGTCATCCGCATCTTGAAGCGCTATGTCGCCCGCGAGGTCTATCGCTACTTGCCTCGCGGCTAGATCCCCGGGCTGTGGGTCTGGCTCTCCCCAGTTCTGTCGGCCTCCGGGTCTGACTTTCCAGCGATTCGCCGACCCTCAGCTCGGACCACCATCTCGAAAACGCGTGACCCAATAAGAGCCTGTCCTCACGTCGAGTGACTCATCAATGTTCTGTCCGCTGTTTTCACTCCCGAGCCCCGAAGAGGGGTTGACAAGTGATAGGAGCGTCGCCGGGAGCACGGCCCAACGGAAGAACTGCTGGAGATCCCCGTACCTAATCGATGCCGTCTTAGGCCGATGACGCGGAATCTGATCCGCTATGTACATCTCGATGTGTTCTCTCGTTAGATTGCGAATGTCTGTCGGCATCCCATTGATTACGAGGAACAGGCAGAGACCACGGACCGAGTCTGTGTAACTCTTGATGGTCTTCGGTGATTTGTTGGTTGCCCGAAGGGACAGCTCAAAGCTTCGGACGAGCAGGGCAACGTCAGACGGGTTTGTGGCCGTCTCCAGGTATGCCCTAAACCGATGGGCGAGGGTGCCTTCATCTCCCCTGGTGCGTTCATCGGTGGTACTCAACTTGTCTCCTCGACCTCGAATGGGCTGGTCACTCAGATGTAGCGCTCCGGCCTAATCAGACCAAGGCAACCGTGCGAAACCATCTGCTCTTGCAGCGTTGCGCCGGGCGTCATCGAGGACGAGTATGACAAAAAGAGCAGGTAGAGTTGCCTTTCTCGGGCGCTTAGCTCAGTTGGTTAGAGCAGCTGGCTTACAACCAGCAGGTCGGGGGTTCGAGTCCCTCAGCGCCCACTTTCCCTAGCGGGGAGAGAGCAGCCCAGGCGACGAAACGGCCCAGAAGCGCCGCGCACGGGGCGGGCGGGAGGCGCAGCCGGGCGGACGGAGGGCCGGAGGCCGGCGGCACCGGGAAACGAGGGGGCACCGCGGCGCGGGGCGGGGGGCTACCAGTCTGAGGTTGTTCGACGACCGCAGATGGAGGACCCCCGTGCAGACTGACCCTACGCGTGCGTTGGGGTGGATGACGCCGTCGGCCACCGCCGCGCCCGTGGTCTAGCTGATCTCGCTGGAGTGAGGCGCGTCACCCCACTTTCTGCCGGTAGCTGGCGCTGCTCTTCGCCGCGGGCGTAGCCCCGCCTGGCTTGTAGCTCCCCTTGATCTTGTAGGTGCCGGCCGCCAGAGTCTCGCTGTCCTTCACGCTGGCATCGCTGCAGTTGGCGAATTCCGGATCGGGCGTCGTCGCGACACTGCCCAACTTCTCCCCCGTCGTCTTGTCCTTGAAGACGATCGTCCCAGTCGGCGGGCTGTCGGCCACTCGGTTGCACTCCTGGGCACTCACGGTGAAGTTGACCCCGACGGCGACCGGATTTGCCGACGACGTCACCGTCGTCCACGAGGTCGTCTCCGCGCCCGCGATGGACGCCGGTACGGCGACCATCGCGGCCACCGCTCCGGCCGCGATCGCACCAGCGAACCAATGTTTCCGTATCTTCATGCCTCCTCCTCGGGGTTTCACTAGCACTGTTAGGCGGAAAGGCTATGGCGCCGCTGCCCCCCGTGCTTCTGGGCCGCGCAGGGCGCACCGAGCAGGGGCAACGCGCGCCGAGCGAGCGACGCGGGCCGACGGCTGGGGGGCCGGCGCCACCGGGAAAAGGGGGGGACACGCGGCGCGAGGCGGGGGCAGAGGAGCGGGCAGGGCTACCCGCCAAGTCATGCATCTTTTACGCGTCCGGGATCAACGACAAGTCCATTCGCCCATCAGATGTGTATGGCACATCTTTCTGCGCCACGCCAAACCCTCGCCCCAACACATCTGTGACGATTGTTGCCGCGTCCACCCACGTATCGCCCGTGCCTGTCACATCAACCTCGAAGGAGTCGGAGGTTGGAGCAAGAGCAGTTAGAAATGGTCGACGTCGAGCGGCCAACATGACTCTGACGGAGTCGCGGTTCCATCCGTCAGCATTGCAACGGAATCGCCATTCTCTCACTTCATCAAGCTCTGGTTGCACACCTTCATATGCGAATCTGACAGTTTCAGCGATGAATTCAACGAGAGCCGTTTGATTGATGATCATTGTGTCGGGCGTAAATACCTGGTTCCAACCCAAGAAATCTGGTGATACAGCGGAAGCGGCCGTAACGGTCCCAGTCCGACCAACAATGACGCTCGGACCTGCTCATCAATTAGCGCGAGCCAACTCTCGATCGGCACTACTGGAGAGGAAGGCAGAGCTAGGCCAAAGCCATGCTGTCTCGTGGACCTCCACCTCCGGATCTTCTCCGTAAATTCACCATAGAAGTCATCGATAAATTCGCGGCCGGGAAGTGGGATGCTTTGAATGGTGAATGTTGGAGGGTCTCCCCACTCCGCGAATCGCTCTTTTAGATATGTCACCTGGTCCGCTGCGTCAGTGTCACTTGGTAATTCCCGCGTGGACTCCACGAGCGGTCGACGTAATCCAGTGGAGATCAGTTGCTGAATACGTGAGGGATCCTCCCATTACGTATCGGATCCGGATCGAGTTGGCCAACCGACGGCATGTCCCACCTCCTTCTGCGGTCGGTTCTCGTCAACGATGCGGTCGACAAGGAAGGGAATGTCCCATTCGTCTTGAGGGTCAACGTGTAGAGCGACTAATAGTCTCCCTTTAGCGCCTTCTGAATATCGTCGAACCTCGACGTGACGAACCAACGGGCGAATGTGAGCCCGAACGAGCTTTAGATAGGCATCGTCGTCTACTGCTTCTGGGCTAACTCCGACAACGCGCTCGGCGATCTCCCGTTTACTAGTAGCGACTGTTGTGGTTTCAACGCCGAGAACGATTGTTCCGCCCTTACTATTCGCGAACGCGGCAACATCCGCGACAAGGTCGGCTCGATCCTTCGGGTTCTGGAGATTGTAGGCGTGACTCTTGAAATCAATCTGATCGCCCTCTTCGGTTCCGACGATGTCAGCGAATCGTCCAGCCGAGAGCATTTCGATTAGTTCAGTTCGCGTTGTTGCTGCCACTCCGTCTCCTCGAAACCTGATGGTCATTGCCGGCGAGCGCATCGAGATCGCATTCCGTGCGGTGCAACCGTTGCATAACGAAGTGCTTATGGGCAGAGACAGAATGACAGGGGCCCTGGCCGGGTCCCTGAAACGTCGAAGCCATCGTTACCGGATCCGACCCGCAAGAACGTATGCCAACACAACATACGAAAGGATCAGGGTCGTTGCCTTCAGAACAAACCAAATGATCGTAACGACATTCGGCCAGTCGGGATACTCGAATGCTTCTGCATAGTCGGAGCTATGCCTCTCGACATGCCAGCCGAAGATGCCAAGCCATGCAGTTCGCCACAAATACTGACAGAGATCAAGAGCCAAAGTGATTGCGAGAAAGAGCCCAACCCACAACAGGTTGGTGGGTATACGGAGTACTGATTGGGCCGTCACTCCGTTGCCACCACTGAATACCCACACAAAGGCTAGGCCCGCAATGGCAAGCTGGCGAACGATGCTGCTAGCTGTTCCGCTTGCTCCGTAATACTCCTCCCGTACTTCTTTGAGCGTTACCTTTGTGGTCAGCGTGAGTTTGCACGACAACGTCCGCAATCCCAGCTGAGTCCTGTGGCAGGGTTAGCGCCGCGGTCCGCTACTACCTGTGGCCTTCTTCGCTGCCCTCTTCCTCGTAAGGGCTCGCCGTACTGCCTTGCGCGCCGGTGCCCGCTTCTTGGCGACCTTGCGCGCCGGTGCCCGCTTCTTGGCGACTTTGCGCGCCGGTGCCCGCTGTCGGCGGGATCGCTCTCCATCCTCCCGAGCCTACGTTGCTAGGGACTTGTGAACCCTGGTCACGGTCTCGTCGTCCGAGGTGCCTGCCTCATAACGCATCAGGCTGGGGTCGTTTGTCAAGGTGGCCCTCATCCTCTCGACGTCTTGTTGTGGAAAGGTTGTGCGGCGCGGGTCTGAACGGCTCTATGAGAGAAGGGATTATCTCGCCAGAATCATTTGCAAGAGCGCCGCCGCTCCGATTGGCAACTCTTGAAAGGGGCTCCGGTTTCGCCGCTCTATTGATCATATGCATGACGAACTCACCACACGGCGCTGGCGCACCAAGGCGACAACAGTTCTACAACGCGTGGCCGATGCCGATAGTCGGTTCTCAGCGTCCTTGAGAGTGAACGACGTCAGTATGTTGTCGGCGGCCGACGAGCTGCAGGTGGCAACCTGGGACGCGACACTGTGGACGGCAGTGAACGCCTGCCCGGATGTGGAGCTTGGAGAGCGCATTGCCCTGATGTTGAACACATACGCCGAGGTCGCAATCACCGCGCAACGGGCGATTACCGATCCGTCCGCAGACAGCGAGGCGACCATTGGCCGCATCGGAGACCTCCTGGCAGTGGTCGGCGACCAGTCGCAAACGCTCGACGCCTGATAACGGCTGGCGGAATGACTCCGCTGCGTCTGGAGTCGATGCTCAAGAAGTAGCGGGATTCGGGGTATCCCACTTCACCGGCTCAGGGATGAACCACCTACTGGGGCCTAGGCTCCACCCCAGATGACGTGTCGAGTGAGAGGAATCGGTCATGGACGATGAATGGGGACCGCTTGGGGCGCTTGCTGGGGAGTGGGAGAGTGACAAGGGTGGCCTCGATACAGCGTTCTCGCATTCCGAGGGGAAGGTGTTGGGCAGCCCCTACTTGGAGAAGTGCACGATGAAGCCGTTCGGCCCGGTCGACAATGGGGACCAGCATCTCTATGGACTTGATTACAAGAGCGCAATGTGGCGAGGCGACGAGGAGAATCCCTTCCACACAGAGGTCGGCTACTGGCTGTGGGACCCGGCCACCGGCGAGGTCATGAAGGGTTTCGTCGTCCCACGCGGCATTACCGCTCTGGCCGGAGGAACGGCTGCCGCCGACGCCACTGAGTTCACCCTGAAAGCAGTGCTCGGAGAGGCCCAGTACAACATCGGCGAGAACAAGTATCTGGCCAAGAACGCCAGCACCGTGAGCTACGAGGTTACCGTCACCGTGGGCAAGGACACCTGGTCCTACGACGAGGTCACCATGCTCCGGATGAAAGAGTTCGATGAGCCGTTCGCCCACACCGACCACAACACCCTGCGCCGGGTGAGCTGAGCCAGGACCGATCGGGAGCCTCGACGCAGGGACCTTCCTGCAGCGTCCGACTGTCATGCACGTCGGTTCTCCACGGGTGCCCCCGAACAGCTTGGCTTGGGGTGCAGCTTCCTTCGATCCTGGAGTGTCCCAATCCGGGACGGAGGCAATACTGGGGCCATGTAGGCCCCTTGAGGTCTCGGATGGCGAGCTCGACGTTGGCGTGGGCGCGGTGGAAGGCGTCGAGGTCGACGGCGTCACCCTCGAGGTCGGTCACGAAGGCGAAGTGGCGCCACTCGGGCCACAAGGTGGCCTGGCGGCCGATCAGCCGGGTGCGCCGCACGATGAGTCGGCGTCCCTTGTAGATGCACTCGGCCACCTCGGCCTCACCAGCGGCGCTGTAGGTGATCGGGATCCAGGCCGACGAGTCGATGGCCGCGATGGCGCTGACCACGGGTTTGTGCATCTTGACCCCCATGGTGAAGCCGACGTCGAGGCGCTCGAGGGCGCCGATGGTGCGATGCGACCAAAAGCCCGCATCGAAGCGCATGATGAGCGCTCCGGCCGCGCCGGCCCGGCGCACCCGGGCGACCAGCTCTTCGACGAAGCGCACCGCGCCGCGAGAGGTGTTGGCCGCCCCCCTGCGCAGGCGGACGTGGAGCACCTCGCCGGTGTCGGCGCGCGTGGCGAGGAGGGGGTGATAGCCGAGCACGCTGGTGTAGCCATAGCCCGCACCGCCCTTGGCCTTGCCGCACACCTCGCAGATGGTCGAGTCGAGGTCCATGACCATCTGGGCCGACCGGGGTCCCGCGCCGAGCGCCCAGGCCCGGCGCAGCGCTTCGGCGAGCACGGCGTCGAGTTGGCGGACGTGGCCGAAGGTGAAGGCGCGCAAGAACGTCCCAAGCGTCGACGGTGCCATGACCCGGTGCGGAAGCACCGCTGCCGTCGCCCCCGAGCGCAGCACGTCGGCATGGTCGATGTGGCTGCCGCCCGCCACCATGGCGTGCACCAACGTCAGCACCTTGCGTCCGGGCAGCGCACCCCCGACGCGTCCCAAGAGCCCGACGGTGGCATTGACGAGGGACTCGAGATCGAGGCGAGCGACCAGCGTTGCGACCAACAACAAGCCGGCGTTGGCGACCAGATTGGGCTCGTCGAAGGTCACGCCAATCCGCTCGATCCTGCGCGATACTGACCTCACAGAAAGTGCCTCCTGGTACTGGGTGAATCGTGTCTTTGAACAACACAAATTCTCCCAGGCAGGGAGGCACTTTCCGCGGATGCGCGGCGTGTTACGCAGTCATCTCATCGGTGGATCGAGGTTTAGTCAGCCGGTGACGGATGGGTCGAGAAGCTCCGAGACGGGCCGACACTCATCGGGGCCGAGAGCGGTTGCCAACGTCGCCAAGTTGCGCCGTCGCGGGTGGGACTTTCGCCTCTACGTACCTTTGGCGATGCTGGCGTAGAGTCCGACTGATAACGCAAATCGCGTGTGGCCGCGATAGGAGGAACGGGCATGGGCCTTATGAGACGGAGGATGGGTCCGGCAGCAGGCGTTGTGCGTCGTCGTCGCAGGCGAGCGAGACGCCGCATTGTGCTCGCGGGCGGCATGGTCGCGTTCGGCGTTCACAAGATGTCACAGGCCCAGGCCAAGCAGGTCGAAGAGCACACCGGGGTGCCGCCAGAGGAACTCGAGGACGACGACCTCCAAGCGGCGATGACGGAACTCAACATCCCCCAGCAGGAACTCACAGCAGAAGACCGCGCCGCCGGGGCTGGCACTGACGAGTAGCGGACACGACGACGCCGCCCCGGTAGCGACCTTGGCCACCGAAGGAAGTTCGGCCGTCCCTGCCGGGTCCGCCCCCGACTGCCGGTTACACGGACACCCCGGGCCGCCCATTGGCCGCAACTGGGACAGCGGGTCGCCGACGTCCTTCGCCCTGGAATGGCTCAATGGGCATCAAGGTCATGCTGGCCCTAGCCTTCAAGATGCCGGATTGCCCAGGGCACTATGGCCCCTGAAGCCGGTGTATCCCTCCGATTCGAATGCCCTGACGCAAAAGGAGTTCCGCCATGCCTGATGAGTCCCAAGACACTCCGGTTCTCGACACGATTGCCGCTATGACCGCTGTGTCGGTTGAGGAATGTGATCTGGCTCCCGACGCCCTCTTGTTGGTCCGACTCGCGGCCCTCGCAGCCGTCGACGCCCGCCCTGTCTCCTATCTCCTCCACATCGGCCCGGCGGCCGAAGCGGGGCTAACGATCGAGGACGCGCAAAACGTCCTCGTTGCTGTGGCCCCGATCATCGGGACGGCTCGGGTCATGTCAGCCGCGGTCAACATTGCGGAGGCCCTGGCATTGGCCATTGCGGTGATCGAGGAAGATTCGGAGTAAACGTTTATAGCTGCCGAGGGCACAAGGGTGAGTTCCTAACGGCAGTCAAGCCCTTCAAGCAACATTTTCGCTAGGTTCTTCCTCTGGCGGGTCGGTGGCCGGAGCGACCTTTCGGGCCGACTCCTTTCTGCCTCGACCCGCCGCCCTGTTCTTGAGGACTTTGGCTGGTGTGTTTCGACGACGGGCCGCCCGGACCTTGGGGTCGATCTTGAAGCGGTCAGCGCAGGCGGCCTTGCCTTCGGCCTCGGTGATCGCCTCGCCGTCTTCGTCTCGCAGCTTGTAGAGCTCTCCTTTGCGCCAAGCGGCGGCGATCCGGGTGATGAGGACGGCCGAGACCGAGCAGAGGGCGGAGTTGTGGTGCTTGCCCTCGACCATGACCAGTCGGTAGGAGCGCTGGGCGAGTGTCGGGTCGATGTGGCGAGCGTGGTCGGCTGCCATATAGAGGGCCTGGCGCAGGCTGGCGTCGCCGGCCTCGGTGATGCCTTTGTGAGCCGCAACCAGTCCGGACTGGTCGACCTTGGGGACAAAGCCGGTGAAGGATCGGACGCCGGCCAGGTTGGCGAAGCGGTTGAAGTCGCCCGCGTTGCCCAAGATGGCCGCAGAGAGGACTGGTCCGAGCCCCGGAGCCGAGCGAACGATGCCCTCCGGGTCGGCCTCGTCATAGAGAACGGCGATCCGCTTGTCCGCCACGGCGATCTCGTCGTCGAGTTGGCGCAGCACCCGGACTTCGGAGGCGATGTCGTGGGCCAACTCGGCGAAGTCGATGCCCCCGCCCGACCACAACTCGAGGGTCTCTGCCGCCATGGCCAAGAGCTCGTCGGCCTTGTCTTCGCGCCACAGTCCCGCGCTCGAGCGGATCAACAACGCGGCGAGCCGGGCGCGCCCGAGACGCTTGAGTGCCCGTGGATCGGCGTATTTCTCCAAGATGACCAGGGCGGTCTTCGACGCCGTGGCCGATCCGAGGGAATCGGCCCACCCCGGACCGAGCAGCTCGACCAATGCGTCGAGGCGGAGACTCGCCGCGCTGCGGCGCTTGACCAGGCTGAAACGGTGACGCACGGCTCGGCGCAGTGACCCCGCCGGGCCGAGGTCGTCAATGCCGCGGAGGCCTTCAGGGTGCAGCAACGGCAGGCGGGCCAGCACCCTCGAATCCAATCGGTCGGTCTTGGTGTGCTTGTTGTAGTAGTCCCGCCGGTCGGCCGACTGCTCGGGTGGCACCAAGATCACCGTGGCGCCGCGTGCTTGGAGCCAGGCCGACAGCGGCACCCAGGCGTTGCGGGTGGGCTCGAGGATCACGGTCACCGAGGCATCGTCGGGGATCTTGGCCCACAGGCGCTCGAGGTCAGTGGTCGTCGTGCGGAACTTCCACGATGACCAGATGAACTCACCTCGCTCGTCGGCCAGGCTGGCCCGGTGGTCGGCCCGACAGGCGACGTCGATGCCCAACTTCACTTCCTTCATGCACGGTCCTTTCGCTGGTGGTCACTGGTCGGTCGGCTCTCCTTCGTCGACCGGTGCACGTTCCGCAGGGGTGTGACCATCCAGACATTCAAAAGCAGGGGTCCGACTCGATGCTCGGCCGCCGAGTTCCAGAAAAGGGATGCACGTGCGTCGGGAGGCTCGTCTGGTCGACGATCACCGTTGAGGAGTCGAGCTGTCGCTCGCTCCGACCCCCGTAAAGTCAAGCCAGAAGAACCGACCCGACGCACCCTACGAAGGGCTTCCGCCGAATCGGTGGATGCCCGGAACCAACGCTAAATGCCCCCTAACGCCGTACATGAAGGGGCGGGGCCGGTCTAGAGGCTTCTCCTTTTCTGACCAGGCTTTGCGTCGAGGGTCGGTCGTCCTGCACGAAGACGCGCGCCACCAAGGAGCCGGAGTCAACGTCGGGCGATGAGCCCGCCGGAGGCTTGGCGTTGACGCCGACGACGTGTGGCGCATTCTTTACGAGGACGCCTTATGTGGGGATGTGTCCCATCACTGCGAGGTTGGCTCTGTCACGGTCCGTTGGGCGGCCAGCCATACATTCGGCGATCTCCACCATGATGGGGTTCGGCCACGTCCCGACGGGCTCAATCAGGAGCGACGGCCACACCGTTGTCGGTGGGCCACGGCGTTAGGCGGGCTCGCGTCGGTCCGTGGCCGAGAATCACGCTGCGACGGGGGTGGTGAGGCACCGGACCTCTCCGTCTCGCAGCGCATAGAACACGAGGGTGAGTTGCTTGCGAGCGACAGCAACGCGGGCCTTGTACTTGCCCCGGCGCTCCGCGATCCGGCGATAGTCGGCGCGCAACTTCTCGTTGCCCTTGGCCCGGTAGTTGCCGACCGCTTCGATGGCGGCCCAGCGCACGAGGCGCGAGCCTTGCTTGGTGATCGAGCCGCGGTGCACCACCTCGTCGGACTCTTTGTGCTTGGGAGTGAGGCCGGCCCAGCTGCAGAGCTTCTTGGGCGAGTCGAAACGGCTGATGTCGCCGATCTCGGCCACGAAGACGGCCGCGAGCACCTTGCCCACGCCAGGGAGACGCACAAGGGCCCGATAGCCCGGGTCGCCCTTGAGCCGATGGTGGAGTTGAGCGTCGACTTTGGTGATCTCGCGCTCGACGTGTGCGAGCAGATAGCGCAGTGAGCGCATGCGGAGTGCGTAGGCCTCGGGGAGCTTGAGACCGTCGAGCTGGGCCTGGCCGATTGGTCTCCAGAGCTCGGCGACGACGGGCAGGATCCCGTTTTTGGCCATCACGCCGTGGATCTGTGCCTTGGCACTCGTGCGAAGGCGCGTCAGCGAGTAGCGATAGCGGACGAGCTCGCGCAGCTCACGGATCTCAGGCGGGGCGATCCAGCCTTCGGCGAGACGTCCGATGCAAAGCATGGCCGCGAGGTCGCGTGCATCGTTCACATCGTTGTTCACCCGGCGGTTGCCCCAGTTGTTCCCGAGCGCATGGGCGAGATGCACATGGGCGCCGAGGCTCTGGAGGACGTCGGCCACCCAATACCCCAGCCATAGGTGGATTCCAAGACGACCTCGGGCTCGGGCCCGGCGGCCGCCATCGCCTGGGCGAGCTCGTAGGGCTGGCTCACGATGCGTTCGATTCCGAGGACATCTCCGTCCTCTGCCATCCGGTAGATGGTTGTGCTGCGACGATGCAGGTCGATTCCGACGTACTGTCCCATAGGGGCCTCCTTCTCTTTCGAGGTTTCTTTTGCAAGACCGAGCATGCTCGGATCTCACAAGGGGCGGAGGCCCCGCCCCTCCATCGCATCAGGTCGGGCGCCACTGTGCGCACAACTGGCCAACTCATCCCGAGCTTCGCGTCATGATCTCGGCGCAGCCAGTTTCTCGGTACGACCCGACCGCGCAGTGGCGTTGGATGACCTTGCCTGGGCACGCCTTACCTCATAGCCTCCGGATCGATGATCACTGCCTTTGACCACCAGCGGCCGTGATGCCCGAGAGCGAGCTCTCCCGCGAAGAGCAAGAACGTCGGCGCCTGGCGATCGCGAGCCTCATGCTAGCGACGCCGTTTCTGAAGTGGATGGGTGTCGTCTTCGATAGATACGAGCACGATGACGTCGTGCTCCGAGTGCCGTTCCGAGAGGAACTGACCAACGACGGCACCTTCTACCACGGAGGAGTCATCGCAACTGCCCTCGACACAGCTGGGGCCGCGGCCGCGTGGTCAAACCACGACTTCGAGAAGGGGACCAAAGCTTCAACTGTCTCCATGTCGGTGCAGTACGTGGGAACCGCAAAGAAGTCAGACCTCCTGTGTCACGCCCGCACCATAAAGCGCGGCAAGGAACTGACCTTCACGGAAATCACTGCCGCTGACGCGGATAACACCGTCGTAGCGCACGCCCTGCAGACTTATCGGATTGTCTGAGCCAATCGTTCGATCGGCTTGGGGTCGCAACGCCTGATCGGATGACCCAGGGTGACCCAGTTCGCCAATCGGGTCAGTGGCGTGCTTTGGGGACCGAGCCACACGTTTGCGTGGCTGGCGATTCGGCGCCACGGGATATCGCAGGATCAGGCAGGTGGTGCTCAGTTCGGAGCGGCCGCGATGCCGACAATCGGCGCATTGAGCCGGGTGTCGCCCAACGAGCCCTCGAAGGGTGCACCACCAAAGGCAAAAATACCGCCGTCCGCAGCCACCAACCAATAGCCGGACCCGTCCGGGTTCGCCGCAATGCCAGTGATCGGTTGGTTCAGCCTTTGGCCGCCCATTGAGCCGAAGAACGTGGCATCACCGAAGCTGAACACGCCACCGTCGGCTCCTACGAGCCAGTAGCCCTTGCCGTCCGGGGTCGCAGCGATCCCCACAATGAGGCATTGAGCACCTTTCCGCCCACTGACCCGTAGAACCCCGCGTCGCCAAAAGCGAAGACGCCGCCATCGGTGCCCACGAGCCAATAGCCCTTGCCGTCTGGAGTCGATGCGATTCCTGCGATCGGGGCAGCCAGGTGCAGGTTGGTGACTCCGCCCACTGGCGTCGCGTCACCGCAGCCCAGGACGCCGCCGTTCACGCTTACGAGCAAGAGGCCGCGGCCGCTCGGCGTCGCTGCGATACCGCTCCACCCGACGGCGGCACCATTGAGACCGGAGCAGCCCAACTGTCCGAGTGCGGCTGCGGAACCGAAGGCCGAGGGCAGAGAGGTGAAATTGGCGACCCAGTAGCCCGCACTGGCCTTCGATCCTGCGATTCCCACACAGTTCACGTAGCTGACGACCTGTCCCGAGTTGGCAAGAGACGCGGCAGAGATGTTGATCGTCGGTCCGAACGCGTAGGGACATAGACCGGGCGAGCCTGATGTGGGGGCGCCAGAGCCCTCGAAGGGTGCGTTGAAGGCGAAGACACCTCCGTCGGCTCCCACCAGCCAGTACCCGGGTGCCGGGCTGCTGTGCGGAACCGGGCTCGCCTCTCCGGGGGTTGCACTACTTACGAGCGATGCGACCACCATTACGAAGCCCAGCGTCAAGACCCTTGCGAGCGCCATCACTCGGCACCTCCTGCTTGGTGATCGGAATTATTAGTCGGACTACGCAGGCGTGTCATGGGACTGCCCCGGTTCGCCGGGATGACGGCACTTCACGCGGAGACGGATTAGGAATTACTCATGCAAACCCCTCCGATGGAAGAGGTGTACCTCGTCCGACACGGGGAGACGGAATGGAACCGTACCGGTCGCCGCCAGGGTCAGTTGGACGCGCCACTTACCGAGAGTGGAATCGCGGAGGTTCGGCTGGTCGCTACACGCATCGTCTCCCTCCCGATAGACGGAGTGTTTTCCAGTCCGCTCGGGCGAGCCGTTGCAACAGCTCAGATTTACGCTCAAAGCCTTCACCAGCCGATCACAACAGTCCAGGATCTGAGGGAGCTGGATCACGGCGTCATGGCCGGCATGACGAATGAAGAGATCGAACGGGCCTTCCCTGGTGAAATGGCTCGACGTTCACAGGACAAGTACCGGTGGCGATTTCCCAACGGCGAGAGCTACGCCGTTGCAGACTTACGTGCCGCATCAGCCATACGCCAGATCGCTGAGTCGGGAAGACTTCGGCCATTGGTTGTGTCTCATGAGATGATTGGTCGGATGCTTCTTCGGAACCTTCTCGGTCTGGACCCGGAGGAGGCACTCAAATCGGGACTTGCGCACAGGGTGATCTACCGGATCGACATTGAATCGAAGACAGTCGCTGAGATCACCCCTTGAGCCGAGCGTCTGACGCTACGGGGTGCCCCAAAACGCCTGTGGATACGGATAGGGGTGCCACGCCTGGCGATGCGTCGAGGTCTTGTGTAGGTATCGGTTCCCTTGGGAGAATCCGACGGTGCCACGGCTCGGACGTGACCCAGCAAAACAGATGTTCCGCGGATTGAGCGCACGGGAAGCTCTACGCGAGCTAGATATGCGGTCAGCCCAGACTCGCCAACGTCGACTCGCGAATGAGCACATTCGATCCGACGCCATGGTGATCTGCCTAGAGGCGCCCCAGCCATTCACCGTGCCCGATGACATGGCCTTCCTGCAAATAACCGAGCGGCGGTACTTCTATTTTTCCGGTGACGGCGATATTGCCGAAATCTTGTACCACGACATTGACCAGTTGGTGATTCGACAAAAACAGTTCAATGGTCGGGTTGTTGACGTCAAAATGAACTGCGGAGAATCGTGGAGGTTCTCGGTCTTGCCCCAGACCGCTCGCATTATGAGGCGCTGGTTCAACAGAGACCCCGTCAGCGCGACTAGTTCAAGTGGGCGACGCCCCAGCGTTGGCGCTGACGACCTCGCGCTCAACCTCAACGAGGTACGGGGCCGGTCCCTCGCCCGCCATGACGGCGATCAGTTCGCGTGTTGCGACCTAGTGTCCCAGACCGCCGGTTTAGTGCGCTACGAAAACCTCAGAACACGAACGGTATAAGCATCTTGGTCGAGTGCTTGTACACCGGATAGGCATCAGGGAACTGCTCGCTCAGATAGCGTTCCTCGACGGTTGCGCTGTAGGTGAAGTAGACCCCTGCCAGGACGATGGCAATCAGCCAGAGCCAGCTCAGCGCCACGGCTGTGCCGACACCCGCGAGCAAGATGCCAGAGTAGATCGGATGGCGGACCAGGCGGTAAGGGCCGCTAGTCACCAGCTCGGGCTCGTCCTTTTGCGACATCGGTGTACCCCAGTTACGCCCAATGTGTAGGCGGGCCCAAATCGCGAGCCCCAGCCCGAGCGCGAAGAGAAAGATCCCGACGCCAGCACGCCATGGGTCCGAGTTGATGTCGCCATCTCGGAAGGCTCCGAAGCGAATCAACAGAATCGCTAAAACGACGACCACCGCCCTAATACGCAACTCGCGTGACCAAGGTACGCGGCCCTTCTTCATAGAAAAGGCCGCCACGAGCCAGTAGATCCAGAACGCAGCCCACCCGATGGCGAAGACAAGTTCGACTGCGTGCATGCGATTCAGCTTCCCACTACGTAGAAATCGGTGCTGTCGTAGCGAAGGCTTCTTGGAATCTCTCGACTGCCCCAGTCCTCCGGTTATGCAGCGTTATTGAGTGGAGTTCCTGCACCGGTTGAACCATCGTTTCATGATCCGTGCGGTCTGGGGAAACACGTCAAACTGCCAGTGCTCACCAGACGTCATCGTTATGTCAACAATTCTTGAGTTGAAGTCCTTCTTCGCGACGCCGAACAGAAGGATGCTCAAATACCACAGCTCCGCAAAGGTGCCATCACCTGGCAGATAGAAATACCGGATTTGGGTGATCTGGAGATGGGCGATGGGATTGGGTGAGTTGTAAGGAAGGGGCTCGGTGAGGCAAACGACGATCGCGTCTGAACGAAACTGTTCGCCAGGCCTTAGATTGGGCCGGGTGAGCGCCTGCCGCGCGTCCATTGCGCGCACCGTCGGCTTCGGCGCCTCCGGTCCGAATGTGGGGACGATTCACCTCCACAGCCGTCGCCTCACAGTACCGGTGTGGAGCCGCGGCTCGCCGGAGCATGACCCCGAAGCCCGGATCGGCGACCTGTTCGGGCAGGGCTGACGAGCGAACTCAGTCGCGGCTGCTCGGACCACTTGAGCTGCATAATGCGGTTCGAGAGTCTGCCGCCGCTCCGTATGACGAACGACGACTTCAGAGCATCCATTTTGCGGAAGTGGAATGATTGCGTGGGAAGGCGGTCGAAGGGGGACGAGGTCGATATGTCGCTGCGCAGGAGTGCAACAGTCGTAGGTGCGTTCGCAATCGCCACCAGCTTGGGACTAGGAGGGGTGACCAGCGCTTCGAGTGCAGCTCCGGCGACTCACCCGGTAGTCGGGATCTACGTGGTAACCGTCGATTGGACCAACCCCGTTATCAAGACAACTTATTCGTTGGCGCTGTTCTCCAATGGGGCGGACGCTGACTCCTACGGTGATACCGGAAAGTGGTCAACGACAGGCACGCAGATCAAGTTCAAGCTCAAAAGTGTCGGCGTGGCTGCCAAGTACATCGGAAAGATCACGAAGGCCGGACTCAACAATCCGTCGAAGCCTGGAACGATGTCGAACACTAAAAGGAACAGCGGCACCTGGTACGCCGTTTACGGGTCATCATCAGCACTCGTCGGATCTTCGGCCGCAGCAACAGGGGCCTGATCCGCGCAGGAGTGTCCCAGAACATTCAATGTGTGAGGACCTCCTCGCCACTCGCACGGGCAACCATTGGGTTGTCTCAACACCCAAGCGAGCACAAGGAGACGGGGTGCCACTCGCTGCACTCTTGACGCCCTCAGCGAGCTACGTGAGGGGCTAGCTCGATCGTGACCCCTCGGGACAGGAGGGCGTCGAGCAAGGTTCCTTGCAGTGCTCCGAACTCCTCAGCGGATGGACGGCCCCCTTCACCCCAGAGCAGCCGGAGGAAATCGAGGTCCTCCCAGATCGGCCCTCTTGGTCGGGGATCAGAATCGTAGCGAGGGGTGATCCACCAATGGAGATGGGGCACGCCGTTTCCTAACGACTCAATGTTCAGTTTTCGAGGTTGAAACGCCTCGTTGACTGCCGCCGCTACCTCGGCCATCTCTGCGAGGTGGTGACCGCGAACGCTGTCGTCTAGATCAAACACCTCCCGTACGCACTGCTTGGCGACGAAGAACACACTTCCCTTGAAGTACTGGTTCTGCGCTAGTCGGACGTAGCCGGTCTGGAGCCGAGCAATGAACCACGGATCGGCACCCTCGTCGGCTGCTGCGTTGTCACTGCAGATGGCGCACTCTGGCATGAACCCAGTATGGCAACGGAGTCCGGGGTGCCCCCGTTCAGTGACAATGCTCTGAAGGATCCACCGCTGCACTGCGGGTCCTGAATAGCTTCATTAGTGCGAGCAGGTTCGGCCTGTCTTGCACACAGACAGCGGCACGTCCCGTCTCCGAGAAAGGGTGATTGGTCTGGGTTGCTAGAACAACCCAGACCGCCCGTCGCTCCGATCCGGAACGGCCGTGCCATCCCTAACACCGTTAACAGAAGGGATGACCATGACCATCGTAGAAGCTGCGCGGGGCGTGACCGGTGGGGTCGACACTCACCTCGATTTTCACGTTGCCGCGGCGTTGGACCCGCTTGGTGGCCTGCTCGGCTCGGAGTCCTTTGCCGCAAACCCGGCCGGCTACAGCTCGTTGCTCGCCTGGTTGGAGAGCTTTGGTGCTGTCACCAAGGTCGGTATGGAAGGCACCGGTTCCTACGGTGCTGGTCTCGCCAGATTCCTGCGCAGGGCCCATGTCACCGTCATCGAGGTCAACCGTGCCAACCAGGCCGAACGACGTCGAAGTGGTAAGTCCGATCCGCTCGACGCCATCGAGGCGGCTCGAGCCGCACTGGGCGGAAGTGCCACCAGCATCTCGAAGTCCAAGGACGGTGCCGTCGAAGCCATCCGGGTCCTCGTCGTCGCCAAGCGCTCGGCCCCGCACGCCCGAATCAAAGCGCTCACCCAGATGCGCCATCTGGTGATCACCGCCCCCGACGAGCTCCGTTGCCGCCTCGACGGCCTGAGCGTGGCCGCGTTGGTCAGCCAAGGAGCGAGGCTGCGGCCGTCGCGCTCGGGTGACCCGGTCATGGGCGCGCACAAAGCATCTCTGTGTTCATTGGCGCATCGGGTCGAGTCGCTCGAAGACGAGGTCGCTGGACTCGACGAGAGGATCGAGACACTCTTGGCTGCTACCGCTCCCGAATTGGTGTCTCTCTTCGGGGTGGGTCCCGACACTGCTGCTGCTCTCTTGGTGGCCGCCGGGGACAATCCCGAGCGCCTGCACTCCGAAGCGGCCTGGGCTCATCTGTGCGGGGTCTCACCGCTCGAGGCCTCCTCGGGCAAGGTCACTCGTCATCGCCTCAACCGCGGCGGGGACCATCAGGCCAACCGGGCACTGTGGCACATCGTGATCACCAGGCTCGCCTCTGATCCGAGGACCCAGGCCTACATGGAACGTCGGGTCAAAGACGGTCGCTCCAAGCGCGAAGCCATCAGCCTTCTCAAGCGCTACGTCGCCCGTGAGGTCTATCTACCTACCTCGCGGCTGAACCCGTGGCCGTGGGTCTGGCTCACCCCCTTTCTGTCGTCCATCTTGGGCTGACTTTCCGGCGACTCGCCGACCCACGGTCCGGGCCAACGCGTGGCCTGATAAGAGCTTGTCCTCGCACGCGAGTGACTCATCACTGAACTGCCCGTCGTCTGCACCCCGAAACACCAAAAAAGGGACTTGACAACTGATAGGAGCGCCGCCGGGTAGGTGTGACGCTCCGGCATGTCTGAAGGCATGTCTTCGCCGAGATTGATCGGCATGATGGTCTTCGGCCACGACCGGGCAGGCTCAATCACTTAGCCGGCTTCGCCACTCCGAAGGGTGGGAGCCTTGCCGAACAACGAGCACGCACCCGGTCGGGTGCCGAGCGTCACGCCGCGTCTTGGTCAGCGAGGCAGCGGATCTCGCCGTCGCGCAAGCCGTAGTAGACGAGCGTGAGAACTTTGCGGGCGATCGCCACGTTGGCCCTGTTCTTTCCTCGACGCTGCGCGATCGCCTCGAAGCAGTCACGGAATGGTTCTCCTCCGTGGTAGCGGGCCACGGCCTCGATGGCGGCCCAGCGCACCAGGCGCGAGCCCTGCTTGGTGATCCGGCCCCGGTGGACGTGGAGGTCGGACTCCTTGTGCTTGGGGGTGAGCCCGGCCCACGAGCACAGCGCCTTGGGGGAATCGAAGCGGGTGACGTCACCGATCTCAGCGACAAAGACGGCGGCGAAGATGCGCCCGACGCCGTAGATGGCCTGGACGGCGTTGTAGCCGGCGTCGTCTGAGAGGATGCGGTGGACGTCGCGGTCCAAGAAGCCGATCTCGCGGTCGATGGCGTCGACGAGGTCGCGCAGCACGGCGATGCGATTGAAGTAGGCGTCGGGGAGCTCGAGGGCGTCGAGCTGCGCATTGCCGCCCGGGCCCCACATGTCGCCTCGCGCCGGCAGGATCCCGTTCTTGGCCATCACCGCGTGGACTTGGGCCTTGAGACCCGTGCGTACGTGGGAGAGCTTGATCCGAAAACGGATCATCTCGCGCAGCTCTCGGGTCTTGGGCGGGGCGATCCAGGCCTCGGCCAGGCGACCGAGACGCAAAAGGTCGGCTAGGTCTCTGGCATCGCGTTCGTCGTTCTTCACGCGCCGATGGCCCCAGTCGTTGCCGTGCGGATTGGCCAGATGGACCTCGTAACCCATCTCTTTGAGCAGATCCGCGGCCCAGTACCAGCCGTAGGTCGCCTCGACGATGACGTCGCTGCCCACCGGGGCCACGCTCACAGCCTTGGCGAACTCACTCGGCTCGTTGTCGACCCGGACCGAGTCGATCTTCTCTCCGGCCTGGTCCATTCGGTAAATGACCGACCGGCGGCGGTGCAGGTCTATGCCGACATACTCTTTTTTCATCGGGGCCTCCCTTGTCGTGAGGGTTTGGTGTGACAACCCCAGTCTCGACCGCGAGACCGGAGCCGTCACGGGGAGCGGAGGCCCCGCTCCTTCATGCCATCACTTCGGGGATGGTTTGAAGAGCGCATCTGGGCGGCGGATTCAGGAGTCGGGGCGAGCAGCCCACACCCATTGCATGCTTCGGAAGCCTTCTGCGGAGGCCGCCGAACTGGCGTATGAGCTAGGGCTGTACGAGGTTGTGGAGTTCGATGACCTCTCGTTTGATCTCGAAGGGGACATTCGGCTTGACGTTCTCGTTGAAGAACTTCTCAGACTGCTCGCGGCTCTCCCACACCTCACCTACACCGACGCCGTCTGGAGTTTTGTACGCAACGTGGATGATGAATCCCGGCTGCTTCTTCACCAGTTCCGTGAGACCTTCCCCAGCCTGGTCATAGTTCGACAAATCCATTCCGGCCGCGGACATCCTTGCGAGTACAGCCATAATCCCTCCCTGTGAGCCTGCCGTAGATCATCACTGTCTTCACCGTCTCCCCGTTGCCTGCTCGGTATCGCGCGTCGGCTCGTGAACGGGCCCGGAATAACGAAGCCTCACAAGCCATCCTCGACTACCAGGCGAAGGGCTAACTGGAAGTGAACCGGACCTGGCGTCTGTTCCCTGTGGTGGGCTGACACCCGACGCCTGAACGCCATTGTCCCGGGCGGTGGGTCCCATAACATCGCGCGGGTTCCGACACGCCCTGCCACATGGCGCCGGGAAGGAGGCACACCTCCGGCGGTCTCCGCTAGCCGCAACCCCCTGCGTTAGGCGATGCCGAGCTCGCCGAGCGTCTCCGTCGCCGAGCCAATCGCCTCGGCGATGTCGTCAGGAGATCCGCCCGTCATCAGGATGATCGTGAAATGGTCCACGATGTTCTCAGCCTTCGCGGTGAGCTTTTGGTAATCGGGCTCCAACTGCACGGCCTGGAGCTCGCTCAATTCTCCCTCGACGATCAGCATGCCGGCCAGCTCGGACATGTCCCCTGTGTTGGCGACATAGGTCCTGACTCCCTGGATCCGCCCCTGCTTTGCCAGATTGTCGAAGTAGGTCAGAGCCTCGGAGAACACTTCGAGACCCTTTATCTCGCGGCCCCGAACCGAAGAGCCCCATGTAGTGATCAACGCTCCCTTTGCCATAGCTCAGACCTCCTTGTACGACTGCGCAGCCATCTTCCTCCCACAACCCCCATCTGGCAATGGGGTTCGGCAGGGCAATGCGCTACACGCGGGCGACCAGGGCCGTTGGGACCGACTGCCCCATACGCCGGCCTGGGGTGCGGCCGAGCGGCTCCATGGGGGCATCCTGACTATCCGCTGATCTGGGGCAGATCCTGAATGACCTCGAACAGATCTCCAACGGTCCTCGCTCCGAGCGCGGCGTCCAATCGACCATTGAGATCGTCAAAGGTCAGGCGGCCCGCCTCAAAGTGATGGCGCAACTCTTGCGTAACTCGCTCTCGATCTTCATCTGAAGCGAGTATCTTCGAGTCTTGACCCTTGCGCAGGGCGAGCGGCTCAACGCCGATGTCGAGCGGTATGGAGCCTGCCTTCTGGAGTCGGGGCCGGGCAGATGTCAGGTAAACGATGCTTGCTACGACGCCACCAAGGTTGAACAACACGGAAAGAACTACAAGGATCACAATCCATCTGGTCTTGTCACTTCCGATTTGTTGAAATGAGTTCGCGGGTCGGCGAGCAGCATCGATGATTGCCCAGAGCGGAATACCGATCGCGATTGCCACTCCGAGGAGAATCAGTACATCTACGAACATTGCAAACCTCGACCGCGCCAAAGTCCTGGACTGCCATACCGAGCCTGACCACCATAGTTTCCCGGTCTTACTAACGGGACCTCGGCAATCGGAGCGATCCATTGTCCTCGCCGGGCGTGAGACATCCCCTTTTCGGCGGGGATCGACGCGAGGCATGCTTGACCAATGCCGATTCGTGATCCTGACGTGCTGTTGGCCGAACTCACGGTGAGTCAACGGCTTGGGAGCTGGTGCATGGTCAGCGGTGTCGCACTAAGTGACGACGTAGGCGTGGCGGCAATGGTTACCGAGGCCGAGGGCACCACGGTCGTCATCAGCGCGGCCGACGCCATGCGGCTGGATATAGAGCCCGAGTTCGTCGCTGCGTGGCTCACGTTGAACGTTGAGTCGGCACTCGATGCGGTAGGCCTGACTGCGGCGGTTTCCGCTGCCTTGGCCGCGGATGGGATCCCCTGCAATATGTTTTCTGGCTATCACCACGATCACCTGCTCGTCCCGATTGAAAGCGCGGAGCGGGCGATTGCGATTCTCAATGCGCTTGGTGAGGCACACTGTCCCTAACCGGGTAGGAGACGGCTGTACCTCTCTGGGGCTTGGATTCGCTCTATCTCATGGTGACGTGATCAACAGGTGATGCTTGAGCCGTAGAAGGGCAGCGAACCGAAGGTGAAGATCCCGCCGCAGCTGTCGAGCAGCCAATAGCCACCAGATCCGTCTCCGGCGATCCCGACAATCGAGTGCGTATCGTGGCCCCACATCACCGGGACTGAGGCAGGAAACGGCGGGCAATATGCAGTCATTAAGGTCCTGAGGACACTCGATTTGGTGGGCACCGACCAGACCAACTGGCCACTCTTCATCTGGGGCAGCGCCACCCTCGTGCTGCTCAGCTTCATCGGAATCGGGTTGATCTCTCGCCGGTCCTATCGAATCTCCCGCGGAAAGGAAAACCCACTTGAGTTCGGACGAGTCTTCTCGACCGAGCACGACTGTCGACTCCGTCGAAAGGGTGATGATCCGACACCGGAATCATCCCATAGGCGTAGGAATGGCTCTAAGAGGCATCGAAAGGCGACCGCTACGCTTCAGGCGTGGCGCCCGACCGGCAATTCGCCGACCGAACTTCCGTATCCGGCGCTTCAACCGATCTGGTGACATCTTCTGAGGATCCAGATATCCAAGCGCAGATCCGCGACCCTTCGCGGAGACGAAAGCGGAGGCGGAGACTCAGTCGCCGGGGCAGACTCGTGCGTGCATTGATCGTGGCACCGTTCGTCGTCGTGCTGTTATGGGCGACCGCGTCCTATACGGTCTGGATGCTCCGGCCCACGAGCCTCTCATGGAGAGTGAATAGCGTTGAATGGGTGAGGTACAACGTCCCCTTCGGCATAGGCAACTGGGTCGCCGACCACGTCGAGCAAGTTTACTATAGCAACCAAGCGCCCAAGAAGGGCGGGCCGCAGCTGAAGAGCCTGCCGAAGGTGGGGGTAAAGCATGCCACGGCCCCAGCGACGACAGCATGGCCGCCGGCGATCACTCCGGTTTTCTCCAATCCGCTTCCCGGTGAAGGGGTCTGGCAGCCGACCGGACCACCGATCGACGGTGCTGCACCCGTTTTGGTAACGACGTATCGTCCTGACCCTAGCTACCCACAGATCGTGGCCTACGTGGCCTGGTTCGACCACACACGTACCGAGCTCGCGTATTACCCGGGCCGTTATGAGCCGCCGAATGCAGCCGTGCGCGGGCCCACGATGGTCCCATACAGCCAGCGTTCTCGTCTCCTTGCGACATTCAATGGCGGTTTCACCTATGTAGACGGCGACAACGGGTCAGCCGATAACGGCCAAACGAACGAGCCGCTGAAGGACGGCAACGCGACGCTCATTGGATATACGAATGGTCGCGTCGACATTGTGGATTGGAGCGGGGGACCGAACCCAGGCCCGGGCGTCGCATGGGCCCGACAGAGCCTGGCTCCGATCGTTTGGAACAGTCAGCTGAATCCGACGTTGGACACCAATCCGGATAGCCCGCAATGGGGATACACGCTCGGCGGCGTTACACAAGTTTGGCGCACTGGCGTTGGCATCGATGCTCGAGGCAACCTCATTTACGTTGCCGCGAATTATCAGACAGTGGTCAGCATCGCGCAAATCCTTCAGCACGTCGGTGCGGTGCGGGCAATGGAGTTCGACATCAACCCTGAATGGCACACGCTGAATACGTACAACCCCCCGGGCCTCAACCCCATGATGGTTGGGCCCAACCCGAATCAGTCGCCCGACCGTTACCTCGTCCCCGATGACCGTGACTTCTTTGCGGTCTACCGACCGGTTCCCGGCCCGGTGACTGTCCCCTTCGGGTAAGGATCGTTCGCCTGCGGACATTTATATCGTGTTCGCCTGTAACAGGCTTCAACTCCCGCCAAAGTGTCCCCGAACGCCCCGGCTAGGGGACAGCTACTAACCCCAGAAACCCTTGGCAAGGTCGTCGAAGAACGACCGCCATCCTTCTTCGGCCTTGGCATAGTTCTCTGGCGGCATGTGGCCTCCCGATTGCGTGAACGTCATCTCTGTTCCAGCCTGGACTTCCTTGAGTACGACAATTACCCGTTCGAATTGATCACCGGGGCGATCACTGAGGCTCAAGACGAGACGATGCGGTGCTTCCACCTCCAGATACGAGCCGTGCCAACCAATCTCAGTTCCGTCGCCGAGAATCATGCGGGCGGACCAGTCACCGCCGACCCGCAGATCCATTCGAACGTCCTCAACAGCAGTTGACTCTGTGCCGAACCAACGGCCGAACTCTGTCGGGCTCGTCCAAGCCTCGAAGACGGCTTCGGGCGAAGCGTGGAACGTTCGAGTGATGGAGATATAGGGATCTCGTTCGGTCATTTCGCTGAGCCTTTCTGCTTCGTGAGGTGTTCATCGAGGCGATCGAAAGCGGTTTCCCAGAGCTGGCGATAGTCGCCAAGCCACCCGCTGGCGTATTTCAAAGCGTCCGGTCGCAAGCGGCAGGGTCGCTGCTGCGCCCTGCGACTTCTTTCGATCAGCCCGGCGTGCTCAAGTACCCGCACGTGCTTGGACACCGCCTGGAAGCTCATCCGGAATGGCTGCGCCAGTTCACCAACAGAGGCTTCTCCAGTCGCTAGCCGGCTCACAATCGCCCGCCGAGTCGGATCCGCCAGCGCCGAGAACACGGCGTTGAGCTTGCGCTCATCAACCCGGGATGTTCGCTTTTCAACCATTAGGTTGAATAATAGGCCCCGCCGGTCTCGTATGCAACCTATTAGTTGAATACCCTTGGATCAGGTGAAGACGGGGCGGGATGTTGGCGAACTCTTCACAGGTGAGGCTCGCGAGCGGAGTTGGATCGCCCGTATGCCGGGTCGATGACCAAATTGTTGGCCGGATACGCCCATGACCGTGGCAAGGCGAAGGATGACAGCTGTGGCGCTGGTCCTCTCTGCCCTGACCCTCGCAGGGTGTTCGACCACACCGAAGAGCGCTGATTCGCGGGGACGACCGTTCCCACTGGAAGGCATGACAGTACGTGCAGGCACGACTGTCCGTTTGAGGTGTCCCGAATTCCCGACACCTCGACGTCGCCGTAATTCCATCTCGCCGCTCATTGACGTCCGTAGGCACCGTCAGGCTTCAACATGCCCCTAATGCCGGAACCGTGACGCTTTGTGCCGAGGTGGAAAGGTGAATTGGATCCGTTCCTAAATTCTCTCGATCTCATTTGCTTGATCTGGCAACGTTGAGTTCAGCACGCGCATCGGTCAGAGGGAAACGGGTTACGTCGGGCGAGGCTGATGGATCGGGTGGTTAGTCGTCCGACGCAACGGCTACCACGGGCGAGTTGAGAACATGACCACCGATTGATCCATAGAAAGGGGCGGCACCGTAGTTGAAGATGCCGCCATCCGCTGCCACCAGCCAGTAGCCGCCTCCAGCCGAGAGTGCCGACATGCCCACTACCGGTGCAACGAGTCCAGGGATGACGGAGCTGGGACCGAAGTGATCGCCGACGAAGTTGCCGTTGCCTGGGAAGTAGCCCGTCTCGGCGTTATTGCTGGTAATCCAATAGCCACCGTTGGAGTCCGCGTTGACGGCCATGCCGACTGCAGGTGCCGCCGCAATGCGCTGGGTGACACAGACTCCCGAGCCGCTGAACTGGGCGTCGCCATATGTGAAGATCCCACTGTCGGCAGCGACGAGGAAGTAACCACCACCATCGGTTGTGCTCGCCATGCCCACTATGGGCTTGTTGAGCCGCAGGCTCCCCGTCGATCCGAAGAACATCGCATCCCCGAAGCTGAAAATGCCACCGTCGGAGGCAACGAGCCAGTACCCCCCGTCATCGGGTGTAGCGGCTATTCCGACGATGGGAGCATTGAGATGTTGTCCAGCCATCGAACCGTGGTACGAAGCGTCGCCGTAGCTGAAGATGCCACCATCGGAGGCGACGAGCCAGTACCCGAGGCCATCGGACGTAGTGGCCATTCCCACAACCGGCGCGTTCAAGGGCTTTCCCCCCATTGAACCGAAGAACTTTGCTCCCCCGTAGGAGAACACACCTCCATCGGACGCTGCCTCGTAGTAGCCAACCGGCTGTGCCACTTTCGGATTTTCATGCGGCTCGGCTGCGGCGCCAGGAGTCACGCCAGCCAAGAGCGTGCCAACGATAAGGCCAAGCACAAATGGGATGGCGCGAATCATTGCTGCGTTCACGGGGGGCGTCCTCCTCGATTTGGTGGCTCCGTAGCAGTGTGCTCGAGGATGGGTCTTCATAGGCAGGGACCAAAGTCCTATCGATTTGGGTTTCGAAACTGTGGCCGAGGACCACTCGGTCGCCCCGTCCACCGCCACCAGGAGGCCGGGGACGCTTAGCGTCTGCCAGTCTGACGCTCTATCTCTTTACTGATTTCGTTCTCCGTTATCCCTCGGTGTCCGTACACGGACCATGCCCGTCCAGCCATGATGAGAACCCACGCACCGATCGGGTAAATGATCCAATAGTTCCAAACGTCATGGATTCCGGAGCTCTGGCTGAACCCTTGGGTCGGCCACCCGCCCGCGTTGTGGTACTCGGAAGCTGCCCAGATCAGAACGAGGATAAGCATGCCGATGCCGGACACAACCAGCTCAATGTGGAAGTTGTGCCTCCGCTTGATCTGTTTGATGGCCTGCTGACGAGCGCTTTCCTCAGCATCCTTGTGAGGGAGAGGCGTCTCGGGTACCCCTCCGTCCTCCATAGCGTCCATCTTCTGTCTATCCAAGTTCATCGACATTGCACAGCCTCCTCATTTCAGGCCGCTCCCATTCATCGAGCATCCGCACGTTCGACCGTTCTCCTCTGGCCCCTTCCGAGGAGCCGGGCCAACCTCGGTCTGGCGACAAGGGTGAGCTCTGAGGGCTCAGAAGGTCATCCAACTCAATGTTGGGGAGAATCTGGTAGCCGACAGATCCTCTGAGAGAGACGGGTGTGAGAACACTGACGATGTAACGGCCATAGACGTCCGCTTCCTCGACAGAGTGCCACGAGTACAACCCGGCATAGTCTGCCGTATCGGGATTCACCATCCACAGTTTGACGAGATAACCATCAAATCCTGCGAACAGCAGCGTGTTTACGAGACACAGACGTTCGAACAGGAATCGACGCACTCGACTTCCCGAGGGAATCCCTCGAAGATGAAACCACACCGCCAAAGTGACTTGTTCCGATCTTGAGTCGCCGTCGGAGATCGACTCTCGGAACACGATAAAGGTCCGCCCATCGGGCAAGGTGGCGGAAGTCCCGATCCGCGAGCGTCGAAGATGTAGCCGTCTATTAAGGAGTAGCTCAACGGTGCGCCCGACGCAGACGCCTGCCTGGACGAGCACCGAATGCTGGCGGGCGGGTCTGCTACGAGACCTCGATCTTCGGTCGTGGTCACTTGGAGAACTCACCACACAATCGTCGCATTGGCGCCCGTCGACTGACAGGGACAAAGGTCACAGCGGGTATTGGGACCTTGGTCGCTAGCTACGCCGCGGTCGGTCTCGCAGGCTTGCCATATGACGCCCAGGCGCAAGGTGGCCGCTGTTGCGGCCATGGCAGGTGTTGTGTACGGAGTTTGGGTGCGCCCTCGGCTTTGGCGCTGGGGAGCAACCGACGAGGAAGTCTCTGGACCGTATCCCGGCGCTGAGCTCGTTCCCGGGGGCGATAGGGCGGTGACGATCGATGTGCCACCCGATCAAGTCTGGCCATGGTTGGTCCAGATGGGCGGGAATCGGGCTGGTTGGTATTCATGGGACCGACTCGACAACGGAGGTCGACCGAGTGCCGAGGAGGTCCACCCTGAATGGCAAGATCTTGCCCTAGGCGACTATATGAAGTATTGGACGCGGCGTGGTCCCATAGACGCGTGGGAAGTCGCAGCCCTTGAACCGAATCGCTTCTAGGGACTGCGAGGGTTGGTCGATCTGCGAGGCCGCAACCTAGATCCCAAGGCACCGCGGCCATCGGCTTACCTGGAGGGGCTCTGGGGTTTCTTGTTGCACGAACTGCCCGGCGGGCGGACACGTCTGGTCATCGGCGGCTACCAGACCATCCGTCCTCGATGGCTTGGACGTTTCGTCTTCTACTGGCTCTATCTCCCGGTTGTCTGGACCATGCAGGCACGTATGTTGTCCATACTCAGGCGGAACATCGAACGAGCCGCCAGTGCGCGATCGCCAGTCGTTGGCTTTCGGGATAATCCGGTCGGTTTCAAGGAGCCCGCGGCCACTGTGTAAGCAACGGAGCTGAATCTCTTCCATCGCTAACCTGCTGGACCTTCTCGCTGCCAGCGAAACCTGCCGGGAAGCTCCCACCGTGATGGAAGAACTGCATAGGCACCCACGCAGCCCGTGCGTCGACACTGAGCGGATCCAGGGGTGCCCTCGTTCGCCGGGGAGGGTGGGACACTTCGGCACCACGGGGCTACCTAGGGACGCTGAGTCGGGCACGCGTTGACCGTGGCAGAGTTGCCCGGTGCCGCCTCCGCCTGACAGGGATGTGGACAAGGTTGACAGGGATGTCTTAGCCGCCGCACGGGAGCTGGTTGCTTCGCGTTTTCCCACTGCCACCAGTGCCATCCTCGCCGAAAGTGCGCTCGGTGAGAGGAGATCATTGAAGTCTGATCTCGACCTCGTGGTGATTGATGATGCGGCTGGATCCCGGTGGGAAGGAATCTACGGAGGACGATGGCCCGCCGAGATGTTCATCAGCGATCTGGAAGGTTGGGAACGCTGTGTGGCCAAAGAGGTGCGAGACCGTCGACCCCTCGTGATGCAGATCACCGCCACTGGTGTGCCTTTGACGACCAACATCACGACGACAGAGGCGCAGCGCAATGCTCGACGACTCCTCACCCAAGGCCCGAGTCCACTGTCCCCCTCAGAGCTGGGACTTCAACGGCGACTGCTTACTGACCTTGTCGATGACCTAGAGGATGCCCGACGAGGCCCTGAGCGACACTTCGTGATCGAGGCCACGTTCCGTCAATCGGCTGAGTTGTGGCTCATGAATAACCGTCAATGGCTGGGGTGGGGAAAGTGGCTGGCGAAAGCGCTCAGCGAAAAGACTCCGGGGCTGTCCACTGAGTTGGCTGTGGCCGTAACTGCTGCGCACCAAGGTGACATCTCACGCTTGGTTTCAGTAGCGCAGCTCGTACTCAACCACGCAGGAGGACCAGTGCGGTCAGACTGGGTAGATCCAGTACCGCAAGGGAACGAGAGCTCTCCGTAGAAACTGCCCCAGCACATTGCCGCCGGTTAAGTGGTTGAAAACGCACGCCTTGAACCTCCACGGCGAGTCTGCAATATGCTCCGATTGTGGAGGCGGCAAGTGCAGCGGGAAGCGTAGGCGCCTCGGATTCGGCGCCGGTGCAGCCGGGCTCTGCAGTACTGCGCGTCCATCGGCGGGATAACTCCTGGGCGAGACTGGATGATCGGTTACGCGGCGGAATTGGACGGCGAAGTAGCCGGGGAAGTCATACGTGGCCAGAGTACGGACTTTGTCATCGCGCCTGGCGAACACCAGGTTCGACTCAGGATTGTTGGATCATGGACGGGCAAGCCCAGCAAGATCTACGGCAGCAGGATTCGTCCCATCGCGCTCGAGGAAGGTGAATTGGTCGAAGTGATCTGCGGACCCAATGGACCAGCAATCCTAGGCATCCTTGGCCTCTTGCAGTTCCGCCGTTATATCAACCTCGAAAGACCTTGCGACGCTTTCGCCTGGATTGACCAAACCGGAGGGTGCACCCTACCGCCGGAGCAAGTGACACCCCTTCGGTAATTCGGGGCTATCCGAGTGAAGTGTCGGATGTGGTGCCTGTCGCCTTCTGAGAATGGTCGATCAAATCCCTGAATGCCTCCGCCGTTTGTGTCCGGTCGGTCATCTCGGACTTCACCCGCCGGAACCATGAGCCGCCTTCCAACGTATGGCTATGGAATGTGTCGATTTTGGTGCCACCCCCAGGCACCAGGGTGAACTCGGTGCGACCAACGCACGCCTTGGTCATCTCCCGGCCCCTTAAAGACTTGTAGTTCACGACATCGCCGATAGGCGCTATGAACCGGTCATCTCTGTGTTGGGGCATTCCGTCCGGTCCCAGGGGAGTCTCTGCGCGATGACTGTATGTCCAGCCGCGACGATCCTTCCAGTGGTAGGTCCGAACACGGACGCCATGAATCGCCTCCGCATACGACCGTTCGACTGCACCATGTTTCGCGGCGAATGCGAGGAGGTCTTCCGCCCGATCCGGATGAAACCACCACGCCATGACGACCTCAGGAACTGCCACTGACCACGCCCGATAGGTCGTAAGACCACTCAGATCGACCCACGCTGGTGAGCGTAGACCTTCATGGTTGGGTAAATGCGCCCGAACATTGCCGCCGGTTCGGCGTCAGCCAATCAAAAACTGGCGATCATTCGCTATTCGACGTAGCCGGAGCCAACTTCGCCCTTGAAGCCCAGCAACTTGAGGACGGTCTTGCCAATCCGACTCGGCTTCTTGCGCCGTTGAGCCTCCATGGCTTCATGCTCGTGACCCTTTGTCACATGGACAGGGAAGTTGTAGCCCTTCGGGTTGGCCTCCACCGATGGGAACTGTAGCTGTCACGGGGTGGTTCTCCCTGCCATTCGGCATCGGGCGCTTTGCGTGCGCCCCAAAGCTGGAATCCGGGTAAGGCCCCTCCGGGCCGCCGGCACAGTTCGGTGCTCAGTCCATCAGATGCGCAGTCGCAGCGGCATGTTGCTTCGACCGCTGTCGGGACGAACTACCAGCGCTTGGTGGACTTCTAACCGGTGATGCTCGAAGCCGATTGCTGATGCCGCCATATACAGACGCCAAACCCGCGCACGAGCCGCTCCGACCTCGCGGACTGCTGAGTCCCAGTTGGCTTCCAAGTTCTCGATCCAGTGCCGTAGCGTCAGCGCATAGTGCTCGCGTAACGTCTCGAGGTGTCGAAGCTCAAAGCCACTCTCTTGCATTATGGACACCACGGTCCCGACTTCGTGAAGCTCACCATCAGGAAACACGTAACGGTCCATGAATGGGCTGGCAATCCGCGACGGCCCGCGAAGCCCGGCAGCTACGGCGACGCGCCGTACGGTTGCCTCGGCGCGGCCTCGGACGGTTGGCACGTCTTCGACACCGGGACGGCCGATGGCATGGTTCAGCAGTCGACCTCCTGGCCGTAGTAACGCAAAGAGTCGTTGGAAGTACTCGGCCATTCGCCGCCTACCCACATGTTCAAACATGCCGATCGAGCTGATCGCGTCGAACGGCCCGTCGGTGAGGTCGCGGTAGTCCTGGAGGCGGATCTCGACCTGGCCGCCCAGGCCGCATTCGGCCACGCGTTTCGTGGCCCAGTCATACTGTTCGCTCGACAAGGTGATGCCGAGGACGCGCGCCCCGTGGTTCGTGGCGGCATGGATGGCCATCCCTCCCCAGCCGCAGCCCACGTCGAGCAGCCGCATGCCTGATCGCAGACCGAGCTTGCGACTGACGAGTTCGTACTTGTTCTCCTGTGCCGTGGCGAGGTCATCTTGTGCGGTCTCGAACAACGCGCACGAGTACGTCATAGAAGGGCCGAGCAGCATCTCGTAAAAGGTGTTGGATACGTCGTAGTGATGACTGATCGACGCGCGGTCTCTTCCGCGACTGTGGATGCCACCGCGGAGTCTGGCCTCCTCTTCTGGAGGAGGAAGCAGTCGGAGTACGGACGGTCCAGCGGCTTGAAGCAATCGAGCCACCATCGTGGCACTGAGCCGGAGACTCGAAATGGATATGTCGAGGTCGAGTACCGAATAAATGTCACCGTCGATGTCGAGATCGCCCGCCACGTATGCCCGGCTCAGTCCAAGCTCACCAGGTCGGCTGATTATGCGGGATAGGGCATTCGGCGAACGAATCACAAGCGTCGCCACCGCGTCCGGTGGTCCGACTGCGCTGCCATCGTAGGCAGCGACGCCCAGCGGAATGTCGTTTCCGAGAATGCTCTGGACCACCTCAGCAAGTGGCACAACGCTTCCTCCTGAATCGCTCCATTCAGTTGCTCGATCACCGACAAGACTACGGTCAATCACGAGTTCCGTCGATGCGATTCTCAACCTCTGGTGTCGGACTGGGGAAGGTGCCCACTGGTCGTACGAGGCTGCCCCAGTCCGCCGGTTAGGTGGGATGGATGGATCACAATGGTCGGGTGCTGGAGCCGCCGGAGCTGGAACGCTTCATCAGAGACGGCTACCTCGTGGGCAGGGCGGGCTAATGCCCCCATTCGCCAGGACGGTGCACCACCGTTGACGGACCAGCTGGCTATACCCGGCCAGGCGCCTCAACTTCGTTGTATATCGCAATGGCGGGAGGGCCGGTGACGCCGATAAGTTCCGTGATCTTCGCGACCTTGGCGTTGCCCTCGAAGAAGCTCTGGAACTGTTCAGCCGTTTCCCACTCATCAATGACGACGAGTTCGCCTTCGCCCGCCACAAAGTTGTGGTGGATGATCCCACCGCCCTTGGTGTCCTCGGTGATCTCCTCTAGGAGCGCTCCGTTGGCCTGCAAGCCTGCTATGGCCTTCTCGACGTCGGCAACTGGGAAGTGGGCAATGACGGTGACACTCATGCGGAGACCTCTCTTCGTATGGCCGGATCAGCCAGCGGGGGATTTGGCCAAGTTACGACATTTCTGTCGTGCCCGCTCTAGGTCCGATTCGCGTCTGGACATGGCCGTAGTTCTGGTTCCAGATGAGCCTTCCCGAGGTGATGACAACCGGTTGCTCGATTCGACGAGAAAGGCTTTACCTTTGATCTGGGTCGATTGAAGGTCGCCTTCCCCTCCGTCCCCGAAGGCGAGTACATGCTTCACGTCCGCACCGACGGACCCATCTCCGCATCTTTTCGCGATTCGGACTGACCTGACCTCGCACGCCGGATAGATGTCGCCTCCCCGTGGCCGTAAGCTGGCTCCGTCGCACCACTTCCAACCGAACCTGGAGGCGGACCCATGACGGGGTCCACGACGAACGCCACCACGCCGGGGCACTGACGAGTACATCTTGGTCAAGGCGGACCAGGGTCAGCTGGCCTTCGACAGCCCGCACCAGTTCAAAGCGGCAGCGCACGACACAGCGGGACGCTCGACTTCGTGGTTATTGCGCTGGCACCCATGACAGGCCCACCGCTGCACTTCCACGAAAGGCAGGACGACACCTTCTATGTCCTCGAAGGACTGTTGACGGTCCAGGCCGGCGAAGAGGCCTTGACCTCGGGCCGGGCGACTTCATCAGCATTCCTCGTCCGGGCGGTCAACGTCATGACGCCGGGAGGACTTTCCCCACGATCGAGGACGTGGCGCGGGTCCCGCCCGGACCCGAGCAGCCTGACGGCATCAAGGAAGCCACGCGACGGCACGGCACCGTCATCGTCGGCCCACCGTTGCGTTTCACGCTCGGACTCGGATGACGTCAGCGGGATGTCCTCGATGAGCGTCGTTTAGACCAGCGGAGTTTCCGAGGTCTGCTCCGAGGGAATCGTGGTGCCTCGGAACGCCGACAGACGCTGTCATGAGAGGTTCCAGATATTCTCCACTGATGCCTGTGAGCTACGAATGGCGGGGGTCCTTTGAGAACGGCGAGATCACCGCGCTCCACGCCGAGGCCTTCGAGACTCGGGCGTACTCCGACGACGAGTGGAGCTGGAATGATCTCGTCGCAAAGCACAGCCTCGGTTGGGTCGTTGCAAGAGATGACACGCGCCTTGTCGGATTTGTCAACATCCCCTGGGATGGATTTGCACACGCATGGATTCAAGACACGATGGTCGCCACTACTGATCGCGGCCGAGGTATCGGCACTCAGATGATCGAGATCGTGCGGACCGAATGCCAGAAGGCGGGCTGCGAGTGGCTGCATGTCGACTTCGACGAAGGCCTCGCGCAGTTCTATCTTCAATCCTGTGGCTTCATGCCGACCACGGCTGGACTCATTCGACTTCGCTGACGTAAGGCGGTTCCGAGAGGTTCCCAGAACGACGGGTCGGTGGGACGGTTCGGCCCTTGCGAGAGTGACACTGGTGAGTGAGTCATACCCTGTTCAGGTAATGACCCCCAGGGGCGTGGCGTGCAACCAGCAGGTCGGGGGGTCGAGTCCCTCAGCGCCCACTTTCCTGTGTGTTTTGTCACGGCTGGCGTGTCCCAGATCAGCCACGGTTGATCTGTTGCCGAATAACGGTGTTCCGTGACGCAGTAACGGCCGGTCGATGCAGAGTAACTCGTCAGACCGGACCGGACCACCAAGAGGTGGCCCCGTCGCGTCGCCGTGCTACTGAGACGCGGTGATGGATCCGGCGCGGGAGCGCATGAGTCGGTTTCGGAGCTCTTCGGCGCTCACCGGTTGGCCAAAGTAGAAACCCTGGACGACCTGGCAGCCGAGTTCGTCGAGCAACTCGATCTGCGCGGCTGTTTCTGCGCCCTCGACGATGACATCGAGATCTAGTGCATCGGCGATCCCGACAATGGCACGAACCAGGGCCAGGGCTTGGTGGTCCACTCCGAGCGGCGTGACGAAGCTCCTGTCGATTTTCAGGATGTCGACGGGAAGGTCTCGCACGTAGGCGAGCGACGAATACCCCGTGCCGAAGTCGTCGATCGCGATCCGCACCCCGAGCTTTCGCAGCTCGCCCAGCTGTAGCGTTGCTTGATCCCTGTCGGCCATCATGATCCGCTCGGTGATCTCGAGCACGAGAAGCTTGCCCGGCAGACCTGACTCCGCAAGAGCTCTCTCGACGCGGCCAATGAGGTCCGCCGAGAACATCTCGGGCGCTGACAGGTTGACGGAGATGGAGAACGCCCGGGCGGGATCGATGGACTGCCATCCTTGGGCCTGACGACACGCTTGACGGAGAACCCAATCTCCGAGGGTGGCGATCAGGCCGATGTCCTCGGACACGGCCAGGAACTCGTCGGGGGTGAGCAGACCCCGTTGAGGGTGCTGCCACCGCAGCAGGGCTTCTGCTCCGATGATCGTGTGCATGCCCGAATGGACGACGGGTTGGTAGTACACCTCGAACTGCTCGTCCACCAGTGCGTCGCGCAATTGGGTCTCGAGCTCGAGCCGTCGAATCGCCCGTTCTTCCATCGCCCCTTCGTAGATGACGAGCCTGTTGCGCCCTGCCGCCTTGGCTTCGCTCATGGCTCGGTCCGCGTCACGCAGGACGTGTTCAGCAGTCGTAGGTGGATCGATCTCGACGATGCCGATACTGGCGGTGATAGCCGCTCGACCCAGATGCCCGAGCAGATTGCAGCACTCCGTCAGGTGCTGGGCCAGCCGTAGACGTTCAGGCGCCCAACGGAATCCCCAGCACCTCCCCGAGCTCGCGCAGAGCCTCATCGGGGTCGGACACCTTGATGGTGTGCATCCCGAGCCCACGAGCGGGTTTGAGGTTCACTCCGAGGTCGTCGAGGAACACCGACTCGTCCGGCTGCACCTCGAGCGTTTGGCAGGCGAGCTCATAGAACCGGGGATCGGGTTTGCGGACACCCAGCACCCGCGACTCGAGCACCGCGTCAAAGAGGGCATAGACATCGGCGACCTCATTCGAGACGGCACGCTCGACTGATGCGAAGTTATTGGTCAGACAGGCGGTTTTGTACGACCCTCTGCAGGCCTCGATCGCGGCGATCATTTGGGGCCGGATCTCTCCAGCCAGCATCTCGAGTACACGCCGCCCATCCACCTCGTGTCCCAGGGCACGCGCTTCTGCCCCCCACTGAGATCCGAACGCATCGACGCTGACCTCGCTGCGCTCGAGCCGCGCCCACGCGTTGTCGTCCGGGTTGGTGGCGTTGACGGTGCGTATGAAACCCGCCGGCAGCCCGTGCTGCGACTCGAATCGCGCGAAGGCCTCGAAGGGGCTGGTCGAAATGACGCCCCCGAAGTCGAACATGACTGCACGTATGGTCACACGCTCCTCCGAAAGGCGCACACAGCGGCAGCCGACGCCGTCACGTCGGTCACAATCCAGTTGGCCGCCGCGGAATGTAGCACCCGCTCCCTTTCGGAAGGTCAGGTCGCTAGATTGCGGGGATGGACTTGCAAGCCATCACCGACAAGCTCGAGATACGCGAGCTTCTGTTCCGCTACGCCCGCGGACTCGATACCCAAGACTGGGCTCTCCTGACCTCGGTCTTCACGTCAGACGCCCAGCTCGATTACACGTCTGTCGACGGCCCGGCTGGTGCGCGGGACGAGGTAGTGGCCTGGCTGGAAAAGGCGCTCACGCCCGTGCCGATGACGCAGCACTTTATTACGAACATCGAAATCGATCTCCGTGGCGATCACGCCAGCGTGCGCGCCATGTTCTACAACCCGATGCAGCTACCGGGGATCACCGGACTGCTCTACTGCGGCGGGAACTACCACCACCACATGGTCCGCACGCCAGAGGGTTGGAAAAGCGAAAAACTGCTCGAAGAGACCAAGTGGTCACTGAACCCGGTGCAGACGCCGCACACCTGAACGCCCGAGAGCTGCGGTGACACCTCTGCCACAGCGTCATCTCACGAGCCTGCAGGTGAAGTGGCGCCCTTCCGCGAGTCCTCGAGCTTCTGAGTAACCCGCTCGCCTGCCAGGGGTACGAAAAGGAACAGGAGCCAGCCGTACTTGGCCACGGTGGTGTCGACCCAGGCCAAAAGGATCGTAAGGAGCGCGATCAACACCACCAGGACGGCGCGGATTCGGGCCGCCATTTCGTCGTGGGACGAGCGCTGCTTGTCGACGAGCAGGGTTGGTGGCCTCATAGTGGAAGATCCACTGCGTGCTCAGGCTGATCGCCATCAGGTTGATGCCGAACAGCGTGATGGCCAGTGGGTTGCTGCCGTATCGACCGAGTACGTCGGACGTGAAGGGCATCAGGGTCAGCGTCAGGAGGAACCCGAAGTTGCGCCACGCCAGCCCTTCACTGTGGCCACGCATGCCCCGCAGGACCCTGTGATGCACAATCCAGAACTGGGCGATCACCAGGAAGGACACCAGGTAACTCGTCAGTTCGGATCCGTCGACGTCGAGAGCTTCCAGAGGGTCGATGCGGATGTGGGGTCACTCCTGAGCGCGTTGCTGACGGGGACCTGCAGCTGCAGCACGAGCAGGGTGAGGGCGATGGCCACGACCCCGTCGGTCAGGGCCAACAGTCTGTCGATTCCGGGGATGTTCTCGTCGTCGAAGGCGCGCGGCACCGGTCAGAGCTTGGCAGACCGTGTGGGAGTCATCGCGTCTTGTGATCAGCCCCGTCAGCTAGGCCGCAGCGCATCCAGCCGTGGCGCCGGTGGATCTGCCACCTCAGACGAAGTCGGATCCACCGTCGGCATTGACGCACGCCCCGGTCACGTAGCCGTTCCGCTGGGAGACGAGATAAGCCGTCAGCGACGCCACCTCGTCAGGCAGTCCAGCTCGTCCGAGATCGGCCGGCTGGTGGAACGTCTTGTCGATCCACGTCATCACGTCGTGTGGGTCGGCGGGGTCGAGTCCGTCGGCGGCGAAGATGTCCCTCAGGTTCTCCGTGAAGCTGGCAGTCACGATCGAGCCGGGGCAGACGGTGTTGACGAGGATGCCGTCAGGCGCCAGAGTTTTGGCGAGGTTCTTGGCGAGGCTGGTCACGGCCGCCTTCGAGGCGGTGTAGGCCACGAGGATGGGACTCTGCCGCTGAATGGAGTGAGCCGAGAACATCGCGATTCTGGCCCACTCGGCCGCTCGCAACAACGGGAGGGCGGAACGGACTGATCGCACGGCGGACATGGTGCCCAAAGAGAACGCGTCGTCCCATTGCGCGTCATCGAGTTGTTCGAACCGCCCCGCACCCGGTCCGATGGTGTGCACCAGGATGTTGAGGGAGCCCCAACGGTCGCCGACCTCTCCGAAGCCGACAGCGATTGAGTGCGGGTCGGTCATGTCGACGCTGATGCCGACCGCGTCTGGGCTGCCGAGGGCGCGGAGGCGCTCGACGGTGTCGTCGAGTGCGTCGCGGCCTCGCGCCATGACGGCAACGCGTGCCCCGTCGGCGGCCAAGACCTCTGCCACTGCCCGGCCCATGCCCTTGCTCCCACCCGTGACCACCGCCGTCGCATCTGCAAGTCCGAGATCCATGTGTTGTTCACCTCCAGTGCCCGGGCGTGCATGTCGTCACACCGCGGCATCGTACGAGTTCATGTATGGCGCAAAGCGCGCGTGCACCTGCTCTGCCTCCAACCCGAAGTCGGCCAGCTCGTAGGTGTGCTGGCCGTGCGAGCCCGGCTCGTGCGACCCGGCCCACCGCGCCACCGCGTCACGGGACGAGTCGGGGAAGCCGATCCCGATCTGCTCGAGTGCCGCACCGAGGGTCCCGACCGGATCCACCTGTAGGTCGGCGAAGGCGAGGTCGGCGAAACGCTCGTCGCCCACGCGGCTGCGGAACTCCATTGCCCGTGAGACGGCAGTCCACCAGCGGTCGAGTTGCTCGGGCCCCAGTTCGAGACTGTCGTCGCGGTCGCTGCTCCAGCTTCTCGTGTAGTGGATCAGGCTGCAGACCGATCCCAGCACCTTCGCAGGGTCGCGATGGCTCCACAGGAACTTGGCGTCGGGGTACGCCTCGAGCAGCGCGTCGAGGGCGAACATGTGCACAGGTGTCTTCAGGTGCCAGAGCCGTGGCGGGCAGTGCCACTGCAGGAGTTGGAGCACACGCCGGTGGTACTGGTACGTGCCCCGCATGTCGCAGTCCGTGACCCAGGCCAGGTACGACGGGACATGGCCGAAGCCGTCAAAGTGCACCGTCCGAAAGCTCATGCCGAGCAGGTCTTGGCACTCCGTGGCCGTGGTCGCCTCCTGGTGGTGCATGCTCGCCATGAGCGGGAACATGTCGTACATCATCGCCAGACCAGCTTCGGCGTCGGCAATGCGGGGATCGCTGTGTTCCGTGGCCGACTCCGGCGGCGGGCACGGCGAAGAGGACTCCCACATGCGCAGCGAGCGGAATTGGGGATCAGCCGCCACGAGCTGGCTCAGCGCGGTGGTGCCCGTTCGGGGCAGCCCGATCACGAAAACCGGCCCTTCGATCTCCTCGTCGTCGATTGCCGGGTGCATGCGGTAGGTGTCCTCCACCTCCAGCCGGGCCGAGAGCAAGCTGACCAGGCGCATGTGCTGCATAACGTCGCCCGCTTCGGTGAGGTCTGCTTCCTCGTTGAACGAGCGCACCAGACGTTCGAGGCCCTCGCGGAACATCGCGTCACCAAAATCGTCGAGGCCAGTCTTTTGGCGAGCCTCGGCTTCGAGCTCTTCCGCGTCGAGTGTCATCGGCAAAACCTCTTGCTCACCGCGAGTCGTCGGGCCGCTATCGTCGCGCTGCGCTCCTCGGGGGTGACGCGGCGGGTGCTCGATGGCAGGGCGCCGTCGACGTCCGCGAACTTCACGACGCGGGCGGACGGTACCGGCGCCGACTCGGTCCGCACGCAGCGGAGGATCACGGGCCCGGCGCTGTGGCCGGCGGTGTCAAGCCAGTTGGCGACCCCGGGGTCGTGGTGAGCCACCACGGCGCGAACCAACCCGTCGTCGTCGATCGCGCTTTGGTGCCCGTTCAGTGAGCTCTGATGACGGGCATAGTCGATGGTCTCCCACCACGGGTTCCCGAGCGAGAAGCTCCAGTACAGGCCCTGGGGGGCGCGACCTCGAGGATCAAGGCCTCGTCCCTGTCGAGTTGCCACGAGCCGATCACGGGTCGGTTCTCCGCCGCAGCTCCCATAGCGGTTCCGTCGAGCGGAGGCAGGAAGGTGTTGGGAGCGTCCGGACGCGAGAACTGCAAGAAGAACTCCAAGTTGGCGACGACGAAGTCACCCAGGGCGACCAGTTGACGCGCCGCGACCGCTCGAGGGTCCTCGGCCGGGCGCCCCGCTCGCTCGCTGGTTCCGCCAATGCGCTCGATGGAGAGCGACGAGGCCACCTCGGTGTCCCAGTCGTAGAAGAAGTGCCGCACGACCAGCGTTGTCGCGTTGTCGGCGATGGGAAGCCAGTTGCCCTCGTGGGACTCCTCCGACAGGATCAGGTCGACTTCGCCTCCGGGCCCCAAGTCCAGCTCGTCGAGGAGGACGTTGGCGGATGAGGCCATGCCCGCCATCGACTGCAGTCCGACGTAGCGCGCGGTGCCGCGGTTGCCCCACAGGTGATACGTGTCGCCGCCGCGCAGTGGTGCACCGGCGTAGATGCAGTCGGGGCAATCCATGCCCCACTTGTACACGTTGTCGACGTTGGAGGGCTTGACGGCCAAGACGGGGTCGACCTCAGCCCGAAGGCCCTGGTCGATGCCGATGCCGAGCAGCCCGAGCAGGTGCCTGAACCCCGTCGCCATATCCACCGGGTCCCGGGGGACGTCATCAGACAGCACGATGTCGGAAGCCTTTTGCAGCGCCTGGAGCAAGTGGGACCACGCGCGGCCTGAGGTGAGATCATCCGCGGTGGCATCTCCGGCGCGGGCCGCCTCGCTCACCGAGTGGGGCATCCAGGACGGGTTGACGAATGCCATCAAGCGCTCCCCGAACGTGTGTCAACGACTGCTAGCACCCACATGTCCGACCCCCGACCCCACTGACCCCACTTGGCCGGGCCATGCTTGCGCGCTGCGCGCAGGCCGTCAACCCGGTCAGTCGAGACTCGGCCGGTGGATACACTGCGGCAAGGGTCCCCGCGTGTAGCTTGTGGCGGGAAGGGGCAGGGTGTGCCACAGCGGGCGGTCACAGGGCGAATTGAACACGCATGATCGAAGGCGCGATCCCGACACTCGTCCTAATCGGAATTGCAGCTGTTCTCGCGCCGATCATCGCCGAGTGGACCAGGAAGTACCTGCCGGTCCCCGAAGTGGTCATCCAGATCATTCTGGGAATCGTCATTGGGCCCTTTGTGCTCAACATCGCCCGCTCCAACAGCATCATCACGGCGCTATCCGACTTCGGGCTGACCTTCTTGATGTTCCTCGCAGGGACGGAGTTGGATCTTGCCGTCCTGCGCCAGGGGCACCCGGGGCGGGCCGCTGCCTCGTGGGGCGTGTCAGTGGTCATTGCGCTGGGTTTCGGCGCCCTGCTGCACGGGACGGGGCTTGTTGTCGACTCGGTGGTGGTCGCGTTGTGCCTCACGACGACGGCGCTGGGCACACTGCTGCCGATCGTGCGCGATGCGGGAGTTCTGCGCACGCCCTTAGGACCGTCGATGCTCTCGGTCGGGGCCATCGGCGAGTTCGGGCCCATCGTGGCCGTTGCAGTGCTGCTGACGAACCGCGACGCCCGGTTGACCTTCGTCCTGCTCATCCTCTTTGTTGCCATCGCCGTCGTGGCGGCCCTGTTGGCCGTCCAAGCACGACCTCCTGGCTTCGTCGCTCTGATGCGCCGGCACTTGGACACCACCTCACAGCTGCCCGTGCGAATTTGCGTCCTCCTCGTAATCCTCCTCGTCTATCTCGCGATCAAGCTCAGCCTCGACGTCTTGTTGGGGGCGTTCGCCGCGGGAGTCGTCGTGCGGCTCTTCATCAAGGGAGAGGACAGCCAAACGGTCGAGAGCAAGCTCGAGGCGATTGGGTTCGGATTTCTCATTCCCGTCTTCTTCATTGAGAGTGGCATCAACTTCGACCTGGGGTCGCTGATCCATCGTCCCCACGTGCTGCTCCTCGTTCCGATGTTCACCGCCATCTTCTTGGTCACGCGCGGTCTTCCGACTTGGGCGTTCTTCCGCGGGGCCATCTCCAGGGTGGAGGCCCGTAGTTTGGCCCTCCTTTCGGCGGCCGGGTTGCCCATCATCGTCGTCATCACCACGCTGGGAGTCGATGAGCACCGCATGAAGCCAGAGAATGCGGCCGCCCTTGTCGCGGCCGGGATCTTGTCGGTCCTCATCTATCCGCTGATCGGGCTTCGGTGGCTGGGCCTGGGATCCGCGGGGGCAGAACGAGCCGAGGGAGCCGACGGCGCCGAAGGAGCCGGCACGGCGGACAAGTCGGGTCCACCGAGTCCGTCCGAACTCGCAGGTGAGGATGACCCGTGACGACCGCCCGCCCGCGGCGTCGCTTCCCGATCCCCATCCCGGGACCTGGCTGACGCTGGCACGCCGGCGAGCGCGGTGAGAGCCTGTTCATAAGACCGGAGGAGGAGGCTCGCCGTGCTGCTGAATGGGTTCAATCACGTGGCCATCCTGACCAAGGACACGCAGCGCTTCGTGAACTTTTACCGCGACGTCTTCGATGCGGAAGTGATCGGTCAAGACCGGATGGGGGACGAGGGCACCCTCACCTTCGTCCGCGTCGGCGAGTGCGCGGAGATCAACCTCTTCGAGGTCCGTGGGAATCACGAGTCGGAACGCCAGACTCCCATGCTCGGGCGAGGGCGGATCGACCACATCGGCTTGCAGGCAGAGTCGATCGATTCCTTCGAGGAGGCTCGCCGTCGACTGATCGCTCTCGGTGCCGCCGACGAATTCGTCACTGACTTCGGGCCGGTCCTCTCCCTGTTCTTCCGCGACCCCGACGGGCTCGAGGGCGAGGTATGTGTCGTCAATCCCGACGCGCAACCGGGAGTCATGAACCCACCGGGGACTCCAGCGGCTCGATACAGCTGAGCGCCACCGACCATCCGAGCTCGGGTCAGGAAGCTGTCGGCCTGGGCGGGACGACCCGTAGGCGTCACGTCTCGGCGGTGCCGGTGAACATGCTCGGATGGGGACGCGCGGGTGGCGTGCGGAAGAACGGCCGGACGTGCGTGTCCATGATCTCCTCGACCACGTGAGCTGACTGGGGGTCAGACGCCAGGTTGGTGTCCTCGTGGGGGTCTTCGTCGAGGTCGAAGAGCTGGCACGGGGAGCATGCGTCCTCGTCGACGACGAGCTTGTAGCGGGCGGTCTCGAACACAGCGAAACCCCAGTTCTCGCTGACCGTCATCACACGGGATCCCGGTGTGCCCTCGCGCACGGATGCTGCAAGCGATCGTCCTTCGCTGCGCTCCATCGGGGATCCGGCGGCGATTTCCCGGACGGTCGCTGGCACATCGAGCTGTTCCACCAGTGAGTCGATCACCAAGCCCTGCCTTCCGCCGGGCGGGCGGATGATCAGGGGCACGCGGACTGCAGGCTCGTACAGGACGCATTTGGACATGAGCCCATGGCTTCCCGCCATCTCGCCGTGATCGCTCGTGTAGATGATCCAGGTGTCGTCGAGCATGCCCGTGCGGGCCAATGCGTCGACCATGAGGCCGACCGCATGGTCGATGACCGAGATGTCGGCCGCATAGGAGCGGCGCATGCCGCGGATGGCGTCATCGGTCATGGACTCCGAGTCCGACAGCCAGAGGAAGCCTTTCAGCAGCGCGCCGTATCGGCCCGTGCCTTCGGTGGTGGGACGGGTGGTCGAACCCGGCATCGAGATCTCGACGTCGTGATAGCGCTGCACCGCTTCAGCCGGAGCATCCCAAGGGTCATGGGGACCGGGGAAGCCAACGAAGAGGAAGAAGGGTTCGGCTCTGTCGTACTCCTCGATCCATCGGACCGCCTGCTGCCCGTGCCACGTGTCGACATAGGCGTGCAACGGCAACGGCATCGGAGTCGAGTCCCACATCGGGATGCATTTGGAGGCGTTCTGACCGTCCTCGTTTTCGCCCTGGTAGCTCCGGTCGGCGATGTGTTTCTTGTAGGCGTCGAGCAACCCTTCACCGGCCAGGAAGTCCGTGTAGCGGTTCGGAGTCTTCGGGATGAACTTGTCGCCCGTCTCGAACACCTCGGCGAAGCCGAGCTCCTCGAGCCGACCGGCCATGTCGTCGATGTGCGAGACCGTGACCTTCTCGTCGCGGTACAGATGTGCCTTGCCCAGGAGAGAGGTGTGGTAGCCCGCGTCGCGCAGCGCCCAGGCGTAGGTCTCGGTATCCGGACCGATCTCCTCCCAATTGGTGAAGACGCCGTGGTCGCGCACGTAGCGCTCGGTCATGAACGACGCCCTCGACGGCATGCACAGCGGTCCCTGGCACGAGACCCGCGAGAACCGAGCACCCTCGGCGGCCAGTGCGTCGAGCGACGGCGTCAGGACGGTCGGATCGCCGGCGCATCCCATCATGTCCGCCCGGTGTTGATCCGACATGACGAGCAGGATGTTGGGTGCACGGTGACTCACGAATGGGCCTTTCAGGTCTCGCGCTCCCACATCTGGGCGCCACGGGATCTTCGCATGGATCTCTTCCCCTGGAGGCAGCCCGGATGGACGTCGCAGACGGCCCCCGACCACGCCAGCGCCCGTGCTCGAGCTGCGCGAATCCGCTGGTCAGCACGCACGCGCTGCCCCTCTGGGACCTCATCACCGCGTGACGTCGTGGACCGGTGACCGGTGATGGCGGGCCCGGAACGGCCGCGCGTCCGATCGTGACCCGAGGCCGGACTAATTTTCCCTGGCAGAGGGGGCTGTGGCCGAGGTGATGCGGGACTTCCATCGACGTGGCGGCACGGTACGCCGGCTTATGGCTTGGACGTTGCTCAGCGCGCCTGTCGCCCTTGTCGCAAGCGTCGCACTCTCCTGTTCCGGAGACGCCGAGGCTGCCCGAGGCGCCGCACCAAAGCTCGAGCAGTTGCCGGGACGGCAAGGAGTGGTGCCGCCGGGAGCGTCGTTCCTCGGCCCGGCGCCGGCGTCGACCGAGCTGCCGCTGGTCGTTACGCTGCAGCCCCGGGATCCCCAAGGGTTGGCGGCAGAGGCGCAGGCGGTTTCGGACCCGTCGTCCTCCGAGTACCACCACTTCTTGTCGCCGAGGCAGTTCTCGCAGCGCTATGGGGCCACGAGTGCGACGATCAGGCAAGTCACGCAGGATCTCGACGCACAAGGCCTGACGGTCGGCCCAGCTTCGACGACGGGCCTCTCCCTGCCGGTCTCGGGCACGGCGGCGCATGTACAGAGCGCATTCTCGACGACGATCGACCGTTATCGGCTGGCCTCTGGGAAGACAGGACTTCACAACCGATCCGTTCCCGAGGTCCCCGCGACGATTGCGCCCGCGATCGAAGGTGTCATCGGCCTCGACACCCTCAGTCCGCCCCAACCGACGACGAGCCCGCCCGAGGCAGCCCCGGCTGGGGCAACGGATAGGGCGGCCGCCTCTGCCGCGTCTCCAGCGCTGGAGCCGGGGCAGCCGTCCCCCGTCACGGGGACGTGCACGTCGGACATCGACTCGGTGAAGACAACGTATGGCGCACTCGACGCCGACGATCTTGCGCAGGCGTACTCGTTCGATCCGCTCTACGCCGCGGGGGACTACGGCTCGGGAACGACCGTCGCCCTCGTGGAACTGTCGGGAGCGGGCTACAGCTTGTCGGACATCACGACCTTCGCCAATTGCTACGGCATCACTCTGGGCAACGGGCAGGTCAGCGGTGTGGCCGTCGACGGGGGCGGGGCGACGGGCCCAAACACCGTGGAAGCAGAATTGGACATCGAGACCGTGCTCTCCCTGGCCCCCCAGGCGAACATCGAGGTCTACGAGGGGGGCGTCTCGGACGGCATCTACAACGTCTTGAGCCGGATCGTCAGCGACGACTCCGCGAAGATCGTGAGCGCCAGCTGGACCAACGGGTGCGAGTCCTATGTGGGGCAGTCGCTGCAGAACTCGGAGAATACGCTCCTGCAGGCAGCCGCCGTCGATGGACAGTCCGTCTTCGTCTCCACCGGGGACCAGGGTTCCGAGGGCTGCAACGTCAACGGCGTCGTCTCCGCGCCCACGGGGTCGGACCCGGTGGCCCAGGTCGTCGATGCGACCACGGGCACCGCGTATGTGGCCAACAAGTCCTCCAACTCCGTGAGCGTGGACAGCGAGGGCACCACGAGCAACCCGTCTGATTTCGCTACGTCCGGCTCGGTCACCACCGGCACGAAGCCCGATGCGATCAGCCTCGACTCGTCGCTCGGAAAGGTGTTCGTGGCCAATGCCACGTCGAGTTCCCTCACGACCTTCGCGACGAGCACCTGTAACCAGACGACCACCTCGGGGTGCGCGTCGCCCACGCAGATCATGTCGGGCGGTGACTTGTCGAACCCCCGCGCGCTCGCGGCAAACGGGTCCACGCTCTACGTCGGCAACTCCAATGGAACCGTCGCGGTCTACAACGCCAGCACCAATGCCTACGTGGACACGGTCACGCTCCCGTCCTCGAGCGTGCCGTCCGCGCTCGCCGTCGACACGACAAACGGATTCGTCTACGTGGCCGACGGCACCAACGACCGGGTCGAGTACTTCGACACCTCGACGTGCAACGCGAGCACGACAACGGGGTGCTCGACAACGCCGGCCAGCGTGTCGGTGGGGAACGATCCGATGAGCATTGCCGTTGACGCCGCGGCGGGCAGCCTCTTTGTCGCCAATGCCGGGACGGGAGGCGGCATCTCGGTGCTCAGCCTGACCACACACGCTGTGACCGCCACCATCTCGACCGGGCCGTCGGTCTCGGGACTCGACGGAACCGCCGTCGTACGGTCGGTCGCACTGTCACCGGACGGCACGGAGATCCTGGCGGCCCTGGACGGACTCAACTTCCCCGGCGATGTCCTCGCAACGATCGACCCGAACACGCCGTCCATCACCGCCACGGCCAATCTCGAGACGGGCACTGACACCTTGGGCGAGTTGACCAGCGACAGCTCGCGTAACTACGTCTGGGTCACCGACGAGAGCGCGGACGACGACGTGGTACAAAACCTGAATCTCGCCGTGTCTGACCCCTCGAGCCAGCCGTACGTAACTGCTGTCGGAGGCACCTCGCTGACCGCGCTCGGCCCTGCACCGACCGAGACCACGTGGAACGATCAGCTCGACTTCGCCGAGGGTGCGGGCGGGGGTGGGGTCTCGGAGACCTTCTCCATGCCGGCGTACCAGCAACCATTGGGCACGGTGACAGGCAGCAGCGGGACGCCGTGTGACAACTCGAGCGGCGACTGCCGCGAGATCCCGGACGTATCGGCCGATGCCGACCCGAGCACCGGTTACGTCGTCTACGACTCGGTGAACAGCCTGGGGTGGACGGCTATCGGGGGCACGAGCGGGGCCGCCCCCTTGTGGGCAGGTGTGCTCGCCGTTGTCGCGTCGGCGGACGGTAACACGGCGGGTTACGGCGCTCTGAATCCGATCTTGTACCAGCTGGCCCAGAAGTCACCGGGCACGTACCTCAATGACGTGACGACCGGGAATAACGACTACAACGACACGAACGGCGAACAATTCGAGCGCGATGAGCGGCTACGACATGGCGACGGGATTGGGCACTCCGGTGACATCTGCCATCGCGACCGCCTTGACGCCGATACCACTCGACGTGGCCGTCTCGGGGACCCAGGCCTACGGCGGGTCACCCGGATTCACCGGCACCGCACCAGACCCCCCCTCCCCGCGGGCGTGACCGGGGTCGACACGACCGGGCTCACATGCAGTGAGGTCGCCCCGTCGACCGCCATTTCCCCGACGATGGCCGGGGGGACATACACCATCGTGCCCGGGTCGTGCAGCGGCGTGACGTTGAGTGGTTCGGGCGCCAGCGACTACACGGTGGTCTTCACGAGCGCCTCCGGGGACTTCTCCGTCACGGGTGGACCGCCGCCGCCACCACCGCCGCCCACCCCGCACGGCTATTGGCTCGTCGGCTCCGACGGTGGCATCTTCACGTTCGGCTCCGCCGGCTTCCACGGATCGACGGGCAGCCTCAAGCTGCAGCGCCCGGTGGTCGGCATCACACCCACGGCGGACGAGGGCGGCTACTGGCTGGTCGCGTCGGACGGTGGCATCTTCGCCTTCGGCGATGCAGGATTCCATGGCTCCATCCCTGGTCTCGGCCTTGCGCCGGCCGGGTCGGGCCTGCCCCACGCGCTGAACGCGCCGATCGTCGGCATGGTGCCGTCGGCCGACGGTGGTGGCTACTTCATGGTCGCTTCGGACGGAGGCGTGTTCGCCTTCGGCGACGCGCGGTTCGAGGGCTCGTGCCCGGGGATCGGGGGGTGTAGTGGGGCTGCCGTGGCCGTCGTGCCCGACGCCACCGGCCGGGGCTATTGGCTCGTCACCCAGACCGGGGACGTGTACACCTTCGGGGACGCTCCCTACTTCGGTGCACCCGGACCGCAGGGATCGCCGATCACGGCGGCGGTGCGCACGGCCGACGGGCACGGGTACTACGTCCTCCTGGCCAACGGCACCGTCTACGGCTATGGGGACGCCGTGTCGCACGGCGGTCCCTCCGGCTCGGTCGGCGGCTTCGATCCCGCCTCGGCGATCTTCACCGACGCCGGCGGCGGTGGGTACTGGGTGGCTTCAGCCGCGGGAGACGTCTTCACCTATGGCGACGCGCCGAACGACGGGTCCATGGCGGGGTCGCACCTGAACGGGGCCATCATCGCCGGCACCGGTTTCTGAGCCGCCAAGACCACGTACCGCCCGGGATCGGGTGCCTGACACGGAGCAGCGCGCAGATCGGGCACACTGGTCGCCGTGGCCCCCCAATTCATCTACACCATGCGCGGCTTGCAACGCTTCTATCCCCCTGATCGCGAAGTCCTGAGGGGCATCAACTTGTCCTTCTACCCGGGCGCCAAGATCGGCGTCATCGGGTCGAACGGCTCTGGCAAGTCATCCTTGCTGCGCATCATGGCGGGCGAGGACGACGGGTTCAGCGGGGAGGCCCGCCTCACTCCCGGCTTCACCGTGGGGTACTTGCCCCAGGAGCCACAGCTCGACGAGTCCAAGGACGTCGCCGGCAACGTCGCCGAGGGCGTGGGTGAGACCAAGCGTCTCGTCGATCGCTTCAACGAGGTGTGTGCCGCCTTTGGCGATCCCGATGCCGACATCGACGCGCTCATCGCCGAGCAGGGTGACTTGCAGGCCAAGATCGACGCCGCTGGCGCCTGGGACCTCGATCGCACCTTCGAGATCGCGATGGACGCGCTCCGGCTGCCGCCGGGTAACGCCGACGTCACGACGCTCTCGGGTGGCGAGCGTCGACGAGTGGCGCTGTGCCGACTACTGCTGTCCAAACCCGACCTCCTCCTCCTCGATGAGCCGACCAACCACCTCGACGCCGAGTCCGTCGCTTGGCTCGAGCGGACGCTCCAGGAGTACCCGGGCACCGTCGTCGCGGTGACGCACGACCGCTATTTCCTCGACAACGTCGCCGGATGGATCCTCGAGCTCGACCGCGGCGCCGGCATCCCCTGGGAGGGCAACTACTCGTCGTGGCTCGAACAGAAGCAGGCTCGCCTGTCCGTCGAGGAGAAGGCCGATCGGTCGCGCCAGGCCTCCCTCGAGCGTGAGCTCGAGTGGATCCGCATGTCGCCCCGGGCCCGCCAGAGCAAGGGCAAGGCTCGCATCACCGCCTACAACGAGCTGGTGGCCGAGGCGGAGGCGTCCGAGCGGCGCGCCGACAAGATCGAGCTCACCATCCCACCGGGGCCTCGCCTGGGCGACCAGGTGGTCGAGGCGGCGAGCGTGGTGAAGGGCTATGGCGACCGGCTGCTGGTCGACGGGCTCTCCTTCATGTTGCCGCCCGGTGGCATCGTCGGCGTGATCGGGCCGAACGGGGCGGGCAAGACCACGCTGTTCCGCATGATCGTGGGGGAGGAGCCCCCCGACGCCGGGTCGCTCACCGTCGGCAGCACCGTGCAGCTGGCCTACGTCGACCAGACCCGTGCCACCCTCGCGCCCGATGCGACGGTCTTCGAGGAGATCACCGGAGGGGCCGACCACATCGTCGTGGGCGGGCGCGAACTGCACGCGCGGGCCTACGTCGCGGGGTTCGGTTTCAAGGGGAGCGATCAGCAGAAGAAGGTGGGCCAGCTGTCGGGCGGCGAGCGCAACCGGGTCCTGCTCGCCAAGGTCCTCAGCAGCGGGGGCAACGTCCTGCTACTCGACGAGCCCACGAACGACCTCGACGTCGACACACTCCGTGCGCTCGAGGACGCGCTGTTGGCCTTTCCCGGATGTGCAGTCGTGATCAGCCACGACCGCTGGTTCCTCGACCGCATCGCGACCCATGTGTTGGCGTTCGAAGGCGACTCCGAGGCCCGCTGGTGCGAGGGCAACTTCAGTGACTACGAGTCCGACCGGCGCAAACGGCTCGGCGCCGAGGCGGAGCAGCCGCACCGGCTGCGCTACAAGCCACTCGTGCGCAACTGAGCACCGTCCACCTCGGACGGCGCGCGCTCCTCCCACAGTTGAGAGACCTCGTCGTAGGGCGTCGCGCACGGCGGTCCGGCGGCCACCCAGATCCGCGGCGGAGTCGCGCCGTCGGCCACCCGCACGATGCACGACGAACGCGTCCCGAAGTCCTCGAGGTGCACGCAGTTCGCGGCGTTGGGGCGTTCCTCTCCCTCGGTGATGCGGTGGTCGACGAGCACGCGCCGAAAGGCGGCGACGACGTCGTCGCCCGACACCGGATCCCCGAGCGTGGCGCGCACGAGGTCGACCTTCGGCGAGGGCTCGGCCAGCGTACGGTTCTCGAGCACATGGATCCCGGGCGGGAGGGTCACCGCGCTGCCATGCGCCGACCCGGTGAAGTCGACGAAGTACAACGACGCACGGTCGCCGACAAGCAGCCACGAGCCGTTGTAGTCGGCTGGCTTGTACGAGCCGAGCAACGCGTCCACCGCCTGCGCGGCCGTCGGCTGGCGGGCGAGCGCCAGTGGCAGCTCGCCGCGGGAGCGTTTGCTCGGGTCCTTGGCGTCTCCGAGGGGCTGGTTGGTCAGACCCGCGCAGACCCCGTACTCGTTGACGGCGAGCCAGGTACCCCCGGAGAGCTCGTCGCGCCCGCCGACGATCCGCGGGTGCCCGGACTCGAGCACCGTCATCGCCGTCGAGGGCCGCTCGAGGATCTCGTCCCGGTTGGCGCCGACGAGCAGCGGCTCACCGGGGGAGAGACGCGACGCAACCACCAAGAGGCACACGCGGGTCACGTTATCGAGCGCCCCTGGTGGGACCGTTCTCAGGCGCCGCCCGGACCCTCTCACCCCTCATGGAAAAGCCGCGTCCTCGCTCTGCAACGGGACTAGCGTTCGTGTATGCGAACCCGCGCCCTGATGCTCACCACCGGGTTGGTCCTGGGCCTGCTTGTCGCCCTCCCCGCCCTGCCGGCCTCGGCCAAGTCGATCTCGTCGTCGAACCTGAAGAACCTGTCCAACGCCATCAACAAGGGCAAGCATCTGACGTACTACGTGCAGTACACGGCGCTGAGCAACGGCCAGAAGTCGACGGTCACCCTCGCGCAGGCGCCACCGAAGTCGTACTTCGGGTCGTCGAGCGGCGCGGTGATCGACAACGGCAAGACGACCTACTACTGCAGCACCTCGGCGAGCAGCGGCAACTCGGGCAGTTCGGGGAACAGTGGGAACTCTGGCAATTCGGGGAACTCGGGCGCCACCACCACGACGACAACGAAGTCAACCGAGACCTGCATCGGATCGAAGGTCACCAACCCGGTACTCGGGCTCGAGGACCTCTTCAGCCCCTCCATCGCGCTCGCCGCCTTCTCGGAGGCGGAGAACGGCACGGTGGCGCGCGAGCTCGGGGTCCACGTGTCGGCGTCGTCGGGCAACTTCGGCGGCCAGTCTTCGACCTGTATCAGCATCACCACCCACAAGGGATCCGGCAAGTACTGCGTGACCAAGCAAGGTGTGCTGTCGTACGCGAGCACTTCGAAGGGCGACTACTTCGAGCTGACCAAGTACATGTCGAAGCCACCGGCAAGCTTGTTCACGTTGCCGGCCGGGGCGACGACCCAGACGCTCCCCGGGGGCGAGTCGATCCCGTAGCGCAGTGACCGACCGCTGGCGCGAGAGCGATGTCCCGCGCGGCGCGGCCTACGACCGACGCTTCGAGCAGTTGGCATCGGCCGGCGTCGACATGCACGGCGAGGCCGACCTCGTCGACTCCTACGGGCCCGCGCGTCCTCGATGCCGGCTGTGGCACCGGCCGCGTCGCCATCGAGCTCAACCGGCGCGGGCGTGAAGTCCTCGGCGTCGACGTCGACGTCGACATGCTCGACGCGGCGCGCAGTAAGGCACCGGCGCTCGACTGGATCGAAGCCGACCTGACCGACCCGCACCTCGAGTTCGGGCGCACCTTCGACGTCGTCGTGATGGCGGGGAACGTCCTCATCTTCGTCCCCTCGGGCACCGAGGCACAGGTGATCGCCAACGCGGCGCGATGGCTGGCTCCGGGGGGTCACCTCGTCACCGGCTACTCACTTCGTTCCGGAGGCCTGGGCCCCGCGCGCCACGACGCCCTCGCGGCGGCCGCTGGACTCGAGCTCGAGGACCGCTGGTCGACGTGGGACCGGCGTCCGTTCACGCCGAGCGATGCCTACGCGGTCGCTGTCCACCGCCGCCTGCGCTGACGGCGCGGCCGGCAACCGAGCCCGATCAAGAACGCTGCTACGCAACGGAAAAGCAACACCTGGCTCCTTTGTTGCACTGAACGTGCAGACGAATGCACTCTCGTTAGGCTTATGGCCATGGGAACAGAGGAATTGGATCCGATCGATCACCACATCATCGAGCTCCTGTCACACAATGCACGTCGGACCATGGCCGATATCGGCGAGCAGGTATCGCTCTCGGCCTCTGCGGTGACCAGGCGCATCGAGCGTCTGGAACGGACCGGCGTGATCGCCGGCTACACGGTCGTTGTCGATCACCGCAAGGCCGGTCGTCCCATCCAGGCCTTCACCGAGGTCCGGTTCGCCGGCACCGCCGACCTCCAGGAGATCAAGGAGACGGCCATGCAGCTCTCCGAGGTGCAAGCCGTGTTCACCACGGCCGGCGATCCCGACGCCCTGGTCTGGCTCCAGGTTCCCGACGTCGAACGCCTCGGCCAGGTGATTGAGCAATTGCGGCGCCGTGGCCGGGTGACCGGCACCAAGACGCTCATCGTGCTCGATACCTGGTCGCGCCACCGCGCCATCGAGGCGAACGGCCTCCCGGTTCACTCCTAGTGCGCGTGAGGGCGCAACGCAGCGCTGCGGCGCTCGCGCTCGCGCTCGCCGCGCTCGCGTTGGTCGTTTCGGCATGCGGTGGGACCAACGGGAGCACGAGTGCACCGACCACCACGACCACGGCGCACACCACGACGACGGCGCGTGCGACGACCCCGACGACCGCGGCGCCGGCGACACCGGCGGGCACGTGGTCCAAGGCCCTCCGAATCGCGGCGGGAACCGAGCTCTCCGTCGTCTCGTGCCCCGTCGCCGGCGCGTGTCTGATCGGGTCGTCCGCCGGGCAGACCTACCGCTTGTTCCTCGACAAGGTGAGCGCGCTCGGACCGCCGCTACCGTCTCCTTCGCCGCAGGGCGCGTCGTATCTTTCGTGCGGCACAGCGAGCTTCTGTGCGGCGGCACCCAGCACGAACCAGGTCGCCTTCTTCAACGGCTCAGCGTGGCAGGCGCCGACGACGTTGTCCGCCGCCCAGGGCATCACTGCGATCGACTGCACGGGCCCCACCTTCTGCGTCACCATCGACGGCGAGGGCAACTCCTTCAGCTACGACGGCAGCGGTTGGTCCGGCAACCTCGGCGCCTGGGGGGCCGCCAACCAGATCTCGTGCGTGTCACCGACCTTCTGTGTCGCCGCCGAGGGCGGCCCGTCAGTCTGGGACGGCAGCACCTGGTCACAGCCGGCCGACGTCGACACCCAGGGGCAGCTGAACGCCGTGTCCTGCGCCTCCACCACGTTCTGCGTCATCGTCGACAGCAAGGGCGACGTCCTCACGTGGAACGGACAGGAATTCAGCGCGCCGGTGTCCATTGCCACCGAGCAACCCGTCTTCGGGAGCAACGTCTCTGGGCTCACGTCGGTGTCGTGCCCGACCGCGACGTTCTGCCGAGCCGTCGACTCCCTGGGTCGGGTGTTCGACTGGAACGGAACGACGTGGAGCGGTGGCACGCTCATCGACAACGGGCACGCGCTGATGAGCATCTCGTGTCCGACACCTGCCTACTGCGTGGCAGTCGACCGCTCCGGCAACGCGTTCGTGTCCTCATAACCGACGCCAGAACCGGCGCGATCACCGGCGAGACAGCCGGCGCGGTCGGGCAGCCCCGCTACCAGGGGGCCAGCGACGGCGCGTCCCCCCGGCCGATGACCCACGCCAGCAGCACGGCCGGGTCCGTCCGCGCCGCCAGCCGGGGCAGCTCGCGCGGCAACCAGGCCGCCACCAGGTCGGGAGGCAGGGGCACGGGGCCGAGCCCGAGGTCGCCGTGGTGCACGACCACCTCCCGCCAGCGCGAGAGCACCGCGTCGCGCGAGGGCTCCACGACACCGCGCGACGTGCGCGACGGCGCGTCCCACGCCGCAACCGGAAGCTCCTCCATCACCCGCGCCACCGCGGCAGAGGAATGCGCGATGTCGGCGACCAGATCGGTCGCCGGGCGGTCGGCCCCGGCCTCGATGTCGGCCTGCCGCTGCTCCAGACCCCCGAGGTACTGGTCGCGCAGCTCACCCTGGGCGGCACCCTCGAGCCGCCACACCACACTGTCCGCGTTGCGGGCGATGTGGGTGAGCACGTGGCCCACGCTCCAGCCTGGCAATTGGCTCGGCCGGCGAGCACCTTCGTCGGACAGTTGGACCAGAGCCTCGTCGAGCGCGGCCTGCGCCGCCAGGCAGCCGGTGACCCACGCCTCGGGCCGGCCCGTCTCCGCGTCGGTCACTTAGCCGGGATGGCGGACTGCCCGTCGAGCATGTCGGCCATGACGGCCCGGATGAACTCGTCGGCCTCCTCGGTCATGCCGCCGGCCACGCCGCCGTAGATGGCCCCCGACCTGGGTGCCTCTCCGGCGTGCTCTTTGGCGTAGGTGACGGCGTCGGCCAGGTCGGCCGTGAACTCCCCGACGACCTCAGGCTGGGTCTGGGGCCTCGTCACCGCCATGTGCAGTGCGTTGGGGTACTGCTGGCCGTTGAAGCGCCAGCCGCGTGTCCGCATGAAGTCGTTGACGTGGTAGATGTCGAAGTCGTCAGAGGTGAAGGAGAAGAGGAACGTCGGGTGGCCGACGAGGCGGAGCTCGGGGTGTGCCCTCACTGCCTCCTGCATGGCGACGGAGGTCTCGAAGATCTGTTTCGCGTAGCCGAGGTAGCCCTCGTGGCCCAGCTGCACCATGGCCGCCCAGGTCGCTGCGATCAGACCGCCCGAGCGTGAGCCCTCCATGCCGGGCGACGTGTACTTTCCGCCGCTCCAGTCCGTCAGGTAGAAGTACTGCGCGTTGCGCAGCGCCTTGGAACGGAAGGTGAGCACCGACGATCCCTTGAAGGCGTACCCGTACTTGTGGGTGTCCGCCGAGATGGAGGTCACGCCGGGCACGGCGTAGTCGAAGGCGGGTATGTCGTAACCCAGCTCGCGGCCGAAGGGCAGGATGAACCCGCCCAGGCAGGCGTCGACGTGGAGACCAACGCCGCGCTCGAGCGCGAGATCGGACAAGTCGGCGATCCCGTCGACGGTGCCGTAGCCGTAGTTGCAGGCGGATCCGATCATCGCCACCGTCTGGTCGTCTATGTGGTCACGCACCCAATCCAGGTCGACCTGCGTGGTCACGGGGTCGACCGGGGCCCGCCGCAGCTCCACCCCGAAGAGGTGACAGGCCTTGTCGAAAGCGGGGTGTGCGGTCTCGGGCTTGATCACGTTGGGCCTCGTGATGCCTCGTTCGGCGGCACCGTGCTCGCGATAGGCCAAGACGGCGTGCATGATGCTGCCGGTCCCGCCCGTGGTGACGAGGCCGCACGGCTCGTCATCCGCCGCCGACGCAGCGTCGCCCGACTGCAAGCCGAGCGTCATCGCGATGATCTCTGCCTCGAACTTCGTCGCGCTCGGGCACATGTCGCGCTGCAGCACGTTCACGTGGGCGAAGAGGCCGAATGCTTCGTTCATGAAGTGGTAATGGTCGTGGTCCCCGCAGTACATCGTGCCTGAGCACTTCCCGGTCTCCCAGAACGCGTCCTCTTCTTTGGCCATGGCGCGCAGCTCCGCCAGGACGTCCTCCCTGCTCGTGCCACGCTCCGGGAGGGCGCGGTTGATGGTGAATCGGTCTGCGTAGGGGTAGTCGCTCATGGATCGGGCCTCCTTGGGGCCGGTGGCGCGTCCGCCGGGATGCGTCTCGACCGCCGGGTCCGAGACTATTCAATTGCATCGATTCAATTGCATCGATCCACCCGACACCCCCGTCGGCGAAGATGTCGCGGTGCGAGGGCCCCGGGTCTTTACGTCGCTGCAGGGCTACCAGCGCTCCTGGGCGAGCGCCGACCTGGCGGCCGGCCTCGCGCTCCTCGTCATCGCGGTGCCAGAGCAGCTGGCGACCTCCCGGCTGGCGGGGATGCCGCCGATCACCGGGTTCTACGCGTTCGTGGCCGGCACCGTGCTCTTCGCGCTGTTCGGCTCCAACCCGCAGATGTCGGTGGGCGCGGACTCCACGATCGCACCGCTCTTCGCCGCCGGTGTCGGCGCCCTGGCCATCACCGGCTCACCCCACTACGTCGACCTGGTCGGCATCCTGGCCGTGATGGTCGGCCTGATCGTCATGTTGGTCAGCCTCTTTCGCCTCGGCTGGATCGCCGAATTCCTCTCGACGCCGATCCTCACGGGCTTCCTCTCCGGTGTGGCCGTGATCATCATCGTCCACCAGTTACCCGACTTCTTCGGGCTGCCGGCCTACTCGGGTAGCAACCAGCACCGCTTCGGGCAGGTGGTGACGCACTTGGGCGACGCCAACGCCTGGACCGCGGCCATCGGCGTCGGCGTGCTGCTCGTGACGGCGCTGACCGTCCGGTTCAACCGACGCATCCCGGGCGCGCTGATCGGGCTGGTCGGCTCGACCGCCCTGGTCGCCGCCCTCGACCTCCAGGCGCACGGCGTGGCCGTCCTCGGCCCGATCACGTCAGGCGTGCCGTCGGTGGGGCTCCACGGGCTCTCCTGGTCAGACGTCCAGAGCCTGGCGCCACTCGCCGCCGTGGTGGCGCTCGTCATCGTGACCCAGACCGCGGCGACGACGCGCGTCTTCGCGGAACAGGGCGGCTACGACGTCGACGCCGGGCGTGATTTCCTGGGCGTCGGTGCCGGGAGCGTAGTGGCGGGCCTGGTCGGATCGTTCCCCGTCGACGCCAGCCCGCCGCGAACCGGTGCCGTGGTCACCGCCGGCGGTCGCACCCAGGCCGGCCTGCTCGGGGCGGCCGCGGTCGTGGTGGTGCTGATCCCGTTCGCCGGTGTGCTCAAGGACGTGCCGCTGGCGACGCTCGCCGCCGTCCTCATCTTCATCGCGCTCCGGCTCTTCCACGTCCACGACCTCATGGCGATCGCCCGCTTCAGTCGCGTCGAATTCGCCCTCGCCGCGATCACGCTGCTCGCCGTGGTGTTCGTCGGGGTCGAGCAGGGCATCGTTGCCGCGGTCATCCTCGCGATGTTGGACCGGATCCGCCTGAGCGCGCGCCCCCAGCTGCACGTGCTCGGGCGCGTCCCCGGGAGCACCAGCTGGACGACGTTGGCGGCCAACCCCGATGCGACGCTGCTGCCGGGCGTGCTGGCCGTCCTCTTCGCCACGCCGATCTGGTACGCCAACGCGGTGCACTTTCGAGAGCAGGTGGCGGCCGCCGTGGCCGAGCATGGTCCGACACGGGTGCTGGTCCTCGACACGCTCGGCATGTCGGACATCGACTTCACCGGCTCCCAGGAGCTGGCGCGCGCGCTCGATGCGGGCGACCGCGACCACATCCGTTTTGGCATCGCGCGCGCCGGCGACCACCTGCGCACGTCGCTGCGGCGGAGCGGGCTCGAAGCCCGCATCGGCGCCGACCACTTCTATGCGACCGTCGACGAGGCGGTGACGTCCCTCACTGCGGGTCCGACGTCACCAGCCTGACGTCACCGGCCTGACGCCGCGAACGCCAACTCGGCGCGCACGGGGCGGTGATCCGATCCGGCGTTGGGGAGCACCGTGCCCGAGACCCGTCGCAGGGCCCCGCGCACCAAGATGTGGTCGATCTGGCTGTGGGGCCGCCAGGCCGGCCAGGTGCGCCCGGTGACGGCGCGTCGCCAGCCCGGCATGAAGACGCGTACCAGCGGACCCCAGGTGTTCATGTCGCCGACCAGCGCTGCGTCGGGCCGGGCGGCGGTCTTCAACGCTCGACGGAGCTCGGCCCAGTTGCGGTGCGAGCCGTAGTGGAGGTGGGACATGTGGGTGCCGACCACCGAGATCGGCCGTCCCTCGACCGTGAGGTCCACGACGAGCGCGGCGCGCTCGACGCGGTCGGCCGGCAGGACGCTCATGGAGACGACACGCGTGCTCTCGATGGGGAGGTCCGGCCGGACGAGCACTGCGATGCCCCAGGTGCCGGGCTCGGCCTCTTGCCAGCGCTCCAACGCGTGGACGCTCTCGGGGAAGGGGCGCACACCCTCGAGGTACAGCGCCCGGTTCTGCGCCGACCAGGCCGGGCGGGCCACCCAGGTGGCGCCGGCGTCGGGCTGGGGCGTGATGCGACGGCCACTGCTGAGTGTGCGCGTGACGATCTGGTACCCGAGGGCACGCGCCGCCTCTTCGGCTTGGCCCTCGGTGTCGCCCTCGGTCGTCCACGACTCCTCGAGCACGATGACGTCGGCACTGAGGGCTCCGATGGCGGCGACATAGTCGAAGGGCCGGCCCCACCCGTCCATCCCGCAGTGCATGTTGAAGTTGGCGATGCTGAGCACGGTGGCAGCCGACGATAGGCGCCGCCGGCGACCACCGGTACGATCGTCGCGGTGGCGACGGGGGACGCGTATCTGACCCCCCGCCTGCGCCCCTTCGCCACGACGATCTTCGCCACCATGTCCGAGCTGGCGACCGAGACGGGTGCGGTCAACCTGGGGCAGGGTTTCCCCGACACCGACGGTCCCGAGGAGCTGCGCGAAGTCGCCGTCGCCGCCATCCGCGAGGGCCGGAACCAGTACCCGCCGAGCGCCGGCGTCCCCGAGCTGCGCCAGGCGGTGGCCGCCCACCAGCGTGCGTGGTACGGCCTCGACTTCGACGCCGACACCGAGGTCCTCGTGACCGTCGGCGCCACCGAGGCCATCGCGGCCACCCTGCTCGCCCTGTGCGAGCCCGGCGACGAAGTCGTCATGTTCGAGCCGACCTACGACTCCTACGCGGCCAGCGCGGCCATGGCCGGCGCGGTGCCGCGGCTGGTACGGCTGCACCCGCCGGACTGGACCTTCGGAGCCGAGGAGCTGGCGGCCGCCTTCGGGCCGCGCACCAAGCTGGTGCTGCTCAACTCACCGCACAACCCGACCGGCAAGGTGTTCAACTCCGACGAGCTGGGCCAGGTCGCCGCGCTGTGCCGGGCCCACGACGTCCTGGCGGCCACCGACGAGGTCTACGAGCACCTCGTCTTCGAAGGGGCCCACGTCCCCCTGGCCACGCTGCCCGGCATGGCGGAGCGCACGGTGACCATCTCCTCGGGCGGGAAGACCTTCTCCTTCACCGGTTGGAAGGTGGGATGGGTCTGTGCCGCCGCGCCGTTGGTCGCCGCGGTCCGGGCGGCCAAGCAATTCCTGACCTACACCAGTCCGGCTCCCTTCCAACTCGCGGTGGCGCAGGGCCTGGGCTTTGCTCCCGACGCCCTGGGTACATTCGCCGGCGAGCTGGCCGCCAAGCGGGACCTGTTCTGCGACGGGCTGGACCGCTTGGGGTACGACGTCTACCGCCCGGCCGCCACCTATTTCGCCACGACCGACATCGCACCCGTGGCACCGGGGATGAGTGCCCACGAATTCTGCCTGGCCTTGCCGCGGCGCTGCGGGGTGGTGGCCATCCCGAGTTCGGTCTTCTACGACCCGGCTGATCCTGAGGCAGGGCGGACATTGGTACGGTGGGCCTTCGCCAAGCGCGAGCGCGTCCTGCGGGACGCGCTGGGCCGCTTAGCATCGTGGTCACCATGACGATCCCGATTACCTGGGTCGATGCGTTCAGCGAGATCGCCTGCGGTGGCAACCCGGCCGCCGTGTGCCTGCTCGAAGAACCACTCGACGAGTCGGTGATGCAGTCGATCGCCTTCGAGCTCGGGATCTCCGAGACCGCCTACCTCACGCGCACGAGCGAGCCCACCACCTTCGGCCTCCGTTGGTTTTCGCCGGCGACCGAGATCGACCTGTGCGGTCACGCCACCTTGGCCTCGGCCCACGCCCTACGCGAGGGCGGCACCGTCGACGGGAAGTCCCCGTTGACGTTCCACACGCGCAGCGGTCCGTTGCGCGCCGCGTTCGACGGGAACCGGATCGAGCTCGACTTTCCGGCCGACCCCGTGCTCCCCGGCCCGATGCCCGACCCGCTGAAGGAGCAGTGGCCCGACGCGGTGGTCATGAGCGGGTCGACCCCCTTCTTCGCGTACGTCGCGCTTTCCTCGGCCGCCGCCGTCGCGTCCTACGAGCCCGACCTGGCTGCCATCGCGGCGACCGGCGCCAAGGCGTTGCTGCTGACCGCGGCGGCGGATCGAGGATCGGGTGCCGACTACGTCCTGCGCGTCTTCGGTCCCAACGTCGGGATCGACGAGGATCCGGCGACAGGATCGGCCCAGTGCGTCGCGGGCCCCTACTGGGCGTCAGAGCTGGGCCGCGAATCTCTGATCGCCCGGCAGCTCTCCGCGCGCGGCGCCGTGCTCTACGTGCACGTCGACGGCGAACGGGTCCGCATCGCGGGCCAGGCGACCACCGTCCTCAGCGGTCACCTGAGCGGGCACCTGTGCAGCGACCCGTGATCGGGAGCCCGACCGTGGGCGCCTCCACCGCGGACCTGCGGTCCCTCGTCGAGGGCCATGAGCCCGCATCACCGCGTGAGGTGGCCGCCCGCGAGCGCTTCTTGGCTGAGCTCGCCGCCCTCGACTCGCCCTGCGACGAACACGCCTCGCCGAGGCACGTCACCGCGTCGGGCATCGTCGTCGGCCGGCGGGGGACGGTGCTGCACCGGCACAAGCGCCTGGGGATCTGGATGCAGCCCGGCGGACACATCGATCCCGGCGAGACGCCCTCGGTGGCGGCCTGGCGCGAAGCCACCGAGGAGCTGGGCCTCGGTGTCGAGCACCCTGACGCAGGGCCGCGCCTCATCCACCTCGACGTGCACGAGGCGGCGCTCGGCCATACCCACCTCGATCTGCGCTACCTGCTGCTCGGCGAGGACGCCGACCCCCAGCCCCCGCCGGGGGAGAGCCCCGAGGCGCGCTGGTACGAGTGGGACGAGGCCGCGGCGTTGGCCGACCCCGCACTGGCCGACGCGCTGCCGCTGGCCCGCGCCGCGTACGAGGCGTTGCCGTGACCGAGCTCCTCGACCACCTGCTCGCGGTCCAGGACCTCGACACCTCCATCACCCAGCTCCAGCATCGCCGTGACGCGCTGCCCGAGGCGACAGGCCTTGCCGCGGCGGAGGCGGAGTTGCGGGCGCTGGCGACCGAGGAGGCCGACGCTGCGGCGCGGCGCGGCGTGCTGGCGGCCTCGCAGAAGGACCTCGAAGAGCAGATCGCCGTCATCACCGAGCGGCGCAACGCGATCGAGCAGCGCATGTACGCCAGCACCAGCTCGTCGGGGCGCGATCTCCAGGCCATGAACGACGAGGTGCGTCACCTGACCGAGCGCAGGGCTGATCTCGAAGAGCAGGAGCTCGCGATCATGCTCGAGCAGGATCCGATCGACGCGGAGCTCCAGGCGCTGCGCGCCCGCTTGGTGCCCGTTGAGCAGCGGGTCGACGAGCGACGCACTCAGGTGGCCGAGGGCCAACGCGAGATCGACGCCGAGTTGGCGACGGCAACCCGTTCGCGCGCGGCAGCGGCGGCCCTCCTCCCGACTGCGCTCGCCGATCGCTACGAGACGCTACGCGCCCGCCTAAAGGGGACCGGTGCCGCCCGCCTCATCAAGAACCGGTGCGACGGGTGCCATCTCGAGCTCTCCTCGGTCGAGGTCGAGAAGATCCGCGCGCTGGGGCCCGGTGAGATCGCCACCTGCGAGCAGTGCGGCCGCATCCTGGTCCCCGCCTGAACAGCGTCGGCGCATGCTGATCCTGGTCCGCCACGGTGAATCCGTGGCCAACGCGCAGGGGCTCCTGCTCGGCCGCTCCGACGTCGAGCTGACCGACGACGGACGCGCCCAGGCGAGGAGGGCTCGCTTGCTCGTGACCGGGCCCGTCGCGGAGGTTCGTACCAGTCCGCTCCGCCGTGCCCGCGACACGGCGGCCCTGCTCGACCTCGGCCCGGCGCCCGTCGTCGACGACCGGTGGGTCGAGGTCGATTACGGGGAGTACGAGGCCCTCCCACTCGGTGACGTCCCCGCCGAAGTGTGGCAGCGCTGGCGCGATGACCGTGACTTCAGGCCGGCGGGCGGCGAGACGCTGGCCGAGGTGGACGAGCGCGTCACCGCGGCCTGCGCGGCGCTCTTCGCCGAGGACGGTGCGGGCGCGCGCCGCACCGACGGCGACGTGGTCGTGGTGAGCCACGTGACTCCGATCAAGGCGGCCGTGGCCTGGGCCCTCGGGACCTGGGATCTCTACTGGCGCCTCTACCTCCGCACCTCGTCGGTCACCCGCATCGGGTGGAACCGCGACGCACCCATCCTGTACAGCTTCAACGAGGTGGCGGTGGCGCCCCTCACCGGCGGGGCGTCACAATCACCCGGTGCCTGAACCGCCGACCACCCTTGCCGCACTCCGGCCGCCGCCGGGCTCGGACGAGGACCCCGTCCACCGCCGCACCGTCGCGATGGAGGTCTTCCAGCGCGGCGACTACTTCGCTGTCATCGGGACGCTGCTCGACCAGCGCCCCTGGGCCGGTGGCGCGCTGGGGCCACGCGACCTGCACCGCATGGAGCTTGGCATCGTGGTCCGTCGCGCCGACATGACCATCGTCGACGCCGCGGCCGACATGCAGAGCTACCCGCACGCCGAGTGCACCGACATCGAGCCCAGCTTTCACGACCTGGTCGGCCTGTCGGTCGCCCGGGGGTTCTCCAACGCGGTGCAGGAACGTTTCGGGCGACAGCGTGGGTGCAGCCATCTCGAATTCCTGGCCCGGGCGATCGGGCCCGTCGTCATCCAGGGCCTCACCTCGTCGGGTGCCTGGGAGGTCGAGAAGGGCAGCGGGCAGCACCCCATGCGCGAGGGGGGGTTCGGTTTCCTGGCCAACACCTGCCACGTCTGGACCGAGGACGGCGCAGGCGCCCAGAAGATCGCGGCCGGATGGCGCCCGGGCCTGCTCGGTTATCCCGCGCCGCGCGCCGTCGAGGTCCGCCGGCGCATGGCCGGCGATGCGACCGAAGAGGGCACGGGTCCCGAGTCCTCTCCCACCCGTTAGGGAGCACCCCGCACGCCCGGGCCGCCGGGCTGGTCCGTCGCCGTCTCGGCGTCGGTGCTCGCGGGGCGGGTCCAGAGCGCAGCCAGCATGCGCGTCACGACCCGACGCGCCGTCCGCACGCCGACACCCGACGCGCTGCGGAGACGCTCCCACAGCTCCCACGAGGTGGAGGCGTCGAGCGCGCCAAGGTATTCGCTCCGGACGGCCGGCGCCAGCTCGGTGAGTTCGGGCGCGAATGTCGCGCGCAGGCTCTCGCGCAGCAGGTTGTCGGCGGCCGCGACTGCCTGCGCGACGGCCGGCGAGGAGGAGGCGCGGCGAGCGAGGGCGCGCCGGACCGGTGAGATCTCCTCGAACAGTGCCGCCCGGTGGGCCACCGTGCGCTCGATCCGCGATGCCAGTGAGAGGCGAGGGGACAGTCGTGGCATGCCGGTCCACTGCCGTCGGAGCTGCATCGCTGCCACGAAGTGGTACAGGTCGTCCATGTCGGCGAAGTGGTGGAACACCAGCCGCAACGACACGCCCGCTCGCGCCGCCACCGCCTTGGCCGTGGGTTCCGGATCGCCGGCGCGCAGGAGGGCGACGAGTGCGTCGGCCACGTTGCGCCGGGTTCGCCGGCCACGGGCCAGGCGCCCGTCGGTGCCCAGCTCGCCGGCGAGCGCGGCGACGTCGCGGTCCACCCGCTCGAGTTCATGTCTGAGGGGATCCGGCAGCGCGAGGTCGAGGCCGCCGACGCCTCGGTCGCCTGCTCCGCCGGCCGCCTCCGAGGAGCCTGAAGTCACCAGATCACACCTTCCTGTCACTCTGGGAATCCAACGCCCGGTGGGATCTTGCGCACTGCCTGCACAAAGAAGCAGTACCCGGGATCCACGACGGCACCGCGGCGTCGCCGGAGCGCAGTCCAAACGGACGAGCCTTCCGTGCATCGGCCGAGGTCGCGGGCTTTTCGGGTCGTCCCGCCGGCCGGCACCGGGGCAGACATCCATCTCCCGGGGGAACGAGCCGGGCGCGGTCATTGCTCCTGTGTTGTTCCCCCCGCCGCCCCGCCACCGTCGCGGCGAGGGACGGGTACGAGGGCCCTAGGAGTCGGCCGACGCAGGCACGACGCGGCCCGCTTCGAGGGCGATCCTGACGTCACAACGCGCCGCCTCGGCGGGGCGGTGGGTGATCACGACCACGCTCCGCCCATCGCTAGCCGCTGCCGCCAGGACCCCGTCGACGACTTCGCCGGCGAGCGGTGCGTCGAGCCCGCTGGTGGGTTCGTCCAGGACGATGACGCAGCCGGTCGCGAGCAGCGCACGTGCGACGGCCAGACGCCGACGTTCACCGCCCGAGAGGGCGACCCCTCCTTCGCCGACCGCTGTCTCGAGACCGTCGGGCAGCCCGTCGACCCACGCGTCGAGCCGGGCGGTTCGCAGTGCGGCCATGAGCTCGTCGTCCGTCGCGTCGGGACGGGCAAGGGTCAGGTTGGAGCGGATGGTGCCCGCGAACATCTGGGCGCGCTGGTCCGCCACGGCGAAGACGCTCCTCGTCGTGTGCTGGTTCAGACACTCGACGTCGGTCCCCGCGAGCGCGAGCGTGCCCGCCTCGAGTGGCCAGAAGCGCAACAGCGCATTGACGAGGCTCGACTTGCCCGCGCCGCTCGACCCGGTGAGGGCGAGCCGCCCGCCTGGGGGGAGGTCGAAGGTGACGCCATCGAGCGCGGCGGGGAAGGCCCGGCCCGTAGCGCATCGCCGCATCGACGGCTCGGACATCGGGCACCCCGGGTGCCAGCGTCGAAGGTGCGGACGGGTCGTGGACGGGGACGGGGACGTCATCGAGCGCGAAGAGCCGCTCAGCCGACGCGTGGACGGCCAGAGACCGGGCGACCGCGAGGGGCACGCCCGGCACCGTCTCGAATGTCGCCAGCGCGGCGAGCGGGAGCACCGCCACCATGACCTGTCCCAGGTGGTGCGCGTGGACCGCGTCGACACCGAGCGCAAGGACCGTGGTGACCGCCACGGCGAGGCAGAGCTGAATCACGAGGGCCGACGCCGCGGCCAGGCGGGCGTGGCGACGCTCCAGCGCGTCGGCCTGCGCCGCCAATGCCTCGATGTGGCGTCGCGCGGCGACGTCGGCGCCGAAGGCCAGCAGTTCGGGCGCGCCGGCCAGCGCGTCGACGATGCGGGCGGAGAGATGGCCTGCAAGGTCCGCGATCTCACCATCGCCGCCGCGCCGCCAGGTGAGCAGTGCCGGGACGACGAGTGCCACCACGAGGGGGACCCCGAGTGCGACCGCGGCCCACGGCAGGATCAAGCCGACCGCTACCGTGCCGAGCACGCACGCGCCGACTGCGATCGCCACGGGCAACACCGTGCGCAGGTAGAGGTCTTGGAGGGCGTCGACGTCGTCGATGGCCCGGCTCAAGAGGTCGCCGCTCCGCCACCCGGCCAGCGCGGCCGGGACACGAGGGGTCAGGCAGTCGTAGAGCCAGACGCGCCAGCGGGTGAGGGTCCGCAGCGCCGCATCGTGCCCGACAAGACGCTCGGCGTAGCGAAGCGGCCCGCGCAAGAAGGCGAGCACCTCGACGAGGGCCAAGATGCCCACGAGCGCGCTCAGGCCCGGCCGCAGGGCTGCCCGGCCGACGACGTACCCCGAACCGGCGAGGAGGCCGATGGTCGCCGCCGCCGACGCCAGCCCGAGTAGGCCCGCGAGCACGAGGCGCGCCCACGGCGTGCCCGGCTCCTGCAGGACGCGGCGCAGCGCGCCTCGTGGTCGTGTCATGGTGTGGCGACCGCGGGATGCGTCGAGCCTGCCGTCAGCGTGAGGACGACGTCGAAGTGGGGGAGCAGGACCGGCTCGTGCGCCGCCACCACGACCGTCCTTCCGTCGAGCCAGGGCTCAATGGCCGGCGCCAGGCGCGTCACGGTCGGAGCGTCGAGGGCGGCCGTCGGCTCGTCGAGCAGCAGCACGGGTGCGGGACAGAGCAGCGCGCGGGCGAGTGCCACGCGCTGGCGCTCGCCGCCGCTCAGCGTGAGACCGTCATGACCGAGCACGGTGTCGAGGCCCGCGGGCAGGTTGGCCATGAGCTCGGTCAGTCCGACGGCGGCGAGCACACGCGCGAGGTCCGCGGCGCTGGCATCGGGAGCACCGAGGCGGAGGTTCTCGGCCAGGGTGGCGTGGAAGATGTGCGGCCGCTGCGGGAGCCAGGAGAAGTGCCGGCGCCACTGGCCGACAGCGGACGCGCCCAGCGGCTCCCCGTCTACCGCGATCGTTCCCTCGGTGGGGGTCACGAAACCCAAGAGCGCACCGAGCGCGGTCGACTTGCCGGCGCCCGAGGGCCCGGTCAGGGCGACTCTGCTGCCGGGAGGCGCGTGCAGCGAGAAGGAGGCGAGTGCGGCGCCGCCGCGGCGCGCGTAGTCCACCCGCACGCCGTCGACGCTCACGCCGGCACCACCGCTCGTCGGGCGTGCGAGCGCTGGTGTGGTTCCCGACGACCCACCCCCTGTGTCCGCGGACGCGCCGGTCTCGCCGGTCTCGCCGCGAGTCGGTGTCTCGGTGCCGAGCACCTCGAGGATCCGGGTCGCCGCGGCCTGTCCCTCCGTGCTGGCGTGGAACTCCGCGCCGGCCCGGCGGAGGGGGATGAAGATCTCGGGTGCGACGAGCAGTACCGCCATCGCGGTCTGGAGCCCGAGCTCGCCCCACAGGAGGCGCAACCCGAGCGCCATCGCGACGAAGCCGACGCCGAAGCCGGCGATCAGGTCCATGGCGAGTGCGGACAGGAACGCGACGCGCAGCGTGCGCATGGTGGCGGTGCGCACGCCTTCGGTGGCCGCGGCCACCTCGCGGCGACCCTGGCCCTCCCGGCCGAAGGCGCGCAGGGTGGGCAGGCCCTCGACCAGCTGGAGGAAGCGGCCGGCGAGCGAGCCGAGGCGGCGCCACTGGCGTGCCGAACGGCGTGTCGCCTCGCGACCGAAGAACACCATCGACAGCGGCACAGCGAGCACCAGCGCGATGACGACCAGAAAGGACAGCCAGTCCTGCGTCGCGACCCAGGCCAGTAGGAGGACGGGAATGACCGCGGCCGCGGCGGCCTGGGGCAGGTAGCGCGCGTAGTAGGTGTGCAGCGAGCGCAGCCCCCGCGTCGCGGTCAGCGACAACTCACCCGCCCGCTCGCCGGCCAGCCAGCCCGGACCGAGGGCCAGCGCGTGGCGGAGCAGGTCTCCGCGCAGCCGGGTCACGATCCGGTCAGCCGTCTCCTGGGCGTAGAGGTCCCCGGCGCCGTGCGCCGCCGCCCGCACCAAGAAGGCGATCCCGACGAGCACGATGGCCGGCGCCACGGAGTCGAGTGGCGCATGCTGCAAGAGCGAGCGGTCGACCACGTGGGCCAGGGCGACGGCCTGCACGATGATGGCCACCGCGCTGACCACGCCGATGGCCAGGGCGACGCCTGCGCTCCGCCGCAGGCCTGGCACGCGCGCCGCCAGCTCGGGATCGACCAGGCGCGGCCGGACCGTGCCGGGGGGAGTGGCGCTCACAGGCTGAATGTCGTGTCCTTCACCTCGACGGTGCGCCCGATGAGGCCGTGGGTCACAGCCAGCCGGGCGGTCGCTGCATCTTCGCAGGTGGCAGCCGTTCGGACCCCATCGGGGAGGTCCGCCACGATGGCGGCGCGGACCGGCTCCAGCCCGCCCTCGCCGCCGTAGGTGACGGTGAACGACACGACCGCGCCTGCGGTCGATGTCGTGGGTGGGGACACCGCTGTGGGGACGACGGCCGTGGCGGCGGCCGCCTCGTCACCCAGGTCGGCCAGCAGCGGGGCATCCGTCGGTGGTGTCGCCGACCAGACGGCGAGGCCCGGTTTGGACAACATGCCTGACACCGTCGTGACCAGCCCGAGCTCGGTCGGGTGCGCACGCAGCCTCTGGCCGAGCGCAGCGTGGGCCATGAGGACGAAGTGGTTGAACGGGCCGCCGGCGAACGCCATGCCGCCGGTGAGGGTGGGCGCCTCGTCGCGGGGCAGGCCGAGGGCGCGCTGCTGCACCCGGACCGCCGAGGGAAAGCAGGAGTAGACCTCGACGAGGTCGACCTCGGAGAGCGGCCGCGCAATGGCGCGGGAGGCGGTGCGTCCGAGCACCTCCATGGCGGGCCATGCCTCCAATCGCCGGCGGGCGGTCAGGGTCACCGCTTGCGAACAATGCAGGGCCACGTGCGGGAAGAGCCAGCGGTCGGCGGGGATCCCCGCCGCGGCGGCGCGTTCGGCCGAGCAGATCAGCAACGCCGACGACTGGTCGACGGTCCACTGGCTGGCGTGCCAGACGTTGTAAGGGAAGGCGAGGGGACGGTTGCGCGGTCCGGGGGTTGCGATGTCGGTCGCGGCGCGCGGCTGGGCGAAGGCGGCATCGGGGTTCGCCTGGGCGGCCGTGTTGAAGCGGGCCCACAGGCGGGCGACCTCGTCGCGCTGGGCCTCGGTGCTCAGCCCCTCAGCGGCGCCGAGCGCGTTCTCAATCATGGCGTACTGCTGGACCGGCGGCAGAACGATGCCGGCGGCGATCTCGACCGGTGCGACGAAGTCGGGCGGTCGGCTGAGGACCTCGTCGGGCGACGCGCCCCCCTCGTCGCTCTCGGCGCCACCGTGGCGTGCCCACGCTCGTGCTTCCGCCCCCGCGACGACCACCGCGTCGGCCATGCCGGCTGCGATCGCGGCGAGGGCGAAGTTGATGGCTTCTTGCTGCGACACGCCGATCTCGCACAGCACCGTGCGCGCACGGGGGGCGCCGATACGGTGCGCCACCGTGCGCGCCGGGTCGGCGTGCGACCACGTGCCCTGCGGCACCACGATGCACCCGATCGCACGCAGGATCTCCGGCGCGCCGGCGTCGTCCGCGGCGGCCCGCACTGCCGCGGTCATGAGGTCGACGACCGGCGCGGCATGGTTCGCCGTCCCCAGCCCTACCAAGACCGGGAGACGCGGATCGAGACTTCGAGCACGTCCGGCCACGACGGTCGATGCTACGGTCCGGCCATGGTGACGGGCGAAGCAGGCAGGTGGGACGCCGCGCTCGACGACTTCACCAAGGAGTCGTTCGAAGCCGACGGGAAGAGACGGGATGTCTACCGGATCGGCGAGGGGCCCGCGGTGATCGTGATCAGCGAGATGCCGGGCATCACACCCCTGGTGGCCCAGTTCGGTCGCCGTGTCGCCGCCGCCGGCTGCACCGCCGTGCTGCCCCACCTCTTCGGTGATCCCGGCAGGCCCATGTCCGGCGGGTACGCGTTGCGGTCCATCGGTTCGGCCTGCGTGTCGCGTGAGTTCGCTTGTTTCGCCCTGAAGAAGACGAGCCCGGCCACGGTCTGGCTGCGCAAGCTCGCCGCGTACGAGCACGAACGCTGTGGCGGGCCTGGGGTGGGCGTGGTCGGGATGTGCTTCACGGGAGGCTTCGCGCTGGCGATGATGGTTGACGTCGTCGTCGTCGCCCCGGTCCTCAGCCAGCCCTCGTTGCCGTTCCCGATCGGCAAGCGGCACAAGGCGGACATCGGGATCTCCGACGCGGACCTTGCCGCGGTGAAACAGCGGACGGAGGCGGGCACGTGCGTGCTTGGCCTTCGCTTCTCCAACGACCCCTTCTGCTTCGAGGCGCGTTTCGAGACGCTCCGCCGCGAGCTCGGTGACGCCTTCATCGCGGTGGAGATCGACTCGGCACCGGGCAACCCGCACGGGCACCCGAAGAACGCGGACTCGGTCCTCACCGACCACCTCGACGACAAGGAGGGCACGCCGACCCGCGCCGCGCTCGACCAGACACTCTCGTTCTTCCGCGAGAAGCTGGGTGTCGGGACCGGGCCGGGTCCGCGGCCCGAGGGGATGGGTGCCTGAGCACGCGGCTGGGTCGGGGAACCACCGAACCACCGAGCGGCTCAGGTCGGTGCGTCGAGGATCTCCCGGCAGACGCGCTCGCCCGAACGCACTGCACCGTCCATCGCGCCATAGGACACAGTCGCCGTCTCGGTGCCGGCCCAGTGGATCCGCGCCACAGGCTCGCGCAGGCGTTGGCCGTACTGGGTCAGGACACCGGTTGGAAAGTGACCCAGCGAGCAGCCGCGGGTCCACCGCTCCTCGGCCCAGTTGACCTCGATCACTTCGAGTGGCTGCGCGGCTCTCGGTCCGAATCTCGTGACGAGCATGGTGAGCAACGTGTCACGGCGCTCGTCAGGCCCCTGTCGCCAGAGCGCACGAGCCTGGGGCCCGGCCGCGTAGGTTCCGATCACGCCGTGCCCGTGGCCGGGCTGCGTCGTGTCGAGAGTGACCTCAATGAGGTCGTCGAGCGCGACGCTCGCGCCAGAGACGCCGTCCGCGCGCCAGAAGGGTTCGTCGTAGACCGCCACCGTCTTGACCTCGCTGCCGGCGGGGATCTGATGGAGCAGCAGCGCGTGGTCCCCCGGGAGCGCGGGCTCGAAGCGGATGCCGGCAGCCAGAGCCCTGGGCAGAGCGAGGACGACCCGCCGTGCGGTGACCGTCCCCGCGTCGGATGTCACGGTGACCCGGTCCGAGCTCTGGGTGACGGCAGTCACCGGGGCGCCGAGGACCACTGCGTCGCCGAGCTCGGCCGCCAAGGCGTCAGGGATGCGACCGACTCCCCCTTCGAACTGGGAGTCCTGGTAGCCGCCCGCGATCGACATGAGTGCCTCGACCCCGCCGGCGGAGCGCACGAGGAACAGCCAGTTGAGGAGCGAGACCTCGGAGAGGTCACAGGCGAAGCAGGCACGAATTGTAGCGTCGACGAGGTCTCGGGCCAGCTGCGTCGGGACGCGGGCAGGCGAGAGCCAGCTGCCAACGGACTGCGCGTCCCAGGTGGAGGCGCGCCGAGCCTGCCAGGGCGCATCGACCGGGACCCTCTTCGCCATGGCGTTCATGCGCGCGATGGCCTGGCCGGCGCTCGCGAGTGCTGCCGGATTGATGCGAGGAATGTCCCCGCGGTAACGACGGATCTTGCCGCCGGTGGCGAGCACGTAGTCGCCGTCGACGAACGTCTTGAAGGTGGCGACTCCCATCTCCTTGGCGAGGGCGTGCAGGTAATCGTGGTTCGGCCCGACGAAGCAGCCGCCCATGTCCACGGGCACTCCCCCCCGTGTCGTCTGGGTCCAGACACGCCCGCCGACGCGGTCGCGTGCTTCGAGCACCACGACCGATTGTCCGGCCTGGGACAGGCGCCGAGCCGCGGTGAGCCCAGCCAGGCCGGCACCGACGACGCAGACGTCGGCTTCGCCGGGTGCGGTCGTGCTCATGGCGCACCTCCCCTCCGTCGCCCGGGCGGCCTCCCCGATCGGCCGAGCGTGTCACGGTGAGGGTACTGCGCTAGGTCCCGCCCCGCGCCGGCAACATGGCCGAACCGGGTGGGGTGGAGTGCGAGCGAGCCCTGTTACGTGGTCGTCGTGGTCGTCGTGGTCACGTTGCCGGCCCCTCCTGAACCGGCGCTGCCCTTCCGACCGTGCCGGCCGGAGCCCTTCAGCCCGGTGCGGCTCAGTCCCGCGTGGGACGTCCCCTGACTTCTGAGGATGCGACGGATCTGGATCACGTCCGAGCCACCCTTTTCGAGCGCGCCACGTGCGGTCTTCACGGACGACTTCGCCGAGTTGAGCAGGTCGCGGTTCGCGTTGATTTGTGCCGGCGTGTAAGCCAACACCGTGGTGGACAACCCATTGGTGGCATTAGTCGCCTTGGTGCTCTGGGTGGTGAGGTCGTCGATCAGCGGCTGCAACTTCGCCTGGTTGCCTGAGTTGACGTAGCCCTGGGCCTTGGTCGTGTCCGACGACAGCACCCGAATCGCGGTGGCCGTGTCCCGGTCCGCTGCGGCCGCGAGACTCGAGGCCGGCAGCACGAGCAGATAGACCCGGAACCCGGTGAAGATGGTCGAGAAGTCCTGGCGCGCCTGCTGCACCGTGGTGTCACCCTGGATCTTCTGGTTCAACTGCTGCAGCGGCACAATGTCGGCGCTCAGGTGGGACACGAGGCCGGACTGGCCCGAACCGAGCCCCTTGGCCGCGTTGGCCTTGGCGATGGCCGAGTTCAACGAGTCCACGCGCTTGGTGATGGCGGTGTTCGCCTGGGCCTTGACGCCGGTGAGCGTGGTCAGTCCGCTGTTCGCCGAGCCGCTCGATCCCGACTGTGCTGCGCCGGCGAGCCCGGCATTCGCGCCGACCGCGAGCGCAGCGCTGGACGCAACCGCGAGCGTGCCCAGCCTGATCAGATTGGTGCGCACATATGTCATGGTGCTCCTCCGTCTCGTCGTCGGGCACGGCCCGCTCAGCACCCGGGCCGGCCCACAGAGTCCATCATGCGCAGGCCCCGGTGAAGGGTCTATTCGGCAAACGTGAGGGTTCTGTGAGGGATGCGCCCATTGCGGCAATTCGGGGTGCGGCAGGTGGGAGGCTAGATACGTGAGCACGGAGAACGGGACCGTCGTCGTGGTGGAAGACGATCCGCACATCGCCGACCTGGTGGACCTCTACTTGCGGCGGGAGGGCTATCGGGTGCTGTTGGCCGCCGACGGGGAGCGGGGCCTCGAGATCTTCAAGCAGGAAAGTCCCTGGATCGTGATCCTCGACGTCGGCCTGCCCGGCGGCCGTGACGGGTTCGATGTCTGCCGCGAGATCCGAGCCTGCAGTTCGGTCCCGGTCCTCTTTCTGACCGCTCGAGACGACGAGGTCGATCGGATCCTCGGCTTGGAGCTCGGGGCGGACGACTACCTCGTGAAGCCGTTCAGCCCGCGCGAGTTGGTCGCGCGTGTCCGGGCCATCCTGCGGCGCACCAGAGAGGGGCCAGCGCCCCAAGAGGTCGTGGCAGTGGGAGACCTCGAAGTCGACATGCGCCGTCGCGAGGCGCGTCGCGCCGACGAGGTCGTCGCCCTGGCGACCCGAGAGTTCGACCTGCTCGCGTTCCTCGCCAACAACGCCGGCCTGGCCCTGTCCCGCCAGCAGCTGCTCGACGGCGTCTGGGGCACCGACTGGTACGGCGACGAGCGCACCGTCGACGTCCACGTGGCCCAGCTGCGCAAGAAACTCGGTGCCGACCTGCCGCTCGCCACCGTGTGGGGCGTCGGGTACAGGTTCGGGTGACCATGCGCGTCCGCTTGATGCTGGCCATGGTCGGCCTCGTCGCGGTCGTGCTCGTCATCGCCGGCGCCGGCAGCTTGATCCTGACCCGCAACGCCGCCCGCAACCAGGCCGGACAGCAGCTGGTCACCCAAGCCGACGCCCTGACGTCGAGCAAGACTGGGGGCCGCTCCCTCGCCGTGCTGAGTGTCATCCGGCGCACGCTCAAGCTCGAGGACGCCGATGTGATCCGGATCGACCGCCTGGGCAATCTGGAGACGCCGCTGCCCGCCAACCTGACGGCCGAGGACATCGACGCGGCGGCGGTGCAGTCGGGGCAGACGACATCGGGTCGCAGCGGCAATCTGGTCTACGCCGTGGCGCCCGTCACGCTCTCGGCCAAGGCCCGCGCCCAGCTCGACAAGCGCTCCCGGGTCCCCTTCGGCGGCACCTTCGCGGTGTTGTTGACGCGCGACGTCGGGGGCCTCGGCCCGAGTTGGGGCTACTTCATCGTCGCGGGCGGAGCCGCGTTGCTCGTCGCGGCCCTCGTGGCGTGGCAGATGTCGCGTCGCATGGCGCGCCCGCTGGTCGAGGCCATGAATGTGACCGGCCGCATCGCGTCCGGCGAACTGGAGAGTCGCGTGCCGGTCGGGCGCCGCGACTACCCCGAGTTCACCTCGTTGGCGGGCTCCATCAACGACATGGCGCAGAGGCTCGAGGACAGCCGCGCCCGAGAGCGCCAGCTGCTCCTCGCCGTCTCCCACGACCTGCGCACGCCGCTCACGTCCATCCGCGGCTTCGCCGAGGCGATCGAAGACGGGGCGATCGAGGACACCGGGAAGGCGGCTGACGTCATCATCGCGGAGTCGCGACGCCTCGAGCGCCTCGTGGGCGACCTGCTCGACTTGACCAAGCTCGAGGCGCGCCAGATGTCGATCTCCATGCGCCCCACCGATGCGGCCGAGGTGGTCTCCACGACGGCCGAGGGATTCCGGCCGGCCGCCGCCAAGAGCGGCCTGAAGATCGTGCTGCACGTTCCAGACGGTGGCACGGCAATGGTTCCGGGCGATGCCGCGCCGCCCCTGCGCCGACCGGCCGCGGCGGATCCTGATCGGCTCGCCCAGCTGTTGGCGAACCTCGTCGAGAACGCACTCACGTTTGCCCGCTCCACCGTGACGGTCTCGCTCATCGATAGCTCTGCCAACGGGGAGTGTGTGATCACGGTCGAAGACGACGGGCCCGGCATCGCCCCGGGAGACCTCGAGCGTGTGTTCGAGCGCTTCTATCGTGCCGACCGCGGCCCGAACCGGCAGATGGGTTCGGGACTTGGTCTGGCCATCGTGGCGGAGCTGGCGTCGGCCATGGGCGGGAGCGTCCGAGCCGACTCGCCGCTCAGGTACGACGGTGGTTCGCGTTTCGTCGTGACGTTGCGAATGTGGTCGGCGCCGGTTCCTGTCGCCTAGGTATCCGGCCCGTCAGCGGGTCAGTGAGATCAGTGCGTCAGTGGCCCGGCAGCGATGCGACGGGCTTCCCGGTAGACGGCGTCACCGGATAGGGTTTGGCGGGGACGATCGATGCCGCCCCGCTCGGTGTCGATATCACGACCAGCGCCCGGTACGTCACGGCGTACGAGCAGGCAGCGACGACGAGAGTGATGACGATCGCGCAGGCAAACCGGGCGAGCCAGTGCTGGCTCGTACGGTGCTCCAAGCGGATAGTGCCTTCTAGCATTCCCATAGTGCCGTCGAGCCGTCCTCGGCCAGTCTCCTAGACATCCACTTGGGTATTCGGCCTGCAGGTGACCCGTCTTGAGCGTCGAAACCCTCTGCGCCCACTCCCGGAAGCGGCGCCGCCGCCTCGCACGCCGCTCCGAGCTCGAACAGACCAGCTCAGAGGCGTCGCGGGCGCCGATCCGCAGCGACTAGCGACTCGACAGAAATGTCGCCCCGAAAGCCTGGATCCACTCGACGGGTCCGGGGGCCGGCGACCAGGGTGGGCCGATGATCGTCCAGTCCACCCCCATCTCGTCCATCTCCTTGAAGCGGTGCTTGATCTGCTCGGCGTCGCGCTCGAAATGGGCCAGGCTCGGTCCTGAGTAGCTCAGGACCAGCGTGAGCTCCTCGTAGCGGTCGCCGGCGAATCGCTTGAGGGCGCCGAGACGCTCCTCGAGCTCCGCAGGGGTGGTGACGGGTGGTGTGCGCGCCGTCTTGGCCACTGACGGGGGAGCCGTCATCGGCATCCATCCGTCGGCGTAGGTCGCGGCGCGTTTCAGCGCAGCGTCCGAGTTGCCGCCCATCCAGATCGGGACACGGTTGTGCCTGGGCGCAGGCAGCGCCCGGATGTTGCGGGCCGAGAAGTGGCGTCCCTCGAAGTCGAAGGGCTCGCCGCTCCAGTGCAGTCGCATCACCTGCAAAGCCTCTTCGAAGAGGGCGTTTCGCTCCTTGAAGTCCACCCCGAGGGCGAAGTACTCCGACTTGAGGTATCCAGCGCCGGCGCCCAAGTAGAAGCGCCCGTCAGACATCCGGTTGAGCGTGGCGGCGCTCTTCGCCAGAAGCAAGGGGTTGCGGTAGGGGATGACGCTCAGGTTGGTGACGAGCGCCAGCGTCGTCGTGACCCCGGCGGCTGACGAGAGAGCGACGAAGGGATCGAGGCTTTGATGGCCGCCTGATTCGAGCCAGCTGTTGCTGGGCGCGGGGTGCTCCGTGAGGGCGATGCCGTCCCACCCGGCCGCTTCCGCCGCCGCCGCGACGTCGGCGATCGCGCCCGCGTCGAGCAGGTCGATTCCGCTCCCGCTGGCCTCGGGGTACTGAAGGATGAAGCGCACCATTCCTCCTGGGATCTCGGGCTCCTCGGTCGACCCGGTCTGGAGCACCATATCGACTGTCGCCTCGTGGCTGAATGTGCACGGCAGACACATTTGGACGATCATCAATCCGATGTGGGGAAGCAAAGGGGCGGCCGCCAGGCAATTGCGCAGGGAGTCGAGTCCGTCACGCTCCTCTGACCGGCCCGCGGGCGCGCCGCCGATCGGCCCGGCGGCGAAGCAGCAGTGGGAGACCGACGGCTGGTGTGTGGCAGAGGGGCTCTTCTCGAGCGAGGCGGTGGCGGCCGCGCAGGCGGCGATGCCGGCCCACTTCCCGACGGCCGAGGAGTTCGCCACCGACGCCGACCCGGTCCGCAATGCACCGTTTCGTGACGATTCCCACCGGGTGATGTCACGATTTCCCTTCGAGGACACCGCGCTCAACGACCTGGTCGTGCACGACCGTGTCATCGATCTGGCGGAGTTCTTGCTCGACGTCGATGGTGCGGACCTTCGGCTCTACCAGGCCTCGCTGAGCGCGAAGTACGGCGAGGGCGCGCTGAGCGACGAACAGCTGCTCCACGCTGACTACGGCAATCACACCTTGGTGGTGCCCCGTCATGAGCCGGGCTACCAACAACTCGAGATGTTCGTGTTCCTCAGCGACGTCACCCCGGAAACGGGGGCGACTCGGATGGTGCCCCTATGCCTGACGTCGGAGATCCCGGTCGAGCGCACCTATCTCAACATGGTGGAGTACGCCGAGCTCTACGCCGCCGAGGTGCCGGCGTCAGGTCCGGCTGGGTCGATCCTGATGTACCGACCCGAGGTCTACCACCGAGGCGTGCGCATGGAGGCGCCCGGCTCGGCGCGGTTCATGCTGCACCTCTCCTACAAGCCGACCGACACCGACTGGCTCGGTTCGCTGGCGCTGCCCCACGCCGGAGAGGACATGGCGTGGTACCGCTTCGCGGGTCGAGCAACCGTGCGCCAGTTGACCGTCCTGGGTTTCCCGGCGCCCGGCCACCCGTACTGGACGCCCCAGACTCTCACGGGGGTCGCCGCGCGCTACCCGATGCTCGACCTGGCCCCCTGGCGCGATGCCGACGGGACTGGGTCGTAGCGAGATGGATCGTCTCGCGGGCAAGGTGGCCATCGTCACTGGCGGTGGTGGGGGCATCGGAGGAGCGACGGCACGTGCCCTCGCACGGGAAGGTGCCGCCGTGCTGGTCGTCGACATCAACGAGACCGCCGCATCCGGCGTGGTCGCGGCGATCGAGGACAGCGGCGGCACCGCCGCATCGTTCCGGGCTGACCTCTCGGCCGAGGACCAGGCGATCGCCACCGTGGCCGAGGCCGAGGCGCGCTTTGGCCGTCTCGACGTCGTGCACAACAACGCGGCGTTGACCGATTCGGACTTCCTCAGCGCCGACACCGCGGTGACGAAACTCTCCGTCGAGGTGTGGGAGCGGACGATGCAGGTCAACCTGCGCAGCCAGATGCTCATGTGCAAGCACGCCGTGCCCCTCATGGTGGGGAGCGGCGGGGGCTCCATCATCAACATGTCCTCCGGCGCCTCAATGAAGGGCGACCGCACCCGCACCGCCTATGGCGTCTCGAAGGCCGGCGTGAACGCGCTGACCATGTACGTGGCGACCAGCCACGGGAAGCAGGGCATCCGGGTCAATGCCATCCTGCCCGGCCTGGTGATCACCGATGCGGTGCGCGCCCATCTCACCGATGCGATCGTGTCCTCCCTCGGCAAGGCCACCTTGACGCCGTCGGTCGGCCAGCCCGAGGACATCGCCGACGTCGTCGTCTTCTTGGCCTCCGACGAGTCCCGCTACATCACCGGACAGATGATCGCGGTCGACGGAGGGATGTCGGCCCACGTCAGTCTCGGCGAGGGCTGAGCGTCTCGGGACTGAGCGTCTCGTGACTGAGCGCCCCGGGCCGAACAACTCCGCGCCGAGCGGCGACGGTTCGGCGGCTGAACCGCAGGGCGCTACGACGGCCCCAGGACGTAGGCGCCCGTCTCGGGGTTGTGGTACCAGCCACTGGCGGCCTGCGTGCCTCCGTCGACGTGGATCGTCTGGCCCGTGATGTAGCTGGAGAGGTCGCTCGCCAGGAAGATCGCGGCACCCGCCATCTCGTCCACGTGGCCGGCCCTGCCCATGGGCACGGTGTACCCGAACCCCTCCTCGGTTCCCTCGGGGGCTACGGCCCGGATCCCCTCGGTGATGGTGATGTCGGGAGCGAGCGCGTTGACGCGGATGCCGTGCGGAGCCAGCTCCAGCGCGGCGGTCTTGGTGTAGTTGATGACGCCCGCCTTGGCTGCCGCGTAGGCGGCGTAGCCGGGGGCGGCGCGCACCCCCTCGATGGAAGTCACGCTCATGACGCTGCCGCGGATCCCGTTCTCGACCATCAGGCGGGCCACCCGCTGGGTGCAGAGGATGACGTGCTTGAGGTTGGACCGATAGAGGGCATCCCATCCGTTCTCGGTGGTCTCGAGGAGGGGCGAGTTGAACACGCCGCCGGCGTTGTTGACGAGGATGCTCACCGACCCCAACTCGGCGACGGTCCGGGCCAGTGCTGCGTCCACCTGGTCGGAGTCGCGCACGTCGACCTGCAGGCCGAGACCGGCGACCTCCTCGCCGGCCGCGGCGGCGGTGTCCTCATGGCGCTCCCAGATGGCCACCTTGGCGCCGAAGGCTGCGAACCCTCGCGCAATCCCGCGACCGATCCCTGAGCCACCGCCGGTGACGACGGCGACGCGGTCGGTGAGCAAGATGGAGGAGGGATCGATGGGCACGAGCGGACAGTACAGTAGCGACGACGTCGGACCAGAGAGCTCTGCTGGGGAGACCCGGGAGCGGTTGGGGGGTTGTGTTGCCCAGGATCGAGCCCATTCCGTTGGACCAGATGGCGCCGGAGCCGCGGCGGATCATCGAAGAGGGTGTGGATGGAGGCCTCTACGCCACGCCCATCCCGCTGCAGATCTTCGCCTACAAGACGCAGCAGATCTTGATGACCAACGCCGCGCGGCAGGTCATGGGCAAGGGCTCTTTGCTGGGGGGCCGTATTCTCGAGCTGCTGCGAATCAGGAGCGCCCAGTTGGGCGAGTGCCAGCCCTGCATGCAGTCGAGGAAGCACGATTCCATCACCGACGAGGACGTGGCCTGCCTCATCGCACCCGGCGGGGGCGATCTCAACGAGCAGGAACGGTTGGCCGTGGAATTCCTCGATCTCTTGTCGGCCGACCACCACGCGATCGACGATGAGGTCTACCGGCGCCTCGGTGAGCACTTCACGGCGGCACAGATCATCGAGCTCGGCTTCGCCTGTGCGGGCTCCATGGGCCTGCACCGTTTCATCCACACGCTCGATGTGTTCGGGGAGGCGCCTCCGGTGATCCCCTTCAGCCCTGACCAGGTTGACTCGGCGCGCAGCGAGCCGTCGCTGCACGCGTGACGTGAGCCAGACCGTCCTGGTGACGGGAGCCACCGGGCTCGCCGGCGCCAATGTCTGCAAGCAGTTGGTGGAACGGGGCGACCGCGTCCGGGCGCTGGCCCGGGAGACCGCCGATACCGCCCCGCTGAGTGCCCTCGGCGTCGAGGTGGTGACCGGTGACGTGACCGACCCCGAGGCCGTGCTGCGGGCGGCTACCGGTAGCGATGCCGCCATCCACTGCGCCGCGCTCCTCGGTGGCGCCAGCCAGAACATGGCCGACTTCGAGGCCGTCAACATCGGCGGCACCAAGAACGTGCTCGATGCTGCGGAGGCGCTCGATCTCGGCCGGGTGGTCGCCGTGAGCACCGGGACGTTCTTCGACACAGCGGGCGGGCTCGACCGCGAGGACGCCCCGGTCACGAAGAACCCCAGCCAGGATCCCTACACGCTGACCAAGATGGCCGCCTTCAACGACGCGATGGCCCGCGCCGCCAACGGCAGGGACGTCGTGAGCGCTCATCCCGGCGCCATCTTCGGACCGTCGCCCGTTGCCAGCAACGCGCTCGGCATGACCAGCTTCAACCGGGTGCTGCTGTCCGCGGCGCGCGGGCGCATCGAGCGCTATCTCAAGTTCCCCGTCAGCTGGGTGTTCGGCGAGGACATCGCCCGCGGGTGCATCCTGGCGCTGGACAAGGGGGTGGCCGGAGAGCGCTACATGCTTGACGGCCGACCCGAGGACGTCGTGAGCACGGCGGACGCGTCCACCCGCATGTGCCGGCTGGCCGGCATCGACCGCGAGGTCATCGACGTCGATCCCTCTGACGACCCCGAGCTCTTGAAGGTCTTCGGGCCCACGCTCATCGCAATCGCCAAGAAGGCGGCCAAGCAGACCCCCGAGCGCAAGAACCTGGAGGACTCCAAGACCTACAAGCGTCTCGGCTACAGCCCCATCTCGCTCGATGACGGCCTGGCCGCCACGCTGGCGTGGTTCCGCGCCGTCGGCAAGGTCGACCCGGCGTAGGTCGGGACACCCTGCTTCGCGACAACCGCACGAGTATCGGGGCCGGGCCGGCCCCGCCCACCTCAGGCCGTCAGGTCGAGGAACCGCTGTGAGAGCGAGAGGATCCCGGCCGTGAGCGCCGCGTCGTCGAGGTCGGCGACCAGCGGGTGCGTGACGGCGCCGCCGATGGCAGACGCCGCCATGGCGACCCGCAGGCGGGCCTCGGCGTCGGTGCGCCCGCCGAGCAGGGCGCGGAACAACCGCCCCATGAACTGCTGGAAGGGTGCGTGCTCGGCCAGGAGGCGGACGATGACCGGGTCGTAGAGGATGTTGCCCACCATGCGGCGGCGCCCCACGGCGACGTCGATAACCCGGCCCAACAACCCTTCGAGCGCGTCGGGCCCCGCGTCGGCCGCTTCGGCGGCCTCGAGCGCAGGCTCGAGCGCGCCCAGCTCGACGTCCACGGCGGCCACGACGATCGCCTCTTTCGTCTTGAACTGGTGGTAGACGGCCGCCTTCGTCACCCCGACCGCGTCCGCAATCATCTGGAGTGAGGTGCCGCTGACGCCGTGCTCCGCGAACAGGTCGAGGGCGGCGACCACCACGCGCATCTGGGCGGCGCTGTAGTCGGTGGACCCGAGACGGGGGACTGCCACTGCCTCAGCGGAGCTCATGATGCTTCCGGGCAGCTCATGGCTCGACCCTAGCCGCTTGGTTGTCACCAACTAGCCGATCGGCTACGGTCGAACTAGCCGATCAGCTAGCCCACGGGCGACTCGACGCGCAGGAGGTCCGAAGGTGCCAGAGCCCACGAATGACCCGCAGCTCGACGACTTCTTGGAGATCCGAAAGCCCGGGGCACACCTCGAGGAGGGCGTCGTCGCCGACGACTTCGTCCTGATGCTCGGGGTCGACCTGCAGAACTACCCCAAGTTCTCCCGCGTGGACGACGACGTCACCTACGCAAGGACGAACCTCGACGTACGCCAGCAGGTCGACGTCGACTCCGGAGCGGAGCTTCCCGACTACGGCGGTGCGTACCGGGCGGATCTGCGCTTCACCGACTTCTCGAAGCAGGCGTTGGCGACGCGGTTCTTGCCCTGGGCAGAGCGATACCTTCTCTTGTGCGTTGACGGCTGGGCCGCCGAGGTCGCACGGCGCTACGGCGCCGAGACGATGGCTGAAATCGAATGGACGGCGTGGAACGACCAGATCGTCGCCGAGGCGGAGCGGATGAAGAACGAGTTCCTCCCGGCGGGGAGCACGTATAGCGACCCCAACGCGCTGGTGCCCGAGGAGTCCCGCTCCAGCACGAGGGTCGACTACAGGGGCCTCTTCTCTCCGCACGAGGGCGCGCTGGAGCTGTCCAAGCCGCAGCTGGTCACATGGTTCCTGGGGTCGCACGAGTACCTGCTGCAGTGCATCGAGGCGTGGGCGACCCAGATCACGGTCCGCTACGGGCTCGACGTGATGTTCGACATCCAGTGGACGCTGTGGGGCACCTGCGTGCTGCCGGGCGTCAAGAAGCTCAAGGCCGAGTACCTCGGCATCGACGGCAACACGGTCGAGGACTGGATGAAGGACCTCCAGCTCGATGCGACGGCCCTCCCGGGCAAGGCTTTTGACCTCTCGTTCGAGATGCCCGAGCCCGACGTCGGGATCATGACCTTCAACCGGTGCGTCGCCGTCGACCAGTGGGAGGCGATGGGCCGGCCGGACATCCTCGAGAAGAACTGTCACTCGACGTGTCCCAAGTCCATGATCGAGACGACCAAGATGTACAACCCGAACATGAAGGTCGACATCCTCGCCATCCCGCCCCGGCGGGATCCCGGCGACGTGTGCTGCAAGTGGCGCTTCAGCATGCGCTCCGAGGACGACCCCGAGTACGTGCCGGTGACGCTCACCACCAGGCGCAAGGACGCCTCCGCAGCGGACTGACCCGTCGGCCAACCGGTTCGCCACGCGCCCGGCGTGCGTGCAGAATCGACCCTCGTGGGCGAAGAGATGGGCGAGCGAGGGACACTATGAACGTCGAGCGGTTCTCAGGCCGGGTCGCCATCGTGACCGGCTCGACCGCCGATCCGAGCATCGGCCGGTCCTGCGCGCGTCGCCTGGCCCGAGAGGGAGCGTCGGTCGTCATCAACGGCCGCGATGCCGAGCGCGTCGCCTCGACCGAGGCCGCTCTGCGCGCCGAAGGGCTCGCCGTCGTCGGCGTCGCCGGGTCCATGGATACCGAGCCGGCCGTGGCGATGCTCACGGACCGTGCCATCGACGCCTTCGGCCGGATCGACGTGCTCGTCAGCACGCTGGGCGGCGCGCCCTATCCACTCTCCTTCGACGCCATCAGCGAGGCGCAGCTGCTCGAGACGTTTCGCCTCAACACCTGGCCGGCCATCGCCCTCATCCGTGCCGCCACGCACAGGGGCATGGGCGACAACGGCGGTTCGGTCGTGACAATCTCGAGCGGTTCGCCGCACAAGACGACGTCGTCCATGGTGTCCTACGCGTCGGCGAAGGCTGCGCTCAACGCGATGACCCGGACCATCGCCGCCGACCTCGCACCGGCCGTGCGCGTGAACGCGGTGAGCCCGGGGCTGGTGCGCACCACGGCGACGCGGCGCATCTGGGAGTCCGATGGTGGTGCGGGCGCGGGCGCCAATCTCCCCGTCGGCCGGCTGACCGAGGCGGAGGACATCGCGGCTGCCGCGTGCTTCCTGCTCTCCGACGAAGCGCGGCAGATCACCGGGATCACCCTCGATGTCGACGGGGGCAACCACCTCGGGAGCGGCTGGACGCCGATCCGTTAGCTATCGGTCACCTCGTGCCGGCGAAGGCCAGTCCTTCCTCAAGCGGTCGACGACCGTGGTCCCGATGTGGGTGATCTGCTCGCGGACCTCCTCGAGCGCCATCCCCGGGAGCTGGATCCGGAGATTGAGCGCGTCGGCTCCGACCTCACGGACGCTTGCGACGAGCCGCTCCGCCAGCTCGGCCGGCTCGTCCGAGGCGATGGTCTGATCCTCGCCGAGCGAGCTGGCGCGCTCGGCATAGCTCTCGTAGACCGCGCGCTGGCGCGCCACGAGCCCACTGTGCGGCGAACCGAACCAGACCCGGCGGATCAGTACCACCGAACCCGTGCCACCGGCCTCCCCGAACGCGTCGCTCAGGCGGGCCAGTCTCGATGGCGCCGACATCCCCTCCAAGAGGATGCCGGCGCCGGAACGGGCGGCACGCACGGCGGCGGCAACGGAGACGGCCGCGCTGAGCACCGGGACCGGGTTCTCACGGCAGGCGCGCAGCGCCGGGTCTCCCTCGAGTTGGCCAAGTTCCTCGCCGCGCAGCATGGCGACGAGCCGAGGGAGCTCCGACTTGAAGCGGGCAACCGACTCGGGCTGATCGACGCCCGCCACGTCGAAGTCGAGTGGCAGAGCGCCCGCGGCCACGCCGAGCCCGACGCGGCCGCGATGGCGAGCCCCGAGCCACGCCACCTCCTCGGCTACGAGCGCCGTGGGCCGAAGTGGCAGGAGCAGCGGGGCGGCGGCCGCCCACCCCGTCGCGTGCTCCGCCAGCACGAAGGAGGCCATCTGCAGCGGCTGCGCCATGTACCCCGCGAAGCCTCCGTGGTGTTCGCTCGTCATGACACCGTCGAAGCCGCCACTGAGGGCCATTCCAGCCTGGGTGCTGAGCTCGCGCACGATGGCGTCGGCGGGGAGCTCGTTGTGCGGATACAGCCGGATGGAGACCGACCCCCTTCCGAACGGGGGAGGCGGGTCGCGCCGCACCGTTGCTGGCGCGTCGCGTTCACCCGATGGCACTGGGCGAGCTTAGGAGGGTGCACACCTGTTCACGGCGTGCCCGAGAGGTGACGATGGTCCCTCCGCAAAGAGGGGGGATTGCAGCCCGGCACCGACACCAGGGGAAATCGTCTCCGGGGCTGCGCCTGGCCTCTGGCTCTTGACTAGAACTGGGCCGCGACGATCGTGGACATTGAGCATCATTGTGAGGACCGGTCCCGGAGGAGTGCCACGTGTCAAGACTGCGGAAGAGTTCGTCGAGAGCGTTGTGCGCCGGAGTGGCAGCCGTTTCTCTGGCTGCCCTCCTCACCACCGGAGGCGCGGCCGCGCTCCTACCGGCCCGTGCGAGCGCGGCCACCACGCTGCCGCTCTCGGTGACCTGGATGCCGAGCTTCGCGGCACCCGGCACTCCGGCGCACTACGACAAGGTCGGCGTCCTCAAGATCGGCCCGAGCGCGGCCAAGAACGTTCTCGTCCTCGAACCGGGTACGTCCGCTGGGAGCGCCTACTTCGTCCCCCTCGCCAAGTGGATCGTGTCCGAGACGCCGGGCTGGCAGGTGTGGTCGGTAGAGCGCCGGGAGAACTTGCTCGAGGATCAATCAGAGCTGAACCTCTTCAAGGAGGGGAAGGCCACGGCGGCCCAGCTCTTCGACTACTACCTCGGCTACATCAAGGATCCGGCGATCGCGCACCACTTCGAGACGATCCCGAACTCGAGCGTCGAGTTCGCCAAGAACTGGGGAATGAACGTCGCCGTCCAAGACCTGCACACCGTGATCGGCGCGGCCAAGAAGCTCGGCGGCAAGGTCGTCTTAGGTGGGCACTCCCTCGGCGGCACGGTCGTCACGGCCTATGCCACGTGGGACTTCAACGGGCAGCCCGGAGCCGATCAACTCTCTGGTCTCATCTACATCGACGGCGCCAGCAGCCCCACCCCCGGAGCGCCCGGCGCGAGCGGCGCGGTGGCACCCATGACCGCCGCGCTGGCCACGCAAGATCTCCAGGCGCTTGATCAGCCGTCGGTGTCGCCGTGGCTGAGCTTCGGCGGCATCACGGCGCCCTACGCCGGATTGTTCAACGCCACGGGGTCGGCTACGGCACTGCTCGATCCAAACGCCTCCTCCTTGGGGCAGGCCTCAGGACTGCTCCCGAGCGACATCGTCCCGTCGGTCAGAGTCACCAACCTCGGTCAGTACGGCTATGCGCTCAACGTTGCGACGTCGCCTCCCGCCCTCGAGGCGGCACAGGCCCACCTCGGAAAAGGCGTGTCGTCCGAGGGCCCGATCCACGGGTGGAACGGCGCGGGAGCGCTGACGCCGATCAGCCGGTTCGCCACCATGTTCTCCGGCGCCGAGGTCAACGACGCCGACGGAACCGAGTGGTACTTCCCGCAGCGCCTCACCGATGACACCGCCGCCGTGGCCGACGGCAACGCCAATCCGGCGCAGAGCGTCCTCGACGTGCAGTCCACCATGGGCCATGACCTGCCGCACAGCTTGCTGATCTACGCCTTCGCCGCCCACCTGGGCGGGCCGGGCGTGCTCACCGCCACCAAGGCCCTGGCGCAACAGTCGGGCATCCCGATGAGTCACCTGACGCTGATCGATGAGCACACAACCTACGCCCACAACGACCCGGCCGGTGCGTACCCGAACAACATCTTCTTCGCGCATCTCGTGCCGTTTCTGAAGCAGGTCGGTCGGTGACGCTGAGCCCGGCTGTTTGCGGGATTCTGAGGATCTCTGGTCCAGCCGGAGAGCGCTAGCCGCCGACGCTTCCCCGTCCACCGATCGCGCAACGGCTGTAGCGTTTCCGGCCTGTGGGAAGGGTGTCGCGCAGCGTCATGACCATCGACGACCGGCAGGACGCGAGCGCGTTGTCGGATGGGCCTCCCGCGGCCGGCGGACGACAGTGGTTCCTTGCCGCCACCGTGTTCGGCCTCATGGTGGCGGAGGGATACCGCGAGGGGGGATTCTGGCCCGCCGACGCGTTGTTGGTCGCCTTGGTCTCGGTCGTCGTGCTCGGCGTCGCCATGGTGCTCCACCCGCCGGATCGGCGCTCGATGCTCCTTGTCGGCAGCGTCGTGACCCTGGCCGCGTGGTGGTTGGTTCGCTCGATAAGTGTCGAGACGGCGAAGTCCTTCCTTCCGCTGGGTGCGAGCATCCTTGGCTTCGGAGCCGCCTTCCTGGCCGTGCGACCACTGAGAGGGCAGTTCCGCGATCTCGGTGGGCTCGGCGTCGCCTGCCTTGGTGCTACGGGCTCGTTGATCGGCTTCGCCGGGCTCGTCTGGCGCTGGTATCCGATCGCCATGCCCGCGCAGTCGCTGTGGCGCCTCTCCACCACGCTCACCTACTCCGACGCCGCTGGGCTCGTCCTCGCCATGTGCCTTCTGGTCGCAATGGGCGTCAAGTCGTACCCGCCGCTGACGAGGGTCACGGTGTGTCTGTGCGCCGGTGGTCTCTTGGCCACCCAGAGCAGGGGCGCCTACGTGGCCTTCGCCTGTGCCTGCCTGCTCGTGCCCTGGCGCCGCTACGTCGACCTGGCCATCCCCCTCGTCGCCGGGATCGCCTTGGGAGCCGCCGCCATCGTCTCTTCGCCCGAGGCGACCCCGGTACCGTGGCTGGCTGCGGTGGTGGTGATCACCTGTGCCATCTCGGCTTTCGCTTCGTGGGACATCCGTTCGTATCGGCTCCCTCCTCAGGCGCGCATCGCCGTCGTGGTGGTCCTGCTCGTGTTGGTGGTGGCCGCGGCGGCCGGCGCGCACCACGAGATCGGCCTGCGAGCCCTGGCTCCGAGCGACCAGGATCGAGGATCGGAATGGTCAGCCGCTCTGGAACAGTGGCGCTCGGCGCCGCTGCTCGGTGTCGGACCGGACCGACTATTGACCTTCCACGCCTCTGACGGAACGTTCGCGCACTTCGCGCACAATGAGTACCTCCAGATCGCCGCGGACGCCGGGATTATCGGCGTGGCACTCCTTGTCGCGGCCGCCGTTTCGGTCGCGCGAGCTGTGCGCCGTATCGACGTGTTGTCCTCGTGCGCGGTGGCCGCGTTGGCGTGTTTCGCGGTCGGAGGTGCCTTCGACTTCGACTGGCACCTCTCTTTCATCGGGCTACTCGGTGGTTGGTGTGCGGGTCTCGCTGCCCGAAGAGGTGGTGTCGCGTAAAGAACTTCCTCAAAGTGCTCGGCGTCATCGGTCTTTCCGCCGCCGTCTTTGCGATTCTCTACCCCACGGTCGCCGGGGCACGATGCTCTTCACGGACAGCTCGGGCGGCACGCTCCGAGGGTGTGCCGCAGTTCTGGTAAACGTGCGTACCGGGACCAGCACCTGCACGGTGTCGTACACCGAGATCGCGGGCTGGAGTTCGGCCTGGTCAGTGCACCCGCACCGAGGACAACGCCGACGATCCCTACGATCAGGGCCGCGACGTCCTCGCTGGTCGCGAGGTGAACATTTGCGGGGCAATTACGACTCCCGTCTGTCGTCCTCTTGTCACCACGCCAGCCACCGTTTGGCTCCTTGGCTTGGCTGTGACGGTGAGCCGACCTGTAGGCGGGATACGGCGAATAAGGCGCGTTGGGTGGTGTGGCGTGAAGTGAAGGGCTGTGACCTGCGCTGTTTCAGCATGGGTTCGAATCGCCCCTGCGAACCTTCTGCGAAATGTGTCCCAACATGTGTCCCGCGGGGGCCTCTGGCAGCCTGAAGTTCGCTCTGCCGGTGTGGCCCCCCCCAGCAACATGGCGAGCGCGAGGAGCGCCTCTGCGGGCCTCTAAGGGGCCTCTGGGGGGTCGGAGGTGGCCGCGGCGCCGTAGTCGGCCAACCAGCGATCGAACTCGACCCGCGTGACGCGGATGCACGACCTGATCTGCCGGGCCATGAGATGCCCCTCTCGTATCTCCTCACGAATGGTCCACGTGGAGACCTGAGCCAGCTCGGCAGCCTGAGAGACGGTCAGCACGACGGAGGTGTCGAGATGGTGAACACTCATCTCGCCCCTATGGCTTCGACCACGACGCCCAGCCAGCCGAAAGCGGCCACGAACTCATCGCGGCGAGGTCCGAGATAGAAGACGACGAGCGCACGCTCGGGTACGCCCTGCTTGCCGAGAGCGAAGCATGTGACGCCCTCTCTAATGAGATTCTGAAATCGGTTGCCCGTCGTATCGGCGGGCAACAGGCGGACGGTTTCGTCATCGCGGGACCACGACAAGCCAGCGCCGTCCTCGCCATGGTCGATGCCGCCACCTAGGAACATCCCGACGGCGTCGATGACCGACCGCGGCGCGCTCCACTTCCTTGGCGGCTCAGGCTCGGTGCCCGCGACCGCGGCCTTCAGTTCCTTGCACGTGACCTTTGGGTTGACGACCCCGGCGCCGATGAGGTCGGTGACAACCTCGGCCTGAAGTCCAGACAGCTCGTACAGCGTGGACCGGGCGTCGGGCAAAAGCGTGAAATTGCACGGGTTCGCGAGCACGACATGGTTCGCGATCCGCATGCACTTCTCTGCCTCTCGCACGTCAATGTCGGCCAACTCCAGCGCCAGCTGCCACTCACCGTGCCCCATGGCTGCCTTGCCTTCGATCAGTAACTTCCCGAGATCGACGATGGCGGCAACGGTGTGTTCTCGACTTGCCCTGAACTCCTCAGCCCATTGCTGGGCCGTCTTCAGCAGACCCGGCATCGGGTCCATGGTTGCAGCGATGGCCGCGTGTTCAGATTTCGTCGTGCGGCGCCTGCGGGCGGTGGTTCTGGTACCGGTGGCTTTGGTGCTGGTCATGCGTCGTCCTCCCCACCGTGGACGATGGCCCAGAACCGCACCGTTGAGACACGGTACGACCGCCCGACCCTGAACAGACCGGGCACCTTGTCCCGGCGAGCGAGCCGGTATGCGCTCGCCCTTGATATGTGGAGCTGCTCGGCTGCCCAGCTCAACGTGTTCACGTCGTCCGGCAAATACGTCGTGCGCTCGGTAGTGGTCATCTTCGACCGTCCTCGTCATCCTGGCTTCGTGGCCCAATCGAAGAAGAAGACGGTTCCTCTGCGCACAAAAGCGGACAGGATCTTACGGACGCCGAAAATTCCTGGCAACTATTTTCTTGTCAAGGCGAGTTGAGCCGGACACGCTCATGGTTCGTACCGTTGCCACGCGCGATGTCGCACGCGATGCGAGCGCGTGCACTTCGCGACCGAAATGCAAACCTTTGTTTCATCCGCGAACATGCGTTCCGCATGTGGGACAGTCGGTGTCGATGTCCAGCACCATCGTCAGCATCGCCACCATCAATGACATGACGCTCACTCGCGGCCCAAACGCGAAGAACGGAGGTCATCGCTGACCTCCGCACCCCGGGAGAAAACTTGGTCGTTTTGCCTCCTACGTGCATTGTATCAGCGGAAAATTGCAGAGTCCATCACCGCAGACATCAGCCCTCTCCACCGATAGGTGGGACGCCGCGTTACGTACTTGAGATTTACTTCTGCATAGAGAAGCAGAACCACCGTGAGCGGACAGAAGGACTTGCTCGCCTGCCGGATTCATCGGACCAGGGAGCCTTGCTGTTCGCTGCGACTTTCCGTTGCCAAGGTGCGACGGTCAGGCTGGCACACCCGAGCCAGAGCTAATCGGGGGAGCGGCGGCGCAGACAAAACGATAAAGGCTGCGTTGGAAAGTAGTGCCAGAGGGACACCCCCATAAACCCCTGCTCTTCTCCTGTCGTCTCAGGCGAATGGGCACGGGTTTGCCCAAACACAGCCAAGAACAGGAAACAGAATGACCCGACAACGGCGGTCAACACCACGACCGCTACCAATGCCCGCCTTCGGCACGCCAGCTGGTGGACGACAGTGCGTTCAATGCAAACGATGGTTCGACCGCAAGCACTTCTGGCGACGGAACACCAAGGCGTACGTCCAGCGATGCCCAGACTGCCTCGCAACGCGTCTGCCCAACACCAAGAACTCCGGGAAGAAAAAGCCCCCACCCGAGCCCGTGAGCATCGTCTACGGCCGCAACGACCTCGTCGCCGTCATCATGAGGGGGATGCGCCCCAGAAAGAGCGTGGGCAGGCGTCTCGATGAAGCGTGACGCGCGCGTCGGACCCAGGCGCGAATCCGTGGTGGTGATGAACGCGGCCGCGCTCCGCACCATCCAACATCGGCTGCGACCAGACCTCCGCGCCCCTTTGACCCGTGGTCGTGCCGAACGGGAATCGTCATGACCGCTTTTGCGATGACCACCGAGGTCGAGCCACTCCGGCCACAATGGTCAGGATGCCCAGAGTGAAGCCCGACGACCTGGCCGAGGCCGCACGCGTGCTGCGCGCCGTGCTGATAGCCGTCGAGACCGGGGAGTTGGAAGCGACCGGCGGGCAGGCTGTGGCCCTGGTGCGCCGGATCGAGGGCGCGGCGACCGCCCTTGAGGCCGCTGCTGGGGCTGAGGGCTAGACCGCGTTGCGAGTCCTTCGCCGGGGCCGAGGATCGGGCAGGTTGGCGTTGCGACGCCTGGGTCGTCGCCGGTAGCCGAGGACCGATTGCACGGCGCTCACGTGCCACCGTGCGCCACCACGGACCGTGGGCACACCGTCTGCGGTCAGCTTGTCGGCGATAGCCCGCATCGTCATTCCTTTGGCGCGCATAGCCCGGATGCGCTTCGCCAGCTTGGGGTCGTCTATCACGGCGGCCCTGCCGATCTGCTCACCCTTGCCCCGCTTGGCACCGAGAGCGTCTCGGGTTCGCTCGGCGATCACCTCGGCTTCCCACGCGGCTACGGCGGCGAACACCGAGACCACCAGCCGACCCGATGCCGTTGACGTATCCATGCTCGGGTCGAGAACGATGAGCGTCGCCTGGGCATCGGCGAACCACGCCAGGAGGTCGCCGAAGTCGGGCAAGCTCCGGGCCAGACGGTCGAGCTTGGCCGCGATGATGCCATCTGCTTCTCCAGCGGCGATGGCCTCCAGGGCACGGCGCAAGCCGGGGCGCTGAAGGCTCGTTCCGTGCTCGCCGTCGTCGGCGATCATCTCGACGAGTTCATACCCGTCATGGGCCACTGCCTCTGTGATTCTGGTTCGCTGCGCGGCAGCTCCGAGCCCACTGCGGGCCTGTCCGGCGGTCGAGACGCGGGTGTACCCGATCAGGCGAAGCGGCGTCTTCGTCATGGTTTATTGTACGCAACTGACCGTTTGCGTACAAATCGCGGCAGAGAATGTGTCTGACGGCGCTAAGGGCACAGCTGAGTGGCTCCATAGCGGCGAAACCCCCGCCGCGACGGGATGGCCGGGCGGCACGGGCCCACCAGGGCCGGGCGCACGGGGCGGGGTTCGACTACCCCTAACGAAGCAGGCACTGCGGGCTTCTTCGTCGGATCGGCGCATGGCAGAATCTCCCGTCCACGGCCTTCGCTCTGAACCGCAGCCCAGATTCCAATGTGGACCCGAAGCGCCCGAAGGAGGCGGATCCGATGTCGCAGAACCCACCGTCAGCCGCCTCGGCAGCGGTTAGGGCATAACGAGTGAGCCCACAGTCATTGGGCTGGCCGGGGTGCCTCGTTCGCGGTCGCCCTCTCGAACCATGGCACCGTAGTTCGATCGATCCAGAGAGTGAGACTCCCCGAAACGCGGCCTGATCAAGTTCTCGGACCCGACGGTCGAGTGCGGCACCGACCACGGATTCCCTGGGGACGGTCACTGCTACGTTCTCCGACGTGCTGACTGACGGTCGAAATGTTCCCGCAGCCACGGTCTTTGCTGTCGATCTCTGCATCGTCGGGTCTGGGCCGGCCGGTCTCGCAATCACGCGCGAGCTGAGTGGTTCCCGGCTGAAGATCCTTCTCATCGAGCGTGGTGATGTGACGTACCCCCCGCCCGCCGATCTGAAATCGGATCTCGAATTCGAGAGTCCCCATTTTCGTCTTCCGGTGGGCACACTCCGCAATCAATTCGGTGGCATGGCGACAACGTGGAAGCCGCTTCTCCCCGATGGATCGAACGCCGCGCGCTACCTGCCACTGGATCCCATCGACTTTGAAACCCGATACTGGGTTCCATACAGCGGATGGCCGGTCACGTTTGACGAGATGGCGCCGTACTACGACCGTGCCCGCGAGCTGTGTGGCATAAAGTCCTTCGATTACCACGGTCCACTGCCCGAGAACGGCCACGCGCCGTTGTCAAGTCCCTCGGGGCAGCTGGTGAGTCGGCTCGCACAGTTAGGACCTGCGGCCGCGTTCACGAGTCAGCCGCTTGATGAAATGACCAGGTCCGATCACGTGCACGTGGTGACGAACGCAGTGGCAGTCGAAGTCACATCTGCAGAGGGTTCTGACGACGGTATGGCGACTACCTCGGTGCGTACCCCGGGCGGCAGCCCGTTCACCATCCGTAGTCGAGCAGTGGTCTTGGCGGGGGGAGCGATCGAGAACGCACGTCTTCTCCTCAACTCGACAACCCAGTACCCCACCGGTCTCGGAAACCAGTTCGACAACGTCGGTCGTTTCTTCATGGAACACCCTCGAGTCCTACTCGGTGACGGTTCGTTTCTTCGTGTCGGAGCCATAAAGCTGTACGAGACGCACAAGGTCGCCGGGCACGTCGTCGAGGGGAGGCTCACGCTCTCTGAGAGAGTGCTCCGCCACGAAGAGCTGCTCAACGGCAAAGCCTATTTCGTTCCGAACTATTACTTGTCGACCTCCCAGCTGCACGCGCAAAGGTCGGCTCGTATGGCTATCAACTCGATCAAGAACAGACGAGGTCTGGAACGCGTTCGGAGAGAACTGGCCGGGGCCAGCCGCCACGCTCCTTCTCTCGTATGGCACCACGTCCTGCATCGCGAACTCAGCCGTTCCGAGGAGGGAGTCCCCGGTTCGGAAGAGCGGAACCACTCCGTCGCGAGATCGTTCGAGCTGGTCTATGAACCAGAACAGGCGCCAAACCGCGTGAACCGAGTGACGCTTTCCGAGCGGCGGGACGCGTTTGGCTACCGGGTCCCACATCTCTATTGGCGATGGTCCGAAATCGACCTTGTCAGCATGCGGCGAGTGCGGCAACTCTTCGCTTCTGAGCTTCGAGCCAGTGACGTGGCCGAACTCATCAGGGAAGAAGACGTCATCTACCCCGAAGCTGATTGGGCGCCACGTCCTCTGAGAAGCGCGCATCACCTTCTCGGCACAACGCGAATGCATGACCTCCCGCGCCACGGTGTCGTCGATCGCACCTGTCGCGTCCATGGGTCGTCATCTGTGTATGTGGCCGGTGGCTCCGTGTTTCCCACAGGGGGTTGCGCCAATCCCACGCTGACCGTGGTGGCGCTCGCCATACGTCTCACAGACGAACTTAGACGCACTCTGTCTGGGTCGTGATCGATGCTTCGGGAGCACGGTCCGCCGCGGCAGTAACGTGAGCCAATGGAAATTGGGATCGACATCCAAGGTCAGCAGGGCCTCGACTGGCAGAGATGGCGGACGATCCTTGCCGGTGCTGACCGTCTCGGATTCTCGTCGCTGTTCAGATCCGATCACTACTTCATCGGGCAACAGAGGGACTCCCTGGAGTTGTTCCTCTCATTGGTCCTCGCCGCAACCGAGACAACGTCGTTGCGATTCGGTCCATTGGTTACCCCGGTGACGTTTCGTCGACCGGTCGACGTCGCCCGTATGGCTGCGCAAATCGACATTCTCAGTGGCGGTCGATTCGTCCTCGGGCTCGGCATCGGTTGGAACAAGCGTGAGCACAAGGCCTACGGCATCCCCTTTCCACCTGTAGGCGAACGCTTCGAACGCCTCGAAGAAGCGGTCGCGGTGTGTCGGCTGGTGTGGGGAGAGTTACCCGCCACTTTCGACGGGCGCTACTACTCGTTGAAGCAGGTCGATTGTCGACCGAAGCCAGTACGTGGGCGCGTTCCGATCATCATCGGTGGCACCGGGGAGAAGCGGACCCTGAAGATCGTCGCACAGTATGCCGACGAATGGTGCTCCGAATGCCTGTCATTAGAGGACTATGCACGAAAAGTTGCGGTGCTCGAGCGGCATTGCGAATCGGTTTCACGCGACCCGGCCTCGATCCGCCGCTCGATGGTAGTTTCCGGAGACTTCGTCCCGGCGTTGCGCAAATTTGTCCGCGGGACGACACGGCAGATTCTCCATGCCAGCAAGATCCGGCCGATCGCTTCGACGAACTTCAGCGTCCAGCCGAGGATGGGGGGTTTCGTGGTTGGGGGTCGGCAGCAGATCATCGATGAGCTCGCCAAATACGCGCGCTTTGGATTGCAAGAGGCGGTGTTTCGCTGCAACAACATTGCGTCAGATGCCGAGCCCGAATACCTTGCGGCGGAAATCATGCCGTCGGTCAAGGACATCTGAGGCTGACAGAGGCGCTCCTTCAGCTCCTCAACTCCCGGTCGGTCCGCCGGGCCGCCTTCGGGTCGCTGGCGGCGGGAAGCGAGCGACCCACAAACCGTGTCCAACGAAACCCTCCAGATCGCCAGGGCGCTCACGGGGCTCGAACCAAGCAATTCAGTTCTGCAGAGCCAGGGCTAGGTCAGCCCTCGCATCACCAGACTGCCGGTGATGCGAGGGTCGTGCACTTCACGCGGACTGGGTGACGAAGGGAGCAGTATGACGCTTCTCTCGCGCGAGCAAGAATCAGCTTGAGCCGGTCGACCGGGTAGCTACAATTGTGTTGAGCCGGTCATAGAACTTTCTTTGCTCTGTCCCGTCCGTAATCATTGGTTTTCTAGCCACCATCATCGAATCGCTCCGGCCGGCACCTCGGACAACCGTTCGGTGGTTGGGCTGCTCGCGATAGCTTTCCAGGGAATCGAGACCGACATAAGCGCAGAGTGTTTCCCAGCCGTCGGGACCGAAGTAGTACAGGTTACCGTCGCTTCGGCCTACGACGCACACCAAGCCGCCAGGAGAAAGCACTCGTGCGATTTCGGCAGCGGTGATCCAGAAGAGTGGTATATCAACGAAGGTCTGAACCGATACCACTACGTCAAAGCTCTCGGTCAATAGCTCGCTCCACTGATAAGGATCGGCCAGTACGACGTCGACGCCATAGCCGGGTTCGTTGTCTACGCCGGTGTAGTCAAAGGGCAGTGGGAACAGATCGCGGAGCGTCAGTTCACCGGGAACACCATGTGACCCGACCTCCAATACGCGACTCGGCCTCGAATACCCGACTACATTCTTGACATACACATCTCGAAAGGCCCGGATCATTTCGAAGCTTGACCTGTGCACCAGGCGAATTTACATCGTCATCAGCGCGGAAGGAATCAATGGGTGACTCAATCCACTTCTTTCGCCACATGCAGGGCCTCGCCTACAGCGATCAGAGGCACGGTCGGACAGCGTAGAGTCGCTGCGCTGCGTTTGGACCTGAGCGACTCGGTGGGCGCCTTTTTCGGCTTCGCACCGTTCTTCTTTGTCATCGCGGTCCCTTCCTCATCACGGCGGCGATGACCCCGCCGGCCTGGTGCCAGCAGTGCGGATAGTCGCAACTGGTGCCCCCAGCCGACTCGCGTCGAAGGTCGGCGGCAGCCAGGTGTTCTTGCTCGACTTTGAGCACGACACGTAGATGCGTCGTTCAACCCCAACGAAGCGACCATAAACGATGATCTTCATCGACGACAATGGGCCACAGCGGTAGCAAACTCGTCAACAGGCCGATCGACCAGTGTGACGTCGATTGCAGACCGGAAAAGCAACGGCGGGCCCTCGCTGTTCTAGGAAGTTAGAATTCTCGTATGGCGGTCGAGTCATTCCTCGCGGGTGCGAATCGGTTGGCGCTTTGGACTGAGTTCCTCATTAAGAACAAGGTGAAGACGGTCGCCGAGATTGGCGTTTACAGAGGTCGGTTCGCGCAAGGCTTGCTCGGAAGATGCCCCGACATAACCACCTACTACTTGATCGACCCGTGGCGACACTTGGAGGATTGGAACAAGCCTGCCAACGAAGCGGATGACTCCTTCGAGGAGTACTACGAAGAGGTCCTTCGCCGTACAGGCGAATGGGAATCGAAGCGAATTATTCTTCGTGGCCGCACCAGCGACGTCATCGATGCCATTCCGGACGAATCGCTGGACTTTGCGTACATTGACGCGGACCACACGCTCCGAGGCATCACAATCGATCTCATGCGGGTTTGGCCGAAGGTGCGACCGGGTGGGTTCATCGGTGGGGACGACTTTTGCGCATCCGTCTGGCAGCACCCAGAGCACTTTGAACCAACCTTCGTCTTTCCGTACACGGTCTACTTCGCCGAAGCGAACAACGCGCCGATCACTGCCCTTCCGCACCGTCAGTTCCTCCTGCAGCGATCAGCTGGTTTCTCATTCACGGATGCGGCGGGCGTCTATGGAGATGTGACCGTCAAGGGAGCACTCGTCTCTCCTGTCTTGCAGACGAGACCGTCCTTGGTGCGGAGGGTGGCGCACAAGGTATTCAAATGAGGTGGTCGCCTCAGAATTCAGTGTCCCTAGGAGCGTAGAAGTGTGCGCACCGGACGGCTCAACGCCGCTTTGAGAGGCGGTTTGGGACTGGCGTTCGACCATGGGAAGGGCACGTCGGGCACGGGAACATTGAGGAAGCCGCACAGCTCCGACCACCCGTCCCCGCACTCCCAGCAGATCTCCAGGAAGCGGTCGCTCCCAGCGAAGAACTGTCGCGCGTCCCGTAGATGATTACGGTAAGTCGACTTGTAGCCCTCAGGGTCGTTCTCGGCCAACTCGGCGCCAAAGATGGTTTCGTGCATCCAGTAGATCGGCACCCTTCGCGTGTGACGCACAGCGGACCGGTACCACCTCCTCGTGGACTTTCTGCGAGTGAGGACGAACTTCGCGTCGGGATAGTGCTCGGCCATCTGCTTGTAGACGAGTGGCCACGGGAGGTCTTCGAGCACGTCGTAGGACTCAGCCACTTCGTAAAGCAGATCCATGTTGCCGTGGTACCACCCCTCGAGGAGGAGTGTGTGGGAATTGACGGCAGCGCTTCTACTTGAGTCCCAGCTCCGTCGCGTGAGACCGAGCATCTCGCAGGCGTCACCAAAGGTCGTCGTCCCGGTACGGATTTGCCCGATACAAAAGATGGGTGCCGATCCCACCGGTGGGAGGATACACCTCGGCTCACGCAGGGGGAAACGACGCGGAGTTCCCGCCCTACAGGCCGGTCGGAGAACCGATGACGCCGAGCTCTTCGAGGAAGGTCTTCACGCCAGACCCCCCTCTCCGGGAAGCAAGACCCGCACACCAGCCACCGAGCAGCCCGACGAAAAATAGGTGCGAGTCGAAGTCGAAGGCACCTCCGACTGCGAAGCACGCCAACGCGGACACCGCGCACGAGGACAACACGTCGATTCGGCCGCACAGCCCGCGCCGCCGAAACGGCGGCCGCGGCAAGGAGTACCTCGCCGACGATCCAGGCGTCTGGGGCGATCTGGAGGTGCTCGTCGTGCGCGAAGTGCGCGAACGTTCCGTTAGATGAGGGTCGTAGCTCTCCTTGCCCCGTGATTCCCATTGCTGCTGAGAGCGATCGGGGACGGTCACATCGGTCGTTTGGGCACGTCGAAATAGCCGAAGCCAAATTTCGACGCATGCCTGGTCCTGCGCACGGTGGGGCGCAATTTTCAGCGCCTGAGGACGGACAATCTCCGCGTTTCGGAGTGGCCACTAAGGCGATCCCGCTTGAGTCCGGCGGAGGAGGAGGAGGAAAATCAGCAGCTGGTTAGGTTCGGACTGGCCGCGAGACGTGACGGCGTTTAGGCGCAGACTGCCCCATTACCTGCGCGCGACTGGGATACCCCAGCCAATAGGGCGCGACCCATCCCGGGACCCGAGCTGAACCATTCTTTGGCGAATCCCGGCTAGGTCAACTTGAAGGTCGTTGGAGTCTCGACAACTGGAGATGCAGTCGAAGTCGAGTCACGATGTCCGCGTCTCTTGTGGCGGCCACGGCAGGGCGGCCTCGCCGCGCCGGAGGGCCTCCCTCCCGCTTCGTGAGTAGACCGCTCGCCGGAGTCGTCCGCGCCAGGCCAACGACTCGGCGGGGGCACCGCGCGCCGGGCGTTCCACGGATGGCGCAGCACTTCGGTACCCTCCATGTTATGTGCCCGCTCGTAAAGGGCCGCAGCCCGACCGGGCCCGACGGGGGGACCGAGCGTGTCCACCCGTGTCGCAACGATGGCGTTGAGGCGATCGTAGTAAGACTTCCACGCGACGTCGTCAGAGAACGTGGGCTTTGATGCCACCATCATGGTGTCCTTCCACCCAGTCCCCGGGACGAACGTCCGCCAGTTCGGCTTTTCCCGATAGGTCTCCAAGAGTTCGAGGCCGACGTAACTGCACACCGCCTCCCAGCTGTCGGGGTAAAAACGCCAGCAGTCCAAAGGAAAGCGGTGAACGTTTCCGGCGCTTGGGACCACGACGCAGGCCAGTCCGCCCGTACGAAGAACCCTGGCGATCTCGGCTGCGGTGATCCAAAAATGCGGGATGTGCTCGAATGTCTGGTTTGAGAGGACGATGTCGAAGCTCTCGGATGCCAGCTCGGTCCACAGGTAGGCGTCATTCGGCACGAAGTCCACGTTGTAGCCCGGTTCGATGTCGAGGCCTACGTAGTCGATTGGTGCTGGAAAGAGGCCTCGCAGCGCGAGGGAGCCCGGCTGACAGAGAGATCCGATCTCCAACACCCGTTCGGAACCGCTGAGGTAGGCGTTTCGAAAGGCCCGGAACTTCTCGAAGCTGGACTCATGCACGATGGGGAAGGTATCCCATAGCAAAGCTCAGAGCTACCCCGGTCGACGATGACGGGGAGGCAGAGAGCGTGCACATCCCATGACTTGGTCCGACTATTCGCACTCATAATCCTAACGTGGGCTATCCGGTGGGGGGCCTTTGAGCAACGGTCGCTGCGTGGCACTGCGCTTGACTGGCCTTTCGAGCGGGACCCGTGCCTGAACCGTCCGGTGAACGCTTCGTGCGCTCTCCGATGCTTCCGAGCGACCTCCCTTGGCCGCGGTTACCTTTAGTGCGGTGAAGACCGTCGATCTCATCAAAACGCGTTTCACCAGGGCGAGGAACATGATCGTGCAATCGAGGCGAGGGCTTGCTTTCGGCCGCGGCGTCCTTTCACGTGGTTTCCTGCCCCTGGATGAACCGGCGGGGCGAACCGATCTCCAGGCGTACGTCGAGGCGCATGAGACAGGCCGAGGTATCTGGAAGTGGGAGCACTATCTGCCCATCTACGAGCATCACTTCGAGAAGTTCAAGGGCCGTGAGGTCCATGTCGTCGAGATCGGCGTGTATAGCGGTGGCAGCCTTGACATGTGGAAGGAGTACTTCGGTCCGAAGGCCCACATCTACGGAGTCGATATCGGGCCTGAATGCAAATCGTATGAGGGGCCGGGGGTAGATATCTTCATCGGTGATCAAGCTGACCCCGAGTTTTGGAGGCAGTTCGTCAGCAACGTCCCGCACGTGGACATCGTCATCGACGACGGCGGTCATCAGACGTTCCAACAGATCGCCACGCTTGAGGCTCTCCTCCCACATATTCGACCAGGCGGCATCTATGTTTGCGAGGACATTACCGATGAATACAATCCGTTCCTCGATTACGTCTTTGGGTTGTCCCGCGGGCTGCATGCATATCGTCACGGAACGAAGGTACAGACCGGGATGCCGCCGACCGATATTCAACAGGCAGTCGACTCATTCCACTTTTATCCATTTGTCACCGTCATTGAAAAGCGATCTGATCGGCTGGACCGGCTGATCTGCCCACGGCGCGGAACTGAATGGCAGCCCAAAACCTTTCGGGAGGCTGCGAGGCGCAGTCTTCAGTTTCCCAGCATTGCTTGACGACTTAGATGCCCTAATCCGCCGGTTTCGGGGGCATGTGACCTCGGTCGTTTCGAAACGTCGAAATGGCAACCGTTTCGTCTCCGATCGTGCGTGGTCCCGCGTCTGGTGAGAGTCAATTTTCAGACCGCAAAAAACGGTTCCAACTTCGATTCGTCAGCAGGGTTTCCGCGCAAAACTCGGGTGTACGATCTACTTGCGGTCGCTGAGGGTGTCCTTAGGGCGTGAAACTCAATTTCGAGTGCCTTGATACACCTCTGAACAGCACGAGTACACGACGCCTGAACGATTCAGAACATGTGGACGTCCAATTCACGCATGGGTAGTGCAAGCCGGACATCGGGTGGAACTACCGCAAGGCATTAACGGGGTGCTCTGCGCATCGCTACCTGGACGCACAGATGGCGTTGTCAATGACCTTACTCACACTTGTCCGCCAGCCAGACTTGGTCACGAACTGTGCTGCGTTTGTTCGTACCGCGATGTCGTGAAGAAGCGGAAAGGCCTCGAAGAAGCTTTGCTGAGCACTAGTTGTAGTCCAGCTTGAATCGGGCCACCCAAAAAACCAACCCGTACCTTCACGATCAAACGGAGGAACCAGCTCCGGCAGGAGGTGGTGAACGAACTTTGATCCCCCAACAAGCGGTGGACCACCAGGATTCAGGGATTGAGTACATGACTGAATCAGAGACCACACTTGGCCCTGAACTATTGGAACATCCAGTTGTGGATCGGCCAGACTGAAGGTTGATAATGCGTCAATGGTCACGGTCTCTGCTGCAATGACAGCTCCTATAGCCGCGGTGGTTGGGTACCGGAAGCCCGGTGGTCTGCCGAAAGCTCGCCACGAACGCAGGACTCTGGAGAGAGCACCAAGGTAGGGGGTGTCGGTTGAAAGCGTGGCTGCCGCTGGAGGGATCCCAAGTGCGCGATACCGCGAAATCGCGGCGTCGTGCGGTCTCCACGCGCCGTTCAATTCATTCTGATCGTAGATGTGGACGTATGCACCGAACTCTCGAACGAGCTGATCGATCCTCCACGAGAGTGCAGTCCGCGTCATTGCTGCTAACAGTACCTAGTGACCACGAAAATCACCCCGTCGAAGAGTCGATCTCATTGGAGCTATCGTAAGTGAGGTCGTGGGTTCATACTGACGTTCATGGAGGACACAAGAGAAAGCTGGAGCAGCCCGCAAATTCGCCCTCCACGACGACTAACAACCGGTTACCGCGATGAACCCGACGCAATTGGCCGCGTTACGTAGAGCCCGCGAGGGGCACGCGAGTTGATTCCCTCCTTTTACGGAATCGAACTCAAGATTCAGCGATCGGACGCGCACATGAGGGAGCTGCGTACATCGTTTCAAAGGCGTGTCGAAAACGACGCCTACCGGTTCGTCCCACAAATCACACGAAATGGAGCCGAACACGTCTATAAGGCGGAAAACCCTCCGCCAGATGACAAGCGGTGGGGAATCATTGCGGGTGACTGCGTTCATAACCTCCGAAGCGCGCTCGACCACCTTGCCTGGCAGCTTGTCATTGCTAACGGCAAGACACCGGACCGCCGAACGAATTTCCCCATTCTCTCTCGCCAACCCACCCGGAAGACGTTCCGGGTAATAAAGCGCCCCCAACCCCTTCGTCTTGCGGGCAAGGTCTCGTCAATCGCCTTGGACATGGTCGAGGTCGTTCAGCCATACAACGGAACTCAGCCCGGCGGTATGGGCGCCGTGTTGGAACAGCTCGGCGACTTAGACAATCTGGACAAGCACCGAGAGTTCCTGACAACGGTGTCAGTGGTCAAGCGCGCCGAGACGAGCGGCCACGCGGTTCTGGATGACCAAAGCATCAAGAACATGAAGATGAAATTCACCAACCAACGGATTCGTCATGATGCCGTTGTGGCGGTGTGCTATTACGACCCACCTTTGAACGAGGCCGATCCAAACTTGAAACTCACGCCAGTCATGAGCCTCGCGCGTGGGATGCCACTTGAGGGCTACAACCTTCTCGATGTTCTCTGGCAGCTCTGGCAGCGCACCTCCACGTACATCACCGGATTCCGCGACTTCTTCCCGAACTTCCCGAACTGAGCTGATGCCCAAGTGGGGTAATGATTCTGGGGCATGCGCTTTTGGTCCGGCAGGGCGCTGACAACCCGGACGCCCAACAGAAGCCCGGCGAAAGCGAGTTACGGGATTAGTTGGTCGAATCTTTCTAGTCGTCGTCGTCGTCCAGCTCGACCTTTTCTAGAACCACACTGAAATGGTTCAACCGTGAGCGATCTTTCCGCTCTCTCTACGCATGGCGGCTAGCAGGTTTCAATTATCAGGTGTGGGTTCCCGATGAACCGCCCTGGACCAATTGGAAGGACGCCTTCAAGGCCCGCTGTTTGATGTCGACGGGCAGTCCATCCAACGCAGATGAGGGAGGCGGAAGCTAGCTCAGGAGCTGCCCTATCGGAAGGCCTTGATCGATGAGTCGCTGCTCAAACTTCAACGCTCCCACCGCACCTGAGTCAGCCGTTCCTTGGACGTAGTGGCGCATCATGACCTCAGGCGTGTGTCCTTGCCTGCGGGAGGCAGTGTCCAAATCCACGCCCGCGGCGTGTAGTTGGGTGTCGGCGGTCCTACGGAACGAATGTGGCGAGGCGTCAATACCAAGGGACTTGCCAAGGCTGGTGATTCGCTCGGTGAGCGCCTTGGCTCGCAGAGGCGTAGACCCACCGTCATAGGACAACAGCCACCCGCCTGGCTCGATGTCGAGCAGATCGGCCTGCTGTTTGCGGTAACGCTCCAACAGGGCGACAGTCCCCGGTGCGAAGTCGATGACCCGTACGCCGTCCTGGCTGCCGGTGTCGGACTTCAGGTCCTCAAGGTGTTGCCCACCCTTGCCCGCCACCCACTGCCGTTGGCACCGGAGAACGCCCAAGGTGGGGTCGAAGTCCGACCAGCGCAGCCCGCAAGCCTCTCCGCGGCGCAGACCCGCGTACATCAACAGAAAGATGGCCACGGCCAGCACCGCGTCCTCCTTGTTGAGCGCCGCCTGGATCATGGCGTGCGTTTCGGCAATCTCGATGCGCTGTTTGTTGACCCGCTTGCGATCGGGTGGGGTGGCGCGGCTCACTTGGTTCGTAGCCGCCACGCCTTTCTGAACTGCCCAGCCAACCGCTGCCCTGAGGATCGCGTGCGTCTGCCTGATTGTGTTGGCTCCCATGCCGCCACGGGCTAGCTCCCCATAGAAGCGATCTAAATCCTGTGGGTTGAGTTGGTCAACGGGCGTGTTCGCGAGCGCGTTGCTGAGCCGCCTGCGCGTGTTCTCGTAGGACTCAACGGTGGACCTCGCCTTGCCCACCCTCGCTCTGTCGGCCACGTAGGCGTCCATCAAAGTGCCAAGCGTTAGCGCGCTCTCCTCGGGAACGGGTGCCTCGGTGCCGACCTCGTTGACGAAGGCCTCCAACGCGGCATCGGCTTCACCGCGCCCGCCGTGGTCACGATGCGTGACGCGGATGGTCTTTGACCGCGCCTTACCGCTCACCCTCACGCGAATCTTGACCCGCGTTGGCGATAGCCACGTGACCGACCCTGACCCGTATGCCCGCCGCGCTGGCTTCCTTGGCATGAGAACGAAACCTCCGGATGTGTCCCGAATGTGTCTTGCGAGGCTTCGATGCTATGTGGTGGGACGTGTTTTCCCATCTCAGAGCGGTGGTGACGGTGAGCCGACCTGTAGGCGGGATTCAGCCACGTAGGGGTGTAGGGGAGTGTTAGACCGTGTGACGCACGGCTGACCAGGGGATTCGACAAGTCAGATGTCTCGGCACGCCTAACTTTGGCGGCGTTTAGTAGGGATGGATTAGGGATGGAGCGGCGCTCACGCCACCTGCTTTCGCAACACCCGCCGGCCGCGCTCAGACGTCCCGGCCCAGACGCCCTGCGTCGTGACATCCGCCACCGCCACCGAGAGACACTGCTCCCGGACCTCGCACCCCGCACAGAGCGCCTTAGCGCGCTCGGTCGACTGTCCACGCTCCGGGAAGAACAGGTCGGTCCCACTCCCCCGGCAGGCCGCTCTGCGGTGCCATGCCGGCCGATTGACGAGCTCGGCCAGGAGGTCGTCGACATCGGGCGCGTCGGGCGCCATAAGCCACTCGACCTCGAGCATGTCCATCAAGGCCGATGGTACGGGGGCGCTGTTCCGATTCGGTGACCATGCCACCAGAGCGGGAGAAACTGCTCCGACCTAACGTTCGGCATCCACCAGCGAAGGGACATCACAATCATGTTCAGAGACAATCCGAAGCTCATGGCCGTCGGAGCATTCCTCGCAGGGGGAATCCTCGTGGGCGGCGTCACGATTGGCGCTGCGGTCGCCCACGGTGCTGGGACGGGAACGGGAGCTAAGGGCATGTCTGATGCCCAGTACACGGCGAAGAACGCGTGGGCCCAAACCTTGATGACCAGCGCCACGCTCTCGATCCCCTCAGGCGAACGGCTGACGATCACTCAGGCAGACGAAGCCTCCGGCGGCGGCTTCGTCACTTGCACTCTGAACGCCAGCCTGAACGGAACGAACGTTACCTATGACTTCTCATCAGCGCAGGACGCGGGTTCCGGTCTGTCCACCTTCCAACCGATCTATGCCGACTCGGGCACCGTCGTTTGCTCGGGGAACATGACGACGCTCGTTGGGTATTTGACTCCTGTCACATCGACCACGACGTGACACCTCGCCCCGGCGACCGCTCTCCCGGGTTCACCGCTGAGCCGACCCAGTGCTGGGCCCTCGTCTACAGCGTGCAGCTCCAGAGCACCCACTGCCGGGAAGAGCCGACGTATACGGGCCGCTGGCACGCCCCTCGAGGCGACCGCTGGTGGCGAGTTTGGAGCTGCCCCGACCACCTCGAGGGCCTCGAGGGGGTCCGGGAGTTTGGCCGGGGGTTGGGTAGCCGTCTCTAAACCCGCTCGCCAAACTGTCGTCAATCGACTAGAAAACCGGCTTCGATTCATAGGCGAGGGGCGGGGGTTGACTGATTATGAGTGATGCTTCAGGCGGTCCAGGGTGGTGGCAGGCTAGCGATGGGAAGTGGTACTCGCCCGAACAGGCGCCGGCACCAACGGTTGCACCCCCTCCTCCGCCAGCCTCTCCCAAAGACGCCCGGGATCAGGCCCGTGCCGCCAAGGCATATGCGAAAGCCACGCGACCCTGGTATCGCAAGAAGCGGTGGTGGGCTTTGGCAATCATCGTTCTGCTAATCGTGATCATCGCGGTGAGCGTGAGCAACTCCGCGTCGACGAAGCACACGATCAACTACTCGGTAACGGGCAGCGGTACGGCGAACGACATCACCTACGACACCCTCCAGGAGGGCAACGGTCAGAACGGCGAGGCGCAGGTGACCAATGTCGCCCTCCCGTGGTCGAAGACGATCCAGGCGTCGGGCCTTGTGACGGCCTTCACGCTGAGCGCCACCGTCGGCAGCGGAGGCGGCTCCGTAACCTGCACGATCACCGAAGACGGCAAGGTCGTCAACACGAACACGGCGACTGGAGCGTTCGCCACGGCGACCTGCAACCACTGACGGATCCTTGAACCCCGAACGAAAGGCGCTGCGGGAGTTCAGCCGGCGGCGCGTGTAGCCTCGGCCATAGGCCCAGAGAGACGCAATGAAGGACTACGTCGTTCGCAACGGGCAGGTTACATCGGCTCGCTTGTGGCGATGGGGGCCTCGGCGGTAGGCGAAGCGCTGTCGGACGGCGGTGGTGCGCCAAGCGAGATCGCGCGACGGGAGTCCCGGCGACGAATCACATAATCTTCGACTCCTAAGTCGAGGAGGGTGTGTGGCAAACGGACGCCAGGTGACCCAGGTAAAGCAGGTTAGAGCGTTACTTGCTGCTTCGCTTTTCTGTGTGACAGTCGTGCTGGGTACATGGACGATCAGCGCGGGCGGAGTCACGCCGCCTTGGGTGGTGCAACCAAGTCCGAATCCTTCAAGTGGGCTACCGGTGCAGCTATACGGAATTTCATGTACATCCCCGACATTCTGCGTTGCTGTCGGGTCCCAAAACGCACAGGTGAACGGCGCCGGAACCTTTCAGACGCTCATCGAGGTGTGGACCGGAGGGGCATGGACCGTAACCACTAGTCCGAACGAGGGAACCGCAAGCAGTCTTCAATCTGTCGACTGCCTCAGCACTTCGGATTGCGTCGCCGTCGGTTACTTCTACACGGACGCAGTTAGTGGTCAAACCCTCATCGAACAGTGGGACGGAACGCAATGGAGCATTGTGCCCAGTCCCAACTCTGGGACGAACGAGAACATCCTGTGGGGGGTTTAGTGCTTCATGTAGACGACTTCGAGCCTTTGCCAGGCCGTCGGTTATGCCTACAACGGAGCCTTCTGGCAAACACTTGCACTGTCATCGACTGCTGGAGGTCCGTGGACCCTCGAAACGACTCGGGACAAGGGAACATCAACCAATGGGCTCTTCTCAGTATCGTGCAGCTCGATCCGAAGGTGTGACGCTGTCGGGGCCTACTACAACCATTCTGGAACTCGACGGACACTGATCCAGTCATGGAACGGATCGACTTGGACTGTGTCTTCCAGCCCCAACGTCAGTGCTGAGTCCGACTTTCTTCAAGGCATTTCGTGCCCGACCACTACATCTTGCGTTGCAGTCGGGAATTCGGGAGAGGGACAGGCTTCCTACAATCTCGTCGAAAGCTGGAACGGATCAAGCTGGTCAATTTCAACAAGTCGCACGCCCCCCAGCGACGATGAGGTGGCCTCAAGTGTGTCGTGTGTACGTCCGACCAAATGCGCTGAGGTTGGTTATAACGTGACCAGCTCGACGGCCATCGAAACCCTCGTCGAGTCGTGGAATGGAGCATCATGGACGATCGCGAGTAGTGCTGATCCAGGAGGACAGAACGCTCTCTACGGCGTCTCGTGCCCAACTAGATCCTTCTGTGACAGCGCTGGCAATGTCGACGACTAGACGCTCATCGAGACAGGTCGCTGACGCCCGATGGAAGCAGTGGTGGCGGGTCTGGGCCTGCCGCGCTACCTGGAGGGGCTTGGAAGGTCTGAGGGAGTTCGGCGGCCAGCGAGGACGAGCCTGACTGCCTGTGGCGGCCTGTCTCCGGACCACAGGAGGCTCCTCAACCAGCGCACTCTGCTAGCGCAGGAGGGCCTATGGCTTATCTAACGGTGGCGACACGATGGGCTTCCCGGGTTCAGGATCTCCTGGATCTCAACGAGTCTGTAGGTAGTGGTCCGTCGCCACGATCTCCGACTTTGTCACTGTTCGCTCGACCTCAGCAACGACGTTCATATCGAATGCTTCGCGGATGTGGTCCGCAGTTCTCGTGCGACGAGCCGGTGAATGGCTCGCCATCTTCCGTCTCCAGGTCGAAGGCCGGTGTCCGCCACTGAGACCGAGAGCCTCCCGCGGTAGTGAAGCGTCAGACCTCGATTCTTCTCACAGAATGAGCTGCATTCGTCGTGCACCGCCGGGTGAAAGTGAGGCCTCGCGAGGCAACAGTTCATCTACGGGAATCCGCTGGACAACCGAGCGCCTGTCTGGTGCGAAGCAAGGATTCCCGTCAGCTTTTTGAGATTCGTCAACGCTCGGTGGCCGCTCAACTGGCTAAGAGCTTCTGTAAGTGTGCACTCTCGATGTCCGTCTCGGCAGTATCGATGACATCAAGAATCCGGGACACTGCGTCATCGAACACGGGAAGCGGATCTTCCTCGTCATCGAAGGATCTCTGAGCATTTCGGTCCGGGCCAACGTATCACTCCTTGAAGGACTCTGGCTCAGAGGCAACGAGCCGTAGTGCTCCCGCGTCAACTACTTCTCGGCCAAAATTTCCGCCGGCCTTTCCCCGAGCATCAGGGCCTGTGCCACCGACCAGACCGTTGCCTGAACGGATTCAAGCACCTTTCCGAGGAACCAGTCTCGACCGAGGAGCTAACGATCGCCTCGCTCGAGAGTGCTACTTCAAGCTCGTATTTGCTTTCCGCTACATCCAGAGCATGTAGCAGGTCTGCTTGTCGGACCAACAATGACTGCATGGTCATCCACTCTGCAGAGAGTGGTTCAATATCTTCCGGTGCAGCAGCGAGAACGCCCGCGAGCATTTCCAGTTCGGCCGAGATTTCGTCTGGCGTGCTCATTTGTTTCCCTCGACCGCTAGGTATCCCTTCCGTAGGTCTGGACGACCTTGACCATTGCTCACTGGAGCGACCAATACGCTTCGACCTGCTCGTACCAAGCCCGCTGCGGATGCCCAACCGGCCGCATGGCTACCACGAAGCTGTGACACCGTGCATCAAACGAGGTTGGCTACCTTCAGCCAGCGCCATCAGTTGTTGTCGATCGGCGGCCGGCATCGCATCGATCAACGAACCATCGATGAAAGTCACCACGTCGAGATCACCTGCGTCACGCTTACTCGTCACGAAGCTACCGTCAACCCATTCAAATGCCACCCTCGTCAGCGAATGCAGTTGTTCTCTGCGACCTCGGTATCCATTGAAGATGTCTCTACGGGTCATCGACCGAGGGAAGACATCGACAAACCGAGCCTCGATCTCATAGAGGTTCGCCAGGTGTCGGCCTTCGGGCAAATGCCCATTCTCGTTAAACGGAGGTATCACCGCCCCGATATTTCCGCTTCGTCCCTGCTCGGATGACCTTCGACGACCGAAGGGGATCCTTCCATATCGGTAGGAATACATAAAGCCTGATACCGGGCTTTGTGGTGTGCCTGAACTGGCTTCACGCGATGACCCCGGATAACCCCGATGCCCCGAGTCGGCCCCCGCAGCCCCGGCTTCACAGCGGAACCAGGGCCGCCACCCTCACTCGTGAGGTCCAGGCTCTCGCTGCACACCTCACGCAGCTCCCTCGGAAAGGGGCCGACGGCGCTTTGAGGTTGTGGCGTCCGCAACATCCCCGGAGGTGTTTGGAACGGCCGCAGGCGATCTCATGCATGGCTGTCACGGCGTGCAATGGCGTCGACGAGAGTGGAGTTCGACTGTTTAAGTGAGCCATCAGCGTTTAATTGTCCGGGATCAAATGGCTAGCTCCGATGGCCTTGGCGCGGCCGATGATGTACTTGCGGATCTTGTCGTGGTCAGCGCTGCCACGACCGACGGCGTGGACGGCGTTGCTGACGTCCTCGTGGTCGGCGATCGGATAGCTGTAGTGGCCGTCTTTGTCCGGGCCGAACGCCTTTCCTTTCCGGCATAGCGTGATTGCTTTGGGTGTATGCTGGCGCTGCGGCGCAGTTGCGGTGCGAAGCGCACTGATCAGCTGAGTGCGAGCAGTGTTGATGGCTGCGGTGCATTGGCTGATGCTGCAACGGGTACGGCGCGTTGGGTGCATGGGGCGCGAGGTGGGTTAAATTTGGGCGCATGAGCACTACGGAGGTGGTGGGGCTGGCGGCAACGAGAGACTGATACATAGCAGCTGCAATCGCGTATGGTGCGATGCGACTATCAGAGGAATTGTGTGGCGAACATGCGATGCTCATCTGGTTTACGTGCGGTTACGGCGAGAACACTCGCAGGCGGTGGCGATTCGGGTTAGGGTGCGACAGTTCAGGGACTGTGAGTGTGGTGAGGAGAGGGTGCGCTGATGTTCTGGCAACGCGAGCCAGAGTGCTGATTAAAAACGGCAGTGTGTGGCAGATAGCGCTCACGCACAGGCGCGATCACCAGTGAACGAACGTACGGTGTTCACTGTGTAGGGGGTGAGTACACATAGGGCTGCACTGACGGTGCAGCGGTAGAGGTGCTCGGATGCGGCTCGGTTGTTGGGGGTGGTGATGACCATGCGAAGCGACGGTTTGCGGTTGCACATCTGTGCGTTTTTGACGCGTGCGTTCAGCACGCTGTCGGAGGTATCGGGGTTTGAGATTGTAATTGTAGCTCTTGTTAATCGGTTTGTTGTTGGCACAGTGGTTCATGTGCGCGTGCACGCTCAGAGAAGTTCTGGGCGCGTTCACGAGCGCACAGCTCTCGGTGGGGATGTGACTTCTGCTCTCGATTCGGTTTGAGCGTGAGATGGCGATAGAGCCTTCGCTTCTGGCCTTTCGGGGCGGATTCAGCTGTTGAGCACGGCGGTGATCTGGGTGAGGCGGTGGTGTTTTGACGTGGACATCTCACTGGCTCCTTGCGCTGAGGGCGGTAGATGTGCGCAAGGAGTGAGCGCGCGCGTTGTGAGCGCTCATGTGTTTGGGCGGGTTCTCGGCGCAGACGGCACGTGTGCACTCACGGGCTTCATTAACGAACGCTCGGCGCAGATGAGGCATCGGGAAGCGGGAAGTTGCGCAGCGCGCAGCCGCGCGCAGACGCTGGGGCTTTTTATGGGAGCAGGTTCGGCGAGGAAGTGGCACTGGTGCTCGGGGATCTGGTGGCGCGCACTCGCGGTACAGTGCAACGAGACGATGAGTGAGTGCGCTTGGCGCGCGATTCACGGTTGGTGGCGAAGCGCAGTGGTTGGAGCGCTGCTGCGGTGGCGGGTTGTCGGTGGTGGTGCGCAGTTTGCGAAGTCATATGCCTTGGGTTGATTGGCTGGGCTGACGGGTATTTACGACATCACCACGCGACGACGGCGGCGAAAACTGCTCGGGATGCATGCACCAGTCATCGCGGGGACGCAGTGCGGTCAGTTTCGAGACAGGCGAGCGGTGAGCGTGTACAATCGGACGGGCGGTACGGTAGAGCTCGGCTGGACGACGCAGGCAACGTCTGCGGCGGCGGGCGATTTTGGACCAGCGCTCGAGAGGCGTTGCTGTAGTGCGCGGCGCTGTTGGTGGGTCAGTGGTCAGTGGCGGCGCTCTGACTCGGGTACTGGCGCAGAGCCGCAGCGGGATGATGTGGTGACGTGGGCGCTTCGAGCTGCGCGCTGGGGCGTTGAAGTGAGAGGGCGCCACAGATGGCGCATGAGTGCGTTGGCCAGGACCGCTTGCGAGCTCGCATATGGGTTGCCTGCGTCGGGGTTGTACGTCACGCCAGATCCCCTGGTCACGCGGTGCGATTCGGACAAACCTCGGGCGCCTTCGCCAGCGTGGGGGCGACGTTGGGCCCCCCTCGGCAATTTTCGACCTCAGTTTGCTCGGAGAGAGGAATTTTCACGCTCGTGGTGTCAAAGAAAGCTCTGGTCGAGTCGGACCCCAACCGGGGGTATGTGCTGGTCACGGTCATTTCGCCGTCGCCTCGACCAACCGCCGCACCGCAGCTGCGTGAACACACCCTTGCTTGCCGCAGCTGCAGGAAAAGCCCGCGCTTTGAGTCCAGCGGACATCTGCAACTCCGGCCAGCCCGTCACGTACGGAGGCAACAATGAGGCCAGGCGTGCGCCACTTCACTACGACGCCAGGGACGGCCGTCATCACCGGTACTCGTGGATCTGGCCACGCTGCTGCGCCCGACCGCGCTCAGCAGCTTCGATCTCGATTTGGTCCGACGTCTTGGCCTCCAGCAGGTCGCGGAAGGTCGAGTGGTCCTTGTGTGCCAGAGCGCGCCCCATTCCTCAAACTCCGCCTCGAGGTCCCGAGCAGCGCCGATCGCAGTGGAGGCAAGCGCTGGCCAGTTGGCTGCGACCGCGGTGGGTGTGAGGTCCGCTCTTGGGTACTTTGCTCGATAGCGCGACACCGCGTACCTCGGTTTCGGCAACGGTCGCACCGACCTCACGAAGGTCCTTGACCGCCTTGTTGAGGCGTCCTCGCGAGTTGGGCGTCAGCGACGAGCAATCCCAGCCACACACACGAAGAACAGCTTCTAAGAGCGAACCGTCGTCAATCTCTCCCGGCGACGGCGAAGCCGTTGCAAGAGTGTCGTCAGTATTTGTTTGAAGTAAGTCTTCTCTCTGTGCGGATTTTCCGGCTCCGGTTAAACCGCCTCCGGTTTTCCCCTCCGCGGTCTGCCCAGCCGCATCGGGATTTTCCGGTTACGGTTTTTCGAAGACGTGAACGTCTGTTCCGTCCCAGGTGCCGTCAGTCGCCCGCTTCCGTGACCGGCGGATGTAGCCGAAGCGCTCGAGCTCCTGGAGCCGTGCATTGATGAAATCATGGCCCTGAGGCGAGGATTTCACGAGGTACGCCGTATAGACCTCCCAGCCGGCCGGCTTCGACAGGAGAAAGCACAGGATGCCTCTCACGGCGAAGCTCAGGCGGTCGTCGTCGATCGTCGCCTTGTCGATGATGACGAACCGCTCGCGGGTCTCGTTGTGGATGATCACGGCGAGGCCTCACGTCGGCCGCGCATCCACTCCGCGGCGTCTTCATCGAGGACTCGAACGCACCGCCCAATACGCCGGGCGCGCAGTCGGCCAGCCCTGATCTCTTGACGAAGGGTCCACTCGCTGAAACCCACCTTTTCGGCGAGAGCTGGCACGGTGTTCCAGTGGGGGAGCGGCGTGACACTCACTTCGGCGCCATCGACCCTTCGGGGATCCGGATTGACCTACCGAGGCGAATCGCCGGGATCTCTCCCGACCTGATCAACCGGTAGACGGTGTGGGTGCAGAGCTTCTGGCGCTGTGCGAACTCGGCAACCGTTATCGACGGTTCCGTCAGCGGAAGTTCGGGCATGACGACGACCTTTGGCCGATCCCCCGGTCAAGGGAATCCGTCGGGCCGCCTCTGGCTGCGTGCCCTCGTCGTCGCCCGGCACCCTGCGGGCGCCGCAATCACCTGTGTCTGAAAGACTACACCGATGTAGTCTGGAGGGCAATGGCTAGGAAGCCGCAGCGAGATCGAGCCGGCTACAAGGACTTCATCAACATCAGCTGTCCGTGCGGAAAGCGGCTCGCACTCATGGACGAGACCCTGCCCGGGGTGGCCGATGGGCCCGTATTTGTCCGCTCAGACGCCAAGGGATTCGATCCATCTGGGGCTCCGGGCGGCTGGTTCCGGTTCATGTGCCCGAGGTGCCGTCGGGACAACCGGATCAAGGAAGGCGACCTATTGGATCTCTTGCGGGCGGCCAAGGCGGATGGCCAGCACCGAGTGTTGCTGGCAGCCTGAATCTAGCCACCAGCTGATTGCGAAGAGGAGCAGGAAATGAAGAGGTTGAGCAGTTCCTACAGAGCCAGGGCGACGTCAAGCAAGCCCTCAACAAGCTTCTCCACAACGCCGCTCAGAACGCTGATACGCCAGCTCAGCTACAGCTGGTCGCGCAGGCCTATGCAGCCCTGCAGATGACGGGTTCGGCGATGATGCTTCGCTCCAAGATTGGCGATGCGATCAAGGCTCGAGCAGCTGGTCAAACTCGAGCAGGTGAGCAAACAGGTGATGTTCTGGAGTCGGTGCAATTGGCGCAGGCGCTGGCTCTCACCGACTGACGTTGTGAGGCGGTCGGCGTGGCATCGGCGAGCAGCGTGTCGCGGCGCGGACACTGAGCTCTTCTTCCCGCAGTGAGGACGCGGCAAGCCGAAGGAGACGCTGGATCTCTGCGCCGGATGCCCGGTCAGCCGGTAGTGCATCGAGGATGCGCTGTCGGACCCTCTGACCTCATCACCGGAACCTAGGTGAAGGGGTAGAGGGTCCCGTCCTGAGCGACGAGCGTGTAACCGTTGCCATTGGCGAACATGCCAGCGATCGGAGAGGCCAAGTGCTCGCCGCCCAGGGATCCGAGGAACGGAGCGTCGCCGAATGTGAAGATGCCGCCGTCCGAAGCGACCATCCAGTAGCCACCCCCGTCGGGCGTCGTGACAATGCCCTCGATTGGCTCGTTGAGGCGCTGCCCCGGGGCCAGCACGCCCGGGATGGAGCCAAGGAACCTGGCATCGCCGTAAGTGAAGACGCCGCCGTCGCTCGCCACGAGGGTGTAGCCCTGGCCGTCGCTGCTGACCGACATCCCGACCACCGGCTGGTTTAGGTGGATACTCCCTGCCGAACCGTAGAAGCCGGCGTCGCCATAGTCGAAGATCCCGCCATCACTGGCTACCAGCCAGTAGCCGTTCCCGTCGGAAGTAGGCGTCATGCCGACGATCGGCTTGTTGAGGGGCAGCCCGGACGCGTCGCCGAAGTTGTTCGCCGGCGGTCCCGACAGGTCGCTCTCACCGAAGACGTGCCCCGAAGCGTCCGCGACCCAGGCGTTGCGTGAGATGTCTTCGTCGCCGGCGGGACCAAAGCAGTTCGTGCTGTCCTCCCACGCCGCCACGAGGTGGTCGGTCGTGCCGATCTCGTTGGTGTTGCCGATGAGCATTGGTTCACCCGTTTGCCGGTCGAAGCCGTAGGCGGTGTAGGTCACGGGCGAATACGGCCAACCGTCGAAGTCGGGGACGATGACGCCCGGCTGGACCGAAGCGTCGTAAGCAGTCCGTTGGTCACCGCCATCGCTGGAGCAGTCCAGCGGTACGGCGTGGGGTGTGGCGGAGCTGCCTTCGGCTCCGCCGACAGGACCGAACAGCCCAATGATCACCGCCAGTCCCGCTGCCAACGGAAGCGCCCGCTTCAGCATCATCCCCGCCCTCCCTGCCCCTTCGGAAACCTGCTTCTTACTCGATACGTCGTCACAGTGCTCGAGCCGCTCAGGTCAGGCGGGAGAAGGAGAGCATTCGGTGTTCGGACTCCCGATGCGCGGCGTCGGGAACACAGGGGCTTCGATTCGGCCCGAGTCACCACGAGTCGCCCTCAAGGGGGAGTGTCCGAAACGCACCGGAAGGCGGGCCCGTCGTCGCCGGCAGGGACAAGCTGCGCCCGGAGGCCGGTTGGGCCTCCGTTGTGCGTGACGATGCCGCGACAGCCGCGAACTACTGTTGTCCGTCGTGTGCCAGAGTGCCCAGGACGTCGATACCGTCGCCCAGGATTGCGGGTGGTGGGGATGGCAAGAAGGGGCGCGTCCCGATGACCTTCTCGTCTACCACTGCGGTTGCGATGAGGGGGACGGGCACATGACGTACGTCGCGTTGGCCGCCGACGACCCTGAGTACTATCAGCGCCGCTGCGACTTCATCCGACAATGCCGAACAGGTGTTCGTTAAGCTCGAGCAGTATTAAAGGTGAGACTCGGGTGGGACGAAAGAGCTGTTGAATACGCATAGGCTGGACAATTGTTCCGCTGGACATCTGCTCCGGGGTATAGGAAAACTACTGGTATGCGCTATCGAGTGATCTTTCAGGGTGTCCTTCAATCGACTAAGGGGTCGATTGAGGAAGCGGCGCGCCTTGCGCTCGCCGAAGCGATGGCAGAACTCAATCGTCTGGGCCACGCGCCCGGCAACGCAGCAATCGATCTGAACTGCGCCACCGGCGCGATCACGATCACCTGCGGAGTGGAGGCCGAAGATCCGGCGGCTGCCGCGCAGGCCGCCAGCGACAACATGTACCTGTCGCTGAACAAGGCCGGATTCAACACTCAAAAATGGCCGGATGTTGACCACTCCTGCTGGAGTGTCGAGTTCATGAGCACCAGCGCCGAGGCGCTCGTCGCAGCCTGATCAGTTTTTGGACGCAGCCGAGAAGGCTCGTCCGACCACAGCAGCGACCAACTCTCCCGCGGCCGCGCCGCGCTCATCGGAGGTGTGCAGGTAGGTCTCGGCCATGACTGCGGGCGTGTGCCCCATCTGTCCGGCCGCCGTAGGTAGGTCGACGCCGGCGTGAACGAGCTCCGTGGCTCGGAAGTGCCGCAGCGAGTGAAGTCGGACCTTGATGCCATTGCGTCGGCCGAGGGCGGACAGGTACTCGGTGAGGGCCTTGGCGCGGAGCGGGGTCTCGCCGGCATCGAGCGACAGCATCCAGCCGTCACCAAGAGGTTCACGGCCCCCCAGCTGGGCCTTCTTGGCGTCGCGGTAGTCCCTGAGGATCCGTAGCCCCTCTGCGCCGACGTAGACGGTGCGGCCCTTGCCGGTCTTCGTTGTCGTCAGGTGTTGGCCACCTTGGGTCGGCACCCAGGCGCACGCGGCACGGACAGACGCAGACTGCCAATCCACGTCGCCCCACTGGAGGCCGCACAACTCGCCACGCCGGCAGCCGGTCAACGCACCGATTGCGATGGCCGCCGCCATGTCCTCGTCCTCGGCAGCGGCAGCGAAGTAGAGGGTGCGGAGCTGCGCGACCGTGATGGTCGGCGCCTCGGTTCGTTCTCCGATGTCCGGCTTCGATCTCTTGGCGGGATTGCCCTTGATCCACTCCCATGCCTCGCCTTGGGATAGTGCACTTCGGATGATGGCGTGCTCCAGTTTGATCGTGCCCCCGGCGAGTCCCTTCTCCTCGAGCTCGCCGAAGTACGTGTCGAGGTCGTGGGCCGTCAGCTTCGCCAGCTTCTTGTCGCCGAGCGCGGGCCGGATCCACTTCTCGATGTGCAGGGCATACGTGTCCACGGTGGAGCGGGCTCGGCGCTTCCGGATGACCTTCTCCATCCACTCATCGAGCAGCTTCCCGAAGGTCGCCGACACGCCGACGTGCTCCCCTTCGCCGACCTCGTGGACGAGCCGGTCGAGGGCCTTGATCGCATCCCGCTTGCCACCCCGGAAGACTCGGGAGACCTGGCGTGGCTTGCCGGTTTCGGGGTCTTTGCCGACGTAGGCCCTCAGCTCCCAGCGACCCGACTTCGGCGGTCGTTCTCTCAGTGTTCCGCTCACAATCCCCTATTCTAGTAGGGATGAATTAGGGATGGAATCCTAAAATACCTAGTTGACGGTGAGCCGGCCTGTAGGCGGGATTCTGTCCGGCCCCCGCCTCGATACGAGGCAGAAAGCCTGGGTGGCCATCCATCTGCGCGGCCTACCTGGGGAGCGTCCCTTCTCAGAGACCGGACGAGCAGCCCGTCTCCCACGCTTGGCCTTGCTCCGGGTGGGGTTTACCGAGCCGGCGGGGTCACCCCCGTCGCTGGTGCGCTCTTACCGCACCCTTTCACCCTTGCCTGTGCGAGCCGTAGCCCGCCATCGGCGGTTTCCTTTCTGTGGCACTGTCCTGCGGGTCACCCCGACTGGCCGTTAGCCAGCACCCTGCTCTGCGGAGTCCCGACCTTCCTCGACACGATCCCGTTGCCGGTCCGTGCCGCGGCCACCCGGCCGGCTCACCGTCAACCTCGATTGTGCCACCCGCCTGACCGTGGCGGTGACCGCACGACGCATCGGTAGGGTGGCGGCGTGCCCGGCGGCTCCCGTCAACTGTTCGATCCCGAGGCTCCGCCCCTGGCCGCCGCCCCGGACGAGGGCCCGGCCGTGTCCGGCGGCCTGACCCCTGCCCACCAGGACCAGGACCGCGCAGGCGCCTACGACCCCGAGCTCCACCGCGACACGCATCCCGACGTCCTCTCCATCGGCGGCCTCTACGAATCCGTCGATGGCGCGCTCGCCCGCGCCTTCCCGCGCAACCGGCCGTTGTGGGTCCGGGGCGAGATCGCGCATCTGTCGGATCACCGCTCGGGCCACCTCTTCCTCGACCTCGTCGACCCCGACGACGACGGGCGGGCCGCCCGCTCGCGTGGCCGCGGCGGGGTGCCAACGCTCAGCGTCAAGTGCTGGCGCACCACGTGGGCGCCGTTGCGGCACCGGTTGGGCAAGGCAGGGATCGAGCTGGCGGAGGGGATGGTGGTGGTCCTGCGCGGCACCCTCGAGCTCTACCGGGCCAAAGGCGAGATCAGCCTCATCCTCACCGACGTCGACGTCACCGCCATCCTCGGCCGCCTGGCCGCCCAACGGGCCCAGCTCCTGCGCTCCCTCGAGGCCGAGGGCCTCCTGCGCGCCAACGCGTCGGTCCCGCTCCCCGAGGTCGCGCTGCACGTCGGATTGGTGGCCAGCCCCGGTACCGAGGGCTGTCGCGACTTCCTGGGCCAGCTGACCACCTCGGGGCTGGGGTTCCGCGTCTCGCACGTGAAGGTGCCCGTCCAGGGCCCGAGCGCACCGGCCTCCATCGCCCGCGCGCTGACCATGTTGTCGAGGAGCGACTGCGACGTCATCGCCGTCGTCCGCGGCGGGGGCGCCCGGGCCGACCTGGCCGCGTTCGAGACCGAGGTCGTGGCGCGGGCGGTGGCCGCCTCGGCCAAGCCGGTGTTCACCGGCATCGGCCATACCGGCGACGAGACGGTGGCCGACGTGGTCGCGGCACGGGCGTGCATCACGCCGACCGAGTGCGGGCAGCATCTCGTGCTGGCGGCCCGTCGCTGGTGGTCCGCCCACGTCGCCGAGCCGGCGGAGCAGCTGGCCCGCCGCGTACCCACCTTTCTCGCCGACGCCCAGTCGCGCGACGCGCAGGCGCGCCGCCACCTGACCGCCGCGGCCCGCCACCAGCTCCGGATGCACCGCGACCGCCTGTCGAACCGGGCCATCGCGCTCGGTCGCGCCGCCCCGGGGCGCCTGGAGTCGTGCGAGGCGGGCCTGCGTGCCCACGCGACGCGCCTCGGCCCGTTGAGCACGGGACACCTCGGGCGCCAGGACGAGCGGCTGCACGCCTGGCGCCGGCTGCTGGCGGCCTACGACGTGGAGCGACAACTCGAGCGCGGCTACAGCCTGACCCTGACCACCGACGGGTCATTGGTGCGCGGCGCAGGCGAGCTGGCGGTGCAGCAGGAGATCGTCACGCGCTTCGCCGACGGAACCGTGCGCAGCCGGGTGGAGCACACGGCGCCAGCCGACCGGGCCGACGGAGCCGACGGAGCCGACGGAGCCGACGAGGGAGGAGACGCGTGAGCGACGGCACCAAGGACGAGCCCGTCCCGGTGGAGACGTTGAGCTACACCGACGCGAGCCGCGAGCTCGATGCGATCGTCAGCTTCTTCGAGCAGCGCGAGATCGACGTCGACGTGCTCGTGACACGGCTGGAACGGGCCACCGCACTGATCGACGAGCTCGACCGCCGCCTGCGTCATACCCGGGCCCAGGTCGAAGAGCTGGTGCCCCGTCTCGATGCGCTCGCCGCCGATGCGACCGCGGGAGGAGATGACGATGAGTGAGCAAGCAGGCGACGGTGCAGACATGAGTGGCGGTGGCGGGGGCGCGCCTGCCCTGGGCGATCGCGTCTACTTCCGCCAGCTGCTCTCGGGCCGTGACTTCGCCCGGGGCGACGTGATGGCCCGCCAGATGGTCAATTTCGTCTATCTCATAGGCGACCGCGAGACGGGCGAGGCCGTCGTCGTCGACCCCGCCTACGCCGTCGGGGACCTGCTCGACATCGTGGAGGCCGACGGGATGCGCCTGACCGGCGTGCTCGGCACCCATTTCCACCCGGACCACCTCGGGGGGCAGATGGGTGGCTGGTCGCTCGAGGGCATCAGCACGCTGCTCGAGAAGATCCAGGTCCCGGTGCACGTCCAGGCGGACGAGGTGCCCTGGGTCGAACGGACCACGGGCGTCGGCCAGGCCGACCTCGTCGGCCACCACAGCGGCGACGTCCTCCGGGTGGGCGACGTCACGATCGAGCTCATCCACACGCCCGGCCACACGCCGGGCAGCCAGTGCTTCCTCGTCGACGGCCGCCTCGTGGCGGGCGACACCCTCTTCCTCGAGGGCTGCGGGCGGACCGACTTCCCCGGCTCGGACCCCCTCGCCATGTACGAGTCGATCCACACCAGGCTCGCCCGCGTGCCCGACGACGCCATCTTGTTCCCCGGGCACCTCTACTCGGCCGACCCCTCCCAGAGCATGGGTGAGACCCGGAAGTGGAACTACGTGTTCAAGCCGCGCTCCGCAGAGGAGTGGATGGCCATGTTCGGGTGGTGACACCGCCGGCGGAACTCGGCGAGGACAGCACGATCGTCGTGGTCGGCGCGTCACTGGCCGGCTGGCGGGCGGTCGAAACCCTTCGCACCGATGGCTTCGAGGGCACGATCTCGCTGGTGGGGGAGGAGCGCCACCTTCCCTACGACCGCCCACCGCTCTCCAAGCAGGTGCTGGCGGGAACCTGGCCTCCCGAGAAGGCGGTGCTGGCCGACAAACGGCGCTCGAGCGAGTTGCGGGTGCACGAAGTGCTGGGCCGCCGCGCCGTGGGCCTCGACGCCGCAGGGCGCAAGGTCCAGCTCGACGACGGCACCGTGCTCGACGGCGAGGGCGTGGTGATCACGACCGGGGCCGCCCCGCGGCGGCTGCCGGGCACCGAGGACCTCGGTCAGGCTGACGGCCTCTTCACGCTGCGCACCCTCGACGACTCGATCGCCCTGCGGGCGGCCGTGAGCGCGACCGAGGCGGCACGGGTCGTAGTCATCGGCGCGGGCTTCATCGGGGCCGAGGTCGCGTCGACCTGCGCCGCGCTCGGCTGTCGCGTCACGGTGCTCGAGGCCCTCGACATCCCGCTGCGTCCCGTGCTCGGGCCGATGCTGGGCGAGCATTGCGCGTGGCTGCACCGCTCCCACGGCGTCGATCTTCGCCTCGGCGTGTCGGTGGCGGCGGTGCGCAAGCCGACCGCGGCAGACGCCCGCGCCGACGCGACCGGTTCGTCATCCGATCCGGCGCCGGCCTTGGTGGTCGAGCTCGCGGATTCCGAGCCGGTCCACGCCGACGTCGTCGTGATCGGGATCGGCGTCACGCCCCGGACCGATTGGTTGGAGGATTCCGGGCTGATCCTCGACAACGGGGTCGTGTGCGACGACCGCCTCTTCGCGGGCGACGGGATCGTCGCGGCCGGCGATGTCGCGCGCTGGCTGTGGCGCCACGACGGGGGCGAGGAGCTGATCCGGATCGAGCACTGGGAGGTGGCGGCCGGAGCCGCCGCCGCCGCCGCCCGCAACCTGCTGGCCGGGCGGGCCGACGCGCTGCCGTTCACGCCGGTCCCGTACTTCTGGTCCGACCAGTTCGGCATCCGCTTCCAGGTCCTCGGGAGCCCGCGCGGTGACGACGAGGTCGTGATCACCGACGGCTCACTCGACGAGGGCAAGTTCGTCGCGCTGTTCGGTCGCGCCGGACGTCTGCGCGCGGTGATGGCGATCGGCAAGCCTCGTCAGTTGATGGGTTTCCGGCCGCTGCTGGCGGCGGGCTCGAGTTGGGACGACGCGCTGGCACACGCTGCCACCTAGGAGAGCGTCCTCAGAACGAGATGCCCGAGAGCTCCGGAATCGTGGCTTCGGCTTTCTTCCGGGCAGCAAGCCAACGCTCGCGGCCAGCAGCTCGTTCGGTCTCGGTGGTGGCGGGCTCCACCGTGCGACGCGGTGCGAACGTGTCCGCCAGCTCGTCGGTCGACGCGTAGACGCCGACCGCGAGGCCGGCCAAGAGCCCGGCGCCCAGCGTGGTCGCCTCGAGGACCGGCGAGATCTCGACCGGCCGCCCGATGGCACCGGCCAACGCGTCGGTGAAGATGGCATTGCCCGACATGCCCCCGTCGATGCGGAGCGCCGCGATCGGGTGCCCGCTGTCACGTTCGGACGCCTCGACGAGATCAGCGCCTCGTTGTGCCACGCCCTCGAGGACGGCGCGCACGACCTCGGGCCGGCCGGTGCCCCTCGTGAGGCCGACGAGGGTGCCGCGCGCGCCGAAGTCCCACACGGGTGTGCCGAGCCCCAGCAAGGCGGGGACGAACCACACGTCTCCTGACGTCTCGCACTGCGCTGCGACCCGCTCGGATTCCTCTGCGCTGGCGAGGATGCAGAGGTCGTCTCGCAGCCACTCGATGGCCGTCCCCGCCGAGAGCATGACCGCCTCGGTGCCCCACGTCGGCCGGCCTCCGACCCGGAACGCCACGATGGGGAAGGTCCCCGCATCGCCTCGGGCGACCCCGCCGGGGCCGTCACCCGATCCGGTGCACTGGTCGAGCATGCCCCCCGTGCCGAAGGTCGCCTTGGCCAGGCCCGACAGGGTGCAACCCTGGCCGACCAGCGATGCCTGCTGGTCCCCCGCGATCCCGCAGATGGGCGGCGCACCCACCAGCGCGGTCGCCAGCCCGACGGCGCCCGAGGAGTCGACGACCCTCGGCAACATGGCGCGGGGGATCCGCAGCCGTTGGAGCAACGGCTCGTCCCAAGTCAGGGTGGCGGGGTCGACCAGCGCGGTCACGGCTGCGTTGGTGGCGTCGGTGACATGCAACGCATCGGAGCCGGCGGCGGCGCCTCCCGCGAGCGTCCAGGCCAGCCACGTGTCGACCGTGCCGAAGCACAGCTCGCCGGCTTCGGCGCGTCGGCGCTCGGGGTCGACCTCGTCGAGGATGGCCATCACCTTGGTCGCCGAGGCGTTGGGGGCGAGCCGGATGCCGTCGGCTTGGAGCGCCAGGCAGGTGCCCACGGTCCGAAGGTCCTGCCACCCGATGCCCGGGGCGAGCGCCTTGCCGCTGGCCCGGTCCCAGACGATGCTCGAGGCGCGCTGGTTGGCGATGCCCACGCCGGCGACCGGCCCGCCCTCGGCCAGTGCCACGGTCGCCACCGCGAGCGCGGCCTCTGCCATCTGCTCGGCGTCGAACTCGACCAACCCGGGGGCGGGCGTGTCGGGGAGCAGCGCGAGACGGTGCTCGTGTTCGACGGTGGCGTCGGGACGGACGACGGCGGCGCGGATAGCCGAGGTCCCCACGTCGACGACCAGGATGCTGCCGCCCGTTGTGCTCACCAGGGCGAGGGCCCGAACGGCGAAGCGAGGCCGAATTTGCCCGGGTTCAAGATGCCGTTGGGATCGAACGTCGCCTTCAGGCCCTCCAGCACCTCGAAGCCAGTGCCGAGGGCGCGCGGCAAGAAGCGTGAGCGGTTCAGCCCGATGCCGTGGTGGTGGCTGATGGCCGCACCGCGCGCCAGCGTGGCGTCGATGACCACGTCCCAGGCCTGGCGGTAGTAGCGCTCACGCCAGTCGGCATCGCCTTCGGGTCCGCGCCCGCCGAAGGTGAAATAGAGGCACGCCCCGTCGGGGTAGGCGTGCGACTGGTGGGCCGACGCGGCCAGTGTCCCTTCGATCCCCCTCAGCGCCCCCACCACCTCCTCGAAGAGCGCGGGGAGCACGGACCACGGTCCCGACACCTCCGCGGTGTCGACGACGATCCCAGCGCGCCACAGCGGTGCGAGGGCCGAGACGTCGTTGCGATGCCCCAGCCACCGCTCGACGAGTGCGGCGTCGAGTGAGTGCGCGTCAGCGTCGGGCGCGCACTCGGCGTCGACGACGGCCAGCGTGGCCGACAAGAGACCGGGATCGGCCTCGTCGAGCACGATCAGGACGTTCGTGTCCGCGAGGTCGAAGTTACGCTCGGACTCCGTCTGGTCGTAGAGGCGAAGGACCGCCGGCGTGGCGCCGCGGCGCAAGATCTTGCGGCACGCCTCGAGCCCGGCCGCGAAGCTGCTGAAGCCGAAGGCGCGGCGCTCCTGGGCCCCCGGGACGGGGTGGATGCGCAGCCGGGCCTCGGTGATGACGCCGAGCGTCCCTTCGCTGCCGACGAAGAGCTGGGTCAGGTTCGGTCCGGTGGCGGCCCGCGGCCCCTTGCCCTCGGTCTGGACGATGCGGCCATCGGAGAGGACCACCTCCAGCCCGATCACCATGTCTTCGATCTTCCCGTAGCGCGTCGAGTACTGCCCCGCCCCCCGGCAGGCGAGCCACCCACCCACGGTGGAGAGGTCCATCGACTGGGGCCAGTGCCCGAGCGTGTAACCCGTGCCCGTCGCGCCCAGGGCCGCCTCGAGGTCCGGGCCGAAAGTGCCGGCCGCCACGTCAGCGGTGAGCGACGTCTCGTCGACTCGTACCAGGCCGCTCAGTCCGGTCAGGTCGAGCGCAACGCCACCGTGCACCGGGATTGACCCGCCACACACGCCGCTTCGTCCCGCCGCCGCGGTCACCGGCACGTGCGCGTCGTTGCAGGCCGCCAGCGTCGCCGCGACCTGCGCGGCGGTGTCGGGGCGGACCACCGCGCCGGGTCGTTGGGGCACGCCACCCTCGGCGGCCCACCCGATGGCCAGGGGCCACCAGTCGCGCCCCGCCTCGGCCCGGGCGTCGTCATCGGTCACGACCGTGGCCCCGCTGGCGGTGACGCGGTCCAAGACGGCTGCGGGGACATCGACGACGGAGGCACCCAGCCGGTCACGCACGTCGGCGCCGGGGGCGTCGATGGGCGTGACCGGGGTTGGCGCGGTCACCGGAGGTCGAGCCCCGCGGTCAAGAGCTCCTTGTGCGTCGCCTCGACGAATCGCGTCGCCTGGTCGGCCACGTCCTGGACGTTCCAGCCCATGTCCGGCGCGATGAGCGCCGCCACCGCCGCCGCGGCGTCCATCGTCGGCTGCGCGCGCTGGATCCTGGCGCGGGTCCGCCGCGAGAGCACGTCGTCCAGCGTGCACGCCATCTCCTCGCGCGCCGCGTACACGAGCTCCGCACCGATGTAGGGCAAGCCGGCGACCGCGGGCTCGAGCAGCTCGGGCCGCCCGTGTGCGAGCGCCAGCACCGCCGGGACCTCTGTGCCGTAGCGTCCGACCAGGCGAGCCTGGGGTTGCGCCTGGGACACCGGGTCACGGGTCCTGGTGGTGGCGCCGATGAGGCGCAGCGACTTGGTCACGCAGCGGCGCCGGCGCGGTGACTCGCCGAGGTCCTCCACAACGGCGTCCACGGTGTCCTCCGCCATCTTCCGGTAGGTCGTGAGCTTGCCTCCCGTCACGGTCACGACGCCGTGCGCTGAGGTCATGACCGTGTGGCGGCGCGAGAGGTCGGCCGTGCGCTCCGAGAGGTGGCCGCCCCCCTCGCGGGGCGCGAGCAGCGGGCGCAGACCGGCCCAGACCGCGGTGACGTCGGCCCGGGTCAGCCGCGAGGTGGTCACCGCGTTGGCCGCCTCGAGGAGGTAGTCGACGTCCTCGGGCGTGCAGGCCGGGTCGTCGAGGGGCCCCCTGTAGTCGGTATCGGTCGTACCCAAGTAGACGAGGTCGGTGCCGGGCCAGGACACGACGAAGATGGAACGCCGGTCCTTGGGCGCGGGGATCACCGCCGCGATGTCACAGGGCATCCGTTCGGCCGGCACGGTCACGTGCACGCCCTTGGCCGGGCGGATGGAGTGCGGGGGCGTCGCCTCGTCGAGCGCGCGTACGGCGTCGGCCCAGACCCCCGTCGCATTGACGACGATCCGGGCCCGTACCGTGAAATCGGCCGACTCGTCGTCGGGCACCGGGCGCACCACCGCACCACTGACGTGGCCGTTCTCGCCGGTGGTGAGGCGAACGACGTCGGTGTAGTTGGCGACAGCGGCCCCGTACTCGAGCGCCGCCGTCCGGGCGATGGTCAGGGTCAGGCGGGCGTCGTCAGTCCGTGCGTCGTAGTAGAGGAACCCGGCGACCAGGTGGGCGGTGTCGAGGGTGGGGAGGTGGGCGAGCGCATCTGCCTTGTCGACCTCCGTGTGGCGGCGTCCGATGCGCCATCCGCCGGTGAGGTCGTACATCCACAGCGCCGTGGCGTAGGAACGAGCGACCGCCTTGGAGACCACGCCGTCGCGCCCGAAGAGCGGGATCAGGAACGGCAGGGGGCGGACGAGGTGCGGCGCGTTGTCGAGCAGGCGCTGGCGCTCGGCCAGGTTCTCGTAGACGAGGCGAAATTCGCGCTGTTGGAGGTAGCGGAGCCCGCCGTGCACCATCTTCGAGGACTTCGACGAGGTCCCCGATGCGAAGTCCTCCTTCTCGACGAGCGCGGTCCTCAGTCCGCGGCTGGCGGCGTCGAGCGCGACACCGGTGCCCGTGACCCCGCCACCGATGACCAGCACGTCGAACTCCTCGTCGGCGAGTCGGCGCAGCGCGTCCTCGCGCCGGAAGGGGTGCACCGGCCCAGCCTGCCATATCCGCGCTGCGGCGATCCCGGGACGCCGACACCACCGGAGCATGGTTGCGCCAGGCATAGGGTGCCCGCGATGGTGCTCGGACCTGATGACGCATGGGCCCAGTACGCGCGTGTGGTGGTGGAGATTCATCGCGCCGGCCAGCCGATCGTGGTCCGTGCCGCACCGGCCGGGCAGGTCGGCGAGTGGCCCTGGGCCCGGCCCGAACCCGTCCACATCCTCACGGCGTGGAACCCCGGGGAGTTGCAACCGGGTGTGGAGGCGAACCGTCGCCGCCAAGCGCGCCTCGAAGCAGATGTCGTCCCTCGGGCGGCGGCGACGTGGGCCGCCTACGGCATGGACCCCGCCACCGGGATGCGCGACGAAGGCGTGGCCGTACGCGGGCTCGACGAGGACGCCGCCCGCGCCCTGGGGGCCCGCTACGGCCAGGACGCGATCTTCTCGTGGACGCCCGACGAGTGGGCCATCGTTGCCTGTGCGGGCCCACGGCGGGTGACGTTCGGGTGGGCCCTGGACCTCGGAAAACGTCGAGAATCCTTCAGAGGCCCTTCAAACGCGCCGATGCGTTGACAGGGAACGCTTCGGGCCGGGCTGGCTCGATGCGAGAGCGCAACGCTCGTAGGCGGCGAAGAGGCAGCCCGGCGGCCGTGGCGCTTCGAGGGGGACGAGGCACATGGAGTTCTGCGACGACCGGTGGGAAGACCAAGAGGCCGACGATTACGTCGCGCCTGAAGACGCCGAGGTCGGTCCGGGGGAGCTCTACCGCCGGCTCGTCTCCGACGAGGAGGGCCGGCGCTACTGGTCCGAGAGCGCGTGGGCGCACGAGGCCGTCGACGGGATTGACGAGCATGGCGCGCTCTTCGCGACCCGGAGCGCCGAGGTGGAGCTCGGCCAGGAGATGCGGCTGTCGGAGCTCTGGGAGCGATGCCAGCGCGGGCAGCTGACGATGGACGAGTTCTTCGAGCTCTCCGCATTGATCACCGAGGTGAACGCCATCACGGGATCGCTGTGCGTCGACTGCGCCATGCTCGACCGACCGAACGTGAGCTCCAACTGGGCGTTGGCGACGACCACGCTCTGCCGCGGTCACCTGCGATTCCGCCTCGGCTACGCCCGCATTGACGGTGGCGGAGCCGCGCACCCGGCGTAGCGGGCCAAGGCGCGAGTCCCCAACTGCTGCGCACCAGACGGGCAGAATGGGGCCGTGACGTTGGCCGCCCGCGTCTTCGCCGCATCGCACCTCACGGGTACCTTCGTCCTCCGATCGGGACGGACGGCCGACCACTACTTCGACAAGTACCGCTTCGAGTCCGACCCCGCCCTGCTGGCTGACATCGTCCGCGCCATGGCGCCTCTGGTGCCCGAGGACACCGAGGGACTCGCCGGACTGGAGCTCGGCGGGGTGCCCTTGGCGACGATGCTGTCGTCGCTCACCGGTCTCCCCGCGTTCTTCGTGCGCAAGGAGCCGAAGAAGTACGGCACCGAGCGCATCTGCGAGGGAGGCGAGGTGGCCGGCCGCCGTCTCGTGATCATTGAGGACGTGGTGACCACGGGCGGTCAGATAGTCCTGTCCGCCCAGGACCTGCGAGCCGAGGGTGCCGTCGTGGAGCACGCGGTGTGCGTCATCGACCGGGAGGGCGGCGGAGCCGACGTGGTCGGTGTCGAGGGGATCACCCTGCACGCCCTGTTCACCATGCGCGACCTCGACGGGTCCGTCGCGACCTGACGTCGCTGGCGGCGAGGCTCGCCTCCATTTTGACAATCATTGTTGAAAACCGTGTAGGGTCCCGAGATGGCCGACTACGCGATTCCCGAGCCGGAGCCAAAAGAGATCGACGAGCGCCTCGCCATGGAGCTCGGTCACCTGGCAGAGAACCAGGTCCTCCGTGGACACCCCTCGGGTGAGGAACGCTGTGAAAACTGCCGCTATTACCTCGAGCCGTACAAGGACCTCTCCTACTGCTGGCACCCCAAGCTCCGCATCCTGGTGGGAGAGGACTGGTGGTGCCAATGGTGGGAAGCGATCCCAGCGGACGAGGCTTCCGGCGCCTCGTGACATGCCGCGGCGAGGTTCAGAAGTACGGCACAGGTGCACGGCGACGGCCGCCGGTCGCACGATGATTTCGACAATCGTTGTCAAAAAGGGTTGCGGGACCGCTAGGGTGGCCACGCGATGCAATCACCGGAAGCACTCACGGACCTGTTCCGTGCCCATGGTCGCAAGATCACGGCCCAGCGCCAGTGCATCTTCCGTGCCCTCGCAGAGGACGTGACGCACCCTACGGCGGAGCGGGTATACGAGCGGGTCCGGCGCGACATACCCAACCTGTCGCTCAAGACGGTGTACCAGACGCTCAACGACCTGGCCGAGCTCGGCGCGATCGCGGTGCTCGACGTCGGCACGGGCTCCACCCGCTTCGACCCGAACGTCGAGACGACGCATCACCACTTGGTCTGCCGCTCGTGTGGCAAGGTGCGCGATCTGGCGGCTGACTTCCCGGCTGTCACCGTGTCCCGGCGCGGTGCGCAGGGCTTCGCCGTCGACAGCGCCGAGATCGTGTTCCGGGGGTTGTGCCCGGAGTGCCGCACGACGGACCTGGTGGCGCGGACGACAGAAATTTTGCGGTAGCCGCAACGAAGCGGCTGACCAACAGCACAGAAAGGGAACAACCAACCATGCCAGCACTGAAGGGTTCGAAGACCGAGGCGAACCTCAAGGAGGCGTTCGCCGGCGAGAGCCAGGCCAACCGCCGCTACCTCTACTTCGCGCAGAAGGCCGACGTGGAGGGCTACCCCGACGTCGCCGCGCTCTTCCGTTCGGTGGCCGAGGGCGAGACGGGTCACGCCTTCGGGCACTTCGACTTCCTGCGAGAGTCCGGCGACCCGGTCACGGGCGTGCCGGTCGGCGCCACCGCGGACAACCTCAAGTCGGCCATCGAGGGGGAGACCTACGAGTACACCGAGATGTACCCGGGCTTCGCCAAGACGGCCCGCGACGAGGGCTTCGAAGAGGTCGCCGAGTGGCTCGAGACGCTGGCCCGCGCCGAGAAGTCGCACGCGGGGCGCTTCACCCAGGGCCTCGAGTCGGTCTCCTAGGCGATCGTCGCCTGCGCAGCCCGTTGACACCCGAGTCTCAGACCCCCTCCGCGCGGGGTGTGCTGTCGAGGCGGGCGACAGGCGCGCCGAGTTGGCGGTGAGCGGCGAGAGCGGTTCGGCGTCAGGGCTGACCCTGGCCGACGTCCTCGACCTGCGCGCCTACGAGCGGGTGCGCGAGGACTACCGGGCCCGGGTCATCGCCCGCAAGCGAAACCGCAGGGTGGCGCTCGGCCCGATCATGACCCTGGTCTTCGAGTGCCTCGACACGGTCCGCTTCCAGGTGCAGGAGATGGCCCGGGTCGAGAAGATCATCAGCGACGAGGGCATCCAGGTCGAGCTCGACATCTACAACCGGCTCCTGCCGGGAGAGCGTGAGCTCTCGGCCACCCTCTTCATCGAATTGACCTCGGAGGAGGCGCTCCGCGAGTGGCTGCCGCGCCTGGTGGGGATCGAGCGGCGGATCGCCTTCGATTTCGGCGGGGATCGCGTGGCGAGCGTGCCCGAGGAGCAGCATGCGGCAGCCCTCACCCGCGAGTCGGTGACGCCGGCCGTCCACTATCTCCGCTTCGGCTTCACCGAGGCCCAGGTGGCGGCCTTCGGCGACGCCGCTGAGGTCGCCCTGATCTCGACCCACCCTGCCTACGAGGCCCGCACCGTGCTCGCGCCTGTCGTGCGCGCCGAGCTCCTCAGCGACCTCCTCGGCACAACAAAGGCCCTACCTATCGGCTGACCAGGGACAATTCTGTGCGCAAGTCTTTACAGACGCTCAGCAGATAAGCCATACTCGCTGTTCGCCGAATTCTGGGACGGCGCCGTCGGCTGACCTGCCGAAAGGTCCCCGACCAGGGCGAATGCAAGTATCCGCCTGTTTGTTCGTTATCGAGGATGTGTTTCCCATGACCGCCACCACGTGGCGCAAGCTAGCCGCCTGCCGGGGCCTGGACGTCGAGGCGTTCTACCCGGTCTCCGAGGACGAGGCCGACGCGGCCGAGGCCAAGGCTGTGTGCGCCGACTGTCCGGTTCGACAGGCGTGCCTGGAGCACGCGCTGGCCCACCGCGAGCGTGAGGGCATCTGGGGGGGAACCACGGAGCGAGAGCGCCGGCGGATCGTGCGCCAGCGCCGCAAGTCGGCCTGATCGCCGGGCCCTCGCCGAGGGGCCCGCTGTCACGCGCACGCCCTCGTCGTCCAAGCTGATTGCACCACCGACAAGGCCGTTCCGCGACGGGGCGGCCTTGTCGCGTCCTCGTTGAGCAGGGCCCGGTCGGCGACTGTGGTGTGGTACCCCTTTGAGGCTCTGAGCCGAGCCCGCTCCGAGATGTAGAGGCCGTCGTGCACCCGTCCTCCTGAGTCGGCGCTCCGTTTACTCAGAGTTCACCTGTGGTTCGCGGTTCTTGACAATTCCCATAGGATTAGTCAGGATTCCCCCGGGTTGCCCTATGCCTAGTACCCGGATTGCCCCGTTCACGGAAAGGGATCGCTCGTCGATCGGAGCGAGTGTCCCGACTGCGAGATGCGGGTCGAGTCGGTGCGGACATTGACCAAGAGAACTACCAGGGACAAGGAGTTCATCAGCCATGCTGAAGAAGCTGTTGGGACGCCACCGCTCATTGCGGATCGGCGCAACGATTCTGGGGGCGTCAGCGCTGGCCATGGGTGTCGCCAGCCCGGCTTTCGCTGCCCAGAACGTGAACAATGGGAACGCAGACAACGCGAACGCCCAGAACTACGTCGTCGTCGAGGGTGGAGCGCAAGCCTCGTACCAGTTGATGCTGGCCGAGTCCGACATCTTCAACGAGGCGCCCGGATGTGATCTCCTCTCGGTGAGCGGTTCAGCGCAGCCACTCGACTACGGGTGCCCGGGCCTCAACGGCGAAGCGGGGGTCCCCCAACCCCCCGCGACAACGGTGCCCTACTCCGACGTGACCGTCACGAGCGGCTCGAAGAAGTTGACCCTGCCGTCACCGGGGACCAGCGGGCTCGTCGTGGGCGATCAGCTCACGGACAGTCAGGGCGTGATTCCGGTGGGTGACCCCATCGTCTCACTGAAGGGCAGCTCCAAGATCAAGCTGAAGTTCGCCGCCAAGGGCAACTCGACGGGAGCGGGTGACACGATCACGGTGAACACGGTGCCCCAGTCGGGCGAGGACGGATACACGACATGGGGTAACGAGAACCCGTTCAACGACTTCCTCCTCCAAGAGCCGTCGTACGGTTCGGGCAACGGCATCCAGGAGCTCGAGGGCACGGGCAGCGCCAGCGTTGTCGGTCACTCCGCCAACACGGACGACCCCACTGGGATCGGCCCGGTCGCCGTGGCTCCGCTCGACGCGGCCCGGTCCTCGCGCGCTCCGAAGCTGACCTCCAGTGGTGACTTCCAAGGTCTGAACTTCGTTGCCTACGCCGAAGACGCCGTGAGCTATCTCTACTGGCCCGAGTACAACGGCGCGTCGACCGACGCCGCAAAGTGCATCAACCAGATCGGCGCCACGAACATCACGACCGCTGAGCTCAAGCTCGTCTGGAACGAGACGTACAGCGCCGGCGGCACGCCCAGCGAGACGTGGAACAGCGTCTTCGGCTGCACGACCAGCGGCAGCTCGAACCCGATCGAGGCCTACTGGGCGCTGAACAACACGGGTACCGAGTCCACGTGGGCGACCACGACCGGCGCGTCCTTCCCTGGCGCGTCGTCCGACTGGCCGTCCAAGCAGATCATCTTCGAGAACGAGACATCCTCGATCCTGAAGAACGCGAAGACGGTGCCGATCGGCGATGTGCTGTTCTTCTTCTCGTATGGGAACTTCAACAAGAACTGCGCGCCCAACGCGTCGGAGCTGTCGACCGCCACCAGCTGCGCCGGCACGTCGACGACCTCGACGGCCAACTCGGTCCAGCTCGGCACGACGCTGAACGGCATCGCCCTCGACCAGGCCGCCATCAACAACCAGCTGCCTGGCCTGGAGGGAAGCGCCTTCCCCGGTGACCGCCTCTTGTACAACGTGTACGCGGACGGCGAGAACCCGAACATCCCGGCGAGCGCGCCGGCGGCCTTGAACGCCGTCAGTGAGGACGGCTTCTTGTGCAAGCCGGCGACGGCGACCGACATCGACCCGAACACGGGAGCGACGTACCGATCGGAGATCGACGCTGCGATCACCGGCGAGGGATTCTTCCCTCTGCCGAACCTGCAGGTCGAGGACGGCCAGGGCGACACGTCGATCGCTGCCTACAACTCGACGGAGGCGGGCATCCCGAACCCGGCGTGGCACGACGGGCTCAGTGCCTCGAAGTACAACGCAGCCAACGAGACGGGTTCGCCTTGGAACTTCGCCGCGGCCGACGTCGACACCGACAACTCGGCGGTGAGTGGCACCTACACCAACGTCGAGGACGGCAGTTCCACCCTGGGGACGTTCAGTGCGAGCGCGAGCCAGCCGGTGGGCTACTGCATCACGGAGACGTCGGACGCCAGCACAGCGGGTCAATAACACCTCACCACCCACGGAAGGCCGGATTCGCCCTCCGGTCTGCAGGTTCCACCCCGACCTGCAGACCGGAGCCGGCCCTCCGGGGCACCCGGGGTACCCAGGGCCCGGGCCACCCGGTGAGCCGCGCCTAGGTCTTGCGCCCCGTCTTGTCCACGCCGGCCTTGGCCTTGTCGCCTTTGACCGTCGTCGTGGTCGGGTTGGGTGACGCCTGGGTGCTCTGCCCGAGCGTGCAGGGGAACGGGTTCCACGGCTCCGGCTGGGTGTTCGTGTAGACGTCGGCCGGGATCGTGGTCGTCGTCGTGGTTGTCGGACCGGTCGGGACCGTGGTGGTCGAGACTGCGCTGCCTCCGCTCGTGACCGACAGCTGTGAGCCCGCGACGAGCAGCGAGACCGTCTGGCCGCTCAGGCTCGAGTCGGCCATGTAGGTCACCCCGCCGCTCAGCACCGACCCCAGCGTCACCGCGGCTCCGTACCCGGAGGGGCCGTAGAGGATCTCCGAGGGCCCGCCGGACTCGAGCTCGGTCGTCGCGTTGCCGATCTCGTCGATGGAGAAGCCCTGTCCTTGCAACGCGGCGGCGATGCTGTGCGCGATGCCGTTCACCGTCGACGCATTGAGGACGTTGACGGATATCTGCCCGTGAGGGACGGTCGTCATGGTCGTGGTGGTCGTACCCTTCCGCTCCTTTGCCGGCTTTGGCGCCGGCGGCGGGGTGGTCCCGATGTGGTTGAACGCGTTGATCATGTTCTGGGCGTAGGGCTGCGCCTCTTGGAGCACGTCGGCGCCGCCGTCGGTGACGAGCCCGATCGTCGGCAGCGTCTCGGTGATCAGATGCGAGGAGGGGAGGCCCTTGAAGTCCTCGGCGATGTTGAGGAGATCGCTCTTGCTCAGCGTGTCGTCGATGGTGAGGTTGGACACCGCGGCGCTGAGGAAGGAGTTGATGGTCAAGGGGTTGAGGCCCGTCTGGTTCAGCTTTTGCAGCACGGCTCGGAAGAAGGCGTCCTGACGCTGGATCCGGCTGAAGTCGGACAGCCCGTCGCTCTCCCAGTAGCCGTTCGAGTTCAAGTAGTAGAGGTGCCGGCTGCGGACGAGCTGGAGCGCGGTGGTCCCATTGACCACCTGGCAGCCCGTGGTGGTGACGTCGAGGCCGGTGTAGCTGTCTTTGACCTCGGTCGGGAAGTCCATGGTGATGCCGCCGAGCGCGTTGACCATGCCGGAGAAGCCGGGGAAGTTCACCGACATGTAGTGGTTGATCGGGATGCCGAGGACCTGCTCGATGGTCTGGACTAGGAGGTCCGGCCCTGAGTCGAAGGCGGCATTGATCCGGTTCATTCCTGCGACGTCGGAGTTTCCGGGGATGTCGACCCACAGGTCGCGGGGGATGGAGAGCACCGTGACCGTCTTCGCCGCCGGGTCGAACCTGGCCACCATCGTGACGTCGCTGCGCTGACCGCCCTGCACCTCGGGGCTGCCGAACACGTTGACCTGTTGCGCGTTGTCGCCGTTGACGAAGGCGCGGGAATCCGACCCGACGAGCAGGAGGTTGAACGGTTGCTGCGCGCTCACGGGCGCAGTGCGCACGAGGTGTTTGGCGTGGACCTTCTTGATCTGGTCGAAGCGGTAGTTCGCGTAGACGTACAGGCCGCCGGCGCCGATGGCGCCGAGCAGCACGACGGCGGTCAGCGCGTAGAGCCCGCGACGGCGCCAGCGGTGCCGGCGTTTCCTTTCCTTCTTGTGGGACTTGCGCAGCTCGGCTTGGAGGTCGGCCCGCGAGCGGGCCCGGTCGCTGGCCGCGGGACCCGGGTCGGGAAGCGCTGGGGTCACGGGCTCGTCGGGGGTCAAGAACCAGAAAAATACCTGGCCGGACGGCCAGGTAGCCTTCGCCAGTGCATTTTGAGCTCCCAGAAGAGCTGCTCGAGCTGCGCGACTCGGTGCGGCGCCTCGCGCAGGACAAGGTCAAGCCGCGGGCGCGGGCGATCGACAAGGAGTCCGCCTACCCGGCCGACCTCTTCGAGGCGTTCCGTGCCGCGGGTTTGCTGGGCCTGTGCATCCCGGCCGAGTACGGCGGCTCGGCGGCAGGCATCCTCGGGCTGGCCATCGCCATCGAGGAAGTCGCCAAGTACTCCAACACCGCAGCGCTGATGCTCCTGCTGACCCGCCTGCCCACGGGGCCGGTGATGATCGCCGGGACAGAGGAGCAGAAGAAGCGCTACCTGCCCGGCATCTGCGACGGGTCTTTGCGGGCCGCCTTCGGGCTGTCGGAGCCCCAGGCGGGCAGCGACGTGATGGGGATGCGGACCCGAGGGGAGCCCGACGCGGGCTCCGACGGCGGCTGGGTCCTCAACGGCACCAAGTGCTGGATGTCGGGCGTGCGTGAGGCGGACTGGTACACCGTCTTCGCCAAGACCAGTGACCCGGCCAGCCGGGCCCACGACTCGGTGACGGCGTTCATCGTCGAGCGGGCCTGGGACGGCGTGGACGTGGGTCGCACCGACCACAAGATGGGCGTGCGCGGGGTCGACACCGGCGAGCTCGTCTTGACCGACGTGCACGTCCCGGCCGAGAACGTCATCGGTGAGGTGGGCGGCTTCCGCCTCGCCATGCTCGGCCTCAACGCCATGCGCCCGGTCGTGGCTGCCCGCGGCATCGGGCTGGCCGAGGGCGCGCTGATGTACGCCACCGAGTACGTCCAACAGCGGGCCGCCTTCGGCAAGACCATCGCCGACTTCCAGGGGATCCAGTGGGAGATCGCCAAGTGCGCGGTCGACATCGAGGCGGCCCGGCTGCTGACCTACCGGGCGGCCGTGCTCGCCGACGCCGGAAAGTTCACCAAGGAGTACGTGCCCTTCTTGTCCATGGCCAAGTACCACGCCACCGAGCTGGCGGTGCGGGCGTCGTCGCTCGCGGTCCAGCTGCTCGGCGCGGCCGGGTACATGGAGGACCACCCGACCGAGCAGTGGTATCGCGACGCCAAGCAGTTGACGATCGTGGAGGGCACGTCCCAGGTGCAGCTCGGCCTCATCGCCCGCGGGGTCCTCGACCGGGACCTGTGGTGGGACTGACCTGGCCCGACGTCCTGGCCCGCCTGTCGCGCCGTGAGTCGCTCAGTGCGGACGAGGCCGAGGAGACCCTGCGCGTCGTCCTCGCCGGCGACGCGACGCCGGCCCAGGTGGCTGCGTTCCTGGTGCTGTTGCACGCCAAGGGGGAGACGGCCGACGAGGTGACCGGGCTGGCCCGGGCCATGGTCGACGCCGCCGTACCCTGCCCGCTCGCCGACGGCGCGGATCTCGACGACGGGCCCGATGTGGTCGTCGACCTCGTCGGCACCGGCGGCGACCGGATGGCGAGCATCAACGTGACGACGTTGGCCTCGTTCATCACGGCCGGGGCCGGGGTGCGGGTCTGCAAGCACGGTAATCGCGCCGCCTCCTCGTCGGTCGGCACGGCCGACGTCCTCGAGGCGCTGGGCGTCGCCATCGAGGTCGGTCCCGCGGGGGTGGCGCGTTGCGTCGCCGAGGCCGGCATGGGGTTCTGTTTCGCGCAGCGCTTCCATCCCGCCATGCGCTTCGTCGGGCCGGTGCGCAAGGAGCTCGGGGTGCGCACCGTATTCAACTATCTCGGTCCGCTCACCAATCCGGCGCGGGTCCGGCACCAGCTCGTCGGCGTGAGTGATCCGGCGATGGGCCCCATCATGGCCGGCGTCTTCGGGGCCACGGGGAGCCGGCGCTCGCTCATCGTCCACGCCGACGACGGGCTCGACGAGCTCAGCGTCACCGCGTCCTCGAGCGTCCTGGAGGTGCGCGGCGACGGCAATGGCGCGTTCGACGTGACGGACTGGCGGGTGGACCCGGCCGCGCTCGGGCTCCGACCCGCCACGATGGCGGACCTGCGTGGCGGCGATGCCGCCTTCAACGCGCAGGTGATCCGCACCGTGCTCGAGGGCGAGCAGGGGGCACGGCGCGACATCGGCGTGCTCAACGCCGCCGCCGCGCTGATCGTGGCGGGCCGGGTGGCCGACCTCGAAGGCGGCCTGGTGCTGGCCGCCGAGTCACTCGATAGCGGTCGGGCCCTCGGCGTGCTCGACGCGCTCGTCGTTACGTCCCAAGACGCGCTGCGCCGGCAGCAGGACTGACCCGCCAGGCCCGGCGCGGCGCGTGCGCGGCGGGATCGAGTGCCACCGAGTCGGGCCGGCAGAGCGCGACCACGCAGCCGCCGAACCCGCCGCCCGCCATGCGCGCACCGAGGACACCGGGCTGCGCGAGGAGCTGCTCGACGAGGTCGTCGACCGAGGGGACCGAGACGCGGTAGTCGCTGGCCAGGCTGCGATGCCCCTCGGTCATGACCGCGCCGAGGTCGTGCATGGCGCCGAGGCCGAGCAGCCGCTCGGCCTCGCGCACGCGGGCGCACTCGGTCACGACATGGCGGGCCCGGCGGCGCAACACCGGATCGGTCAGCTCACTGAGGTCGCCGAGCTCACAACGGCCGAGTGGCCGGCCGAGGATGTGCGCGGCACGCTCGCACTCGGCTCGCCGGGTGGCGTAGGGGGTGGCGGTCAGCAGGCGTGGCGACTCGCTGTGCACGATGATGAACGCGGCGTCGGTAGGCACGGCGACAGGGCGCGTCTCGAGCGTGTCGAAGTCGATGTAGAGGGCGTGGCCTTCGCTGGCGCCGGCGATGGCGAGCGGATCGAGCAAGCCGACGTGCGCGCCCGCCATCCGCTCGGCCTCCTGGCAGGCGACGGCGAGGGCGAGCGGGTCGGGGTCATGGCCGAGCGCGAGCAGGACGGCCACCGCGAACGCGGCGCTCGAGGACAGACCGGCGCCGACGGGGATCGTGCTGGTGACGCGGCATCGTGCCACCCGAGGGGGGAGGGTGGAGCCGGAGGAGTCCGGCCGCCAAGAGGGCCTCGTCGGCAACCGGCGCGGCGCCGCCCAAGGGAATCTCGAAGGGCTGACCGGGAAACTGGTCCGAGTCGAGGCCGACGAGGAAGCTGTCCGGCTTCGCGGTGAAGGTGACCTCGGTGGCGAGGCCGATGGCCATGGGGAGGGAGAGGCCACCGTTGTAGTCGGTGTGGTCGCCGATGATGGTGACGCGTCCGGGGGCGCGGGCAGTGGGCACGACCCCCAGCTTGTCGCAGGTCGGACCGGCTTGACCGCCACTGCGGGCTCGGGTCAGCATCCTGCGATGGCCGAGCGCAGTGGACCGCTGAGTGGGATCAAGATCATCGAGCTGGCCGGCATCGGGCCGGCGCCGTTCACCTGCATGATGTTGGCCGACGCCGGTGCGGAGGTGTTGCGGCTCGAGCGTGCTGCGCCTGGTGCGGTCGAGCGCGCCGACGAGGCGCGCGCAGCGGGCTCGCCGCCGCACTGGGACCTCTTGAACCGCTCACGGCCCTCGGTCGGGATCGACCTCAAGAACCCCGATGCCGTCGAACTCGTGCTCGGCCTCGTCGAGCAAGCAGACGGGTTCGTCGAGGGGTTCCGACCCGGGGTGGCCGAGCGGCTCGGCATCGGGCCCGAGGCGTGTTTCGCCCGCAACGCCAAGCTCGTCTACGGGCGGATGACCGGGTGGGGCCAGGACGGCCCGATGGCCGACATGGCCGGGCACGACATCGACTACATCGCCATCGGCGGCGCGCTGTGGTCGATCGGGCGGGCCAACGAGGCGCCGGTGCCGCCGCTCAATCTGGTGGGCGACTTCGGCGGCGGCGGCATGTTGCTGGCCTTCGGCATGGTGGCCGCGCTCCTCGAGGCGTCGCGGACGGGCGAGGGACAGGTCGTCGACGCCGCCATGGTGGACGGGGCCGCCACGCTCATGACGATGATCCACGCCTTCCGGATGGGCGGCATCTGGAACGAGTCCCGTGCCGCCAACATGCTCGACACCGGGGCGCCTTTCTACGAGGTCTACGAGACGGCGGACGGGAAGTGGATGGCGGTGGGGGGCATCGAGGCGCAGTTCTACGCCGAGCTGCTCAAGGGCCTGGGGCTGGCGGACGACCCGACGCTGCCGGTGCAGAACTCGCGCGAGGAGTGGCCGGCCATGAAGGAGCGCTTCGCCGCCATCTTCAAGACCAAGACGCGTGACGAGTGGACCGCCATCTTCGAAGGCACCGATGCCTGTGTGGTGCCGGTGTTGTCGGCCTGGGAGGCGCACCTGCACCCGCACAACGTGGCGCGCTCGACCTTCATCGAGGTGGGCGGGGTGGTGCAGCCGGCGCCGTCGCCTCGGTTCTCGCGCACGCCATCGGAAGTGTCCAAGCCGCCGTCACTGCCCGGAGGCGACACGGTGTCGGGTCTCCTCGAGTGGGGTGTGTCGGAGGACACGGTGGCGAAGCTGCGCGAGTCGGGGGCGCTGAGCTAGCACGCGAGAAGAGGGCCCCCGAAGAGGCCCTCCCGCTCGCGTGGTGTGCCGATGTCCGGCCGCCGGCCGGGGTCAGGCCGGGTCAGGCCGGGTGGCCCAAGATGCCCGACGAGATCCCGGCGACGTCGGTGACGCCCGATCCGCCGAGGCTGCCCTCGAAGCCCGCGTCGCCATAGGCGAAAACACCGCCGTCGGAAGCCACGAACCAGTACCCCTGGCCGTCTTGCGACGGCTGCATGCCGACGATCGGCTCGTTGAGGTGGATGCTCCCGGTCGACCCGTAGAAGCCGGCGTCGCCGTAGGCGAAGATACCGCCGTCGGAAGCCACGAACCAATACCCCTTCCCAGTGGGGGTAGGCGCCATGCCGACGATCGGCTTGTTCAACGGCTGGCCCCCGCGGGAGCCGTAGAAGCCGGCGTCGCCGTAGGCGAAGATCCCGCCGTCGGACGCCACCAGCCAGTAGCCCTTGCCGTCCGGCGTGGCCGCCATGCCCACGATCGGCTTGTTCAACGGCTGGCCGCCGCGGGAGCCGTAGAAGCCGGCGTCGCCGTAGGCGAAGATCCCGCCGTCTGCGGCCACGAACCAGTACCCCTTGCCGTCGGGCGTCGCCGCCATGCCGACGACCGGCTTGTTCAGATGCAAATTGCCGGTCGAACCGTAGAAGCCGGCGTCGCCGCTCGAGAAGACACCACCGTCAGTCCCGACCATCCAGTACCCGGCGCCGTCCGGCGTCGGGGCCATGCCGACGATCGAGCCGTTGAGGTTGTAGTACTGCGCACCATTGAGGTACGCCAGGTAGTTGTCGTTGCCGAACCCGGTGATCTCACCCTGTTGCCCGAACACGTAGTAGCCGTCCTCGGGGTCAGTCGGCACGATGTTATAGGCGACGGTGCCGGAGATGTCGAGGTTGTCGTTGGTGCAATCGAACTGGACCGCGGCGGCGTTCAGTGCAGGCTGGCCGCTCGTAGTGAGGTCGTACTGGTCGACTTCGGCGGTCGCAGTCACCGTGCCCTGGTCGCTGGTGTCGAAGAGCTGCCCGCACTCCCCGTCCGGCGTCGCCACTGACATGCTCGATCCGACGTTGTCGTAGATGTCCCCCGCCGTCAACCCCGGCGCGGGCACTTGCAGATTGAAGGAATTCGAGCCGTTGGAGTTCAGGCTCAGGCACATCGGATCTGTCGCGGCCTGGTTGCAACCCGCGGCCGACTGTGGGGGATAGACGGGTGCAATGGTCGAGGTGGTGAAGAACGTGGAGTCTCCCGTGCTCAGGTCGGTCACGACGATGTTGGCCAACGTCAACGGCGCGACGGTGTGGGCGTTCAGCGACGCGTGCGGCGCCACGCCGGGGTCGTGCGGACCGAACCCCGTGCCGGTGTCGGCGGCTCCTGCCGGCGCGCTCAGTGCCGACGCGAATGCCAATGTGCACACGAAGGCGGCGAGCGCGGTCGCGCGTCGACGTATGACGTCTCTCCTCGAGTGACACTCCGGTGACCGAAGCCTGTTCATGTGATGCTCCCCTCCGTTCCCTGCGAGCGGGTTCTCGCATTCCCCATTTGCCCCGGCTGAGACCGGTAGATCTGCTCTGAAGCAGACCGACCGGTCGGTCCATGGGCGCCAGGACATTAACCCGGTGCGGTTTCGAGATGGGGTATTCCGTTGACGGGACGGTGGCGGCGGCGATGCCCGCACCGGCCCCGTACCTGGGCGTGTCCTGAGTATCCCTGGGTCAGAGGCGCAGACGACGGGGAGGACCGGTGGCGCAATTCGCCCGTACCCGTATACGTAACCTTCCGAAACTCCTGCAGCCCCAATTTTTACGAAGGATACGTATGCAGGCCGAAACGGGGACCCGGAGGCTGCCCGGGAAGGCTGCCCGTCCCGATGAGGCGAAGGTCGTCAACCGGTGTGTCTCGGGTCAAGCGGTGCGAACGTGGCACCTTAGGCGGGGCGACGTTCAGATGCGGACGACGGGGCAGGTGATGGTGCGCGTGATGCCCTCGATCTGCTGGACGTCGCGGACGACCATGCGGCCCAGGTCGTTCATGGTGGGCGCTTCAGCGCGGGCGATCACGTCGTAGGGACCGGTTACGCCCTCGGCCACGACCACACCCTCCACGGCGTTGACCTGCTGGGCCACTTGAGCCGCCTTGCCGACGTCGGTTTGGATCAGGACGTACGCGTGGACGGTCACGGTACACCGTACATTGGCTTGGTGGCGAAGTCCCCCAAGGTCGAGCAGTTCAAGGACATGGCCAGGCAGGCTCAGCGGGACCTGTTCGACCAGTCAAACCCGATCGGGCGGCTCTCGCTCGTGCAGTGCGCCATGCTCGGCGGTGGCACCGTGGTCACGATCTCTCTGGCCGGTTCGCTCTTCTTCTCCATCTCGCCGACTGCCGCCGACCATAAGGTCCTGCTGTACCTGCTCTTCACGATCGCGCCCTTTGCCATCGTCTCCCCGCTGCTCGGTCCGCTCATCGACCGCAGCCGCGGCGCACGCCGGCTCATGGTGGTGGCCTCCGCCATCGGCCAGGCGGTGCTCTGCCCGCTCATGGCGACGCACCTCCACAGCCTGCTGCTCTTCCCGCTCGCCTTCTTGGTCCTCGTGTGTCAGAAGCTTTACCTCGTCACCAAGGGCGCTCTCGTCCCTGAGATGGCCGAGTTGACCGGGCCCGGCGGGGAGGGCGAGCAAGCCGGCTACGCGACGCTCAACGCGCGTCTCACCTTGCTCGGCACCGTGGCCGGCTTCGTCGTCTCGATTCCAGCCGTCATCCTCTACAAGCTCGCCGGCTCGCCGGCTGTCCTCGTCTTCGCCACGTTGATCTTCGTGGGTGCCATCGTCGCGGGTATCCGTTTGCCGGTGTTCTCGGGAGGCAAGGTCGAGCGAATGTGGACCGACGAGTCCACACGCGTGCGCGACTACGGGCAGGCGGGGGAGGCGATGGCCCGCGAGCAGGACCTGCTGAAGCTCCAGCCGATCGCCAACCCCGAGGTGATGCTCGGCCTGACAGCCATGTGCATCGTGCGCGGCCTGACCGGGTTCATGACGTTCATGCTCGCCTTCGGGCTGCGGCGCATGCACGGAGTCGGTCTCTACTGGTACGGGCTGGTGCTGGCGGGGACGGGCGCCGGCGCCATCGTGGGCCTGGTCCTGGTCGGGAGGCTGCGCAAACGCCTGAGCGAACAACAGCTGCTGCTCTCGTCGCTGTGGGTGATCGCGGTCACGGCGATTGGCTGCGCGGTGTGGGGGACGCTGTTCGCCCAAGTGGTCCTGGCCTTCATGGTCGGCCTGTGCGGCGCGGTGGCCCAGCCGTCCTTCGACGCCATGACCCAGCGCTACATCCCGCTTTCGGCCCAGGGGCGCGCGTTTGCCCGCTTCGGCATGCGCCAGCAGTTGGTGTGGGTGGTGGGTTCGCTGATCCCCGTGATCATCGCCTTCTCGCTGCCCCAGGGCGACGCCACCATGGGGGTGCTGGCCGCACTCGGCGGCCTCTCCTACGTGTCGGGGCGTCGGGCCACCCAGGCGACCCGCGTGGTGCGCCGCAACGTGCGCGACCTCGGCAACGAGATGGGAGGAGCGGGCAGCCCCGGGGGCTGAGGGTCAGTGCTCGGGGCGCGGACTCAGCCGAGGCGTTGCTCGAGCAGGTCCGCCTGGTCGGCGAGGGCCTTGGGCAGCCGGTCGCCGAACTGCGCGTAGTACTCGCGGATCAGCGGCACCTCGGCTCGCCAACCGTCGTCGTCCACGCGCAACAGTTCCTCCATGTCCTCGGTGGACACGTCGAGGCCGGCCGTGTCGATGGCGTCGACCGTCGGCACGCAGCCGATCGGGGTGTCGGTGGCCGGCGCCTTTTCGGTCACGCGGTTGAAGATCCACTCGAGCACGCGGGAGTTCTCGCCGTAGCCGGGCCAGAGGAACTTGCCGTCTGAGTCCTTGCGGAACCAGTTGACGTAGAAGATCTTCGGCAGGGCGTCGCGGTCGGGTGCTTCATTGCCGATGCTGAGCCAGTGCGCGAAGTAGTCAGCCATGTTGTAGCCGCAGAACGGCAGCATGGCGAAGGGGTCGCGTCGCAGGTTGCCCACCGCGCCCGCCTGGGCGGCCGTAGTCTCCGACGCCATAATGGATCCGAGGAACACGCCGTGCTCCCAGTCGTGCGACTGGAAGACGAGCGGGACGACACCGGCGCGGCGGCCACCGAAGAGGATTGCGCTGATCGGCACGCCGGTGGGGTCTTCCCACTCGGGCGCGATGGCGGGGTCCTGGGCGGCCGGCGCGGTGAAGCGGGCATTGGGATGCGCCGCGGTCGTGCCCGATTCGGGCGTCCAGTCGTTGCCCTTCCAGTCGATCAGGTGGGCCGGCGGCGTGTCGGTCATGCCCTCCCACCAGATGTCACCGTCGTCGGTCAGCGCGGTGTTGGTGAAGATGCAGTTGCCGTCGAGGGTGAGGATGGCGTTGGGGTTGGTGTGCGTGTTGGTGCCGGGTGCGACGCCGAAGAAGCCGGCCTCGGGGTTGATGGCATAGAGGCGGCCGTCGGCACCGAACTTCATCCAGCAGATGTCGTCGCCGACCGTCTCGACCTTCCAGCCGTCGATGGTCGGGATCAGCATGGCGAGGTTGGTCTTGCCGCACGCCGAGGGGAAGGCGCCGGCGATGTAGCGGGTGTCGCCCTCGGGGGAGGTGAGCTTCAAGATCAGCATGTGCTCGGCCATCCAGCCGGCGTCGCGGGCCATGACCGAGGCGATGCGCAGCGCGAAGCACTTCTTGCCGAGCAGGGCGTTGCCGCCGTAGCCGGAGCCGTAGGAGATGATCTCGCGCGTCTCGGGGAACTGGACGATGTACTTGTTCTCGGCGTTGCACGGCCAGGCGACGTCTTGCTGGCCGGCCTCGAGCGGCGCGCCCACCGAGTGCAGACACGGAACGAACTCGCCGCCGTCACCGAGCACCTCGAGGGCACCGGCGCCCATGCGGGTCATGATGCGCATGGACACCGCGACGTAGGCCGAGTCGGTCAGCTGGACGCCGATGTGCGCGATGTCCGAGCCGAGTGGGCCCATCGAGAAGGGGACGACGTACATCGTGCGGCCCAACATGGCGCCCTTGAAGAGGCCGTCGAGGTGCGCGCGCATCTCGGCGGGATCTCGCCAGTTGTTGGTCGGGCCGGCGTCGATCTCCTTTTCCGAGCAGATGAACGTCCGGTCCTCGACGCGGGCCACGTCGCCGGGGTCCGAGTGGGCCCAGTAGCTGTTGGGCCGCTTGGCGTCGCTCAGGCGGGTGAACGTGCCGGCGTCGACGAGATCCTGGCACAGCCGGTCGTACTCGTCGGCGGAGCCGTCGCACCATTCGATCCGGTCGGGCGTGGTCAGCCTTGCAACCTCGTCGACCCAGGCCAGAAGTTTCGCGTGCTTGGTAGGCGCCATATCGGGGGGATCTGCTCCTTCGTCCGACCGGTTTCGGTGGGGTCCAATGCTAGGCATGTGCAGTGGGATCCCCCAAACCTGCGCACACACCACCTCTCGCCTCGGAAGACGAGCTAGTGCAGTCTATTCGGGGCATCCTCGGGAACGGGATTGAGTCGTTCGGTTTGCGCGACGACGCCGGGGTTCTTCCCACGCTGGACGGGGGTTCCCTGGTCGTCTCCGTGGACAGCGTCGTCGACGGCGTCCACGTCGACCTCTCACTGTGCCAACCGGCTGACGTGGGGTGGAAGGCGCTCATGCAGGCCCTGAGCGACCTGGCGGCCATGGGAGCCGCGCCATTGGGTGCACTGATCGCGTTGTGCGTGCCCGGTGGCGCCGGCGAGGGGGCACTGGCGCTCGGCGTGATGGAAGGAGTGGCCGAGGCGTCGGGAGCGAGCGGCTGTGCCGTCGTCGGGGGCGACGTGTCCGAGGCAGCTGAGCTGGTTGTGGCGGTGACCGTGCTCGGTGTGGTGGAGAAAAGCGGGCCGCCTCCGGTGTCGCGCTCGGGGGCCAGACCGGGCGACATCCTGCTCGTCACCGGGCCTTGCGGTGGGTCTGCCGCGGGCTTGCGGGAGCTGCGGGCCGGTGACGATGGGGGTGACGACGAGTGGTCGTACCGGCGGCCGGTGGCCCGGTTGCGCGAGGGGACCGTTGCCCGCGAGTGCGGCGCGCGCGCCATGATCGACGTGTCCGACGGGCTGGCACTGGACCTGCACCGGCTGGCCGATGCGTCGGAGGTGGGATTCGAACTCTCGGACGTGCCCGTGGCCGATGGCGCGACCCTCGACGAGGCGCTCGGGGGAGGGGAGGACTACGAGTTGGTCATCGCGGCGTCGCGGACGCAGGCCGAAGAGATTCGGACAGCGTTCGACGCGGCCCGCCTGCGGCCGCCTCTGCAGATCGGCGCAGTGGTCGGTGATAGCGAACGGCGGACCCTGGGCGACAAGCGCCTGGCTCGGCTGGGCTGGCAGCACACGCTCGGGTAACCGCGCGCGCATTGGCAATTCGCAATTCGCGGTCAACAAGCATTGGCGGAGGGACCCGAAGTGAGTTTCGGCTCTGTCAGAGCTCTGCATCCATCAATACCGTGGCTACCGGCCGGAACAAAGGCGGTTCGGCTCAGGGAGGTGGTCCCATGGCGTTGGTGGTCGAGGTTTTGATCTTTGTCATCGGACTCGCCGTGTCCATCGTCTCGATCGTCGCCTCCGTCACGATCGTGACGAAGGCGGGCTATTCCGGTTGGTGGATCCTGACGCAGTTCGTGCCGGCCATCGTCGCTTGGGTGCTGTCCATCGTCGTCATCAACGTGGTTGTCAATTCGGGACAGCCGACGCTCGGCAAGCTCTTCGGCGCCGACCTGATCGTGATCGTGATCTACTTCGCCGCGTTCATCGTGCAGTGGGCCTTCTTCATCGCCTTTGCGTTCTCCGACTGGCCGGCCCTCCAAGTGAACCGGTTGGGGCCTGGTCGGCGTGGTCCTCGATCGGGGAGCTTTGGTCCTTCTGGACCGGGCCCCGTGGGCGGGGCACCGGGGGCCAACGCAGCGCCGCCCCCGGTGCTGCTCGAGGGCCAACCCCCCGGTTGGTACCGCTCGGGCGCCCTTGGTGCCGGCGAGCAGAGCTACTGGGACGGGACGATCTGGACGGCGCGGCGGCGTTGGCAGAACAACACGTGGGTCGACCTGCCACCCCCGGTCGTCGAGACGGTCGAGGCGGGAGTGGGAGAAGCGAACGTCAGTCCTGAAGCGACGCCCTAGCGCCGCGAGGTGCCGGCCTCAGCCGGCGGCAGCCTCGTGGGTCCGGCGCAGCGGCTTGGTGACCTTGCCGGCCCGGATGCACGAGGTGCACACGTGCAGGCGCTTGGGCGCCCCGTCGACGAGGGCCCGCACCCGCTGGATGTTGGGGTTCCACCGCCGCTTGGTACGTCGGTGCGAGTGGCTCACGTTCATGCCGAACGAGGGCTTCTTGCCGCAGATGTCGCACACTGATGCCATGGGGTGAACCTTCCTGGGGGAGGCCGCGGTCGACGGACCACGCAGGCCTTCACGAACAGCGCAAAGGTTAGCATCACCAGCCATGACCGCCCCGGCGACCCTCGGCGCCGACGCTCTGCGCGCCGTCATGGGGGGGTACCGGGACGCCCTCCGGTTGCACCAGACCGACATCAATCGGCTGAACGTCTACCCGGTGCCCGACGGGGACACCGGGACGAACATGGCCCTCACCCTCGAGGCCGTCGTGAGCGAGCTCGAGGGCGTCGACCCGGCGGCGGGCCTGGCCGAGGTGTGCAAGGCCATCGGGCACGGGTCACTCATGGGCGCCCGCGGCAATTCGGGCGTGATCCTCTCCCAGCTCCTGCGTGGCATGAGCGAGCGCATGGGTGGCGCCGGCGACGCCGGCGTGGGTCCCGAGCTGCTGGTCGAGGCCATGACGCATGCCGCCGAGCTGGCCCGGCGCGCCGTGGTGCGCCCGGTCGAGGGGACCATCCTCACCGTGGCGTCCGCCGCGGCCGAGGGGGCCGGGGCCGCCGAGGGGTCGGGTCTCGTCGGCGTCGTGGAGGGCGCGCGCGGCGAGGCCGCCGACGCGCTGGCACACACCCCCGAGATGCTGCCCGTCCTCGCCCAGGCGGGCGTCGTCGATGCCGGCGGCTCTGGGTTCCTCCTCCTGCTCGATGCGTTCTTGCTCGTGCTCGACGGGCGGCCCTTGCCCGAGCCCTCCGGGGTCCCCGCCCCCGACCTCGGTGCGCTCAACGGACACATGAGCTTCGGGGCTGCGCCGGGGGCCGGCGGTGCCGAAGGCCGCGAGCTGCACGCTGCCGGCGATCTTCGCTACGAGGTCATGTACATGCTGGCCTCACCCGACGATTCCATCGAGGCCTTCAAGGAGGTGTGGGCCGGCATCGGTGACTCCATCGTGGTGGTCGGCGGCGACGGGCTGTGGAACTGCCACATCCACACCAACGACGTGGGCGCGGCCATTGAGGCAGGCGTGGACGCCGGACGGCCGTCACGCATCCGGGTGACCGACCTCGACGAGCAGGTCGAGGAGGAGCGTTGGGTGCGCGAGAGCGTCGGCGCCCCCGGCGCGGGGCCGAGCGTCGAGGGGACGGGACCGCCCCCCACGACGAGCGTGGTCGCGGTCGTCTCCGGCGACGGCATCGGGCGGATCTTCCGTTCGCTCGGCGTGCACCACCTCGTGGTCGGCGGCCAGACGATGAACCCGGCGACGGCCGACCTCGTCAAGGCCGTCGAGTCGGTCGGCTCGACCGAGGTGGTGATCCTGCCCAACAACAAGAACATCGAGCCGGTGGCCGAGCAGGTCGACTCGCTCACGGCCAAGACGGTGCGCGTCGTGGCGACCGGTTCGATCGTCGAGGGTTTCGCCGCCCTCCTGGCCTACGACCCCGCCGCCGACGCGGCGACGAACAGCGAATCGATGGCCACGTCGGCCGCGCGCGTGGTCCCCGCCGAAGTGACCCGTGCCGTGCGCGACTCGACCACCGACGTCGGCGAGGTGCACGAGGGCGACTACATCGGGATCTCGCGCGACGGCGTCGTCTCCATCGCCGACAACGTGGTCCTGAGCACGCGGCTCCTCCTCGACCGCTTGCTCGAGCCCGGCCACGAGCTGGTGACGCTCATCGAGGGCGAGGGCGCGGCGCAAGGCGGACACGAGACGGATCGAGGAGTGGCTCTCCGAGGAACACCCCGACGTGGCGCTCGAGGTGCACCAGGGGGACCAGCCTCTCTACCCGTACCTGTTGGGGATTGAGTAGCGCTCGCACGCTCAGCGCTCTGCGCGCCATCGAGGTGTCGCGACTCGGTGGCGTGTCCGAGCGGCGGACCGCGATGCTGGCGGAGCTCGGCATCGAGACGGTGCTCGATCTGATCACGACCTACCCGCGGCGCTACATCGACCGCACGCGCCAGGCCGACGTGTCCGACCTCGTGGTGGGCGACGAGGCGGCGGTGCTCGCGGCGGTGCAGTCGGTGCACGCCCGGCGGGCGCGGACGGGGCGAGCTGTGGTCGACGTCGTGGTGCGCGACGAGACCGGCCGGCTCAAGATCGTCTTCTTCAACCAGCCCTGGCGGGCCAAGCAGCTCGAAGCCGGCACCGAGGCGATCTTCTTCGGGAAGGTGACCGAGTACCGGGGCAGCCGCCAGATGGCCAACCCGGTGGTCGACGTCGTCGCCGGTGTGACGCCCGGTCGGCGCACGCTGCGCATCCTCCCCGTGTACCCCGCCTCGGCCAAGGTGGGGTTGACGAGCTGGGAGATCGGCTCCTTCGTCGCCGAAGCGCTCGAACGCGCCGGCGAGTTCGCCGACCCGCTCCCCGCCGAGTGGCGCTCCTCGCTCGAGCTGTGGGGCCGTACCGATGCGTTCGCAGCGATCCATCAGCCCGAGTCCTTCGAGGCCAAGGACGCGGCGCGGCGCCGGCTCGTCTTCGACGAATTGTTCCGCACACAGCTCGCGCTCGTGCTCCGACGGCGCGCCTTCGAGGTGAACGCCCGCGCCCTGCATCACAGCGTCTCGCCCCGCGAGGTCACCGGCGGCGTGTCCGACACGTTGCTGGCGCGCTTCCTGGCCGCGCTGCCCTACGAGCTGACAACGGCCCAGCGCCGCGCCCTGGCCGTCATCGTCGCCGACATGGCCGGCCCGTTCCCCATGCACCGCCTGCTCCAGGGCGACGTGGGTTCGGGCAAGACGGTCGTGGCGCTGGCCGCGCTGCTCGCCGCGGTGCAGAGCGGGCATCAGGGCGCGTTGATGGTGCCGACCGAGGTGCTGGCCGAACAGCACTTCTCCGCCGTGCGCGCGCTGCTGGGCGACCTCGAGGGCCCGGGAGGCATGGCGGGCGGCGAGGTGCGGGTGGAGCTGTTGACCAGCCGGGTCAAGGGCAAGGCGCGCGGCGCGGTGCTCGAGGGCCTGGCCGCCGGGGAGGTCTCCGTCGTCGTGGGCACGCACGCGTTGCTCACCGAGGAGGTCAGCTTCGCCTCGCTCGGCTGTGTCGTGATCGACGAGCAGCACCGCTTCGGGGTCGAGCAGCGGGCGACGTTGCGCGCCAAGGGAGCCGACGGCGATCCCGACCTCTTGGTTATGACGGCGACGCCGATCCCGCGCACGGCCGCCATGGTGATCTTCGGCGACCTCGACCTCACCACACTCGACGAGCTCCCCCCGGGCCGTGTGCCGGTCACGACCGAGTGGCTGCCCGGTGAGGGCCACCACGGCGAGGAGCGCGCCTGGTCCAAGGTGCACGAGGAGGCGGCCGCCGGTCACCGGGCCTTCGTCGTCTGCCCGCTGGTCGGCGAGTCCCTCCGGGTGGAGGCCAAGTCGGCCACCGAGGAGTACGAGCGCCTCTCCGCGGGCGAGCTGGCCGGGCTCCGGGTCGGGCTGTTGCACGGGCAGATGGCGCCGGCGGCCCGCGAGGAGGTGATGAGCAGCTTCCGGGCCGGCGAGCTCGAGGTCCTGGTCGCGACCACCGTGATCGAGGTCGGCGTGGACGTGCCGGAGGCGACCGTGATGATCGTCGAGAGCGCGGACCGCTTCGGCATCGCCCAGCTGCACCAGCTGCGCGGCCGGGTTGGCCGCGGCGGCACTCCGAGCTGGTGCTACCTCCTCGGTGGCGAGGAGGGGAACGAGCGCCTCGAAGCGGTGGCGGGCTCGACCGACGGGTTCGCCCTCGCCGAGGCCGACCTGCGGGTGCGCGGTGAGGGAACGCTCTTCGGGGCCCGCCAGAAGGGGCAGAGCGACCTGCGCCTGGCCTCGCTGACCGACCCCGGAGACCTCGCGCTGCTCGCCGAGGCCCGTCGCGTCGCCGACGTGGTGGTGGCGGAGGACCCCCCGCTCGATGACCACCCCGGCCTGGCCGACGAGGTCAAGTTGCTCTTGAGCGAGGACGAGGGGGAGTACCTCTTCAAGAGCTAGGCCGCATGGAGAGCGAGTCCGCCCCGCCTGGCCGGCCGCTCCCGCCGCCTACGGTGGGCGGATGCGGGTCATCGGGGGCCGGAGCCGCGGGCGCCGGCTGGCCGCCAAGCTGCCCCGGACGGTGCGTCCGACGTCGGACCGGGTGCGCGAGTCGATCTTCGACATCTTGGGCTCGCATGGTGGGGTCGAGGGTCTCGATGTGGTGGACCTCTTCTGTGGGAGCGGCGCCCTCGGGCTCGAGGCGCTGTCGCGGGGAGCGGCTTCGGCGACCTTCGTCGATCGGGACGCCGACGCCCTCGCCGCCGTGCGCCAGAACCTCCACGCCGTCGGCCTCGACGCCGAGACCGTCACGCTGGTGCGGGCCACCCTGCCCGAGTGGTTGCAGGGCGCCCGGGCCGACAGCGGTTTCGACCTCGCCCTGTGCGACCCGCCCTACGACTTCGACGACTGGCCCGCCCTGCTGGACGCGCTGCGTGCCGGCCTCGTCGTCTTGGAATCCTCGGCGCCGATCGGCCTCCCCGAGGGCTTGATGGTCGTAAGAGAGCGTCGCTACGGCGGTACGCTCGTCACCGTGGCACAGCGCAACGGGACCACCTCGTGAAGGTCGGGCTCTTCCCGGGCTCCTTCGACCCGATCCACAACGGCCACGTCGAGATCGTGGAGCGGGCCAGCAAGCTCTTCGACGAGGTCGTGGTGGCGGCGCTGCGCAACCCGCAGAAGGGCAAGCCGCTCTTCGACCTCGAGGAGCGCCAGGCCATGCTCGAGGACGTGGTGGCGCACATCTCGTCGGTGCGCATCGTCTCGGTCTCGACGCTGCTCGTCGACGTGGCGCGTGACGTCGGCGCGACGGCGATCGTGCGCGGGCTGCGCGCCGTCTCGGACTTCGAGGCCGAGATGCAGATGGCCCAGATGAACAGACACCTCTCGGGCGTCGAGACGATCTTCATCCCGACCAGCCCCGAGTGGTCCTTCGTGGCCTCCAAGTTGGTGCGCGAGGTGTGGCGCTTCGGCGGCGACGTCTCCGCCTTCGTGCCCAAGCCGGTGGCCGAGGCGCTCAAGGCCAAGTACGCGGAGAAGGGGCGCTGGGGAGAGGTGGGCGACCCGTGAGCGACCAGTTCCTCGATGTGGAGGAGGACCAGCCGGTCGACGAGGTCGGCATCGAGTCGATCCTGCACCAGGTGCTCGATCTGGTGGCGGCGGCCAAGTCCATGCCGCTGTCGTCGTCGGTCATGGTGTCGCGCGACGAGGTGACCTCGCTGGTGCAGTCCGCGCTCGAATGTCTCCCCGACGAGCTGCGCCAGGCGCGCTGGCTCCTGCGCGAGCGCGAGGAATTCATGGCCGAGCGCACCCGTGAGGCCGAGACTTTGATGGACGACGTCCGCGCCCAGGCCGAGCACATGGTGCAGCGGACCGAGATCGTGCGCCAGGCCAACGCCGTGGCCCAGCGCATCCTCGACGACGCCAACGAGGAAGCCCGCGGACTGCGCCACCAGGCCGAGGACTTCGTGGACACCAAGCTGGCGGGCATGGAGATCGTGCTCGACCGGCTGACCCGCACGGTCCACGCCGGCCGGGCCAAGCTGGCCGCGCCCCTCGTGGAGGCGGCCAAGGACGACGAAGGACCTGGCAGCGAGGAGGACGGCTTCTTCGATCAGGACCAGTCCTGATGGGAAAAGCCAACCCCTTCGTCGTGCACGTGGCCCGGCTGCACCGCTCGGGCCAGTCCGCCCACGAGGTGCGCCACGGCGAGGTCGCACTCGCCGGGCCCCTGGACGAGGCGGGCATCGATCCGGGCCGTAGCGTGGTCCCCGGCGGCGCCGAGGCCGAGGTCGACGTGACCCTGCACCCCTTCGAGGGCGGGATCGAGGTGGCGGGCACCGTCAGCGCCCCGTGGGTCGGCATCTGCCGCCGCTGCGCCGAGCCGGTGTCGGGCGAGTTGCGCATCGGTGTCCACGAGCGCTTCGCCGACGACCCGCTGGCGAGCGCCTCGGACGAGGAGCTCTACCCGATCACCGACGACGACATCGACCTCGGCCCGATGGTGCGCGACGCCATCGTGCTCGAGTTGCCCATGGCGCCGCTGTGCCAGGACGACTGCGCCGGCCTCTGCCCCCAGTGCGGGGCGAACCGCAACGAGGGCGACTGTGGCTGCGTTGCCCCTCGGGATCCCCGGTGGGCTAACCTCGACGTGCTCCGGTAGCCGCTCCCGGAGGGCTCGCATTATTCCGCCAGCCCCCGACGGCGTCCTCAGAACCGATCGTTGGAGACCGTCCATGGCTGTCCCGAAGAAGAAGAAGTCCAAGGCGAAGGGCCGCAGCCACCAGGCTGCGGCGTGGCGCCTGAGCCGGCCGCCTCGCAGCGTGTGCCCGCACTGCCAGGCGTCGAAGACGCCGCACGTCGTCTGCCCCAGCTGCGGCTGGTACAAGGGGCGCCAAGCGGTCGAGGTCGACTGACTTGAGCCGCCGGGGCGAACGCCCGGCGCCCGAGACACTGGCCACCCTTCCCGTCGCCGTCGACGCGATGGGTGGCGACAAGGCCCCCGCCGACATCGTCGAGGGCGCCCGCCGCGCCGTCGACGAGCACGGCGTGCGGGTCGTCTTGGTGGGCCCGCCCGAGCAGGTGGGCGACACCCGGGGACTGGACCTGGTCGCCTGCACCGAGGTCATCGCCATGGACGAAGACCCGGCCACAGCGGTGCGCCGCAAGAAGGACTCCTCGCTGGTACGTGCCGCCGAGCTCGTGCGCGACGCGAAGGCCTCGGCCATGGTCTCGGCCGGCAACACCGGAGCGACCATGGCTTCGGCGCTCCTGCGCATGGGCCGCCTGCCATCTGTGGTGCGACCGTGCATCGCCACCCCGCTCCCGCGTCTCGGCCGGACACCGGCCGTGCTGGTGGACGCCGGCGCCAACGCCGAGTGCACACCCCAGATGCTGGTGCAGTTCGCCCAGATGGGCGCGGCCTACGTGGCCGCCCGCTTCGGCACCGAGTCGGGTGGCCCGGCCGCCACCGAGACCAGCGTGGGACTCCTCTCCATCGGCGAGGAGCCCTCCAAGGGCACCCCGCTCGTCAAGGAGACGCACGCCCTGCTCGCGGCAGAGAAGGGCTTCGAGTTCATCGGCAACCTCGAGGGGCGGGACCTCCTGCCCTCGCCGGCCGACGTGATCGTCACCGACGGCTTCACCGGGAACGTGGCGCTCAAGGCCCTCGAGGGCTCGCTGCGCTTCCTCTTCGACACGCTGCTGGGCGTCTTCGGCACCGACGACGCCACCAGGGAGGCGTCGGCGGTCCTGCTCCCGTACCTGTTGCCCCTGGCGGCGGAGTTCGAGCCCGAGAACACGGGCGGCGCCATGTTGCTCGGGACCAACGGTGTCTGTGTGATCAGCCACGGGTCCTCCAATGCAACGGCCATGATGAACGCCGTCCTCGTTGCCCACGAGTGCGCCTCCAGGGGCCTCGCAGACCAGGTGGCAGCGGCGGTGCATTCCGGCAAAGAACGCTAAAGATCCAGGTCAAACCCTATAAACGGGCGGTTCTGGCCCCTCAAGACCTACACTGGGTCGCGTGCCAGCCGAAACCCACAGCAAGCAGGGCCCTCTTGACCGCAACGGGGTGTTCGAGCTGATCCGCGACCTGCTGGCCGACATCTTGGAAACCGACCCCTCGTCGATCACCGAGGGTGCCTCCTTCGTGGAGGACCTCGATGCGGATTCCCTCGCGCTGATCGAGCTGGTCGAGGCCCTCGAAGAGGAGCTGGGGGAGAGGACCGTCGGGTTTCGCATCGACGATGAGGATCTAGAGGACCTGCGCACGGTCCGGGACGCCGTTGACTACGTCTACGCCAAGCTCGAGGCGGGTTGAGGCCGGCGCTGAGGGTGCGGCCATCCTGGCCGAACGACTTGGCCACACCTTCGGCGACCTGAGCCTCCTTCAGCACGCCCTGGCACACCGCAGCTGGTGTGGGGAGCAAGAAGGTGGCGCGCCGTCCAACGAGAGGCTCGAGTTCCTGGGCGACGCCGTCCTCGGGTTGGTGGTGGCGCGCTACGCCTACGACCGCTACCCCGAGTTCCCCGAGGGGAAACTGGCCAAGGTCCGCTCGGCCGTGGTCAACGCCCGGGTGTTGGCCCAGGTCGCGGGGCGCCTCGGCGTGGGCGAGGTGCTCCTGCTCGGGCGGGGCGAAGAGGGTTCGGGGGGTCGGGCCAAGGCTTCGATCCTCGCCGACGGCTTCGAGGCTGTCCTCGGTGCGGTCTACCTCGATGCGGGGTGGGAAGCCGCCCAGATGCTGGTCCTGCGCGAGCTGGGCGATGCCATCGCCCGGGCCGGTGAGGAGCCCGACGACTTCGACCACAAGAGCCGGCTCCAGGAGCGGGCGGTCCGCGACGGGGAGGGGACGCCGCGCTATGTCGTCGAGGGCTCGGGCCCCGACCACGACCGGGCCTACGTGGCCAAGGTCTTCTTGGGCGGGGCCATGTGGGGCATCGGCGAGGGGCGTTCCAAGAAGGACGCCGAGCAGGAGGCGGCCCGGGCCGCCTGGGAGGAGCTCAACGGTGCCTGAACTGCCCGAAGTCGAGACATTGCGCCAGGACCTGGCGCGCGAGGTGGTGGGGCGCAAGATCAAGACCGTCTCGGTCGCCAACGGCCGCTCGGTGCGCCGGCACCCGTCGGCCAAGCACTTCCGGGCGTTGCTCGAGGGGCGCACCATCAAGTCGGTCGGGCGACTCGGCAAGTACCTGCTCTTGACCCTCGACAGCGGGGACACCCTCGTCGTGCACCTCGGCATGAGCGGCCAGCTGCTCCGGGTCAAGTCGGTCAAGGACCCCAAGCCCAAGCACACCCACGTCGTGATCACCTTCACCCAGGGTGGCGAGCTGCGCTACGTCGATCCGCGCACCTTCGGCGAGCTGTTCGTGTCCACGCCTCCGCTCAAGGCCGACGGCACGCCGTTCTCGCCGGTCTCAGGCACGGCCGGCGGTGACGGCGCGGCCATCCGCAAGGCCGTCCCGGAGCTGGCCCACCTGGGCTTCGATCCGATCGAGGACCTCATGAGCTGGGACCGGTTCGGCGCGCTGCTGCACCAGCATTCGGGCGCGATCAAGCCGCTGCTGATGGACCAGAGCTTCACCGCCGGCATCGGGAACCTCTACTCCGACGAGATGCTCTACCAGGCCGGCCTGCGCTACGACCGCGCGGCCAACTCGTTGACCGCCACCGAGGTGCGACGGCTCTATCGGGCCATCGTCGAGACGCTGGCCGACGCGATCAAGCACCGCGGCTCGTCGCTGGCCGACGAGCAGTACCGGGACCTCTTCGGCGAGATCGGCGACTTCCAGGGCTCGCACCAGGTCTACGACCGCGAGGGCGAGCCCTGCCGGCGGTGCCGCAACCTGATCGTCCGGGTCAAGGCCGGCGGCCGCTCCACCTTCTTCTGCGAGCACTGCCAGGTCTAGGTTCCCAACCCTCACCAGGTGTGAACAACCCATGCCGGGATCCACTCCTCGACCCTCGCCGGGGTCCTCGCAGGGCCCTCCGTTGGGAGCGATCCCGAGTCCCCACGAACCCCGCAGGCAGCCGGTAGGGTCGCCCCGATGTTCTTGAAGTCGCTCAGCGTGAAGGGGTTCAAGTCGTTCGCGGACCCGACCGTGCTCGAGTTCGAGCCCGGCATCACGGTCGTCGTCGGCCCGAACGGGAGCGGCAAGTCCAATGTCGTCGACGCCGTCACCTGGGTGCTCGGCGCACAGGGTCCACGCTCGTTGCGCTCCGCCAAAATGGAAGACGTCATCTTCGCCGGCACCTCCTCGCGCCCCCGCTCGGTCGGGCCGAGGTCTCGCTGACCATCGACAACGCGTCGGGCAAGCTGCCCATCGACCTCGCCGAGGTGACGATCACCCGGACGCTCTTCCGCTCGGGTGACAGCGAGTACGCCATCAACGGTGCGCCCTGCCGCCTGCTGGACATCCAAGAGCTGCTGAGCGACTCGGGCGTGGGGCGCCAGCAACACATGATCATCGGGCAGGGCCAGCTCGACACGGTGCTCAACGCCCGGCCCGAGGACCGCCGGGCGATCATCGAGGAGGCGGCGGGCGTCCTCAAGCACCGCCGACGCCGCGAGCGGGCCGAACGACGCCTGGCCGCCACCGCCGAGAACCTCGAGCGCCTGGGGGACCTCGTGCGCGAGGTGCGGCGCCAGATCCGGCCCCTCGAGCGCCAGGCCGCGGCGGCGCGTTCACATGATGCCGTCGCAGGCGAGTTGCTCGCGGTGCGCCGCTACCTGGCCGGCGCGGAGCTGGCCGACCTGGTCACCCGCAGACGGTCGGCCGCCACGGGCCTGACCGTGTGTCGCGACGAGGAGAGCGAGTTGCACGAGGCCCTCGAGCAGCTCGACGCCGAGGCCACGAGCACGACCGCCGAGCTGTCATCTCGCCGGGAGGAGGACCTGGCCAGCGCCCTCGGCCGGGTGCAGGGCCTGGTCGAGCGGGCCCGTGGTCTCTCGGGCGTGCTGCGTGAGCGCGGACGAGGTGTGGTGGCCGCGCTGGATGCGAACGCCGATGTCGACGTGGTGTCCACGCTCGAAGCCGAAGCTGCACGCTTGGCCACCGAGCTGGCGGTCGCCGAGGCCGAAGAGGCGACGGGGGGCGCGCCCGAACGCGAGGAACTGGCCCGCGCACAGACTGCGCTGGCAGACGAAGAGGCGTCCCTGCGCCAGCGCTGGGCCGACGTGCTCGGCGGCGAGGCGCCCGATCAGGCCATCGCCCGCGTGCGTGTCCGCACCGAGCAGGCGACGCGGGCCGCTGCGCGCGAGCAGCAGGACCTCGACGCACTGGTCGCACGAGTGTCCTCGCTCGAGGAGCGCTCTGCCGCGGCGGCGGTCCGCGCCGATCTGCTGGTCACCACCTCCGGCGAGCTCGAGCAGGCCACCGAAGTCCTCCACACCGACCTCGCCGCGCGGACCACCGAGCTCGAGGTGGCAGTACGCGAGGCCGAAGTGGCCCAGGCCGCAGCCGATGAGGCGGAAGAGGCGCGCTACCGCGGCGCCGCACGCGCCGAGGCATTGGAACGTGCGCTGTCGGACCTCCAAGGCGCCGGTGGTCGCGAGCTGTTGCGCGACGTTGACGGGGTCGTTGGCTCGCTGGTGGATCTGGTCGAGGTCGACGAGGGCTGGGAGGCCGCCTTCGAGGCGGCGGCGGGTGCTGGCGTCGCGGCCGTCGTCGTTGATGGGCGACGCGCCGCGCAAGCAGCGCTGTCGACCCTGCGCGAGCGCGGCGTCACCGGCGCCGTTCTCGCACCGCGCCAGTCTGCGGCGGATGTCGGCGCGTTACCGCCCGGCAGCAGCGCCGAGCCGGTCCGCCGCCACGTTCGGGCGCGCCGGGGCGGTGCCGTCGCGGAGTCCGTGCTCGACACGCTGATCGGGCGGGCGGTGCGCGTGGACGGCTGGGAGGAGGCGATCGACCTCTCGCTCGCTCGCGACGACCTGATCGTGGTGACGATCGAGGGCGACCGTTTCGCCGCCAGTGGCTGGCGCGTCCGGTCGGGCTCGGGCGTCGTCACCGCGGCCGCCGTCGAGGAGGCGCGCAGCCGGGCGGAGGCTGCCGCCGGCGCCGCCGAGCTGGCCCGGGCGCAGCTGTCCGAGGCCCGCATCGTGTTGTCCCGGGCGCGCGACGCGCGTGCCGCGGCCGAGCGGGCGGCCGACCGCCACGACGCCGCCGTCGCGGCGGCGCGGACCGACACGGAGCGATCGGGCGACGAGCAGCGCCGGGTGTCGGGCGAACTCGACGAGGCGCGTGCCGCTGTCCTGGCCGCGCAGCAGCGGCTGGCCGACGTCACGGCGGAGCAGGCACAGTTGGCCGGTGCGCTACCCGATCTGCACGACGCGCTCGACGCGTGGCGGGAGCTCGAGGAGCACCGGGCGCACCTGCTCGGTCGACGCCAAGAGCTCGAGGTCCGGGTGGCGGGCGTCGCCGAACGCCGGCGCGTCCTGGTCGAGCGCCATGGTGAGGTGGAGCGGCGCCTGGCCGGCCACGCCGAAGAGCGCGCCACCGCGGCGACACGACGCCAACGACTGGAGGCCGAAGGGGCCGCGCTGGCACGTCTCGAGTCCGTCGTCCAGCAGGAGCACGCCCGCCTTGACGGCATCTTCGAGTCGCTGCGCCACGACTACCAGGACCAGGTCGACGCGGTGCGCGCCGGCGGTGAGCGCCTCGAGCAGCTGCGCCAAGACCGCCACACGACCGAGCAGCGTCTCGACGCGGTGCGCAACCGCACCCGTGCCCTCGACCTCGAGGTGAACGAGGTCGACCTACGGACAGAGACGTTGCACGAGCACATCGCGCGAGACCTCAATGCGACGCCTGAGGAGTTGGCCGGCGTTCCCGAGCCAGAAGTCCCGGAGAAGACGACGTTGACGCAGCACGCCGATGAGCTTGAGCGCAAGCTGACTGCGCTCGGGCCGGTGAACCCGCTGGCGCTCGAGGAGCTTTCGACGCTCGAGGAGCGGCACAAGGAACTCGAGGCCCAGGTGGACGACGTGCGCGGGGCTCGCCGCGAGTTGCACGAGGTCGTGCGCACGCTGGACCAGGAGATCATGACGTCCTTCGCGGCCGCCGCCGCCGACGTCAACGAGCACTTCTCCGCGCTCATCACGATGCTGTTCCCCGGCGGCACCGGGCGCTTGATGTTGGTCGACCCCGACGATCTCTTGAACACCGGCGTGGAGATCGAGGTTCGCCCCGCGGGCCGCAACGTTCGCCGGGTCTCGTTGCTCTCGGGTGGCGAGCGCTCCATGGCTGCGCTGGCCTTCCTCTTCGCTGTCTTCCGGAGCCGGCCGTCGCCCTTCTACATGATGGACGAGGTCGAGGCTGCGCTCGACGACGTGAACCTCAGCCGATTCCTGGCGCTGGTACACGAGTTCAGGGACGAGGCGCAGCTCCTCATCGTCACCCATCAGAAGCGCACCATGGAGACCGGCGACGCCCTCTACGGCGTGACCATGGCGCCCGGTGGCTCCTCGCAGGTGGTCAGCCAGAAGGTTGCGAAGGAGCCCTCTCCCGCGTGACCGGCACGCTCGCCGGGGTCTTCATCGGTGTCGCCCTCCTGTGTGTCATCGCCGGCGTCGTCGCGGTCTCCCGAGGACGGCAGGAGTCGCGTGAGGACGAGGAACAGGGCCCCGAGATGACCTACGCCGAGGAGAAGGCGGCGGTCGCGGCGGCCCAAGCGGCCCAAGCTGCCCAGGCGGCCCAAGTTGCCCAAGAGGCGGAGGCCGCCCAAGAGGCGGAGGCCGCCCAAGAGGCGGAAGCCGCTGCAGGTGCACCGGCGGCGCTGGACGAGGACGACGAAGAGCCAGTCGCGTGATCGGCGTCTACATCACGATCGCGGTCGTGGCCGTGGTTCTCGCTGTCGCGGCCGGGACGATCGCCCGTACCAGGTCGCGCCGCCGTGGTGGCGGAGGAACCACTGAGGCCCCACCGCGGCCGGCCACGCCGGCGCCACCGCCAGCCACCGCCGAGGCGCCTCCTGCCGCTCGTGCGCCAGCGGCGCCGACCGCTGAGCGCGCACCGCCTCTCGCGCCCGAGGCCGAACCTGCGGCGCCGGCCGAGCCCGAAGCCCCGCCTGCCACCTACCGCAGCCGTCTCGGTGGCGTGCGAGGCCTGTTCAGCGGCGCGGTCTCGGCTTTGCGCTCGGGCCGGATCGACCCCGAGACGTGGGACTCGTTGGAAGAGGCCCTCATCCGGGCCGACGTCGGCGTTGCGACGACCACCGCGCTCCTCGACGACCTGCGTGCCAAGGTCGATGCCAAAGAGATCCGTGGCGGCGACGACCTGCTCGAGGCGCTCGGCCGCTCGATCCGCGAGTTGCTCCAGACGGCCGGTTCACGGGAGCTCCGCTTCGACGGCATCGCCGGTTCACCCGACGTATGGCTCATCGTCGGGGTCAACGGGGTCGGCAAGACGACGACGATCGGCAAGCTGGCCCGGCGCCAGTCGGCGGCGGGCCGGTCGGTCCTGCTCGCGGCGGGCGACACGTTCCGCGCCGCTGCGGTCGATCAGCTCGCCATGTGGGCGCAGCGCACCGGGACCGACATCGTGCAGGGCGCCGAGGGTGGCGATCCGAGCGCTGTCGTCTTCGACGCGGTCCAGCGCGCGGCCGCCCGGGGCAACGATCTGGTCCTGGCGGACACGGCAGGGCGCCTGCACACCAAGGTCAATTTGGTTGAGGAGCTCAAGAAGATCCGCCGGGTGGCCGACCGCGACCCCGGCAACGTGACCGAAGTCCTCCTGGTTCTCGACGCCACCACCGGGCAGAACGCGCTCGTCCAAGCCCGCCAGTTCACCGACGCCGTCGAGGTGACCGGCATCGTGCTGACCAAGTTGGACGGGACGGCCAAGGGCGGGATCGTCGTAGCCGTGCAGCGCGAGCTCGGACTACCGGTCAAACTGGTCGGGCTGGGTGAAGGACCTGACGACCTCGTTGACTTCGACCCTGACGAGTTCGTCGAAGCCCTCCTCGCCAGCGACTGAGCCACGGCGCACGACGCCGCTCGAAGCACCGTGGCCGAGTCCGTTGTGTCCCTTGAACGAGGGGAGAACGGCGAGGGAGCGAGGGGAGGAGTCATGACCGAGCGACAGGTACGGGTGCTGACGGTCACGCTGATCGTGCATCTGATTGTCTTGCGCTTCACTATCCGCGACCTGCGCCTGCGCCCTGACGCCGCCGTCCGGGGCTCGAAGCGCTTCTGGCGCGTGGCCGCGAGCCTCAACACGACGGGGTCGGTCGCCTACTGGCTGCTGGGACGCCGCCGCCTGCCCGAGCTCGCGCCTACCCCTGCAGCAACCGCCGCCTGAGGTCAGACCCAGCGAACCTGTACGGATTCGCCGAACAGATCGAGCACGGAGCGATCACCCTCGATCGAGAGCGCCTCGGCGCCGGGTCGGTTCCACAAGGCGAGATAGAGGTCGGCCGCCGCGCCGCGCACGGTGCATGCAGCCTCGCCCTCGCCCTCGCCCGACGGTCCGCCCTCGTGCCCCGCGGTCGTCGTCACGCCGTCCGCGTCGATCCGAAGCGTCCACGACGCGTCAGCGTCGGTGCACGCAACGCCCAGCGTCGTCGGCGACTCGGCGCGCAAGGAAGTGGACCGGCGCGGGACGAAGCACGTCAAGAGTTCGTCGGCACCGTCGGCGGCGAACGCCGGCGTGAACGCGCTCTGGGCGAGGCCCGCAGACAACTCGGCGTCGACACGGTGGATGGCCGTCTCGTGTGCCTGCCGGCGCGCCCACATGGCGAGGGGCGACGGCGCTCGGAGGAAGGTCCAACAGTGGAGGTCGGCCGGCGCATCCCCGAGTGCGTCGGCCAACGCGGCGCAGCCGTCGCGCAGCCACCCGGCCAGTGCGCTGTCCTCGGGCCACGAGCCGACCACGTCGTCGAGGTCGACGTCCCAGATCTCCGTGCGCGCCTCGGCCACGTAACCGGTGGCCCAGCGGTGCACCCCACCCATGTGCCGCACCAGGTCGCGCACGCGCCATTCCGGGCAGGTCGGCACTGCTGCGTCCGCTTCGACAACGTCGGTGGCCGCCGCCATCAGCTCCCCTTCGCGGCGCAGCGCCTCGATGTGGGTGGCAACGTCCACGCCTGCTCCTTCGCGTGACCTAGTTGATCTTGAGGAGGTCGATGACGAAGACGAGCGTGTCGTTGGGCGCGATGCCCGGCCCCGGCGACGAGTCCTGGTAGCCGAGGCTCGGCGGGATGATCAGCTCGCGGCGTCCGCCGACCTTCATGCCGACCACGCCCTTGTCCCAGCCCGGGATGACCTGACCCGCTCCCAGTGTGAAGGTGAAGGGCTGACTCGTCCACGACGACTGGACCACCTTGCGCGAGGAGTACGTGGCCAGGACGTACTGGACGGTGATGGTGTCCTTCGGCTCGGCGATCGCTCCCGTGCCGACGATGAGGTCCGCGCTCTCGAGCGAGGTCGGCGCGGACCCGGAGGGCACGGTGACCGTCGGCGCCGTGCCGGCGGTGCCGGCAGGGGAGCGGTCGGCCGCTGGGATGGACGCGATGGCGATGAGGGGACCGCCGCCCGGCGCGGTGGTGGAGGTGGCGGACGTGCTGCCGGCGGTGGTGCGCGTGGTGCTCGTTGCGCTCGTCGGTGTCGCCGGCGAGGAGCTGCAGGCGGCCAGGCCGAAAGCTCCGGCCACGACGAGCATGGTCGCGGACGTCCGGACGCGCGAATGGTCGTGAAGCATGAGCCGAGACGGTAGCCGTTGCCTGCCGCCGCACGGCGGCAGGCGCCCCCCGTCAGCCGTCAGCCGTCAGCGGTCAGCCGTCAGCCGTCAGCGGTCAGCCGTCAGCCGTCAGCGGGTGACGCGGTAGGGGTCCCACGCCGGCGGGGCTACGCGCAGGTAGTCCTCCACTTGCTCACGCACGTCCCTCGGTGTCAGCGCGCTCTCGGCCTGCGCCGCCGGCGCCAGCGTGGGTGTGAGCCCAGAGGAGGCCGTGGCCACCCATGCCGCGTCGCCGTCTGCGGCCGCCTCCGCCTCGTTCAGCCGTTCGGCCAACGGTGCGAGGTCGACCCTGGCCCGGACGGGTCGCGAGCGGAGCTGCACCCAGCTCTCGTAGCGGTAGGCCAGCTCGAAGTGCGAGCCGCGCATCGTCAAGAGCGCGCCGCGTTCGGTCGCACCATGCACGGCGATGGGGTGCAGGCCCAAGACCCACTGGCCGCCGAAACGATGGCCGCCGCCATCGGGTGCGGATGGGCCCACCTCGATGACGGCGAGATCGAGGTCGGGCACCTCGCTGATCGTCACCGCGCCCGAGGCCAGTGCTGCCTCACTCGCCGAGAGCGTGGCATCCTCGTCCCCCCACAGCGCACGGCACGATTCGACTCGGTCGCAAAGCTCGGGCAACCGCTCCACCAGTTCGTTGTAGAGCAACGCGGTGAGCGCGTCGTAGTCGTCCGGGAGTCTCTCGAGCGGGCTGCGCTCGGGGTCGGCGTAGGCCGAGAGCACCATGGAGATGCGTGCGGCCTCCCGCGACGAGGTGTCTGCGAAGTCGCCTGCCCGGGCCACCTCGACCAACAGCTCGCGTCGCGCCAGTGCGTCGGCCGGCGACGCGAGAGCGAAGACACCTACCAGCCCGTCCTGATCGAAGTGGTTGTTGGAGACGGCCCCGGCCCCGGGGTGGTGGTCGAAGGCGTCGAGGTACAAAAAGGCCATCTCGGCCGAGAGATCCGCCGCGAAGAGGGCAGGGCTCCCGATGCCCGGCCAATGGGACAAGCAGAGCAGCGTGCCGTCGGTGGGCGAGCCGTCCACGATGACGTTGGGCGCTCCGGCAAGCTCGGCGTAGGGCACGTAGTGCAGGTCAGGGGAACGGATGCCCACGACCGGAGCGTACGGCAGACTCTGTGGGACCCAGCCACCTACTGCGCCCCGGCACTGCGCACCGGCGTGCCGCACCAGCGTGCGGCCCCTGCGTGTGACGTCCTGTTGTGTGTCCTCGTGTGCGTCGCGGACCGGAGCGGTGCCGCCACTAACCTGAGACCCCATGTTCGACGCCCTCTCCGACCGCCTGGAGCGGATCTCCACCCGCCTGCGCGGCAAGGGCCGCATCAGCGACGAGGATCTCGACGAGGCACTCAAGGAGATCCGCACCGCGCTCCTCGAGGCCGACGTCGAGCTCGGCGTGGCCCGGCGCTTTTGTGATGGCATCCGGCTGCGGGTCAGCACCGAGTCGCTGTCGAAGAGCCTGACGCCCGGCCAGCAGGTCATCAAGGCGGTGCACGAGGAGCTGATCGGGGTGCTCGGCGGCGAGACCCTCAAGCTCTCCTACGCGTCGAGACCACCCACGGTCGTGCTCATGGCGGGCCTCCAGGGATCGGGCAAGACGACCAACTCGGCGAAGCTCGCCCGTTGGTGGAAGCAGCAGGGCCGCAACCCGCTCCTCGTCGGCGCCGACCTGCAGCGCCCTGCGGCCGTCGAGCAACTGCGCGTGCTCGGAGACCAGGTCGGCGTGACCGTCTTCTCGGAGCCGACCGATCCCGTCCGCTGTGCGCGGGCCGGGGTGGAAGAAGCGCGGCGGCTCGGCAGAGACATCTGCATCATCGACACCGCGGGCCGCCTCACCATCGACGCCGAGCTCATGGAGCAGATACGTGACATCTCCGCGGCGACCCAGCCGCACTACACGTTCTTGGTGATCGACGCCATGATCGGCCAGGACGCCGTCGCCACCGCCAAGGCGTTCCACGACGCGCTCGAGCTCAGTGGCGTCATCCTGACCAAGCTCGACGGCGACGCGCGCGGCGGCGCCGCGCTGTCGGTCAAGGGCGTCGTGGGCAGACCGATCGCGTTCGCCAGCACGGGCGAGCGTCTCGAGGACTTCGACCTCTTCCACCCCGACCGCATGGCGGATCGGATCCTGGGCATGGGCGACGTGCTCAGCCTGATCGAGCAGGCCGAGCGCACCATGGACACCGACGAGGTGGCGAAGAGTGCCAGCCGCCTCATGTCGGGCCAGTTCACGCTGGAGGACTTCCTCTCGCAGCTGCGCCAGGTCAAGAAGATGGGCTCGCTGGGCGGCCTCATGCGCCTCATGCCGGGCATGTCCAAGGAGATGCGCCAGGCGGCCGGCCAGATCGACGACGGCGAGGTGGCCAAGGTCGAGGCGATCGTGTGCTCCATGACGGCGGCCGAGCGCAACGACACCTCGATCATGGACGGCTCCCGCCGATCCCGGGTGGCGCGTGGATCGGGCACCACGATCCAGGACGTCAACGCGTTGCTCAAGCAGTTCAAGGAGATGCAGAAGATGATGAAGGGGATGGCCTCGGGCGCCATGCCCAACCTCCCCGGCATGCCGAATCTCTCCGGGATGAGCGGCCGCGCCGCCAAGAAGATGCTGGCCCAACAGGCGGCCGGCGCCGGGCTCGCCGGACCCGGGGACGGTGCCGGGAACGCCGATTTCGACATGCTCTCGCAGCTGATGGGGGCCGACGGGGACGGTGACGGGGCCGGGCTGCCGGCGGGGTTCCCCGGGTTGCCGGCACCGGCGGTGTCGTCCCACCCGGTCGTGAGCGTCAACAAGGGCACCAAGAAGAAGAAGAAAGGCGGGCGGGTCACGCCCCGAAAGGGCCAGTAGGCACCCTCGCTCATCTGGCAGAATGGCGATCTGGCAGAATGGTGTGCTTTGGGCCGCCGGCGTGTCCGTCGGCAAGTCCCCCGGTGTGCCGACCCTCGGTCCCGGCATCCGGGCCTGGGATCCCAGAAGTGGAGGAATCAGTTCGTGGCAGTGAAGCTCCGCCTCGTGCGGATGGGTAAGAAGAAGCAGCCGACCTACCGGGTCGTGGCGGCCGACAGTCGTTCGCCGCGCGACGGGCGATTCCTCGAGATCGTGGGTACGTACGCGCCCCGGGGTTCATCGACGGCAGAGCCTGACGCGGTGATCAAGATCGACAATGAGAAGGCCGTCAAGTGGCTGGTCAGCGGCGCCAAGCCGACCGAACGGGTCGAGCGGCTCCTCAAGACCTCCGGCGCCTGGGACGAGTTCGCCGCGGCGAGGGCGAAGTGACCGACCTCTACGAAGCGGGCGACATCAACCAGACCGGTGGCGGCGGGGACGACGACGTGGAGGACGTGGAGGACGCGGATGACGCGGCCTACGACGACGCCTACGACGCGGACGACGAAGACGAAGCGGACGACGAGGTCGACGTCGGCAACGAGCGCGCCGAGCAGGACGGGGGGACGCCGTTGGCCGTCCTGACGTATCTCGCCCGCTCGCTGTCCAACGACCCCGACGCTGTGGTGATCGACACCGAGGAGCGCCGCGGGGGCCTGCGGCTGAGCCTGCACGTAAGCCCCGAAGACATGGGCCGCGTCATCGGCCGGCGGGGCCGGACCGCGCAGGCCATTCGCACCTTGGTCAACGTGGCGGGCGCCAAGGACGGCGTCCAGGCCAGCGTGGACATCGTCGACGACTGAGCTGCTCACCGTCGGCCGGGTCGCCCGGGCCCACGGCCTACGGGGCGAGGTGATCGTGCACCTCTGGACCGACCAGATCCAGCGCCTCGAACCGGGCGCCACCCCGATGGTCGGCGGAGTGCCGTTGCGCGTGCTCTCGTCGCGCCCGATGGGCGGTTCCGATCGGTACCTGGTGCACTTCGAGGGCGTCACCGACCGCGAGGGTGCCGACCGTCTGCGCGGCGCCGACCTCGAAGCCGAGCCGATCGAGGTGCCCGGGACGTTGTGGGTGCACGAACTGCTCGGCGCGCTGGTGCGCGACGCCACCGGCACGCCGCTCGGGCGGGTGGCGTCGGTCGAGGCCAACCCCGCCAGCGACTTGCTGGTCCTCGAGTCGGGCGGGCTGATCCCCGTGCGCTTCGTCACTCGCCACGACGTGGAGACGGGGACGGTCGACGTCGACATCCCCGAGGGGTTGCTCGAGCTATGAGGATCGACGTCTTCACGATCTTTCCCGATGTCGTCGTCGGCTACTGCGCCACGTCCATCCTCGGGCGGGCTGGCGAGACCGGCGCCCTCGACGTGCGCGTGCACGACCTGCGCCAGGGTGCGGACGACCCCCGACGCTCCGTCGACGACAGCCCCTTTGGGGGTGGCGCGGGCATGGTCCTCATGGCCGAGCCGCTCTTCCGCTGCGTGGAGGCGGTGCCGGACCTGCCCCGCCCCCTCTACCTGCTCGCGCCCGGCGGGCGTCGCTTCGACCAGGGCGTGGCGGCCGAGCTGGCCGCGCTGGGGGACGTCGGAGGAGGTGGGTTCTCGCTGCTCTGCGGGCGTTACGAAGGCGTGGACGAGCGGGTAGCCGATCACCTGGTGGACGGCGAACTGTCCGTGGGGGACTTCGTGCTGGCCGGCGGCGAGCTGGCGGCGCTGGCGGTGGTGGAGGCGGTGGCACGCCTGCTGCCAGGCGTGCTCGGCAACGAGGACTCGGCGCAGGACGACAGTTTCAGCGCGGGCCTGCTCGAGTACCCCCAGTACACCCGTCCGGCATCCTTCCGAGGCTGGGAGGTGCCTGACGTGCTGCGCTCGGGTGACCACGGCGCGGTGGCCGCATGGCGGCGCACCCAGGCACTGGTGCGCACCGCCCAACGGCGTCCCGATCTCATCGAGCGCCTGGTCAGGGCGTCAGCGCTCGGCCCCAGCGACGTGCAGGCCCTCTCCGAGCACGGCTACGATGTCCTGTCCGGCACCGAGTAGACCGAGCAGCACAAGACCCAGCACTCCGACGGGCCGGAGTGAGCGAAGGACGCCCTCATGCACCCAACCGAAACGATCGATCGCGACAGCCTGCGCGACGACATCCCAGAGTTCCGGCCCGGCGACACCGTGAAGGTGCACGTCCGGGTGGTGGAGGGGAACCGCGAGCGCGTGCAGGTCTTCCAGGGTGCGGTCATGCGGCGCCAAGGCGGCGGCGTGCAGGAGACCTTCACCGTGCGCAAGGTCAGCTTCGGCGTGGGCGTCGAGCGGACGTTCCCGGTGCATTCGCCGACCATCGCCAAGATCGAGGTCACGACGCTGGGCGACGTGCGCCGAGCCAAGCTCTACTACCTGCGTGACCGGCACGGGAAGGCGGCCAAGATCAAGGAGCGCCGGGTGCCGCGGGGCAAGGCGGTCGCCGAAGCGGTCGTCGAGGACGTCGTGGATGATGAGGTCGTCGAGGCTGACGAGCCCGAAGCCGAGGTGGTGGACATGATCGACGAAGCTCCGGCCTCAGGCGACGAGTCCGGCGCCACCGACGAGGCCGGCGACGCCGCCGAGGAGGAAGCAGACGGCTAGTACCACGGGCGGCGCGGCGTGAGCGAGGAAGACCTCGAACGCTACGAGTCCGAAATCGAGCTCGGCCTCGTCCAGGAGTACCGGGCCGTCCTGCCCGTCTTCCGCTACGTGATCGAGACGGAGCGGCGCTTCTATCTGGCCAACGAGGTGTCGATCAACGTGCGCAGCGATACGACGCCGGCGTGTATCGAGGTGGAGCTGCACGACGCATGGGTGTGGGACATGTACCGGCCTGCCCGCTTCGTGCCCGAGGTTCGGGTCGTCACCTTCCGCGACGTGAACATCGAACGGCTGCCCGAACAGGAGCTCTGAGGGGCCGGCACTCGGCGCCCGGACGCCGGACCGTTCATCGGGCGATGACGGACCGTCGCTTGTTGGGGCACATGGGGGAGCAGGCTGTCGCGGAGTGGTACGCGTCGCACGGCTACCGGGTGATCGCCCGGAACTGGCGCTGTGCGGTGGGCGAGATCGACCTGCTGTGCACGCGGCAGAACCCGCCGGGCTGCACGATGCTCGTCGTGTGTGAGGTGAAGACCCGTACGTCGCACTCCCACGGTCACCCGCTCGAGGCGGTCACGCCGGCCAAGCAGCGCCGGCTCCGCCGGCTGGCCACCGAGTACTTGCGCAGCCAGGACACGATCTACGACCACATCCGCTTCGACGTCGCCGCGCTGAGCAGGCACGCGCTCCATCTCGTCGAAAGTGCGTTCTGAGGGCACGCCGCGTAGGGTCGGAGCCCATGGAGACCCTTATTGTCGAGCGCAAGGACGGCGTCGTCACGGTCACGATGAACCGTCCCGAGCGCAAGAACGCCGCCAACGCCAAGATGCTGACCGAGCTTCTCGAGACCTTCATTGCGGTGGAGGACACGCCTGACGACCGCGTGATGGTGCTGACAGGTGCCGGCGGCGCCTTCTGCTCGGGCGCCGACCTCGGCGACCCCAACGGCCCGGCCACCGACGCCAAACGGGCCGGCTTGGTGCGCATGCGCCGGCTCGGTGACGTCGCGCTGGCGCTGCACCGCGTCACCAAGCCCACCATCGCCAAGGTCGAGGGGGTGGCGGTCGGGGCGGGCCTCTCGCTGGCCTTGGGCTGCGACTTGTGTGTCTGCAGCGAGTCGGCGCGGCTCTCCATGATCTTCGCCCGGCGGGGCCTCTCCCTCGACAACGGCGCCTCCTGGTTGTTGCCCCGGTTGGTCGGCCTGTCACGGGCCAAGGAGATCGCGCTCTTCGGTGGCATGTGGAGCGGTGTGGAGGCGGCCTCGATCGGGTTGGTGAACCGGGCGCTGGCGCCCGACGAGCTCGACGCCTTCGTCGACGACTGGGCGGCCACCTTGGCGGCAGGACCGCCCCTGGCGCTCTCCATGACCAAGACGCTGCTGCACGCGTCGTCCACCGCATCGATGGAGCAGGCCGTGGAGGACGAGGCCCGGTGCCAGGCCCTGAATTTCTCGACTCAGGACACGGCCGAGGCCCTGGCCGCCTTCACTGAGAAGCGGGAAGCTATCTACACCGGCCGCTAATAGACTGGTTTCGTGCTCAATGGCGTCCAAGGTATGGTCGGCGACTCCGCTCTGGTGACCAAGGCGATCGATGGAGCGCACCACCCCGGAAGGATCCGGGCTAGGGGCGAGGAGTGGTTGGCAATCCCACTTGACCCTGACGCGTGCATCCCTGTCGGGACCGATGTCGTCGTCGCCGACGTCGAGCGAGGTCTGCTCGTCGTCTACGCCGTCGACAGTTAGAGAGGCATTCCATGGTTCTGTTTGCGTCAGCTGGTGAAGTAATAGGGATCGTCATCGTGGCCGCCCTGGCGGGGCTCGGGGTGGTGTCCCTCTTCGCCAGCCGCTTCATCAAGATCGTGCAGCAGGGAAGCGTCGGCGTGGTGAAGCGCCTGGGGGAGTTCAAGGCCGTCGACCAGCCTGGCCTGCACATCCTCACGCCCTTCATCGACAAGATGGAGAAGGTCGACGTTCGCGAGTTCCCGATGACCGGGGACCAGCAAGCGGTCATCACGAAGGACAACGTGTCGCTCCAGGTGAGCGCGACCATCTTCTGCCAGGTGATCGACGTTCGGTCCGCCCTCTTCGAGATCAACGACTTCCAGTTGGCGGTGGACCAGCTGTCGCGTACCGCGCTGCGAGCAGTGTTCGGTGAGCTTTCGCTCGACCAGGCGCTCTCCGAGCGTGAGACGATCAACAGCCGCATGCAGGACCACATGGCTGATGCGACCGCCAAGTGGGGCGTACGCCTCAACCGGATCGAGATCCTGGACATCACGCCACCGATGAACGTGGTGCAGGCGATGTCCGAGCAGAAGGAAGCCGAGCAGCACAAGCGGGCCGCCATCTTGAAGTCCGAGGGTGAGCAGCAGGCCGCCATCAACAGCGCCGGCGGCCGCAAGCAGGCCGCCGTTCTCGAGGCCGAGGGCGCCAAGCAGTCGGCCATCCTGCGGGCCGAGGCGCAGATGAAGGTGCTCGAACTCCAGGCCGAGGGTGAGAAGAAGGCGCTCGTGCTCCGTGGCGAGGGCGAAGCGTCCCGGCTGACGTCGATCGACACCGTGGCCATCAACCCGCACACCCTGGCCGTCTTGCAGCTGCGGGCGCTCCAGGACATTGCGGCGTCGGACAACGCGAAGGTCGTCGTGCCCTACGAGGCCACCAGCCTGATGGGTGCGGCAGAGGTGTTGCTCTCGACGCTGCGTCAGGAGAACATGAGCGAGCCGAGCAACAACGGTGCTTCGGCGCCCCCTCCGCCCCCGCCTGCTCGGCCGGCGCGACCGCCGAGTCCCGAGCTGCCGTCTAAGTAGCTCACCTGGGCCGGGACCGAGGCCGCTGTCGGGTTGGTGGCCCCCCTTCCCCTGCCTGTTCTGTGCCGGCGGTGTACCCGACAGTGGACTCTTCCCTCCGGCCGAATGCGACGGGGAGCCTTCCTCTGTGCGGCGGGGACCTTCCTTTCACCTGTATATGCAGCCTTCGTTAATTGGGGTGGGTTAACGAAGGATATTTGCTTATCCTTCGTTAATTAGGGGGCCGATCCTTCGTTAATCGGGGTGGGTTTCGGAAGGTTTCATATACAGCCGAGATCAACATCCCTCGGAGGACTCTGAGCGTGAGCGCGACCGTTCACCGTCGTGCTGGCATCGGTCGATTCCGCGACGCTCAGCGGTGCGGTCGGGTATCCCGTCTCAGTCGAAGTACACGTCTCCAATGGGTTGCCCGGTTTCACCATCGTCGGCCTCCCTGACGCCGCGGTGCGCGAGGCACGCGACCGGGTGCGGGCCGCCGTGCTCTCGAGCGGCCTGCCGTGGCCGATGCGGAGGGTCACGGTGAACCTCGCGCCAAGTGGCCTTCGCAAGGGCGGGGCCGGGCTCGACCTCCCGATTGCGGTCGGGCTCCTCCTCGCCACGGGCGAACTCCGCCCCACGGCCACCGAAGGCATGGCCTTCTGCGGCGAACTCGGGCTCAACGGGTCGTTGCGACATGTTCCCGGGATGATCGCGCTCGCCGACGCCACCTCGGCCAGGGAGCTCGTGGTGCCGCTGTGCGACGTGGGCGAGGCAACCCTGGTGAGGGGAACCGACGTCCACGGCGTGGCAACCCTGGGCGGCCTGGCCAAGGTGCTGCGGGGACAGGAGACCTGGCCCGAGGTCCCGGTGCGCGACGCCGAGGCAGAGCGGCCACAGGGCCCGGACCTGGCCGACGTGCGGGGGCAGGCGCTCGGGCGACGAGCGCTCGAAGTGGCGGCCGCGGGGAACCATCACGTGCTGATGATCGGGCCTCCAGGGTCCGGCAAGACCATGTTGGCGGAGCGGCTGCCCGGCCTCCTGCCGCCATTGGACCCAGACGAGGCGCTGACCGTGACCCGGATCCACTCGGCGGCGGGATCCTCGCTGCCCGACGGTGCGCTCCTCAGCCGTCCCCCTTTCCGTGCCCCGCACCACCGGGCATCCATCGTGTCGTTGGTCGGCGGTGGGAGCTGGTCCCTCCGTCCCGGCGAGGTGAGTCTGGCCACCCACGGGATCTTGTTCCTCGACGAGCTCGGCGAATTCCCCATTGCCGCTTTGGAGGCACTGCGCCAGCCCCTCGAGGAGGGTGTGATCCGGGTGAGCCGCGCCGGTGGGACGGTGACGTTCCCGGCGGCATTCCTGCTCGTGGCTGCCATGAATCCGTGCCCGTGTGGCGAGGGCGTCTACGAAGGGGCATGCCGCTGCAGCGTGGTGGCGAGGGCTCGGTACCGCCGACGACTGTCGGCGCCACTGCTGGACCGCTTCGACCTCGTGGTCGGGCTCAGCCGGCCCGACCCGGACGACCTCCTCTCCGTCACGCCGGGCGAGCCGTCGGCCGCCGTGGCTGCGCGGGTCGCCGCCGCACGAGCACGCGCCGCCGCGGCCGCCGGCTCGGCGGGTCCACCGCGACTCGCAGCGGACGCCGAGGCGTTGTTGGCCGCCAAGCTGCGCGCCGGCGACTTGAGCGCGCGAGGGCTGCACAAGGTGACCAGGGTGGCCCAGACGGTGGCCACATTGGACGGGGACGACGCGGTGACGTTCGCGCACGTCTCCGAGGCCATCGCTCTGCGTGGTGGCCGGGCGGTCGTCGCGACATGACATCGCCTGATGTGTCCGAACCCGGTCCTCAACCCGGATCCGCATTGCCCGAAGAGGCCTACGCCATCGCGCTCGCCGCCACACCCTCAGTCGGGCCGTCGACCCTGCGCTCTGCGCTCGCGTCGGAGCCACCATCGGCCGCATGGGCGAGGAGCCAGCGGCGGTCGGGGATCTCTGCGGGCGACGCCGCGTCAGTCGGACGAGTCCAGGACCTCTGGCGGGCACATCAGCGACTTGGGATCACGGTGCTCTTGGCGGACAACCCGAGGTACCCGACCCGACTGGCTGACGACCCCGCAGCGCCCGCCATGCTCTACTGCCTCGGCGACCCGTCGGCGATGAACGGGCCACCGACCGTTGCCTTGGTGGGAACGTGTGCGCCCACCCGATATGGGATCGGTGTCGCCGCGCAACTCGGCGCCGAGTTGTCGGCCGCAGGCGTCAGCGTGGTCTCCGGGCTCGCGCTCGGGATCGACGGCGCGGCCCACGAGGGCGCGTGCGGCGCGGGTGCGCCACCACTTGCAGTCGCCGCCGGTGGGCTCGACCGTCCGTACCCACAACGTCACACGCGCCTGTGGGAGCGTGTGGCCGAACACGGCGTGATCGTCTCGGAGTCACCGGCCGGGGTGCGCACGGAGAAGTGGCGGTTCCCCGTGCGCAACCGCCTGCTAGCGGCTTTGAGCGACGTGGTTGTAGTCATCGAGAGCCGGCACCACGGGGGCTCGCAGCACACCGTCGACGCCGCCACAGCGCGAGGTGTCCCCGTCGGCGCGGTTCCGGGTTCCATTCGGAGCGCCGCATCCGAGGGCACGAACGAGTTGCTCGCTGACGGTGCGTTCCCGGTGTGCTCGGTCGCCGACGTCCTTGTCGCCCTGTCGCTGGCCGGCGCGGTCGTGCCGAGCCCTGAGGCTCTCCGAACCGCGTCCTCGTCGACCGGCGCCGCCGCCGGCGTCGGCGTCGGCGTCGGCGATCCAACGGGGGAACACCGGATCGTGTACGAGGCGTTGACCCAGGACCCGACGTCGCTCGAGGAGCTCTCACGAGTGACGGGTCTTCCGTTCCCTGCCCTCTGTGGCGCTCTGGAGTGGCTGGCGCAGGCAGGCCTGGCCCACGACGCCGGGGGCTGGTGGGAGCGAGCCTGACGGCCCATGACCGAGGAATCCTGCCCCGGCGTCCTAGTCTGCGTCGCCGTGGAAGGTCACTTCCTCCAGGCAGACACCGTGAGGGAGCTGCGTGAACAGGCCTTCAATGCCATGGCTGCTGGTGCGGCGGGCGTGTTCGTGAGCCAGGGTGCCCTCGGTGATCCAGTCGTCGTGGCGGCCGGGCTGTCCGCGTCCGTCCCCGAGACGCTGCTCGGCGTTCGTGTCGAGTTGGCACAAGACGGTCGGCATCCCGCCATGCTCGCCCGCGATCTCACGAGCTTGGACCTCGTCTCGGGCGGCCGCAGCGTGCTCTGCTTCGAGCCGCCATTCACCGACGAGCTGGCCGAGGCGATCGCACTCTGCCGGTCGCTGTGGCGCGAGGGCGTGGTGGCGAGCGAGGGGCCGCGATTCCCGGCACACGCTCCCGCCACCCGGGCGAGACCGCTGAGCGAGGCGAGCCCGCTCGTCGCGCTGGACCTCACATCGGGCGACTCGGTCCCGCAGTCGCTCCGCGGCCTGTCCGACCTCCTTCTCCACCCGACGCCAGACCCGCGTGTCTGCAAGATGGAGCAGGTGTGACCGATACGGCCATCGTGCGGGCGCGCCACGAGGCCGTCACGCCGACGACAGCAGTCACCGGGCGGCATCTCCCCGCACTCAACGGCCTGCGAGGCGCCGCCGTCATCGGCGTCGTCGCCTACCATCTCCAGCTCGGGTGGGCGTCGGGCGGCTATCTCGGGGTCGATCTCTTCTTTGTCCTCTCCGGGTTCCTCATCACGTCCCTCCTGCTCGAGGAGTGGGTCCGATCAGGCCGTATCAGCCTGGCGGCCTTCTGGGGACGGCGCGCCAAGCGGCTCCTACCCGCGCTGTTCCTCGTCGTCATCGCGCTCGCCCTCTATCTCATCGGCAATGCGCTCTTCGGCGCACCCGGTGCGAACGCGTTGATCGACCTTTCCGGCCTGCGAGGCGACGCCATCTGGACCCTGCTGTATGCGAACAACTGGCACCTGATTTACGCGCACCAGTCGTACTTCGCGCAGTTCTCGACCCCCTCGCCGCTGCAGCACACGTGGTCCCTTGCAATCGAGGAGCAGTTCTATCTGGTGTGGCCCCTCGTACTCCTGGTCCTGCTGCGGTACGCCCGGCGAGGCTGGCGCACGGTGGGAGTGGTCCTCACGATCACCCTCGGGTTGGTGTCGTCGCTCCTGATGGCCGTCTTGTTCCATCCCGGGACCGACCCTTCCCGGATCTACTACGGGACAGACACCCGCCTGTTCGATCTCATGGCCGGTGCCACCCTGGCCTTTCTCGCCGCGTCGCGGCAACAACCGAGCGCGAGCGCACGCCGAACCCTGCACGCGGTCGCCCCGGTGGCTGCCGCCGTCCTCGCCGTGTTCTGGGTCACGGCCGGCACGCCGGGCGGGCTGCCGACCAACTTCATGTTCGAGGGAGGGTTCCTGATTTGCGCGGCACTGGCCGCCTTGGTCATCGCCGATGCGCGTCTGATCGAACCCGGATGGTTCTCCCGTGCACTGGCCTGGCCGCCCCTGCACTTCATCGGGACCATCTCCTATGGCATCTACCTGTGGCACTGGCCGGTCATCGTCTATCTCAGTGCGTCGCGCACCGGGCTCCCGACCGTGTCGCTCGATATCGTGCGCGTCCTCGTCACGCTGGCCCTATCGATTGCCAGCTACTACCTCGTCGAGCGGCCGATCCGGCTCGCCCGCCCGAGCGGTCTCGTGCGCTGGTGGGGGGCACCGCTGGCCGGCGTTCTCACTGCCGTCCTCATCGTGGTCGCGACGATTCCGGCCGTCGCCGATCCGTCCAAGGTCGTGGGGACGTCGCACCTGGCCAACACGACGGCGCAGGCCAGCGTGCCCGGGGCCGGTGGATATGCCGGGCAGAAGCCCATCGACCTGAGTGCGTCGCCGACAGCGGCCCATCCGCTCCGGGTCATGTTGATCGGCGATTCGGTGATGGGTGACGCCTCCTTCGGGATCACGGCGGCCCTTCAAGCGACCGGCCAGGTCGTCGTCACACGCAAGACGTTCCCGGGCTTCGGGCTCACGACGGCGAACAACTGGCCTTCGTCGTTCCCGACGCTGATCGGGCAGGTCAAGCCACAGCTGATCGTGGCGTCTTGGAGCTGGGACCAGTACGGGCCCACGACGCCCAATGCTCTGCACGAACCGGTGGCCTACACGAAGCTCCTCACAAGGGCCGTCAGCACGTTGCTCGCCCCCGGCAACGGCGTGGAGGGGGTTATCTTCACCCAGTTTCCCGAATCGGGCGTCATCGCGGCCCCCACCGCTTCGCAGCAGACCAGCTACAACAAGGAACGGTGGGACGGTGTCATCGCCTGGAACAACATCGCGAAGCACATGACGATGCGGTTTCCCGGTCGCGTCATGTACTTCCCGATCGCCAGCTCGGTGATGCTCAAGGGAAAGTACTCGCCCTGGCTGCCCCCTGAAGGCGACCCGCATGCGCCGAGCGACGAGTGGATCAGAGTACGCAAGGTGGACAACGTCCATCTCTGCCCGGAGGGGAGCGCTCGGTATGGGGACGCGCTCCTGGCCGACATGACGTCGGTCTTCCACCTGGCGCCCGCGACCGGCGATTGGTCGCAAGGCGCCTGGGTCACCGACCCCGACTTCAACAATCCTCCCGGCGCGTGCCCCGACGACCACCCGCCGGGCTGAGGCGAGCGCTTTCCTGCCCCTACGGCTTGGAGCAGAACGGGTTCGAGCTGTTCATGGTGCTCTCGGGACTGGCTGACGATTTCGCGCTGGTCCAGTTCGTGCCGACCGTCGTCACGACCTCGAACCAGTAGTTGGTGCCCGCGGTCAAGGTGCCGCTTGTCCACGACGTTGTCGATATCCCGCTGGCGGCGACCGTGTAGGTGCCGGTGGCCGAAGTCGTCGACTCGTAGACCGAATAGGTCGTGGCGTGGGTGACGGTGTTCCAGCCGACCGTGACCGTCTTCGACGTGGTGGGCGCCGCGCAGGCGGCGCTGACGCCGCCCGGAGCGCTCGGGAGCGTCGTGGCCTTCGCCTGGCCGGCGTTGGTCGAGGCGACGTGGATGAGCCAATTGGTGGTTGCCCACGCCGACTCGGTCGCCGCCAGCGAGCACAGCGCGACGCTCAGCAGCAGAACGACGAGGCGAGCTCCGAGCCTCACGACTCGGCTCGCCCCGCCGCTCTCTGCCCGCCTGTGGGGAAGACGAAAATGGATCAGGTGGTCCAGGCGTCCGTGGCCGGACTCGTCGTCGATGTTGCTGCGCCACCCGTGGCGGTGACCCCGGTCAGCGAGGGCATCGAGAAGTAGGTGTTGGCGCAGGCCGCGGGTGAGCTGGTGCTCATGTTTGCGTCGTTCGTGAGCGTGACGACAAGTGGATTGTTGGCCGTGCCGCTTGCGCCGACCGTGAGCGGTGTCGTGAAGGCATGGGAGCTGCCACTACTGGACGTGGCGAAGGCCCACGTCACGCCACTCGGCGTCGAGGCAATACAGCCGGTCTGCGTGGTCGACAGCGCGCTCGTCGTGTACCCCGTGGCGTATGTGGTGCTCGTGGGCAGTTGCACCGCGGTGATCGTGGCCGGGAACGGGTTGGGATTTGCGATCGTCACGACGACGTCGCCGCTCCCGCCCGGGTAGAGCAGGTTCGACGCGGCAGGAGACGCCACTGCGCTGATCGTGAGGTTCGAGATGGAGGCCGACTGAGACTCTCCCGCGGAGCCAGCGTTCAGATTGACGACCCAGTTGGACGCTGCGTAGGCACCCGCGCCGGCCAGCACGATGCCACACACCGCCGACACGATCTTCAATCGCGTCGAGAACCCACCGACACGCGTCGTGGTCTTGCGGGTCGCCCCCATCTTCACAGCTGTTCTCCTCTTTCTCGATCGGTCATCGCGGTCGCTCGGTTGCGACTGCGACTCCTTCGTGGTCCATCACGACGTCGGAGCAGCTGCAACCCGCCTTGAGGAACGTTGAGGGAATTGGACGGCGTGGCGGTATCCCTCCAGCCCAGGGGCTTCGGCTGCGTTATCCCTAGGCTTAGGCCACGGGCGATTCGAACCGATATTGCAGTTGTGACGAGCCTGCCCACGATGCGAACAGCGCCCAAATCACCACCGAGGCGTTCGGTGCCGACCGTGCCTCCCGCGCCATCGAGTTGGTCGCACACCAGGCCGAGCACACCAGGCGCGCCTCATCGCACGAAACTGATCCGGACTCTCACCCTGACTTCCGCCTTCGGGGTGCCGGGGGGTGAACCGTTCACGCGGCGAGAGCTGTTCTTCCGCCGTGCCCCCTTTGCATTCGTCGCGATCGCGGGTCAGCTCAGCGCAATCTGGCCTCCGGGGCCGACGAACATGGGCCTGTTCTGGGCCAGCAGTGTCCTGTTGTTCGTCTCCACCGTCGTGGTGCTGCGGAGCCACGGGCTGCCGCCGCGCATCTGGCTGGTCCGCTCGGCTCTCTACATCGCGTCGGTGTCGCTCCTCATGTTGGCCACGGGCGGACTGGACAGCGGTCTCGGCGTCTTGCTGCTGGTGCCGGTGGTCGGCGTGGCGTTGTACGGAGAAGCGTGGGAGTCCGCCTTCACGGTGGTCGCCGTTCTGATCGCCATCCTCGTCGTGTCTCTCGTCTCGGGCCCGCACCTCGCCGGCGCGACGCCTCGTCGAATCTTCCTCACCGGCTCCCTGGCCACCATGCTGACCATCGGGATCCACACGTTGCGCAGCCGGCTCCTCGAGTCGAACGAACGTGCCATGCGTCTCTTGGCTCAGGCGAAGGACGTGAACGAGGCGGCCCGCGAGCTGACCCTGTTGTCGGACCCGCCGGCGATCACGGCGCTCGGCGCCGACCTGGCGGGGCGCATCGCCCTGCCCGAGGGCTCCGAGGCCCTGCGCGCCTCCTACATGAGAATCGAGGACGGGGTCGTGGTGATCGATGCGCAGTTCGACCAATCCGGGGTCCACGTCGAGGGGAGCTTCCCTCTCGAAGAGCACCCCGGCATCGCAGAGGCTGTGGCCACGCTGCGCCCGGTGAGCTCCCGTCTCGACCCCGAGTGCGTCGGGCCCGTCGTGCGGGACATCCTCACCGCGACAGGCGTCACCCACGGAGTCTGGGTGCCGGTGTGTCCTGACGGAGAACTCCACGGCGTCCTCACGGTCGCCAGCCGCGGCACCCCGGTGCCCAAAGAGTGCGTCGAGCGGGTCGTCGCCCTGGGTCACTTCCTCGAGCTGGCCCTCTCCAACTGGACGGCACACGAGAAACTCAAGCAGCGGGCGACCGCCGAGGAGCGTCGCCGGATCGCTCGTGAGCTCCATGACGGGCTCGCGCACGAGCTCGCATTCATCGCGAGCAAGACGCGTGGGTGGGACGGGAACCGCCCCAAGATGTTGGACGTCAGGGAACTGTCGGGTGCGGCCGACCGCGCCCTCGACGAGGCCCGGCGCGCCATCACGGTGCTCTCGGTGCCCCAGCCTCAATCCTTGGGGGACGCCGTTGCCCAGACCGCGGAGGACCTTGGGGCGCGTCTCGGAGTGACCATCGATCTCGACCTGGCGGAGGACGCGGATGTGCCGGGCGAGGTGACCGAGAACCTGCTGCGCATCGTGCGTGAGGCCGTGACCAACGCGGCACTTCACGGCCATGCGTCGCACGTCAGGGTCCGGCTCGACCACGGGGAGGTTGTGCGACTGGTCATCGAGGATGACGGGCGGGGGTTCGACCCCGACGCCGGAGCGGGATCTAGTGGCTTCGGGTTGCTCAGCATGCAGGAGCGAGCCGCCTCCGTCGGCGCCACCCTCTCCGTGCGGTCAGCCCCGCAACGAGGGACCACCGTCGAGGTCACCTTCCAATGACCAGCACAGCCAGCGTCCTCCTTGCCGATGACCATGCACGGACCCGGGCCATGGTCCGGCGCGCGCTCGAGGAGAGCGGCGACTTCCTCGTGTGCGCCGAGGCGGCAGATGCCGCCGAGGCGGTGCGAAAGGCCAGGGAAGCGCAGCCCGACGTGTGCCTGCTCGACATCAACATGCCTGGCAACGGGATTGCCGCCGCGGCAGAGATCACTGCGACGCTGCCCGAGACGGCCGTGGTCATGCTCACCGTGTCACGGCAGGACGAGGACCTCTTCGACGCCCTGCGCGCCGGCGCGTCGGGCTACTTGTTGAAAGGGCTGGACGAGCACCGCATCGGAGAGTCGTTGCAACGGGTACTGGCCGGGGAAGCGAGCCTCCCGGGGACCCTTGTCGCCCGGCTCGTCGACGAGTTCCGCGACCGCGAGCAGCACCGGGTCGCCGTGTCCGATGGCCAGGCCGCTCGCCTCACCGGGAGGGAGTGGGACGTCCTCGAGCTCATGCGAAAGGGCGCCACGACGGTGGAGATCTCCGAGCGGCTCTTCGTCTCACCGACGACCGTTCGCAGCCACATCTCGGCCATCTTGCGCAAGCTCGGGGTGCCGACCCGGGAGGAGGCCATCAAGCTGCTCGACGGCACCTGAGGCGACACGTGGGGCCCACGGCGCGAGCCCCGTCGGAGAACCAGCCTGTGGCACCGGTCCTAAGCTGGCGGCGTGAACAGCGCACCGGCGACACGGATCGAGAGCGACAGCATGGGGGAGATCGAAGTCCCCACTGACCACTACTGGGGCGCGCAGACCCAGCGCTCCTTGCATCACTTCGACATCGGCACCGAGACGATGCCCAAGCCCCTCATCCGGGCGTTCGGGATCCTGAAGGGCGCCTCCGCCACCGTCAACCGGGACCTCGGCAAGCTCGATGAGCGGCGCGCTGAGCTCATCGTCCAAGCCGCCGACGAGGTCGCCAAGGGCGCGCTCGACGCCGAGTTCCCGCTGCGAATCTGGCAAACGGGGAGCGGTACCCAGACCAACATGAACGCCAACGAGGTGATCGCCAACCGGGCCATCGAGCTGGCCGGCGGGATCATGGGCTCCAAGGACCCGATCCATCCGAACGACCACGTCAACATGTCGCAGTCGTCGAACGACACCTTTCCGACCGCGATGCATATCGCGGCCGCCGAGGAGATGGTCCAGCGACTCCTTCCGTCGGTGTCCGCCTTGCGCGACGCACTGCACGCCAAAGAGCTCGAGTTCGCCGGCGTCACCAAGATCGGCCGCACCCACCTCATGGATGCCGTGCCCCTCACGCTCGGTCAGGAGTTCTCCGGATACGTCGCGCAGCTCAGCGCCGACATCGAGCGCATCGAGCTGACGCTGCCCGGGCTCTACGAGCTGGCCCTCGGCGGCAGCGCGGTGGGGACGGGGTTGAACACCCACCCCGAGTTCGGCGAGCGGGTGGCGACGAAGATCGCCGACATGACGGGGCTTCCATTCGTCACCGCGCCCAACAAGTTCGCCGCCCTGGCGGCGCACGACGCGCTGGTGTTCACGCACGGTGCTCTGCGGACGCTCGCGGTCTCCCTCATGAAGATCGCCGATGACATTCGCTGGCTCGGGTCCGGCCCGCGCTCAGGTCTCGCCGAGCTGGTGCTGCCCGAAAACGAGCCCGGCTCGTCCATCATGCCGGGCAAGGTCAACCCCACGCAGTGCGAGGCGATGATCATGGTCGGGATCCAGGTGATCGGGAACGACATGGCGGTGACCACCGCAGGGAGCCGGGGCAATCTCGAGCTCAACGTCTGCAAGCCGGTGATCGCATACAACGTCATGCAGTCGATCGCGCTCATGACCGACGCCTGCCGGACCTTCCGCGTGTTCTGCATCGACGGCCTCGAGCCGGACCTGGCGCAGATCCAGCGCCACCTGACCAACTCCCTCATGCTGGTAACGGCGCTCTCGCCCGAGATCGGCTACGACAAGGCGGCGGAGGTGGCGAAGTTGGCCCACAAGGAGGGCTCCACGCTCAAGGAGACGGCGCTGGCGCTCGGCTACCTCACCGCGGAGCAGTTCGACGCCGCCGTGCGCCCCGAAGACATGACCCACCCGTGAGGGAACCCGTGCTGACGCAGGCCGACATCGATTCGGCCCTCGAAGAGCAGCACCTGAACTGGACGCGCGAAGACGACCGACTCGTCACGACGGTGAAGCTGCACGACTTCGCAGCTGCGCTCGCATTCGTCAACGCCGTCGGCGCCGCGGCCGAGGCGGCCAACCACCACCCCGACATCGACATCCGCTGGAACACCGTGCGGCTCGTCCTCACGACCCACGATTCGGGCGGCCTCACCCTGTTGGATCTTGCGTTGGCCGGGGTGATCGACCGGCTGCGGCCCGACGTGCGCGACAGCGACGCCAGCACCTAGGCCAGAGTCCTAACCCAGCGGTTCGAGCAGGGCCGCCCGCAGCGCCTCGATGAGACCTCCGCGTGCCCCCAACCCGGCCAGGTAGGCCTCGGCGGAGCCGTACTCGTCGCGCAAGTGGTCGAGCAGCAGCTCCATCTGGCCCGGGTCCGCCGAGAACACCTCGTCGATGTTTTCGAGCGTTTCACGGCCCTCGGGGTACTTGAGGATGAGCTTGGCCCGCAGACGCTGCATCGCCTCTCCGCTCAAGGCGTAGTCGGCCACCACCGTCGGCTCGTCCACCCCGAGCAGGGACAAGACGAGCGCGGAGAGCACACCTGTGCGGTCCTTGCCGGCGGTGCAGTGGAACACGGCAGGCAGCGCATCGGGCCGGGCCAGGATCTCCAGGACGGCGATGATCTGGGGGCCGGCGTCACGCAGGATCTCCTGGTACTGGGAGCCGAGCAGCCCTGGCCGCTTGTCGAACTCCTCGGCGTCGGGGAGCTCTTCTATGAAGGGGAAGTGGTGGAACGCGACGGGGTGCGCGTCGACATCGAAACGGCCGCGTTCGAGTTCGGTCTCTGAGCGCAGGTCGACCACGGTGCGGATCCCGAGCGAGCGCATGACGGACAGGTCACCCTCACTGAGCTCGCCCAGCCCGTCGGCGCGGAACAGGACGCGCCAGCGGGTCCGCTGCCCGTCGTCTGTGGCGTAGCCGCCCAGATCGCGGAAGTTCACCGCGCCCTCCAGGGCGATGAGCCGCTCCAGCGCGTCGGCCGTCATGAGACCGGCATGTCCCACATGGGGAACCAGCGGCTGAGGTCCGGCTCGAAGGGGAGGTCGGCGCCCACCATGGAGCGGATGCGCAGTTCGAGTTCCGTGTCGCGGCGCTCCTTCTTGGCGTCGACCGGGGCGAAGGGATAGAAGGTGCCGCGCTTGAAGAGATAGAGGAGGCGGAACGGCCGAGCGTCGTCGGGCGCGTCGGGTCCTGGCACGAAGCCGAACACCGACACGAGCAGCTGCGGCCCCCAGCCGTTGTCCTGCAGGGTGGAGTTCGCCATGTGGATCTTGGTCACCAGCTCCTCGAGGTCGGGGTCGTCGAGCAGGAGCCACCCGTAGTCGAAGGAGTCGTGAGTCTGGCGGAAGCCGTCGCCGACCAGCTCGCCGATCTCCTTCTGGGCGTCGGCCGAACCCTGTCCGGGCGGTGGCTTCCAGCAGACGCCGGCGTGGCCCGAGGTCACCAGACCGCCCGCGCTCTGCAGCGTCAGTGCGGCAGTAGGCAGCGCGAACAGCGCGTCGAGGTTGGCGCGGACCGGCTTGGAGCGGCCGAGGATCGTGTCGAGCAGGCCCACTGTCGTTGCGTTGGGCGACCGGGACCTGTCCCCGCTCCGAACCCGTGACCCGACCGGCTCAGCTGGCCTGACGCAGCTGGCGCTCAAGCGAGTCCAGCTGGGCCAGGCGCTTCTCGAGCGTCGGGTGGGTCCGGAACAGGTTGCCGAAGCTGAAGCCTCCACCGCCGCCCTGTGGACCCCCGCTCGCTACGGCCGGGGCGAAGAAGAAGGCGTTGAAGGGCTCGGCGGAGCGCAGGTCCTTGGTCGGGATGCGGCCCATCTCCCCGGTGATCTTGACCAGCGCCGAGGCGAGCAACGAGGGCCTGCCGATCAGCAGCGCGCCGGAGCGGTCGGCCGCCAGCTCGCGGTAGCGGGACAGGGCCATGGTCAGCAGGAAGCTGATGAAGTACACGACGACCGATACCAGCAGCACCGCCATCTCGATGAGTGCCGCCTGGCTCTGCTGGTTGTTCCCGCCGCCCCGGCCACCGCCGAAGATCTCGGAGTAGAACATCACCCGGGTCAGCAGGCCGGCGATCATGCCCAACCCGCTGGCGATCGTCATCACCGCGACGTCGCGGTGGGCGACGTGGGAGATCTCGTGGGAGAGCACCGCCTCCACCTCGGGCTCGTCGAGCCGCCGGAGCAGGCCCGTGGTCACGCAGACCACGGCGGCCTTGGGGCTCCGGCCGGTGGCGAACGCGTTGGGGATATCCGTCGTGGCGATGGCCACCTTGGGCTTGGGCATGTCGGCCAGGGCGCAGAGCCGGTCGACCACACCGTGGAGTTGGGGCGCCTGTTCGGGCGTCACTTCCTTGGCGTGCATGGCGTACATGGCGATCTTGGCGCTGAACCAGTACTGGCAGAACAGGACGCCGACCGCGATGATCAGGATCAGGACCAGGCTGTGGAGCAGCGCGAAGAGGACGCCGATGAACACGGCGTAGAGCACCACGAACAGCAACCCCGTGATGAACATCCGGTAGGTCAATCCCCGGTCCGGCTTGATATTGCGTGAGATTGCCATCAGGCGCTCTCTCCTCCAGTTCCCCCAGAACCCCCTGCTTCTGCCTGTTCGGCCGCCGGCAGCGCAGCCGTGCCATCGGTCCCTGCTCCGTCAGAGCCACTCCCGAGTTCCGCCCGCAATGCGGCCAACTCGTTGTCCACCTGGTTGGTCGACGACACCTTGTCGAGCTCTTTTTGGATGTCGTCGACCGGATGCGTCAGGTCGTCGAGGGCGCCGGAGGCGAGGAGCTCGTCGATGGCGCCCGCACGCGCCTGCATGGATGCGATCTTGTCTTGGGCCCGCTGCATGGTGGCCCCGGCGGAGCGAGTGGAGTCCGAGATGCCCGAGACCGCCTCGCCCACCTTGGTCTGGGCCTCGGCCGCGGTGTAGGAGGCCTTCATCGTCTCTTTCTGCGTGCGGAAACGTTCCACCCGCGTCTGGAGCTCCTGGGAGGTCTGGACGAGCTTCTGCTCCTGGTCGGTGATCTGGTCGTGCTGGGTCTTGAGCTCCGTCAGCTGCTCGCCGAGCGCGGCGCGGCGCGACAGCGCCTCGCGGGCGAGGTCCTCGTTGCCCTGGCTCAACGCAGCCTTGGCCTGACCCTGCAGCTTGTCGGCCTGCTTCTGCAATCCCTGCGCCTGCAGCTCGATCCGCTTGCGGGCCGTCGCCACGTCGGCCACCCCCCGGCGCACCTTCTGGAGCTGCTCGAGCTGCTTCTCGTAGGAGAGGTCCAGGGTGTCGCGGGGGTCCTCCATCTTGTCCAGGGCCTTGTTCGCCTTGGACCGGAAGATGTCGGCGACCCGACTGAAAAAACCTGCCATGACTTACGAGCATAAAGCCCAGCGGGGGAGCGGTGGCACCGGGAGGCGGCCCAGCCCAGGTACGCCGCTAAGGTCCTCCCGTGCCTGATCGCCTGTGCCTGCTCAGTGTCCACGCGCACCCCGACGACGAGGCCTCCAAGGGCGCGCCCACGGTGGCCCGCTACCACGCCGAGGGCGTCCACACCGTCCTGGTCTGCTGCACCGGGGGCGAGGAGGGCGACATCTTGAACCCGGCCATGGACACGCCCGAGGTGCGGGCCGACATCGGGAGGATCCGGATGGCCGAGCTGAAGGCCGCCACCGACATCATCGGCTACGACGACACCGTGCTGCTCGGGTACCGCGACTCGGGCATGCCCGACTCCGAGGCCAACAAGAACCCCGCTTCGTTCGCGCAGGCTCCGCTCGACGAGGCGGTGGGACGGCTCGTCACGGCCATCCGGCGCGAGCGTCCACAAGTCATCATCACCTACGGCGACAACCAGAACGAGTACCCGCATCCGGACCATCTGCGGGTGCACGAGATTTCCGTGTTGGCGTTCGACTCCGCCGGTGATCCGGGCCAATACCCGGAGGCGGGCGCTGCGTTCACCCCCTCGAAGCTCTACTACTCGGTGTGGTCAGGCGAGCGCTTCCGCCAGATCCACGAGAAGTTCCTCGAGCTCGGCCTCAAGTCGCCCTTCGACGACCGGTGGTTGAAGCGGATGACGATGACCGAGCCGTTCACGACGACGATCGACGTCACCGGCTACACGCAGGTGCGCGCCGAAGCGCTGAAGGCGCACGCGACCCAGGTGGACCCCACGTCGCCGTTCTGGTTCGGCCTGCCACCCGAGGTCCTGCGCGACATCCATCCCGTCGACGAGCTCCGTCTTGCGCAGAGCCGCGTCGGGTCGACCGACGTGGTCGAGGACGACCTCTTCGCCGGTCTGCGCTCGTCCTGATCCGCCTCAGGCGGTCGGCCCGAGGATTCCCCAGCTGATGATGCCCGCGCTCTGCAACAACACGAGGACGACTGCGGCAGCGAGGGCGCAGAGCAACGTGACGGTCACGACCGCCTTCCAGCGCACGCGGATCCGCCCGGCTCGTCGCCCTACTGCCACTCGCTTGCCTCGCGTGTGCGCCGGCACGACTCGCCCGGGCTGCTCCGCCAGTCCGGGTTCGCTCCCGGCGCGCTCGGTCGAGCCGGCCACCACGTGCTCGGTCGCGTCAGACGCGGCGACCGCCACGGCGTCGGGGACGGGCTCGGCCCGCGGCGGGCCTGCGGTGACGTCGCGCATCACAACCTCGAGGTCGTCGAGGGTCCACCCCCTCACGACCAGGGGCGTCACGGCACCGTCGCCGCGCAGCGTGAGCAGGACATAGCCAGGGCGCTCCTCGATCTCCCACTGCGAGACGCGGTCCCAGCCCATGTTTTGCGCGTTCCGACCCGGCCGAAGCACCTGAATGCCCTCGATCGACAACGCGATGTCGAAGACGTCGGCGCGGCGCGCCCGCTTCTTCGTCAGGATCTGGACGCCCTTGATCGTCGTCGTCGTGGTCGTGGCGGCCACCCGTCTCGTCGTCAGCTGCTCGCCCTGCCGGCCCTCGCCAGCTCGCGCAGGGGACGGTACCCGATCAGCGTTGCGCCAGCCTCGTCGAGGGCCCGCCTGACCCAGTCCTCCTCGCAGATCATGCGATAGTCGTCGACCCGGGCCTCCCAGTCGTCGGTGGCGAGCGACCGCAGCTCCGCGCTGTCGACGGCGGGGTGGAGGTGGAGCTCGGTCACGCCCGGCCGCAACGTGGCGAGGTCCTTCTCGAAGATCTGCCGGGACCCCACACCGGGAACGAATCGGAAGTGGTCGGTGAAGACGGCGCCGGCCTCGGCCGCCACCTCCCTCGCCGGAAACCCGAGATAGCCCTCCATGGATGGGCTGACCATCCGCAGCGGCAGCCCGAACTCGATGGCCAGGTCGAGGTAGACGTCGAAGAACTCGGCGCGCAACTGCAGCGTGCCCATGTGGGCGTCGACGTGGCTGACGTCGAAGCCCCACAGGATGGCGCGCTCGATCTGCGCCCGGCACTCGCGCCGGACCTCGTCGAGGTCGGCATGGTCCCAGACGTCCTCGAGCGTCCTCGGGAACCCGCCGTCGCCGCCGAGCAGCGACGGCGCGTGCGTGATCGGCCCCCAACGGTAGAGCTCGTATTCCGCGTTGACCGTGAGGTGCACGCCGATGTCCTCACCGCGGTAGCGGCTGCTCGCCTCGCGGGCCCAGGGGCAGGGAACCATGAGGGTGGCGCTGGTGACGGTCCCCGTCGCCAGGCATTCGAACACGCCGACGTTGGCCGAGTGGCACGAACCGAGGTCGTCGGCGTTGATGATGACGAGCTTGGCATCGGCGTCGTATCCGAGGCGCTGGGCCAGTGTGGGCGTGGACTCAGCCATCACGGCGAACTCCTCCCGCCACCTCGGCATCTTGGGCGTACGCATCGGAGGCGATCTCCGCCTGGAATGCCACCATCTTGGCCGTGAGGTCGGGATCCCCGACAGCGAGGATCCGCACGGCCAGGAGACCCGCGTTGCGCGCACCGTTCACCGCGACGGTCGCCACGGGCACACCCTTTGGCATCTGGACCATCGAGAGCAGGCTGTCGAGGCCATCGAGGTGGGCCAGCGCCACCGGGACGCCGATCACGGGAAGCGGGGTGACCGAGGCCAGCATGCCCGGCAGGTGCGCGGCGCCGCCGGCGCCGGCGATCACGACGCGCAGGCCGCGGCCGGCCGCTTCTTGACCGAAGGCGAGCATCTCGTGCGGGGTGCGGTGGGCGGACACCACGCGGACCTCGTGGGCGACGTCGAAACGCTCGAGCATCTCGGCCGCGCCCTGCATCACCGGGAGGTCCGACGAGCTCCCCATCACGATCGCCACGACCGGCGCGCGCTCCGTCACGGCCGGCCTCGGGCAGGTGCTCCATGACCGGCCCCGCGTAGGGCCCCACGCTCGGCCGCGCCTCGGACTCCGTCGGGCAAGGTGAGACCGTCGGGCGCCGGGGTCCCCAGGGCCAGGGCCGCCGTCCAGGCTCGCGAGCGCACCGCCTCGGCATCGTCACCGCACACTGTCACGTGCCCCAGTTTGCGTCCTGCTCTGGCGCGCTTGCCATAGAGATGGATGTGTGCCCCGTCGACGGAGAGTCCCTTGGACAAGAGCCGGGCCGGGTCCTCGCCCGCCTCGCCGCCGAAGATGTTGACGCTGGCCACCTGGGGGTGCTGCGCCGCGGTAGAGCCGAGGGGCAAGCCGAGCACCGCCCGCACGTGGTTCTCGAACTGCGATGTGATCGCCCCCTCAATGGTCCAGTGCCCCGAGTTGTGCGGACGCGTGGCGACTTCGTTGACCAGGAGCCGGCCTCGCGACCAGAACAGCTCGACGGCCATGACGCCGACGCCGCCTGTGATCTCGGCCACCTTCTGACCCAAGGCGGCTGCGGCGTCGACGATGTCGTGGTCCAGGCGCCCGGGCACGAGCACCTCACGGCAGACGCCGTCGACCTGGGCGGTCTCGACGGCGGGCCAGACGGCCGATGCGCCCGACGGGCTGCGGGCCACCATCACGGCGAGCTCGGCATCGAGTGGCACGAGTTCTTCGACCACGACCTGTGTCGTGATGTGGCCCAGCACAGCCTCGGCCTCAGCGGGGCCGGACACCGACCAGACGCCCTTGCCGTCGTAGCCACCCCGGGCCGCCTTGAGGATCAGGGGCCACCCGCGCTCGCTCGCAAAGGACGACACCGCCTCGAGCGCCCCCCGACCGGTGTCGACAATGCGGAAAGACGGCACGGGGACGCCGGCGGCGTCGAGGACTCTGCGCATGTGCGCCTTGTCGACGGCCATCTCGAGCGTCGCCGCCCCGGGCCGCATCGCCACGCCGTCGTTCTCCAGCGAGGCGACGATGTCGAGGTCGACCTGTTCGTGGTCGAAGGTGACGACCCGGCAGCGCTCCGAGAGGGCGCGCATGTCGGCGGGGTCGAAGGGCGAACCGACCAGGACCTCGGCGGCCACGCTGCAGGCGGCGTCGTCAGGTCGCTCGGCCAGCACTGCCATGGAAAGGCCGAGCGCGCTGGCCGCTTCACCCGCCATTCGCGCCAGCTGGCCCGCCCCGACGATCCCGATGTCGTGCGTGCTCAGCTCGCTCGCCCCCGTCGGGGGATTCGCCTAGACAAGGGGACGGACACATCCGGCAGACTACGCGAGGGAGCACCTGGACATGGCCAAGCCGCTGCGGATCGGGACCCTGATTGACGTCGACCGACCACTGAGCGACACGGTCGCCCAGCTGCAGCGCTTCGCCGACGCCGGTCTCGACCACGCCTTCGCCGTGCAGATCTTCGGCCCGGACGCCCTGACGCTTCTTGCCGCAGCCGGCTCACAGGTGCCCGGCATCGGGCTCGGCACGGGTGTCGTTCCCGTCTATCCGCGCCACCCGATGATGCTGGCGCAGCAGGCGTTGACGGTGCAGTGGGCCACCGCCAACCGGCTCCTGCTCGGCATCGGGCTGTCCCACCAGGTGGTCGTCGAGAACATGTGGGGCATGAGTTTCGAGAGGCCCGCGGGCTACATGAAGGAGTACCTGGCGTCCCTCATGCCCTTGCTCCGGGGCGAGACCGTCACCAGTCCGGGCGAACGGATCACGACCAACGCGTTCGCCCCGATCGATGTGCCGGGGGTCTCCGTGCCGCCGGTGCTGGTCGCCGCACTGGGTCCGGCGATGTTGAAGCTTGCGGGCACGGTTGCCGACGGCACCATCACCTGGATGACGGGCACCGGGACGATCGCCAGTCACATCGCCCCGACGATCACCGCCGCGGCGGAAGCGGCCGGGCGTCCCTCGCCGCGGATAGTCGTGTCCTTGCCGATCGCCGTGACGTCGGACGTGGAGGGCGCCAAGGAACGGATCAACGAGGTCTTCTCGATCTATCCGAACCTGCCGTCGTACAAGGCGATGCTCGACAAGGAGGGTGCGGAGGCAGCCGCGGATATCGGTTTCATCGGTGACGAGGAAGCCGTCGCTGCCTCGATCACACGGCTGGCGGACGCGGGTGCGACGGACTTTGTTGCCTCCGTCGTCGGCGACGCCCAGGAGCGGAAGCAGGGCTTCGCGCTGATCAGCGAATTGGCCCGCTCTTAGACGTCACTGGGAATCCGCCGCCGCCGCTGCCCGTGGGCGTCAGTGCGACAGCGACGTGTGCTTGAACTCGTTGAGATCTGGCAACGTGTCGAAGAGAGCGAGCACGCCGTCGATGGTGCGCCGAGCCATCGCCGCATCGCCGGCGGGGCGGCTCATCAGGCGCACGAACACGGCTCGGTCGCCGATGACGAACGTGGGCACACCGAAGGCATCCCATTGCGACACCGCCTGCTCGTGGGCTGCGCGTATGACCGCCACCGGCTCACCGGACTGGGCTTCGGCGACAACCTTCGTGCCGGGCAGGCCCACGCCGTCGAGTACGCCGGCGACCACATCGGGCAGACGGAGGTCCAGGCCCAGGTCGTGGCGCGCGGCGAACAGCGCGATGTGCGCATCGAGGAAGCGATCGGGATATTGGTCGCGGACGACGACGCCGGAGGCGAGTGCCACGAGGTCACCCGCTTTGTCCGGGTCGTCCCAGACGGGGACTCCGCCTTCGGGCACGTGCACCTGGCTGAGTGAGAAGGGAAGGAACGACACATCCCAATCAGCGTCGGCACCATCGGCCAACGCCGCCACGAGATGTTCATGGGCGTTGCGGGCAAAGGGACACCGATAGTCCCAGTTCACGGCGAAAGTGATCACAGCACGTGTAACACGACGCCGTCGGCTGTCATTCCCTGACTGCCCAGGCTGTTCTTCCCGCCCAGCCGTCCCGCCCGTCCACTCGGCGGCGCAGACCGAGACCGCCGCCCCCGGCGGCGACCTGCAGAACCGGGCGCCACCGTGTTGACGATGGGCCGCAGGCCGAGGCCCAGTACCGAACCGATGGCCGCGCCTCCGAGCACGTCGGTCGGGTGGTGGGCTCGCAGGTGCACCCGGCTGGCGGCCACTGCGGTGGCGAAGCTGACGTTGGCGACCGTTTCGGCGTCGGAGTTGGCGAGCACGAAGGCGGTGCAGAATGCAGCCAGGGTGTGACCGCTCGGGAAGCTGCTGCTCGAGGGCGTGCGCACGGCGGCATCGAGATGGTCATCGGGTCGCTGGCGTTCGACCGCCTGTTTCACCACCCGGCTCACGATGAGCGAGGAGAAGCCCGCCGTCGCGAGGGCGACCACGGCACGGCGCCGGTTCGGTCCGCGCCGGCGCGCCTTGAGCGCGGCCAGCAGGACCCAGACGAGCCCGTAGTCGGCGAGGTTCGAGACGACGGCGGCGGCCCGGTCGACCTCGGGCCGGCCGCGGAGAGGTTCGAAGGCGGCATCGACTGCCTGATCCAGGCTGCTCATCAGTTCGTCACGCCGCGAAAGCTGGGCAGGAGGTCTTGAAATGGCAATGGTCGCAGAGCGGGCCGACGTTGGGGCGGAAGTCTTCCGAGTCGCAGGCCCGCTCGATGGCCGTCCATACCGCAACGGCCCGCTTTCGCTGGCCCCGGATGCTCTGTTCGGACGGCACTGAGGAGATGGCGATCGGTTGGCGAAGGTAGAGGAGCCTCACCTCGCCGGGAGCGCGTCCGAGCAGGCTCTCGCACAAGAGCGCATAGGTCTGGACGCCGCCCAGGCTGCCGCGCTCGAAGCGCTCAGACGGGGCGCGGCCGGTCTTGTAGTCCACCACGATGAGGCTGCCGTCGGGCGCCACATCGAGACGGTCGATGATGCCGCGCAGGCGCATCCCGTCGACCATCGTCTCGACGCCCAGCTCGACACCCACTGCGTGGGCGCGATTGGGGTCCTCCAGCCTGAAATAGTTGTCCACCAACGTCCGGGCGTCGGCCAGGAACTCGTCGGCGCCGTCCCGGTCGAGCTCGAGCTGGACGAACTCCTCGTCGTCCTGCAGCTCGGTCCACGCCCGCTCCAGCTCGGCCCCTGCCGCGGCCGGCGTCCGGGAGCCGGAGGCGTGGTGCCAGAACAGCCCTTCGAGCGCAGTGTGCACCAGGGTGCCCTTGACGGCATGGGGTGAGGGGGGCTCGGGCAGTCGCTCGATCTGTGAGAGGCGGAAGGCCAGCGGACAGTTGGTGAACGCGGTGACCTTCGACGGCGTGAGGGTGCGCGGCAGATCGAGGGCCATGCAGGTCAGGATAGGACCCGGGTGCTCACGCACCGGAACATCCTCGCCAGCCGGTAGAAAGAGTCTCGATGCTCGTGTCCGACCGCCTTGTTCTCGTGGGCCCCTTCGACGACCCGGTCCGCCGCCTCCCGCCCAGCGGTGGCTGACCTTCGTCGCTCCAACCGGTGGGCGGGACTGAGACCCGGCGACCCCGTGCAGGTCGAGGGCACGCGCCTGCGCGGCGCCACGTGGGAGTTCGTCGCACACGTCAAGAACGGCGAGACGGGCGAGGAGTGGGTCGAGGTGGTCGGCGGCCGGGCGGGGGACCGCGCGGTACGGTCCTTTCGCCCGCAGCAGCTCTACTCGCCCACCGCTCGCCCGGGTCACGACCTCTCCCTGGCCGACGCTCCCGGGCTGCCACTGAGTTGATGGCCGAGCACGCGAGCGAGCGACAGGCCATGAAGCATCCAGGGATCCCCACGCTGACGACCGATCGCCTCGTGCTGCGCCCCTTCGTCCCCGAGGATCTCGACGAACTGGCGCCGATCCACGCCGAGGAGTCGTTCTGGTGGTACCCGCTGCGGGCGGCCATGACAAGGGAGGAGACGAGCAGATTCCTCGAGCGCACGGTGTCGCGTTATGAAAGCGACGGATTCGGGATCGAGGCGCTCATCGATCGGGCCACCGGTGCCATGATCGGCTGGGCGGGGCTGGCGGTGCCGCACTTCTTGCCCGAGGTCCTGCCAGCGGTCGAGGTCGGCTGGCGCCTGTCGCGCTCGCAGTGGGGGAAGGGTCTGGCGACGGAGGCCGGTGCCGCCGCAGTGGACTTCGGATTCACCGGGGGCGGCCTCGACCGCATCGTCAGCATCTACGAACCGGAGAACGCCGCATCGGGGCGGGTCATGGATCGGCTGGGCTTCACGCACTTCCTCACGACCGCCGGGCCTCGTGGCGAGGAGGTCGCGGTGACCGAGCTCACGCGGGAAGAGTGGGAGGTGCGGCGCAGTGGGTGACATCGCGGTGCAGACCGCGACCGAGCGCGTTGCCGAGGGACGCCATCGCGCGATGGTGCACGGCGACTGGGAGATCTGGGGACCGTGTGGCGGGTACGTCGCCGCCATCGCACTGCGCGCCGCCGGTGCGGACAGCCCGCTCGTGCGGCCGGCCAGCTTCTATTGCCACTACCTCTCGGTTGCCGCGTTCGCGCCCGTCGACCTCGTCGTCACGCCGTTGCGCTCAGGTCGTACCGTGCTCGCGCAGCGCGTCGAGATGACACAGGAGGGGCGGCCGGTGCTCGATGCCATGGTGTGGTCGGTCGGCGACGTCGCCGGCCTCGAGCACGAGGACGCCGCCGCGCCAGAGGTGCCCGGGCCCGACGAGATCCCGCCGCGGGTGGACCAGTTGCCAGAGGAGGAGCGGCCGCATTTCGCGTTCTGGGAGAACTTCGACCAGAAGATGGTCGACTGGTCACAGGCGTGGCCGCCCTCTGGGCCGTTGCCGCCCGTGTGGCGGACCTGGGTGCGCTGCCGGCCGACGCCGGCCTTCGACGACCCCTGGATCGACGCTGCGCGCTCGCTCATCGTGCTCGACGTGGGCAGCTGGCCGGCGGGGTCGCGGCCGCACGTGTATCTCGAGCCCCCGTTCATCGCACCGAGTCTCGACCTGTACGCGTCGTTCCAGTACCCGGGTTGCTCGTCGGAGTGGATACTGCTCGACGCGCATTCGCCGGTCGCGCACGCGGGCCTGCTCTCGTGGACGGGCCGGGTCTGGTCCCTCGACCGGCGGCTGCTGGCCAGTGGCGGGGGTCAGGCGGTGTTTCGGCACACCTAGTGACCGAGTGTTCGCCGTCGGTCGTCTCGACCCGGCCGCGACGGTGGCGTCCTACTCGGCCGAGTAGCTGTCCATCCGGGCCAAGATGCGCAGCATCACCTCGTCGGCTCCCGCCCCGATGGAGTCGAGCCGGGTGTCGCGGAAGTAGCGCGACGTCCAGTTCTCGTCCATGTAGCCCATGCCGCCATGGAACTGCACGGCACAGTCGGCCACTTCGCGCTGGAGCCGTGAGCCCAAGAGCTTGCCGATGGTGGCGTAGCGCGTGGCGTCCTCGCCGCGCAGGACGGCGTCGGCCGTCGTGCGCGCGTAGTGCTTCAAGACGTCGTGGCGGGCGGCCAGCTCGGCCAGCGTGAACTGGAGGTGCTGGTTTGCCAAGAGGGGGGCTCCGAAGGCGTGGCGCTCCTGGAGGTATGACTTCGTGCGCTCCAAGGCGAGCTCGATCGACCCGACCTGCTTGTAGAAGGTCATCAGGCGCTCCGCCTGGAACTGGACCATCTGCTGCTGGAAGCCACGGCCGATCTCGCCGATGGTGTTGGCGACGGGCACGCGCGCGTCGGTGAACGAAAGCTCCGCCGTGTCGCTCGACCACATGCCGAGCTTCTCGAGCTTGCGCGACACCGCGACGCCATTGAGCGCGGTGGGGACCACGATGAGCGACATCGAGTGGTAGCCCGGCTCGTCCGAGGTCCGAGCCAGGAGGCAGAGCCAGTCCGCCTGCGTGCCGTTGGTGATGAAGAGCTTGGTGCCGTTGATGACCCACTCGTCGCCGTCGCGCACCGCCTTGGTGCGGATGCCCGCGACGTCGCTGCCGGCGTCGGGTTCGGTCACCGCGATGGCGGTGACGACCTCCCCGCGGATGGCCGGAGCGAGATACTGCTCTTTCAGCTCGTGCGACCCGTAGCGCGCCAGGGCCGGGGTCGACATCGACATCTGCACGGCCATGGCCATGGGCACGCCGCCGCAGCTGACACGGCCCATCTCCTCGCCCACGATGAGAGAGTAGGTATGGTCCGCGTTCATGCCGCCGTAGGCCTCGTCGTACTCGAGCCCGAAGAGACCCACGGCGGCGAGCTTGGGGAAGAGCTCGTGGGCGGGAAAGCTGCGGGCTGCCTCCCACTCGCCGACGTGGGGCTCGATCTCCCGCTCGAAGAGGCTGCGGAGCGTCTTGCGAAACAGCTGATGCTCGTCGCTCTCGATCACCGGCGAACGATACCACCGGCCATTTTCCCGTCGTCCGCAGGCGTCCCCCTACACTGCGCCTCGTGACGGACGCATTGGTCGGCCAGCGAGAAGGCGACGGCATCCGCACCATCACCTTGGACTCCCCGCACAACCGCAACGCGTTGTCGGCGCGCCTCCTCGAGGAGCTGGACGACTCGTTGCGTGACGCAACGAATGCACCGGCGTTGCGCGCCATCGTCCTCACCGGCTCGGGCACCGTGTTCTGCTCGGGCGCCGATCTCTCCGAGCGGAGTGCGGCGGCGCCGAACCGCATGCCTGACATCCTCACGTGCATCGTCGAGAGCCCGGTGCCCGTGATCGCGCGTGTGAACGGACATGCGCGCGCCGGGGGCATCGGTCTGATCGCAGCGTCGGACATGGCCGTCGCCCCCGCGGGCGCGACGTTTGCCTTCACCGAGGTGCGGGTCGGTGTGGCTCCGGCCATGATCTTGGTGCCGGCGCTGCGCGTGATGGACAGGCGCTTCCTCGCCCGCATGGTCCTGACCGGCGAGTCCTTCGACGCGGGCGACGCGGCGGCGATCGGGCTGCTCTCCGCGGTCGTCGACGACGAGGCCGCCCTCGACGTCTGGGTCGAAGGGCGGGCGAGCGCCCTGCGCAAGTCGGCACCCGGGGCGGTGGGCGCCACCAAGGAATTGCTGCGAACACTGCCTGCCCAGGGGTGGGCCGAGGGGCTGGCGGCCGCGGCCTCGACGTCGGCATCGTTGTTCGCCGGGGCGGAGGCCGCCGAGGGGATGGGGGCCTTCTTGGAGAAGCGCGCCCCGAAGTGGGACACATCGTCATGAGCACGGTCCTGCGGTCGCACCTCGCCACGACCGGCGAGGAGTTCCGCGCCAACGCCGACGCCATGCGCACGCTCACCGACGACGTACGCGCACTGCATGAAGAGGTGCTGGCCGGCGGTGGCCCGCGCTACGTCGAGCGTCACCGTTCGAGGGGCAAGATGATGGTGCGCGAGCGACTGGAGGCGCTGGTCGATCCCGGCACCCCCGTGCTCGAGTTGTGCCCTCTGGCCGGGCTGCACACCGGTGACCCTCTGGGCGGGGGCGTGGTCGTGGCGCTGGCCGAGGTGTCGCACACACAGTGCCTCGTCATCGCGAACGACCCGACTGTGCGCGGCGGCACGACGAGCCCGACCACCATCCGCAAGCTCTTGCGCGCCATGGACGTGGCAGAGGAGAACCGCCTTCCCGTCCTGCTCCTCGTCGAGTCCGGAGGGGCCGATCTGCCCCGCCAGGCCGACGTGTTCGTGCCGGGGGGCGAGCAGTTCCGCCGTCTCACCCAGCTCTCGGCCCAGGGCATTCCCACCGTCTGCGTCGTGTTCGGCTCGTCCACTGCCGGGGGCGCCTACCTGCCCGGCATGAGTGACTACACGGTGATGGTGGAGGACCGGGCCCGGGTCTTCCTCGGCGGGCCACCTCTGGTCAAGATGGCTATCGGCGAGGAGGCCGACGAGGAGGAGTTGGGCGGTGCGGCCATGCACGCCCGGATCTCGGGCCTGGCCGACTACCTCGCACGCGACGAGGCGGACGCGCTGCGCATCGCACGGGGGATCGTCGCCCACCTGCACTGGCGGCGTTTGGGCCCGGCACCCCAAGTCCCGGCCGACGCGCCGGCCTACCCGGCGGACGAGCTGCTCGGGATCGCGTCGGTCGACGTCCGCGTCCCCTTCGACGTGCGCGAGATCCTCGCCCGCGTGGTTGACGCGTCACGCTTCGAGGAGTTCAAGCAGTCCTACGGGCCCCAGCTGGTCTGCGGTTGGGCGTCGATCGGCGGCTATCCCATCGGCGTCGTGGCGAACAACGGCATCCTCTTCTCGCCTGAGGCACAGAAAGGGGCGCAGTTCATCGCGCTGTGCAACCGCACGGACACGCCCATCCTGTTCGTGCAGAACATCACCGGGTTCATGGTCGGGACGCGGTACGAGCAGGGTGGCATCATCAAGGACGGCGCGAAGCTGATCAACGCCGTATCCAACTCCACCGTCCCCCACCTCACCTTGATGGTCGGTGCCAGCTACGGCGCCGGCAATTACGCCATGGCGGGGCGGGCGTACGATCCCCGTTTCATCTTCACCTGGCCGAACCACCGCATCGCGGTCATGGGACCCAAACAGCTGGCGGGCGTCCTCTCCATCGTGCGCCGCAATGCGGCAGAGGCGGCGGGCCGTCCCTTCGACGAGGCGGCCGACGAGGAGCTGCGCCAGGCGACCGAGAACCAGATCGAGGAGGAGTCCACGGCGCAGTACGCCACCGGACGTCTGTGGGACGACGGGATCATCGATCCGCGCGACACGCGCACCGTGCTGGGGATCGCGCTGACGGCGGTCCACTCGGCGACGGTGCGTGGCACGGCGGTCTTCGGCGTGGTGCGCCACTGATGGCAGCCGGACCTGGCGGCGCGCCCGCAGCGAGCAACGGGATTCGCCGGCTCCTCGTCGCCAACCGCGGTGAAATCGCCCGCCGGGTGATCACCGGTGCCCACGACGCCGGCTGCGAGGCGGTCGCCGTCTACGCGGCCGACGACGCCGCCAGCCCACATGTGGCCGAGGCCGAGGCCGCGGTGCTGCTGCCGGGCGCGTCGCTCGCCGAGACCTATCTGGACCCCGACGCGCTGGTGCGGGCCGCGAAGGTCTCGGGTGCCGACGCCCTCCATCCCGGGTACGGCTTCCTCTCCGAGAACCCCGCGCTGCCCGAGGCCTGTGTCCCGGCCGGCATCGTGTGGGTCGGCCCCCCGCCCGAGGCGATGCGCGTCATGGGGCACAAGGCGCGGGCGAAGGAGGTCGTGGCCGCAGCAGGAGTGCCGGTGCTGCCGAGCGCGCTGCTCGGTGCTCGAGACGACGAGGCTGCGCAGCTGAGCGCCGCGGCAGGTGTGGGATATCCGTTGCTCGTCAAGGCGTCGGCCGGAGGAGGCGGCCGGGGCATGCGCCTCGTGCGCACCGAGGACGAACTGGACGGAGCCGTCGTGTCGGCCCGGCGCGAGGCCACCGGCGCATTCGGCTCGGACGAGGTTTTCTTGGAGCGGTACCTCGAGACACCGCGACACGTCGAGGTCCAGATCATCGGGGACACACACGGCGCCGTGCTCCATCTCTTCGACCGGGAGTGCTCGGTGCAGCGCCGGCACCAGAAGGTCGTCGAGGAGGCACCCGCCGCCCTGGTCCCCGAGTCCACCCGCCGCGGGATGTGGGACGCAGCCGTGGCGGCGGCCAGGGCCGTCGGCTACGTCGGCGTCGGCACGGTCGAGTACCTGGTCGACGCGAACGGGTTCTACTTCCTCGAGATGAACACCCGGTTGCAGGTTGAGCACGGTGTGACCGAGTTGGTCACCGGGCTCGACCTCGTCGGGCTCCAGCTGCTGGTGGCCGGGGGGAGCCCGTTGGACTTCGGCCAGTCCGAGGTCAGGGTGCGAGGCCACGCGGTCGAAGTCCGCCTCTGCGCGGAGCGACCCCGCGACGGCTACCGCCCGACGCCCGGCACGGTGTCGCGCGTCCGATGGCCCGCTGCCGACGGCCTGCGCGCCGATAGCGCCATCGAGAGCGGAAGCGTCGTCAGCCCGGCCTACGACTCGTTGGTGGCCAAGCTCATGGCCCACGGATCTGACCGGCTCGACGCCGTGGCACGTCTGTCGCGCGCGCTGCGCGCGCTGGAACTCGACGGGCTCGAGACCAATCGGGATCTGCTGCAGGCCGTGCTCGACGACGACGTGTTCCGTCGCGGTGAGGCGAACATCCATTATCTCGACGACCGCCCGGACCTGCGCGATGCTCGGCTGCCCGACGAGGTGCGGCACCGTCACGCCGCGGCCGCGGCCTTCGGCCTGCTCGCGTTCCGTGCCCGCCAGAGCCTGGTCCCTCTGCCCGCGGCCGGCTGGCGCAACGTCGGCCGGCCGCTGCACGCAGACCAGCTCACCGACGTCACCGGCACTCTCGACGTGCGCGCCCCGTCGTTCGACGAGCCGGCGCAGGTCTTGGTGGATGGCGCATGGCGCGACGTGGGTACGGCGGATGAGGCGGAACCGAGGGACCAGGCTCGGGCCCAGTCGGCCTGGGTGGTCGATCTCACCGCGGAAGACGGCTTGCGTCGGCGCTACCGGGTCCGCGTCTCCCCGCACCGCGCCGACGTCAACGGCCCTGAAGGTCAGTCGAGCTTCCTGCTGCGCACCGAGGACGACGCCGACGAGCGAGGCGGCGTCGCCGGAGAGTGCCGCGCGCCGCTGCCGGGCGCGGTCGGCAAGGTTCTCGTCGCGGTGGGTGACACGGTTGCCGAGGCCGACGGGCTCGTCGTGCTCGAGGCCATGAAGATGGAGCACACCCTCCGGGCCAACGGTGCGGGCACGGTGACCGCCGTGCACTGCGTGCCCGGGCAACAGGTGGACGTCAATGACCTGCTCGTCACGGTAGAGCCGTCGTGACCGCGCCCGGGGATGGTCCCGAGCTGCTGCGCATCGCCAACTGCAGCGGCTTCTTCGGGGACCGTGCGTCGGCCGCGATCGAGATGGTCGAGGGCGGCCCGATCGACGTGCTGACCGGCGACTGGCTGGCCGAGCTGACGATGTACATCTTGCACAAGACGAGGGAGCGCAGTGGAGGCTTTGCCCGCACGTTTCTGCGCGAGCTCGAGCAGGTGCTCCCCACCTGTGTCGAGCGACGCATCGCGGTCGTCTCGAACGCCGGCGGACTGGAGCCCGAGCGGTTGGCCGATGCAGTGCGCGAGCTGGCCAAGCGCCAAGGCGTCGAGGTGCGAGTCGCCTCCGTCTCGGGTGACGACATCACGCCGCAGCTCTCGGACCTGAGGGCCGCAGGTGAGCGTTTCGTGAATCTCGACACGGGTGAGCCGCTGCCGGTGGACGCGACCGTCGTCACCGCCAACGCGTACGTTCGGGCGCGTCCGATCGCCGACGCGCTGGCCGCCGGCGCACAGGTGGTCGTCACGGGCCGGGTGACCGATGCCGCGCTAGTCGTCGGCCCGGCCCTGCACGCCTTCGGCTGGACCGACGGCGACCTCGACGCCATTGCGGGCGCAGTGGTGGCGGGTCATGTCATTGAATGCGGCGCTCAGTGCTGCGGAGGCAACTACGCCTTCTTCGAAGAGGTACCGGGCCGCGAGCGCATCGGTTTCCCGCTGGCCGAGGTGCACGCCGACGGCTCCTCGGTGATCACCAAGCACCCAGGCACCGGTGGCATGGTCACCGTGGGCACGGTGACGGCGCAGTTGCTCTACGAGATCGGTGGCCCGCGCTACCTGAGCCCCGACGCGGTGGCGCGCTTCGACACCATCGAGCTCAGCCAAGAAGGGCACGACCGCGTCAGCATCTCGGCCGTGCGGGGAGAACCGCCCCCGCCCACGCTCAAGGTGACGGCCAACCTGGACGCAGGTTGGCGCAACGCCATGACCATGGCGCTGACGGGCGCCAACGTGGTACAGAAGGCCCGCTTTGCCGCGGAGGCCGTGTGGGCCGGTGTCGACGGGGGGCGTGCGGCCTTCGCCGAGACCGCGGAGGACCTCTCGGGGGATCTGAGCGGCGGAGGCATGGCCTATCTGCGGCTTGCCGTCCGGGGGGACGACGAACACGTGGTCGGCCGGGCCTTCTCGGGTGCGGTCGTGGAGACGAGCCTGTCGAGCTATCCGGGGACCTTCTTCACCAGTGCCCCTTCGGGCGCCCAGGGCGTGGCCCGCTACTGGCCCACGACGGTCGCGGCCGCCGCGGTCACGCCCCGCATCGAGTGCGAGGGGGTCGAGGTGGAGCCCACCCCTCCGACGATCGCCCCGGCCGCGCCGTCCGCTGACGATGTGGCCCCGAGGATGGCCTCATCCGAAAGCGAGGACCCAGGGTCGACGTCCCGCCTGAGCGGCGCGACGACTGAAGTTGTGCGCGTGCCGCTGTGGGTGCTCGTCGGCGCGCGCTCGGGCGACAAGGGTGGTGACGCCAACGTGGGACTGTGGGCAGACGAGGAGCCGGTTGCGGCCTGGCTCCAACGGGACTTCACCACGGCGCTCTTCACGGCGCTGCTGCCGGAAGTCACGCCGTTCCGGGTGAGCCGGTATGCCTTCCCGAACCTGCGCGGACTCAACTTCGTCGTCCATGGCTTCCTCGGCTGGGGCGTGGCGTCGAACCTTCGTCTCGACACGCAGGCCAAGGGCCTCGGCGAGTTGCTGCGTGCGCGCGAGGTAGTCGTGCCCGCAGCGCTGGTCGCCGGCGGGAGGCCGGCGGCCCGGCTGGCATCGGCCTAGCCGTACCCGAGCGACGCCTCAGCCCGCAGCGGTGACACGCGCCTCGTTGCCGGCGCCCGGTCATCTGGCAGGATGACGACGTGGAGTTCGCCCGCCTGGTCGCACTCGTCGCGGGCATCGCCATCGTCGTGGTCACGACCTGGAGCGTCTTCACCACCCTCGTCGTTCCCCGGGTGACCTCGTCGCGCATCATGCGCGGCCTGGCGCGCTCTCTGGGTAGCACGACTCACTGGCTCTCGCCCCGGCTCCCCAACTACGAAGTCCGCGACCGGGTGCTCTCTTTCGTGGGTCCGGCGGCCATGGTGATGCTCTTTGTCCTCTGGCTGTGCCTCATCCTCCTGGGCTTCTCGTTCATAATCTGGTGGGACAGCGGCACGGACTACGCGTCGGCGCTCGGCGTCGCAGGCTCATCGGTCTTCACGCTCGGCATTGCCAGCGCCCGCGGGCCCGGGCCCCGGACGCTCGAGATCCTGGCGGCCGGCATCGGGCTCTTGGTCATCGCACTCGAGATCGCCTACCTGCCGGCTCTCTACGGACAGTTCGCGACCCGTGAGACCGAGGTGACGCTCCTCTCCTCGCGCGGCGGGAACCCGGCGTGGGGTCCCGAGATCCTGGCCCGCAATTACTGGCTCGACACGATGGACGAGCTGCCGCCGCTCTACAGCGATTGGGAGCGCTGGGCCGCCACTGTCTCGGAGAGCCACTCCAACTACCCGGCGCTCATCTGGTTCCGGTCCCCGGTGTCCTCACGCAGCTGGCTCGTCTCCCTGGTCGCGATGATGGACTCGGCGGCCCTCTATCACTCCATCAGCCCGAGCCAGACGCCGCACCAGGCGCGGCTCTTTCTGTCGATGGGAATCCGCTGCCTACGCTCCATGGCTCGGGCGCTGCACATCCCTGTCGACACGGACCCGCTCCCGACTGCAGGGACGCGTCTGACCAAGGAGGAGTTCGAGGACGGGTTCCGCCGCCTCCACGAGGTCAACTGGCCCGCCGAGCGCGACCTCGACGAGTCGTGGCGGAATTTCCAGGGCTGGCGCGTCAACTACGAACCCATCGTCGACGCGCTCACACACCTCATCACGCCGCCGCCGTCGCCGTGGTTCGTAGCCCGGCCCGAGCTCGGCGCGGCGGAGTGGCCGGTCGTCATCAACCGCACGCCGGACGAGCCCGGCGGCTCTCAATCGTTCGGCAAGAGCAAGACTTTCAATACCCCGTCAGACCGGGAGTCGAACAGCTCGTAGGCCTCGGGCACCCGGCTGAGCCCGATACGGTGCGTGAAGGTGTCGGCGAGCCCGCTGAAGTGACCCGACTGCACGAGCGGCACCAGCGCCGGCCAGGTGCCAGGGATCGGCGCGAAGATCGTGCGCACCGTCAGGCTCTTCAAGAACACCATTCCCATCGGGAACGACATCGCGGGTGAGAGGTTCACCCCGACCACCGAGACCGTGCCTCCGGTGGCGGCGCAAGCCAGTGCCTCGCTGATCGTGGCGTCCGCGCCCACTGCCTCGATCACCGACTCCGCCCCGCGGCCCCCGGTCGCCTCGAGGACCTGCGCCGAACCCGGTGCCTCCCGCGCGTCGATGGGCTCGGCGCCGAGGCGCTCGGCTCGCGCCAGGCGGTCGGGTACCACGTCCACGGCGAGGATCCGGGCGGGCCCGAAGAGTGCGGCGCAGCGAAGCGCCATGATGCCGACAGGCCCGAGGCCCACGACCACGACCGTCGCGCCCGGCCGGATGTCGGCGCGCTCCGCACCGAGGTACCCCGTGGGGAGGATGTCGGTGAGCAGCACCGCTTCCTCGTCGGAGATGCCCTCGGGGATGGGCAGCGCGAACAAGTCGGCGAACGGCACGGCCACCGCTTCGGCCTGTCCGCCGGGCAGGTCGGGCATCGTCCCGAACGCAGCGGACTTCCCGGCGCGGCAGACGTGCGGCTGCCCCGCCCGGCACGGACCGCAGAGGCCGCAGCCGACGACACCGGAGACCAGCACGCGGTCGCCGGTCTTCAAGCTCTGCACCTGCGCGCCGACTTCGGCCACCGTGCCGATTGCTTCGTGGCCCAATCGGATGCCGGCCCCGGTTGGTGCGTCGTGGTAGAGGTGCAGATCCGATCCGCAGATGGCGGTCGCCTCGACGGTGACAACGACACCGTCGGGGCCGGGAAGCACGGGATCGGGGACGTCGCGTAGCGTGACCACACGCGGTCCCTCCAGAACGGTCGCTCGCATCCCACGCACGCTATAGCGAGGATCAGGGACTACAATGATCCGGGCCAATTTTTCGGTCAATAACCTCTACGGACGCGCATGGCAAACCCCTCGCAGCCCTCGACCACGATTGAGCTCGACGTCCTCGCCGACGAGGACCTCGAGGCCTTCTACGACCTCGAGGACCTGTGGGCGGTCATCGTCTGGAACGACGACGTGACCACCTTCCAGACCGTCATCCAAGCCTTCGTCGAGATCCTCGGCCATACCTTCGAACGTGCGGACCAACTGGCGTGGAAGATCCACCAAACGGGGAAGGCCGTGGCGGCCGTGCGGCCCAAGGACGAGGCCGAGGCCGCCGTCCACGCACTCCACCAGCGCAAGATCCAGGCGACGCTGGCCCGGGCCTGAGTCCGGTCCGTCGGGACCGTAGCGTGTGCTCTGACCGAAGGGCGATGCGCCCCTAGGAGCCGAGCCGGGCGGTCAGCTTCGCCTTCACCGCCGGCCATTCCGATGCCACGATGGAGAACCGCGCTGACGTTCGCACGGTGTCGTCCGAGCCCGGGCGGTCGGCGCGCATGATGCCGTCGAGCTGTCCGCCGATGCGTTCGATGGCCGACCATGATCGCTTGTTGCGCACGTCGGTCTGCAGTGCCACGCGATGCACTTCCCATACCTCGAACGCATGGGTCATCATCAAGAGCTTGGCCTCGGTGTTGACCGGGGTGCGCTGCGCCGAGCCGGACAACCAGGTGAAGCCGATGTCCAGCACGTCGGGTACGCCGCGGCGTTGGTGGGTCGCCCCCGGCGGCCACTGCCAGAAGGCGATCTCGCAGTAGCGGGTCGCTCCCGCGACGACATCACGGTCGCCGGGGCCCTTCCCTTTGCGGATGGTGGCGAACGCCACGTGGGCGCCCGAGGCAACCTTGTCGAGTGCGTCGCGCACGTACTCAGTCATCTGGGTCAGCCCGTCAGGAGTGTAGGTCCACTGGTAGTTGGTGCGGTCCTCGGCCGCAGCGTCGACGAGCCCTGGGATGTGGTCCTCGCCGAGGGGCTCGAGGCGGACGAAACGACCTTCGAGTGTGAATGGCTCAAGCATGAGCGGCGGGGACGCCGGCGGCGTCCGGCGTCCCCGCCGCCTTGCCGTCCGCGCTCGGCGCACCGGGCGTGGACGCCTGAGCGCTGCCTTGCGCGGTCGGGATGACGAAGTCACGCTGGCGGACCAAGGCGAAGCCGGCGATGGCGCCAACCAGGGCAACCACTGCGCCGATTTCCATCAGGTGGTTCAACGCGACCGAGAAGCCGACGTGGTACGCCTGCAGGAGCGCGTTCCGGGCCGCGGCGATCGGGATGGCCGCGGCCGCCTCGCGCACCTCGCCCGACGACATGGCGCCCTGGAGTTGCGCACCGCCCCGCCGTAGAACCTCGGGACCGTAGGGCGACTTGGCCAGCGCGGCAGTCGTGTGCGCCACGATCTGGCTCTGGAACACCGCGCCCAGCACGGCGATCCCGGTGGCAATACCGACCTGGCGGAAGGTGTTGTTGGCGCCCGAGGCCATACCGCTGCGCTGTGGTTGGACAACGGAGACGGCACCCGAGGCCAGCACCGGGTTGACGATCCCGATCCCGAAACCGCTCACGAGGAAGCCGGGCAACAGGACGGTCCAGGTCGAGTCCGGATGGGTCGTCGCCATGAGGAGGAGCCCGCCGGTCACGAACAGCATCCCGATGCCCAGAAGGAACCGCGACTGCACTCGCACGGTGAGGCGCCCGGCGAAGAAGGACGTGAAGAAGATGAGCAGGGTCATCGGCAGGAACCGGACCCCGGCTGCCAGCGGGCCGTAGCCCAGATTGTCCTGGATGTAGAGGGTCAGGTACAAGAACATGGCGAAGATCGACGCCGCCAATGTGAAGGCGACCGTCGAGAGCCCGACGAAAGCCGGGATCTTGAACAGGCCGAGGTCCAACATCGGGTCTCCGACGAACCGTTCGTTGACGAAGAAGGCCACCATGAGGACGGCCGCACCAGCCAGTAGACCGACGGTCGTCGCGCTGCCCCAGCCGAAGTCGTTACCCCGCACCAGCGCAAAGACGAGCAGGAAGAGGCTCACCGAGAAGGTCACGAAACCAACCCAGTCGATCTTGCGCTGCCGCAAGTCCTCCGACTTGGCGATCTGCGTGAAGGTGATGAAGACCGCCATTGCCCCGATGGGCACGTTGACGAAGAAGATCCAGCGCCAGCCGATGCCGCTCGTGATGGCGCCGCCGATCAGCGGTCCGATGGCAACGGCGCCGCCGATGACCGCGCCGTAGACGCCGAAGGCTGTCCCGCGATCACGCCCGGTGAACGCGGCGGCGATCAGGGCCAAAGAGGTGGCGAACATGATGGCGCCCCCGACACCCTGCACGGCACGGGCCAGGTTGAGCATGAGGGGCGTCGTCGACAACCCACAGACCAGCGAGGCGGCAGAGAAGACGACCAGTCCGATGGCGAAGATCTTGCGCCGCCCGTAGATGTCGCCCGCCACCCCGGCGGTGAGCAGGAAGGCGGCCAGCGTCAGCGAGTAGGCGTCGACGACCCACTGCAGGTCCGAGAAGCTCGCGTGCAGCGACTTTTGGATGTCGGGCAGCGCCACGTTCACGACGGTGATGTCGAGCAGGAGCATGAACGTCGCCGTGCAGACGGCGATCAGGGTCCACCACTTGCGGTCCAGTGCAGGCATTCGCGGAGTGTACCGAGATGGTGTTTCCCCTCGTACACTGTGGCGTGATCGTCGGATCGGGCCTGACCATCGAGATCGGCGACCGCACGCTGGTGGCGGACGCATCCTTCGTGGTGGGCGGCGGTGAGAAGGTGGGATTGGTCGGCCGCAACGGGACCGGCAAATCGTCCTTCATCTCCATCCTCGTGGGCGAGCCGGCCCCGCAGCTGCGGCACCACGGCAACGTACGGCTGCTCGGTTCGTTCGGCTACCTGCCTCAAGCGCCCGTCGACGGCGGGCTCGGACTGGAGCCCACGGGCTTCTCGCACATCCTGTCCGCTCGGGGTCTCGACGTCCTCGACGACGCGCTCGGCACGGCCCGTAAGGCCATGGCCGAGGATCCCTCGGAGGAACGCATCGAACTCTTCACCGACCTCCAGGACAAGTTCCAGTCCAACGGTGGTTACGAGGCGGAGTCGGTCATGGCACGGTTGGCCGACGGCCTGGGCCTGCGCCAGGAGCTGTTGCTCGAGGAGATCGACTCACTCTCGGGCGGTCAGAGGCGCCGCGTCGACCTGATGCGGGTGCTCTTCTTGGAGCCCGAGCTGATGATCCTCGACGAGCCGACGAACCACCTCGACCGGTCCGCCAAACGCTGGCTCCTCGACGAGCTGGGTCGGTTCCCCGGCGCGCTGCTCGTCGTCAGCCACGACCTGAAACTGCTCGACCAGTCGATCACCAAGGTGTTGCACCTCTCGAACCAGAGACTGACCGAGTGGAAGGGCAATTACACGAAGTTCCAGGCGCAGCACGAGGCAGACCAGTCCCAGCGTGAGCGCGCCGCGGGGCTCGAGGAGCGCGAGATCAAGCGGCTCTCGTCGCTGGCCGACTCCATGAGGGCCAGCACCGAGAAGCGCGCACGCAAGGCCAAGGCCCTCGACAAACGAGTCGAGCGCATGCAGTCCACACGCACGCAGGTGGACCGCCGCGAGCGTGCCACCTCGTTCAAGCTGCCTGTTCCACCCCGCTCGGGCGCCGTGCCACTCGAGGTGGTCAAGCTCGCCGTGCGCTATGGCAGCAACGAGGTCCTCTCCGACGTCACGTTCCACGCCAGCCGAGGCGATCACATCGTCGTGATCGGCCGCAACGGAGCGGGGAAGTCTTCGCTGTTGCGCTGCCTCGCCGGCGTCCAAGAACCCACGAACGGCGTCGTCGAGCTCGGGATGAATGTCACGCTGGGCTACTTCGCCCAGGAGCACGAGCAGATCGATCCGGAGTCCACCGCGCTTGGAAACGTGAGCGACGCCGTGCTCAAGGCCGAGAAGGAGCGTCGGGCACTCCTCGGGTCGTTCGGGTTGCCGTCCAAGGCCGCCGACCAGTTGCCCCCGACCCTCTCGGGGGGTGAACGGGCGAAGCTGGGGCTGGCCATGCTCTCAGCCGGAGAGGCCAACCTCCTGCTGCTCGACGAGCCGACGAACAATCTTGACCCCGCCTCCATCGTCGCCGTGGGCACGATGCTTGGCGCGTGGCCCGGCACCATCGTTGCGGTGAGCCACGAGCGTGGCTTCGTCGAGGCGCTCCGGCCCAGCTACTGCCTGCGATTGCCAGAGGAGCGCTTCACCCACTGGCGGGAGGAGTATCTCGACGACGTGGAGATGCGCTGAGCGCGCAGCACTCCCGTAACCGAAGGGAATTACACAGGCAATCAGGTAATCGGGAGATCAGGACATCCAGATCTGCGCCGGCCACAGGACGCCCTCGTCGAAGGCGATCGCCTTGGAGCCCTGGAGCGTCGTCGGGTTGGCGAAGTTCTGCACGTTGGGGCTCGCCACCACGCACCAGGTGTCGCGGGCCAACCAGAGGTAGGGGATGTCCTGGGCCAGGTATTGATTGATCTGCTGGTAGGACTTGATCCTGTCCGCTTTCTCGCTCGTTTCCCTCCCCGCGGTCAGCGCCGCCTGAATCCTGGTGTCGTTGTTGCGGGCCATGTTCAAGGGCAGCGGCGGGCCGACCGTCGTCGTGCTCCACCAGACGTAATTGAGGTCGGGGTCGACCGCACCGAACTGGCGCCACAGCGTGGCCTCATAGCTGCCGGCCAGCGCGTCGTCGATGATCGTCGCCTGGGCCAGGATGTTGATGTTGACCTTCATGCCCGCCTGCTGCCAGGCCTGCTGCAGGAACTGGGCCGCCCCCAGCGTCTCGGGATCACTCGTCGAATTGAGCGTGAAGGAGACCTGCTTGCCCGTCTGCTGCTGCACCTGCTTGACCAGATTGGTGGCGCCCGACGGGTCGTAGGCGGGGTAGGCGGTCTTGGTGTAGTACTCGCTCCCCGGGAGGAAGAGGCCGTTCATCGGCGCGTCGATGCCCTTGTCGATGACCTTGGCGAACTGCGTCTGGTTGATGCACTTCGCCATGGCGGTACGAAGCGTCTTGTTGTTGAAGGGGGGGGCGGAGGTGTTCAACATGATGCACTGCACAGTGGGCTGTCCGACGATCTGCCCGCTGTTGTCGTAGTAGGAGTACTTCTTGTTCCCCCGGAACTGCAAGAGGTTGTCGGGGGAGTTGGAGTGCATCATGTCGATCTCGCCGGTCTCGAGCGCGTCGGCGCGCGAGTCGTCGTTGATGATCGGCTTGTAGGTGATGGAGTTGAGATAGGGGTACCCCTTGCGCCAGTAGTGCGGATTCCTGGTGGCCGTCATGTGGCTGTTGGGGACCCAGTCCTCGAAGACGAAGGGACCGGTGCCGATCGGGTTCGCCGTGCCGCCGTCGGTGCTGTTGAGCATGGACGGCGCGGCGATATAGCCGGTCTGGGCCTGCGCCAGGTAGTAGGGGAACGGGGCCCACGGCGCCTTGAGGTTGATGGTGACCGACAGCGGCCCGGTCACCGTCGCGCTGCTGAAATCCGCGAATGCGGGCCCGGTCAACACGCCAGTAGCCGTTTGTTCGATGTTGAGGTGCAGCGCGTTGGCGTCGAGCGGCGTGCCGTCGTGGAACACGATGTTCGGGCGCAAGGTGATGGTGAAGGCCGTGAAGTCCTCGTTCGACGTGATCGACTCCGCCAGGTACGGCTCGACGCCACCGGCGGCGTTGACGATGGCGAGGGGGTCGAAGACGGTGCGGCCGTAAAGGAACCCGCCTTCGTCCCAGCGCGCCGTCGAGGGATTGAAACCGCTCTCCTCGGTGTCGATGCCGAAGGTGACCGAGCCGCCCCGCACGGGCCGGGCCGTGGAGATCCCGTTCCGCCCCCGCCCGTTGGTCTGGTAGGCCCCGGCGACGCCGGCGTCTCCGAGGGCGCCGAGCGCAGCGGCGCCAGCACCGAGTGCGAGGCCACCGGCGAGGAAAGACCGGCGATCAAACGACTGCGTCATCGCAACCCCCCAAGGTTTTGATTTGCCCGTGTATTACGACCATGTCGCGGCACGACTGGCGGCAGGTTACAACTTCGTGACTGAGGGCGGGCGGCACCCGATTGGGGTCTCCACCGGGGGTATGGCAACCTGGGCGCTGAAGACCAACGAGCACGAGTGACCGCGAGGAGGAGGCGATCAATGATGATTGCAGTCGGCGACCCGGTGCCCGATGTGAAGGTGTTCACAATCGGCGACAAGGGACCGGAGGCGACGACGTCGACGGACGTTCTTGGCAAGGGCAGGGTTGTCCTGTTCGGCGTGCCGGGAGCGTTCACGCCGACCTGCTCGGATCACCACCTTCCCGGCTTCGTGTTGCGAGCGGAGGAATTGCGCGCCAAGGGCGTGGACAAGGTGGTCTGCGTCTCGGTGAACGACCCGTTCGTCATGGGGGCGTGGGGCAAGGAGCAGAAGGTCGGTGACTCCGTCGTGATGTTGGCGGACGGTAATGGCGAGCTGACCGCGGCCCTCGGACTGACCATGGACGGCAGCGGGTTCGGACTGGGCCAGCGCTCGCAGCGCTATGCGGCCATCCTCGACGGCGGGATCGTCTCGTGGTTGGCCGTCGAGCCGGGACCCGGTCTCAAGGTCAGCTCGGTCGAAGAGGTCCTCGCCGCGCTCTGAACCCGACGGAGCTGAGACAGGTCGCGCGCGACAGCGACGGCACCCCGCCCCCGGTGCTCCACCGGCGCGGCACCGAACTCGCAACGAACCACCACACCTGACGCTCGTCCCGGTCACGGGTCGAGCGCGTCTGCACCCCCGGATGCATCCAGCATCCAATCATTGTTCGTGCGTTGTCTCGATCGCGCTGCGCGTAGTCCTAATTGCCCTGGAACGCGAGGGGCGTGCTGACGCAAAATTAAACAACAACGCAGTACCGCCAATCGTCTGACGGCGAACGCGGTCGCCGCAGAGGGGGAGAGGGAACACGACGCCCACGCTCGACGGGCCGCGTCGTCGCGGCTGGCGTGCCGGCACACTCGTTTCGGGTGCTGCTACCGCGATCGTCGTTGCCGCGCTCGTCGTCGCCGCGACGGGCAGTGTCCCCACGGCGGCGGCCCGCCTCAGCGCCACGACGGCCTCGGCCACCGCCAAGGCAGCGACGACCTCGATGAGTGGCAACCCGGCCTCGGCGAGCACGTCCAGCACGACGAGCGGCCACGGCACCACGCCGTCCCGCTCGAAGAGCAACGCACACGCCGCGAAAGCGACGACGAGCACGCCGAAGTCCGGCTCGAATGTGGTCGGCTCCCCCACGACCGACGGCACCATCGCCGGCAACTCCACCTCAGGCACCACCGGCACCACCGACACCACCGCGCCGGGCTCGGGCGCACAGAGCAGCGCACCGCAATCCGGCGAGACGACCAATTCGAACCTGCCGTGCCGGGGCACGACGCCGCTTGGTCTCCCCGGCACCTGGACATGCACGTTCGACGACGAGTTCAACGGCTCCTCGCTCGATACGAGCGATTGGGTCCCGCAGCTCACGTCCAACAGCGGCTACGTCAACGGCGAGACGGCGTGTTACGTCGACAACCCCGACACGATCTCGGTGTCGGGCGGCACGCTGAACTTGAGTGTGCGCCTGGTGGCGCCGTTCACGTGCTCGTACCCTGGCGGCAGCTTCACGACGAGCTACGAGGCGGGCATGGTCTCCACCTACGGGCTCTTCGACCAGACGTACGGGGCCTTCGAGGTGAGCGCCAAGCTGCCGGCCGCCACGATCTCCGGTTTGCAAGAGACGATGTGGCTGTACCCGCAGAGCCTCAACGTCGGCGCTGGTTCGAGGCCGGCCGAGATCGACTTTGCCGAGTTCTTCAGCCAATACCCCGGGTTGGACGTGCCCTACGTCCACTACGCCGGCTCGGCGGGTGACCCCGACGTCACCGCCTACGACTGCACGCTGAACCAGGCCACCTTCAACACCTACGAGGTCGACTGGGCACCGGGGACGATCACGGTGCTCTACAACGGCCAGACCTGCCTGGTCGACCATCCGACGACGGGCACTGAGCCCTTCGACCAGCCGTTCTTCATCGCCCTCACGCAGGCGCTCGGCGTGGGTACCAACGCCTTCTCGGCCTCGTCGACACCCCTCCCGGCCACGACCCAGGTCGACTGGGTCCGGGCCTGGTCCCCTTCGTCGTAGGGGTCGCCCCGCCGGTCCGCCCCCACCTCCCCGGGGGCGGACCGGCAGTTCCCGCCAAGCCGTCGTGCCACGTCCGGGTTGACATGCAACCAGATAGCTGCTTAAGTGGTCACGCAACCAAATGGTTGCACGACTGACCAACGGAACACGTGATGCAGGACATGGATGCGATCTTCAGGGCGCTGAGCGATCCCGCCCGTCGCCGATTGCTCGATCGGCTCAACGAGCACAACGGCCTCACGCTCACCGAGCTCTGCGCCGGGATGGGGATGACCCGTCAGTCGGTGACCAAACACCTCGGCGTGCTGGAGTCAGCCGGCCTCGTCGCCACGCTGCGGCGGGGGAGGGAGAAGCTCCACTATCTCAACGCCGCACCCATCAACGACATCGCGGACCGCTGGATCCATCGCTACGACCGGGCAAGGGCCGAAGCCCTTTCCGATCTCAAGACAGCACTGGAGGAAAGGACCCCCATGAACGCCGACGACCGCACAACCTTCGTCTACAGCACCTACATCCGGGCCACGCCCGAGCGAGTGTGGCAGGGGCTGACCGATCCCACATTCACCACGCGTTACTGGCGGCATCCGACGGCCGGCGGTGTGTCCATGAGCACCGCGTGGAAGAAGGGGGACGGCTACGACGTCGTCTACGACAAGGCGGGCCTCGTGATCAGCGATCCCGAGCAGGTGGTCCTCGAAGCCGACCCCTATCGCAGGCTGGCCTATACCTGGCACACCTTCTCACCCGAATGGGCGGAGGCCCACGGGATTGACGCGGTCGATGCTGCAGCCTGGCGGGCCGAGCCCCGCTCGAAGGTCGCGTTCGACATCGAGGAGTCCGGCGACGGCGTGGTCAAGCTCACGGTCGTACACGACGGCTTCGCCCCGGGCAGCAGCGTGCTCCAGGGGATCTCGGGCGGCTGGCCCGCCGTGTTGGCCAGTCTCAAGACCCTCCTCGAGACCGGCTCGCCCCTGTCGTAGCTCCCGAGTCGTATGAGGAGTCCACATGGATACCGGCACGCGCTTCACCTACAGCATCTACATCGAGGCGAGCCCCGAGCGGGTCTGGCAGGGGCTCACCGACCCCGCCGATACGAGGCGCTACTGGCGGCACCCGTCGGCGGGAGGCAAGTCGCTTCCGTCCGATTGGCAGAAGGGCTCGACCTACGACCTCGTCCACGAGGACGTCGGTCTCGTGGTGCACGACCCAGAGCAGGTCATCCTCGAGTCCGATCCGCACCGCCGGCTGGCCTACAGCTGGCACACGTTCACGCCCGAATGGGCCGAGCGCGTCGGCCTGGTCGAAGAAGCGGCCGGGGCCTGGCGGGCCGAACCGCGTTCGAAGGTGGCCTTTGACATTGAGGACACGGGGCGGGGCGTGGTCAAGCTCACCGTGGTGCACGACGGATTCGAACCGGGCAGCGTGGTGCTCCAGGCCATTTCCGAGGGCTGGCCGGCCGTGCTGTCCAGCCTGAAGACCCTCCTCGAGACCGGCTCGCCGCTGACGTCGACCCAGGTGGCACCTTCGAGCAACGGATAGGGCCTCTCACACGACGAGGAGGGCGGGCGGCGAATGCGCGTGGTCCCTTGCCATGGGCATCCGACTCCGATAAGATACTCAGTATGCTACTTCGAATCAGGGAGTACTCGTGAGTGTCCGCCACGCCATTCTTGCCCTACTCAGCGAGGGTCCCAAGTACGGACTGCAGCTGCGCCAGGAGTTCGAGGCGCGCACCGGCGAGGTGTGGCCGCTCAACGTCGGGCAGGTGTACACGACGCTGCAGCGCCTCGAGCGCGACGGGCTGGTCGAGTCCGACGACTCCGCTGAGGAGGGCCCCCAGAAGGGCTTCCACATCACCGAGGAGGGGACCGAGGAGCTGGCGCAGTGGCTTCACACCCCGCCCGACTTCTCCTCGCCGCCGCGCGACGAGCTGGTGATCAAGGTGCTGGTGGCCGTCGGCTTGCCCGGCGTCGACGTGCACGAGGTAATTCAGGTGCACCGCCGCTACCTGGTCGAGCTGATGCAGCAGTGGACTCGGCTCAAGGAGGACGAGGCCCGGCTCGATCTCAATTTCGCTCTGGTCGTCGACGCCGAGCTCTTCCGGCTCGACTCGCAGATCAGGTGGCTGGACACGGCCGAAGGCCGTCTGAAGCGAGCAGCTGCGGGCGTGGATGCGCCGACACCGCAGTCATTCCCCCTGCCCAAGGCCCGGCGCAAGGTGGGAGCCCCCAAATGAGCTACCTCGAACTCCGCGACATCTCGAAGGTCTACGGAGAGGGCGCCGCAGAGGTGCACGCCCTCCAGCGCGTCGATCTCTCCGTCGACGCCGGGTCGCTGGTGGCCGTCATGGGCTCCAGCGGCTCGGGTAAGAGCACGCTGCTGACCATCGCCGGCAGCCTCGAGGACCCCACCAGCGGTGAGGTGTACGTCGGCGGTCGGCCGCTCTCCTCGCTGTCGCGCAACGGCAAGGCGCGTCTGCGCCGGCAGTCCATCGGCTACGTCTTCCAGGACTACAACCTGCTGGCGGGGCTGAGCGCAGTGGAGAACGTGTCGTTGCCCCTGGAGCTCGACGGCGTCTCGGCCCGCAAGGCCCAGGCCTCGGCACTCGAGGCGTTGGAGGACTTCGGGCTGAAGGACCGGGCGTCGCACTACCCCGACCAGATGTCGGGTGGGGAACGCCAGCGGGCGGCCATCGCCCGGGCCGTGGTCGGGGGGCGCCAGCTGCTCCTGGCCGACGAGCCCTCGGGCGCGCTCGACTCCACCAACGCCGAATCGGTCATGCGCCTGATCCTCGCGGCCTGCCACCGCGGCCTGGCGGCCGTCGTGGTGACCCACGACGCCCAGCTCGCCTCGTGGGCGGATCGCGTGGTCTTCCTGCGCGACGGCAGCATCGTCGACCAGACGCTCCCGCTCGATAGCCCGGACGCGTTCCTCGCCGACCTTCCGAACCAGTGAGCGTCGACGTCCTCGAACGGCCGGCAACCGAGTCGGCCCGCGAACCAGGCACTGGTGGTGTCGCGGCCCGCCGAGCCATGCTCCGCTGGTCCTGGCGCCTCTTCAAGCGGGAGTGGCGGCAGCAGTTCCTGATCCTGCTTCTCATCGTCGTGGCGCTGGCGGCCGTCGTGGTCGGCTCGGCCGTGGCGGTCAACACGCCGCCGCCGGCCAACGCCGGGTTCGGCACGGCGCACGACCTGGCGACCTTCAACCTGACCCCCACGAGCAAGTCGTCCGCTATTAGCCCTGCGTATGTGGCGGCACAGACCTCCTTGCTGGAGCACGAGTTCGGCAGGGTGCAGGTCATCGCGAACGAGACGTTCACCGTCCCCGGCTCGACGCAGACCTATCAGCTGCGCTCGCAGGATCCGCACGGCCCCTACGGCGGGCCGATGCTGCAGCTGCTGTCGGGGCACTATCCGACCGGGCCGAACCAGATCGCCCTCACGCCAGGCCTGGCCTCCGAGCTCAACCTGGGGGTCGGTGACACGTGGCCCCAAGGCGGCAAGACCGTCGTCGGCATCGTGCAGAACCCCCAGAGCCTGCTCGACGAGTTCGCACTGGTGCCGCCCGGGCAGGTGACGAACCCGACGCAGGTGAGCGTGCTCTTCGACGCATCGCCTTCGGCGGGCAAGAGCCTTCCGTCCTATGTGACGACGCCGGGTTCGAACAACGGCAACATCATCAACCCGTCGACCATCATCCTGGCGCTGGCGACCGTGGGAATGCTCCTCATCGCCCTGGTGTCGATCGGCGGCTTCACGGTGCTGGCCCAGCGTCGCATGCGCTCCCTCGGCATGCTCGAGTCCATGGGGGCGACCGATCGCAACGTCCGGCTCGTCCTGGAGGCCAACGGCGTCATCGTCGGCGTCGTGGGGGCCGTCGTAGGTTTCGCGCTGGGCCTGGTGCTCTGGCTCGCCTACCGGCCGCACAACGAGCAGAGCGCGCACCACCTCATCGCGATGTTCGCCCTGCCGTGGAACGTGGTCGTGCCGGCCATGGTGCTCGCAGTCGTCGCGACCTTCTTCGCCGCCGGCTACCCCGCCCGTGCCATCACCCGTGTCCCGGTGGTCAGCGCCCTGGCCGGGCGCCCCGCGCCGCCGCGCCAGATCCACCGCTCGCTCGTGCCCGGCGTGGTCGCGCTCGTCATCGGGTTCATCATGTTCTCAGTCTCCGGCGCCGCAGGGAACGGCGGCGGCGTGGTGTGGCTGGTCCCCGGGCTCATCGCGCTGATCGCGGGGATCATCCTCGTCTCGCCGTTCTTCCTGGCCCTGCTGGCCCGAGTGGGAGCCAAGGCACCCATCGCCATCCGCCTCCCGCTGCGCGACATGGCGCGCTATCGGGCCCGTTCGGGCTCGGCCCTCTCGGCCATCAGCCTCGGCATCATGATCGCCGTCATCGTCTGCGCCGTCGCCGTCGCCCGCTACGCCAACGTCTTCGACTACGTCGGGCCGAACATGGCGGCGAACGCGATGAACGTGTACACCCCGCCGAGTGGCCCAACCTTCGGGCCGAACGGTCAACAGCAGAACACACCCCCGCCGCCGCCCCTCCAGACGCAGGAGGCGGCCGTCCACGCCATCGCCTCCGCGGTCGGCGCGACGCACCTCGTCGAGCTCGACAACCCGTCAGTGGGACTGCAGAACCCGAGCCAAAGCGGCCGGCAATGGAACGGGCCGATCTACGTGGCGACGCCGGCCCTGCTGCGGGCGTACGGCATCAACCCGTCGTCGATCCCGTCCAACGTCGATGTGCTGAGCTCGCGGCCCGGGCTGGCCGGCTCGGGTGTCCAGCTCACCTACGGAGGTGGCGGCGAGGGAGGCGGCGGCTTCCAGGGCATTGGAGCCGGCGGGAACAATTACAACCAGTGCACGCCCAACCAGTGCCTGGCCCACCCCGTGATTCAGGAGGAGAGCCAGCTGCCCATCGGCACGTCGGCCCCCAACACGGTGATCACCGAGAGCGCGCTGCAGCGCCTGCGCGTCGCGGACCAGAACAGCCTCGACGGCTGGATGATCCTGACGAACAGCCCGATCACCAAGGCCCAGCTCACGAGCGCCAACTCGCTGGCGGCCGGCGCGGACCTGAGCACCGAGTCGAAGAACGACGAGCCGACGTCGGCCGAGATCGTGAACTGGGCGACCGTCTTCGGCATCGCGCTCGCGCTGGGTGTCCTCGCCATGAGCGTGGGCCTCATCCGCAGCGAGACGGCGAGCGAGCTGCGCACGCTCACCGCCGCCGGTGCGAGCTCGCGCACCCGGCGGGCGCTGACGGCGGTCACCGCCGGCGGGCTCGCCTTCCTGGGCGCGCTGCTCGGGACGGTCGCGGCCTACGTCGGATTGGTCGGCTGGTTCCGCACCAACTCGTTGGAGGGTGGGCTGTCCGACATCATCGATCACATCCCGTGGGACAACCTGTTCTTCATCGTGATCGCCATGCCGGTCGCCGCCGTGCTCATCGGCTGGGTGCTGGCGGGACGGGAGCCGAGGGGGATCGCCGCCCGGCCAATGGAATAGACGGCCATGACCATCCGCAGCGACACCGGCCCGGTGGCGAAGGAGTCCCCCTCGCCGTCACCGGGCGCTGCGCCGGCCCAAGGCCACCGCTAGGACTCGATCGTCACCCCGAAGCGCTCGGTGTAGAAGGACAACGCCCGGCGGCGCTCGGTGGTGTCGAGCCCGAACTCCGCGAGGTCGTACGCAACGGCGCCGAACTTGCCCCGTGGGTGCGCGGCCATGAACGCGGCCATGGCGGCGCGCGCGGTGTCGTCCATCGGCTGGCCCGCCAGTTCGTACACGCGTCCCACCATTGCCATGTCGTCGGCCATGAATTCGTCGAAGTGCACGTCGATGGTCTGCCCGTCGGGGAGGGCGTCGTGGCCCTCCGCGCAGGCGTGGAGCATGCGGACGAGGCGGTCCGCCCAATAGTTCCCGATGCCGGCGAGGTCGACTGTGTCGCGGGTGAGTCGCGCGCTGTAGGCGAGCATCATGACCATGGACGCCGTCACCGAGACGGGGTCGCGATGGGTGACGACGAAGGTGGCATCGGGGAACGTCTCGACCAGCGCGGGGAACTGCTCGAGGTGTTGGGGCGACTTGAGCACCCAGCGCGTCCCGCCGCGCAGCCACTGCAGCACCTTGAGCACCTTGAGGAGGTAGGCGTAGCTGGGGCGCTGGTCGCGGGCGAGGTAGTGGTCACGCCAGAGCGGCATCGGTGCCGTGGTCTCGAAGAGCATCGTCGAGAAGTCGATGGCCAGCAGCTGGATCTCTTCGTGGGTGTGTTCCACTGTCATTTCGTGCATGCGGTTGAAGTACGGCATGGCCGCATCGAGAAACGACAGGGCCATCGCGGTGCGTTCGATGCGGGGGTCGGGCGCACCCGACACCGGCTGCTCGCGTTCGGCCAGCACGGGCTCGAGGCTCTCCCAGTAGGGGAGCGAACGCAGGGCCGGATCGGCCGAGATGAGGTTGTGCAGGTGGGTGGTCCCGGTGCGGGGGAGCCCGCAGATGATGATGGGGGCCTCGATGCGCTCGTCGAGGATCTCGGGGTGCCGCCGCACCAGGTCCTCGATCAGGAGGCGGTTCTTCAGCAGACCCAGCAAGAAGGTGTGCTGTTGCAGCACCCCGGCGCCGTTGAAGCCGCCCTCGTCGCGCATGGCGCGGCAGAGCACATCGAGGCGGTCGACGAAGTCGGGTGGGCCGAAGTCGTCCAGCGCGGTGTCGGCGGCTGCCGCCGCCATCAGCGGTGCCGGTTCGAGCTGCAGCTGTGACCCGGCCTCCTCCATGAAGTCGAGCATGGCCCGAACCTCTTCGTCGTAGCGCGGCCTGGCCAGGTCCTCGATGTGGACGCGGGGTGGCCGGCCGCCGGCCGGGCTCACACCGTCTCCAGCGGCAGCACCTCGACCTGGGGCTGTTCGGGCGTCTCCGCCGGCAAGAACCAGCGGAACCAGATGCGCCCGCTGCGGTGGCCTGCGGTGGACACCCAATTGGGGTGGGCCGGGCGCCGGGCGGACACGACGATGATGAAGGACCCGTCGCTCTCGTAGTGCACCTGGGCCCCGTTGATCGTCACCGGCTCGTAGTCGTAGTTGTAGGTGTGGAGGAGGCGGTTCCACAGGCACATGTTCCAGAAGGCGCACGCAGGGGAGCGTCCCCTGATGACGAGGGCCTCGTCGTCCGCCAACTCGAAGGCGCCCATGGCGTAGGCGGCGTCGCCGGCGGCCCAACCGAACGTGGTGGTCGGGACCGGGTAGGGCGGGTCGATCGCGTTGGGCGTGCCGAGGGGGATGGGCACGATGGCGGCCTGTTCGCGCATCCAGGTGGTCATGGCTCGCAGGCGGCGCGCCAGGTCCGCGTCGTCCTCGCGGTAGGTGTCGGGCGGGTCGTCGGCTTCGATGTGCCAGGTGGCCCGGCGCCCACGGATCGGGTCCTCGAGATAGTCGCGGGTGATGGCAGCGACTGCGTCCGGCTCGAGGCGGATCCAGGCGACGTCCGGCTCGGTCGGCTCGGTCGGCTCGGTCGGCTCGGTGGGCTCGGTGGGCTCGGTGGGCGACAGGACGACGTGTATGGCACCGTCGGGCCCCCTGGACGCTTCGTGGCTGTTGACACTGCCGACGATGCGTTCGGAATACCGCCCGTCGTTCGGGCCCCCATAGATGGTGAGCGACATGTAGACGGCGTCGCCGGGATGCAGGGTGACCCGGTAGGTCCGGTTGGGGTCGATCGGCGCGTAGCAGTAGAACGCGTCGGAGTTGTCCCCGCCCCACTTCTTGTACGGGCCGACGATCTCGACGAAGCGGGGTCGGGCGGTGTCAGCCCACAGCTGCACCTCGGCTGCCACCTGGAGGATCGAGAGCACCCACCTGTGGGCCTCGAGCAAGGTGTCGGGCTCGTCGGCCAACTGCTCGACCATGCGGGCGTGCGTCGCGGCCACGGTCTCGAGTAACTCGCTGAAGGCCTGCTCGGTCTCGGTCGTCATGCGTTCCCCCGCAACTCGGCGTGGCGCCGATCATAGGGACGAGCCCGGGTTCCGGGCGGTCCGCGGACGGCGCCGTGGCGGGGGTCAGGTGCCGTAGGGGCGGGTGAGGACTTCCATGTTGTGACCGGATGGGTCCTCGAAGTAGAAGCCACGCCCGTGATCGTTGAGAACCCCCTCGCGGGTGTGGCCCGGATCAGCCCAGTAGCTCAACCCCCACTCGATGATCCGGGCGAAGATGGCGTCGAACTCGTCCTCACCGACGAGGAAGGCGTAGTGGTTGCGTTCAAACGGGGAAGCACGATCCGCGTAGTCCAGGCTGACGCCGTTCGCCGTTTCGACGCACATGAACGGTCCGAACCGCGTCGGCGGGTCGAGTCCGAGGATGTCGGCCAGGAACGTCGCGGATGCCTCTTTGTCCTGGGCTGGGACGATCGTATGGTTCAGCTCGATTGGCATCTCGACCTCCGTCACGGTCGCAGTACCAGTATCGGCGCGCCCGGACCGGTTCGCCACCCCGGAGTGGGTTGACCGTCTTGAGCCTGTCGTGTTGCCTTGTGCACCAACTCGGGGAGGAAGGGGAGTGAATCGGTGATCGCCTACATCCTTCGCCGACTGGTCGCCATCATCCCTCTTCTGGTCCTCATCTCCTTTGCGGTCTTCTCGCTCACGCTCCTCATCCCCGGCGATCCGGCTCGCGAGATCCTGGGGCCGAATGCGCCGGCCTCCGAGGTGTTACAGCTCCGCCGTCAGATGGGCCTCGACCAGCCTTACCTCGTCCAATACTGGCATTGGCTGGTCAACGCGCTGCACGGGAACCTGGGGCGTTCGATCCAAGAGAACACCTCCGTCTCCCATGAGATCGCACAGCGCTTTCCCGTGACGTTCAGCATTGCTCTCGGTGGGTTGGCCGTGACCGTCCTGTTGGGCGTTCCGCTCGGGGTGCTGGCCGGCACCCGGCCGGGCTCGGCCGTCGACCGCATCGTCACCGTGACGACGAGCACCCTGTTGGCCATCCCCGACTTCTGGCTGGCCATCCTTCTGGTGCTGTTCTTTTCGGTGAATCTCAAAGTGTTGCCGGCGATCGGCTACGTACCCATCACCGTGTCACCACTCGAATGGGCGTCGCACCTGTTGCTCCCCTGGATCGCCGTGGGTGTCGGCGGCGCCGCCACGCTGGCCCGCCAGTTACGCGGCTCGCTGGCCGACGCACTCGAGCAGGACTATGTGCGCACGGCCGAGGCCAAGGGCGTCCGTGGGTCGGTCGTCGTGCTCAAACACGCACTGAAGAACGCCTCGATTGCCCCGGTCACCATCCTCGGCATCATCTTCGCCTACACCCTGGGCGGCACCGTCTTGATCGAGTACATCTTCTCCATTCCCGGGATGGGTCAGTACTTCTACCAAGCCCTCAACAGCAAGGACATACCGGTCATTCAAGGCGTCACTCTTCTCGTCGCGTTGATCTTCATCACCGTGAACTTGTTGGTGGACGTGCTCTATGCCTACTTGAACCCCAAGGTCCGGCTCCGATGACGTGGCTGGGTTCGGAGCAGGCGTCCAAGGAGATGGCCGAGACCTTGGAGGCGCGCCCCCTCGGTGCGCACCCGGAGCCGGACGTCGCCGGGCCCTGGCGCCTGGTCTTGCGAAGGTTCCGCCGCAACAAGGTTGCGATGACGGGTCTGTGCTTCGTCGTGTTCGTTGGGCTCGTCGCGATATTCGCGCCCTTGATCGTTCCGCAGAATCCAGACACGATCGGCAATGTCGTCAACGGTGGGCCTTCGTTGGCCCACTGGCTGGGCACCGACAACGTCGGCCGGGACAACCTCAGTCGTCTCATCTATGGCGCACGAGTCTCCATGCAAGTGTCGGTCCAGGTGGTCCTGCTGGCCCTCGTCGTCGCGTTGCCACTCGGCATGGTCGCCGGCTATCGGGGACGGTGGACGGACTCAGTGGTCATGCGGGCGATGGATGCCCTCTTCGCGTTCCCGCCGATCACCCTGGCCCTGGCCGTCGCCGCCCTCTTGGGCGCCAACATCTATACGATCTCGGTGGCCATTGCCATCGTCTTCGTGCCGGGCTTCGTGCGCGTCATCAGGGCTCAGGTACTGGCCGTGCGCGAAGAGACGTTCGTCGAGGCGGCCCGTTCAGTGGGTGTCGGGACCAACCGCATGTTGCGCCGCCACATCTTCCCCAATGTGGCATCGCCGCTCATCGTCCAAGTCGCGATCAGCCTGGGCTACGCCTTGCTCGCAGAAGCGGGTTTGAGCTTCCTTGGTTTTGGGGTGCAACCGCCCGCCGCCAGTTGGGGCAACATGCTGCAGAGCGCGTACCAGTTCGTTCTCGTCCAGCCCTGGCCCATGATCCCGCCTGGAGTGGCGATCGTCCTGACCGTTCTCTCCTTCAACCTCATCGGCGACGGTCTGCGCGACGCCATGGGTCGTGATGCCTCGATCGGTGACGTCCGATGACCAACCAACCCGTCCTTGCCGTCGAGGGCCTGTCCGTGGAGTTCCGCGGCCATCCGGACTGGTTGAGGGTGGTGGACGACGTCAGCTTCGAGATTCAGCCGGGCGAAACGGTCGGCTTGGTGGGCGAGAGCGGATCGGGCAAGACGGTCACATCTCTGGCGGCGATGGGACTCTTGCCTCGGCGTGCCGCTCGGATCGCCGAGGGCACCGTGCGACTCGACGGCCGGGATCTTCAACAGCTGACCCCCACAGAGCGTCGTCAGATCCGCGGTCGCGACATGTCGATGGTGTTCCAGGAGCCGATGACGAGCCTGAATCCCGCCTTCTCGGTCGGCAATCAGATCGCGGAGTCCTTGCGGGTGCACCGCAAACTGACTCGTCGCCAGGCGCTGGCGCAGGCGGTGGATCTGCTCGAGCTGGTCGGGGTGCCCGATGCCGAACGCCGGGTCAAGGACTACCCCCACACCTTCTCGGGAGGGATGCGCCAGCGGGCGATGATCGCCATGGCGGTGGCATGCCAGCCCCGCTTGTTGATCGCCGACGAACCGACCACGGCACTCGACGTGACGGTTCAAGCGCAGGTCCTCGATCTGCTGCGGCGCCTGCAGGGCGAGTTCGGCATGGCCATGCTCTTCGTCACGCACGACTTGGGGGTGGTGGCGAACGCGTGTGACCGCGTGGTCGTGCTCTACGCCGGGCAGGTGGTGGAACAAGCGGTCGCTGCAGACTTCTTCACGCGACCCCGCCATCCATACGCCAGAGGCCTGCTCGATGCCATGCCGCAAGTGGGCGACCCACGGGAACGACTTCGAGCCATCCCCGGTGAAGTACCCCGTCCCGAAGCGTTCGCCTCGGGCTGTCGCTTCCATCCCCGGTGCGCCTACGCCGAGCTCCGGTGCGCTGAGGCGCCGGTTGCGCTCCAGCACCCCGGCAGCGGGCAGCCGTGGGTGGTGCACGGGCTCGTGACCGACTCGTCAGGTGGCGCCCTGGCCGAGCCGCTTGTCCGCTGCGTCCGCCAGGACGAGCTTGACCTCACCTTCTCCGTGGGACCCACCCATCTGGCATCTCATTCTGAAGGGGGGAGAGCCGGAACAGGGGCTGGCGGTGATGCCGGCGACCTCTTGCGTGTGACCAACCTCTCCAAGCACTTTCCGGTCCACAGCAGCGTCCTTCGACGCGAGATCGGAAAGGTGAAAGCGGTCGATGGCATCGACCTGACGATCGGCGCGGGGGAGACCCTGGGGTTGGTCGGGGAGAGCGGCTCTGGAAAATCGACGGTCGCGCGCCTGATAGTCCGCCTGATCGCGCCGTCGTCGGGATCCATCTGGTTAGCGGGCGAAGAGCTCACGTCGCTTCACTCGGCCGCGCTGCGCCGAACGCGGCGGACCATCCAGATGGTCTTCCAGGATCCCTATTCGTCACTGAACCCGAGGGCGTCGGTTGGCGACATCGTCGGCGAGCCCTTGGTGGTGCACGAGAACCTCTCGAGCGACGAACGCCGGATCAGGGTGCGCGAGCTGTTGGACCAGGTGGGCCTCGACCCTGAGATGGCTCGCCGCTATCCGCACGAATTCTCGGGAGGGCAACGCCAGAGGATCGCCATTGCCCGCGCGCTTGCCCTGCGTCCGAGCCTCGTGGTGTGCGACGAGCCGATCAGCTCCCTCGACGTCTCCACGCAGTCGCAGGTCATCAACCTCCTCGCCGACCTGCAGGTGGAGCTCGGCCTTGCCTACCTCTTCGTTTCTCACGACCTGTCCATCGTCCGGCGTATCAGCCACCGGATCGCCGTGATGTACCTCGGTCAAATCGTCGAGGTCGGGCCGGCCGACGAGGTCTATGAGCGTCCGACTCATCCCTATACAGAAGCCCTGCTGTCGGCCATTCCCCTGCCCGTTCCCGATGCGGGTGGTTCGGCCGCACGGATCGTGCTCAAAGGCGACCTGCCGAGCCCCATCGACCCGCCCGCCGGCTGTCGGTTTCACACTCGGTGCCCGTACGCCATGGACATCTGCATAAATGAAGAGCCGGAGGCGCTCACCACACCGGGTGGTACAACCGTCAGGTGCCATCTCCATCGTCACGGACCGGTGCTCGGTGGGCAATCAGTCCGGTCGGCTCACCGACCAACGGCTGGCTTGGTGCCCGGCAGCTCCGGTCCCTGACCTTCGGTATCCTCATCGCCCATGTCAACAAGCATCGGACGAGGGCGGGGCAGCATGCGACGCGAGCTTCGACGGTGGATGAAGAACCTTGGCCGTATGGCTGCCATCGGCGCGGCGATGTCGGGGACCGCGGTGACAGTGGCAGCGTGGGGAACAGGTCCCTCAGGTGCCTCAACGTCGGGGAGTCATGGCGGGGCGCTCAACGTCGGCTACGACTTCTCCTCGGAGTTCACGAACACCTTTGACCCGGCAAAGAGCCAGAGCGAGTGCGACTCGATCGTCACTGCCCAGATCTACGGATTCCTTCTCACCCGTAACGCCCAGGACCAGGTCCAGCCTGGCCTCGCCGAGTCCTGGTCCCTGGGCCCGGACAGCCTGACTCTCAACTTGCGGCCAGGGCTCACCTTTTCCGACGGCGAGGCCTATGACGCCAACGCCGTGAAGGCGGGGCTCTTGCACAACAAGTCGAACACCATGTTCACCGAGCTCCACGCCATCTCGAGCATCGACGTCTTGAGCCCGACCTCGGTCCGTATCAACCTGAGCGACAACAGCGGCGTACGCCTCACCTACGCCTTGACGCAGAGCTCGGGTGAGATCCCTGCCCCTTCCACGCTCAGCTCGTCCTTCACGAACCCGGTCGGAGCCGGGCCTTTCCAATTCGTCTCCTATCGCGAAGACAGCAGCCTCGACCTGAAGCGCAATAGCGACTACTACGACGCATCTGCCTATCGCATCGGTGGCGTCAACTTCATCCAGGTAGGTGCCGGCCCGCCCTCCGTACTGGCACTGCGGTCCGGCTCCGTCGACCTCGTGCGACTGCAGCCCGATTCCTACACCGCGGTGGCGGGCAACTCCGGGATCGGTGTCGCGTCCCGTCCTTCCACGGACTATCTCCAAATCACCTTCCGGTACGCGGGCCCGCTGCTCAACACCAAGGTGCGCCAGGCCATCAACTTGGCCATCAACCGCCAGCAGGTCAATCAGATCGTGCTCGACGGCAGGGGCCTGGTCGCCACGCAGCCGTTCCCGCCCTTCTCCCCGGTCTACGTCTCGGGTCTGGTCGGCTCCAATCACTACGACCCAGCCAAAGCCAAGGAGCTGCTGGCCCAAGCCGGTTACCCCCATGGGTTCGGCTTCACCCTGATCATTCCAGGCGGTGGCATTTCCATCGAAGAGCGTCTGGCGGCGCTGGTGCAGGCCGATCTTGGTGCCGTCGGGATACGGACAAGCGTCCAGCGAGAGCTCGGGAGTGATCTCTACACCGCGTTCCTCGTTCAAAAGCAGGGCAATGCCCTGGCTGCTGAGAACACCGACAATCCTTACCCGCCCTTGTTGCTCGGCCAGTTCGCGTCGAACGACTTCGCGGCGGTACAGCTCAACGCGGTCAACCCCACCGTCAATTCCATCCTCCAGCAGGCTGACGACTCCACCAATTTGTCCACGATCGACGCCCTCGGTCGAGAGGGGAACAAGGTGGACGTCGATCAAGCGCTGGAAGTGCCCATCGCCTTCCTTCCTCAGCTTGTGGCATGGAACAAGTCGACCGTGGGTGGCAACGTGCAGGCACCGCTCAACACGTGCGCGCCGAATGACCTTGCCGGGGTGACCGTCAAAGGCTGACGCCGCACAGTCGCCAGTCGGCCGGTCGGCCGGACGTAACGTGGGCTATGCGCTTCGCCTTCAAGACCTCACCGCAGGACACGACCTGGAGCGACATGCTCGCCGTCTGGCAGGCGGCCGACGACATCGAGCTGTTCGAGTCGGGCTGGACCTTCGACCACTTCTACCCGATCTTCTCCGACAGCACCGGACCTTGCATGGAGGGCTGGACAACCCTGACGGCGCTGGCCCAGGCGACGACCCGCCTGCGAATGGGGACGCTGGTAACCGGTATCCACTATCGCCACCCCGCGATTCTCGCCAACATGGCGACCACCCTCGACATCGTGTCCGCGGGGCGTCTCGAGCTCGGGATCGGGGCCGGGTGGAACGAGGAGGAGTCGGGGGCCTACGGGATCGAGCTGGGCACGCCGGCCCAGCGCAGCGATCGCTTCGAGGAGGCGTGTGAGGTGATCGTCGGGCTTCTCACGCAAGAGACGACCACCTTTCGGGGCGAGTACTACCAGCTCAGCGAGGCCCGCAACGAGCCCAAGCCGATACAGCGACCCCACCCGCCGATCTGCGTCGGAGGCAGCGGTGAGAAGAGGACGCTGCGCACTGCAGCCCGATTCGCCCAGCACTGGAACTTTGTCGGTGGCACGCCCGAGGACTTCGCCCGCAAGCGCGACATCCTGCATCAGCACTGCGAGGACCTCGGCCGCGAACCGGAAGAGATCCTCCTTTCAAGCCACGTCATGTTCACCGGCGATCCGAAGACCACCGCCGAACAGGCCGCCGCGTTGGCCGACGTCGGCGCCGAGCTGGGCATCGTCTACCTCCGACCGCCCCTCGATCCTGGAGTGCTCGAGCCCCTCGCCATCGCCTTGCGCGAGCTCTCGTGACGAGGACGACTCCTCACCTCGACCGAGCAAGTGCGACAGAGGTGAATACGTCAGCTGTTACGACAGGAGTCGTTCCACGGCTGCTCGCCATCGGCGTCGTAGAGCGCGATGGCGAGGTCGTCCTGCTCGGCCGGTGACGCCTCGTTCGGAGGGACGTTGATGAGCTGGGGCATGCCCGCCAGCTGGGCCGCCTCGTTCCATGTCGCCTGACTGAATTGGAAACCGCCCATGTACGTGCCTCCCGGCGAGACCGCCCCGTAGTTGCCGCTCGACTCGGCCTGCAGGACGCACTGGAGGAAAGGGGGCAGCGACGGGTCGCCGGAGGACGTGCTGACCGCGATCACCTGTACCGCGGTGGAGGCTGCGGAAGCCGCAGGTTGTGTTGTGCTCGCCGTAGCCCGGCTCGCCGCGGCCTGTGCCGCCCGGACCGCTGCCGCGGCGGCCGCGGCCTGTGCCGCCCGGACCGCTGCCGCGGCGGCCGCGGCCTGTGCCGCCTGCTGCTGGGCCACCACCACGGCAAGCTGGCCCGTGACCTCGGACTGCTTCGACTCGAGTTCTACCTCGGTCTGGTGTGCGGCACTGGTCAACGTCGCTTCCTGGTTGGTGGTCGCTTGGTCCTGTGCCTCTTGTTGCTCAAGGGTGGCCCGTTCAGACCGCAATCCGCTCTGATCGATCTGAAGAGCGTCGATGGTAAGGGTGATATCACCGCTTGCCACTTCTTCGTACTCCGCTCTCACAACCGCTTTGTCCGGGTCCCCCCCGAACAGGGAGATGTTTCCGTCGGACTGCGAGCCCGAGTTGACGTAGGCGGAAACCGCTTCGGTCTGGAGCCGATTGCGATCGCGACTCACCCGGCTGACGTCGGCTTGGATCCGATCCTCACTCGATGCGATCTCCGTCTCGTCCCGTTGGACCTTGGCGGTATCGACGCCGTACTGCTGTTGGTACGTGCCGATCTGGAGCTGCTCGAGCACGAGATCCTGGGCGATCTGAGTGGCTTGTGCTTTGAGGTCGGACACTTGGTCGGCCGCGACAGGTCCCGGAGGCACGACGACCGTTGCGGTGGTCGCGGTTACGAGAGTCAGGCCCATCATTCCCGCCGCAATTCCGGCGAACCTCCGTACTCGGCATCGGAGACCTGGCCTCGTCGTCGGGTCTTTATCGACGCCGATCACGATTGAAGAACGTTTAGTCGCTCCTGCATGGACCGTGCAACCCTAGGCGTCACTGGACACAGCGAAACCGTGCCTGGCGGCCCCAGAATCGGGGAATTCTTTTTCATCGGACGACCTGGAACTCTTCAGACGCTTTCACAAGGGCCCGCTCGCTCTCGACAGCGTGCAGACTGCGTCACATGCGACTGGAGATCCATGTCCGACCCAATGCAGCAACACCTGCTGTCGGCGGGGACTTCGACGGCGCACTGATCGTCCGGGTCGTCGAGCCAGCGGAGGGCGGACGAGCGACTGAGGCTGCCCTGAAGGCAGTGGCGGCGGCGATTCATGCACCACGTCGCTCAGTGAGCCTCCTGAGAGGCCAGCGGCATCGCCGGAAACTGGTTGAAATCCAGGTCTCTCCTCTGGACGCTCGGCGCATCGAGAACGCGTTGGACCGGTTGCGTTCCGCACCCGGACCCGGCGGATTGGTACAGTCGAGCGAATGATCTAGATCGTCAAAGCGACGATGACAGCGGCACTGTCCAACCATTGGGCCGAAGCCTGCGAGACAGTAGTCGTCTGCACACGCGCATCGTCGGCCACCAAAGCGGAGAAGGTGCCCGGCTGGTACTCCTGTCCGTTGCCCCAGACCGAGACCAAGTCGAAGTGATGCGACACCTGGTACTGATTGGGTGGGTACTCGCTACCGTCCGTCTCCGCGACAAGAACGAGATCGCCACCGTCGCGGGTGGCCTCGGACGTGGCAACTCTGATCGACATCCCGCCGACGACACTGGCGTACCCGCTCGCGTCGACCGCGGAGCTTTCGCCGGTGCCCGTGATCTCCCACGTGAAGATGGTGCACGAGACGTCGTCGTTGCCTTTCGGGACCTGTCCCAACGTGACGGAAGCGATGCCACCCGGATTGTCTGGCCGGTAGTAGATGGCCACCTCGAGCCCGCCGTCGATCCCGCCGGTGTGCTTCTTCGCTTTTTCCCAGCCGGACGGAGAGGTCAGCTTCGGGACCGCCATTCCGCCGTTCAGGACCCCACAGAGCACCGCGGCAACGAGCAGGTCGCCCCGGCGCGTCGGCTTCGCGAAGGACGCCGGCGGGAGTTGCTCTCCGCCGGCTATGTCGTCGTCGCTGCTCTGACAGGTATCGGCGACGCTTACGGCTGAATCACCGGGAAGGTCGACGGGAGTTGTGGTCGCACTGACGCAGGGCGCCGGGGCCGTGGCGGCGACCGCCGCACCTGCGAGTGGCCCGCTCGCCGGCACCGTCTGCGAACCCCAAGAGGCAGCACAGGCCCAGGGGCGCGATCACGGACAGCACTTTGCGTGCGACCGTGGGCACGATTGTGACACCTCCCGTGAAGTTCAGTCAGCCCGCCCCCACAGTCAGCCAACCGCGAGCGCACCAATCCTAAGTCGGAATCAGTAATGGCCGCACTTCCGGTTGCGAGCACGTCACAGAGTCGTCACATCTCTGACGGCAGGGACATGCGCCCGTCGCCGCCGTGCCCGAGCTGGCGCCGGCGGCACGCGGTGACGCCGAGGTCTAGGCTTCCTACGACGTTCTCCCAGCGTGAACGACGACGTGAACGATGTGAGCGAGAGAGTGGGGGCGGAGCCCGTGGACGGGTACGTAGTGCGCAGCGCGCCTGGCTGGACATGGAAGGGGAACGGCCGCGACAACGATGGACGCTTTGACTTCCTCGTTTCGGAAGTCGCATATGGCACAGGCCCGCCCCTGCATGTGCACGCCACACAGGAAGACACCTTCTACGTCCTCGACGGCGTACTCAGCGTCCAGCTCGGCAACGACGTCGCCGAGCTAGGTCCGGGCGACTTCGGGACAGCCCCGCCAGGCGTCCCACACTCCTTCACCAATGCTCAAGCCGACCAAGCATGTAGGGCGATCAACCTCATGACACCGGGTATCGGCTTCGACCGCTACATCGATCAAATCGAGAGCGTCGCCGCGTCCGGCGATCTTGATGCACTGGAGCGGCTCCACGCGCAGTACGGCGTCTCGATCGTCGGCCCGAGCTTGGCCGAGCGCCTCGAGTTGTCGTAGGACCTCATCACGGCCGCTCGTCGACCTCGGTGACGTACACCCACGAATCAACGTGTGCGCTGTGGCGCTTCACCACGATGGGGCTGGCTTTCGACGATGACAGCTCGCGAGCCCTTGCTTCAGCGGTGTCGTCACCACTGAACTCACCGGTGTCTACAACGGCGTCACCCGGTTGGGAGAACTGGTAGCGCCAGAGTTTTCCAGAAGACGGTTCTGCCTCGGTCATGTCTTGGACACTACCGACTGCGGTCCCGATATTCGACGCACGCCGGCCGAATTCCGGAGGCGATGGCGGCAACCCGGCACGCAAAAGCTAGGCTATGGACACGTATTACGGTCACGCTTCCTGGATCGCCCTGGTGGTCTTTTTCGGTCTCTTCGCGATGCGGGCGCTCTCCTCTCAGCGCCGCCGCAGGGGTCCGCGAAGAAGCTCACCTCCCGCGAGTTCGTTCACCGACCCCAATTTTTCAAGTCATGCATCTGATGTCGTCGATGCTCCGCCCGGCGGAGTCACATTCACGGGGATCGCTCCGGGTTGGCTGACCGACCCCTCGGGTCGACATGAGCAGCGGTACTGGTCGGGGTCTGAATGGACGGAGCACGTCACAGACGGCGGCGTACCCAGCACTGATCCACCTCCTGGCAATCATTAGCGGATGAGGCTCGCAAGAACGCGGTTTATGGTGAGTAGATCGGAACCGCGTGAAACGAGCCGCTCGATACCGCGCTTCCGCCGTGGCTAACCGGACGGTTGTTGTCGGCAATAGGAGCTGCCATAGGAGGCGCCCAGACGATCGAGGCGCTCCCGTGAACGGCGTCGATCCCATCTGAGGTAGCAGTGAAGCATGCGCTCTTGGCGGGTCGTAGTCTCTCCTGAGACTGCCGCTGTTCGTCGGTGCGTAGCCGATCGGCACAACAGGTACAGCCGCCCACCCTCCAGAGCTGCACTTCATCGGCAAGACAGCGAGTAAGACGGACGTCTCGCCCGGGCTACTCATCACACAAGCACACGGACGGCTCCGGCGCGGCATCAATACCTCGCAGTTCCGCTATCTTCCTCACCGAAGCCAGCCAGGATCCGAATGAATCGCCTCTAGCCGATCGGGCTTGGGAGACCTCCCCCTTCTAGAAGGACGTGTGTGAGTGAGAAAGCCGACTCTGAATCTCGTCGTCGCGGCAAGCATCGGCGCAATAGTTGTCGTGGTCGTTGGGTCGATCTTCGTGGTGCCTGCCTCGGCGACGACTTCCTCGGCGCCGAGGCTATCGACCAGCGTGCTCGTTCCCGCATCTGCTGCCAAGGAAGCGGGATTCACGAAAGTCGTCGACGCTCCCTCCACCTCAACGAACACCGGCGTTACCGGGTGTCCCTTTGGAGCCCAAGCGGCATACGAGAGCGCATCCGGAAACCTCGGGTTGGAGTCTGAGGTGCTCTACTGCGAATCAGCGGCAGATGCTGAAGCGCTGTTGAAGGGTCTCGAATCCAGCGGCAAGGCGCAAGCGGGTCTAAGCCCTCCGAAGAACCTCGGTTCGACAGCCATCGAGCGGTTGGGGTCGGATTCGACCTACGTCATGGCCTGGCGCCACGGCACCGGATTCGAGCTGACCGCCCTGTCCACGGACCTCTCCTCGAGTTCCAGTACAAGTACCACCTCGGGGAGACCGGTGCCGCTTTCCGCGCACGACAAGCAGGTGCTGGCAAATGCAGCGACACAACAGAGTGCGAGATTCACGAACGTAACGGTTTCCTCAGGAAACAGCGGTTCAGCGGCCGATGCGAAGGCGCAGGCAGCCGCAAACGCAACTTCGGTGGCCGCAGGCTGTCCAAAGAATCCCGCAGCGGCGTTGCACAAGCCGAAGTGGAGCAGCGAACCGGCCACGATCATCGATGCCGCCAAGGCCTATACCGCCACGGTGAAGACCGACGTGGGCACATTCGTCATTGCGCTCGATGCAAAGGATGCGCCCCAAACCGTCAACAACTTCGTCTTTCTGGCTCAGCACGGTTTCTTCCACTGCGTGATCTTCCATCGGGTCATCCCGGGGTTCGTGGATCAAACGGGGGACCCTACCGGGACGGGGAGCGGCGGCCCGGGGTACACCATCCCCGACGAGTTGCCCGCGAAGGCATCGAATCCTGCCGACCAGTACCCGCTCGGATCCGTGGCCATGGCCAACACCGGCCAACCGCATAGCGGCGGCAGCCAGTGGTTCATCGTCGCCGGCGCGCAGGGCGAATCGCTAACGAATTCGTACTCCTTGTTCGGTCATGTCACCTCGGGGATGAGCGTTGTCGAAAAGATCAATGCGCAAGGAAGCGCCTCAGGGGTCCCTCCCGACGTCACCCACCGGATGCTGAAAGTCACCATCACCTCGTCTTGACGTTGCGGCGCGGCGGACTCTTACGAGTCCATGTGCGACGCCTTGAGGCCACGAAGGCGACAACGCGGACCCACCAAGACTGACGGATCCGGGCGCCTGATCTGTGTTCTCTCAAGTCTGGAGGCCGCTTGCTGAGGTTCAGACTGATGGGCAACCCGAGGGTTCGAACGGCTGCCTTTGGGGTGATCGTGGTGGCGACGGTCGTGTTGTTGTCGGTGCCCGTCGTGGCGGCCTTTTCCAGGCTGACGTCCATTCCCCTGGGACGGGGCTCGGCCACCATCTCGTGGACGGGAAAGAACTTCGCCGGGTCGGTGACGCCGATCTGACGCTAAGTCAATGTCTGGCGGCGACCATCTCGAAAGGATCGCTCAGCACGAAAGACTGGTGAGAGGTCGTCGAATCCGCCGAGGATCGTCGCTTCAGTCGGCTTTCGGTCAGTGAAACGCCAGAGTGGTGCGAAGGCGTCCGCTGTCTTTTGTGCACCACTTCGCCGAGCGATAGCACCGGTGTTCTGGCTCGTGAGCTCAAGACGCAGCCCGGCTGTCTCAAGGAATTTGAGGGGTGAGAGCCAAATCACGTCCTGAGCTCCGTCGATCTGGACATATTTGTCCAGGAATTTGCGCATCGACGTCTCATCGGTGAAGAAATAGACGCGCTGGTTCAAGAGGCGGATCCAATCGCTGACGTCGAGTCCGCCATCCAGGAGTGATTTCAGGTCTCGACGGGCGAAGAGCGGGCCCTGGTCTCTGAGAATGACGTCTTCGCCGCACACGCTCAGGCGAACGGACTCCCGACGAGGTTCTGTGAGCAGACTTTGGCGTTCCTCTTCGGTCAGATCACCTTCCAAGATCAACTGCTCGGCCGTCCGGAATCCGTGCCTCGTAATTTGCTCCCAGACGCCGACCGGACCGACGTGACAGATCACCTTGCAACGGCTGAGAAACTGCTCTGGTGTCATCGCCTTGAAGGATCGCACAGTTCCCGGGTCCCGGCCGAGCTGCGCGCGCGCCTGATGAACAAGGCGGGGGACTCTTTGCACTCTTGAAACGTCGAGAAATTCTGGGCCATCTCGGCAGGTCAAATCAGTTGCCCAGGTGATGCTGCACATGTACGCTCGCAAGAAGGGTCGTTTTCTACATCAGAGAGCGAGCACGGCTGGCGCGGAGGAGCCAGGCGGTAACGATCGTGTTTTCGGCTTCCGAGCGAGTCTCGATTCTCGACTCCTCAGCGTGGCCTCCCCAAATCGATAAAGGAGTTTCCATGCTTGCCGCTACATACCAGTACCCGATCTTCGACTTCTTTTTGACGATGCTGTACTTCTTCTTGTTCGTCATCTGGATCTGGCTATTGATTACAGTGTTCGCTGACATTTTCCGAAGTCACGACATGGGCGGATGGGCCAAGGCGCTGTGGTCTCTCTTCATCATCGTCATCCCGTTCCTCGGGGTCTTTGTGTACCTGATCGCGCGAGGCGGCAAGATGAACGAACGCGCCGCCGCCCAGGCTGCCGATCAGCAGAAGGCTTTTGATGCCTACGTCAAGCAGGCGGCCGGCACCGCCGGGGACAGCACGGAACAACTCTCGAAGCTCGCCGCCCTCAGGTCTCAGGGCGTGCTGACTGACGCTGAGTTCGAAGCGCAGAAGGCCAAGATCTTGGCAAGTTGATCGAACAATTTTGAATGTCGGTGCCGACTGAACCGGCCGGCTGCGACTCGGGGGGACTCGGTCAACGACCAAATGGCTGGCCGGACTCAGTTCGTCGGGCTGATCTCGGCCGCAGTGATTGCTCTGACGGTGAGAGGCCGGCCAACTGGGCGACGGACATCGGCGACGACTTCGGCATGCCCGTCTCTTGGGACTACACCGTCGAAAGCAGCAAATTCAACGGGAAGATCGAACTCGTGAAGATCGACGTCGGGTGATGACAGTCATGACCACTTGGTGGATCCCCAAGAGCTCATTCGCGTCGCCATGTCACGCCAGTAACTCGCAACCCAGCTACCCGCCTCTGAACCCATCGTCGCTATAGCGAAGGGCTGGTCGACTTTGCCAACATCGCGTGGCGAGCTGCCCGCGGGGACATGCGGCGGCCCGAGATACAAGGGCGCACCAACCGACCTTCCCGCAACTTCCGTCATAGGCAGTCCGACGAAGAGATCGGCCGACCGGGATCGGACCGGCATCATCAGCTTGGAAGGGTGACAGAAGTGGATGACGGCGAACCGTCTTGAACGGTCGTGCCAGCTCAGGACTGTGCGTGGATCACGCTGGATGACGTTGAATATCGGCGCCCGCGGAATATTCGCGGGATGAAATCCCGCGAGGCGCGATCGCAATCGGGCCGTCGTTCTGAGGACGCGTGCGGCCAACGGGCCAACTGGAACTCCTGATCGTCGCCTGCCCCAGCACGGCACGACTTTGGCAGTCGTGCTCGTAGCTACTTGTCGGGGGTTAGTGCTCGTGGTGCCCGGGATGCTCGTGAGGCGCTCCGACATGGCCTTTATGGCCCGTCAGCGGGGTGACCTGACCCCCGAAACCCAGCACGTTGAGGAAGAAGAGTCCAATTCGGTTTGGGCGTTTGCGCAACTGCGTCGCCTTGGCGTCGGCCTCGTGACCGTCAGCCACGCGAATCTTGCGGGCTTGATTCGCAGGAGCGGCAAACATGGTGTCATGTCACACGGCCAAGGCCCAGGAATCTCATTCACAGTCCACTCGCAAAGAGGAAAGAACAGTGCTTGACCACATTTACATCTCAGTAAGCGACGTGCCGCGCTCCCTGGCTTTCTATGCGGCGACCCTGGAGCCCTTGGGGTGGAGAGAACTCGGGAGCTACGACTCCTCGACCGGACCCGCGGAAGTTCCTGATCTCTATGGGTTGGCCGACGGGTCCTACGGCTCCGGTGTGGCAGTCGGCTCCAGTATCTGGCTACGCCAACGTCAGTCCGGTGAAACCGGACTGTATGTAGGGTTTGTTGCTGACGATGAGGCCGAGGTCGATGCCGCGTACGCTGCAGCGATTGAGGCGGGCGGATCGAGCGAGGGCGAGCCAGCGATACGCGCGTACTTCGGCCCGAGCTATTACGCAGCCAACATCGCCGACTTCGACGGAAACCACCTGGAAATAGTTCACAAGAGCTTCAACCCGCCAAGCCGTCAGCATCCCGTGTAGACGGCGTCGATGGCATGGCGGTGCTCACCGGAACACGGCCAACGTCCAAGAACGTCATCACGGTCCACCAGGATATTGCTCCGAGCCGCCACGACTCCTTGAGGCCGAGTGTCTCGGTTCGCACCGGTGCTGTGGCTCACCGCCAGTCTGAATTGACTTCGACGCGAGGTTACGCGGGCACCTCGTCCTTGAGGTTCTCCTTCATCCACGAGCGGAGCTCTTCGTTGTCTTCGTGCTCGTGGACGGCGACTGCGTGTTGGGTCGCTGCGGCAATGACCTCGTCCTCTTCCCCCGCGATGGTCAGGGTGCACCCCTTCTCGTTGGGGAAGTCTCGGCAGTCGGCCACTTTTCTGCTCATCGGAGCACTCCTTTCGCTTTCGTTCTCTATCCCTTGACGTACGACAGCTTTTCGGTAATCCGTTCCTCGACGACCTTGAACAGATCGACGCCCCGCACGTGGCGCCCATCCCAGCTGTAGCGCCAGCGCTGGACCACGCGGTCACCTGAGCCGAACGTCTCTTCGGGCTCGAACGTCGACGAAGGATCGTCGAAAATGTCCTTCCAGGCCCTACGGATCTGCTCGTGCCCGACGTGCCGGGATCCGTCAGGGGCCGGTCCTGTTGCGTCGAAGACGCAGTCATCGCTGAGGTACGAGATGGCGGCCTCAAGATCATGACCCGCCCAGGCCGCTCCGAACGCATCCACCACCGCAATGGGCTCAAGTGTCACGCGAGCATCGTAGGTTCATCACCCCGCTGAGTCCACGGGCGCGAAGGGACTCACTGTCAGAGCATCTCGGTCCGTCAGCGCGACGGCGCAGGTTCCTGGTGACTATCCCAGAGCCGGGAGGGTGGGACATTTCGGCACGAGTGGGACAGCCTCCGAACAAACGCGTCCTTTCTTCACAGGTAAACCTCAGGTGAGTTCGCCGCATGAGTTATCGCAGTAGATATCCGGGGCACCTAGGAATACCATCCGAGGCATACCGTCCGTCTCACCAGAAAGGAGACCAACCCATGTCCCATCACCTCGCTACGCCGCTCGCCGGCAAGACGGGGCAACTGTTCATCGATGACATGTACGTGTTTCCCGGTGACAACAGCACCGTGTTCATTATGAACGTCAACTCGACCATCACGGGCGAGCACTCCGAGCCCTCTTTTCGACCCGGAGCCCGGTACGAACTCAAGGTGCACCTCAATGGTTCTGAGACCGAAGACCTCACCTATCGCGTGACTTTCGGCGAAGCTGACTCCCTGGGCACGCAGCCATTTCAACTTTTCGCTTTAGCTGGAGCAGAGGCCCGCGACAACACCGCCACAGGCCAGCTCGTGCTCGAAGGACGCACCGGCGAGACGGTCAACGGAGATGACACGAAATTCTGGGCCGGACGCATCGGCGACTCGTTCTACATCGATCTGTCACTGTTGGACATTGTCAACGGAGCAGTCCGCAACGGGACGGCTCTGGATCTCTCGGGATGGCGCCCGGAGAATGCGCAGAACAGCTTCGCCGACACCACGGTCGACTCGATCGTGCTGGAGGTGTCCCACCGCCACCCAACCCTGAAGCGAAGCACGCCGATCGCCGTGTGGTGCGCCACCAAGGTCTCAGAAGGTCCGAACGACTGGCACCAGATCAACCGGTTCGGTCACCCTATGATGTGGCCGATTTTCTGGCCCGACGACATCCAGTTCTCCGATCCGTCCAATACCCGCCAGCCCTCCGAAGACTTCGACGCCGACGGCAAGCACATCGCTGGCTTAATCGCATCGACCGTCGCGGCAACTGGCACCTCCGGGGACCCCGAAGGCTACGGTGACGCAGTCGCCCGCGAGCTGTTCCCGGATGTCATGTCCTACGTGGTCGGCACGCCTGCGCTGTACGGCTTTGCGGCTCGAAACGGTCGAACGCTGGCAGACAACGCGCCCGAAGCCATGCTCTCACTAGTCACGAACACCGCTGTTCCCTCGGGTCTGAAGGCGTCTGTCTCAGAGCAGCTGCGAGACGCGAGCTTTCCGTATGTAGTGCCAGTGTCCAGGGCATGACCTCGCCGCCGTCGCCGCAAGCGCGAGTTGAGCTGGATCCATAGACCTTTGATCTACATGAACCGGGCGCGACCGCGGCGGCTGGGTTGTAATCGCTCGGGCTAGATCGGGCGATACCGACTGGGTACCAGGCCGCTGGGAGCAAACCAGCGGGGACATCCGGGCCCGGCAGAGTCGGGCGGGATGACCAGGCCGATGGTCTGTCGAGTGTCTGACAATACCGAGCGGTTCGGTCAAATAACCAAGTCTTTTCTGGCTTAGGGGATTAGCGGATAGGCCGTGAGTCCGGGCTCCACCGGTTGCGCCAGTCGATGAGCTTGGCGGTGATGAGCAGGGCGACGACCAGGCAGAGCTGGGCATGGCGGTGTCGGGTTCGCCGATCGGTGTTGCGACGGAGCTGGCCGTAGTTACTCAGCCACGAGTTGGTGCCTTCGACCACCCAGCGCAGCCCGAGCCGCATCGGTTGTTTGACGGAGGTGGTGATGTGTCTCGAGCGGAGCTGAATGTTGAGATCGTCGAGTCCGCGACCGGCGAGCTGGTCGCGGACTTTGGGATAGTCGTAGCCCCGGTCGAGGTGCAGGGTCTCGACCTCCTCGAGCAGCCCCGCACGTGCCAGGTCGTCGAGGGTGGGATCGAGCATCTTGACGTCGTTGCGGTTGGCGCCGTCGAGGGCCCAGCCGATCGGGATGCCGTGAGCATCGGTCGCGATCGACCATTTCCAGCCGAGTTTTGCCCGGTCGGTGGGGTTCTTGCCCGTGCCTTCGCCGCCACAGGGCGCCTTGTGCAAGGACCCGTCGAGCGCCACTTCGGAGAGATCGAGACCGATGATGCGGTCGTAGGCATGCACGGCGTGGCAGCGCAGGGCGTCGAACACGCCGGCGACGATCCACTCATCGCGGCGCGCTCGCAGCGTCGTGTCGGACACCTGGTACTCGAGGATCGCCTCGACACTCACCCACGAACAGCCGGTGACCAGGCGGATGAGGATCCCCCAGAAACACAACCGGTCCGAGACCCGGGGCCGGTGACAACCCAAAGGGTGCTTCTCAGGAGTCGAGGGGATCAGGGGCTCGATGACGGCCCAGACCGCATCAACCACTTCGGGCTCGAGTGCGCGGATTATGGGGGTGACCTCCACTTGGTCGTTGGTTGGGACGCACCCAGAATCAAATCTGGGCCATCACAACGACCGGTGGATGGTCACCTACCCGCGCGGCCCCTTAGTGACCAGCTGAGGCCTGTGACCCCTCCGCCCCATTTGCGCTCTGATGTTCAGGCGAGCACGTGTTCGAGGTTCTCCATCGCGGATCCAATGTTGGCAGCGAGCGAGGTGAACGCCTCTTGCACCCTGGGGTCGTCAAGGTGCTCAGCTGCTGCGCGTGCCGGGTTGAGCCGACAGTGTTCCGTCCATACCGAAAGATCGGGTTCAGCAGAGCGCGCGACAACACCTGCAATGCCGGCGCGCGAGATAGGTAGGAGAGAAGATGTCTCGCCCGTAAAGGCGACCGGTGGGCACAGGTCGTTCTTGAGAGTCTCGTCTTCGCCCGATGCCTCAACGGCCGCGATGGTAGCCGCACTCCAAGGGGCAACGCCGATCGTGACGTACTGAGCGGTGATTCGATCGGACTCAAAGACGGGACGCGGGGACACTGGCGGCAGACCCTCAGCAGTGCAATCGACGTATATCTGTTTTGCATCCGTGGAGAGAGAAGTTTCGTCGAACACCATGTGTTTCGTTCCAATGCGTTGGACACGGCCGAGCCGAACGACATTCTCGATGCTGCGAAGAGCATCCAGCTCCAGCAGGCTCAGCGTGGCACCACGGAACACCCCCGGTTCCACGTTTCGATCGATCCTGATCATTACGCCGTCAGCCTCAAGCCGGTGGACAAATTCGGTCGCGTCACCACAAGCCGCGGCACTTTCGACCCAGCGCGCTTGAAGCTGCATGTACGACGCGACCTGTTCGAGAGGCTGCATGAAGGCGCGGTTTAAGAACCACCCATCGCGCGGCCGGATCCAACGGATGTGGTCTGGGTCGACGTCCGCATCGAGGAGCCAGCTGCAGGTATCCATCGCGGTCTTGCCCGCGCCGATGACCGTGAACCCCGTTGCCCGCTCGTCGATGTCGACAAGCGCGTTCGGCGGGATCACATGCACCCCCGCGTCGATCTCGTACATCGGGGTATGCCGCGAGGGTATCGATGACTCGACGTAGGTGGCATTGACGAACTTACGGCGCACCGTCACAGTCGTCTCGGCACCAGTCAGCCGGGATACGAAGTGATGGCCACCCGCATCTCTGCCGCGATAATCAGACATTGGGAAGAAACGGACGCGTCCCGAGGCAAGGAGGTGTTCTTGGAGCACACGGTTGTAGTAGTCACATATCTCCGCGGCCGTGGACCGCTCGTAGAAGCCGGTGTTTGGACCGGAGTCGTCTACGCGATCGTTGCCAAGCACACGCGAGTTGACTCCATAGTACGCCGACGGTTGGTGGAGACGGACGAACGGATAGGCATCGAGCCAGTGACCACCAGGACGATGCCTCCGGTCAACCATGACCACGTCGACGTCCGACTCCGCGACCAACGTGTCAACGAACGCCATCCCAGTGGCACCGGCACCCACAACGAGGTAGTCGGTCTCGAGCAGGCGCACCCGTCCTCCTTCCGTCATGTGAGAAGCGAACTTAAGCTTGTCCGGTTGCTGCGCGACGCGCAATAGGCTGACTATCCAGCAATCGTGTAACGGACTATCCAGATCACACGGCGTATCAGATCGAACAGTGCGCCGCGTGCCGATACCGAGCGGGTGCGAAGGGTGTGCCCACAACGCCGGGAAGAAGATCCCGAAGAGACCTTTGGCTCGCTCGGTGCCATCAGCTCATGCTCGCCAATAGGGTCCGAAACGGGCTCAGGTGGTCGGCCATCCCTCCGGCCTTCACAAGGAATCGCCCTTGAATTAACCTTACGGCATGGCCTTGTTCCTTGATCGACACAAGGCGCCTGGTGCGACTGCTGCCGACATCGCCGCGGCGCATGAACTGGACCTAGCTGTTCAGGAGAAATACAAAGTTCGTTACGTCACGTATTGGTTCGATGAGGACGAGGGGACCGTGTTTTGTCTCGCAGAGGGCCCTAACCGGCAGTCCTTGGAAACCGTGCACCGGGAGGCTCACGGTTTGGTTGCCGACAACATCATCGAGGTGGGCAACGGACCCATAAATGCGTTTCTTGGCGATATTCCCCGACACCCAGCAGGGGAGGCTTATGTCGATTCTGCTGTGCGAGTAATTCTGTTCACTGACCTTTGTGATTCGACGCAGCAGACCCAAGAGCTAGGCGACGATAGGTTTATGCTGCTCATTCGTGAGCACGATGACATCGTTCGAACCGCATTGAACGACCAGTGTGGACACGAGGTGAAACATACGGGCGATGGGATCATGGCGTCATTTACGTCGGTGTCGGCTGCAGTGGCGTCGGCCATAGACATCCAGCGTTCGTTGCGCAACCGGAACGAACACGCAGAGCGGCCCATTGCCCTCCGTATTGGTATCAGCGTCGGCGAGCCAGTTACAGAAAGAGGCGACTTGTTCGGGGCGGCAGTTCAACTGTCGGCACGACTTTGCGGAGTGGCCTCTCCAGGTGGCATCGCTGTTTCGACAGCTGTACGTGAACTCTGTGTCGGGAAGCGCTTTGATTTCGATTCCAAGGGAGCTCTCGATCTCAAAGGGTTCGCCGACCCGGTTCCCGTCTTTGAGGTACGTATCCCCACTGAATAGAAGAGCCACCTCGCCAATAAACCGCAGAGCGATCATCCTTGGTTGAGGTCTTCCACGTTCCTTCCATACGTTCGATGAAGTTTTCACTGCGCATAAGTGCCGCTACCCGGCGGGTACCAGACTGCCCCACTTCATCGCCGGGACGGTGGGACACTTCGACACATCGGGACACCACAATCCGCCAAGGCGAACCCAATCTGTACCCGGCACTTGCGGCGCTTGAGTACTGCTATTCAACTTTGCTGACGGCTCGAAATTCAGCACGGCGCTCCGGGTTGGCCTCCGCCAGTGCGCGCTTGACGCCGTCGGCGTCCAGGTCGGCGCCGTAAACAGGAGTACCTGGCTGCTGGCGCCAGGAATCCTCGAGAGCACCAGCGTCCACTCCGTCGAAGCCCAGTTGATCAAGCAAGTCGATGACCACCGCTTTGGCCGAAGGATCGTCGCCGGCGACGGGCAGAGCAATCCGTCCGCGGCTCCCGGCGGGCCTTCCCTCAGTGAGCAAGTGAGAGGCGTAGATGCCGTTGAAGGCCTTGACCACCGGGTGACCGAGCTGGCCCGCAACCCAGACGCTCTCTGGAGTGCCGTTCTCGATGTCTTCGATCTTCCCGTCCCGTTGCTGGGGGTAGTAGTTCCCGGTGTCGATGACGACCGCGCCCGATGCCAGACCGTCGAGGATCCCGGCTGGGAGCTTCGGAATGTTCTTCTCTGGGATGGTGACCACCAAGACCTCGGCACCCTTTGCCGCTTCGGTGGCGGGCACCGCCGAGGCCCCCGTCTCCTGCGCCAGTTCGTCCAGCGTTTCTGGACCGCGAGAGTTGGCTACTGAAACCTCATGGCCTAAAGCGGTGAATCGTCGGGTCAGGTTGCCTCCGATGTTGCCGGCGCCGATGATTCCGATTCTCATGGTGTGCTCCTCGAAGTAAATGACCGCTACGCCGTGTCGGCTTCGCTCTCATCAATCTCGTCACTATCCGTAACGCCATAGGACCCCCAGATAGTCCCTGGCAGGTCACGCCTTAGGTGTTCTGCCCCACCAGGTTGTTGACTTGGCGCGTGACGGCGTCGCTCTGCGGATGCGGCCGCGTCTCGTTGGATTCCAATAGTTGATCCATCGTTGTGGTGACGGGCTGGTCCCACTTGGCTCTGAGTAGATCACCATCAGTGGTGGGCCATGAGTGCACCGGTTCGCCTGTGTCGGGGTGCCACTCCCAGACCGCGGCCCGGGGCTACCCGAGCCGAGTCGCGGTGATCAGGACGGTCTCGAAGTTCATAAGGAACGAGCCGCCGTGATCGTCGATGGCCGCGCCGATGGCTTCGAACAGACGGTCACGCACTGCTGGTTCGAGGGCGGTGTGATCGCTTCGCGACACGAGCTGGTCCAGCCACTCATCCCGCCGGTAGGCCCGCGTCCAGGGGAACCACTTCTCTGTCGGCGCACCGAAGTCGGGCACCGCTGAGATGGCGCCGATCTCTGAGTCGAGTCCGGTCTTCACGTCGGATGACCGGCTGGCCGCGTACCCCCGGAACAGACGGTGACCGCCGGGCGGCACGACTCTCGCGTACACCTCCTCGAGAGCATCGGCCAGATCATCGGGCTGACACCCCGCGTTCCAGATCAGACAGAGCTTGCCGCCCGGGCGCAGCACAGAGACCGCTTTGGCGGTGGCGCTAGGGAGGTCGAGCCAGTGCCAGGCCTGCGCTGAGGTCACTCGGTCGAAAGTGCGACCAGCAGCGTCCCAGGCTTCGAAGGCCGCGATCTCCACGTCGACCCCATGACCGCGGGCGATCTCCGCCATTCGCGGAGCGAGTTCCACCCCGAGCACCTTGGCGCCACGCTGGGCAATCTGTCGTGAAGCAATCCCGGTGCCACAACCCACGTCGAGAACGTCCAGGCCCGCAGGCACCCGACCGAGCAGCTCGTCGATCACCGCATCGGGATAGGTCGGCCGGAACCGGTCATACGCCTCGGCTTGCTGGTCGAACAACCTCGAACGCTGCAGGGCCAGAGGGCGCGCTGCCGAACGGTCGCGTTCGCTGGCATCCACAGACGCCAGCCTGCCCCAGATCGCGGGACCGGGTCGGACTTGTCGATCCAGGAGTGGATCAAGCCAGGACACGGCGTTCCTGGCTGCCGTAAGGACCTCGCTCTCCGTGAAATATTCCCTGCCCGAGAAGTAGCTGACCGGAGTCCACGCACCCATGTCCTCTGGATCTCTGCGGAACTCCTCGAAGCCGTATGTTCCATCTGGGCGCGAAAAGATGTCCACGCAGCGGTTGCCTTCATCCGTCTGATGACTGACGAGAACCAACCACGACTTATCGAGCCGCGAAGACACAGTCCGCAATGCTATTTGGTCGATTCGACGGGTGCCCTCGTTTCGCCAGGCAACCTACGGGCCATGGCGTCAGCGAGGGCTGCATAACACTGCGACCTGGTTTTGGCTTTCCGACGTAAATCAAGCCCCCGGTCTACAGCACGGACGATGAATTCCGAGCCGTTTCGATGGGAACGCGCGTTAGTCGTTGTCTCGTCACGCCTCGGCGAGCAAGAGACCAGTCAAGAGGCGCGGCCAGTCGGGCAATGGATTTGCTCTCGGTTCCCGACCAGTTCAGCAATCACGCTGGGCATGCGGCGGAGAATCGTAACGTGGTGATCGCAGACGCCTTGTCAGGACTCGCTGAGTCGGCCCAGCGGATGTCTGCGTGTAGTTCGCCGCCGGGATATTCGCGGGATGACCATGAGGACCCGCCAGCCGACCATTCAGCCTCGATCGTCGTGGCCTGCGAGTCTGAAGAGAGCGGCCGACCGGGATCGAACCGGCATCATCAGCTTGGAAGGCTGAGGTTCTACCATTGAACTACGGCCGCGGGACGGGACGCAGTCTAAAGCCTCTACTCTCGGCCTCATGGACACGCTGTTCGACCGAGTCGGAGGAGAGCAGTTCTTCGTCGATCTCGTTGACCGTTTCTATCTCAGCGTCGCAGGGGACCCGCTGCTGCGCCCGCTGTATCCGGACGACCTGAGCGAATCGTCGCACCACCTTGCCCTCTTCCTGATGCAGTACTGGGGTGGTCCGAGTACTTACAACGAGCAGCGTGGCCACCCACGCCTTCGGATGCGGCACGCCCCCTTTGTCATCGGCTCTCCCGAACGCGACGCCTGGTTGCGACACATGCTCACCGCACTCCTCGAGCTGGAGTCATCCTCACGGATCTCGTCTCATGACGCGATCGAGTTACGTGAATACCTCGAAATGGCCGCGAACTCACTCGTGAACTCCCCCTGACAGCCGGGGGCGACGGACTGGGCCTCCAACCCCGACGTGCGACCGACGACGTCAGTCCTTGAAGTCGGCTTTCCGCCCCTCCTTGCGGGCGGCCACGGCCTCTTCGAAGTTGCGGGTCGTGATGCGTACGAAGAGCTGTGACGTCCCTTCGGCGTCCATGTGGGACTGGAGGCTGCTGGCGTCGAGACTGTTCCAGAGCTGGCGCTTGGTCAGCTCCACGCCGGCCCTGCTCCAACCATTGATGCGGTCGGCCAGCTCGAAGCAGGCGGGGAGGAGATCTGCCGGCGCCACCACGTTGGACACCAGGCCGATTCGGTCAGCCTCTGTCGCATCGATGTCGCGGCCGGTGAGCATGATCTCGGCCGCCCTCGAGTGTCCGACCGACCGAGGGAGAAGAAAGCTGAGCCCGAGTTCGGCGGCGGTCAAGCCGTTGTTGACACCCGCCGCCCGGAAGTAGGCCTCCTGGGACGCGATCCTGATGTCGGCTGCGAGTGCGAGGCAGAATCCACCACCGATGGCCGCGCCGTTGACAGCGGCGATGACTGGCTGATGGAGCCTGCGAATGGTTGCGATGACGTCGTCGAGCATCTCCATGGACCGCAATGCGATGGTCGGCAGCGTCAAGCCGTCGATGTTCGGCATCGTCCCGGGATTCTCGTGATCAGCGCCTGAGCAAAACCCCCGGCCGGCCCCGGTGATAACGACGACACGCACCTCGTTGTCGCTCCCGATGTCACGCAATGCGTCCCGGAACGGGATCATCACGTCGAAGGCCATCGCGTTCATGCGCTCGGGCCGGTTCAACGTGACCACCGCGACCTGGGGATGGGGATGGCTGACTTCGGCAAAGGACATAGTCGCCCTAGGCCGCGTGGGGGTGGTGCGACGGTGTCTGTTGGCCGTGCCCCAAGGGGCCCTCCGTGCGGGCGATCCAGCGCAGCCGGGCCGCGCGGGCGTCCCAGTCGTAGACGACGGCCGTTCCCGCGATGAAGTCGTCCAGCCCCCGGCGCTCCCGCTGGAAGACGATGCCCAGGAACCCGATGCCGAGCGTGAGGAACAGCGTGATCGCGAGCCCGATCGTGCGGAGCACGGCCTGGCGACCGCTGATCGGCCCGCCTTCACGGGTCACCACCTGCAGTCCGAAGATCGCCATGCCCAAGGTCTTGCCACTCACCGCCCATTGGTACGTGTAGTAGAAGAACTCCCAGACGGTCAGCGTCACGAAGGCAAGCACTTGGTGATTGCTCAGGTTGTAGGAGTGTCCCGACACGAGCTTGATCGCAGCATTGAGCAACGCCACGCCAAGCGTGTAGGCCCCCCACGATGCGCCGACGTCCGCGGCGAAGGCCACCAGCCGGCTCGCCGCGCCCGCGTAATGGCCCTGCCGGCCAACGGTCATCTCCGGAGCAGGCATGGGTACGGTCGTCATGGCGTCAACGGCTCCGGAGCGCAGAGGAGGGGCGGGCCGACGGGCCAGTTGCGCACGCTCTTTCGCCGGCCGATCAGCGTGTTGGCCCAGCGCAAGATGAAGTCGTCCAACCCGACGCCCTGCGCACGGATCACGTCGAGGATCTCCGTCAGGACGCCGGTCGTCGAGCGGGCGATGATCGATCCGAGCTCGGTGTGCTCGACCAGGGCGTCGATATCGATCTCTTCGACGATGGCATTGATATCGATCCGCTCAATGATCTTTTGGATGTCGACACGCTCGACGATCTTCTCGATGTCGACCTGGTCGACGATCCGGTCCACGTCCACGCGTTCGACGATCTTCTCGACGTCGACCTTTTCGAGGATGGCGTCAATGTCGATGGCATCGACGATCAGCGGCACGATGCGCTCGGCCAGCGATTGCGCCAGCTGCTCGACCCGGGAGCCGATCGGGTTGCTCACAGGTCTCCGGGCCAATGTGACATTCCCGTGATCTTCTCACCCCCGGGCCGCAGCACGTGGGACATCGATCGGGTACCGTCGAACACGTCGGGGCGCGGGACCGCGAGGACAAGGAGACGGGATCGTGGAATACGAACGCTATGACGACGGAGTCCCCTCGTGGGTCGACCTGGGCAGCCCTGACCTGGCCAAGGCCAAGGAGTTCTACGGCGGGCTGTTTGGCTGGGAATGCCCCGAGGGCCCGGCCGAGGCGGGCGGCTATTCGGTGTGCACCCTGAACGGGAAGACGGTGGCCGGCCTGGGTCCCCAGATGAACCCGGACTTCCCGCCGGTGTGGATGACCTACGTCAACGTGGACGACGCCGACAACACGGCGGCCAAGGCGTCGGCCGCCGGGGGCACCGTCTTCGCGGGACCCATGGACGTCATGGACGTGGGCCGCATGGCCGTGCTGGCCGACCCGCTCGGCGCCGTGTTCGGGCTTTGGCAGCCCAAGTCGCACACAGGGGCGCAGCTGGTCAACGAGCCAGGCACGCTCTGCTGGAACGAGCTGATCACCACCGATCTCGACACGTCGAAGGCCTTCTACAAGGCGGTCTTCGGCTGGGACGCCGAGGACCAGGGTCCTCCCGGCGGCCCACCGGCCTACACCGAGTGGAAGCTCGCCGGCCGTTCCGTGGGCGGCATGATGCTCAAGCACGGCGACATGCCGGCGGACATGCCTCCGAATTGGGGCGTGTACTTCGCGGTCGCCGATACCGACGCGACGGTGGGCAAGGCCCAGGAGCTCGGCGGCGCCGTGTTCATGGGCCCGACCGACATCGAGCCGGGCCGTTTCGCCGTGCTCGCCGACAACCAGGGCGTCGTCTTCAACGTCCTCAAGCTCAAGTCCTAGGCGGGAGCGGGCGGTGGAACGCCGGCGCCTGGGACGGACCGGTCACGAGAGCAGCATCGCCATCCTCGGCGGCGCTGCCTGTTGGTCCGCTACCGTCGAAGAGGCCGGAGCGTGGCTGCAACTCGCCCTCGACCACGGGGTCAACCACCTCGACATCGCGCCCCAATACGGCGCCGCCGAGTCGGTCGTGGGGCCGCACCTGGCGGCCCACCGCGATGCGCTGTTCATCGCCGGCAAGACCTTGCGGGCCAACCCCGAGGGGGTGGCAGAGCAGTTCGACACGACCCGGCGTCTCCTCAACGCCGAAGTCCTCGATCTCTACCAGGCCCACGCGGTGACCACCTTCGAAGAGCTGGAGCGCCGGTCGCCGGCCCTCGAGCGCATCATCGCCTTCCGCGACGAGGGGCGCACCCGCTTTGCCGGCATCACCGGACACGACCTCGAGGTGCCCCGCGTCCATCTCGAGGCCCTCCGCCGTTTCGACCTCGACACGGTGATGTTCCCCGTCTACCCGGCGCTGTGGGCCCGGCCCGAATACCGCGAACCCGCCGAGGAGCTCCTGGCGGTGTGCGCCGAGCGTGACCTGGGCGTGATGGCCATCAAGGCGGTGGCTCGCCGCCCCTGGGCCGACCATCGGCCATTGGCCGACGCGGTCGCGGGCGAGCCGGCCACCTCGGCGCGATGGGCGTCGTCGTGGTACGAGCCCCAGCAGAGCGACGAGGAGATGGACCAGGGTGTGCACTTCGCGCTCTCCGTGCCCGGCGTCCAGGCCTTCTGCACTCCCGGCGACATCGCGTTGTTGCCGCGGGTGCTGGCGTCCGCGGAGCGCTTTTCGCCCATGGACGATGCCGGGCGCGCCGCGGCGGCCGCCGCGATGGCCGGCGAAGAGCTCATCTTCCCCATGCCGCGCTGAGGACGAAGCGGCGCCGCTCCTGCTCAGCCGGCGCGGATCGCCTCGACGACGGTGCGGAACGACCAGTCGTCGCTCGCGTCGGGCGGCGGTGAGACGACGATGCCCTGCCCGAGTCCCCCGAAGCGCTCGAGCAGGAGGGCCGGCAGCTCGGCGAAGGTGCCACAGGGCACGAGTGTTTCGAGCATCTCGTCGGAGAGGACGCCAGCGAGGTCGTCCCAGCGCTCGCGCCGGATGAGATCTCGTAGACGGGGGCCCAGGTCGTCCCATCCATACAGCTCGAGGGTGGGCGCGTAGGCGGGCGTCGAGTACAAGAAGGCGAGCAGCCGCCGTTGGCGCTCCCGCTCGGTGACCACGCCTGCTTCCGTCGCCGCCGTGATCACCGACGTCCCGATGACCGTCTCGAAACCAGCGCCGGCGAGGTCGCGTCCTGCGCCCGCCGCCCCCTCGGCCAACGCCGGGAGGCAGACCTCGAGCAGGTAGCGCGGGTTGGAGTTGGTGGGGTGGCTGACGAACCCGTCGGCCACCGCCCCGGCTAACGCGCACGCACGCCGCTGGACGCCACCGAGGTAGAGGCGTGGCGGAGTCGTCTCGGAGTCGGGGCCCGGGTTGAAGTAGGGCTGCAGGCGGGTCAGGTGGTAGTGCGGACTCTCGTAGGCGGGCGCCTCACCCGACGCGAACGACACGAAGGCGGCCCGGACCGCCCCCACATAGTCACCGAGGCGCCCGATGGGGTCCTCACCGAAGGGCACCGCGTAGCGGTCTTCGATGTTCTGGCGGATCTGTGTCCCGAGGCCGAGCTCGAAGCGGCCGGCGCTCAGCTTTGCCAGGTCCCACGCCGCGTAGGCGACCAGAGTCGGACTCCGCGTGAAGGCCAGCGCCACGCTCGTCCGCACGGTGATCCGGCTGGTGTGCTCGGCGCAGAGCAGCGCCACGGCCAACCCATCGTGCACTGTCTCGGCCACGTGCAGTCCGTCGTAGCCGAGACGCTCCACCCGCTTCGCGTGCTCGATCGCGTCACGCAGCGTCAGACGCGGGTCCATGCCCGCATAGACCTTCACGCCGGCGCGCCACCATCGAGTCCCGTGTTCTGGTCCCTCCCTCGGGCCACGATCTTCTCGCGCTCGCCGGCCAGGCGGCTCTGGTCGAATCGCTCTGCCATCCAGTCACGTGACCACCGGTTTTCCGCGGCGAGGGCTTCCGCCCCGGAAAGCGCGCTGATCTCGGCGTAGCCGCGCCGCAGCTCGCGGACGTACTCGTTCGGGATGGAGGCGATGGTTGCCGCGAGCTCGCGGGCCCGTGGGAGCAGAGCCTCGTGGGGGACCACCTCGACGACCAGGCCCCAATCGCGCGCCGTCTCCGCGTCGATGTAGTCGCCGGTGAAACTCATCCGCCGCGCCCGGTCGATACCAACCAGCTGGGGAAGGCGGATGGTCATGCCGCCGCCGGGCATCACACCGACCCACGCGTGCGTGTCGGCGAAGCGGGCCCGTTCGGAGGCGATCAAGAAGTCGCAGCACATGGCGAGTTCGAGCCCTCCGGTCACGGTGGGCCCGTTGATGGCCCCGATGATCGGTGCCTGGTGGGGAGTCAGCATCTCGAACCGAGCGGCCTGGCGTTGGCGTTCCTGCTGGGTCGAGCGATTCTCGGTGGCGAGGGACTTGAGGTCCATGCCCGCACAGAACGCGGGGTCCGCTCCTGTGAGCACGATGCATCCCACGTCGTCTCGCTCGTCGAGTTCGGTGATGGCTGCATCGAGCTGGTTGTGGAGCTCGGACGAGATCGCGTTGCGTGACTCGGGACGATTCAGCGTGACCGTGGCGACGCGGTCCTCTACTTCGACCAGCACCAGCATCAGTGGTTCCTCCTTGCGCATTGCCATGCGTCCGTCTCTCGTCATCGCGTCACCCATCCTCGTCGAGCACGCCGGGCACCAGTCCTTCGAACGTGACGACCCGCGCAATCGCCCCTGTCTCGTCGAGCGAGCCGAAGCCCCAGCCTTCCATCGCGGTGGCCCCGCGCTCCACTCGTTGCCGGGTGTAGCGGAAGTAGCCGTGGTGCAGGTCGATGCTGCTGGTCCGCCGGAGGGTGACCGGTCCCCGTTCTGCGCGGCGGTACATCGCAAACGACTCGCTCAGCCCTGCTGGCCCCTCGAAGACGGCTTCGGGGCTGATGTAGACGAAGTCTGGTGCCACGCGACGGCGGAGGCTGGCCAGCCGCTGGTCGTCGTCTTCCTCGAACACCGCCTCCATGAGGCGGTCGATCCGAGCGGCGACGTCCTCGCTCGTGTGGTCCTGTCCGAACACTGCTGCAGTCTCGCAGAGCCCGCAAAGCGAGGTCAGGTTCGGCCGGGCGAGTCCCGTTCGCTGTGCAAGAGGGCAAAGCAGTCGGCATCGTGCTGTGCGCCGTCGATGCGCTCCCAACCCCGCAAGGTGGCCTCCCGGTTGAAGCCGGCGGCCTCGGCGGTCCGCGCCGATGCAATGTTCCAGGGCTCCACGAAGAGGTGTAGACGCGGAATGGCGAGTTCGTCGAACGCGAAATCGACGACGGCGCGCAGGGCGCAGGCGGCCAGGCCGTGCCCGCGTGCGGTGGTGAGGAGCCAGTAGCCGATGGAGGCCCGGCCGCTCTCGACCTCTTGGAGCCACAGGCCGATGGAGCCGAGCCCCGCACTCGGCTCATCGCCACGGGCGATCACGAAGGAGAACCCGTCGCCCTCGCTGGCCCGCGCGTGCTGACGCTCGATGAAGGCCCGTCCTGCGTCATCGGTGTAGGTCGCCGGCACCGAGGAGATCGGCGGGATCGCGGGGTCGGCCGAGGCCTGACGCACCATGGCGAGGTCCGAGATCGCATAGGGCCGAAGCACGACCGGCGGCCAGGCGAGGAGGGGGACGTGGAGAGGGGGTGTGAAGGCCTCGAGGTGGAACATGTTCATCGGAGCTGGAAATACCCCGGTACGAGATGGTGCGGCACGTCGAGGTATCCCTTGGCCTCGGGCAGCCCGCCGAAGCGGCCATGGCTCCACCGCACCTCGACATGTCCGGCCACCTCGGAGAGCTCGTGAGAGACGCGGTGGCGCACCACCGCCTCCCACCCCACGCGCGGCTGCCCACCGGGCTGGGCCTCCACCGAGAACGAAGCGAGCTTGTACTGCTGCCGCCAGTCCCACGATGTCGCGATACGCAGCCGGAGCGAGCGCGCGGGCGATGAGCCGAGGACGAAGTAGGGAGCACTCCCGATGCGCAGCAGGCGCCAGAGTATGGCCTCCCCGGCTCCGCCGGCGCCGGCGCCGGCGCCGGCGATGGCCTCCTCCCACCGCCGCGCCGAAGTTCGTGCCACCTCGTCGGACAACGCGGCGTAGCGGTCCTTGGCTTCCTCGGGCCAGCCCGCCCGCAGCCACTGCCCCAGCGCGTCGCGCTGCGCCGTCGTGAGGTCGACGGCTCGCTCGGGGAGCGAGCGCAGAGCCACCGAGGGAGACGTACGCGTCGCGGCCCTGTGCGGCCCATCGGCACCGCCACCGACATCGCCGACCGGGTCGAAGCCCGGCAGCGACACAACCGACGCCCCGCGTCCCGTACTCGGCCGCGCTGATCCCGTCCGCGCCGCCGGCGCAGGCGCCGACATGGCGCCGGCGGGCCCGTCCGCGGCCCGGAGCAGTGACGAACGAACCGCCTCGTAGAGAGACTGGTGCTCGCGGGGCGCGACCTCGGCGTACCAGTCCGCGCCGCCGGGGAGGGCATCGTGGGTGCTCCGGCTGGCGCGGCTCTGCCCGCCCATCAACAAGTGGTCGAAGACGTGCGAAGGAGATGCGTTGAAGAGGATGTTCGAGAGGTACTTGCAGCTGACGAGGTAGACGTGGTCGACCCGCAGATCGATGGGTGCCACCTCGTCACCGGGTGCCCTTCCCGTGCCCTTCCATTCGACGACGGTAGGCAGCCGGCCCCGCAGGCCGTCGGTGGCGGCGAGGAAGGCCTGCCCGTTGGCCCACGCGGCGTGGAACTCCGTGTCGAAGGCACCCCCGGCGCGCAGCGCCGCCAGGCGCTCCCACATCTCGGGCGAGACGCTGTGCATGACCGGTGTGCGCGAGCGCACCGCGGCGTCGACGTCGGATAGGCCGAGCGTGCCGAGCCCGGTGCCGAGCTCGGTCACCGTGGTGCGGTCGCTCGGCATCCACGAATCCTGGCACGACCCGCCTCACGACCTCACTGCTGCACGCACGATTCCGTCGTGGCCCGCTCGTGTCACGGGGGTGGGGCCAGCCGGGGGTCAACGCAGTGCCGGCTGCCAGCACGGACCGCCCTTCCGCTGGGCGGCGCGCTCGGCCCGCTCGGCCCGCTCGGCCCGCTCGGCCCGCTCGGCCCAGTCGTCCCCGTCGGCTACCCGGAGAAGAGGGGCGTGAGCTGCAGCTCGAGCGGGCCGACGGCGGCGTCCGCGGCGAGATGCAGCTCCGTGCTCTCGTACACATCCACCGCGATGCCGGTCCGGGCGATGAAGGCGAACACGGCGTCGCCCCACCGCTGCTCTTGGAGTGCGAGGCGCAGCGCGTCCCGTTCGCCCGCCGGCAACTCGTCCCCCGGGGTCTTGGCCACCAGCTGGCAGGCCAGCACCCAGTTCAGGGTGTCGAGGTTCTCGGCGACGAACACCCGCGGCGGGTCGTCACGCACGACTGCGCACGCCACCACCGCGCCCACGACTCAGACCGCCCCCGGCGTGACGTCCGATGAGGCCCAGAACCCCGCCAGCGGGCTGGCGGACCGTCCACGCGCATAGGTGGCCAGCCGCGCCAGTGCCTCGGCCGAGAGCAGGTCGACGGCGTCGAACAGCCCGCCCGGTCCCGGAGCCCGCAGCGCACGGTCCGCTTCGGATCCCGCGCGCGGCAGCTGGGTGGTCAGCACCACGAAGGGGGAGACGTCGCCGGCGGCCATCACGTGGGCACGCCCGAGCGTGCGCCACACCGTGTCCGATCGCGCCATGCCGCCCCGGAACGCCGAGTTGGGCCCCGCGACGTCGAAGTACCACGTCCGGCCCGCGGCGTCGGTGGCCGTGAAGTCGACGGCCATCCCGAGGCCGCGCAGGCGACGGTTGGGCCGTACGTCGCGGAAGCCGGCACCCTCGAGGGCTCCCCGGGCCAGCGTCGAGGCAGAGGCGCCATCGGTGTCCGGCCGCGGATCCCCGTCGCCCTCGGTGGCCAGCCGCGCCAGCGCCAGCTCGACGTAGGCGGGGTCGGTGTCGTAGCCGACGGCGTCGCGCCCGCTGCGCCGCGCCGCGACGAGGGTCGAGCCCGAGCCGGCGAAGGGATCGACGACGAGATCGCCTCGATACGTGTAGAGCTCCATCAACCGCAGCGGCAGCTCGACGGGGAACGGTGCCGGGTGCCGCACCCTCACCGCGCTCTCGGGCGGGATGTCCCACACGTCGAGCGTCAGCGCCATGAAGTCGTCGGCGCCGATGCTGCTCTCGTGGGGGAGCCCGTCGCGCCGGCGCTCCTTCGGGGAGCGGGCGCGCCCGAAGCGGCCCTTGCTCGCCACGATCACCCGCTCGGTGACGTCCCGCAGCACCGGGTTGGCGGCCGAGCGGAAGGAGCCCCACGCGCACGAGCCGCTGGCGCCCTCGCCCTTCTGCCACACGATCTCGCCGCGGGGCAGCAGGTGTAGGTCGTCTTGGAGGATGGCCATGACGTCGGCCGCCAGGCTTCGATACGGCTTGCGGCCGAGGTTGGCGACGTTGACGGCGATGCGGCCGCCCGGCTCGAGCACCCGCTTGCACTCGGCGAACACGTCGCGCAGTAGCGCCAGGTACTCGATGTAGGACCCCGGCACCCCCTCGCGGTCGAACTCCTCCTCGTACTGCTTGCCTGCGAAGTAGGGCGGTGAGGTGACGACGAGGGCCACCGAGTCGTCCGCCAACCCATCCATCCGGCGGCCATCGCCGCACACGCACGACACGCCGGGCTCGTGCGGGTTCACGTGCTCGTCCGCGCTCAGCTCCGGTGCTTCGAAGCGGGAGTAGAAGGCGTCGGCCACGTGGGACTCGCGGCGTCCGACACCGAAATTGGATGTCGCGGTGCGACGTCGTGGCGGCATGACGATCGGCCGAACCCTACTGGCCGGCTCGATCCCGAGCCGGGATGCGAGAGGTGGTCACGGGCGCCGACGGGAGCACGCGCAGGACCTTAGGGAACCGCTGTGACAAGCCACGGAACCGTCGTGAGAACTCTCCCATGTCGTAAGAGGCGAAGGAGGGTGTGGCGCCCCACGACTGACCTCAGAACGGCTGCCCTCAGAAAAGGGGGTTTACGGAAGGATCAGCACGTATCCTTCCGTAAATGGGTGGGGTTTCGGAAGGATACGTATACAGAGGACACGAGGTCCCGATCTCGTGGAACGGCGCCGAGGTGGCGGCGTGGGTGCCCGCGCCGTTGAGGGGTCAGGCGTTCGACCTCGGCCTCAAGGCCAGCCGGCTGACCGAGCGGGCCGCCGCCGCGGCCGTGGCGGCGGGGAACCGTTCGGCCCACTTCGGACCGCTCGCCACACTGCTCTTGCGGTCCGAGGGGGTGGCGTCCTCCTATATCGAGGGCGTCGGGGCGCCGCTGGCGGACGTCGCGGCGGCCGAGGTCGGGGGAGCGCTGGGGGATGCCGCGTCGTACGTGGCCGACAACCTCGGCGCGGTGATGGGCGCCCTGGCCTCACCCGAGCGCGCCCTCACCGAGAAGGACATCCTCGGGTGGCACCGCCGGCTGACCGAGTCCGGTGGAGCACTCCCGCCGCGGATGGTCGGCACCTATCGCACCGAACAGTCCTGGGTGGGAGGCACGTCCCCGCGCGACGCCGCGTTCGTGCCGCCACCGCCCGAGCTGATCGGCGGCCTCATGGAGGACCTGGTCTCGTTCGCCAACGACGAGTCCCTCGACCCGGTCACCCAGGCCTCGGTCGTTCACGCGCAGTTCGAATCGATCCATCCCTTCGGCGACGGCAACGGGCGGATCGGGCGGGTGCTCATCGGCTGGGTGCTCTCACATCGCCTGGCGTTGACGGTCCCGCCGCCGGTCAGTGTCGTCATCGCACGGGACCCCGGTGGGTATCTCGCCGGTCTGACGCTGTTTCGCATGGGCCAGTTGGACCCGTGGGTCGAGTGGATGGCGGGAGCATTGGAGCGGAGCGGCGAGGCGGCCAACGAGCTGATGGCGCGCGCAGAGGATCTGGTGGCCGACTGGCGCACCCGGCTCGACGGTGTGCGCGAGGACGCCGCGGCCCGGCGGGTGATCGACCTCCTCGCCGAGCAGCCGGTCATCTCGGCGGCCGACGTCGCCGAACGGCTCGGGGTCTCGGCACGCTCGGGGCAGAGCGCACTCGCCGTCCTGGCGGAACGGGGCATCGTCGAGCGTTACCTGCCGGGCGCCTCGGGCCCCGGCCGGCCGACGCACTATTGGGTGGCGCGTGAGCTCGTCGAGCTCGTCTCGGGGTGGACGTCGAACACGAGGTGAGTCTCGGTTAGCCCGAGGGCCCGCGGCGCCGACCCGCCCGCGGGCCACGAGAGCGGCCCCGGCCCTCGAACTTCTCGCGCACCTCGGCGCGGCGTGCCTGGAGCTCGCGGTGCGTCAGGCTCTCGGTCGCTTCGTCCAGCCCGAAGCCTGCCTTGAATCCCGCCATGTCGGGGGTCCAGTCCGCGCTGTGTTCAAGACCGAGCTGGGCCATGATCCGCTCACCGTGCTTGGCCGCGAACATCAAGGCGATGGCCTCGACTTCGGCGAAGAGGTCGAGGTCGGGTGCCAGGGTCGCGATGGCGCCGTCGAGGAACATCAGGTTCTTCACGAAGAGCATGAGCTCCTTGGGCAAGCGGGCGCCCAGCGCGAGCAGCGTCTTGATGGACCGCTGCATCTGGGACACCAGCTCGTCGGCGGTCAGGGTGAGAGGGTCCACCGGCGGCCCCTCGAGCCCGAGTGCGTCGATGACGCGCTGCACGTCGACGTCGTCGGGGAACGCACCCAGGTCACGCAGCGCGGTGACCTGAGCCGGGATGTCCCCGTTCGAGGCGCCGACGAGGAGGGAGAGGAGCGCGAGGCGCTTGGCCTCGGTCAGGCGGCCGGTGATGCCGAAGTCGAGCAGCGCGGTCTTGCCCGACGGCAGCACGAAGAGGTTCCCGCCGTGAAGGTCACCGTGGAAGATGCCGAGCATCATGCAGCCCTCGAGAAAGCCGATCATGCCGGCCCGCACGACCGCCTCTGTGTCGATGCCGGCGGCATGCATGCCCTCGACGTCGGCGAAGTTGAACCCGTCGAGACGCTCCATGACGAGCATGCGCCGCGTCACCAGCGACGGGTGGGGCCGTGGCACGACGAAGTCACGCTGGTCCAACGCGGCGAACGTCGTGGCGATATCGAGCATGTTCTCGGCTTCGAGCCGGAAGTCGAGCTCTTCGGTGATCGTCTCGGCGAACAGCTCGACCAGCGCCGGCGGGTTGGCCAACGCGGCCACCGGGATGCGCCCCACGAGGAGCGGCGCGAGCCAGGCCATGACAGCGAGGTCTTGACGAACGCGGTCGGCCACCGACGGCCGCTGCACCTTGACGACGACCTTCGTCCCGTCGAGCAACGTGGCCGGGTGCACCTGGGCGATGGAGGCGGCGGCGAGCGGCACAGGTTCGACCGAGGCAAAGACACCGTCGAGCGGCCCGCCGAGCTCCTCGACGAGCACTCGCTCGATGTCCGCCCACGGCTCGGGCGCCACCTGGTCCCGGCACCACTTGAACTCAGCCACCAGCTCGGCGGGGAAGATGCCGTCGCCCGAGGCGATGATCTGGCCGAGCTTGATGTAGGTCGGGCCCAGCGTCTCGGCGGCGACGCGCAACCGGTGGGAGAGGCCGGCGATCGACCGGGCACCGCCCAGGCGCCGGTCGGTCAGGTACCACAGCCCGAGCGCGCCCCCGAGGTGCCACAGGGTGCTGCCGAGCCGGCGGCCCGGCGGGATGGTGCGCCGGCGTGTCAGAGAGGGGAGGGCAGCGCTGAGGCGAGCCCGCACCCCGGTGAGTCCACGGCGCCACGTGAGGGCATCGGGGTCTACGATCCACGGCCCGTCGTCGCTGAAGGTGGCGAAGGCGACGTCGGGCGGCGCATCAGGGGGCCTCGGGTCCGGCGCAGCGTCCACCATCCGGAGAGCCTATGGGCGGTTACTCGACGTGCCTCTCGCCGTGCCTCTCGCCGTGCGTCTTCGGGACCTCCTCCGTCCTCCCTCTAGAGGTGACCCTATGGCACGGCGCTCGAGCCGTGTCGGCGCGGGATCAGGAAGGCCGGACCAGCCCCGACTGGAAGGCGAAGACCACCGCCTGCACGCGGTCGCGCAGCCCGAGCTTGGCCAGCAGGCGCCCCACGTGGGACTTCACCGTCGCCTCGGAGACGTAGAGGCGCTCGGCGATCTCGGCATTGGAGAGGCCGTCGGCCACGGCGAGCAGCACCTCACGCTCGCGCTCGGTGAGGGTGGCCAGTGCCGCGTGCTCCGCCGTGTCCGCGCCGGCGTCGGCACCGGACCCGCTCCCGGACAAGTCGGGCAAGGTGGCGGCGTACTCCTCGAGCAGGCGGCGTGTGATGCGCGGCGACACCACGGCGTCGCCCCGGGCCACAGTGCGGATGGCCGAGGCGAGCTCGGCCGGGGGCACGTCCTTCAACAAGAAGCCGCTGGCGCCGGCCCGCAGCGCGCTCGAAGGCGTACTCGTCGAGGTCGAAGGTCGTGAGGATCAGGACGCGGGTCCGGTCACCCGCCGCCGACTGCGCGATGGCCCGCGTCGCCTCGATCCCGTCGAGCACCGGCATGCGCACGTCCATCAGCACCACGTCGGGCCCGTAGAGCTCGACGAGGCGGACGGCGTCGGCGCCGTCGGCCGCCTCGCCGACGATCTCGATGCCGTCCTCCGCCTCGAGGATCATCCGGAAACCCTTGCGCAGCAAGGCCTGGTCGTCCGCCAGCACGACACGGACGGTCATCGCGCGATGGGCGCCTTGCAGTCACGCAGCGTGGCGCGGACCTCCCAGCCGCCATCGGCCTTGGGCCCGGCCTCGAGCCGACCGCCGAAGGCCGCCGCGCGCTCGGCCATGCCGGCCACGCCGTGACCGCTCGAGCTCCCATTGGCACCGGCAGCCCCACCTGTCGCGGGCACCACGCTGCGGCCGTCGTCGCTGACGCGAACCGACAGATCGGGGTCGTCGAACTCGAGCACCACGTCGACGACGGACGGCTCGTGCGCGTGTTTCAACGCGTTGGTCAGCGCCTCCTGCACGATCCGGTACACGGTCAGCCCGGCGGCACCCGACACGTCGAAGGGCCGCCCCCGGCGTTCGACCGAGACCGCCAGGCCGGTGCCCCGCACGCGCTCGATGAGCGCATCGAGGTCGCGCAGTCCCGGCTGGGGGGCGAGCGGGGGCCGGTTGCCGTTCGCACCGACCGCACCGGCACCACGACCGGCACCACGACCGGCACCGCCGACCGGCTCCTCGCGCAGCACGCCGAGCATCCGGCGCATGTCGGTGAGGGCCTGGCGTCCGGTCGCCGACACCTCGTGCATCGCCTCGGCCGCACGCCCGGGGTCGGACGCCTGCGCCGCCGAGGCGGCGTCGGCGAGGGTCACCATCACCTGGATGTTGTGTGACACGACATCGTGCATCTCCCGCGCGATGCGGGCCCGCTCCGCGGCGGCGGCCAACGACGCTTGCTGGTCCCGCTCGATCTCGAGCCGCTGGGCGCGCTCGGCCAGCCAGCCGAGCTGGCTGCGCAACGCCCGCATCACGATGCCGCCCAGCAGCGCGGCGCAGACGAGACCGGTGAGGAACACGAACGACTTGAGGTCGTTGCCCGTCGGCGTCCAGCTGACGGTGGCCATGACGACACCGGCCTCGAGGATGACCGAGGCCGCCACGACGAGAAACCACGGCGACTCGAGCGCCACGGTGTAGAGCGCGACGAGGAGCGAGGCGTCGGCGAGTGCGGGGCTCGCGACGAGGTACTGCACGAAGGCCACCACGCTGATCACGAGGAAGACGGTCATCGGTGCACGCCGCCGGAAGATCAGGGGGAGGATCAGGGCGGCGGCCAGCCACAAATTCGGGGCCGTGCCACGCTCGATGAGCCACCCCGAGCACAAGACGAAGAGGACGCCGGCCAGCGCGACGTCGACGTAGCCGGCGTAGCGGCGGTCGAAGGCCCGCAGGCGCTCCAAGATCTGCGCGGCCCCGTCGGGCTGGTGCTCGGCCCCCGGCTCGCCGCCCGGTGCGCCCCGGGCACTCCCAGATCGGAGCCACTCTGGATACAGGTGACGTGCGCTGCGGGTCATCGGATCCCTCGTTCCCGGCTGGGACGACCATGGTAGTGCCGCCTGAACAGGATCTCCGTGCGGGAACCACACCGGTCTCACCTCACCAGACTCCCCGGTGGGGGCCGGCGGCAGGTCATCTGAAAGGATGAAATCGGTTCACTCGGGTTTCATTCCTCTGGGCGATCCATTTCGGCCCCTGCCCACCTACCGTCGCGAGTGTCAAACCTTCGGGCGGCGCGGGGGAGCGGGCCTGTTCCGCCCCGAGCATGCAGCGCGCCTCGCGTCGCCCGTAGATGGTGCGCCGCCGGCGCTGTCACTCCATCTCCCTCAGACGCCGGCGCGCGGCGAGTCAGGGAGAGGTGCGCCGCGCGACCTCGCGGCAGGCCTCGAGATCGTCGAAGGCGCGGGCGACGTCGTCGGGCGTGAAGGCGAAGAACAGCGCGGCCACCGCGTCGGCGCCGGCCTCGGCGTAGCCCTCGACCCACTCCGGCGTGAGCTGGTTGAAGTACGGGCACACCGTGATGCGCAGCTCGTCTCGGGTCCGCCCGGCCGCGCCGAGCTCGACGTCGAGCTCGGCCAGCCCGCTGACCAACTCTTCGGGTGACCGGTTGAAGGTGTGCCAACCCTGGGCATGGCGGGCGGCTCGGCGCAATGCGGCCTTGGTCTCCCCGCCGATGTGGACGGGCGGGTGGGGCCGTTGCACGGGCTTGGGGAACATCTCGCACGGGGTCCAGGTCGTAGGTCTCGCCGTGGAACTCGGACGTGTCGTCGACCCAGAGCGTGCGCAGCACCTCGAGGTATTCATCGGTGCGCGCCCCGCGGCGCGCCCAGGGCACGTTGAGCGCGTCGAACTCCTCCTTCAGCCAGCCCACGCCGACGCCGAGGTCGACCCGCCCGCCCGAGAGCCAGTCGAGCGTGCTGACCTCCTTGGCCACGTAGACCGGGTTGCGCTGGGGGAGGAGCAGCATCGCCGTCCCGAGGCGCACCGTGGAGGTGCGGGCCGCCAGGTAGGTCAGCGTCACGAGCGGCTCGAGGAGCCCGCTGCCCGGGGGAGCGGGGATGCGGCCGTCGTCCGCGTAGGGGTAGGCGCTCTCGTACTCGCCGAAGAGCACGACGTGCTCGCCCACCCAGATGGTCCCGATGTCCCGTGCCTGGGCGCCCTCGGCGACCGCATCGAGCAGCTCGGGCGTCGACATCGGGCTCGCGGTCGGCATCCAGAGATCGAATTGCACGTGTCCTAGGCCCCCAGTCCGCGTCGGACGAAGTCGCAGATCTCATCGGCGGCCTGTGCCGCCGGGATCGGGTCAGGCTCGCCGGCTCGCACCGAGAGTGCACCGTAGATCTGTTGGCCGATGAGGACCACGGCACGCTCCGGATCGAGCCCGGGACGGAAGTCGCCCGCCGCCACACCGGCCGCGACGAGCTCCTCGAGCACGCGCATCATGTCGAGCCCGATCATCATCAGCGCACCGCCCACGGCTTCGGAGCCCTCGGCCCGAGTCGAGCCCTGGGTGGCCATGGCGAGGCGGAAGAAGGACGGGTTCTCGTCGATGCGCTCGAGCACTCCGACCATGAGCCGGCGCAGGCGCTCCATCGGCGTGGCGTCGCCGGTCGACGACGAGCGCGATGGTGTCGGCCATCGGCGTCGTACATCGACTGCACACAGGCGCGCAGGAGTTCGTCGCGGTTGGCGAAGTACACGTAGACCGTCGAGCGGGCGACGCCGGCCTGCGCCGGCGATCTCGTCCATCGGGACGTCGGTCGTGCCGCGCTCGCCGAAGAGGCGACGAGCCGTGTCGATGATCTGGTCGCGCCGGAAGTCCCGGATGACGTCCTTCAGCGCGTCCGGCGCGCGCCGGGCCACGGTGGTGCTCGCTGCCCGCTCAGTCGGCCGCCGGCGCCGGGACGGGGTGACGCGGGCGGCCGGGGTGAACGCGACGGGAAGGTGCTTGACGCCATTGATGAACTGGGACTGTAGGCGCTGCACGTCGCCGGCCTGGCGGATGTCGGGCATGCGGTCCAACAGGTGTTCGAACATCACCCGGATCTCCATGCGGGCCAGGTTGGCGCCCAGGCAGAAGTGCGGACCGCCGCCGCCGAAGGCGATGTGCGGGTTGGGGTCCCGGCTCACGTCGAAGGTGTCGGCGTTCTCGAAGACGTCCTCGTCGCGGTTGGCCGAGGCGTGGAAGAAGACGACCTTGTCACCCTCGGCGACCTTGGTGCCGCTGAGGGTGAGGTCGCACATGGCGGTGCGCCGGAAGTTCATGACGGGCGTGACGAAGCGCAGCATCTCCTCGACCGCGGTGGGCAGCAGGGTGCGGTCGTCGACGAGGCGTTCCCACTGCTCGGGGTGCTGGAAGAAGGCGTGCATGGCGCCCGACATCAGGTTGCGCGTGGTCTCGTTGCCGGCGACGGTGAGGAGGAGGAAGAACAGCTCGAGCTCCATGTCGCTCAGGTGCTCGCCCTCGACCTCGACCGTCGTCAGTGCGCTCATGAGGTCGGCGTGGGGGTCGATGCGCTTGGTCGCGAAGAGCTCGGCGGCATACGCGTAGAGCTCCATGGCGGCGACGAGGGCCTGGTCGGCCTGGGCCTGGTACTCGGGGTCCTCGTTGCCCACCATGGAGTTCGACCACTCGAACATGCGGTGGCGGTCCTCCTGGGGCACGCCGAGCAACTCGGCGATCACCTGGAGCGGGAGCTCGGCGGAGAGCTGGGTGACGAAATCGGCCTCACCGGTCTCGATGACGTCGTCGATGATGGGGTCGGTGACGCGGTGGATGCTCTGCCTCGAGGTCGCGCACCATGCGCGGGGTGAAGCCCTTGTTGACCAGGCGGCGGTAGCGGGTGTGCAGCGGCGGGTCCATGTTGAGCATCATCAGCCCCTGCTGGGCGATGTCGTCGTCGGACATCTCGAAGGGCATGGTGCCGCGGGCGGCCGAGCTGAAGCGCTCGTAGTCGCGGTTGACCGTGACGCAGTCCTCGTAGCGGGTGACGGCCCAGAAGCCCGGCCCGCCCTCCTCGTCCTGCCAGTGGACCGGGTCGTGGCGCCGCAGGTAGGCCAGCCAGGCGTGGGGGACCCCGGCCACGTAGGAGCGGGAATCCGAGAGATCGACCGGGGTGACCTCGGGGGCCACGTCCGCCAGGGTGCTCATGTCTGTACAACTCCTCTGAAGAATCAGACAGCTTGTCCGATTTCCGAGATGCTAAGTCCAGTCGCGCGAGGCGTCAACGGGGGCGCGCGGAAGTCCCTGATCAGGAGGGTGGAGCGTTGCCGCCGGGCTCGTCGGCTCCGGCGGGCTCGTCGTGCTCGGCCAGCTGGTCGTGCTGGGCGGGGTCGGCGGGTCTGCGTTCGGGCATGATCGCCACCGACTTGGTGGGGTCGTCGGGATCGAGGATGACCCGCAGCCGCTCGTCCTCACCGGGGGGGTCACCGGGCACCGAGGCCACGATGACCGGTTGGTTGACCGGCGGGGCGAACACGGCCTGGAGGCCCCGGGCGACGCCGGTGCCGACCGCGCCGAGGGCTGATTCCCGGCGCCAGCGCTCGAAGCCGCCGCCGGCGTCGTCGTGGTCGGGCGGCTCGCTCGGGTCTTCCTCTGACAGATCCGCTTCGGTCTGATCCGCTTCGGTCTGATCCGTTTCGGTGGCGTCGTCGGGTTCGATGCGCTCCATCCTCGCACGAAGGGCACGCGAGGTTCGGAAGGCAGGTTCAGACCCGACGTTGCGCGGCTCGGACAGCGTTGCCGCGAACTTGAGCAGTATCGACACAAGGCAGCAACAACATTGCCTTCGACGTGCGCTGGTGCGATCCATCGGCCTCCTTCGCACAACGCCGTGACAAGACCCCTGGCAGTGATGGTTGCAACTGTCCGGACATTCGCGCGGCATCGTCATCGCACCACGTGACACATGACTTTCGGCTCGTTTACTTCGCGCGCGTCGCATGACTCAATGCCTGCATTGGCGAAGGAGTGGTTTGGCGACCACTCCTGCATGATCAGGCGGTAGGCGTTCAGTGGATCTGGCGAGTCCCACCCATGGCGAATCAGCGCGTGACGCGGCCTTTCTTCGGCCCGCACGTGTGATCGACACGCGGCGCTGGACCGTCGGTAGCGCTCCGACACGACGTCGGCGGCGACTCGGCACCTATCGGTCAGGTGTGGCGGAACGAAACGGCGGAGTCAAGTCCGCGTTCGTTTCGGGCCGCTTACACGGGAACTCACAAGGGTTCCCGGCAGCAAGCGGGAACCCCCTCGAATGGGTTCTTTGCGTAGGGCGGACTGCGCTTTGGCAGGACGTACCAGGTAACGCCTGGAGCGGGGGGTCTCAGGCGCCCAACACAAGCAACCCAATCAAATTAAAGGAGAACAAATGAAGCGATTCATGAACAAGAAGGTGGCGGTCATCGGCCTCGCCAGCGCGCTTGCGCTCGGTATTGCCGGCGGCGCGTTCGCCTACTTCACCTCAACCGGAACCAGCTCTGGAACCGGTTCAGTCGGGACGGCCACTGACTGGTCCGTCACCAATGTCTCGACATCCGGCGGCCCGATCTTATCCGGGTCAGGGTGCCTTGACCCCGAGTGCTGACGTTCAAAACGTCGGTAGTGGAAACCAGGGCCTTAACAGCCTGACGGTGACCATCGCCTCTATCAGTGGCCAGGACGCCACCTACTCAAGTGAGTCGGACACCTGCCCGGTGACTGACTTCGCTCTGGTGTCGGCTTCTGGTTCCGGTTGGGTGCTGTCGAACAACAACGACACGGCGACGTACGCCAACACGCCAGCACAGGACGTTGTGGCCGGCGACTACGTCACCAGCGCTGCTGACAGCGGTGGCAACACTGCCACCGGTACCGCCCTCCCCTCGGGGCTGACCGCGACACTGCTGGATCTGACTCACGCCCAGGACCAGTGCCAGGGCGACGACGGTCCACCTGTCGGTTACCGCCAACTGATCCGGTAGGCGACTCAAACTCGGTTCGGAAGGTCGGGCCACGGATCCCTCCGTGGCCCGACCAACCACCGGGTGAGACCAGCGAGGGATTTCAGGTCCGTGGCGGAATCTGAAGTCCCTCGGTGGGCTTGCCCATCACAGTGAGAACGAGGAATAAGTGAAGTCAGAGCGGTTCACGAGGACGAAGCGGGTGAGGGGTGGCCACAGCGGCCGCGTCGTTGCCGCGCTCGTGGCCGTTCTCAGTGGGGTCGCAGCCGCGAGCTACTTCGTGGACGATGCTCTTGCCGCTTCTGGTCCGGCGGCACCGTCGATCACCTCTCAGCCGTCCAACCCGACCACCTCGACCTCCGCGGCCTTCACCTTCACCGACACACTCCTCCGGGGTCACCTTCAAGTGCTCCTTGGACTCCGCCACCTTCGCCACGTGTTCCAGCGGTCTCAGCTACAGCGGCCTGGCCCAGGGCAGCCACACCTTCAAGGTGGAGGCCGTCTCGGGGACCTCGACTAGTTCTGCGACCTCGTACTCGTGGGCGATCGTCCCGCCGACCCCGACCATCACCTCCGAGCCGTCCAACCCCACGACGCGCGACCTCGGCCAGCTTCAAGTACTCCGACACATTGGCGGGGGTGTCGTTCCTCTGCTCGCTCAATGGCGCCAGCTTCAGCTCGTGTGCGTCGAGCGGGGTGACCGAGACGGTGACCAACGGTGGGTCGAACACCTTTGCGGTCGAGGCCCAGGTGGGGTCGAACACCCCCTCGGCAGCGGCGTCGGACACCTGGACGGTGACCACCCCCACGCCGACGATCACGTCTGAGCCGGCGAATCCGACCAACTCGACGTCGGCCACCTTCAAGTACAGCGACACTCAGGCCGGTGACACCTTCAAGTGCTCCTTGGACGGGGCGAGCTACAGCACCTGCGCGTCGAGCGGGGTCACCTACAGCGGACTCTCCAACGCCACCCACACCTTCGGTGTCGAGGCGGCCCTGGGGAGCGGGCCGGCCAGCAGTGCCGCCACCTACTCGTGGTTGGTGCACACCACGGCACCGTCGATCACCTTGACCTTCCCCGCCGGCGGCAGCTACTACAACGCGGCGGGCTGGGCGGCTGGTTGCTCCCCGGTGGGCGTCTGTGGCACGGCTTCGGACCCGGTGGGGGTAACCAGTGTCGGGGTGGCCGTGCTCCAGCAATCGAGCGGCAAGTACTGGAACGGCTCGTCGTTCTCGTCGAGCTCACAGGTGTTCAACACCGCCACGGGCACCTCTTCGTGGGACTACCCCTTGGCGCGGCCGGCTGACGGCAGCTACACCCTCTACGTGCGGGCCACCGACACGCTGGGGAACACCACCTCCAGTTCCGGCTTCACCACGGCCAGTTTCACCATCGACACCGTGGCCCCGGCCGCCCCGGTGATCAGTACTGAGGAGGACTCCAACCTCAGCACCGACGCCAGCCCCGAGTTCGAGTTCACCGATACGGGTCGGCCCAACGTCACCTTCTCGTGCGATCTCGATTCGGGGACGGTGATGAACTGCACCGGGGACACCGACCACGACGGCGACACCAACGTCGAGGGCGAATGGCAGTTCGAGAACCTGGCTCCCGGTCCACACTGCTTCTACGTGTGGGCCACCGACAAGGCTGGCAACGTCAGTCCCACCACCAGCCTCTGTTGGACCCTCGTCGGCCCCCCGGCTTCGGTCACCGAGGTGTCGGGCTCGCCCCAGTCGGCCACCGTGCACAGCGCGTTCGGGTCCCCGCTGGTGGCCAAGGTCACCGACGCACTCGGCAACCCCGTTCCCGGAGCGAGTGTCACCTTCTCGGCCCCCTCCAGCGGAGCGTCCGGCACCTTCTCCAACAGCTCGACCACCATCACCGGGACCACCGGATCGAACGGCGAGGTCTCTGAGACCTTCACGGCCAACACCACCGCCGGTGGTCCGTACACAGTGACGGCCAAGGTCTCGGGTGTCTCGACTGTGGCCGACTTCTCCTTGACCAACACCATCGGGGCGTCGTCCAAGCTGGTCTTCATCACCCAGCCCACCTCGGGCCAGAACGTCACCGCCGGATCGCCCAGCGCCTTCAAGGTGGCCGTCGAGGACGCCTACGGCAACATCGAGACCTCGGACACCACCACCACGGTGAGCTTGAGCTTCTCGGCTAGCCCTGGCTCTTCGAACCTCACCTGCACCAACAGCGGCGGGTCCGGCCCGCTGACCCTCTCTGGTGGCGTGGCTAGCTTCACCTGCTCGCTCAACAAGGCGGGGACGGGCTACGTCCTGGCCGCGACCTCGGCCAACCCATCGCTCCCGAGGGCCACCTCGAACTCCTTCAACGTCGTGGCGGCAAGCGCGTCTCAGTTGGTGTTCACCAACGAACCCCCAGCCTCGACGCTGGCCTCGTCGACCTTCTCGACATCGGTCACCATCGAGGACCTCTACGGCAACAAGGTGACCAGCGACTCGAGCACGGTGACGATCGCCCTGTACGCCAACCCCTGTGGCGGCACCTTGACCGGCACCACCTCCAAGGCGGCTTCGGGCGGGGTGGCGAGCTTCTCGGGCCTCCAGATCACCAAGGCCTGCTCGGGATATCAGCTTTCGGGCACCGACATCTCTGACGGCCCCATGTTGGCCACGAGCAGCCCCTTTGCCATCACCACGGCGGGCGCGTCCAAGCTGGTCTTCACCACCGAGCCCCCGGCCTCGACGCCATCGACCTCGACCTTCGGTGTCGGGCTCACCATCGAGGACACCTACGGCAACACGGTGACAACCGACAGCCACACCGTGGCTCTTTCCCTTTCCACCAACCCGTGTTCGGGCACGCTGAGTGGGATCACGTCGAAGGCAGCGTCATCGGGGGTGGCCTCCTTCTCGGGTCTTCAGATCACCAAGGCCTGCACGGGCTACAAGCTGAGCGCCACCGACACGTCGGACTCCCTCACGGTCACGAGCACCGCCTTTGTCATCACCGCGGCCAGCGCAAACGTCATCACGGTCGTCTCGGGCAACAATCAGTCGGCCACCCAAGGTGCGACCTTCGCCGCCCCGCTCGTGGTCGAGGTCACCAACGCGGGCAACCCGGTGTCGGGGGCATCGGTCACCTTCACCGCTCCGTCGTCGGGGGCGTCCGGGACCTTCTCCAACGGGACCGACACCATCACGGCCACCACCAACGCAAGTGGTGACCTCTCGGAAGCCTTTACAACCAACCACACCGACGGCTCCTACACGGTGAGCGCCAATACCAACCCGACGGTCGCCACCCCCGCCGACTTTAGCCTTGAGAACTACGAGAACTTCTCCATGAGCTGGAGCGCTCCGAAGGACTTCTACCCGAACACGAGCCAATCGGCCAACCTCGTAATCGACAACCCCAACGCCGTGGCCATAACCATCCCGGTGGGCGGGATCACCCTCTCGGGCCTCACGATCACGGGCACGCCCTTGGCGTCTCTTTGCGCTGCTTCCAACTTCGGGATGACTGCAGGCCCGACGGTGACGGTGAACATCCCGGCCGGCACCACCGAGAGCTTGGAGGCGGCTCTTGAGGCGGAATACTCGATTTCGCCAGCGTCGGCGATATCGGAACTGCCGGTCATCACCATGTACGACGGCTCGGGTGGGCCTGCTAGCCACACCAACCAAGACGACTGCGAAGGTGCGAACCTCACCTTCAACTTCAGCGGAACGGCGAGCGGGTCATGAGACGCCGGACTCGTCTGCTCATCGGGGCGGTGGCCGCCCTGACGATGGGACTCGGAGCCGGGGTGGCCTTCGCCTATTTCACCTCGTCGGGTGCTGGGTCGGGCTCGGCCAGCACGGGGAACCTCGCACCGGTGACGGTGGCAGCGGTGAGCGGCACGCCGAGCGCTCCCCTCTACCCAGGGGACATGTCGGGGGATGTCATCTTGAACGTGGACAACCCGAACAATCAGCCCGTCACCCTGGTGAGCGTCTCGGGCGGACCAAGCGCTATCACCGTGTCGAACGCAAGCGGCTGCACCGCCTCCAACTCGGGCGTGAGCTTCAACAACCAAAGCGGCCTCGACATCACTATTCCGAAAAACAGCCCCGACTATCCGGTGGACCTGGCCGGGGCATCGGCCATGTTGAACTCCTCAGGCAATGCCTGCCAGGGGGCCAGCTTCAACATCCCGGTCACGATCACGGTGCGTGAGGGATGAGACGGCTCGCTCCTACCCACCGCGTTGGTACCGAGACAACTGGCGATCGCTCCAGGGTGCTTGTCGGTGTCATTGGAGCTGTGGTCGGGATGGTCCTCTTTGTTGGCGGGGCGGCCTTCGCCTACTGGGTGTACACCGACTCCTCCAACACCTACGACACCCTGGGCACGGCTGCGACGCTGTCGCCACCGACGGGGGTCTCCGCCACCGAGGCGTCAGCCACCTCGGTCAACGTCAGTTGGACCAACCCCACCAGCCCAGCCAACCCCACCGGAACGGAGTATCTGCTCACCCAGAACGGGTCCATGGTGTGTGAGACCGCGAGTAACTCCTGCCCGACGATCACTGGGCTCAGCGCCGATACCACCTACAACTACTCGGTGGACGCCATGCTCGGCACACACTGGACTTCTTCGGCCTCGACCACCTCCTTTACGACCATGGCGGTGCACATCACCAGGCCGACGAGCGCCTCCACCTACGGGACGAACTGGACCTCCTCGGAGGGAGGCACGGTCAGCGGCACCTACTCAGCCGCCTCGGGCACGACCATCACCGCTGTGAAGGTGTCCATCCAGCAGGGAAGCGGCTCTTCCGCCTGCTGGAACGGTTCTTCCAACTCTTGGAGCACTGCCTGCCCCAACTACGTCAACGTCACGCCCTTTAGCCCCGGCAGCTCCGGCAGCTGGTCACTCAGCCTTCCGACGTCGGACCTGAACTCGGTGAACACCTACAACATCATCGCCGAGGCCATCGACAGCAGCAACATCACCGGCACCAGCTCCACCGTCTCCTTCACCTACAACGCCGGGGCTCCGAGCCCAGGCGCACCGGTTCCGAGCGCCAACGTCCATTACGGCACCAACCCCTACTGGGTCAACGCCGAGATGGTGGGCCTGACCGACACCGTCACCTATAGCGGGGCAGGAACGGTGTCTTCGGTCTCCTACTACTACTGCTACGACAACTCGAGCTGTACCAGTAGCAACGGCACTCTCATCGGTACCGCGACATCGGGTGGGAGCTGGTCGGTCAACTGGACCATCACCTCGTCGGTCCCGACGAATGACGGCCACTACTACGTCATAGCGGTAGCGACCGACTCGTTGTCCAACGTCGGCACCTCCCCGACCACGGATATTGGTATCGACCGGCAAGCCCCGACCAACCTGACACCAAGTGTGAACGGATACCAGTGATGCACCTGACCAAGCTCCTTCGACTCCCTCACGGGAAGCGTGCCGACCAAGAGCGCCGCCGGCCGGGACCGGCGCGCCGGTTCGTCCCGGGGGCGATGGCCGTAGTCATCGTGGCCGGGACGCTGGGGATCGTGGGTGAGGGCGTGGCCTACGCCAGCCTCACCTCCGGCTTCGCGATCCCCACGCAGCAGACCGACCCCATCGTCCCTGGTCAGTCAACGTACTTCACGCCGATTAGTATGTCTGAAAGTAGTGGCCCCACCTACGCCAAGTTGACGAGCGCAACCGGGCTCCCGACCGGAGCCAGCTTCACCGACTCCTCAGATGGTTGCGTTCATGAGAGCAGCGGCACGTTCACGTTCAGCGACGCCGAGATCACTACTACTTCTGCTGTGGCACCCGGTTCCTACAGCTTTACGACCACTGCTCAGGGCTACACAACCAACTGCGGCAGCACCTCGGGCAGTTCTGTCACAAGCGCCGCCGGTACGCTGGTGATCGACGCAGCCAGCGGCACCGGCACCATGACCGTGAACCCCACCACGGCGACCGCCGGTTCGACGGGCAACACGCTCACCTTCGACTTCACCGCCTCGAGTGGGACGTTCGGTTCGGGCTCGAAGGTCTCCTTGGCCATCCCCACCGGCACGGGCACGGCCTGGACTACCCCGCAGACGTCCAATAGCGGTAACCCCGGCTACACCACCGATTCGTCTGGGACCGGCTGCACCGTGGGATCGCCGACCGTGTCGAGTTCGACCATCACGGTGACCGTCTCATCCTCGGGTTGCACCTCTGGCGACTCGTTCACTATCAGCTATGCCGACGCCACTGCCCAGACCACAACGGGAACGGCCAACTTCACGACCGAGACCGAAGAGTCAGGCGGATCGTTTAGCGCTATCGGCACTTCACCGACGGTGACCGTGATCGACGCAGCCAGCGGCACCGGCACTATGACCGTGAACCCCACCACGGCGACCGCCGGTTCGACGGGCAACACGCTCACCTTCGACTTCACCGCCTCGAGTGGGACGTTCGGTTCGGGCTCGAAGGTCTCCTTGGCCATCCCCACCGGCACGGGCACGGCCTGGACTACCCCGCAGACGTCCAATAGCGGTAACCCCGGCTACACCACCGATTCGTCTGGGACCGGCTGCACCGTGGGATCGCCGACCGTGTCGAGTTCGACCATCACGGTGACCGTCTCATCCTCGGGTTGCACCTCTGGCGACTCGTTCACTATCAGCTATGCCGACGCCACTGCCCAGACCACAACGGGAAAGGCCAACTTCACGACCGAGACCGAAGAGTCAGGCGGATCGTTTAGCGCTATCGGCACTTCACCGACGGTGACCGTCAGCGCCGCCGCTCCGGCCACTGCCAGCTTCACCCAGGAGCCCACCAACACCACCGCCGGCAACGCCATCAACCCGGCGGTCACCGTCACGGTGAAGGACGCCTACGGCAACGTGGTGCCTTCCTCCAACGTGGCCCTCACCGCCAACGGCTTCAGCTTCACCTCGGGCACTTTGACCGAGGCCACCAACTCGAGCGGCGTGGCCACCTTCTCCAACCTGGTGATCGACGCCGCCGGCACGGGCTACACCATCTCGGCTGCCGACGGCGCGGCCGCGGCCACGAGCACCTCGTTCAGCGTCAGCGCCACCGCTCCGGCCACTGCCAGCTTCACCCAGGAGCCCACCAACACCACCGCCGGCAACGCCATCAACCCGGCGGTCACCGTCACGGTGAAGGACGCCTACGGCAACGTGGTGCCCTCCTCCAACGTGGCCCTCACCGCCAACGGCTTCAGCTTCACCTCGGGCACTTTGACCGAGGCCACCAACTCGAGCGGCGTGGCCACCTTCTCCAACCTGGTGATCGACGCCGCCGGCACGGGCTACACCATCTCGGCTGCCGACGGCGCGGCCGCGGCCACGAGCACCTCGTTCAGCGTCAGCGCCACCGCTCCGGCCACTGCCAGCTTCACCCAGGAGCCCACCAACACCACCGCCGGCAACGCCATCAACCCGGCGGTCACCGTCACGGTGAAGGACGCCTACGGCAACGTGGTGCCCTCCTCCAACGTGGCCCTCACCGCCAACGGCTTCAGCTTCACCTCGGGCACTTTGACCGAGGCCACCAACTCGAGCGGCGTGGCCACCTTCTCCAACCTGGTGATCGACGCCGCCGGCACGGGCTACACCATCTCGGCTGCCGACGGCGCGGCCGCGGCCACGAGCACCTCGTTCAGCGTCAGCGCCACCGCTCCGGCCACTGCCAGCTTCACCCAGGAGCCCACCAACACCACCGCCGGCAACGCCATCAACCCGGCGGTCACCGTCACGGTGAAGGACGCCTACGGCAACGTGGTGCCCTCCTCCAACGTGGCCCTCACCGCCAACGGCTTCAGCTTCACCTCGGGCACTTTGACCGAGGCCACCAACTCGAGCGGCGTGGCCACCTTCTCCAACCTGGTGATCGACGCCGCCGGCACGGGCTACACCATCTCGGCTGCCGACGGCGCGGCCGCGGCCACGAGCACCTCGTTCAGCGTCAGCGCCACCGCTCCGGCCACTGCCAGCTTCACCCAGGAGCCCACCAACACCACCGCCGGCAACGCCATCAACCCGGCGGTCACCGTCACGGTGAAGGACGCCTACGGCAACGTGGTGCCCTCCTCCAACGTGGCCCTCACCGCCAACGGCTTCAGCTTCACCTCGGGCACTTTGACCGAGGCCACCAACTCGAGCGGCGTGGCCACCTTCTCCAACCTGGTGATCGACGCCGCCGGCACGGGCTACACCATCTCGGCTGCCGACGGCGCGGCCGCGGCCACGAGCACCTCGTTCAGCGTCACAGCCTCGACGAGCAGTGACCAGCTCGTCTTCGTGGCCCAGCCGTCCAACGGTTTTGCCGGGGCGGCCATGTCACCGGCGGTCACCGTCCAGGTGGAAGACAGCTACAACAACGACGTCTCCGAGAGCGTGCCCGTCGCCCTGAGCATGTCCTCGGGGACGATCACCTCGGGCGGGTCGGCCACCACCAACTCATCGGGGCTCGCTACCTTCAGCGCCATCGTTCCCGACTACGCCGCGACCGGTCTTACCCTGACCGCGAGCTCTAGCGGCATCACGTCTGCGACCTCCAACCCCTTCACCGTGAGCGTGCTGGTGAGAGACGGCGCTACCCTCACCGACCCCAACGCCACCGACGCTGGCTCGGGCGTCTACTCGGTCAGCTACTACTACTGCTCGGGCTGGACCGTCCCCTGCTCACCGGACATCTTCATCGGGACCTCCATGAGCGGGAGCGCCAGCAACTGGACCTACACCTGGAGCAGCGGCCAGCCCACACCCGACGGTGCTTATCAGATCGTCGCCGACGGTACCGACAACGTGAACAACACCAGCGGCCCGAGCAGCTCCATCCCGGTGACGGTGGACAACACCGCCCCGACCGGTTCGGTGACCTACACCAACGGCTACCAGAACACGACCTCGGTGAGCGTCACCTTCAGCGCCACCGACAGTGTCTCGGGCATCAACGCCAGTACCGGTCAGCTCCTGCGGGCCTCGGCACCGCTGTCCGGCGGCACCTGTCAAACCTTCGGGAGCTACAGCCAGATGGGAAGCACAGGGCTGTCCTCGCCGTACGCGGACAACTCGGTAGCCTCGGGCAACTGCTATCGCTACGAGTACGTCGTGTCGGACGACGCCGGCAACCAGGCCACGGTTACGTCGGCCGACACGGTGCGGATCGACAGCACCACACCGTCTGGTGGGATCACGAGTCCCTCGGCTGGGAGCGTGTCGGGGACAGTCTCGCTCCAGTCCACGAACGCCAGTGACTCTGTCTCTGGCGTTGCATCGGTCGCCTACTACCTGTGTAATCCCTCTTGCACGGGAAGCCCACCTGGTGCGGGTTGGACACTTCTCGGCACGGGCACGTCTGGCTCGCCCTGGACGGCTTCGTGGGACACGACGACCGTTCCGAATGGGTCGTACACGCTGGAGGCGGTCATCACGAGCAATGCCGGCGCCACTTCGACGACATCGGCAGTGGCGGTGACTGTCAGCAACACGTACAGCTTCGTTGTCTCGAACCCTGGTTCACCGACGGCGTTGACTGCCGGAACCGCTGATCCGAATGCGGTTACCGTTCAGCTCGAAGTCAATGGGTCAGCCACCGGCAACTACCTCGGCAGCGCCTATACGGGAAGTCACACCATTAGCTTCAGCGGTACGGCAATGGCCGCGTCACCGAGTGGAACCGCCGCGACGCCTGCCAGTTCGTCGCTCTCCTTCAACTCCAGTGGACAGGCCACGATCGCGGCGAGCACGTTTACCTTCTACGATGCCCAGACCGGAGCTTCTCTGACGGCGACGGACTCGACGAAAAACATCGCGGGAACGTCGGGCACCTTCACCGTTTCCCCCACGACACCCAACAAGCTCGCCTACAACCTCGAGCCGCCCAGCACCGGTACAGGCGGCGCCACCCTGACAAGCTTCGGGGTGTCCGTCGAGGACACCTATGGCAACATCAAGACCACCGGCGCCGGCTCGACCGACACCATCACTTTGTCCCTGGCCACCAAGCCGAGCGGTGGGGCGTTCAACTCGGCGTCGGGCACGTACACCAACGTCGCCGCGGTCAACGGCACGGCCACCTTCTCAGGCATCGTTTTTGACACCGCCGGTTCGTACACGATCAAGGCCAGCGACACCCAGTCCGGTGACACCGGGGTAACCACCGTCACCAGCACCCCGGCCACCGTCATCAGCGACATTGCCTTGGTCGGGACCCCTTCGAGTGCAACCGTGCAGAACGCAACTTCCCTCATAATCCCTGCTCCGTCAAACCTCACTGCCGGCGATGTGTTGCTCGCACAAGTGACGGCTCGTGACAATCTCACGACAGCCGGTGTCACCACTATCACTGCTCCAAGCGGCTGGACAGAGGTGCCTACCGCGTCGTTCGATGGGAGCGCCACGATCTTCCAGTTTGCCTATTGGTGTGTTGTTGGCAGCACTGGCTGTTCCACGAGTAGCCCTTCTTGGACTTGGTCTTGGCCGTGCACTAATAACAGTTGTGGCGGGCTGACCGTCGCGGACGGTAGCGGTGGGATCTTCGAATTCAGCGGCGTGAACACGACTACTCCGATCGACATCGCCGGAGTTAGCCCCAAGAGCACGGGGAGTCCCGTGACAGCTCCGTCGGTTACAACGTCTTACGCGGACGACGAAATAGTCGCGATGTTTGCGAGTGGCGGTACGAACACCTTCAGTGGAGCGCCCAGTGGCACAGACGCCCCTGGCACGCCTAACTACAATGTCGGATCTGCCAACACGGGTTCCTGTAATGGCACCGCTAATGCGTGTTCCTCCAATGCCGCTGGCGTGGCGACCACGACGGTCCTGCCGACGGCAGGAGCGACCGGCACCTACACACTTGCGTGTGCCAACGCTACCTACGCATGGATAGCATCGACCGTCGCTCTCGAACCCTAAGCTAGAAGCCCCGCCCGTTTCAGCTCGACTAGCGAATGGAGCAAGACATCCAATCCCACGATCTCGGTCGGGCAAAGTCAGAGACCGAGTTTTACGGTGACGCACAACAGCGCACCGATACGACCACGCTCAGCACGAGAAACACTGGATACGCAGTGAGGACTCGCTGACGATAGATACGTAGCTGTGACGAGTGGGGCCCCGTCTCCCATTCGATCCCCCCTCATCGGCGAAGATGTGATCCATGAGCGAGTTCCTCGTCGTCTATCTCGACTCCATCGACGAACGCCTGTTCGACTACCTCGACGAAGACGACGAACTCCGCCCCGAGGTCGTCAAGCGCGTACGCTATTACGCCAGTGCCCTGCTGGAGGGCCTCATCACGCCGGCGGCGGTGGCCGAGGACTGGGTGGATTGGTTCGACCTCACCCAGGCCTTCGTGGCCGTCTACGCCTCCGAGGAGGTCGCGGAGCTCGAAGATGCGGCCCCCCTCATGAACGACGAGGTGGAGGAGGAAACCGTGCTCATCGAGGCGGACCAGGCCTACCTGACTGCGGTCGAGCTCCTCCTCGACGCCTACCCCGAGATGCGGATGGGGGAGGAGCGTTACTCGGCGGGGAACGCCTTGTCCACGGCGTCGGTCAGGTCGGCGTCGGAGAGGTGCAGGTAGCGCGTCGTCGTGGCGATGTTGGAGTGCCCGAGGAGGCGCTGGACGACGTGGATGTCAACGCCGCGTCGCAGAAGGCTGGTGGCATAGGAGTGACGCCAGCGGTGGGGGAAGTGGCGCCCGGCGACCCCGGTCCCGGTCCCGGCAGCCCTGACCAACACTGACACGGACATCGGGCCGTAGCGGCCGGCATTTGTCCCGCCCCCCTGTGAGCTGGGGCTGACGAAGAAGAAGCCGGACTTGGTCACGTCAGGGCGCAAGGTGCTCAGGTACCCCTCGAGGATGGGGACGAGCGGGGGAGCGGTGGGCACGATCCTGGCCTTGTCCCCCTTGCCGACGAGTGAGATGCGCCGGGCCGCGAAGTCCACCTGGTCGTGGCGCAGCATGGCGATCTCGTTGCGGCGCAGTCCGCTGTAGCGGAGCGTGGCCAAGACGACGTAGCCGATGCGCCAGCGCCGCTTGGGCTGATCGCCGCCCACGCCAGGATCAGGTCGGCCTCGGCGTCGCTGTAGACCTCGGCGCGCAACTAGCGCGCACCGCGGACCTTGATCGTGGCCGTCGGGTTGATGTCGATGAGGTCTTGGGAGCGCAGGTACTCGTAGAACGAGCGCAGGCCGAAGAGGGCCGACGAGCGCGAGGCGGGAGCAATGCCCCGTGCCGCCTCGGCGAGCAAGAAGGCCTTGACGTCCATCCCTTGGACCTCGGGCAACACCGTGTCGGGGTACTCGTCGCCCAGCCAGCGACGAAAGGTCCCGAGGTGCTGACCGTAGGTGGTGATCGTGGTGGCCGAGCGGTCTGTTGGAGACAAAGGTCGATACGGTAGACACCCACCGGCGTGTCGTCGGAATCCGAGCATCGAGCCTCTCAGCAGCCTTGAACAATTCACTACCTAGCCACGCAGAGTGTTGGGCGCCCCGCGTCGGCGACTTCCCGGCCACCTACCTGATGCCCGAAGGGATCCGGCACATCGTGCAGACTTAGCACATGGCTGTCTTGGTAACTGGTGGCGCTGGCTACATCGGTTCGCACACGGTGCGTCTTCTCCGGGAACAGGGGCGTGACGTCGTGGCGTTCGATTCCATGGAATTCGGGCATGCCGCAGCGGTGGGAGACGTCCCCCTAGTCAGAGGCGACGTGGGGGATGCCGGCATCGTGACCGAGACGGTCGAGCGGTATGGCATCGACGCGGTCGTCCACTTCGCGGCGTACAAGTCGCCGGGCGAGTCGATGAGCAAGCCGCAGCTCTACTTCGCCAACAACGTTGCCAAGAGCGCGGTCCTGTTCGAGACGCTCAAGGCGGCGGGGGTCACGCGGGCGGTCTTCTCGTCGACCTGCGCGGTCTACGGGACCCCTGACACCGTCCCGGTGGGGGAGGACGCCGCGATCCACCCCGAGAGCCCCTACGGGGAGAGCAAGGCCATGACCGAGCGAGTCCTCTCCTGGTACGACCGCTGCCTGGGCCTGCGCTCGGTGAGCCTCCGCTACTTCAACGCCGCCGGCGCCTGGCCCGACGGCTCAATCGGCGAGGACTGGTCGGTCACCTACAACCTGGTCCCGCTCATCATGAAGGCGGTTCTGGGCCGGCGTGGCCCCCTCCAGGTGTTCGGGACCGACTACCCGACGCCGGACGGGACGGCCATCCGGGACTACGTGCACGTCATGGACCTGGCCGACGCGCACATCAAGGCCCTCGAGTACCTCGAGCGCGGGGGAGAGACCACAGTGGTCAACCTCGGCACCGGGATCGGCTCCTCGGTCCTCGAGGTCGTGACGACTGCCGAAGCCGTGATCGGGCGGCCGGTGCCTCATGAGCTCGTTGACCGTCGGCCCGGTGACCCGGTCGCGCTGTATGCCGACAACACCTGGTCGAAAGACGTCTTGGGTTGGGTGGCGCAGTCGAGCCTCGACGAGATCCTGTCGTCTGCTTGGGCGTGGCACAGCACCCACCTCGATGGGTACGGCGACTGAGCCCAACCCGCCGAAGCCTGAACTTCAGTGGGCCGGCACGCTCTCAGGTTTGTTCGCCCTGGCCTTGTCCCCGGAGTCCCAAATCGACGCGATCAGTGGGCTGACGGCCATCACCACTCCTGCCGGGAGAAGGATCAGTTGCGCCAGCCAGAGGGGGAGTTGTGAGCGGACCGAGTCCAGTGTCCAAGGTGGCCATTGGGCGGTCGCGAGGATGGCGACGATGAGCCAGACCAGGAGGTACCAGCGGACCCGTCGATGAACGGCGTCGTACACGACGAGAACCAGGACCACCGCGATGGACTATCAGGGGAAGGAGCGCTGCGGTTTTGACACCCCAGGTCCGTGCATTGATGGCGAGACCCTCGGGAATCGGGTTGAAGACGAGCGTCGCTAGGGCAAGCCAGGCAATGAGTCGACCCCGAATCCATCCACGAACGACGGCGAGAAGGATGAGCATCACGGTAAGGGCCATCAACTTGTATCCGTAAAGACCTTCTTCGAAGACGACTCGCATGCTCAACGTGGTTGCAAGGAGGGAGACAAGGGTGATTGGTTGGAGAACAGAAGCACCCAGACGCCGATACGCCCACCACGCGAGGGCCATGCCAACGAGGATCGGGAGTACCGCGAGCAGAAGACGAGCGCAGCACCTCGTATATCCGACTCCCACAGGATGGTCCCACCACGGGTGGCGGAGTCGCCTGTGCCGAAGAACACGGAGTGCAGTGCCCTGCCTGAGGACGCGACGATGAACGGGGCCGAGAGAGCAGCGACCACGGCTGCCGACGAGCCGACCAACTTCCATCGTGCGCGTCCCGGAGCGATCACGAACAGCGGCGCGAGGACCAGCAGTGCGAACTGTTGCGATGCCACTGCTAATCCCAGCAATACGCCTGCCCACACCCATTGACGTCTGAGGGCGAACGCCGTGGCGATGAGTGCAAGTCCCAACGCGGCCAGGTCTTCGGGATGGTAGAGCCCCAGGAGTGGCTCCCAAACTATCGGCACGGCGGCAACGAGGAGGACTCCAACCACCTCCCATCCGGAACGTCCCCTGCCCGCCGCTCGCAACAGGGCGACGACTCCGGCAAGGAGAAGGAACCAGCTGAGGTACCCGAGGCCAATGGTTGGAAAGATCGCCGCCGTGTTCTGTGCCCAGTGGTACATCTGGGGGTACGCGTTGGCACAATGCGCGCCCATCGCCTGCGATGAGGGAAAGGGTGCTGTGTGTCCGATCCTCGTCAAAGCGGCAGCGCCGCCGGAGACAAGGACCCAAAATGGGGGTACGGACGGGCCGGGAATGTAATAGAGGAAGAATTGTGAGGTGTGGGGGTTTACGGGGGGATACGCGCAGGCGGCGCTGCCGTGTGCGATGGCCCAGGTCGCATAGAAGGACTCCGCTGCGTCGTTCTGTGAGGGCCCACCGAAAAGTGCGACCATGCCGATGAAGATGGCCGAGGCGAGGATCCATGCAGAGAGGCACACCAGGTCTGACTGGGGCCGTTGGAGCCAACGTTGCCAGGCTGGGACGCCCTCAATCTCTGTGAGATCTAGGTCTGTCATCTGGTGTGGTGCGACGGTGCTTCGCGCCGGCCCGAGGGGACGGGCATACCAAGGGATCGTCCCGTTCGTCATTGCCGAGTACCGCCCTGGTCGCCCCGTCCACTGCAAATTAGGCACCACTTTATCGGCTTCATGGTGGAAAAACGTGGCTTTCAGATAGCAAGTTGGTTTGGAGTGGATGCAGGGCCCGATCGCTCCTCGCCGTGGACGATGATCCAAGGTCCGCGTTGGGGCGATCGCTAGCGTGTCGGAGATGACCGATTCTGCGGCCGGTAGGTAGACGCGCGATGTTCGCGTTTCTCATCGGAATGTGTGCGATCCTCGGTCTTGCCGTCGGATCGTTTTTAAACGTCGTCATCTACCGGGTGCCCCGAGGCGAATCCATCGTCAGACCGCGGTCCTCGTGTCCGACGTGTGGCACGCCAATTCGGGAAAAGGACAACATCCCGGTCGTTTCCTGGCTCGCGCTCCGGGGTCGGTGCCGAGATTGTCAGGCACCGATATCCATTCGATATCCATTTGTCGAGCTGGCCTGTGGCGCGCTCTTTGCCGGCACAGCTGCTCGTTTTGGCTACCAATGGGATCTCCCCGCCTATCTCGTCTTATTCGCCGGCCTCCTTGCGCTCTCATGCATCGACGTCGAGCGGATGATTCTGCCGAAGAAGATCGTCTACCCGGTGACCGGCCTCGTCTCTGCTCTGTTGCTCGTGGCTGCGGCGGAGACAGGCAAATGGCACGACTATGTGGTCGGAATTATCTGCGCCGCAAGCTGGTGGATCGTCTTCTTCGTGATGCATCGAGCGAGCCCACGTCTCTTGGGCTTTGGGGATGTACGCCTGTCCCTTGTGCTCGGCCTCTCGCTCGGGTGGTTGGGCGTTGGCTACGTCCTGCTCGGTTTCTTCTCGGCCAACCTCGTCGGCGCGGTGGTCGGCATCACGCTGATCTTGACCAAGCAGATCGAACGTCAGAGCCGGGTTCCCTATGGTGTGTTCTTGGCATCGGGTTGCGCGATCGCGGTGTTCGCAGGCCAAGAGCTCCTGCGCCCGTTCAGTCACTATTCGGTCTAGGTGCTGTCCGTCCCTACCGGACTAGCTCCATCCGAATTCCTTGTTCGTCCCATTCCGGATCTCTGGGGATCCGAACTGCGGCCTTTGCAAAGATTCGTCTCGCCGTCCAGAGGAGGGCTGCCGAGTCGAGGAGATGCGACGGAGTCGTTCCGGGAACTTCGGCGTCGATGATCCTCAATGCACCGGGAAGCTTCTGTTCAATCAGTGATCGCCGCTCCTCTATGCCCTTCTCCGAGTGCTTCGCCCACTGCATGGGGACGCCTTCGTTCATCTGGAAGTAGCTGAGCTCTGGGTTCACCTCGAAGATAGAGCGCTGGCGGAACGGGGCCATCTCGCGAGCGACCTCTCGATAGCGGGGGAGCAAGGTCTTGCTGATTGCGTCGATGTGCTCCGAGAGGAGTTCGGTCCCCTCTGCCGAATCGACCTGGACCGGCGCACTCTTGACGGCCGATCCACGCCGGCCCAGCAGGGCTCTTGCTTCTCTGTCACACGTTCGGCCACCGACGGTGGCATGCTCGAGCCCACCCACGGGCGCGTTGAGAGCGATGACGGAGAAGCCCGGACGCATGTCGACCACGTCGATAAAAGCCTCTATCCGGGCTGGGTCCTCGGGTGCGAAAATCGTGCCCTGCAGCTTCGAGGCGGCAACGAGCCACCCGCCCCGGCACGGTGTGACCCCGGCCACGAGCGAATACGGCAGGCTCGGACCCCGCCGTCCAGAGGGGTCCGCTCTCACGCAATCGTCAGCATGGCTTCCCGGTGGCTCAAGAGGCGCTCGAGCTCCTTGGGATGCGCCGAAATCGCGAGTGCGTCATCGAACGTGACTACCTCGGCCCCGATCAAGTCGACCAGACTGGCCTCCAGCGTAACCATGCCCTCCTGCTGGTTTGTCGTAATGACGTTGAGCAGCTGGTTGGTCTTCCCCTCGCGAATGAGGTTGCGCACCGGATTGTTCGCAATCAAGATCTCGAACGCAGCCACCATTCCCCCGCCGATCCGTGGCAGCAGCCTTTGGGCGATCACCGCTCCCAAGCAGGCCGAGAGCTGGACCCGTATCTGCTCCTGGCGGTACGCCGGGAACACGTCGATGATTCGGTCGATCGCCTGTGAGGCGTCGTTGGTGTGCAAGGTCGAGAACACGAGGTGGCCCGTTTCGGCCAGCGTGATTGCCAGCTGAATCGACTCGAGGTCTCGCATCTCACCCACCAAGAGAACGTCGGGGTCCTCGCGGAGCGCGGAGCGGAGTGCGCGTTCGAATGACGGGCTGTCCACGCCGACTTCCCGTTGGTTGACGGCGGAGACCTTATGCTCATGCACGTATTCGACCGGATCCTCGATGGTCAGGATATGAAGTCCGCGTGTTTCGTTGATCCGGGCGATGATGGAGGCCAGGGTGGTCGATTTACCCGACCCGGTCGGACCGGTGAGCAACACGAGGCCACGAGGGAGTCGCGCCATCCACTCGGCGACCGGTGGGAGCCCCAGCTCCTCGAAAGACGGGATCTCGGAGGGGATCATCCGGAGCGCCAGCGCAAGGTCCCCCTTCTGGTAGAAAGCGCTGCCACGCAGCCGGGCCTTGTCGTACCAGGTGAGCGAAAAGTCGACGTCTTGGTGTTCTTCCAAGTTGGCGATTTGCTCCCGCGACAGCATGCTGTGGACCAGATCCTCGATCTCCTGTCCCGTCAGCACCGCTTCGTTCTCGAGCGGCTGCAGGCCTCCGTCGACCCTGACCCGCGGTTGTGAGCCAGTCGTCAGGAGAAGATCAGAACCGCGCTTGTCCCACAGCACCCGTAGCCACGGGTCGATCCGATCCTTGTAGGTCACTGTCCCCCTCCGTTCGTTCGTTGCTGTGTTGTCGATGCGAAAGCCAAGCGCCCGGCCACCGAGGGCCGGGCGCTTGGGTTCGCAAGTAAGTCGCTGCTATCCGATGTCCGCAGACGTGCAACCAGTGGTGTCGACGAAGTCGTGCGTCACGTTGGTCGTGTTGTTCGTGATCGACACGGAGTCAGTTGCCGTGTCGAGGCCGATGGTGTAGCCGTTCCCCGACCCGGGTGCCGAGTGGAGGTAGCTGCCCACAAGGACGCCGACGCTGGCCGGGTACGTGCCCTTCGCCGCCTGATAGGCGTCTGCCGCAATCTCGACCGACTTCGCGTCCGAGGTGCACGCGGCCTGCTTGCTCTGGCCGGAGACCCCGGTGAGCGAGAAGACGACGATGGCCGCCAAGATGCCAAGTACGACGATGACGATCAGCAGTTCGATAAGGGTGAATCCGGACTCGGACGCATCCCCGCTCTCCCTGCGCTTCTGAATTTCGCGATAACGCTCAAACACGCGCTATACCGCCTTTCATTGTGAGGGCCAACCGTAGGGAGAGCCCGTTCATTTGGTTGAAAAAGGGTTCGCTTGTGCGAGTCCCATTACCTCGAGACGCCAATTCTCGAAGGTGCCTCATGGTAACTTACTTTTTATCGGCTATTCAAGGAATAACTTGAGAACGAGCAGGTAATTGTTCAAAATGAGTGGTCAAGAATTGGACAATTAAAGTGAGCCAGACATGGCTGTATAGGCAGGAGTTCTGGGGGAGAATCCGAGGCCAATAGGACCGCGACGCAGCTCTTGTGTTCACGAGAGAAAAAGGCTGCTTCTGAGCGAGGACGCGGTGCAGTCAGAACCAGAAATGGAGGAGGTGGACCACCCCACCAACATTCACCTGGCGGTAGATGCCATACATGGCGGAAACCATGGCAATGGCCACGAAGCCGACGATCACTCCCATGAAGATGATCACCATCGGCTCGAACAAGCTGGTGAAGTGCTTGACCTTCAGTTCGAGCTCGCGCCGGTAGTACGCCGCAGCAGTCTCGAGCTGCTTGTCCAGTGTTCCGGTCTCCTCTCCGACTCGGAACATCTGGCGTACTGCGGCCGGAAAGAGACCTGTCTGTCCCAGTGGGTCGGCCAGACCGTTGCCCTCCATCATTTGCTCGCGGATGTGGGTGAGGCCGTTCCGGTAGACGACGTTGTTGGACGACTCCGCTGTCACAGCCAAGGAGGTCGGCAGGTCGACGCCGGCCGTGACGAGAGAAGCGAGTACCCGGCATATGCGCTCGATGACGGCGGCCTGCACGACCCCGCCGACCACCGGAAGCTTCAGGAACAGTTTGTCAAGCCACCCCCTGCCACTGTCGGATCGTCTGAGAGCGACCACGGTGATGACGACGGCCAAGATCCCGCCGAGAAGCGCCCACCAGAAATGGCTGACGAAGTTGGAGGTGCTCAGCAGCATTCTGGTGGGGAGCGGCAGCTTGGCGTTCAAAGATTGGAAGAACGTCTTGAATTTGGGCAGGACGAAGGTCGCCAGGATGATCACGACGACGACGGCGAGGACCGCGACGACAGCGGGGTAGACGAGTGCGGAGGTCAGTTCTGAGCGAGCCTCGAGCTCGCGTTCCATGTACTCGGCGAGCTCGTTCAAGACCTTGTCGAGAGTTCCCGTGAGCTCTGCCGACTCCAAGACCGCGATGTAATAGCGCGGGAACGCCTCAGGGTGGGCCGCCGCGGCCGCCGCAAACGTATCGCCCTCGCGCAACTGGGAGATCATGTCCAGCAGCACTCGCGTCAGCAGCTTGTCCGACGTCTCTTCGGCGATGACCTCGAGGGCCTCCATGATCGGGATGCCGGCTTCGACGAAGACGCTGAGCTGGCGCGAGAAGTGCATGACCTCCTTGCGCTTGACCGTCTTCCGGGTGATCTCGAACTGCAGGAGGCTCTTGTGCTCGTTGAGCTTGGTCGGCTGCAGCCCGCGCTGGAGCAGCAAGAGGTGCGCGTTGGCGATGGAGGCGGCCTTCTCCGTTCCCTTGACGGTCTGGCCGGACTCGTCGGTTGCCACGTAGCGGTAGTTCAGTAGCGTCTGCATCGTCACTCTCCTCGCCTCAGAGGGCGTAGATGCTCCGGATGACTTCTGACACAGTCGTCACGTCCTGTGCCACGAGGTTGATCGCTTCTTCCCGAAGTGAGCGCATGCCCTGGCGCTCAGCCAGTCGCCGCAGTTCGTCCTGCGTTGCCCATCCCACGACGAGCCTCTTGATCTCGGGGGTGATCCGCAGCAGCTCGTACACGCCGATGCGGCCCTGATAGCCCGTACCGCTGCAGAAGTTGCAGCCCTCGCCCCGTAGGAACTCCGACTTCTCTGGCCCGCCACTCTCCTCATAGAAGGAGCGCTCCTCAGCGGTCAACGTATAGGCAGCCTTGCAGGAGGGGCAGATCCGACGGACCAACCGTTGCCCGACGATGCCGATGATCGATGAAGCCACCAAGAACGATTCGATCCCCATGTCGAGGAACCGGTGCAGCGCGGACACTGAATCGGTCGCGTGAAGCGATGACAGGACGAGGTGGCCGGTGAGCGCCGACTGGACGGCGATGCGAGCGGTCTCGACGTCGCGGATCTCTCCAACGAGGATCACGTCGGGGTCTTGACGCAAGATGGAACGGAGGCCGCTCGCGAAGGTCAGCCCAGCCTGCTCATTCGTCTGGATCTGGTTGATCGACGGGAACACGTATTCGACTGGGTCTTCGATGGTCATCACGTTGCGAGTCGGATCGCTGATCTCATTCAGGGTGGCGTACAGCGTCGTGGTTTTGCCGCTCCCCGTCGGGCCCGCGCAAAGGACCATGCCGAAGGGGGCTCGTACGAAGCTGGTGTACGTCTCCGCCGAATCAGTCGGCATGCCCAGATCGTGCAAACTGATGACCGATCGGGTCCGATCCAGCACCCGCATGACGCACTTCTCGCCCCAAATGGTGGCAAGCGTGGAAACCCGGACATCGACCTCTTTGCCGTCGATATCGGTGCGCAGCTGGCCGTCTTGGGGCCGCCGGCGCTCCACGATGTTCATGCCGGCCATGATCTTGATCCTGCTGATCAGCCCCACGCCCATTGAAGAGGGGAGTGTCAGGACCTCCTTGAGGGCGCCGTCGATGCGGTAGCGAACTCGAACGCCAGTCTCGCTTGGTTCGACATGGACGTCGGAGGCTCGATCCCGCATGGCCTGGGTCAGGATTCTCCCGACCACTTGGACGACCGGGGCGTCATCGGCGACGGGCTCTGCTATTCCTCCCGTCGTGGTGGTTGGCCGCTTACGCGTTCTCCTCGACTGACTCGAAGGCCCGAACGAGGTGGTCGAGCCCGCCGATGGCCCGATAATTGCTGTCAATAACTTTGCGGATCTCCGAAAGGGGAGCGAGTACGGGGCGGATGGTCTTCCCGGCCGTCTGGCTCAACAGGTTCATCAGCTCCGGCGACGGCCGGTCGGCCGCGGCGACGGTCAACCCAGCCTCATCGCTCGCAATGGGGATGACGAAGTGCTCTCGGGCCATGGCGTCCGGGATCAGCGCCATCGCATCGCCTTCAGGCTTAGCCTGGCCGAGGTCGACGATGGGCAGTCCCGTGATCTCGGAGCGCACCTCGGTGAGGTTGTGCTCGTTGAGCATCCCGAGGTTCACCAGCAGCTCCCCGAGGTCCTCACCGGCGGGATTGGCTGCCATGACTTCGTCGATCTGAGCCTGAGTCAGCAGATTCCGCTGCACCAGGGCGCGCTGCATGCGCTCAGTGGCTTGCGGGTCGAGCTTCGGCGCCGACGGAACCGCGGGCGCATCGCCCGTACCGTTTCCGTTGTGGGAGCCGTTCGCGCTTGGCGTGGCGGTTGCCACGGCCGACTTGTGGTCCTTGTCCTTTCGATCGCCCCGCCGACTAAGCGCCATCGTGTCCTCCGCGATGCAGTGTCCGAAAACCTGAGGTGGCTTTTGTCCCACCCGTCGTGAGACGTGCAGGACAAAGCGTCAGGCCTCGACGTGACCGGAAGGAATGGACCTCAATTCGCCAAATGTGCATAGTTCGCTCCAGCGTGAGACCGCCTGTCCCACTAGGAAATTCAGCTCGTTGCCGCCTGTGGACACTCGATGTGGGCCGGTGGCCGCCCACCATTTCCTATCGGCCTTCTCGGCGGATTCCTAAAGTCACTACCCTCTGACCTGCATGAACAACGGGACAACAACGCTGGCCTCGCGACGATCTAGCCGTAGAAGAAGGAGACGGTCGACGACGTCCCGACGTTGCTCAGTGAGTCAGTGGCCTCACCGGTCACTGAGTAATTGCTGAATCCGCTGAGCTTCGAGGCCGGCAGGGAGTAGGACCAGCTGGTGGTGCCCGATGCCGGCACGAAAGTCTGGGAGCCGGCACTGAACGACGTACCGTTCCACCACTTTCCCGTGGAGGTGTCTTCGATCGCCACCGCGGTGGACGAAATGGTCCCGGCCGAGTTCGAGGAGGCAGTGCCCGTGATCGTGCCCGACCACGTTGCTCCGAACCCGCCATACGTGTTGCCGTTGACGGGGTAGCTGATGTTGACGGTCGGGTTCAGAGTTATGAGAGTGAAGATGTCGGCCGGCTCGTTGTACGTCTGCGAGGTCGTTGGGCCCGAGTAGCCGGAGATCGCGGGCAGAGTAATGACGGGAAAATATTGGGAATTCGGAGTCATTCCGGTGGTGGGGACAGTGACCGTCATCGTTGTGGGAGTGAGGCTGCCGGAGACAATCGACGCACTGATGGCCGATCCAGTCGGGTTTCCGTTCTGGTCGAGGTAGAACGCCACCGTCGAGCCGGTCAGGAAGTTCCCGCCGTTGATGGTGATGTTGGTCCCGGCCGGCCCGCTCGACGGGCTCAGGTCGATGATGATCGGAACTTGGACGCCGTAATTGAAGTCGTAGGTGGTCTGGGTGCTGTCGCCACCGAACGTGTCGACCTGGACGTACCAGTTGCCGGGCGCTGTGACGGCGGGAGTCACCGCCGTGAGGCTGGTGTCGGAGGTGACATTCACATCGCTACCCTGGAAGGAAGAGCCCCCCGACGGGCAGTTCGCATTGGTGGCCGTGTCGCACCAGAACCAGACCTGCGCCGCGAACTGTGTGGTGCCGGCGGCGGTGTAGGTGTTGAAGAAGCCGGTTCCGGTGATCGTGACAGTGCTCCCGCCGGTGATCGACCCACCCGGTACTCCGTTCGACTCTTGGGTCCCCGAGATACCTGTGACCGTGGGCGTGAAGGTGGTGTAGTTCAGCACACCTCCCGGTTGGACGAACTGACTGGTCCCGCCCGGCGTCGTCACCGTCACGAAGTAGCTCGCGCCGAACGATCCTGACGGGATGCCGGACGTCACTCCGGGCGCGGTGAGGGACAGCGTCGTGCACGTGCTGTTCGCTCCGGTGCAGCCGGAGGTGGTCACCTGGGAGGCTGGGACTGTGACGACGCCGTTGGTGCTCGACGGTGTGCCGCCTGACTCGTCTGTGAAGGTCACGCTTGACCCAGGCACGAACCCGGTCCCGGTAATCGTCATCGGCGTCCCTCCGGCGATGGTCGTAGAGGTCGGCGAGATCGAGGTGACAGTCGGCACAGTCGGACGCCACAGCCAGCTCACTTGGCTCGCGCTCTGGCCGCAGTAGCCGTAGAAGTTGCACTGCACCGGGTTGATCAGGGGCACGCCCACCCCCGGTGGATAGTCGTCGAACACCTCGACCGCCTGGAGGAGCGGTGCCGCCGCGCATACGACGTTGCTCTCGGTGCTCGGGCAGGCCGAATACGTGACGGTCCTGGTTGTCGCGCTGAACGGCTGCCAGATCATCGAGCACCACACGTCGATCTGCTCGCCATTGAACGAAGGTGGCTGCTGCGGGCTCCCGTTGGCGAACCAGCAGGCTGACGGTTGAGAGCTTACGGCGGTGGTCGGTCCACCGAAGGCGTTCTGCATCTGGCTGGCGAAGTTGATCCGGGATTCCTGAATGGCCAGGTTGACCGCGCTGGTGGCGGCCGTCTCGATCGACCGCTCCGAAGTGAAGCCTGCGGTCGCCGTCAGGCTGTTGCCGACGAAGGACAAGAGGCCCACCACGATGAGGCTCACGGCCACCAGGAAGATCATCGCCAGGATGAGGACGGCGCCGGCTTCGTCGTCAGGTGCGGGTGACTGGACGACCGAGTCTGGGGTTGGCTTCGTCCGGAGACGGCGCCAGGATCGAGCGAAAAAGGTGGGTCTCATTTAAGCCAATCCGATGTCCAAGGCGATGGTTCCCCATGCGACAGAGTCGCCCATGGAGAAGGCCTGACTCGTACTGGCATTCGTGTTCGTGTAGTACGAGGCCTCACCGTACTGATGCCCGCCGTTCGTCCCCGTGAGAGCCCCGACGTTGGTCCAGCCCGTGGGAGTGGCGCCGAGCGAACCGTCTTGACCACCGGTGCCGAACATCGCGATCTCGAGATCTCCCGCGGCGGGTGTCGTCGGCAGGATCGCCGTCGGCGTCGTGCTCGTGCCCGTGTTCGTGTCGGACTGGACGATTGGCGATGTGGTGTTGTTCCCGGCCAGCGAGAACACATCGAGCTCTGATTCACTGACGCCAGATGCGAAGGTCGAAGTGATGGTCGTTCCGGTGCCGCTGGCGTTCACCCAGAACGCGTATTCGGCGTAGTTCGACCCCTCGCTCTCCGATGTGATCTGCGTGGCGGTCCCGGTGACCCCGTTGCCGCTGATCGTGGGCGCTGCCGGTGTGCCGAAACCGTTCTCTCCATACGCCAGCACGATCAGAGTCGTGCCGGCCGTCGGCGTGCTGGTAAGTGTGACGCTGGTGGTGTGTCCGGCGGTGCTGCCCGCCTTGCTCTGGGCGACCGTCACGGGCGCTTCGACCTTGAAGGAGGTCGTGGTCGCTGACGTCACGGTCCCGTGGGACGTGTCGGTGGCCGTGATCGTGTACGTGCCATTCGTGGTGATTGTGAGATTGCTGAACGTGGCCACCCCGCTCGAGGCCACGACCGACGTCGTGCCTGAGGCGAAGCTGCCCGAGGACAGCGCCACGTGGATCGTGTCGGCCGAGCCGGTGCCGCTTGTGATCGGGTTGCCGTACTGGTCCTCGACGGTCACACCGACGGTGACGGTCGAGCCGTTCGCAACCTTCGCGGGAGGCTGCGTCGTGATGGCGAGCTTGTTCTCGCCGAGAGGGCTCACCGTGAACGAGTTGGTCGTCGCCGCAGTCACGGTCCCATGGGTGGTGTCAGTGGCGGTGATCGTGTAGCTGCCCGCGGCGGTGACTTGGAGCCCACTGAAGGTCGCGACGCCGTTGGAGGCCGCGACCGACGTCGTGCCGGCGGCGAAGCTGCCCGAGGACAGCGCCACGTGGATGGTGTCGTTCGAGCCCGTGTTGCCGGTGGTGATCGTGTTCCCGTACTGGTCCTCGATGGTCACGCCCACCGACACAGTCCCCCCGGCCGTGATGGAGGCGGCGGGCTGGGCCGTGATCGCCAGCGTGTTCTCCGCGGCCGGGGTCACCGTAAACGAGTTGGTGTTCGCCGCGGTCACCGCGCCGTCCGTGGTATCCGATGCGGTGATGGTGTAGCTGCCGGCGGCGGTGACTTGGAGCCCGCTGAGGGTGGCAACGCCGTTGGAGGCCGCCACCGACGTCGTCCCGCCGGCGAAGCTGCCCGAGGACAGCGCCACGTGGATCGTGTCATTGGAGCCCGTGTTGCCGGTGGTGATCGTGTTCCCGTACTGGTCCTCGATGGTCACGCCGACCGACACCGTGCCGCCGGCCGTGATGGAGGCGGGCTGGGCCGCGATCACCAGCTTGTTCTCGGCGGCGGGGCTCACCGTGAACGAGTTGGTGTTCGCCGCGGTCACCGCGCCATCCGTGGTGTCCGATGCGGTGATGGTGTAGCTGGCCGCGGCGTTGATCTGGAGGCCGCTGAAGCTGGCCGAGCCGCCACTCGCAGCCGTCGTGGTCGTGCCGGCCGCGAAGCTGCCCGAGGACAGCGCCACGTGGATCGTGTCGGCCGAGCCGGTGCCACTCGTGATCGGGTTGCCGTACTGGTCCTCGACAGTCACGCCGAGTGCCGCACTGCCACCGGCGGTGATGGAGGCGGGCTGTGCAGTGATGGCCAGCTTGTTCTCGGCGGCGGGGCTCACCGTGAACGAGTTGGTGTTCGCAACCGTCACCCCACCGTTGGTGGTGTCCGATGCGGTGATGGTGTAGCTGGCCGCGGCGGTGACTTTGAGCCCGCTGAAGCTGGCCACGCCGCTGGAGGCCGCGACCGACGTCGTGCCGCCGGCGAAGCTGCCCGAGGAGAGCGCCACGTGGATGGTGTCGTTGCTGCCGGTGTTGCCGGTCGTGATCGTGTTCCCGTACTGGTCCTCGATGGTCACGCCCACCGACACCGTGCCGCCGGCCGTGATCGAGGCGGGCTGGGCCGTGATCACGAGCTTGTTCTCGGCGGCGGGGGTCACAGTGAATGAGTTGGTCGTCGCCGCGGTCACCAGACCGTCGGTGGTGTCAGATGCGGTGACGGTGTAGCTGCCGGGCGTCGTGACGGTGAGGTTGTTGAAGGTGGCCACCCCGCCCGAGGCCGCCACCGACGTCGTGCCGGAGGCGAAGCTGCCCGAGGACAGCACCACCTGGATCGTGTCGTTCGAACCCGTGTTGCCGGTGGTGATCGTGTTGCCGTACTGGTCCTCAACGGTCGCGCCGACGGTGATCGTCGCCCCGGCCGCCACCGGTGAGGCCGGCTGGGTGGTGATCACGAGCTTGTTCTCGGCGGCAGGGCTCACCGTGAACGAGTTGGTGATCGCCGCGGTCACGGTCCCATGGGTGGTGTCAGTTGCGGTGATGGTGTAGCTGGCCGCGGCGTTGACTTGGAGCCCGCTGAAGCTGGCCACCCCGCCCGAGGCCGCGACCGACGTCGTGCCGCCGGCGAAGCTGCCCGAGGAGAGCGCCACGTGGATGGTGTCGCCCGACCCGGTGCCGCTCGTGATCGGGTTCCCGTACTGGTCCTCGACCGTCACGCCCACCGACGCGGTGCCACCGGCGGTGATCGAGGCGGGCTGGGCCGTGATGGCGAGCTTGTTCTCGGCGCCCGGGTTCACCGTGAACGAGTTGGTCGTCGCCGCGGTCACCAGACCGTCGGTGGTGTCAGATGCGGTGACGGTGTAGCTGCCGGGCGTCGTGACGGTGAGGTTGTTGAAGGTGGCCACCCCGCCCGAGGCCGCGACCGCCGTCGTGCCGCCGGCGAAGCTCCCCGAGGACAGCGCCACATGGATCGTGTCGTTGCTCCCCGTGTTGCCGGTGGTGATCGTGTTGCCGTACTGGTCCTCGATGGTCACGCCGACGGTGATCGTCGCCCCGGCCGCAACCGGTGAGGCCGGCTGGGTAGTGATCACCAGCTTGTTCTCGGCGGCGGGGCTCACCGTGATCGAGTTCGTCGTCGTCGCGGTCACTGCGCCGTCGGTGGTGTCAGATGCAGTAATGGTGTAGCTGCCCGCGGCGTTGATCTGGAGGCCGCTGAAGCTGGCCACGCCGCCCGAGGCGGCGACGGACGTCGTGCCGGCGGCGAAGTTGCCCGAGGACAGCGCCACGTGGATGGTGTCGCCCGACCCGGTGCCGCTCGTGATCGGGTTCCCGTACTGGTCCTCGACTGTCACGCCCACCGACACCGTGCCGCCGGCGGTGATCGAGGCGGGCTGGGCCGTGATGGCGAGCTTGCTCTCGGCGCCCGGGTTCACCGTGATCGAGTTCGTGGTCGCCGCGGTCACCGTCCCGTGGGTGGTGTCGCTGGCGGTGATGGTGTAGCTGCCGGGTGTCGTGACGGTGAGGTTGTTGAAGGTCGCCACCCCGCCTGAGGCCGCTACCGACGTCGTCCCGCCGGCGAAGCTGCCCGACGACAGCGCCACGTGAATCGTGTCGTTCGAGCCCGTGTTGCCGGTCGTGATCGTGTTGCCGTACTGGTCCTCGATGGTCACGCCGACGGTGATCGTCGCCCCGGCCGCAACCGGTGAGGCCGGCTGGGTGGTGATCACCAGCTTGTTCTCGGCGGCGGGACTCACCGTGATCGAGTTCGTCGTCGCCGCGGTCACTGCGCCGTCGGTGGTGTCAGATGCGGTAATGGTGTAGCTGCCCGCGGCGGTGACTTGGAGCCCACTGAAGGTCGCGACGCCGTTGGAGGCCGCGACCGACGTCGTGCCGGCGGCGAAGCTGCCCGAGGACAGCGCCACGTGGATGGTGTCGTTCGAGCCCGTGTTGCCGGTGGTGATCGGGTTCCCGTACTGGTCCTCGACCGTCACGCCCACCGAGGCTGTCCCCCCGGCCGTGATGGAGGCAGCGGGCTGGGTCGTGATCACCAGCTTGCCCTCGGCGCCGGGGCTCACCGTGAACGAGTTGGTGGTCGCCGCGGTCACGGTCCCGTGGGTGGTGTCGGTAGCGGTGATGGTGTAGCTGCCGGCGGCGTTGACTTGGAGCCCGCTGAAGGTGGCCACCCCGCCCGAGGCTGCGACCGACGTCGTGCCGGCGGCGAAGCCGCCCGAGGACAGCGCCACGTGGATCGTGTCGTTGCTGCCCGTGTTGCCGGTGGTGATCGTGTTGCCGTACTGGTCCTCGATGGTCACGCCCACTGCCACCGTCCCGCCGGCGGTAAGGGAGGCAGCGGGCTGGGTCGTGATCACCAGCTTCTTCTCGGCGCCCGGGGTCACGGTGAACGAGTTGGTGGTCGCCGCGGTGATGGTCCCAAGGGTGGTGTCGCTGGCGGTGATGGTGTAGCTGCTGGGCGCCGTGATGGTCAGGTTGTTGAAGGTGGCCACGCCGTTGGAGGCCGCCACTGACGTCGTGCCCGCTGGCGAAGCCGCCCGAGGACAGCGCCACGTGGATCGTGTCGTTGGAGCCGGTGTTGCCGGTCGTGATCGGGTTGCCGTACTGGTCCTCGACCGTCACGCCGACGGTGATCGTCGCGCCGGCAGCCACCGGTGAGGCCGGTTGCGTCGTGATGGCGAGCTTGATTCTCGGCGGCGGGGCTCACCGTGAAGGAGTTGGTCGTTGCCGCGGTCACGGTCCCGTGGGTGGTGTCGGTAGCGGTGATGGTGTAGCTGCCGGCGGCGTTGACTTGGAGCCCGCTGAAGGTGGCCACGCCGCCCGAGGCTGCGACCGACGTCGTGCCGGCGGCGAAGCCGCCCGAGGACAGCGCCACGTGGATCGTGTCGTTGGAGCCCGTGTTGCCGGTCGTGATCGGGTTGCCGTACTGGTCCTCGATGGTCACGCCCACTGCCACCGTCCCGCCGGCGGTGAGGGAGGCAGCGGGCTGGGTCGTGATCACCAGCTTCTTCTCGGCGCCCGGGGTCACGGTGAACGAGTTGGTGGTCGCCGCGGTGATGGTCCCAAGGGTGGTGTCGCTGGCGGTGATGGTGTAGCTGCTGGGCGCCGTGATGGTCAGGTTGTTGAAGGTGGCCACGCCGTTGGAGGCCGCCACTGACGTCGTGCCCGCTGCGAAGCCGCCCGAGGACAGCGCCACGTGGATCGTGTCGTTGGAGCCGGTGTGGCCGGTCGTGATCGGGTTGCCGTACTGGTCCTCGACCGTCACGCCGACGGTGATCGTCGCACCGGCAGCCACCGGTGAGGCCGGTTGCGTCGTGATGGCGAGCTGATTCTCGGCGGTCGGCGTCATGGTAAAGCCGTTCGTGGTGCCGCTGACCAGCACGGAATTGATTGTGGCCGACGCACTGATGGTGGGTTGGCCCGACTGGGTGTCGGAGTAATAGAAGGGGGACGACGACGAGGCGCCATTGGCGATGGTCACGGTGGCCGCTGAAGAGCCACCCGATGCCGGCGTGAAGAACGTGGTCCCCGTCGAGGTGGTGGACAGCAGCAGCGACACCGCCGAGCCTGAGCTGTTCGTTATCGCGTTCCCGAACTGGTCTTGCACCTGGACCTGGAACGGTCCGACGGAGGCCGTGGGTCCCACTGAGTGGTTACCGGTGACCGTGGAGGTGAACGCCAGCTTGCTCGGAGGTGCCGGGGTGACCGTGAACGACGTCGTGGCGGCAGTGATGCCCGTGCGCGTGGTGTCCGTCGCGGTGATGGTGTAGTTGCCCAGTGTGTCGATCTGGAGGTTGCTGAAGGTCGCCACTCCGTTGGAGGCGGCCGCCGTCACGGTGGCGTGCCCGGTGGAGAAGCTGCCCGACGACAAGGCGAGCTGGACGGTGTCGGTGGAACCGGTCGAGCCGGTCGTCTCCGCGTTGCCGTATTGGTCCTCGATGGTCACCCCCACGTTGAAGGCAGCGCCGGCGGCGAACGACGAGGGGGGAGTTGTCGAGATGGCCAGCTTGGTCGGCGCATCGGGGGTGATCGTCTCTGTCTGAAGGCCCGACTGGAGCCCCGAGGCCGAGGCCGTGATGATGGGCGAACCGGCCGTCGTGTCGCCGTAGTAGAACGACGCCGTCGACTGTCCGGTTGGAATCGTCACCGAGGGGATGGCGCTCCCACCCGAGGTGGCAGCGAAGATCCCCGTCGAGGAGCTTGAGCCCAGGTTGACCGTCACTGCGCCGCCGGGGTCGGCGTTCCCGAAGGCGTCCTCCACCTGGACGGTGATCTTGCCCAGCGTCGGGCTGTTGCTTGCTCCGCCGGAGACGACCGAGGTGGTGAAGCCGATCTTCGCCTGCGGAGACGTCGAAACGGTGTAGCTCGCCGACGCCGATGCCACGCTGGAGTTGGAGTCCTTGGCCGTCATCGTGTACGTGCCGATGGCGCTCAGACTGCAGTTGCTGAACGAGAAGATTCCGTTGTTCTCGACGCCGCCACAGCTGCTCGAGAGCGAGCCCGGACTGCTTGGAGGCACCGACAACGTCACCGACGACGCGTCGCTGTAGACGATGTTGTTGGCCACGTCCTCGACGGCGACGATGGGCTGCGGAGTGACAGGGCCGTTGACCGTGCCGGATCCGGGGTTCGCGGTTGTCGGCGAGAGGAAGACGAGCTTGGCGGGCGTAGTCCCGGCCGTGGGGGATACCGGCTGGGGGTCGTATATGACGGTGCTCACAGTGGTGCTGTAGCTACCGCTGCCGATAGTGATCGTCCAGAGCTGGGGGTTGGTCGTGACCGCGGGGCACGAAGCGGAGAATGCCGTGCCGTTCCAGTATTCGACGTTGTAGTTGGTCACCTTGAACGTTCCCGCGAGATTCCAAGTGGGCGTATACGTGGTAGGGCAGGCGGTGAACGCGGCGTCCGGACGCGTCCTGAACCTGGGCGAGGACCTCGTCGGTGGCGGCGCGAACGGAGGCGTCCTCAGAGACCAATTGCCGGTGTTGGGCAGATGACGTGATCGAGGTCGCGAATCCGGTGAGGAGGGCGACGCCGGCGATGCCGAGGATAACGATGGCAAAGAGCACCTCAATGAGGGTGTCGCCCCTCTCGGAGGTCTGCTCCTCGTTGTTAGCGACGGGGTCAGTCTCACCAGCGCGGAACACGCGACGCCTCACAGGAGTACCCCCACAAAGATCGCCTCGAGTCCCGCTCCCTGCATGCTGATCGACATGCTCTGAGCAGCGCTGGATCCCGTCGGCTCCTGCGCTTGGAGCATCATCGTGCCCGTCTTGTTGAGTTGCTGGTCCGATTCACAGAGGATCGACGAGACTCCCGTCGTAAAGTTTGTCGTGTTGACGTTGAGCGCGGCGGACGTACTCGGCGCGCCGTTCGACGGCGTCCCTACCGCGCCATCGGTTGCCGGGATAGTGCCGGTCCAGGCCAGTGCGCCGCTGTTGTTTGCGTCCTTGTCGTCGTAGCACGCGTTGCCCCACAGGTCGGACGACCCGTCGTTGGGCAGGACCGACCAGTTGAGTCCGGCGGTCGTGTTGGAAAAGTTGATCCACTCGTTGTTGTCGGTGGACTCGGCGTCGCCGGTCACCAGCGTCCAACCGGTGGCGGCTTGGCCAGCGGCGTCGAGGACCTGGATGGCCGTGAAGTTCATCGACGCGTACGCGTTGGTGGTCGTGTACAGGGCCGGTTTTCCGGGGACGTCGGTGTAGAAGCCGTTGTTTCCGAGGAAGGCCTCGCTGTTGTCCCCACTCGGGTTGTAGTAGGTGGGGAGGACCGACGCTATGAGGTTGTTCGCACTCGAAGTCACCTGGAGGCAGAAGCTCAACGTGTACGGGGTGTTGTCGATGGGAAGCTCGTAGAGCTGGCCCGCTTGAGCTGGGAGGCCGGGAGGATGACACGTCCCGGTCGATGCGGCGGTGAAGCTGAAATTGGAGAAGTCCGCGAAACACAGCTCGTTGGCGTAGATGCTCTGGCTGTTCGCAGTGGCAAAACCACAGCCCGGTGAATCGCTCGGGGTGTTGAACGTCGAGTCGGAATTCTGTGACTTCGATGCTCCCGGAAGACCAACGAGCGAATATGCGAATCCGCTTGACGTCTGCGTACCCAGCACGTCGAACTCGACCTTGGTGACATTGATCGTCGAGTTCCAGGTGGCGAAGTCCGGTGTGATGTTGGTGAAGTTGCCCTGCGCGTTCTTGGGCCCATAGATGGTGACGGTCGGGGACGAGCCGATGTCGTGGGCCAGTGTCAGCGAGCTGCTCGGCGTCGTCGAGGTCCCGAACGAGCACACTTGCCGCGTGAGCGAGTAGGTCGTGGTGTGGGTCTGCGTGTTGAGCCCCGAGGTCGAGATGTAGGACACCACGGTGTCGTACCCCCCGGAGGGGCCTCCTGAGCTCTGCGGCAAGGCGTTTCCGCCCCAGGCGAGTGCGAGCAGCTGCGACTGCCCGGCCCCGAGCGACCCGCACGCGGCGGGCGTCGACTGGACGGTCAATTCCTGGGCGCTTTGCACGTCGCGGTTGAAGCTGGCGGACGCCGCGACGGCGTCGTTGGAGTCGCCGACCCGGTTGGCCACCGACTGCTGGAGAGAGAGGACGGAGATGAGCGCAGTGGCGATCGCGCCCACGATGATGGGCAGTATCGCGACCACGACGATCAGCTCGATGAGCGTGAACCCGTCGTCTCCGCGTGCCAACTCGGGAGCAGACGCCGCGCGTCGCCGCGTGGCGCGACGGGCCACGAGGACAGGATGGCCGCGCTGAAGTAGGCGTTGATGACGCCTCGTCCGCCTACCGTCGGTTCGCCGCTTCGCCAAGGCATGCTCCTATCAAGCGGACCGCCTACGCCCGACTCAACTCGCCTGTTGACCTGGAAATTTACTTTTAAATGGGGGATGCACAATCAGCGCGCCCGCCCGTAACGGACAAAAGTGTCCGAACTGTCAATGCTGAATTGATCGGTGTGTCACCCCCGGTACCTGAGAGACATTTCAAGGTGGGGTGCACGGAGCGAAGGCACAGAACCCACGTGGCGCCCTCGTGACCAGGGCTGATACTCCAGTTGCCGCTCAGTTCGAGCGAAAATATCGACGTGAAAATCGGCCAGAAACGCCGTCAGGTCGACGGTCACACGACAAAGGAAAAGACGAAGCCACAACGGAATATCAAATTGTTTTAGACCCCATTGGGACGGTGCCATTTGGGCTAAACGGAGCCAGTTTGTGAATGTGTTGTGTCGGGAAAGCGACGTGGCAAGCGCCGAGAGCGCGTGCGGTGTCGTGAAGATGGACCGAATGGAGCGTTCCGTCGCGAACCCAGTGAACGCGTCGTAGAGCGTCCGAGTTTGGCTTCTCAGTGCCGCTCAGTCGGCGTCCGATCCAGCCACCTTGCCCATGTGCCACGCAGTGCACCAGTCGCACCGATAGACGTTGAGCTCCGAGCCGGACCAAGAGCTCCTGTCATGGGCCGCCGCAACGGCGTCGCTCTGCGTTGGGTACGGGGTTTTCGGGCGGCCGTCGGATCTCCAATGCGATCCAAGACCTCCACGTCCAGGCGACGTCGGTCGGTCACGACTGGCGCGTTGGCGACGGGGACTCATGACAGCGATTGTCGCACTGATTGCCTCCGTGGTGGCGACGCCGGCAGCGACTTCAAATGCCGTTCACGCAGACCTGTGCGGCTGCCGCCGCCAGATGGTCCCCCTGTTCGTGGACGCTCAATGGCATACTGCGCGGACACTCGCTCCAGCAGGTTGCAGCGAGGGGGACTGCAGATCGATGTGAATCGAGGTGATCCGTGGCCGACGATGAGAACCAGCCAACCGGTCCCGAGGAGTCGCCTGGAATGACGGCAGGGCAAGCACGGCCGACGCTGAGCGGTCAGACCGCGTCGTCAATGGCCCGTGCGAGTCCCAACCCCTACGTACCCGGGTCTCGTGGCACGAAGAAGGCGACGCCTCTCCCGTCGCCTGCGAGCTTCAACCTCGCCGTGCTCGTGACAATGGTGGCCGGCGTCGCCCTGATGTACGGGTCCGTGGGCACGTGGGTTCACGTGGCGGCCAACCTCGGGATCGTCAACTTCCATGTGTCGATCAACGGGCTCGATCAGCAGGTGTCGACTCTGATCGGGATCAACGGGTACGTCACCTTCATCGGGGGCATCGTCTTGCTCGTCTTCGGCGGGCTGGCCATGGAGTCGGAGCAGACCCTGCTGGTGACGCTCACCACGATCGTGTCGCTTGCCGTCTTGATCGTCGCCATCTATGACATGTTCCGCATCGTTCAGAAGATCGAAGCGCTGCCGGCATCCGTGAACCCCAGCGTCAACGTCGGCTGGGGACTGATCTGCGTCCTCAGCGCGGCCACGTTGGCCATGATCGTCTCGATCGCTCGGCTACTCGGCCAGCGATAGGCGAGACCTTTCGCCGGT
>CAVUVM010000010.1:0-133394 GCA_963744935.1 uncultured Acidimicrobiaceae bacterium
GTGCTACGCCTTGAACTCGAGACACGCGTGTCCTGACGAAGTCGCAGTGGGCTGGCCGGTGCAAGTCCGGTCCGGGTAGTGGCCAAGCAGCCCGGTAGCTGGTGGCCGACGGAAGGGGAGACCCGACCGTCGAAGCGCCACGACAAAGTCCTCTTGGAAGGCGAGCAAGTGAGCGGTCCGTACGATGAGGAACCTTGCAGCGTCGTTAAGTTCCACCCCGCTTTGGCGGGGCTAAGCGGGAGCCGAGCCCCTGTCTCTCAGGGGAAGGCCAGGGACGGTGCGAAGATCTTGGAAGTGCAGCACCCAAGAACTAGTCGGCGTAGAGAGGGCGGAACGCTCACACAGTCCACTGACGAAACAGGAGAGATCCGTCTCGGCACCGGCGGGAATGTGGCAGGCCGCCAACCTGCGATGTCCGGTAGCGGCGAAACCTATAAGCAGCGAACCTGTGAAGTGGTGGAGCGCCGAGCGGAAGTCGGAGGAGGTCGTCGTAGCAAGGAAGGCTGGGACAACACAACCCACCCGAGCAAAGGACCTCTAGCCAGGTGTGCGCACCGACCGGTGAGAGGGGAACGGGATTGCCTGTTTGGGCTATTAACCCGCTCGTGGTCCCCCGAGATCCGACACGGCCGCTTGGGTCGTTCGTCAACGTCGTGGCGATGCGGAGTGCGGACGTCCGACGGCCTGGGGGAGAGCCGGATGAAGGAGAACTTCACGTCCGGTTCGGGGAGGGGGGTGCTGGAAACGGAGTAGCCCGACAGGCCATCTGCGGGTCCCGGGTCGGCGTGCTGAGAGATGCCGCCACTAGGACCTGGTCGGGACCCAGCCGGTCGATCAGTTGCCACCGCGCCAGCGCCCTACTTCACCCGGGCCTCTGCAAGTTGAGCTTCGCAACGCCATTTGGGATCATGGGGCCGTGGCATCGGACAAAGTTGTCCCGAACGGCCCGGGCGCACTGCACGACCCCGGCGACGTGGGGCGGCGCGTGGCGCTGTGCCGCAAGAATCTCGGGATGACGCGCGACAAGCTGGCGGCGCGCGCCGGAATGGCGCCCGCATACGTCGCCTATCTGGAGGAACGTCCGGCACAGGTGAGCCCCGGTGCGCTCCTCCGCCTGGCCGCTGCGCTCGACACCACGGCGGCGGAGCTGCTCGGCGAGGGGCTCGATCTCCCGCCAGGGAGAGGCGCCCGGGCTCCACATCCGGTCCTTGAGGTCCTGACCGCCGACGAGTGCACCGAGCTGCTCGCACGCGGGGGGATCGGACGGGTCGTGCTGGCCGACGTACCTGGGCCCATCGCGTTGCCGGTGAATTTCGTTGTGCTCGACGGTGACATCGTTTTCCGCACCAGCTCGGACTCCCCCTTGGCGACGGCCGAGGGAGCCCAGGTCGGCTTCGAGATCGATCGGATCGATGACGCCATGCGCGAAGGCTGGAGTGTGATGGTGACGGGACACCCTCGTCGAATCGTCGATCCCGATGAGCTGGCCCTCGCACGGAGTCGAAACGTCGAACCTTGGGCCGGTGGTCAGCGCGACGTCTATCTCCGCCTGACGCCAGAACAGGTGTCCGGGCGTCGGATCCGGACGGTCACCTGACCGTATCGAGGGCTTTGGGCACGACGCCGGGACCTCGGTGGGGCGATGCTCAGCTAGCTCACGTTGGCAGACTCGACGGGTCCTCACCTTCAGGGGGCAGCCATTTGGGCAGATCGGCCGGTCGCCATTCAGGCAACAGCGTCTTGGACGGGACGCCCCCCTTCACCGGGGACCTCCCGTTTGTCCAGCGGCGAGTGCGTGAGACTGTTTGCCCAGTGAGACTGTTTGACTGCCGCCGAACTCCTGACGTCGACGATGGAGACTTGGATCGGGTCAACGGCGGGCACCTTGTCCGACCACCTCCAGGAAGTGGCGGAAGAGCTCGTGGGCGCGATCGCTGACTGGATGGTGGGGCTGGCGATGTCGTGGACCGCTGGGTCCAACGTACGGCTCAGCGGTAGGCCCTGATCGTGCGTGACTGGCGGCTGCGGCAGGAACGCGTCCTCGTCAAAAACGGGCAACAGGTGCGCGCTGAGGGGCGCCCGACCAGCAGAGCCGCACATCCCATGTACCCGATGCTGGTCACGTCCGTCGGGATCATCGGACCGCCTACGGGTACCAAACCCAGGTGGCTGACATGCCATGGCGCCACCCGCTCGGTGGCCTCGGCCCCGCCCGCCGTGGTCGCCCTCGAGCCCGGGGTTGTGGTCTCCTACGAGCGCAACAGGTGACGGATGATGTGTTCAAGTCGCCCGCCAGCATCGTCTTCGACCAAGCCGAGAACCGACTGCACACCATCAAGGCAATCCTCGTCGCCACCCCGGGCTCGTGACCGCCTCGGCCGCTCCTCGGAGGTCACCAGGGCCGAGCGGCCAAGCGCAGGTTGAGCGCTCCAAATTTGCTGAAACCCGGTGTCTCGCTTAGGGGCCGCGCGTGGTAGGTGACCATCCACCGGTCGTTGTGATGGCCCAGATTTGATTCTGGGTGCGTCCCAACCAACGACCAAGTGGAGGTCACCCCCATAATGCGCGCACTCGAGCCCGAAGTGGTTGATGCGGTCTGGGCCGTCATCGAGCCCCTGATCCCCTCGACTCCTGAGAAGCACCCTTTGGGTTGTCACCGGCCCCGGGTCTCGGACCGGTTGTGTTTCTGGGGGATCCTCATCCGCCTGGTCACCGGCTGTTCGTGGGTGAGTGTCGAGGCGATCCTCGAGTACCAGGTGTCCGACACGACGCTGCGAGCGCGCCGCGATGAGTGGATCGTCGCCGGCGTGTTCGACGCCCTGCGCTGCCACGCCGTGCATGCCTACGACCGCATCATCGGTCTCGATCTCTCCGAAGTGGCGCTCGACGGGTCCTTGCACAAGGCGCCCTGTGGCGGCGAAGGCACGGGCAAGAACCCCACCGACCGGGCAAAACTCGGCTGGAAATGGTCGATCGCGACCGATGCTCACGGCATCCCGATCGGCTGGGCCCTCGACGGCGCCAACCGCAACGACGTCAAGATGCTCGATCCCACCCTCGACGACCTGGCACGTGCGGGGCTGCTCGAGGAGGTCGAGACCCTGCACCTCGACCGGGGCTACGACTACCCCAAAGTCCGCGACCAGCTCGCCGGTCGCGGACTCGACGATCTCAACATTCAGCTCCGCTCGAGACACATCACCACCTCCGTCAAACAACCGATGCGGCTCGGGCTGCGCTGGGTGGTCGAAGGCACCAACTCGTGGCTGAGTAACTACGGCCAGCTCCGTCGCAACACCGATCGGCGAACCCGACACCGCCATGCCCAGCTCTGCCTGGTCGTCGCCCTGCTCATCACCGCCAAGCTCATCGACTGGCGCAACCGGTGGAGCCCGGACTCACGGCCTATCCGCTAATCCCCTTAGTGCCGCTGCCTCGGCCCGCCGGCGGATTTGTTCGACGCCGGCTCCTCCGTCAGGGGTTCGAACATGGTCCCGTTGCTTCCGGAGCCGACCTTGCACCGAGCGGCTCGGCACGCAAAATTCGGCCCAGCTCAGACTTTCACGCCGCATTACCCCAGGTCAGCGGGCCACGAGGGGTTCGAACATAGTCCCATAACCTCCACCCGGAAGCCGAGGTCAGAGGTCCGAGAACCGGACTGCTCAGAAGACGAATCTTCTGAGCTATTTCGTACGCGCTACTTGGGCAGCCTGGCCACAGCGACCAGTGCGAAGGCGTCCGTGGCCTGGTGCGGGACATCTTCGATGCGATCGAAGGCGACATCGTCGAATGTCAGCTCCCGGGGGGTCCCTGCGGCCGCTTCCTCCCAGAAATTGGGGAAGTACTGGTAGTACATCTCCACCTGGCCGAAGTACGCCCCCAAGGTCCGTTCAAGCGACCGGGCGGTGAACTCCTGGACGTGGGACGGGTCCATATGGCGGCGGTCCTGATACCGGTTGTAGGTCATGGTGCGATTCGGTGTCCCCACCACGAAGGCGCCTGTCTGCTTCATCATGGACACCACGTTCTCCACATAGGTGAAGTAGTCCTCCAAGTGCTCGATCGTCTCCATGGAGAGCGCCACATCGATGCCACCGATACCGAGTGCAACCGCGAGATTGGGCGCGCAGGCGTTGGCACAGAGGAACTGTGCGTTGCCGAGCTGGAACCTTTCACCCAGGCCAATGACGTTCGGGTCCAGATCGATCCCAACGACGTTGGCACATCGGGGCGACAGGAGGGCCACGCCGAAGCCAGTGCCACAACCGAAGTCGAGCACGTGATGCTCGGGTTTCACGAAGAGCTGTGCCGCCCAGATGTAGCGGGAGACGTGGAGAATCGCGTCCAACGAGTAGGGCGGGCTGCCCTGTAATTCGAAGCGGGCGTGCGTCTCGGGGCGCACGGACGCCGAGTCCGCCGACACCAGCAACCCGGGCGTTTCCGTCGGGGAGGTGGACGGAGACGGGGAGGGCTCGGAACTCATGGACGGACGCTACTGACAGGCACCCTGAGGGTCAACGATTTCGGCGCCCTAGGACGAAACGCTCCACAACATCATTGGCGTAAGGAGCAGTGTGATTCTTGGAACAATGGGCTACCGCTGATCGACTGGGGCAGATTTTCTAGGAGTGGTCCAGGGGCTGAACCCATGTCGTCACTCTTTGTTCGACAACAGTTCAGCTGAGCAGTTTACGGTATCTTCCACGCGACGCGGCTGGTGCCTCCACTCCCCGACCCAAACCCGGGGGGCGGCGCCGGCTGATTCGTTGGGCCAGTCACGGTCGGGTGCGGCTACAGGACATAGACCAGAAGGACGCGCACCATGCTCCCCACCGTGACTATCAGAGAACTCCACAAGATCGACTGGGCCGACGTAGCCGCGAAGGCCAGGGCCGAACATGGTTACGAATCTGTCGCCCGCATCAGCGACCGCCTGCGGATGACGCTCATGGTCACTGCCGGTGCGTTCCGTCCTGGTGATACCGACGACTTCCGGTTCGGGCAGCCAGCCAGCGCCGCGCGTGAACACAGGCACTGACTGATACCGGATTCCCGGTGTCATCGATCATCTCGTGGTGTCGTTAGGCGACCCTGTCGGAAGGAGCGAGACGCCTGACGCGATCCGCTAACGAATCTTGAGGACCCCTGCGAGGAGCTCCTCCCACGGGACATTGTCCCAACCAGACTTTTCGGCGGCGCTCTTCGCAACATCCGTCGCCTCCTCAACCCACAACAGCTCGATATCTTCTCCCGATCCGATCTTTTGATCGCCCTTCACCTCCTGGGAAGCCTGACCCTTCCCAGTCTCGACTAAGGAGCCAAACTCCGCTCCCAGCCAAATGTCCTTCCACGCGTTGTGCTTCTCCTTCAGACGGATTGCCATAGCCGACAGGTGTGAGTGGTCTGGGCTCTCAGCCGTCTTGACAGCCCAATGCAGGCAGTACCTCGCCCTGTGGAAATCGCCCTTTGGTGTCGAAGCGTCCGCCTGTTCCGTGTATCCCTCAAGCTTTTGGCGCTCCGCTTCGGGGAGGATCTCCCGGAGGTTGTTCATCAACCCCCTGACGATCGGTGACGAGCCTGTGCTTGTTTCATGAGCCATGACGCAACCATACCGGCCGTTTCAAATGAGTCAGATGAGGAAGAGGGAATGCGATCGTCCCTGCAACGTGCGGGGGCACCCGTGATACGGAAGCCCCGCGCGACCCTCAGATGTCCTTGACCGAAGGCTGGATCTCTGCCGCGAGGTATTCCGGCTCGGCGTCTGACGCAATGTTGTTGCACCGAAATACTGCCTCCTCCAGCCCAAAGAGTGCGTACTTGGCGAGCTCGTCGATGATCTGCTGCCGACCTCCGACCACGAAACCGCCCATCCTCGGGTGGACGCTGAAGTTCGTCGAAGCGATCGGTCGGATCTTGCTCGCGTGAAGAACCTGCCTTGCCGTCCCACGGAGAAATTTACGCAACGCCGGGACAAAGTCTCCGGCAATTACCATCGAGCGGCGGATCGAGGCCGAGTCGCGCGAGACCGATTCGCAGTGCGGCTCGAGCACTTCAACTTTTCGGGCGTAGTCCTCTACGGACAAGCATTCGGAGCACCATTCGTCGGCATACTGGGCGACGATCTTCAACGTCCGCTTCTCGCTGGTGCCCCCGATGATGATTGGAACTCGGACCCCCGCTCCGGGTTCGAGCGTGCCGGCGGAGCTCTAGCGCGCGAAGAGATGGTAACCGGCGAAGACCCACGCCGTGATGAGCAGCACGTGCGCAACCTTCGACGTCGAGATGAACCGAACGAACTCCTCGGCTGTCGCGACTGCGCCGTTCGTCCGCCGCGCGAGCAGGTCGATCACGATCGCGGCCACGGGCACGGCTATCCAGAAGGCGACGCCGACCGGCGGGCTCGATGGGAGGAGCAACGCCGGCATGCTCGAGTGCGTGCCCGGACCGAGGACGCACATGGCGAGGACGCCTTGCGCGCCCTGGGGGTCGTCCCGATCTGGCTCAGGTGCGGGCCCCGCAGGTGCTGCTCGCGCCCGCACGGGCGCCCGGACCCGGGCCGCCTCGTAGCCGACCCCGACCAGGATCCAGATCAAGAGGAGCGCAGCGTTCAGGGGCCGGTAGGCCTGGGCCAGGGCACTGATGGTGAGGTGGTACTGGTGCGGCCCGGTGTCGATGCCGAGCACGTCCCACGCGAGTGCGACAAGGAAGAGCACCAGCCAGGGTGCGACCCCTTGCAGGGCGAGCCGGCTCCCGCCGCGTCCGCCACGCGGCCAAGGATCCTCTGCGCGCGGCAGGTGCCAGCCGAAGCGCTTGCCGTGTGACCCTCGCCACAGCGCGGCATCCGACACCACGACGGCCACCAGTGACACCACCCAGCTGACCTCTGCCGCGTGCGAGGTGCGATGGAAGCCGCTGACCCAGCCGCACCACGCGCATAGCGCAACGGCGGCGGGCACGGCGACGAGCAGGGTGCGGAATCGCACGGCTCTGGTCTATCCGCAATCAGTGGTGCAGCCCAAGCAGCGCGGTGTGACGCCGGCGCTGCGTGAGGGTCCGCCCGATGGCCAAGGGAGAGGTGTCGCTGCGGCACCACGACTTCCGGCTGCTCTGGGGAGGCGAAACCGTCAGCGAGCTGGGCTCGCGGCGGTAGCTCAGCCGCCCGGCTTGGACAGGTCGACCTGGGGCAGCTCGCCGATGTCGTCTTTGGTCATCGAGACCGAGATCCCGCCACCGTCCATGCGGGTGACGTTGCCGATCGGGATGGCCACGTCCTTGCGGCCCCACAGGTGGCCCTCTTGGAGGAGGACGTGCGTCACGTGGCCGGCGTCTGTGTCGACGACGAGTCCCTCCACCTTGCCGATCTCGCCGTCGGTGGCGTGGACGCGGTCGCCGCGGCGCACACCCACCTCGCCTGGCGGCAGTGTGTCATGGGTCACGATGCCGCTGGCATTGGCGGCAAGGGGGTCCGGTCCGCCCTCGATCCCGAAGTAGGGCCAGTAGTACGCCTCGTGAGCCTCGTAGTCCGCGTAGCCGCTGCCACCGGGGAGGAAGTCGTTCTCTTCGGCATGGGGGAGCGCGTCGAATTCCTCGAGAGTGCATCGCAGCGCGACGCCGTCCGCACCTGAGGCAACCCGGTCGAGTGGAACGAGGCGACCAAGGCCGGCCCGGTGTTCGGGCTCGACCACCAGATGGGTGAGCGAGCGGGCGACCGGGTCCACGACGACCTTGGTCACCTTCCCGCAGGGACCGTCGGTGCATGTCGCGGGTGACCCGATCGTGAACGTGGCGTCTGCCATTGCGACCTCCTTGTCCCGGCCAACCCTACCGGCGGAGCGCGAGAGGGCCCGAGTCCTGACGCGCTCCGTGCGCGGGCACACTCACCACCCGCGCAGGTCGATCTCCCAGCGATCGAGTACCTCGCCCCCGTCGACCACGTGGAGGTGCTCGTGGTACGCGACGGTCGGATCGACGTGGGCCGGCAGGACGCGGATGCGGTCACCCACCCGCATCGGTCGCTCCGGAGCGAAGGTCAGGTGCTCGTCGGAGCAGAACCACACCTCGGCGCCCTCGACCGAGGGGTTGCCGTGGTCCATGCCGAGCGCCTTGAGCCCGCAGTCGGCGACAGTCCACTCCTTCGACACGGAGATCACCGTGGCGAGGACGGAGAGTGCGTGTTCGAAGGGGAGCCCCAACTTCGCATAGGCGGTGTCCATCAGCGCGTACGACCCCGCTTGGATCTCGGTCGCCCACGTGTTGAGGTCGTAGGTGCCCGTTCCGCCGGCCGACATCACCTCGCCGCCGACGTCCTCGTGGGCGCGGGCCAGCTGGGACATGGACACCTCGATCATGGCCACCCTCGTCGCTCGGTCCTCGAGCCCGACGATGTGCCCTTCGTAGCCCATCACACCGCGCACAGTCAGGCCTGCTGCCCGCGCCTGGTCGGCCAGACGTCCCGCGTCCTCGGGGCTACACCCGCATCGGGGCAGGCCGACGTTGACGTCGACGAGCACCTCGGCAACCCCCGCGCGCGCCGCGGCCGCAATCGTCGCCTCGGAGTCGACGGCCGCGGTCACACGCACCCCGTCGCGCGTCAACGTGCCCAACCGACTGGCGTCGGCCACCTCGTTGGCCAGCAACAGGTCGTCACCGAGGCCGGCCCTGGCCATGCCCTCCATCTCCCGCACGGTCGCGCAGGTGAATCGCCTGTGCCCGTGCGCAGCCTGTCGTGCCGCGAGGGCCGTGCACTTGTGTGCCTTTACGTGAGGGCGCAACCGATCGCCGGGGAGCGCCGCAGCCATGGTCGCCAGGTTCGTCTCGAGTGCAGCCGCCTCTACGAGGAGAGCCGGCGTCGTGAGCGCTGCCGTGTCCACTCCCGGAGGCTAGCGAGCGGACGGCGCGCCACGCGGTCCGCGGGTACTGTCCGCGTGGTGAGCACACCATGGCTCAATGACGCCTGCAGTCTGGTTGACGCCTATCGGGCCAAGGAGCTGTCCCCCCTCGAGGCGCTCGACGAGTGCATCGAGGCCATGGAGGCGTCACCGCTCAATGCTTTCTCTTACACCGAGTTCGAGCATGCTCGCGCCGCCGCACGCCGGGCCGACCCCTCGCTGCCTTTCGGCGGCGTGCCTTTCGGGATCAAGGAGCTCGAGAAGGTTGAGGGGTGGCCGTACACGCAGGCGTCGGTGATCTTCAAGAACCGGGTGGCCGGCCACGACGACACATCGGTGACCCGGCTGCGGGCGACGGGAGCCGTCCTGGCGGCGCAGACGACCGCACCCGAGTTCGGGGGCATCAACTGCACCTCGACGGAGCTCCACGGGACGACGCGCAATCCCTGGAACCACGAGCGCACGCCAGGCGGCTCGTCCGGTGGCACTGCGGCCGCGGTCGCCGGCGGCCTGCTGCCGATTGCCACGGGGAGCGACGGTGGCGGATCGATCCGTGGCCCGGCGGGTTTCAGCGGCCTGTTCGGGCTGAAGGCGACCTACGGCAGGATCCCCAAGGGCCCCGACGGCACCATCGAGCCGATGACGACCGTGCTCGGCTGCCTCACGCGCTCCGTGCGTGACACAGCGCGCTACTTCGACGCCTGCAACGGCTTCGACTCGCGGGACCCGCTGAGCCTGCCCCGCGTCGAGGGATGGGAGGCGTGCCTCGGCACGTACGACCTGGCCGGCATGTCGGCGGCGATCGTGGTGGACCTGGGGATCGCCCAGGTGCGCGACGAAGTGGCTGCTGTCGTGGCCGAGGCGGCTGAGCGCCTGGCTCGCGCGGCGGGCTTGCGACTCGTGGTCGTCTCACCCACCCTGCCGCCACTGCGTGGCGCCTGGGCCATGGCGAACCAGCCGCCCATGGTCGCGGACCTCGGGGACGCGTACCCGGACCGCCTCGGCGAGCTCTCACGCGAAATTGCGGCAGGACTTACGAGTGCGCGCGAGCGCTACGACCTCGAGCGCGCGGCATCCATAGAGCGCTACCGCCGCCAGCTGAATGAGGCGATGGCAGCTCTCTTCGACGAAGCCGACTTCGTGCTCTGCTCGACGCATCCAGACGTTGCGTTCGACGCCGAGGGCCCATCGCCCTCGACGTTGCCCGGGCGCGACCTGATTCACGAGGTCGGCTTTGCCCGCGCGATCATGAACAACGCGGCGTTGACCGCGCCCTCGAATCTGAACGGGAGCCCGGCAGTCACAATCCCGGCCGGGCTCGTCGACGGGTTACCGGTCGGCCTACAGGTCCTGGCCGGTCATCACCGCGAACCTCTGCTGCTCGACCTGGCACTGGCCGCCGAGCGCGTCATGCCCTGGCCGCTGGTCGCGCCGGGTTCGCCGCACATCGACTTGGCATGAGCGCTCAGCCCAGCGCGTCGCGCCAGGGCGTCATGTCGAGCCCGGGGTAACGCGCCTGCACGCCCTCCAGCGTTGCCTTCGTCCAGTACGGATGGCCCGGCCGGGGGATGCCCATGAGGGCGAGTTGGCGCGGCGTCGCCTCCTGCACGTACTTCGCCAGCTCGTAGGAGAAGCCCCGGAAGGGCCAGGCCTGATACCCGCCCCAGCCGGCGTCGCGGTGGCGGAAGGACACGTGCAGCATCACCCGGTACCGGGTCGGATCGGTGTGGTCGACCGAGCGGTGATAGACGTCGGGGCGGTAGGCGACGAGGGAACCGGCCGGTGCCGCCGCGTCTGACGAGTCGTTGTAGAGCTCGGCATAATCCACATAATTGAGCGTGTGACGCTCGACCGGGATCTCCTTGGTCTGCTGCCATGACACGAAGCGGGTGGCGCCGTCCTCGCTGGTGACGTCGGTCAGGTAGACGAAGAACTCGACCTGCTGGAACCCGAGCTCATGACGGGGCACGACCATCATGTGGTTCGGGTAGTCGGCGTGCAGCAACTGGTTGTAGCCCGACTTCTGGTGTGCGTACTTGGCGGTGGCGATGCCCATGTAGAGCGCGAGATCTGTCGTGCCGAGGAGGCCCTCCGCAACGTCGATGACGTTGTCGTGGAGGACGAGCGCGTTGAGGCGGGAGCTGTGGAACGGGAACTCCGGCCAGGGGGCGTCCCACGTGTGCCACTCGCCGGCTGCAGTCCCGCCGAGTTCGACCATCTCGGCGGGTGTGGGGAAGTGCCGGTGGACCGCGTCCTGCGCGGCTGCCAGCTGGTCGGCGGGGATGGCGCCCGGCACCACGCACCAGCCGTCGACGTCCCAACGTTCTTTCAGATCAGGCGTGAGCAGCGGGGGAGCGGGCGGCACGCGTCGCACGATAGCGCCGGGTCCGCGCTGGTGGCGTGGCCCATAGCGCCAGGTTGGGCGGGGTTTGACGGTGCCGACCGACGTGCCGTATGCTCTTGAGCAATCACTCAAATCAAACGCTTAATCCAATCCAATCCGATCAAGGAGTAGCGGGTGGCCAAGTCGGGCGTGAAGGCACGGGTGGGAGAGGGCGGCTCGCCCGGGGTGGCGGAGACCAGGGAGGCGCTTGTGCGCGGCGCTGTCGCGGCCCTCAGGGAAGAGGGGTTCGCCGGCGCCAGTGCGCGGGCGATCGCCCGGCGGGCCGGCTGCAACCAGGGCCTCGTCTTCTACCACTTCGGATCGGTGGCCAACCTGCTGCTCGCCGCGCTCGACGATGTCAGCGAGACCCGGCGTGAGCACTATCGGGCGGCCGTCGATCGCGCTGATGGGATGGGTGAACTCGTCGATGCGGCGCAGGCGATCTTCGAGGAGGATCTCGACGCGGGCCACATCGCCGTCCTCGCCGAGATGATTGCCGGAGCCTCGGCGACGCCCGGGCTGGCCGCCGAGGTGGCGGCGCGCATCGCACCCTGGCGCACCCTTACTGCCGACGCGCTGCGCGAGGCGCTCGAGGGGTCGCCACTCGCGACAGTGGTCGAGCCCGACCTCGCCGCGCACGCGGTGGTCGCGCTCTACCTCGGTCTAGAGATGCTGGCGCATCTCGACGGGGACCGCAGCTCGGCGCTTGCGCTGTTCGACCGGGCCCGCTTGCTGGCCGGCTTGATGCGGGCGTTCGGGCCGACGGTGGGGGCGACGGGGCGGGACCCACAGAGCCCGCCGATCCCTGCGATTTCCCCATTGATCGAGGAGGCTCCATGACTGAGCGAACAGGAGTACCCGGAAGTGTGGTGGACTCGCCGGCAGCGGGCGCGAGCGCCCTCTCGGCCGACGGCATTGACGTCGTCACTGGCGCCTTCAGCTATTCGGGTGCGGCGATCGCCCGCGAGCTCGAGCGCGTCGGCAGGCGGGTGCGTACTCTGACTGGGCATCCAGAGCGGGCTCCGGCGGGCAGTGGGCTTGACGTGCGACCGTTGGATTTCGACAACGTGATCGAACTGACCGCGTCGTTGCGGGGCGCCACGACTCTGTACAACACGTACTGGGTCCGCTTCCCTCATCAGCACGACGACCACGAGCGCGCCGTGGCCAACCTGCGTACCTTGTTCAACGCGGCGCGCCATGCCGGGGTTGAGCGCATCGTGCACGTGTCGATCACGCACCCGAGCATCTCGTCGCCCTACGGCTACTTTCGCGGCAAGGCCGAGGCAGAGCGCGCCCTGGCCGAGGTGGGTGTGCCATACGCCGTGCTCCGTCCCGCCCTCCTCTTCGGAGGTGATGGCGTCCTGCTCAACAACATCGCATGGCTGCTACGCCGCCTCCCGGTGTTCGCCGTCGGGGGCACCGGTGACTACCGGATCCGGGCAATCCACATTGATGATCTCGCGGCGCTGGCCGTCACCGCCGGATGGGAACGAGACGACTCGGTCACCGACGCCGTCGGTCCGGAACGGCCGACCTTTCTCGAGCTCGTGCACCAGTTGCGGGCGGCGGTTGACAGCAGGAGCGTGATCGTGCGGGTGCCGGGCGCGCTGATGCGACCCCTCGCGTCAGTCCTCGGCCTGGCGCTGCACGACGTGCTGCTCACCGGCGACGAGTTCCGGGCCATGGCCGACGGCCTTGCCGACACCGACGGCCCGTCCACCGGCACCATTGCGCTCAGCACGTGGATCGAGGAGCACGCAGACTCACTCGGCCGCCGCTATGCCAACGAGATCGACCGGCACTTCCGCCGGCCGGGGGTCAGCTCCAGATGACCAGGACGAGTGCAGCCGCCACGGCGAGATAGAGCCCGAACGGCAGCCCCGAGCCCCGCTTGGCCCGGTGCAAGCCGATGAGGACGAGGCCCACGACGGCTGCCATCAGGTTGGCGTAGAAGAAGCCGTCGAGGAGAGCCATCGGGCTCACCCAGGCCAGCCCGAAGCCGACGACGAGCGAGAGGCGTACGTCCCCGTAGGCGATCCAGCGCGGGTTCATCAGGTTGATGAAGAAGAACACCGCGAAGAGCACCAATCCACCGAGGGTGGCGTGCACCAGCTTCTCCCAGTCGGGCACGGCGGCGGCGACGGCCACCCCGCTCGTGACGACCACTGCGCCGAGGGCGTACACCAGTGTCTTCGGCAGGAGCCGACGCGTGAAGTCGCAGTAGGCGAGTTGGACGAGACCGACGAGCATGAGCAGAGGGGGAAGTGCGAGCAGCGACCACCCCACCCGGTAGAGCATGAAGGCGGGGATGACGCCCGACGCCGCAGCCAGGACGAGCCAGTGGCGCCGGCCGATGCGCGGCGTGTCGACCTGTATCGGCGCCTCGGCGGGAGCATCCGCCACCTCAGTCGTCGAGACCTGTCCCGCCGCCGCCCGCGCGAGCGACGCTGTCAGTTCGCGCCGGGTCAGTGGCACCAGGAGAGAGCCGGCCGCGATGCCGAAGGCGGCGCCGACGAGAAGTGCGACGGTGGTGCTCATTGGACCAAGGAGACCGAACCGCAGTTGACGCTCCAATCGGCTGTCTCGATGCCGCCCACGGCGATACCCAGCGCTTGAAGCGCGGGCTCCAGTGCTTGCACGACCGGTTGAACCAGGGAGGATTGGGTTCCCGTGTAGGACAGAGTCCCAGTGACAGTGTTCGGATTCGAACCATTACCGACGGGGAGAGCGGCTGTCTGCGGCGTCGGCGGGACCGTGGTGAAGCTTGGGCCCCCGCTCATGCTGCCAATGCTCAAGCTCCCGATGGAATTGCCGGCGAGGATCACATTGTTCGTGAGGGTGAGAGCGGTTCCCGAAACCGAGACGGTCGCCCGGGAGAAGACGTTGTTCGCACATTGGAGGACGGTGAGCGTGCCCGTCGCGCTCGCTCCTTCGAGCGACGCGCTCGTTCCCGGGAGAGCCACTTCGAGAAGACCTGAGCCGAGGATGTTGAGCTGCAAGTCGGCGTTCACCTGCGCCGTCTCTGCCGTAGTGCCAACCGGTCCGTACGCGTACGTCGGTGGCGAGACCAGTGTCAGGTACAAGCTGCCTGTGAGCACACCGGTGATGCCACCCAATGACCCCACGCTGATTGCGTTCGAGCCATTAGCCAGTTCCGCCTCGGTGGTCAGCAGCTGCAGAACGTTGAGGTTGACGTTCAAGTCTGACGACGGCACCGAACCGTTCGAACAGCTTATGGGAGGTTGCGTCTTACTGACACTGATGTTGACCAGCTGGCATAGCTCGGGCTGCGAGGGCGTCGCGTTGAAGGAGATGTCACTCAGAGCGGAGCTCGCCATGCACGCAAACGGCTGAGGTGTCGCACTGCAGTTCAGCGGTTCAGCCTGAGTGTTCACGGCGTCGGTGATGTAGGTGAGCAAATTGCTGGCCTGAACCGACTGCGTCAAGATATTGGAAGCGGAGAGGGCGCCGCCCGACGCGGTGATGAGCTGGTTCAGGGTGATGGAGTCGTTGGCGAGCCCCTCGAATCCGACTGCGGTCACATTGGCGCTGCCAAGGTTGCCCAAGAGCGAGTTGAGGACTTGGGACTGTGTCGTACTGAAGTTGGCGAGGTAGCTACCCAGGGAGAAGTCGGTAACAGGCGTCACCGCGGCGATCGATGACCGGCTCACCGACGAATTTCCGCCTCCGAAGATCTGAGGGACAGTCTGGGTCGCGGTCACCTGGACGGCGTTGCACGAGGGCAGCGGGGGCAAGCCTGTCTCACACTGTTTCGGGCTGCTCCATACGTTGTTCTTCCACACGCCCGGGACCACAGTCAGCGCCGTGTCGGTCGAATTCTCGGTGTCGACTTCAGAGAGCTGGTTGTCGACTAGCCACGTCTGGGTGGCAGTCGCGGATGTGGCATCGGCGATGTTGATGTAGCGCGCTAGGTCGAGCGCGGCGGTGTCGGCCATCGACTGGGCCTGGCGGCCGCCGTCTACGGTGAATCCCAGATCGACACCGAAGGCGCCCGCGGACAGCAGCAGTACCATGCAAATCGCGGTCAGGACGAAGGTCGCGCCCCGTTCGTCACGCCGGCGGGCGCGGGACCACCCGAGGAACTGTCTGCGCCGCGCCCGCATCTACGAGCTCGGTGTCGACGTCTGCAGGACGTCGGTCGAGGAGATCGTCGAGGGCGTGATGACGCCCAGTCCCGGCATCTCTGGAAAGAGCGGGGACGAGGCGTAGTCGTAGGAGACGGTCACCTTCAGACAGGTGTTGTTCAGGTTCGACGGGCACGCTTCCTGCGTGGCGGTACAGGTGATGATGGTGCTGGAGGGGCACGTCCCCTTGCCCATCCAACCGACGTCCGACCCAGCTTCGGTCTCGGCGGCGCAGACCGCCCCGATTGTCGACTGCGTGCACGTCGGTGTGGTCGAGTTGGCGACGATGCCGGCGCGAGCCCCGTCCGCGGCAGCCTGGGTGACGGTCGCCTGCGCGGCCAGGATGAGGCCGTAGGTGATGATGCCGTAGAGGAGCATGATGAGGAGGACGACGACGAAGGCAAACTCCACCATCTCCGCCCCGTGCTCGTCGTCACGCCACCGCCTGAGCGCAACCGGAAGCTTCCACGTCCGCGGTTTCAACGCGACCCCCCTCTCCTCTATGTCGGGCGGCTGTACCAACTCTTGAAGGGCAACTGTCGAATTGCCGCGTCGCCGTGTCGCGACGGTCTCGATTGTGGGCTTCATGCACTTCGCGGTACATAGGACCTAAGGACCATTTGGGGGCCTCACCAGGGGCGGAGTGCTCAAGAATGGTCAAAAGGGCCTATGTACGCGGATCGGTTCCCGTCGTACTCTCCAAGCGAACCAACGGCGGACGGCCGCGCATCTGTCGCCAACGTCCTCCGCAGCGGAGAGGGGGGATTGTTCTGTGAAGAGGCAGACGCTCACGCTGGTCCTGATTGGGGTGATCCTGTTCATTGCCGGGAGCGCGATCGCCTTTGCAAGCGTCAAGGGTGCGGGCAACCACGCGGCTTCGAATTCGAACACTGCGCCCGTGACGATGTCCGCGGTCGTCGCGAAGGGCAACATCTCAGCCGGCACCACGGGCCAATCGATGATCTCCAACAACCTGGTGGCCATCGAAGTGATCCCCGCCAAGTCGTTCAAACCGTCGGACCTGACCACACTGACCCTGCTGCCCAATGAGGTCCTTACACAGCCCGTCACGAAGGGGCAGACACTCAGCTCGACTGAGCTTTCGGCCAGCACGTCTTCGATATCCATCCCGACGGGCATGGACGCGATGACGGTGACGATGACCGGGACGAACGCCCTCGCCGGCTACCTGCAGCCCGGGAGCCGGGTCGATGTCTACGCCAACATCACCAAGCTCTCGACTGGGGCAAACTCGAACCTGCCCGTCCCCTGTACGGAACTTGCCATGTCGAGCATCCAAGTGCTCGACGTGTCCAGCACAGTCCCGTCCTACGCAGGTCACAAAACGGCGGAGGGGCGCACCATCCCGGGCAGCGAGACGGTGCTCCTCGCGGTGACCGGCCAGCAGGCGCAAACCCTCCAATTCCTCGAGCAGAACGAGTCGCTTTCGGTCGTCCAGCCCCAGCGAGGAGCGACGCCGCCGCCGCTGATGCAATGCGTGGGTACCGGCCAGACGACGGGTGCCGCGTGATCAACCGTCGCATCCTCGTCATCAGCCGATCGCCGGCTCTCAGCCGGGCGATCCAGGCCGCGCTCGGACCGGGGTACCAGGTCGTCACCAGCTCGAACGTGATCGACGTCGAGGAAGAGGTGAGCGAGGAGGGACCTTTCGACGTCCTCGTGGCCGGACCCGTGTTCGACAGCCACGCCGGTATGGCCCGACTGGCCAACCTGCGTGCCACGTCCGCCGTGCCGGCGGTGGTACTGGCGCTGGGGCCCAAGCCCAAGGCGAATCTTGGCGACATCGTCCGCACGGGCGCGGTCGAGCTCGTCGAGTACCCGACCTCCAAGCGTCAGCTCTCCAGCTCACTGCAGCGTGCGTTCGATATCGCCGACGCATCGCAGTCCGGTTCCGGCCCGCCCGTCCCAGTCGCGGCCGACGGCGTTGTGGTGGAGCGCTCGCACTTCGCAGAGGTGTTCACGGTGGCCTCCTCGAGCGGCGGCTGCGGTAAGACCTTCTACGCCACCAACCTGGCCTGCTACCTGGCCGCACAGACCGGGCAACGAGTGTGCTTGGTCGATCTCGACCTCCAGTTCGGCGAGGTCTCGACAGCGCTGCACCTGCGGCCCCGGTTCACCATTTCGGACCTGCTTTCGCGGGAGCCAGTCGACGAGGACGACCTCGACGAGCACCTGGAGGAGTATCTCGAGGAGCATGAGCTCGGGTTCTCCGTGCTGGCGGCGCCCTTCAGCCCGGCCGATGCCGACATGATCGCTCCCAAGGACGTCTACAAGGTCCTGAGCGCGCTGCGGCGTCACTTCGACTACATCGTGGTCGACACCCCGGCGCAGCTCTCCGAGATCGTCCTGGCCGCCTTCGACCACTCGAGCCGGGTGCTGTGCATGGTGACACTCGACCTGCCGAGCATACGAAACATGCGGGTGTTCCTGACCACTCTCGAGAAGCTCAAGATCAACAGCGACGCGGTCGGCGTCGTGCTCAACAAGGTCGAAGACGACATCGGCATCGACATCGGCGACGTCCAAGAGGTGCTCGACAACAAGATCATCTCCGTGCTGCCGTATTCCCGAGAAGTCATGAAGTCCATCAACAAGGGACGCCCCGCACTCGTGTCGGCGGCCGGTTCCGAGATCGGCAAGAAGCTGGCCGGCGGCATGAACCAGTTCCTGTCCGGCGAAGTGACGCCCGTCCTCGAGACAGGCGTCTCGGCGCCCGTGCTCAATGGCGAGCCCCGGGGTTTTTGGCGGAGGAGAAAGGGACGCACCACCAAGGTGCCCGAGCTCGAGAGGGCCTGATCGCGATGAACCTTTCGGAGAAGCTGGCCGCTGCCGACGGGTCTGCGTCCGAACCGCCGGCCGACGAGCCCACCCAGCCGCCCCGCAACCGGCGAGCCGGGGACCCCGGCGGGCCGCCCCCGCGCCAAAACCCCTTCGGTACGCCTGGCACCAAGGGCCACCCGATGCGGCGGGCGGCCGACCGGACGTTGCTCGACGAACAATGGAAGCAGAGCAAGGTCAAGGTCCAGGCCAAGGTGCTGGCTGAAATAGCGCCGACTGCGGCCGACCTGTCACCCGACGAGCTGCGGTCCAAGGTCCGCTCCACGGTCAACGAGATCCTCGAACGCGAGGACATCGGGATCTCGCCGATCGAGCGCCAGCGCTTCGTCGAAGAGATGCTCGAGGACTCGCTCGGCTACGGGCCGCTCGAGGCACTGCTCGCCGACAACACGATCACCGAGATCATGTGCAACGCGTACGACGAGATCTGGATCGAGCGCAAGGGCAAGATCGAGCGAAGCGACATCATCTTCACCAATCCGCAGCAGTACCGTCGAATCATCGACCGCATGGTGCATGCCGTCGGCCGCCGAGTCGACGAGTCGTCACCCATGGTTGATGCCCGGCTGGCCGACGGATCCCGGATCAACGCCATCGTCCCGCCTCTCGCCCTACGGGGCCCGGTGCTGACGGTCCGGAAGTTCCCCGAGCGCGCCTTTCTCATGCAGGACCTGATCAACCTGGGCACGCTCACGATGGATTCAGCGGTGTTCCTCGAGGCGTGCGTGCGAGGCAAGATCAGCATGGTCGTGGTCGGCGGCACCGGTACCGGCAAGACGACCATGCTCAATGTCCTTTCGAATTTCATTCCCGACGGGGAGCGCCTGATCACCATCGAGGAGTCGGCGGAACTCCAGATCCAGGGAGCCCACGTCGTCACCCTCGAGACACGGCCGGCCAACGCAGAGGGGACCGGCGAGGTGCGGATCCGTGACTTGGTCCGTAACTCGCTGCGTATGCGGCCAGATCGCATCATCGTCGGTGAGTGCCGTGGTTCCGAAACCCTCGACATGCTCCAGGCCATGAACACCGGCCACGCCGGCTCTATGACGACGGTGCACGCAAACACACCCCGCGAGCTGCTCGGCCGTCTCGAGACCATGGTCATGATGGGCGGAGTCGAACTCCCTCAGCGCGCCATCCGAGAGCAGATCGTCATGGCTGTCGGCCTCCTGGTGCAGCTCCAGCGGACGCCCGGCGGGCCCCGTGTCGTGCACACCATCACGGAGATCCAGGGCATGGAGGGCGACACCGTCCTGCTTCAGGACATCTTTCACCGGGTCGACACGGCGGAGGGGATGGGCCGCCTCGTGCCCACCGGTCTCCGCCCCAAGGTTCTCGACGAGCTGGCGTTGAACGGCATCGAAGTGGCGCCGCACGTCTTCCGCAACGAGGGCGACGCCTTCGCCTCGTCGCGATCTGGCGGGCGCCACCACCGGCCGTCCCGACCGGGCCGAGTGACTGAGCCACCGTCCGAGGAGCTCTACGAGATGCTGGCACGCCGCCGGGACGGAAGGTGAGGGCCGCCATGCTCGCCTCCACGCAGTTGAGCTCGACGACAGAGGCCTTCGTCGCCGCGGTCCTCATCGGGGCGGGCCTCTCCATCGTCGTTGTCGGCGCCATCATGCGAGTGCGCACGAGGCAGCGCACGCTGGCCCAGATCCTCGAGGACACCATGGGCACCGCGAAGGTCCCCGTCGAGGTGGTGAGCGAGTCGCCTGAACAGGGCGAGCTCTCAGCGCTGACCGTCAGGATCGCCGGCATCTTCGGCCGTATCGACACGTCGGGAGCGCTCGAGCGCCGCTTGGAGCGTGCTGACATACCGCTGCGATCCGGCGAGTACATCGTCATCGCCGGCACGATTGCCGTTATCCTCGCCGTCGGCGCGGGCGTCATTGCGAAATCTCCATTCGCGGCCCTCGCTGCGATCGTCGTCGTGGCGGGCATCGCCTGGTATCTCCCTACCCGGCGAGCCAACAAACGGATCAAGCAGCTCCAAGAGCAGCTGCCCGACGCATTGGCCCTGCTGGCCGCTTCCGTCCAAGGCGGTCAGACCTTCCAGCGATCGATTGACATGTACCGGCGCGACGCCAGACCGCCGCTCTCCGACGAGCTCGACCGCGTCATGGCCGAGGTGGCGGTCGGTTCTGACCTCGTCGTCGCGTTGGAGAACATGGCCGAGCGATCGGGCGTCGAGGACCTGACCTGGGCCGTCGAGGCCGTGCGGATCCAGCAGTCCACTGGCGGCCGGCTGGCGCCGATCCTGCACACCCTGGCCGACTTCATGCGGACCCGCCAGGAGGTCCGCCGCGAGGTCCAGACGCTCTCGGCCGAAGGACGGATGTCAGGATATGTCCTCTTCGCCATACCGATCTTCTTGGTCATCGCGCTGGAGCTGAAGGACCCTGACTACCTTCAGCCGATGGAACACGGGGCGGGGCTCGTCGTTCTCCTCTTCACTGCGGGGTTGATGGCTCTCGGGTTCTGGATCGTGCGGCGCATGGTCAACATCAAGGTGTGAGGGTTGCGGGAAGGCTGATGAGATGAACGCTGCGTACTTCGTTCCCCTGACGGGCATCACGCTCATGGCGATCGGTGTCATCGGCGTCGGCACGGCGGCATGGCGTTCTCATCGCCAGAACCAGCGGCTCGATTTCATCCGTTCCCTCGGCTCCGAGGCGGAGCTCTACGCGGAAGCGACACCCACCCTCGATCGCGTACAGACACCCCTGCTCAACCGGATCTTCCGCCCTGTGGGCAAGGGCCTGCGAGACAACCTGTCGCGGCTCTACCCCTCCCAGGACATCGACCGCGTCCACGCCGATCTGCTCAAGGCCGGGCTAACCGGTTCAATGCGGGCGGAGGAGTACGTCGCTGTCCAGGTGGGATCGATCATGCTCGGGATCGGTATCGGTCTTGTGACGCTGATTAGTGGGATCGTCACGGTCAAATTGGGGTTCGCCATCTTGTTCATTCTCCCCATGCTCGGAGGCCTCGTACCGAGTTGGTGGCTCCGCCATCGCATCAAGGAGCGGCGTGAGCAGGTCACCAACGACCTCCCGGATCTCCTCGACCTGATGACGATCTCCGTTGCCGCGGGTCTCGGCCTGGAGCAAGCCATGCAGGTCTCGTGCGCGCGCTTCGAGTCGCCTGTGTGCGACGAGTTGCGGCTCACGCTCCGGGAGATGGAACTCGGCCTTTCTCGTCAGGACGCGCTCGAGAACATGAAGCTTCGTACCGACATCGACGACCTGGTGACGTTCGCTGTCGTCCTGGCACAGGCAGACGCGCTCGGGGCTGCCGATCGGCCGCGTGTTGCAGGCGCAGGCGGACGAGATGCGCGACAAGCGCCGCCAACGCGGACGTGAGAAGGCGGCCAAGGTGCCGGTCAAGATCCTCTTTCCGCTTGCACTGTGCTTCCTGCCGGCGATCATGATCGTCGTCCTCGGTCCGATCGTCGGCCCGATCAAGCACGCGTTGCACGGCGGCGCCTGAGCAAGCGCCCGGCCCAGCCGGGCCCCGTACGCGGAAAATTGTTCATCCGTCGGTTCTCGCACCCGGGCTGCAATCGTGCTGCGACTGTCGTTTGATAGCGGAAGCGTACAATGACCAGGGAGTTTCCACCGAAGCGCGGTGGGGTGGAGCCGCCACCGGCAACCCCGGGGGCGGAATGAGGGGGAGGAATGTCGAACACTGCCACGGCCCTATGGCCGGTTGCGCAGCCGGAACGGGCCGCACTGGTGGGACCCGGCCCGGAGTGGATGTTCTATACACAGGTATCGGTGTCCGGGCCGTCGGTGTGCACCACGGTGCACCGCGGCGAGAGCCTGCGCGGCGGCGCGCGCGCCACCCTTACCCGCGACGACATTGACGTCGAGACGGACGAGGACTACCGCGACCCCGATGTCACCACGCAACGGCGCGACGACGATCGCCAATGGGGGCCATGGTCGCTGACTCAACGCGAACTCGAGGTGCTCCAACTGCTCGCGGAAGGGGCAACGAACGGCGAGATCTCACAGCGGCTCTACATCAGTCCGAAGACGACGAAGAATCACCTTGCGGCAATCTTCCAGAAGTTGGACGTGACGAACCGGACACATGCGCTCGTGCGCGCGGTCGTCATGGGACTCGTCACGATCGAGTAGGACAACAATCGGTCCACGTCACGGGCACAATTGGTCCATAAAGCCTATGGAACGGCGATTCGGTCGAACGGAGAATGTTCTTGGGAACCCACATGGACTCGAGCAATCCCGTTCGGAACCATTGGGGCGAGAGAGGGGAATCAAGATGACTGAGCTGTTTCTGAACGCGTTTTTCGCGGTGCGTGGCTTCCACGCTGACCTGCTTCAGCGCGCCCGGACAGAGCGCGGCGCTTCCATGGTGGAGTACGCGCTGCTCGTTGGCCTCATTGCCGTTGTCGCCGTCGTTGCGGTGGCTGCGCTCGGTGGCGGCATCAAGGGCCTGTTCAACAGCGCCAACAACTGCGTTGGCAACGCCGCAGCTGGCTCCACCTCCTGCTAGCTGAGGCAGCGGCGTCTCGTCGCCGCTGAATCCATCGACGAGAGATTCCCTAAGGGAATATTCCCCCTTCCCCAATGGGATGACGGTAGGGCTGGGTCGGCCACAGCCGGCCCAGCCCGCTGTCGTTTGTAACCATGGTGCGGGGGGGCAACCGGGAAGGGCTGGGTCGAGAGATCCAGCCCTTCGTCGCGTCCTGGCACCGGTGGGCCCACCCATTCGCATCGCCCAAGGCTGCATCTGAATTCATCCTCGGTTTACACAACCGATACGGCGGCGAAATAGGGTCCGGCGACACTGATGCTGCGACGCGGCGAGTACCGTGCCCGCCGAGCGCCCGGTGTCGCGCCACCCGTCGGCCCTGGGAGCTCGAGACTGACGGAAAATCCGGAAAATAGGGGAACACAGGAGAGTTCATGAGCTACCAGGCCGAGTACATCTGGATCGACGGGACGGAGCCCTCTCCGCTGCTTCGGAGCAAGACAAAGATCGTGGAGGACGGAAAGGAGCCTCCGATCTGGGGTTTCGACGGTTCGAGCACCAACCAGGCCGAGGGGAGCGACTCCGACTGTGTGCTGCAGCCGGTGTTCGTCTGCCCCGACCCGCTACGGGGCGAGAACGACAAGCTCGTCATGTGCGAGGTCCTGCTGACCGACATGTCGCCGCATCCGACCAACACGCGGCGGGCGTGCGTCGAGGTCGCGGACAAGTACGCAGCGTACGAGCCGTGGTTCGGCATCGAGCAGGAGTACACCTTCTTCCAGTACGGGCGGCCGCTGGGGTGGCCCGAAACCGGCTTTCCCGCTCCACAGGGCCCGTACTACTGCGGTGTCGGGGGTGACAAGATGCCCGGTCGTGAGATCGTCGAGCGTCACACCGCTGCCTGTCTGAAGGCCGGACTCGGCATCGAGGGCACCAACGCCGAAGTGATGATGGGGCAGTGGGAGTTCCAGATCGGGATCCTGCCGCCGCCACTCATCGGCGACCAGCTGTGGACTGCGCGCTGGCTGCTGTTCCGTATCGCCGAGGATTCTGACGTGTTCGCCACGCTCGAACCCAAGCCGGTCCTCGGCGATTGGAACGGTGCGGGGGCCCACACCAACTTCTCCACCAAGGCGATGCGCGAGGACGGCGGTTGGGACGCCATCATCGCCGGCTGCGAGGCGCTCGGGAAGCGGGTCGAGGAGCACGTGTCGAACTACGGCATCGGCATAGAGAGCCGCTTGACCGGCGCGCACGAGACCGCCCACTTCAGCCAGTTCAGCTACGGCACCTCCGACCGGGGAGCGTCGATCCGCATCCCGTGGCAGACGGCCAAGAACAAGAAGGGCTGGATCGAGGACCGCCGTCCCAACGCCAACATGGATCCCTACGTGGTGAGCCGCTTGCTCGTCGAGACGGTCTGCGAGGACGCCGCCAGCCGATGAGCCACCACTGATCGGGGCGCCGCCGGTTCCGGGATCGCACCACCGGGGCCGGTGGCGTTTCTCGTTCCGGGAGTGAGCGGGCGCCCGGTCAGTCGGGCGGAGCCGGCTGATCCGACGGGGCGTGGGAGGCCATGGCAGGCTCTCCGGGGCGGGTCAGCGGCCCGAACCGGAGAGCGGCCGTGTCACCCTCGATGTAGCGGCTGGCGTCACCGCCCGCGTCCGCCATCTCGTCCATGCCGATGGGACCCTCGGGCCGTCCGGCGATGAACTGCTGGATGATCGGGTTGTCGGTCGCCAGCATGTCGGGCTTGCTGGCGAACTTCACGAGGTTCGAGCGGAACAGCACTCCCATGTAATCAGCGGTGCGCATCACCGACTGAATGTTGTGCGTGATGATGAAGAAGGTGGCGCCCGTCTCTCTCTGCGCGGTGACCACGAGCTCGTCGAGATACGCCACGCGCACCGGGTCGAGACCGGAGTCGGGCTCGTCGAAAAGGACGATCTCGGGCTCGGTCACCATGGCCCGCGCCAGGCCGGCTCGCTTCTTCATTCCACCGGACACCTCGCCCGGCAGCTTCTTCAGGTGGTCCATGAGGCCGACCAGTTCGGCGTTGCGATGGACGAACTCGCGGATTTGCGCCTCGTTCATCCTGGTGTGCTCGCGCAACGGGAAAGCAATGTTGTCGTAGAGGTTCATCGACCCGAACAGGGCACCGTCTTGGAACAGCACCCCGAACTTCTTGCGGACCTCGTAGAGGCGGCGCTCGCGGAGCCCGACGATCTGGTCGCCGTCGACCCAGATCTCACCGCGCTCTGGACGGAGCAGGCCCAGGATGTTCTTGAGCAGCACGGACTTCCCGGTACCTGACGGGCCCAGGATCGACGTGATGCGACCCTTCGGGACGTCGAACGTGATGTCTTCGAGAACGGTGTGGGAACCGAAGGACTTGGTCACCCCACGCAGCGAGATGATCGGCTCGCCCGGTGCGATCCACGCTGGTGCCGCGTCGTCCTGCTTGGTGTCCATAGAAGGAGAATCCTTACCCTAGCTGGGGCTTGCGTTCTGTCGGATGGCTACGTGAGGCGGTGTCAGCCGCCGAGCAGACCACCGAGGCCACCGAGCACGCCGGGCTCCGTGGTCGTCGTGGTGCTCGATCCTGATCCGGCCGAGCTGCTGGTGCCCGAGGTGCCGCTGCCCGAACCCGAGGACCCGGACCCCGGCAGGACGTTGCCCAGGCCCAGACCTGATGAGAGGCCGTTCACCGTGTTGGTCACACTGCCGGCCGTGCTCCCGCCGCCGCTGGTGATGCCACCGACGGTGCTGCCCACGCCGTTGACGGTGCTGCCGACACCACTGGTGACGCCACCGACCGTGTTGCCGAGACCACTGGTGACGCCGCCGACCGTGTTTCCCACGCCACTGACGACACCGCCGGCCGCACCGCCGAGCGCGCCCCCGACGCTGTTGGCCACGCCGCTGACCGTGCTTCCCACGCCACTGACGACACCGCCGGCCACGCCGCCCACCGTCCCCCCGACGCCCTTGGTCACGCCGCCGATGCCGCCGCCGCCGCTCGCCCCACCGAGTAGCCCGCCGACGCCGGCGCCCGGTCCACCTGACTGAGATCCCGACCCCGACGATCCGTCGTGCGATGAGCCAGGGCCGGAGCCGGTTCCTCCTCCGCCACCTCCGCTTCCGCCAAGACCAGCACCCAGACCGTCCGCGGCCAGTCCGTTCGTGACCGCCGCGCCGGAAGCGCCCCTCGCATCGGGGCCGGAAACCGGCACGCCGAAGACGAGTTGGGGTGCGGCAAGGGCGGAGCCCGGTGCCCCCGGCGGTGCACTGGGTCCACCGGAGAACGCATGTGGAGCAATGAACGCTGCCGCGACGGCAGCACCGGTGACCGCCATGCCTGCCATTGCGTTGCGCAAACCCTCGCCCGCGCCACCGCTCTGGTGGTTGACGGTTGCGCCGCGGTGGGCCACCCGGAAGAAGGTGCGGCGAAACAGCGCCCCGGTGGCGATGAGGAAGCCGGCCAGCGCTTCCTTGGACTCCGACACGACAGCGAACTCGCGCTTGAGCGCCTGGCGCGCTCGCCACAGCAGCGTCTCGATGGTCCCGATCTCGACGCCTTCGTGGTCTGCGATCTGCTGGTACGTCCAGCCTGATTCCTCGCGCATGGCGAGGACGTGGCGGTGCCGCGTCGAGAGCCGGTCGAGCGCCCGGTTGACGAGCTCGCCGTCGACCGCCGCCAGGACCAGCTCTTCGGAAGTGTCCTCGCCGACGACCCCGACGGGATGATGCGCCGTCAGTTCCATGTCGTCGGTGGGCGTGCTGCGCGAGCGCCGGCGCAACATGTCGGTGCAGACGTTGCCGGCGATCACCGTGAGCCACGGGTAGAAGCGCCGCTCACCCGCGAACCGCGGCAGAGCCTTCCAGGCCCGGGCGAAAGCCTCCTGTGCCGCGTCCTCCGCCTCGTGGCGGTCGTTTAAACGTCGCAGGCAGAAGCGAAGAAGGCGTTCGTAGTAGCGCGCGTAGAGATTGCCGAACGCGGCGGAGTCACCGCCCTGGCAGCGCTCCACGAGAGCGCGGTCGCGGCTCAAGGTCGACGTCGTCGCAGAGACTGGTTAGCTCTTCCTGGCGGAGCGCCACTATCCCGTCCCTCCCCTTCCCCTTCCGGCCTCACGAGGAGTTTGGTTCCATTATGACTGACCTTCAAAAGCGCCTAAGAGGTCAGCGTCGACACCTTCAATAACCGGGGTTGGCGATTTCAAACAACAGAAACAACAGACTGACAATTACGCCCCCGGCTCCTGAATCCTGCGCTTCACCTCCTCCGCTCACGAGCTCTGACGAGCCCCGAGCACCCCTTTTTGTGCACCCCTGTGTAAGTAACGGGCGTGGACCGCTCTGCTTGCGGTCGGCGCCGCAAGGTTGTTCGGCTCCCGCCGTTTTTCTCGACGCAGGAATGGACGGGGGGACGTGCATCTTCGCCCGTCCGCGCGCATGGGGAGGCCTCGGAAGGGGGGACGACGTCGGTGGAGACGGGCGACATGAGCGGCGACACCCCCCACCACGCGTCCGGATCCACCCAACCTCTTTCCCGAGCCGAGATGGCCCGACGTCTCGGCACCCCGAGCGGCCGTCCCGGCGCTGGAGGGGCGGGCGTCCTGACCCGCCCCAGCCGCCCGCTCACCGACGACGGGAAGTTTGCGACCGCCGTCCGTGAGACCGGCAACATGTTCGCCACGGCCCTGGAGGCGATCCGCCAGGCTCCGCTCAAGGGCGTCCCCATGGCGGAGTTCTTCGACCAGTGCTGGTTCTTGGCCCGCGTCACCACGCTGCCACTCATCTTGCTGTCGATCCCCTTCGGGATGGTGATCGCACTCGAGGTCGGGTCGCTGCTCGAACAGATCGGCGCGCAGTCCCAACTCGGAGCCGCCATGGTGCTGGCGGTGGTGCGTGAGCAGGCGCCTGTCGCTACGGCGCTGCTGATCGCCGGCGCCGGCGGGTCCGCCATGTGCGCCGATTTGGGTTCGCGGCGGATCCGGGACGAGATCAGCGCGATGGAGGTGATGGGCGTCAACCCGCTCCACCGTCTGGTGCTCCCACGGCTCTTGGCCGCCACCCTCGTGGCCGTGCTCCTCGATGGGGTCGTCAGTGTCGCCGGCATCGCCGGTGGCCTGTGGTTCGGGACCCAGTCCATTCACATCACGGCGAGCAGCTTCTTCGCTACCTTCAGCGAGCTGAGCCAGATCGCGGACCTCGTTATCGCGCTCGTCAAGGCAGGCATCTTCGGGTTCATCGCCGCGATGGTTGCCTGCTACAAGGGCCTCTACTGCAAGAGCGGGCCCAAGGGGGTTGGTGACGCGGTCAACCAGGCCGTGGTCGTGACCTTCATCCTCTCGTTCTTCGTGAACTTCCTTCTGACGGTCTTCTATTTCAACTTCGTCCCGCAGAAGGGCATCTGATGGCGCTCGATGCACCAGTCAGGCCACAGCCGGGATCGCTCCCCACCGTGGGCAGGAACCTGACGACGAAGGTGGTCGGGTTCGGGGATGCCGCCATCGGTGTCTTCGACGCATTCGCCGCGCAGCTGAAGTTCTACCTACGCATCTTGCGCGCCTTGCCCCGCGCGCTGCGCTACCCCAAGGAGATCCTGGTCCTGATGTCCGACATCAGCTTGGGGTCGGGTGCGCTCGTCGTGGGCGGCGGCATGTTCTTCGTGGTCGTCTCCATCTCGTTCTTCACCGGGACCGAGGTTGGGCTCGAGGGCTTCAACGGGCTCCAGCAGATCGGAGCCGAGGCGTTCACCGGCGTCATCACCTCGCTCGCCAACACCCGGGAGATCACGCCGCTGGTCGCGGGTGTGGCACTGGCCGCGCAGGTGGGTGCCGGGTTCACAGCCCAGCTCGGCGCGATGCGCATCAGCGACGAGATCGACGCGCTCGAGGTCATGGGCGTCAACAGCGTCGTCTACCTCGTCGCTACCCGCGTCTGGGCGGCACTGATCACCATGATCCCCCTCTACCTGGCGGCGCTCTTCGCCAGCTACTTGGCCTCCGAGCTGGTCGTGACGAGGTTCTTCGGCCTGTCGACGGGAACCTACACCCACTATTTCCGGCTCTACCTGCCGCCGCTCGACATCTTCTACTCGTTCCTCAAGGCGATGGTGTTCGCCGTCTTGGTGACCTTCGTCCACTGCTACTACGGCTACAACGCGAACGGCGGGCCGGCCGGTGTGGGAGTGGCGGCGGGCCGTGCCATCCGCCTCTCCATCATCTTGGTGGTCGTCGTCAACCTCCTCATGTCGCTGATCCTCTTCGGCGGTGTCAACGCCACGGCGAGGTTGGTCGGATGAGAAGGCTCCTGAACCTCGTCGTCAGCCTCGTCGTCCTGTTCGGCCTCGTGTTCGGCACGGTCACGCTGGTGCGCCTGGCCAACGGGGATTACGCCGGCGACTACACGCTGAGCGGGACCTTCCCCAGCGCGGGAGAGGGCTTGCACCCGGGCTCGGCCGTGGTCTTTCGCGGCGTGCAAGTCGGCCGGGTGTCGACAATCTCGCTCGACCAGAACCGGGCGCAGGTGACCGTGCTCATCGAGCCCTCGTTCAAGGTCCCCGCCACCTCTACGGCAACGATCGAGCCGGTCAACCTGTTCGGTGCGGAGCAGGTGTCCATCACGTCACCCCACGGAAATGCTGACGCCGCGCCGTACTTGTCGCAGGGGGAATCCTTCGCACACGCCGCGAGCAGCGACGAGCTGGGTGACCTCTTTGCCGCTGCGACTCCGTTGTTGAACAAGATCGACACCAACAACCTCTCGACAGTGCTGGGGGAGCTAGCGCAGGCGTCGCAGGGTGAAGGACCGAAGATCGCCGCCTCCATCAGTGCGGGCACCCAGCTGGCCGGACTCCTCGATCGCACGCTGAACGCGCAGCTGCTGGCGCTCGACTCCTTCGCACAGTTCACCCAGGCCGTGGCACCCGCCGCTTCGGACCTCAACAACCTCAACGCGCAGATCAACGCAGGCCTGCCCGCGTTCAACGCGGAAGAGACCGACTACGAGAATCTCTTGAACACCTTGATCCCGTTCTCCAACCGGCTGGCTGCGCTCCTCTCGACCTACCACCCCGACATCACGACCATCCTCGAATCGGGGGACAACGTGTCGAGAGTGCTGCTGGCGCAGCAGGACATGATCGGCCAGGTGGTCAACGGCGCGTACCACTACTTCCAGAAGATCGCGCAGGGCGCGTCGGGCCTGAACACGTTGCCCGACGGGAGCACGTACGCCTACTTCAACACCTTCATCCTCTTCAGCGACGTGAACAGCCTGGTGTGCAACCTGATCGCGCCGCCGACCGGGGGGATGTCGTTCCTCCAGCCCATTCAGCAGGCGCTTGCGGGCGCCGGATCTGCGTTCAACTGCTCGTCCGAGCTGGCAACCTTCGACGCGCTGCAGACCGCGCCCGGCTCGCCCGCGGCGGCCGCGGCCGCGACGTCCCCGACCGCCGCGGCGTCGCAGGCCGGGGCAGCGGCGGCCAACCAGGCCTACGGCATCATCGGGCAGCCGGACGAGTCCCAGCCCACGAGCCTCGGCAGCATCATCACGCAGCTCCTCGGGGGCCCGTTATGAGGTTGCTCCGTTACTTCCCGGAGTCGGCGTTCAAGTTCGCCCTCTTCGCGCTGGTCTGCGTCGTCCTCCTGACTGGACTGGCCGCGAAGATCGGGAACCTTTCGCTCTTCACCAGCCGCCACACGATCGACGCGCAGATGAGTGACGTCACCGGATTGGCGAGCGGGGACGTCGTCAACATCGCCGGCGTCCCGGTCGGCCAGGTCTCGGGTATCTCGGTTGAGCACGGGCACGCCCTCATCTCGTTGAGCGTCGACAACACCGTCACGCTGCGGCGCTCGACTGACGTCGGGATGCGTTGGCAGAACGTGATCGGGCAGAAGGAGATCGAGCTGTACCCGGGGCACGGCGGTCCGATCCTGGTGTCGGGGTCGACGATCCCATTGAGCCACGACGTGACAGACGCCAGCATCAACGCGTTCTTGAACTCGCTCGGCCCCCTGCTGTCGTCCATCAACCCGACGGAGGCCAACGAGTTCGTCGAGAACGTCTCGGGCGCGCTCGAGGGCGACACGGCCGAGATCAACCAGCTGATCAACAGCGGTGCGGCTGTGTCGTCGACCGTCGAGTCCCTCGACACCCAGGTGGGCCAGGTCATCGGCAACCTCGACCAGGTGCTCACCGCGCTCGCTTCGCGCTCGGGCGACATCGACAGCCTGGTCATCAACCTGCAGACGGTGTCGTCCGCCTTGGCGTCGAAGAACTCGCTGCTCGACGACGTCGTGGGCAACCTCTCGCAGGTGGCGACCGACCTGGCCAGCCTCATCGGGAACAACCACAACACCATCACGAGCACCATCGACAACCTGCAGGCGGTTGCCTCCGACGTCCAGAACAACCAGCAGAACCTGGCCAACAGCCTCTCGACGCTCGGCGCCGGCCTGGCGCCCTACATCCAGATCTCCCAGTGGGGCCAGTGGTTCGCGGTCGAGACGATCTACACCTGCCTGGCCAACCAGACGGTCTGTCCGTATTACCAGCCGAGCAATCCGCCCGCCGGCTCCGGCCCCTTCGGGAGCCCGCCGCTGCCCGCACCCCTCTCGGGCGTCACGACGCCGGGCCTGCCGAGCGCCGACACCTCCTCGGCGGGCACCGGGGCCCCGCCGTTGGCGTCGTCGAGCCTCGGCCAGGATCTCCAAGCCGTCAGCGGGGCGGCGGCACCGGCCGCAGGGAGCGCCACGACGGGAGGGTCGCCGTGAAGGCCTTCACCGAACGGAACCCCAAGGTGCTCGGCCTGATCGGGATCGTCGTCATGGCCTGCTGCATCTGCGCCATCCTCTTCCTCAACCGCAGCCTGTTCTTGTCGGGCTACACGGTGGACGCCCGCTTCGCCAACGCGGCCGGCATCGCCAAGGGCACCAACGTCATGGTGGCCGGTGTCAACGTGGGCTCCGTCACCTCCGTACAGGTGCACGGCAACGCCGTCGACGCCTCCCTGTCGGTCAACCGGTCGGTGCAGCTGCCGCACGAAACCACGGCAGCGATCGAGGTCGAGACGCTCCTCGGCGTCGTCGACGTCACGCTCACGCCGGTCAGCGGGTGGGACGACCCACTGAAGCAGGGTGCGCTGATCACCGACACCTCGGTCCCCACGGAGTTCTACGAACTGCAGAACACCGCGCACTCCCTGCTGTCGAAAACCAACGCGCAGGCGCTCAACAGCCTGGTGACCTCGCTGGCGAAGATCACCAAGGACAAGCAGACCCAGGTGGCCCAGATCATTCAGGGGCTCGGCTCCCTGACGACGACGGTCGACCAGCGCAGCGGGCAGGTCTCCCAGCTGATCGACTCGGCCAACACCGTGTCGTCGACGTTGGCCAGCCGCGACCAGCAGCTGCTCTCGGTCGTCAACAACCTCGACACCGTCTCGACCGGTCTCGCCGCCAACGACCAGGACCTGTCGAACCTCATCACCAACGTCGACACCATGGCCAGCCAGACCAACAGCCTGGTGAGCCAGGACTCGCCCGCGCTGAACTCGTTGCTCCAAAGCCTGCACGCCGACCTCGGCGTCGTCAGCCAGCACCAAGACGACCTGGCGGAGGGTGTCAGCTACCTCGGCAGCGCACTGCACGGTTTCCAGTCGATCGCCTACAGCGGCACGACGCCGGTCAGCTGGGGCAACATCTTCGTCAACCCGGCGTCTCTCACCAACACCTTCGGCATCATCGGGCCCTGCGGGAGCTTCGACCAGGTCCTCGACCAGGTGCTCGGGCCGGACCCGACGCAGTGTAACGACCAGACGGGGCCGTTGCCCGGTGAGGGCTCCAACACCTCGCAGAGCAACTCCGTGGCCTCTCCTCCTTCGTCCTCTTCCTCTTCCGCGTCTTCTCCGTCACCCTCGTCCAACACGACCCCGTCCGGATCGCCGAACACCGGCGTCGGTCCCGACTCGGGCCTGGGCGCGCTGTCGCAGTTGATCGCACCGCTCTTGCAGGGGACCGGGTGATGGGCGCGATCGCGACCTCCAAGGCCGTCCGGTTCGCGCTGGCCGGCGTGGTCATCGTGGCGGGCGTCCTCACCGCGGTCGAGCTCACCAAGGGACCGGCGACCTATCCCCTCAACGTCGTCTATCCCAACGCGCCGGGTCTCTTCACCGGCGCCGCCGTGGACGTGCTGGGCGTCAAGGTGGGGAGCGTCACCGAGGTGCAGAACATCGGCGACAGGGTGGACGTGACGCTCGCCGTGAACAAAGGGACCAAGATCCCCTCTGGCGCGTTCGCCTCGCTCGTCGCAGCGCAGTTGCTGGGCTCTCCCGACCTCGATCTGAATCCCGGCTACACCAGCGGTCCCTACCTCGCGGCGGGGGCCACCATCCCCGAGGACCACACGGCGGTCCCAGTCTCGACCGACGAGGTGCTCAAGGAGCTGCAGCACACACTGAACGCCATCAACCCGCACGCGGTGGGCGACCTGGTGTCCAACCTGGCCACCGACCTCGACGGGCAGGGATCCAACCTCAACAAGCTCATCGCGTCCGCGGCTGGGACCGTCCAGCTGCTGGCCGACAAGGGCAACGACCTGGGGCAGCTCAACGGGACGCTGGCCCAACTCACCGGCACGCTCGACACGGACACGGGGCAGATCGAGCAGCTCGTAGAGGAGTACGACACCGTCTCGAGCACCCTGGCCCAGCACTCGGGCCAGCTCAACGACGCCATCACCCAGCTGGCCGGCGCCAGTACGGGTCTCGTGAACCTGCTCGTGCCCAACCTGCAGCCGCTCGAGGCCGACGTGGGCGCCGTCACCACGGCGGGCCGCACGCTGGACCGCAACCTGGCGTCGGTCGACGAGATCCTCCAGGACGGCAACAACCTCTTCCAGGGTGCCGAGCGCGCCTACGACCCCACCTACGACTGGCTCGACCTCAACCTGCAGTCACCGGTCGGCGTCAGCGGCGCCTACATCGCCGGCCTGTTGCGCGACCGGCTGGCCGGCATCTGCCGTCGCATCGTGTCCAATCATTCGAGCGGCCTGTCGGCGGCCGCGATCGCGACGTTGAACCAATGCGGGAACCCGTCCTCGGGCTTCTTCGACCCGCTGCTCGACGACATCCCGACCATCCTCGACACGCTCTCGGGGCAGGGCGGGTCCGCCACCGCGCAGTCGCTGCTGCAGCAGGGCCTGAGCCAGATCTCGGCCGCCACCCAATCGGCCGGTACCGCGTCCCAGAGCGCGCCACCATCGAGCACGCCGGACCACTCGGCCACCTCGGCCACCTCGTCCACCACGACGACCACGCCGCCCACCACGACGACGACCACGCCGTGCGATTTGCTCGGCGTCCTCCTCGGGTGCAATGGCGGGCGCTCGAGCTCGGACGGCCTGGGCAACCTGCTGTCGAGTGACGCCATGGGCGCCGCAAGGACGTCCACGGCGACGTTCGCCGACACCGCGATCGCGCCGGCCCTCACCGCGCCTGCGGCGTCGCTCCTCGGGCCGCTGCCCCAAGAGCAGCACCACGCCCAGCGCGGCCTCCTCTCCGGCTGGATGCGCGACGTGGAGAGTTGGTTCTGATGCGCCCCCCCGGCGTGCGCAGCCGTCTCCTCGTCGCCGCGGCCCCGGCGCTGCTGGCGCTCGGCGTCGGTGGCTGCTCCTTGAGCGGCGGCGGGTCGCAGCGCACGGCCACCGCGGTCTTCAGCGACGTCGGCGATCTCTCGAACGGCGCGCAGGTACAGCTGGCCGACGTGCCGGTGGGCTCGGTCAGCTCCATCGCGCTGGACGGGGACAACGCCAAGGTGACACTCGCGTTCGACAAAGGGGCGCGCATCCCCGCCGACGTCAGCGCCGCCATCGACCGCACCACCATTCTGGGCGACCAATTCGTGCAGCTCACCGTGCCCAAGAGCGAGACCGGCGCGGCGGCCGCCACGGCGCCGCAGCTGGCCAACGGGGCGGTCATCCACCAGACCTCCGTCGTTCCCGATGTCGAGCAGTTCATTGCGGCGGGGTCAGAGGTGTTCGGCGCGGTGTCCACCAACGAGCTCGAGCAGATCATCCAAGCCGGGGGAGAGGGCTTCACGGGGCAAGAGGCGTCGCTCAAGGCCTTCCTGGCCGACCTGAGCGCGGTGACGAACGGCTACGCACAGCACACCGACGAGATCACCCAGGCGGTCAACGGGCTCGACAACCTCACGTCGACGCTGGCGCCCGGGAGCAGCGCCGGCGAGACGGCGCTCGACAACCTGGCCCAGACCGTCTCGATCCTGGCCCAGAACGCGTCGCAGTTCGAGACGCTGCTGCAGTCGCTGGACAACCTGTCGACACAGGGCCGGAGCATCCTCGAGAACTACTACCCGCAGATCGTGACGCAGCTGCAGACGCTCCAGGCCGTGAGCAGCCAGCTGGCGCAGCACCAAGCCGACCTGGCCGGCCTCCTCTCCGAGATCCCGCTCGCCGACAACGCGCTGCCCAACGCCGTGCGCAACGGCTACGTGCAGCTCTACGAGAACATCATCGTCTGCGGCATCCCGGGCCTGGGCGAGGACGACAGTCAGCCCGCCTTCTCCTGTGCGCCGCATGGCAACTCGGGGAACGCGCCGTGATCTCCCCACGCCTCATCATCAACCTGATCGTCTTCTTCGCGGTCAGCTTCGCGCTCGTCGTCTACGGCATCGTGAACCTGTTGGGTAATCCGCTCGACAGCCCGACGATGCTCACCACCCAAATTCCAGGACGCGTCGGGCCTCTACTCGGGCTTCGAGGTCGAGCTGAACGGCGTTCCCGTCGGCACGGTCACCGCGACCGCGCTGACACGCACGGCCACCAGGGTCACGATGCGCATCGATCCCGGCACGCAGGTGCCCGACGACGTCCAGTCCTCGGTGCAGATCGCCAACGACCTCGGCGAGCAAGTGGTCAATCTCGTGCCCGCACACGGCGGGAACGCGCCCGCCCTCCACAGCGGTGCCGACGTCCCGCCTGCGCCGAACCAGGTGCCCGCCAACGTCGGCGCCGTCGTCGCCTCGGCCACCCGGCTGCTGCGCGCCATTCCCGCCAACGACCTGAACGAGCTCATCGGGGAGCTGGCCACGTCGCTGCAGGGCCAGGCGGGCAACCTGCGCACGCTCATCACTGCGGGCACGACGTTCTCCAAGGAGTTCGTTGCCTACCAGCAGCAGTTCACCGAGCTGTTGGCCAACGCACCGCCCTCCCTCGAAGCGATCACCGCCGTCGCCCCCGAGCTGCGCCAGGACCTGGCGAACACGGCGGCACTCGTCCAGGTGCTGGCACAGCAAAAGTCGGGTCTGCACACGCTGCTCACGGCGGGCTCGTCGGCCTTCAACGAGGTCGACAACCTGGTGACGTCGCAGTCGGCGAACATCGGCTGCTTCCTGCACGACACCGCCAACATCCTCTCGAACATCGCGCAGCCCGCGAACCTGAACAACCTGTCGCAGGGGCTGGCGTACAACCAGTACTTCTTCGGCGCCGTCGATTCGATCGCGGTGCAGGGCCCGGCCAACCCCACGACGACCAACGCCGCGCAGGACCCCGACCAGACGTTCCTCCGCACGCGCCTGTTGTTCCCCCCGATCCTCAACGAGCCGGGGTCGTCGTACTCGTCGGCCAACGCGATCCCCGACACGCTGCCCGGAGCCGGTTGTGTCACCGTCTTCGGCAACGGCGTCGGCCCCGCCACCCAACCCGGCTTCACGCCCGCGGCGGGCGGGCAGCTGGTGGCGCCCACGGCGCAAGAAGCCGACGTCGAGCTCTCGGGCACACCGGTTCCCGCGACGAGCGCGTCGTACCGCGTGCCGGCGGAGCGTCGGGGCATGGTGCTCGCGCTGGGCGGCCTCGTCGTCCCCGCGCTGTTTCTCGCCTGGGCGCGCGGCCGGCGCGCCGTCGCACGAGGAGGCGGGCGTGAGAGATCTCCGGGGCGCCACGGTGGCGCGCCGGGTGACGTGATGGAGGGAGAATGGAGATGACAGTGACCGAGCACAATGGCGTGCGGGTCGTCGGCGCGACGTCGGACGACACCGATGCAGGCGAATCGGCCGGGGGCCCACCGCCTCGGGCGCGCCCACGTCGTTCCGGCGGCGACCACCCTGCCCCAACCCGCCGCGCCTTTCGCCTGGTGAGCCTCGTGGCGGCGGTGGGCCTGGTGGGCACCCTGGCCTTCGGGATCCTCTTCGCCACCAAGAGCGGCGGCGGCCCGACCCAGGACCCCGCGGTCATCAGCGCCTCGCGCGCGTTCCTGACCGACTTCTTCAACTTCAACGCCAACACGGTCGACGCCGACTTCAACGCGGTGACCGCCATGGCGACGGGCGCCTTCTCGACCCAGGCCCAGCAGTTCTTCGACACCTCGATCCGCAAGGCCCTCGAGCAGGCGCTGGCCGAGTCGCGCGGGCAGATCCGTGCCCTCTACGTGCAGTCAGAGAACCAGGCGGCTGGGACCGCCTCGATCTACGCGGTGGTCGACCAGACCTACGTGAACAACAAGATCGACACCCCCCAGGCCGACGTGGTCCGCCTCACGGCCAACCTGCAGCAGGTGGACGGGGTGTGGAAGATCGCCGAGGTGACCGTGCTCGAGGGTGCGACGCCCGCCAGCACCGGGAGCGCCTCGGGCTCGGCCGGCTCGTCCGTGCCTGGGCAATAGGAGGCGCGGCATCGGTCCGGCCCCCACACATCGGTCCGGCGGGGGGGAGGGGCGGCCATCCCGTAGCATTGTCCTGGGCTGCGTGCGGGTCTGTGGTTGAAAGTCGATGCCAGTCGCAGGCAAAACGACCCACGTAAGGCGACTTGTGGTCGCTGAGCATGGTGCGACTTAGAGGTAAGCCCTGCCCGCCGGGCCCCCGACAGTCGGGGGCGGGCGGAGACGAGGCGACGCGTGCCAATGCGGCGCCGCTGGGTGCGGTGGTGACACCGTGCCGCCGGTGCCGGCGCGCCACCCTCGCGGCAGGCGAGTGTGGGGTCAAAGACCAGGTCAGCCGCACGCAGCCCAGATACGTGCCGTCGGCTCGCTCGCCCCTGGTGCCGGTAGGATCGGCCTCTCATGAGCGTGTTCACGAAAGTTCTCAAGGCCGGTGAGGGCAAGAAGGTCCGTCGCCTGGCGGAGCTGGTGCCGCTCATCGGCGCCCTCGAGCCCGACCTGCAGAGCCTCAGCGACGAGGCGCTGGCCCACAAGACGGTCGAGTTCCGCGAGCGCCTCGACCAGGGCGAGACCCTCGACGACCTGCTGGTCGAGGCCTACGCCGTGGTGCGCGAGGCCGCCTGGCGGGTCCTCGGGCAGCGCCACTTCGACGTCCAGCTCATGGGCGGCATGGCGCTGCACTTCGGCTGGATCGCCGAGATGAAGACGGGTGAGGGCAAGACCCTCGTCTCGACCCTGCCCGCCTACCTGAACGGGCTCGACGGGCGGGGCGTGCACATGGTGACGGTGAACGAGTATCTCGCCTCGCGTGACGCCGAGTGGATGGGTCGTGTCCACCGCTGGCTCGGGCTGAGCGTCGGGCTGATCTCCTCCACGGTCGACGACCCCGTGCTCAAGCAGGCGGCCTACGGCTCGGACATCACCTACGGCACCAACAACGAGTTCGGCTTCGACTACCTGCGCGACAACATGACCCGGTCGCGCGAGCACATGGCCCAGCGCGGCCACGTCTTCGCCATCGTCGACGAGGTCGACTCCATCCTCATCGACGAGGCCCGGACGCCGCTGATCATCTCGGGCCCGGCCGACGAGGCGGCCCAGCTCTACTACCAGTTCGCCTCCATCGCCCGGACGTTGACCCGCGACATCGACTACGAGGTCGACGAGGAGAAGAAGACGGTGATCCCGCTCGAGGCGGGGATCGAGAAGGTGGAGAGCGCCGTCGGGGTCGACAACATCTACGACGCCGTCTCGGTCAATTACGTCCACCAGCTGACCAAGGCGCTCACGGCCAAGGACCTCTACAAGCGGGACAAGGACTATCTCGTCGCCGGCGGCGAAGTGAAGATCATCGACGAGTTCACCGGCCGCACCATGGAGGGCCGGCGCTGGTCCGACGGCCTCCACCAGGCGATCGAGGCCAAGGAGCGGGTCTCCATCAACGAGGAGAACCACACCTGGGCCACGGTGACGCTCCAGAACTACTTCCGCATGTACGAGAAGTTGTCGGGCATGACCGGGACGGCCGAGACCGAGGCCGGCGAGTTCGCCTCCACCTACGGGCTCGCCGTGGTGCCCATCCCTACCAACAAGGACATGGTCCGCACCGACCAGCCCGACCTCGTCTTCAAGTCCGAGGAAGCCAAGTTCAACGCGGTCGTCGACGACATCGCGGAACGCAACGAGCAGGGCCAGCCGATGCTGGTCGGCACCGCCTCGGTGGCCAAGTCCGAGCAGCTGTCGCGCCTGCTCGAGAAGCGGGGCATCCCGCACAACGTGCTCAACGCCAAGCAGCACTTCCGGGAGGCCGAGGTCGTGGCCCAGGCGGGCCGCCTCGGCGCGGTCACCGTCGCCACCAACATGGCCGGCCGCGGCGTCGACATCATTCTCGGCGGCAACCCAGAACTGCTGGCCCAGCACGAGCTGGCGGCCGAGGGCGTCGACCTCGACACCGAAGAGGGGCTGGCTGCGCTGGACACGCGTCAGTCCGCCATTGAGGCGCGCTGCCGCGACGAAGGCGAGAAGGTGCGCAAGCTCGGTGGGTTGTACGTGCTGGGCAGCGAGCGCCACGAGAGCCGGCGCATCGACAACCAGCTGCGAGGCCGCTCGGGCCGCCAGGGCGACCCCGGCGAGTCGCGCTTCTACCTCTCGCTCGACGACGAGCTGCTGCGGCTCTTCGCCACCGGGGCCATGAACTGGGTGATGGGGCGCACGCTGCCCGACGACGTGCCGATCGAGTCCAAGACGGTGGCCAAGGCCATCGAGCGCGCCCAGAACACCGTCGAGGCCCGCAACGCCGAAATCCGCAAGGACAACCTCAAGTACGACGAGGTCATGGACCAGCAGCGCAAGGTCATTTACGAACGGCGCCTCCAGGTCATCGACGGCGAGGACCTCGAGGAGCACACCGAGGACCTGTTGGCGGGGGCGGCCGAGAAGCTGGTCGCGGAGTACTGCCCGACGGAATTCGAAGAGGACTGGGACATCAAGGGCCTCATCGACGCGCTGATGCAGTACTACCCGACGAAGTTCTCCGTGGAGGACCTCACGCAGGCCGCCACCACCGAGGACCTGGTGGAGTCGATCGTCGAGGAGGCGCTCGACTACTACGAGCAGCACGGCGAGTCGATGCCCGAGGGTGCGGAGACGATGCGCCAGATCGAGCGAGATGTGTACCTCCAGATCATGGACGCACGCTGGCGTGACCACCTGGCCGAGATGGACAACCTCAAGGACGGAATCCACCTGCGCTGGACCGTCCAGGCCGACCCCCTCAACGCATGGCAGCAGGAGGGCTACTCCATGTTCGGCCAGCTGATGGAGGTCATCGACAACGACTATCTCCGCTACATCCTCCACGTCGAGGCGGTGCAGCCCTCCGCCGTCGAGCCCGATCTGGACAAGGCCGTCTACGCCGCGGCCGAAGACCCCGTGGGCGAGACGGGGGCGTTGGCGACGGCGCTCTTGGCCGAGCAGGGGACGAACGTGGCGGCGCAGACGGCGCTGCTGGCGCCGTCGCCTGATGGCGGGAACGGTCTGATGGCCGCCGGCGGTGGTGGTGTGGCGGGTGCCGATGCCGGCGTGGGTGCGAATGGCGGTGGCGGTGGCGGTGGCAAAGGTGGCAAGGCCAAGATCAAGCGCCCCAATGCGCCCGACCCCGACTCGTTGGTGCCCATCGTGAAGGACCAACACGAGAAGGTAGGCCGCAACGAGCCGTGTTGGTGCGGCAGCGGCAAGAAATTCAAGTTCTGCCATGGCGCCGCCTGACGGGCCCTCGGCCGAGGCACCCCGGGACTTCACATCCGAACTCGAAGCGCTGGGGGAGCGGCTGGCCGAAGCGGAGCGCTACCTCGGTCGGGACAAGCTCGAGGCCCGGCGAGCCGAGCTCGAGGCCGATGTGGCCAAGCCGAACCTGTGGGACGACCCCGACCACGCCCGCGCGGTCACCAAGGAGTTGGGCCGGGTCACCGCTGACCTCGAGCAACTCGACGGGTTGCGGAGCGCGCTGGAGGACGCCTCGGCGCTGCTCGAGCTGACCGAGGAGTCGGAGGCCGAGGGCGTGAGCGACGCCGCGTTTGACGCCGAGCTGGTCGAGACCGTGGCCTCGTTGGGGACCCGGCTCGACGCGTTGGAGCTGCAGTCGCTGTTCTCCGGCGAGTACGACGAGCTCGACGCGGTGTGCGAGGTGCACGCGGGGGCGGGTGGGACGGACGCGCAGGACTGGACCGAGATGCTCCTGCGCATGTACCAGCGCTGGGCCGAGCGCCGCGGCTACACCGTGGAGGTCGACGAGGCGACCGAAGGCCAGGAGGCCGGCTTGCTCTCGGTGACCTTCATCGTGCACGGACGCTTCGCGTACGGACTGCTCGCCACCGAACGCGGCGTGCACCGTCTGGTGCGCATGTCGCCCTTCGACTCGCAGCACCGGCGTCAGACCAGCTTCGCCTCCGTGGATGTCACTCCGTTCCTCGAGGACGTGTCGGCCGAGGTGGAGATCGACGAGAAGGACCTGCGCGTCGACACCTATCGGTCCTCTGGTGCCGGCGGGCAGCACGTGAACAAGACCGACTCCGCCGTCAGGCTCACGCACCTGCCCACCGGGATCGTGGTCTCGTGCCAGAACGAGCGGAGCCAGCACCAGAACAAGGCCAAGGCCCTACAGATCCTCGGCGCCAAGCTGGCGGAGCGCGCCCGGGCGGAGCGCCGGGCCGAGCTGGACGCCCTGAGCGGGGAACGGGTGGACAACGCCTGGGGGAACCAGATCCGCTCCTATGTCATGGCTCCCTACCAACTGGTCAAGGATCTGCGGACCAATTACGAGACCGGGAACGTCGAGGCCGTCTTGGACGGGGACTTGGACCCGTTCATGGAGGCGGAGTTGCGGCGCCAGCGCGAGGGCAATTCCTAGGTGTACGGCGCTCGTTGCACGAGCGTTGCAACGCAGATCGGCCCGGTCAGAGCCCGCGCCACCCTGCGGCATCGCGATCGCAGTCGAGCAGGTCCAGCAGAGCGACGGCGCGCTCGACCTGCACCGGAGCCAATGACCGATAACGGTAATACGGATTCAGTAGGATGCTCTGTGTGCCCGCCGGTTGGCCGGGGCCCATTTTCTTTCCCTGATGATCCGATTCGAGAACGTCACCAAGACCTACAAGGGTTCGACCGTCGCCCTGCGCGACCTCACGGTCGACATCGACAAGGGTGAGTTCGTCTTCCTCGTCGGCGCGTCCGGCTCCGGGAAGACCACCTTCATCCGGCTGCTCTTGCGCGAGGAGCTCCCGACCTCGGGCCAGATCCTCGAAGCGGGACGCAGCATCGTGGAGCTGCCCAAGTGGCGGGTCCCGTACCTGCGCCGGAACATCGGCTGCGTCTTCCAGGACTTCCGTCTCCTGCCCAACAAGTCCGTCTTCGAGAACGTGGCCTTCGCCCTCGAGGTGATCGGCCGGCCTCGCCACGTCGTGGCCAACCAGGTGCCCCAGGTGCTCGACCTGGTCGGCCTCGCGAACAAGCGGGACAACCTGCCCAACGAACTCTCCGGCGGCGAGCAGCAGCGCGTCGCGGTGGCCCGAGCGTTCGTGAACCGACCACTCATCTTGCTGGCCGACGAGCCGACGGGGAACCTGGACCCACAGACGAGCCAGGGCATCATGCAGCTTCTCGACCGCATCAACCGGACCGGGACCACGGTCGTCGTCGCCACGCACGACGAGGTCCTCGTCGACAAGATGCGCCGGCGCGTCATTGAGCTGAGCAACGGTTCCATGGTGCGCGACCAGAAGCGCGGGGTGTACGGCTTCGACGGCGCGGCACAAGAGCGCGTCGACGTGGCCGCCGGTGGCATGGGCTGATGCCGGTCTCAGTCGACTACGTCGTACGGGAGACGGCTTCGAACTTGTGGCGGAACCGGCTCATGACCGTCGCTGCCGTCCTCACCGTCGCGGTGTCGTTGTCGCTCGTCGGTGCGTCCCTCTTGCTGCGGCAGGGGTCGGCCAACGCCACCGGGACGCTGGAGCGCGGCACCAAGGTCACCGTCTGGATGGAGCCCAACGCCACCTCCCAGCAGATCGGGGCCGTGGGCACCCAGTTGGCCCAGCTCAACTACGTACAACAGCCGTGTGAGTACTGGAACAAGCAGCGCAATTTCACCGAGGCACGCCAGCTCCTGCCCTCGGACGTCTTCCAGGCAACCAACCAGTCGGAGATGCCCACCTCCTACTGGTGCGTCCCCTTGGCCCTCTCCGACGCGGCCCAGGTGGTCCGGACCTTCAACGGCACGGCCGGTGTCCTGGCGGTGACCGAGCCCTCCACGGCCATCCACAACGAGGAAACCGTCATCAACATCGTGAAGTGGTCGTTCCTCGCGGTGGCCGTGGTGTTGATCATCTCCGCCGCCGTCCTCATCCTCAACACGATCCGCATGGCCATCTTCGCCCGCCGACGAGAAGTGTCCGTCATGAAACTCGTCGGCGCCACGAATTGGTTCATTCGCGTCCCCTTCATGTCCGAAGGCCTGCTCCAGGGCTTCATCGGCTCGGTCTTGGCGGCGGGTGTCGTCTGGCTCCTCTATGTCCTCATCAACCATTGGGGGAACGGGAAGACGACGAGCAACATCTTCACGGCTATCCATACGACCGCTCCCGAGATGATCCTGACCAACGTCGTCGTGATCATCGTCGGCATGGCCATCGGGACCGCCGGTTCCGCCATCGCCATCCGCCGCTTCCTGGACGTCTAGCAAGCGCGCACTCGTCGCGCCCGCAGCACGAGCCCCTCGCCCGAGCGGAACGGCTCTGAGCGATGCGTCACGTCGTTGAACCCACGCTCGTGCAGTGCAGCCGTCGTCGTGTTGACCCAATCGGACACGGGCGCTCGCTTCTCCACGGCCCAGCAATGCGTCACGGTGACCAGCGAGGCCCCGGGCGCCAGTACCCGCGCGATCTCGTGCAACGACGCATCGAAGGGCTGCCAGAGCTTGATGCTGTTGACGGCCACCGCACCGTCGAACATGGCGTCGGGCCACGGGATCGTGTCGGCGCCCGTGGCGGCGAGCTCGACACGCCCTTCGTTGACGGCGGCCCGGTTGCGCCGGCGGGCTTGCTCGACCATGGCGGACGAGGGGTCGATACCGCCGACGAACCCGGTGGGGAGGCGAGGAGTGAGAGCCGCGATCCCCACGCCGGGCCCGAACCCGACGGCGAGGACGCGATCGGTGGGAGCGGGATCCAGCTCGTCGACGGCGGCGTCCTCCATGTCCCGGTTGAGCCGGGCCATGACGGCGCCGGCCAGTCGGCCGGATGTGCCTTCGAACCCCATCGCCATGGCTCCACCCAATCACTTGAAGTACGCTTCAAGTCAATGACCGCTCTGCTCGACATCGGCGAAGTCGCCTCCCGCGCCGGCATGGCACCCTCCGCCCTGCGTTTCTACGAGCGAGAGCGCATCATCGAGAGCGCCGAGCGCAAAGGGTTGCGGCGCCAGTTCCGTCCCGACGTGCTCACGACCCTCGCCGTCGTGGCGATGTGCCGCCAGGCGGGCTTCTCCATCGAGGAGATCAAGGAGTTGCTGGCGACGGGCGGGCGTCCGGAGTGGAAGGCCTTCGCCATCCGCAAGCGCGACGAGCTGCGCGCACAGGCCGAGCATCTCTCGACCGTGGCGGAGCAGCTCGACCACGCGTTGGGCTGCCCGAGCCCCAACGTGTTCGACTGCGAGCACTTCCGCGCCGCCCTCGACGAGGCGTTGCCCATTCGACCGGGGTCCCGGGCAGCCGGTATCGCGGCCCGCACGTCGGGGGCACGGTGAGCGATCCGCTGCGCAACGGCACCCGGCCGGACCGCTCGCAGTCACGATTCTTCTGCAATACCCCTCGCAAGGTCTCCCTCGCCTTCATCGTCTTGGCGTTCGCCGCGCTCGTGATCGGCGGGGGCTTCGCCGAAATCTCGTCCAGCGGCTCGCCTACGTCGCTCGAGACGATGGTCATCCGCTGGATCATCGTCGGCTCGCTCGTCATCTCCCTCGCCGCCTACGTCATCGGCGGCCGGGCGCTTCAACGCGATCAACACTGACGGCCGTCCGCCACCGGCCGTTCAGGTCCAGACCTTGACAACCTCGACGAGCCGGAAGGTGCTCGAGGCCGTCTCGCGGGTCTGGCACGATGCCTCGAACCCGGCTCCACTCTTCCGCGGCGGGTGGCAGTCCGCGACGTGTGGTGACGAGCCGGCTGTGCTCGCGCAGTCGAAGGGGCCCAGTCCCGCCGACCAGGCGGACGAGACGAAGATGCAGGCCTGTCCGTTGGCGAGGTCCATCGCCCACGGCTGGGTGGCGGGTCCCGACGTCGCCGGCGAGGGCAGGGCGCCGACCTGGAACGAGACTGCCTGGGACTTGGCGGGGTCGGCGACGCACATCAGGGGCCCGCTGGTGGCGTGCGGCGGCGCGAAGCAAGGGTCATAAACCGTCGAGCCCGGCTGGGCGAAGCAGCGGTAACTCGATGTACCGGCGACCCCCGGGCTCACGCAGGTGCCCGTCACCGCCTGTGTCACGTCGATCGTCGCGAGCACGGTGCCCTGCGGCGAGTAGGGGGTGAAGACAACTTCTTGTGACGTCGACGTCGACGGCGCGGTGACGACGTGATGACGGCCACCGACGTTCTGATTTGTCGGCGAGCTGCTGCTGCACGCTGCGAGCAGGACGGCCACCGCCAACACGAGTCCCACGACCGCAAGCGGGCGCGCGACGTGCTGGTGGCGGGGCACGCTCCGATGCTCCCACAGAGGGTTGCCGGAATCCGTGATGACCACGGCTCGGGATCTGGGCCAGACTGTCGCCATGGGGAGCGCCGGAGACAAGCCGAGGAAGCCGAGGCGTCGCCTCGCCAAGGTGCCCAAGTACGAAGAGCCCAACACCCTTCCTGCCCCCGGCCTGACTGGGAGCTCGGGTGGTGTGTACCCCTCGCGCTACGGGCACTCGGCAGATCATCACGGCGAGGAGAAGCAGCCAGGCCGCTTTGGTTCTTTCATCTTGCGCCTTTTGGGGATGAAGCCGAAGGACTAACGGACCGTCCGCCTCCCGCCTTTTCACTCGCCATCCATCCTCTGCAAGGTTTTTGCAAGGATTCCAGCAAGGTGCCGTCGTCATGCTGCGTCGCACCCCTCGACTCGAGGGCGTGACGAAAGCGAGGAATCCGATGGCGAACACCACCACGATCACGGGCAATCTGACCCGCGACCCCGAGATCCGTTACACCCGTGAGGGTCAGGCGACGACCCAGCTCGGTGTGGCGGTCAACCGGCGCTGGCAGGACCGGGCCACTCAGGAGTGGCAGGAGTCCAGTTCGTTCTTCGACGTCATCTGCTGGCGCGATCTCGCGGAGAACGTCGCACTCTCGCTGACCAAGGGCATGCGCGTCGTCGTGACGGGCCGGCTCGAGCACCGGACGTGGGAGACCGAGGAGGGCGAGCACCGGTCCAAGGTCGAGATCACCGCCGACGAGGTCGGGCCGAGCCTGCGCTTTGCAACGGCTGACGTCCACCGCGTGGAGCGCCGAGCCGACGCGTCCGACGCGATGCCCGTCGAGGCGTGAGTGTCGCCCTGGCTGATCACGACGACGGGCTGGCCGGGACAGGGCATACGCGTCGCGTTTGCCCTCCTGAAGTTGGCGTCACAGCCGGTGCCGGTTGCGGCTGCGTCGGCTGCCGCGGCGCTGCTCTCCAGTGTGGCCCTGGTCCGGCTCTGTGCCCGGGTGCGTCCCGGCAGCCGTCGGTCGACTTCTTGAAGGAGGAGGTCGCCGAGATCTGCGGCGCCCTGGCCCTGGGCGCTTCCCTCTTGCGGCGCCTCGAGCTCGGCTTCGAGGCGTCCCGGCTCGAGGCCCTCTTCCGCATGGTCGAGAGCCGATTGACCGAGACGCAGGGTCAGTCGGACGCCTTCTCGCCCTCGGGCTCGTAGGTGAGCGAGAGGGAGTTGACGCAGTAGCGCAAACCGGTGTCGGTCGGCCCGTCGGGGAACACGTGCCCGAGGTGGCCGCCGCACCGGGCGCACAGGATCTCGGTGCGGACCATGCCGAATTTCCGGTCCGACTTCTCGATGATCGTCCCGTCGGCGCGGGCCCGGTCGAAGCTCGGCCAGCCCGATCCCGAGTCGAACTTGGAGTCGCTGTCGAAGAGCTCGGCGCCGCAGCCGGCGCAGTGAAAGACGCCTTCGCCGTCGACGTGCAGGAGTTCCCCTGACCAAGCGGGCTCGGTTCCGGCCCGTCGTAGGACGGCGTAGCGATCGGCGGAGAGCTGGTCCCTCCACTCCTCGTCGGTCTTGGTGACCTCGTAGGTCGTGTCCTCGTGGGTGGCGGACTTGCGCGTGAACATCTCACAACCTTTCTGTACGAGATCTACAACATTTCCCTGGTCAGAGGTATTCCACGACCGGATCAGGCCGCCAGAGCGTCGGCGGCCCGACCCATCAAGTACAAGAAGTTGTCCGTGTAGAACGCCCGCCGCACGTCCTCCCCGGCCCCGGCGTCGCCCAAGGAGGCCTCGAAGCGCTCGAGCGGCTTCCGGCCGCCCTCGACGTGGGGGTAGTCGGAGGAGAACATGACCAGGTCGGCGCCCGCCTGCGCCACGATCCAGCCCACGTCCTCCGTCGGATACGGCGTGAAGCGGACCTGGCGGTGGATGTAGTCGGTCGGGCGCATCGACAGCGCCTGCAGCCGGTCCTCGTGGCGGGCGAACGCCTCGAACGCCGACTCCATCTGACGCAGCCACGACGGCACCCAGATCGCGCCCTGTTCAATGACCCCCACCCGCAACCCCGGGTAGCGCTCCAGCACGCCGTCGAAGATCAGCGTGGCCAGCGTCTGTGCCGGCGGCACCGGGATCCCCATGTAGTCGACGGAGCGGAAGTTCTCCTCGCCGCCGTGGAAGTCCCGCGGGACCGGCAGCCCATTGACGAAGTAGTGCGGGTCGATCAGATCGCCCGTCCCGCCGACGTGGAAGACGACCGGGATGCCGGCCTCCTCCGCCTGGGCCCACACACCGAAGAGGTCGCTGTGGCTGGGCGAGTACCGAGGGGGGCACCCCGAGGCAACCAATAAGGCCGCCGCCCCGGCGTCCAGCGCGACCCTCGTCGCCGACACCGCACGTTCCGCATCGCACAAAGGCACGTAAAGCGACGGCAGCAGACGGGGATCGACCGAGCAGAACTCGAGCATCCCCCGGTTGTGCGCCCGCGCCGCCGCGTACGCCAACTCGACGTCGGAGCCGTGCTCCAGATCGTGGAGCCGCCCGTTGTGGAACGTGTTGAAGACGAGCTGGCTCGAGAACCCCAACAGGTCCAACGCCCGGGAGCGGTCCGAGGCGATGAACGACCCCGTCGCGGCGAAGTTCTTCCGCGTCATGATCTCGGCTTCCTCGTCGGCCCGGTACGCCGCCGACGCGTGCTTCTCCCGCAGGCGGTCGAACGCCCCCTCGAGGTCGCGCTGCTGCTCAGCGGGGTCGCCCGTCTGCCGCAGCTCGTTGCCCGACGGATAGCGCAACACGGGCAGGCGGTCACGGAACGCCGCCTCGGCATGGTCCCGCAACCACGTCGGTGTCTCCATGATGTGGGCATCGGCGTCATGGACGACCCGCCCCTCCGAGTAGGGCATGCACCCTCCCTTTCCCTGCACGTCGAGTATCGCGCCGTACGATGCCGGCGTGATCGCCGGGCTGCTCAAGGAGGTCGGGTTGCCCGCCGAGGCGGCCGAACGGGTCACCGTCGTGGGAGACGAGCGTCCCTTCGCGACTCCCTTCGCTGTGGTGGAGGCCGCCGCGTCGGTCCTGGGTGCCATCGGCGCGGCGGCTTCACTGCTGTGGAGCGACCGCGGGGGCGCGTCCCAGGACGTCACGGTCCGCCGTGGTCACGCCGGCGCCTCGCTGGTCGGCTTCGCGTTCCAGCGCGTGGAGGACGGCGAGACCCCGGTTGCGCCGTGGAGCCTCGACCGTCCGCTCGTCAAGCTCTACCGCTGCCGGGACGGTCGCTGGATCCACCTGCACGGAGAGTTCGCCCATCTGGCCGCCCTCACCTGTGACGTGCTCGGCTGCCCCGTCGGGAGCCCCACCAAAGTCGTGGCCAAACATGTGGCGCGCTGGGACGGCCAGGGCCTCGAAGAGACCCTGGCCGCCGCCGGCACCTGTGGCGCGATGGCGCGCTCGGCAGAAGAATGGTCGGTCCACCCACAGGCGCGCGCCATCGCACCGTTCGGCCGGGTCAGCATCGAGAAGATCGGCGACAGCGCACCCGAACCGATAGCTTCCCGCGATCGTCCGCTGGGCGGCGTCCGCGTCCTTGATCTGAGCCGCCTCCTCGCCGGGCCGACGCACGCCCGTACCCTGGCCGAGCACGGTGCCGAGGTGCTGCTGGTCAACTCGGCGCGGCTCACCAACGTCCCCGCGTTCGTGATGGACACGAGCCACGGGAAGCGCTCGTGTTACATCGAGCTCGACGATGCCGAGGGGGTGGCCACGCTGCGCAGCCTCGCCGCCGGGGCCGATGTCTTCGCACAGGGCTATCGGGGTGGGTCTTTGGCCCGGCGTGGCTTCGGGCCCGAGGACCTCGTGGCGCTGCGCCCCGGGATCATCGTCGTGACGATCAATTGCGATGGCGACGTCGGGCCCTGGCGTGACCGCCCGGGCTGGGAGCAGATGGCGCAGACGGTGTCGGGCCTCGCCTTAGGTCAGGGCGACGCGGATCGTCCCGGCCTGCTTCCGGCCGCGGCGTGCGACTACACGACCGGGTATCTCGCTGCGTTGGGCACTATGGCCGCGCTCTGGCGCCGGGCAAGGGAAGGCGGGAGCTACCACGTGCGCGCATCTCTCTGTCAGACGGCCGGCTGGTTCACCCACACCAGTACGGGCGCGGGCGACCAGACGACCGGATTCGGCGACGTCGCCTCGTACCTGACGACGAGCGACACGCCATTCGGCCCGCTGCGCCATCTGGCCCCGGTCGCTCGCCTCTCCGACACGCCACCTCGCTGGGCTGTTCCGACGTCACCCATCGGCACACACCCCCCGGCCTGGGCCATCTGACGACCCGTCAGGTTTCGCTACGCTCCCGGTTGCGATGGATCTGCGAGACCGCCCCGAGGACGTGGCGTTCCGCCAGGAGGTCCGTCGATTCCTCGACGAGCATCTGGTGGGGGAGTTCGCTGAGCTCGGGGGACGCGGTGGCTCGGGCGACGAGACCTTCGGTTTCGAGATCCGGCGGCGCTGGGAGAAGGTCCTGGCCGACGGCGGCTGGACCTGCCTGGGTTGGCCCACCGAGTTCGGGGGTCGCGGCGCCTCCATGACCGAGCAGGTCATCTTCAACGAGGAGTACGCCCGGGCCGCGGCACCCGGGCGCGTCAACGTCATGGGTGAAGGACTCCTCGGCCCGACCTTGATCCACTACGGGACACCCGCGGCAGAAGGCGCGCTTCCTCCCGCCGATCCGGGAGGGGGACGAGCTGTGGTGCCAGGGCTATTCGGAGCCTGACGCCGGGAGCGACCTGGCCAACGTGAAGACGCGGGCGGTTCGCGACGGCGACGAGTGGGTCGTGACCGGCCAGAAGGTGTGGACGTCGCTCGCCCATCAGGCGGACTGGTGCTTCGTCGTCTGCCGCACAGATCCCGAGTCGACGCGGCACAAGGGCCTGTCCTATCTATTGGTGCCGATGGACCAGCCGGGCGTCGAGGTGCGGCCGATCACCCAGCTGACTCGCACGAGCGAGTTCAACGAGGTCTTCTTCGACGGCGCCCGCACGAGCACCGACAACGTCGTCGGAGCCGTTGACGAGGGCTGGCGCGTGGCCCTGGCCACGCTTGCCTTCGAGCGCGGCGTGGCACTCCTCGGCCACCAGCTCGGATTCCGCCGTGAGCTCGACCGGATCGTGGCCCTCGCGCAAGAGAACGGTCGGGCGCTCGATCCGGTCGTTCGCCAGAGATTGGCGCAGGCGCACATCGAGCTCACGATCATGCGGTACAACACGCTGCGCTCCCTCGCCGGCGTCGACGGCCCGGTCGCCCCGCCCGAGGCATCGATTGCCAAGCTGTACTGGGGGAGCTGGCACCGCCGGCTCGGTGAGTTGGCCATGTCGATCCTCGGCCCGCGGGCGATGGTCCTCGATGGTGTCCCGCTGCACGAGAACGGGGGGTACGGGCTAGGGGAGTTGCAGCGCTCCTTCCTGTTCGCCCGGTCTGAGACGATCTACGGCGGCTCCAACCAGATCCAGCGCAACATCATCGGTGAACGCGTCCTCGGTCTGCCGGCGGAGCCGAAAGGGGTGGCATGAGCACGAGCCTGAATGCGTCGTTCGACCCTCCTCCGCCACCGCCGCCCCCCGGCGGCCACGGCCTGCTCGAGGACAAGGTCGTCATCGTGACGGCTGCGGCGGGGACGGGCATCGGCTCGGCGACGGCGCGGCGTTGTCTCGAAGAAGGCGCATCCGTCGTCATCTCCGACGCCCACGAGCGCCGGCTGGCCGAGGCGGCCGAACAGCTCGCCGCCGACACATCGGCCAGGGTGCACGCCATCGTCTGCGACGTGCGTGACGAGGCACAGGTCGGTGGCCTCTACGACGGCACGGTGGACCGCTTCGGCCGCATCGACGTGGCCGTGCACAATGCGGGTCTCGGCGGCACGGTGCCGCTGGTCGAGATGACCGACGACCAGTGGTCGACCGTCCTCGACATCACCCTCACCGGCACCTTCCGCTGCACGCGCGCCGCCCTCACTCACATGCTGCCCCAGAAGTCCGGCGTCATCGTCAACAACGCGTCTGTGCTCGGGTGGCGGGCCCAGCCGGGTCAGGCGCACTACGCCGCGGCCAAGGCGGGCGTGATGGCGCTGACCCGTTGCGCCGCGGCGGAGGCCGCACCGGCCGGTGTCAGGGTCAATGCGGTGTCGCCAAGTCTGGCGGAGCACCCGTTCTTGAACAGGGCCATACCCGACGAGGACCTGGCCGTCCTGCGGCGGCGCGAGCTGTTCGGGCGCGGCGCCGAGACCTGGGAGGTGGCGAACGTCATCGTGTTCCTGGCCAGCGACTACTCCTCCTACCTCTCGGGCGAGGTCCTCTCGGTGAGCAGCCAACACCCATGACGAGCATCGGTGGTGCGCCGGCCGACCAGGAGGACCCGCGCGCAGACTTGATCTGGGGGACGGTGCCTTCGCTCGTCGAGGACGCGGCCGTTCGTCACGGGGCGACGGAGGCGCTCGTGGACGGGGCGGTTCGTCTCACGTATGCGCAGCTGGCCCCGGAGGTCGATCGCTACGCCCGCGGTTTCGTCGCGGCTGGTCTGCACGCAAGGGACCGCGTCGCGCTCTGGGCGCCCAACTGTGCCGAATGGATGCTCGCCGCGCTCGGCCTCCTCCGTGCCGGGGCCGTGCTCGTTCCGCTGAACACGAGGTTCAAGGGAGGCGAAGCCGCGTACATCCTGCGCACATCCGGGGCGACCACCCTGCTCACCGTGCGCGGCTTTCTTGGCGCCGACTACCCCGCCATGCTGAAAGGAGAGGACACCGGTCCCCTCGAGCGCATCGTGGTCCTCAAGGATGAGCACGACGCGCCCGCCTCGGGCATGCCGGCGATCAGCTTGGCTGCGTTCCTCGAGGCCGGCGAGGCCGTCCATCCCGAGGCCACCGCGGCTCGGGCGGCGACAGTCCAGCCCGACGACACGTCCGACCTGATCTTCACCTCGGGCACCACCGGGTACCCCAAGGGTGCCGCCACCACACACGCGCAGACACTGCGCACCTTCGGCACCTGGTCGTCGATCGTCGGGCTCGAGGCGGGGGATCGCTACCTCGTCGTCAATCCCTTCTTCCACACGTTCGGCTACAAGGCGGGGATCCTCGCCTGCCTCATGGCCGGCGCCACCGTCGTCCCCGAGCCGGTCTTCGACGCGACGGCCGTCATGACGCGCATCGCGGCGGAGCGCATCACAGTGCTCCCGGGGCCACCGACGCTCTACCAGACGCTGCTGGCGGATCCCGGGCGTGCCTCGCACGACCTGTCGTCACTCCGCCTCGGCGTGACCGGCGCCGCCGTCGTGCCGGTCGAGCTCGTCCATGCCATGCGCTCGGAGCTCGGCTTCGGCACGGTCCTCACGGCGTACGGGCTGACTGAGTCCTGCGGGACGGTCACCATGTGCCGCCGCAGCGACCCCCCCGAGATCATCGCCGGCACGTCGGGACGCGCCATCCCCGACCTCGAGGTGCGTGCCGTCGTCGAGGGCAAGGAGGTGCCGGCCGGCGAGCCCGGCGAGATCGTCGTCCGGGGCTACACCGTCATGTCGGGGTACTGGGGCAACGAGGAGGCCACCGCCGACGCCATCGACGCTGAAGGGTGGCTCCACACCGGCGACGTGGGTGTGATGGATGAGGCGGGCAACGTGACCATCACCGATCGTGTCAAGGACATGTTCGTCGTCGGCGGGTTCAACGCGTACCCGGCGGAGATCGAGGCCACCCTGCGCGGCCACGAGGACGTGGCACAGGTGGCCGTCGTGGGGGTCCCCGACGAGCGGATGGGTGAGGTCGGGTGCGCCTATATCGTGGCGTTGTCGGACGACGCCGACCCCGACGAGCTCGGTCGAGCCATTCTCGGTTGGTCTCGAGAGGTCATGGCCAACTACAAAGTCCCACGCGGCGTGGTGCTCGTCGACGAGTTGCCGGTCAATGCCAGCGGCAAGGTGCTCAAGCGCGAGCTGCGCCAGCGCTACCAACAGGGCGCAGACCACGTTGTCACCAGCGAGAGGAGCAAGTAAGTGCGAGGCATCGTCTACACGGGGGAGGGCGTCGAAATCAGCGACGCGCTCGAGGTACGCGGACCGGGACCCAACGAGGTGCAGATCCGCATGCAGGCGGCCGGCGTGTGCCACTCCGACCTCTCGGTCATCGACGGCACCATCCCCTTCCCGGCGCCGGCCGTGCTCGGTCACGAGGGTGCCGGCATCGTCGAGGCCGTCGGCGACGCCGTACGGTCGGTCAAGCCCGGCGACCACGTGGTGATTGCCACACTGGCCAGCTGCGGGGCGTGCCGCGCCTGCAGCACCGGACACCCCACCATGTGCAAGAGCTCGCTCGGGAACATCTCGACGCCCTTCACCTTCAAGGGCGAGCCGGCCTCGAACTTCGCTGCTGCTTCGGTCTTCTCCGAGGTGACCATCGTCAACGAGGTGCAGGCGGTGCGGATCCCCAAGGACGTCCCCCTCACCTCGGCCTGCCTCATCGGCTGCGGCGTCCTGACCGGCGTCGGTGCGGTGCTCAACAGGGCCAAGGTGCGTCCGGGTGAGACCGCCGCCGTGTTCGGTGTCGGCGGGGTCGGGCTCAACGTGATCCAGGGGCTGCGCATCGCGGGGGCCACCCGCATCGTCGCCGTCGACACGGTTGCGGCAAAGGAGGACTTGGGCCGCCAGTTCGGTGCCACACACTTCGTCGACGCCAGCGCGGGCGACGCGGCTGCCGCCGTGCGCACGCTGGTCCCGGCGAACAAGGAGTCGGCCGCCGGCGCGCTCTTCCCGCTGGGTGGGGTCACGTGGGCCTTCGACTGTGTCGGGAACGCGGCGGTGCTCAAGAGCGCGCTGGACTGCCTGGACTGGGGTGGCAACGCCGTCGCCATCGGCATCCCACCACGGGGCACCGAGGTGCCTGTCGACGTCAACGCGCTTGCCTATGTCGACCGCGGGCTGCTCGGCTGCCGCTACGGCTCGGCCCGCCCCCACCATGACATCCCCCTCATGATCGACCTCTACCAGGCCGGATTGCTCATGCTGGACGAGCTGGTCTCGCTCACCCGGCCGCTGGACCGCTTCGGCGAGGTTGTCGACGAGATGCACGCCGGCCGCGTGGCGCGCGGCGTCCTATTGTTCGACTAGAAACAGCGCCATGCAATCGGCGGGAACGAAATGAAAGGTGTGATCCTCGCCGGCGGAACGGGATCGCGGCTGTATCCCCTGACCCGGATCACGAACAAGCATCTGCTGCCCATCTACGACCGGCCCATGATCGCCTGGTCCATCGAGGCGGTCGTCTCCAGCGGCATCGACGAGATCATGCTCGTCACCGGTGGGACCCACGCGGGCGAGTTCTTGCGCCTGCTGGGCAACGGGCACGAATGGGGCATCAAGCAGCTGTCCTATGCGTATCAGGAGAAGGCGGGTGGCATCGCGGAAGCACTCGGCCTAGCCGCCCGCTTCGCGGAGGGCGGCCCGGTGCTCGTCATGCTCGCGGACAACATCGTCGAGCGCTCCATCAAGCCGATGGTGGACGCGTTCTGCGCCAACCCCACCGGCGCGCGCATCCTTCTCTCGAAGGTGGAAGAGCCCGAACACCTGCGTCACCTCGGCGTGCCGGTGTTCGGCGACACCGGACAGCGTGGTGCACATCGAGGAGAAGCCCGAAGTACCGGCGTCGGGGTACTGCGTGACAGGCATCTACTGCTACGAGGCCGGCGTGTTCGACATCATCGGCGACCTCGTCCCCTCGGGCCGGGGCGAGCTCGAGATCACCGACGTCAACAACCACTACGTCGCCAAGGACCAGATGGCGCACGACGTCCAGGAGGGCTTCTGGGGCGATGCCGGCGAGTCGATCGAGGCGTACTACGCCGTCAACGACTTCGTACGGCAGAACGGTGCCAACCTGCCGCTGCCGTAACAATCCTGGGCCCGGCGACGAACCGTGGACACGGCCTGCATCAGAGGGGTGGCCCGCTCGACCCCGCCGGCGCCTTTCAGTGCGGCGGGTCAGCCTCCGCCGCCGGCGCCACAGAAGGCACATCGACGTGACTGCGCACGCTTTCGGCGATCCCCGCTCCGTTCAACCCTAGCGAGGCCAAGATGTCATCGGGCTTGCCCTGCGCCAGGTACTGGCGGGGGATGCCCAGCACCCGCGTCCGCGGCAGAGGGAGCGCCGCCGACTCAATCAGGGCGGTCATGGCGTCGATGAGGAACGCGCCGGCGCCACCGTGACGCACCCCGTCCTCTGCGGTGACCACCAACCGGTGCCGGGCCGCGTCGGCGAGCATCGAGACGTCGGGCGGGCAGACCACGCGCACGTCCCACACCGTCGCGTCGATCCCATCGGCCGCCAGCTCGTCGGCGGCGTCGAGACACGCACCCACCGTCTTTCCCACACCCAACAAGCAGACCGACCCGTCGCCAACGCGTAGTTGCCGGGCCTCGAGCCCGCTCCCCACGTCGTCAAACGCCACGTGCCGTGGCGCCGTCTTGGGCAGGCGGATGGTGGACGGACCGGGCAGCGCCAGCGCCGCCCGCAGCATGGGCGCCACCTCTTCGGCCGTCGACGGGGCGAACACCGTCATGCCCGGGATCGACAACGACAGCGCCAGGTCGAGCACGCCGTGGTGCGACGGGCCATCGTCGCCCGTGATGCCGGCCCGGTCGAGTACGAACACCACGGGGCAGCCGTGCAGCCCGACGTCGAGATTGGCCTGGTCGAACGCCCGCGAAAAGAAAGTCGAGTACACCGCCACCACGGGCCGCAGCCCGGCCATGGCCATGCCCGCAGCCGAGGTCGCCTCGTGCTGCTCGGCGATGCCGACGTCGAAGAATCGGTCCGGGTAGCGGGCCTGGAAGGCGAGCAGCCCCGTGGGACCCGGCATCGCCGCGGTCAGCGCCACCACCCGCGGGTCCTCGGCGGCCACCGCCAGCAGCGCACGGGAGAAGGCGTCCGTGTACGTCGCCGCCCGCGGCATCCCCTCGTCGACCGCGGTTTCAGGGACTGATCCCGGCGAGGACAGTCCGCCACCGTCGGATGCCGCCGAGCCGCCTACGGCCCGACCCGCCGAGCTCCCCACCGTGTTCTCGAGCGCCACGGTCTGTGTCTGCGTCGCCTTCACGTCGTGCAGGCGCTGCACCTCGTCCTCTTCGGCCGGCGCGTACCCGCGGCCCTTCTGGGTCAGCACGTGGACGACGATCGGCCCGTCCCACTCGGCGGCGTGCGTGAAGGCTTGCTCCATGTGCTCGATGTCGTGACCGTCGATCGGTCCCGCGTACCGCACGCCGAGGGCCTCGAAGAAGGTGTGCGGCGCCACCATCTCGCGCAGCGCGCTCGTCAAGGAGTGCACGCTCGAATAGGCGAGCTCGCCGAAGGCGGGCAGCTCACGCAGGCGCAGGCGCAGGCGCTCACGGGCCGCCGTGTACGTCGGGTTCAGCCGCAGGGAGGTCAACGACTGCGACAGCTGCGACACGGTCGGCGCATACGAGCGGCCGTTGTCGTTCAGCACGATCACCACCCGGCGGTGGGAGTGGCCCAGATTGTTCAGCGCCTCGTAGGCCATGCCCCCGGTCAGCGCACCGTCTCCCACCACTGCGACCACGCGTCGCTCGGCCCCCACGCCCCGCAGGGCGAACCCCGAGGCGATCCCGTGCGCGTACGACAGCGCCGTCGAGGCGTGACTGTTCTCGATCCAGTCGTGTTCCGACTCCGCCCGGTTGGGGTAGCCGCTCATCCCGCCCGCCATCCGCAGGTTCTTGAACCCGTACCGCCGCCCCGTCACCAGCTTGTGCACGTAGGCCTGGTGGCCCGTGTCCCACAAGATGACGTCGCGAGGCGAGTCGAAGACCCGGTGCAGCGCCAGCGTCATCTCCACCGCACCCAGATTCGACCCCAGGTGCCCGCCCGTCGTGGTGACCGTGTCGACGATGAAACTCCGGATCTCAGCGCTCAGCTCGTCGAGTTCCTCGTAACTCAGGCCCTTCACGTCGGCCGGTGTCTCGATGCTCTGCAGGATCATGGCGATCCGTCCACGCTACCGCGTGGCACGCCGACGACCCCTTCATGACGGGACCGGTCGCCGCTCAGCAGGACGCACCCGGCGACCCCGAAGGAGGACAGGGCGAGGACCTGCAACCCACGAGCGGGCCCGAGTGTCTGGGAGACCCAGCCGACGATGGGCGCACCGGCGACCCAACCCACGTACCCAGCCGCCGTGAACGTCCCGACGGTGCTGACGACCTGGCTGGCCATGCGGCTGACGGTGCTCATGACGAGCGGCCAGAACAACGACGCGCCGCCGGCCCCCAGCGCCAGCCCAACGGCGGCCAACCCTGACAGCGACGTCAGCGACTCGAGCAAGATGCCGCTGCCCGCGACGCACCCGCCGACGATCAGGGCGTGCCGGCTCGACAGCCGCCCCAGCAGCGTCCCGCCGGCTCCCCGCGTGGTGGCCGCCACCGCCTGGCCGACCACGTAGGCCCCGGCGCCGAGCAGCACACCCGTGGCCAGGTGGTTGCGCAGGTAGAGGACGCCCCAGGTGTCGACGCCGCCCTCGGTGATCTCGGCCAGCGCGAACACCAACAACAACAAGAGGAGGCCTTCTTGTCGCAGCCGTCTCACGGGGTGCTGTGCGACGGATCTGGTGGTGCCCGCCGCCTCGGATGCGCCGGGATCGGTGGCGGCGGCCCAGACCCCGACCGCCAGAGCGACGACGGCGATGCCGGGCCAGATCCAGCGCCAGGACACGCCGGCGTGGATCACGATGGCGGCGACGGCTGCCCCGACCAACGCCCCTCCGTTGAAGAGGGCGTGCAGGCGCACGAGCATCGAGGGGTGCCCGACGAGTCGGTGCGAGGCCTCCGCGTTCATGGCGGTGTCGATGGAGCCGCCTGCCACCTCGGTCAGGACGAGGACGACGGCGAAGGCCCATTTGTTGGTCATGGCGGCCAGCACGCAGAGCAACACAGCCCAGGCGAACAGCGCGATCCACAGCAGCCGCCGGGCGCCCACGCGGGCCGACAGGTGCGCCATGACCGCACTCGATCCGCCGGCGACGGCGATGGCGACTGCCAGCAGGATGCCGAGCTGGGAGTCGTTGAGGCCGAAGGCGTGCTGGATGTTGAAGAGCATCACCGCCCAGCTGCCCCAGAACAGGCCGAAGGTCGCGAACGCTGCGACGACCGGTCCCGCGCCGGCCAGCAGCGTGCGCATCGCGCTCAGGGCTTGCCCGTTTTACCCAAGAAGGCGGCCCGGTCCACTACGACCCGGGTGACCCGACCGGCGCCCACGAGACCCCCGCCGTCGTTCTCGAGGCGGGCGGCCGAGACGGTGAAGACGAGGCGGCGGCCCTCGACTTTGACCAGCGTCGCCTCGGCCAGCACGACCGAGCCGATGGCAACGGGGGCGAGATGGTCGAACTGCACCCGGGTCGCGACGCTCACCTGCGCGTCGGTGAGATGACCGTCTGTGGCGCTGCAGGTGGCCTCTTCGCACAGCGCAATGAGCCGGGGCGTGGCGAGCACCGGGACGTCGCCTGAGCGGAAGTGCTCGGCCGTGTCCTCGTCGCCCACGGTCAGCTCGATCTGCGCGCTCAGGCCCGCGTGCGGCCCGTGCCCGGCTGCGGTTGTCGTCACGACGATTACGATACCTGGGTGCCTGACGCCGCCCTCATCGATTCTGACGTGCTCGAACGCGTGCTCACCGCCGCCCTGGCGGGGGGCGGTGACATGGCCGAGGTGTTCGCCGAGGACGCGGCGACCGCCAGCGCCATGCTCGACGACCGCCGTGTCGAGGAGTTGTCGTCGGGGCGCAACCGCGGGGCCGGGATCCGGGTGGTCGACGGCGAGACGACCGGCTTCGCCCACACGGCGGACCTCAGCGAGCCCGGCCTGCTGGCGGCGGCCCGCGCGGCGGCGGCCGTCGCCCGCCAAGGCGACGGCGGCGTGCGCACGGTGGCGCTCGACCCGCTCTCGGCCCACGGCAGCGGCGACCGCACGTCACCGGACACCGTCGAGAAGGCCCACAAGCTCGAGCTGTTGACCCGGGCCGACGAAGCGGCCCGCGCCACTGGGGATGCCATCACCCAGGTGCAGGTGGGCTGCGGCGACAGCCGGCGGCGCGTGCTGGTCGCCAACTCCGAGGGCCTCTACGCCCAGGACGACCAGATCCGCACTCGCTTCAACGTCGTCTGCGTGGCCAACGGCGACACGGGGATGCAGACCGGCTACGAGTCGCTGGCCCGTACCGAGGGCTACGAGATCTTCGAACGCCACCGGGTCGAGGACATCGCGCACGCGGCCGCCCAGCGCGCGCTGACCAAGTTGTCGGCTCGGCCGTCGCCCTCGGGCGAGGTGCCGATCGTGCTCGCGGGCGGGAGCGGCGGCATCCTCTTCCACGAGGCGTGTGGCCACGGTCTCGAGGCCGACCACATCTTGAAGGACTCGTCGGTCTACACCGGGCGGGTCGGTGAGCTCGTCGCCAGCCCGCTCGTCACGCTCGTCGACGACGGCACCGTGCTCGGCGAGTGGGGCAACTTCGCCATCGATGACGAGGGGCACGCCCCGGCGCGCAACGTGCTCATCGAGAACGGCGTCCTCACCGACTACATGTGGGACTGGCTCCGGGCGCGCAAAGAAGGCCGCGCCTCGTCGGGCAACGGCCGCCGGCAGAGCTACCAGCACCTGCCCATGGTGCGGATGACCAACACCTATCTCCTCGCCGGCGCCGAGAACCCCGACGAGATCATCGCCCAGACACCCTCGGGCGTGTACGTGAAGAAGCTCGGTGGCGGCCAGGTCAACACCGCCACCGGCGACTTCGTGTTCGGCACCACCGAGGCCTATCTGATTGAGAACGGTCGGATCACCGAGCCGTTGCGCGACGCCAATCTCATCGGGAACGGACCCGAGGTGCTGCGGCGCATCGACGCGGTGGCTACCGACTTCGACATGACACCGGGCACCTGCGGCAAGGACGGGCAGAGCGTCCCGGTCGGCTGCGGGCAGGCGACGCTGCGCATCACCGGCGTCACCCTCGGAGGCACGGCGTGAACGAGAGCGATCTCCTCGAGCTGGCCAACTCTGTCGTGGCGCAAGCCCGTCCCGGCGAAGGGATGGAGGTCTACGCCACGCGGGGCACCGACACCGAGGTGCGCGCGTACGAGGGCGCGGTCGAGTCGCTCACCTCGGCCGACTCCTCGGGCGTCGGCATCCGCGTGCTCATCGACGAGCCCGGGAATGCGGGGAGCCAGGTCGGCTTTGCCTGGGCCGGCTCCCTCGACCCCGCCCTCCTGGCCGCCACGCTGGCCGACGCCCGCGACAACGCGCGCTTCGCCACGCCCGACCCCGACGTCGTCCTGGCCGAGCCCGACGGCGTGGCCGCGGTGGAGCTCGACCTCTGGGACGACGGGGTCACCGCCACACCCATGGAGAAGAAGGTCGCACTGGCGCTCGAGCTCGAGCGGGCGACGCGTGCGGCGGACCCGCGTGTGCGCCAGGTCTCCTCGGCCGATTACTCGGACAGCCGGGTCGAGGTCGCACTCGTCACGACCACCGGCATCTCGTCGTACCGGCGCCGTACGAACGCGTTCCTCTCCGTCGACGCCATCGTCGGCGAGGGTGCGGACACCCAGACCGGCGCGGGGTTCAGTGTCGGGCGCGGGCCGGGCGATCTGGTGCCGGACGAGGCGATGGACGACGCGGTGTTGCGCGCCGACGCGCATGCTGGGCGCGCAGAAGGCGCGCTCGACCCACTGCACGGTCGTGTTCGACCCCCGGGTCGTCTCGACGTTGCTCGGTGTCATCGCGTCGGCGCTCTCCGGTGAGGCGTTGGTGAAGGGACGCTCGTTCTTCGCGGGGCGTACGGGGGAGCCGGTGGCGGCTCCGTCGGTCACTCTGGTCGACGACCCGACCGACCCCCGCGCCTACGGTGCCGCCTCACACGACGGCGAGGGCCTGGCCTGCCGGCGCAACGTCCTCATCTCAGACGGGATCCTGCGCATGTTTGTCTTCGACACCGTGTCGGCCCGCCGGGCGGGCGCGGTGTCGACGGGCTCCGCCGTGCGCGGGGGCTTTGCCGGCACGCCCTCGGCCGGCTGCCGCGCCCTCGTGCTGACGCCGGGGGCCTCGAGCCAGGACGAGATCCTCGCCGCGGTGGGGGAGGGGCTCTACGTCCAGTCGGTGACCGGCGTCCACTCGGGGGTCAACCCGGTGAGCGGGGACTTCTCGGTGGGGGCGGAGGGGCTGCTGATCGAGGGCGGGTCGCTCGGTCAACCGGTGCGCGAGGTGACGGTGGCCTCCACGCTGCAGCGCATGCTGCAATCCGTGGTGGAGATCGGTGCCGACCTGCGCTGGCTCCCCGGTGTGGCTGCCGGCCAGACCCTGGCCATCGCCGACATGTCGCTCAGCGGCGACTGATCAGCTGGAGCTGGCGGCCGAGGCGGCCGGCTTGGCTGACTTGGTCTCTTTGCTGGTCGAGTCCCCACCGCCCTTCGACGAGTCTCCGCTGCCCTTCGACGAGTCTCCGCTGCCCTTCGAGTCCGTGTCGCTCTTGGAGGTGTCCGCGCCGCTCTTCGACGAGTCGTCCGACTTGGTTGCATCGGAGGACTTGCCGTTGGACTTCGCCGCGGCCCGCGAGTCCGTCTTGTAGAAGCCACTGCCTTTGAGCACGATGCCGACGGGGCTGTAGACCTTGCGCAGCGCAGCACCGCATTCGGGGCATTCGGTCAGCGGGTCGTCCGTGAAGCTCTGGACGGCCTCGAGCCGATGCCCGCACGCCGTGCATGCGTATTCATAGGTCGGCACTGGATCCCTCCGTCGTTGGCACTCACCGCCTGCGACTGCCAAGTCTACCCGCCGCGACGATTCCGGTGACGACGGTCCCAGGTCGTAGACTGTTTCTTCGTGTCCGACCGCATGCTGGCCAATCTCGACCCGCTGGGCGGAGCCCGCATGGTCGACGTCACACCCCGGGAGCCCACGCACCGCCGAGCCCTGGCCCGCTGCCGGGTCTCCATGCTGCCCGAGACCACGACCAAGGTGGCCAATAACGCCATCACCAAGGGGGACGTGATGGCGGCGGCGCGGATCGCCGGGATCCAGGCCGCGAAGCGGACGGCCGATCTCATCCCGATGTGCCATCCGGTCCTGGTGGGCTCGATCGGCATCAATTTCTCCATCGGGGACGACTACGTCGAGGTCGAGGCCCAGGTCGAGACGGTCGACCGCACAGGCGTCGAGATGGAGGCGATGACCGCCTGCTCAGTGGCCGCCCTGACCGTCTACGACATGTGCAAGTCGGCGGACAGGACTATGACGATCGAGCATGTGGCGCTGTGGGAGAAGGCGGGCGGTCGCTCGGGGCCGTGGCGACGGGCCGAGACCAACCACATCTGATCGCTCTTTCCTCCGTCTTCCTCCTTCTTACTGTTCCTCTTCTTTTCCCTTTCTTTCCTTTTCTTCCCCTTCTTTCCTTTTCTTTCTCGGCTTCTATCGTGTTCCTGGCCGCCGGACGGCTGCCCGTCAGCGATCCTCAGCTGAGGCCGGCCGGGGGCCGCTGCCCCTGGTCCACAGCGGCGAGGGGCGCGAGGGCATGACCCGGCCCGAGGGGCCGACGAAGCGCAGCTCAGCGTTCGCGTTGCCTGTTACGGCCCATTCCTTGGCATGGACCCGATGGTGGTGGTGCGCACAGAGGAGCACCAAGTTGGGTAGGTCCGTTCGGCCCGACGGCGTCCAGGGATCGAGGTGGTGGGCGTTGGTGAAGGTTGCATTGGTGCAGCCGGGGAATCGGCAGTGCCGGTCCCGCCGCCAGAGCTCACGGCGCTGGGTCTCGGTCGGGTCCCTCGTGGCCCGGCCCTCGTACATGGTGTGGCCCACGTCGTCGTCGACGGCCACGACGAGCGTGGCGTCACAGGCCAGGCGCCGCAGCGTCTCGGCGCTGATGAGGCCGCCGCGTTCGAGCTCGGCACACAAGGTGCTCTGCTCGTCGAGGAGGTTCTCGAGGGGGGTGTGCGCCACCACGACGTAGGGGGTCGACCTGGTGCGTGGCCTCTTTCCGGCATCGGGGGCGCTCACCACTTCGACGAAGGCGTCGGCCAGGCGCTGGTCCCACCCGGTCTCTCCATCGGAGGGATGGGCCCGGGCCTTGGCCTCGAGGCGGGCGCGCACCGTGGCATAGGACTCTTCGGGCAGCTGGGCGCTGATGGTGCGCAGGATGTCGTTGAAGCGCAGCGATCGCGCGTCGTGGGCGGCGTGGGCCTGGGCCTCTGAGGGCCCCCGGCTCGAGCGGGCGAGCTCGGCCAGCTGGCGCACGGAGGACGTCTTGGCCGTCTCGGCCCACTCGGCGTCGCGTTCGGGGCTTGCACTCTCGGCCACCGCGCGCACCTTGTCGAAGCTGAGGTCCCCCTCGCAGAGCGCGGCGGCCAGGTGGGGCAGGTCGAAGAGCCGCTCGCCGACGGCGGCATAGGTCCTCGCCGTGGGGAGGGACACCCCGCAGCGCTCGATGATCCAGGACTCGAGCGAGGTGGCGCCCTCGGCTCGCCAGCCCTCGCGCCGGTCGAGCTCGGCGGTCACCAAGGCGAAGCGTCCCGCCAGAGAGGCCAGAGCCCGGGAGGTCGCGGCGGCCTCCTCCATCAACTCGGCGTCGGAGAGACGAGCCAACTCGGCGTTGGAAGTGGGCGCCATAGTGGGAGCCATCGAGAGGAGAACGGTCTACATTCGGCGGGAATGACGACAACGTCCGATGTCGACGTCGGCAAGGGCATCGTCGGCGCCGTCACGTCGGTGGTGGGACGCATCGGAGGGCGCAACGCCGTCATCTGCCGGGCGCTCGGGTCGATGCGGCGGGGCGCCATCACGCACGCCGACGGGGTGCGGCTGGCCGAGGCGGCCGACCAGGCTCGGAACTTGGGGATGCCGTTTGTGTTCTTCGTCGTATCGAGTGGCGCGGACGTCCAAGACGGCGTGGCGGCCCTGCACGGATGGGGGCGGGCGGCGGCGGCGATCTCACGCTGTAGCGGGCAGGTCCCGGTCATCGCCGCCGCGACGGGACCGGTGGTGTCCGGGCCGGCGCTGCTGCTGGGGCTCGCGGACCTCGTCGTGATGAACGCCGACGCCGTGGCCTTCGTGTCGGGGCCCCAGATGGTGGCCGAGTTCACCGGCAGGCAGCTGGGGCTGGGCGAGTTGGGTGGCGTGACGACGCACGCGACAGCCAGCGGGCTGTGCAGCGTCGAGTCTGACGACGTCGATGGCACGGTGGCCGATCTGTTGGAGTACCTGCCTTCGAGCACCGACGAGATACCGCCGGTGGAGCCGGTGAGCGATTCGGTGCTGCGGTCGACGCCGGAGCTGCGCACGGTGATCCCGGACCGCAAAGCGGCGACCTACGACGTGCGCGACGTGATGCGCTCGCTCTGCGACGACGGCGAGTACCAGGAGCTCTGGCCGCGCTGGGCCGGACAGATCGTCACGGCGTTCGCCCGGATGGGAGGGATGCCGGTGGGGTTCGTGGCGAACCAGCCGCGGATCTTGGCGGGGACGCTCGACATCGCGGCCTCGCAGAAGGCGGCGCGGTTCGTCCGCCTGTGCGACGCGTTCAACTTGCCGATCGTGAGCCTGGTGGACACGCCCGGCTTCCTGCCCGGGAAGGACCTCGAGTGGCGGGGCATGATCCGCCACGGGGCCGAGCTCGCTTTCGCCTACGCACAGGCCAGCGTGCCCCGGCTCTGCCTCATCCTGCGCAAGGCGTTCGGAGGGGCCTACATCGTCATGGACTCGAGGGGGATCGGCAACGACATCTGCCTGGCCTGGCCAGGGGCCGAGGTGGCGGTCATGGGTGCGTCGGGTGCGGTGCAGATCCTGTACCGGGGCTTGGAGTCCGGCGCCCGGGCCGACGAGGAGATGGCCTACGAGGACGCCTATCTGAACCCCTGGCCAGCATCGGAGAGGGGGCTGGTGGACCAGGTCGTCGATCCGGCCGACAGTCGGATCGTCCTGTGTTCGGTCCTCCGCCAGCTCTGCACCAAGCGCGAACTGGTGGTCGGCCGGAAGCACGACGCCGGGCCGCAATAAGGGTTCAACCTGGGAAAACGGGAATTGTCACCCATTTGTAACGGTCCTGAGGTGCTTTCGTCGCCGATCTCGGGAAAGGATCGGGCATGATCAGCGACGTGGTCCCCCCCACGGACGACTCTGTGTTTGTGCTGGAGTCCTGCCACAGCACGTGGATCTTCGATACCGAGCGCATGCGGTTTCGGCGCGTCCTCAAAGGTCTGGCGCTCGACGCACACGCTGCGACCACCGCGTGGCGGGATTACTACGGCCTCGAGATCGACCCGATCTCCGAGTCCTTCGTGGTCCTCTTGAATCCCGAGGGCACCCGTCTGCTTCGTTCGTGGCGCCACGTCGAGCACTGCCCGCAGTGCGGCGGCAACCAGACGGCGGAACTCTCCCTCGACGAGCTGCGGGGCGCGTCGCTGGCCTGATCAGAGGTGGATGACGTGCACGGCTGCGAGCAGCAGTGCCGTCATGGTGGCAAGGGCCGCAAGGACGATCAGCGCGGTGAGCGCCTTGGAGACTGCCGGCTTGGTGCCTGTCCGCAGTCCGTGGTCGGCGGCGCGGCGGACAATGGTCGCCTCTGTCTCGGCCGGGTCGTCGGCGGCAAGCACGAAGCGGTGTTCCCGACGACCGGCACGCTCGACGACGACGATGACGACCCCCGAGCGACCGTCGGGGAGCTCGGATCGCTCGACTGGCGACATCTCCTCGAGCTGGTCCCACGGGCTCGACCAGACGTGCTCGCCGTCGGCCTTGTCCAGGGCGACGCCGGTGTCGAGAAACGTGAGCGTGAGATCGGGGACGGCGACGGTTCCCTCCGACCCCTCGGTCAGGAGGTAGACGTCGGGCACCGACCACGTCTCCTGCATACGAAACCGAGACGCTACTGCCACACCTGACGGACGAACGTCGCATAGGCGCCGGCCATGTGCTCGGGGAGAAGGGGCGGCGTGCGGCGCGTCACCACCAGCACCGCAGCGTCGACCATCGGGACGGGGCGAAAGGCCGACGCTGGAATCCGGCGCCCGACGTCGAAGCACCACCACGGCGCCCAGGTGGTGGACAGCAACGTCGTGGGCGGCGTCGCGGCGCGTTCGCGCGCCACCTCCCACTGCACGACGAGGTCCGCACGCACGAGAGCGCTCTGTGTGTCGTCGAAGAGGTGGCGCAGGATCGCGGTCGTCGCGCCGAAGGGGATCGAGCCCATGACGCGGAACGGGCGCCGTGGCATCCGATACGCACGTGCGTCGCAGCAGAGGACCGTGACGTTGTCGACCCCTCGCCGGCGCACTTCCGCTCGCAGCCGGGAGGCCCAGATCGGGTCCTTTTCCAGCGCGACGACGTCGAGGTCCTGTCGCGCCAAGGCGAAGGTGAGGGCACCGGCACCCGCGCCGATGTCGACCACCAGGCAGCCCGTGTCGAAGGCCGCCTCGGCGACGAGCGAGTCGGCGAGCTCAGGCCGAAGGAAGTTCTGTCCGAGACGGCGCCGTCGCTCGTCCCGCTGTGTCCGCTTGTCCGCGGACACGAACCATCACCGCTGCACCCATAGGTCTCCCATTGTGCCCCATCACGACGGAGGCGGCAGCCACCTGCTCCGCCGTTCCCGGCGGTCCGCCCGCTCGATCTCGCGTTCGACGTCGGACCACATGAGCGGCTCGTCCTGCCCGGCGACGTCGGCCGACTGCGCCCGGGTCATGATGACGAAGGCCACGGTCCAGAGCACCGCGATCGTGCTGAGCTTGGCGACGAAGCCGGCCAGCTCCTGGTCCAGCAGCGGTGTCATGCCCACCACCTTCCCCGGGTGGCTGTAGGGCGGGTACAGGGAGTGCCGGGCGAAGATCCAGACGATGGAGAGGAAGCTCGGCACGATCGACTGCACGATCAGATAGCCACCGCGCCCGAGTGGGGAGAGCCGTGGCGCTCCCGGCAGCTCTGTCAGCACGGGAGCCCACAGGACGAATCCCGAGGCGAGCACCACCAGCTCGATCACGACCCGCGCCGCGTCCGAGCGGGCCGCCAGGCTTACCGCACCCGTCGTCAAGGTCGCGACGGCGACCACGGTGACGATGGCCACCGCGGGGGCCGGCCGCATGGCGACGCGCAGGACCGCGTCGACGGGGGAGGGGCGGGTGAGCCGGGCGATGAGCGAACGGGGCGTACCGAGCACGAGCAGCGGCGGCACGGCGAGGGTGAGCAGCAACCGTTGGAGCACGAGGGCCACCAGCAGCCAGTGCGCGGCGAGGTCGCCGAGGGGCCACGTCACCGCGACCACCAGGATCAGCACGCCACCGACGAAGAGCACCCTCTGGCGCGGCGTCGCCGTGTCGTGGTCCCGGCCGCTGGTGGCCCAGAAGTACAGAACGACGAGGACTGGGAGGACGAGCAGCCAGAAGAGGTGGAAGTGCCAGTCGAAGGGGTGCCCGGCGGCGATCACGGCGCCCACACCGCCGTAGGCTCTGGTCGATGGAGGCCCCCCCGAAGCTCGATCGGCTCGAGCGCGTCACCGACCTCGTTCTCGTCCTGCTCGAGGCGCAGCACCCGCTGACCCTCGACGCCATCGCGCACCAGGTCCCGGGCTACCCGGTCGAGCACTCGGCGCGCCGCCAGGCCTTCGAGCGGGACAAGCGCCTCCTTCGTGACGAGGGCATCCCCGTCCTCACCGAACGGCTGCCGGGCGCGGAGCAGTACGGATACCGGATCGAACGCGAGTCGTTCTACCTGCCCGACCTCGATCTCGAACCCGACGAGCAGGTCGCGCTCCATCTCGCCGTCGCCGGCGTCCACCTCGGCGATCCTAGTGGTCGAGACGCGCTGTTGAAGTTGGGCGCGGCCGGCCTGGGCGACGTCCGGCCGATCGCGTCGCTCGTCCCGCCCGCCGCGCTCGTCGAGCTGTTCGAGGCGGTCCGCACACGCGCCGCGGCCACGTTCGCGTACCGGGGCGGCGGCGCGCCCCGCGTGGTCGCACCCGTGGGCCTGTGGTTCCGCTTCGGGCACTGGTATCTCGTGGCGTGGGACGTCGAGCGCGATGGCGTGCGCACGTTCCGCGTCGACCGGATCGACGGCGACGTGACGCGCGGCGAGCCGGGCAGCGGCACGATCCCCGACGGTGTGCAGGTGGACGTGAAAGCGGCCCTGCCCGACGAGCCCTGGGAGGCGGAGCCGGCTGATGCCGTCGCCATGCGCATCCGCGTCGACGCCCTCGAAGCACGCCGGGTCATCGACGAGGTCGGCGAGGACAAGGTGGTCGCTCGCGCCGACGACGGGTCGGTCGACCTCGTGCTCGGCGTGTCGTCGTTCACCGCCATCCGCTCGTGGGTGCTCGGCCTGCTCGATCACGCCACCATCTTGGAGCCACCGGCCTTCCGCGACGAGCTCGTTGCGTGGCTCGACGCCATATCCAACGAGGAGCACACGCTTCCGGCGGATCCGGTGGTGCCCGCCGCGCCCGATGAGGGCAGCACCGGCGCGGCGGCCGGGCCCAGATCCGCCCCCGGAGCAGAGACGAGTCGTCGGTTGCGTCGCCTGCTGGCGGTGATCGGGTGGCTGGCGCAGGTGGGGGAGGCGCCGACCGCCGAGGCGGCGCGGCGCTTCGGGATGGACGAACAGGAGCTGGTGGCGGAGTTGGAGCTGGCGGCCTGCTGTGGGACGCCGCCGTACACGCCGGACACGCTGATGGAGATCGAGGTGTCGGAGCGCTCCGTGCGCGCGTTCTTGCCGCCCGAGTACGCCCGGCCGCGGCGGTTGACGCCGGCGGAGGGTTTTGCCGTGGCGGCGTCGGCCCGGTTGCTGCTGGCGGTGCCCGGCTCCGACGACGATGCGTTGCGCCGTGCCTTGGCCAAGCTGGACGCCGCGCTCGGGTCACGGGAGGTGGTCGGTCTCGACGTGGACGCGCCGGAGCACTTGGCTGCGGTGCGGGCGGCGGCGGACGTGGGCGCGGCGGTCTCGATCGACTACCTGTCAGGGTCTCGTGACGAGCTCACCACCCGTGTCGTCGAGCCGGTGCAGGTGATCACGATCGACGGCCACTGGTATCTCGATGCGTACTGTCACCGGGCGGGCGACATGCGCCGGTTCAGGGTTGACCGGATCGGTGCGGTGCGCGACGTGGACGGCGCCGCGACGACTGCCAGCACCGGTGCGCTGCGGGACCGACCGCTGCAGGAGATGTTCGTGCCGGGGCCCGGCGCGGTGGAGGTGCAGTTGCGACTGGGTCCGGACGCGGGGTGGGTGCCCGAATCCGTCCCGGTCCGTTCGATGGCCCGTGACGGCGACGGCGTCGTGCTCGACGTCTCGGGGATGGCCTGGTTCGAGCGGCTCCTGCTCCAACTGGGTCCCGCCGCCCGGGTGGTCAACCCGCCGTCGTTGACGGGGCTCGCCGCCGACGCGGCGCGGCGGGTCCTCGCTCGTTACTAGGGTCCGGCTCATGGGAACGCAGAATTTCAACCAAGGCGTCATCGAGGAATTCCGGGCGAACCATGGCAAGGTGGCCGCTTTCGGCGACGCGCCGGTCGTGTTGCTCACCACCACGGGAGCGCGGTCGGGCACCAAGCGGGTGAACCCCCTCGTCGCGCTCCTCGATGGGGAACGGATCTACGTGGTCGCCTCCAAGGCTGGGGCACCGTCGAATCCGGACTGGTACTACAACCTGGTGGCGCACCCGGAGGTGGTGGTCGAGCTGGGTGACGAGCTTTTCGCCGCCGTCGCCGCGCCGGTCACCGGCACCGAGCGCGACCGCCTCTTCGTGGAGCAGGTGGCCTACCAGCCGGGCTTCGCGGAGTACGCGGAGAAGGCGGCGCCCCGGGTGATCCCGGTGGTGGAGCTGCGCCGGACCTGACGACCGTTCCCCGGGCGTGCTCGGGATCCACGGCGTGCGGCGGGACGGGGCCGACTACTACCTCTCAGACCTCGGTCGGGAGCTGCCGGTCCCGGTGCCGGCGCGCTGGACCGGGGCGGCCGCCGCCGGGTTGGGGTTGGACGGCGCCGCCGACGCCGCGGGTGTGCGCCGCCTCTTGTCGGGCCTGCACCCGGCGACCGGACGGCCCATCGGGTCCTCGCGAGTCACCGTCGCCGCGTACGACCTGACCTTCAGTGCCCCGAAGTCGGCGAGCGTGCTGTTCGCGCTGGGCGGCCCGGACGCGGCGCGCCGGATCGTCGCCGCGGACGAGGCCGCGGTGGCCGGGGGGCTGGCCTATCTGGAGCAGCACGGGGTCTCGGCTGTCCGCAGGGACGTCGTGATCCCGACCAGTGGCATGGTGGCCGGCCAGTTCACGCACGCCGTCAGCCGCAACGGCGACCCGCACCTGCACAGCCACGTCGTGATGGCGAACCTCGTGCACGGCGTCGACGGCCGCTGGACCGCATGCGACAGGCGAGGGCTCGACGCCCACCGGCACGCTGCGTGCTCGGTCTACGAGGCGCATCTGCGCGCCGGATTGGGCGTCCGCTGGACCGCGCCACCGCTGGGGCGGTCCGCAGAGATCGTCGGCATCCCGCCGGAGGTGCTCGGCGAGCTCTCCTCACGCGGTGCTGACATCCGCCGCCGCGTGTACGAGACCGGGGCCCGCTCGGCCCGGGGTCGCCGCGTCGCGTGGGCTGCCACCCGTCCGGCCAAGACGTCGGGTCTCGACCACGCCGAGGCGGCACGCGACTGGCGCCGCCGGGCCCGTGCGGCCGGAGGACCGCCGCAGCTCGAGCCGGTACCGATACGGCAGGACGCCCATCCGGCCCTCGACGAGCACTGCGTCGCCGGCATGTTGTCGCTGACGCCCCACGGTGGGGCCCGCCGGCGTGACGTCGTGGCCGCCTTCGCCAGTGGCGCTCGCGACGGCGTCGAGGCCGGCTCGGTCGATCGTCTCGTCGCGCTCTGGGTGCCGCCGGCTCCCACGGGCGTCGCCGAACCGCTCCATCGGCGCCGTGACGCGCTGCCGCGCCCCCATCACCTGCGCGCGCTCGGGCCGCGTCCTGTCGATCCGCAGGAACACGAGCTGTGGGTCGACGCCGCCAAGACGATCGAGGCCTACCGGGAGCGATGGAACGTCACCCGGGCCGACGAGCCATTCGGCGTCGGGCGCGACGAACTAGCCACGTTGCAGCCGGCGCGGCTGGCCGACCATCTCACGGCGTTGCGACACGTCGAGGTCGCACGGACCCGCCTCGGCCGGCGTGACCCCGCCACGGTCGAGCTCGGCCTCGGGCGCTGACTATCGGCTCAAGCCAGTCGTTTGGCGCGCCCCCAGCGTCCGATGCGGGGGCACGAGGTCGCGCCACGGTGCGTGCGTGTGCGCCGGTGTCAGCGCGACCTCGGTGACGTCCTTGTCCGGGCCGAGGACGAGCGCGTGGCCCGGTGCGCCGCGCGTGATGGCGTCGACGGGCAGCCGGTCCTCACGGGCGGATCCGACCGATGTCGACGGGTGGATGCGCCCCCAACGTCCGACCGACCGGCTGAGCGTCGTCGTCGGAACCTCGTGGCGACCCGCGAGCGCACTGATGTCACGCAAGGTGGCGGTGTCGGCGATGCCCTGCAGCACGATCGTGGCCCCGAACAGCGACAGGAAGCCGTCGGCCGCCGGGCCCCACCGGCCTCGCGCCTGCGACAGGTCCTGCAGGCAGGCCAGGACCAGGAGGCCCTGCCCCGCCCCCTCACTCACCATGGCGGGGAGGTCCGGGATGGGAGCGATGTTGGCGACCTCGTCGAGCGCCAACAGCGTCGGCGGTCCATCGAGACCGTCGGTGCGAGCACGTTCGTAAACGGCCTCGCGTACGTCGCCGACGAGGGAGACGACGAGCGGGGCGAACTGACGCTGCCGGCGTCCCGTCGAGCAGATGTAGAGCGTGTTCGCTCCGTCGCAGAATGCGTCGAGATCGAGGGGTGGCGCGTTCGTCGACGCCATGGCTCCCTTGGTGCGATAGGCGGCCAAGACGCCTGAGGCGGTCGACCAGATTCCTGACTGCTCACGAGAATCGGTGGCGGCGATGCCAGCGAGCAAATCAGTCGCCGGAGACTCGGCGCCGCTCGCGGCAAGGATCCCAAGGGCCGGGGCGGCGTTGTGGCGGTCGATCCAGCGCAGGACCTCGGGCATGGGCAGCTCTTCGAGCGCAGCGGCGTGAAGCAGGGTTGAGAGGAGGGCGCCGGCCCGCTCGGTCCAGTGGTGCTCGCCTGTGCGAGCGCCACTCAGACGGCTCGCGCCGACCATGGCGTCGGCAGTCACCACCGCTGCGTCCCAATCGGCCGCGGTGGTCAGTGGCGACCACCCGACACGCTCGACAGTGGGAGGGCAATCAATTTCTCCGCTCGGGTCGTAGAGGAACGCCCACCCGTCGCGACTGCGCGACGGCGCGGTCGCAAGCATCACATCGGGCTTGGTGGACGTGGAGACGACGGCACCACCCGACAACAAAATATTGGGGATGACCAGGGACGATGTCTTTCCGGAGCGCGGAGGACCCAACACCAGCGTTGAACGCTGCGCTCCTGCCCACATCCACCCGTCTCTGCCGTAACCAACATAGATGCTGTGCTGCGCAAAACGGTGGACCTCGCGCAACGCAGTTGTGGAAATCAGGCACGAATCACGTATCTGATCATCACGTTCCATGCAGACGATGTTTGCGTTGGTGAACAGAAAATTCCATAGGACATATCGCCCAATGCGACGACAACGCAACCGAAACGTCAACGCAGGTGTGCAGTGTGCGCGTCATTTGTAGGGACGACAGCGCGTGAAACGAAGGTCATCAGTACGCGGCAAAATGACCCCGCGAACAAAGAATGCTTGACCTGAGCGTGTTGACAACAGAAGAATGGTGTCTACCCGAAGTGTGAGGGAGGGTTGACATGTGCTGCGACACAACGATGTGTGGCGCGCAAAACGAAACTTGTCGGTCTCGTTTCTGCGCGTCTGCTCGTCGAACAGCACAGTGTCAATCCGAGACTGCACGACGGGAACCGGGACGAACCGACGTGATGTGGTGGTGTCGTTGATGCCGTTGCAGCAGCGTCATTCGTCTCACAAAACAGTGAATCCGGTGCGGCAGTGCGCACGGCGAGGTACGGAACTCGAAGTGGCGCAGGCTTCACCTCTATTCAGTGACCATGCTCCTAGGGAGGTGCACCTGTGGCAGTAGCCGCGAAAAGAAGGGGTCCGGCCAAGAAGGCCGCCAAGAAAAGGGCCCCGGCAAGAAAGGCAGTTAAGCGCGCACCGGCCAAGAAGGCCGTCAAGCGGGCTCCGGCACGCAAGGCGGTCAAGCGTCGGTCACCGGCCAAGAAGGCCGCCAAGAAGCGGGCTCCGGCACGCAAGGCGGTCAAGCGTCGGTCACCGGCCAAGAAGGCCGCCAAGAAGCGGGCTCCGGCACGCAAGGCGGTCAAGCGTCGGTCCCCGGCCAAGAAGGCTGCCAAGAAGCGGGCTCCGGCACGCAAGGCCGCCAAGAAGCGGGCCCCGGCTAAGAAGCGGGCTCCGGCTAAGAAGGCTGCGACGCGGGCTCCGGCACGCAAGGCGGTCAAGCGTCGGGCACGCAAGCGCTAGACGCCCGGGCGCAGCACATCGCTGCGTTCCACCGACAGTGAGAACCGGGGGCCTTCGGGCCCCCGGTTCCGCATCAGGGCGCCGTTAAGTCTGCCGGCCAGTCGACGTCGTAGGCCAGGTCGGGGGCGCGGAGGATTCGTACGGCCAGCCCGAGGCGCGTGGCCTCTGCCCGGTGAGCCCGGAACGAACCGGGACCATAGGCAAACCTGAAATCTGCGATGGCGGGCAGTCGCAGCACGTTTGTGCCGTCGTCTCGCCGGTCGGGAACGAGGGTGACGCCATCAAAGGGCGAAAGTGTGCCCAGACCCTTGGCGCGGGGCAGGTCCCCGTGTGCGACGGTCACCCAGCGCGCACCGGCCTGGGCCAGGCGATGGACGCCGGCACGGACGGCGCCGTTGAGGCCATGCCCCGGCGCCCACACGACGCTGGCGCCGTGTTCTTCCGCCCACGCGGCCACGACGTCATCGTCACAGACGACCGCAACCGGAAGCGGTGCGCTGGCCGAAATCACATGCGTCGCCATGGCTCGCACCAGCTGTTCTCGGTCGGGGTCGCTCAGCGCCGTGCCCAACCGTCGCTTCGCCTGATGAAACGCCTTGACGGGGATCAGGACGACCTCGGGACCGAGGTGGACGTCGGGGTCGAGCGTCGTATCCCGCGCGAGCACCCTCGACACCTGGACAGTGTAGGGGTCAGGGCAGAAGGGGTGGCGAGCCCGCCGTAGTCTCTTGGGGCATGACAGAGCGGGTGGCAGTGATCGGCGCAGGGTCCTGGGGGACCGCTGTCGCCACGATCGTCGCTGCGACGCACCCCACTACCCTGTGGGCCCGATCAGAAGAGCTGGCCGCCTCCATGAGGACGAGGCGCGAGAACGGGAAGTACTTGCCCGGTATCGAGCTCCCCGACGGGCTGGCGGTGACCTCGTCGTTGGACGAGGCGCTCGAGGGCACCGGCATCGTGTTCATGGCAGTTCCCTCGCACGGGTTCCGAGACGTGCTCACCGGTGTGCGTTCGTCCGCCGGCTCGCTCGAGGCCGTCGTCAGCCTGGCAAAGGGAATCGAGATGGGGACGAATCTGCGCATGTCCCAGGTGGTCGCCGAGGTACTGCCGGGCGTCGCAGCCGGGGTGCTCACCGGACCGAACCTCGCTCGCGAGGTCGCCAAGGGCCATCCGGCGGCCTGCGTCGTCGCCCTGCCCGACGACGCGCTCGCCCAGCGCGTCCAGGCGCTTGTACACAGCCGGACCTTCCGCACCTATACCGGCACCGACGTGATCGGGTGCGAGATCGCCGGCGCCACCAAGAACGTGATGGCCATCGCCGCGGGCATCGGCGACGGGCTGGGGCTGGGCGACAACACCCGGGCGGTGCTGATCACGAGGGGACTGGCCGAGCTCGGCCGGCTCGGCGTGTCGCTGGGAGGCAAGGTGCTCACCTTCGGCGGACTCGCCGGGGTGGGAGACCTGGTGGCCACCTGTGCCAGCCCGCAGAGCCGGAACCGGTCGGTGGGGTTCGCCCTGGGAGAGGGTCGCTCCCTCGACGAGATCGTGAGCGGGATGCACATGGTGGCCGAGGGCGTCAAGAGCGCCGGCCCCCTCGTCGCCCTGGCGCAAGCCCACGGGGTCGAGATGCCCATCGCCGAACAGGTCCAGGCGATCGTGGAGGGACGGTGCTCACCGGCCGATGCCCTCATGAACCTCATGCGCCGTCCGTCCCGACCCGAGTGGGACGAGGCGTTGCTTCGGGGCTTGCCCGCATGAGCGGCTTCTTCCACGGCTACGACGCGCTATCCGGGGTCGACGACGAGGCGCGGCACGAGGCCGCCCTCGCCCACGTCAAGGAGATCCTCCTCATGCACGGCGCGACGGAGGAAGAGATCGACCGAGCGGTGGACGACGGCGTGATCGACCTCTTCGTGGCCGATCGGATGCTCGTCCCCTTCCGCCGCCGCTACTCGCGCCTCGAGGTGTCGGAGCTGACGGGCGTGAGCCTGGACAAGCTCGAGCGCTTCTGGCGCGCGCTCGGCTTCCCCGGAGTGGACGACGAAGAGCTGGCGTTCACCGACCTCGACCTCGAGGCCGTGCGGATCTTCCAGGGCCTGGAGGCGCTCGGTACGGCGGACGTCGAGACGGCCGTGCAGATGGCCCGCGTCATCGGGTCGTCGATGGCGCGCATCGCCGAGGCGGAGCTCGTCCCGGGCGACGTGGCGCACGCTGAGATCGACCCGGTCCTTTCCGCGGAGGCCTTCGCCAGCGTCGCCGACGTCACGATTCCGGCCATGGCGAAGCTGCTCGAATTCGTGTGGCGGCGCCAGGTGGCAGCGGGGATCCAGCGCAGCATGATGCTGCGCAGCCACGGGCTCGCGCCAGGAGAGAGCCCGATGCTGGCGGTGGGATTCGCCGACATGGTCGGCTTCACGCTGCTCAGTCAGCACCTGAGCCACGAGGAGCTGGCCGAGGTGGTGCGCCGCTTCGAGGAGATCTCCCACGACATCGTGACCACCGCCCGCGGGCGCGTCGTCAAGATGATCGGCGACGAGGTCATGTTCGTCGTCGACAACGTGGTCGACGCGGCGCGCATCGGACTCGACCTTGCCGACGCGTACGCCGACGACGACCTGCTCTCCGACGTCCGGGTCGGCCTGGGCTACGGCCCGGTCCTGCTTCGAGACGGCGACTACTTCGGCCCCACGGTCAACCTGGCCCACCGCATCGTCAACATCGGCAATCCCGGCACGGTCCTCATGTCAGACGAGTTCCACACTGTGTTGATGGAGGAGGCACCGGGGGAGTTCATCGCCGAAGCGCTCCGTCCTCGTGTGCTCAAGGATCTGGGTCGTGTCCAGCTGTGGTGGTGCGGCCGCCCCGGGCAAGAGGCGGACGGGACGGGTCTGGCGGCCGACCGCCGGCGCAACGTCCGCTGGGAGCGGATCTCCGAGGTACTGCGCGACCTCGAGGAGCTGCGCGGCGTCGGGGAGCGCGTCCTCACCGCCAACCGCGGCGGCGAGTCAGTCGCCGCGCAACCGGGCGGTGGCGATCCCGAAGGGTCGTAGCTCGAAGGACCCCTCGAAGGCCTCGAGCGGGTAGCCACGCAGGTCGACCAGCCATCCCGAGCGTCCCGGGATCGACACGGCGGTCTGCTCGGCGCGGGGGTTGAAGACCCGGATCTCGAGCGCACCGCCCACCCGGTGGACCGCGCTGACCTCGGCGCCGTGGACCGCCAGCTCGCTTCCCGACGCGGCGCGGCTGCCACCACCCAGCGTCGACACCGGCTCGAGGGGGAGCAGCACGTCGTCGGCCAGGCGGTACGGGTCGGCACAGTCCACCGCGAGCGCGTAGCGCAGCGTGACGCGCTTCCCACGCATCTGCAGGCCCTCGACCGGCGTGATGGGCCCGGCCGGCATGGGACGGTAGGCCATCCCGAGCCGTGAAAGCATGCCAGTCGAGCGCAGAACGGTGAGGGCGATGGTCTTGGCCGCATCGCCCTCGATGTCGATGAGCTCGTACTCGCAGACGCCCTCGTGGGCGACCGTGAGCCGCCCCGCGGTCACGAAGCGGTTGGCGGGAGCGGTCGGCAGCCCGTACTCGTCGGCGCTTCCCTCAGCGGTCAAGCCGCGGGTCACGATGGTGAAGGCACTCTCGGCGTGTGAATGAGCCGCCGCCGAAGGAAGGGGGAGGTGGACCCGCAGCCGATGGTCACCGCTCGGGTTCACGAAGCTGGTCGTCACCCGGACGACGCCGTCGTCTGCCCGCACCTCCACGTCGGTGTCAACGGTGACGTGGTGCTCGCCCACCCTCGCCTGCGAGGAGCCGTCGACGTGATCGGGCCACACGTAGGTGGCGCCGATGCGGGCTCGTGCTCGCACCGGTCCGCTTTCGTCGACCCGAATCGTAACCGACTCGGGCTCCTCGACGAAGGAGTCCTGCCGGGGCGGGGAGTAGTTGTAGGAGTCCCCGAGGTCGCCGCCGTCGACGAGGCGCCCATAGCCTGCGATGCCGTCGAGCGCGAAGGTGCCGCTCGCCTTGTCGATCTCCACCCGGACGAGCCCGTTGGCGAGCACCACGGCGCTCTCGGTCTCGGTGGCCTCCACCGGACGCTCGAGGGGTGCCGGCTCGAAGGCTTGCCACCCGTATCCCGGCACTTCGCTCGTCCGAGCGGCGATCTTCCTCGTTGCGGGCTGGTCCATGGCCACCCGGACGACCGCGTCGGGCCGGGCCCCGAGACGCGTGTAGACGTCCTGTTTGGCCTCTGCGATGGGCACGTTGGGTTTCTCCTCGGCGCCGACCGCGATGGTGATGTCGAGTCCCTCGTCGGTGTCCTCGATGCGGACGTCGTGAATCCAGGCATCATCGCTGATCCGCGGGCCCTGCATCATGCCCAGAACGGTGCGGACCGTGTCGGCGTCGAGCACCATTGCGCCGGGGGTCCCGCTTCGCTCCGAGAGCACCTGCACGTTCGCCGGCGGCGGCCCGTCGGCGGGGACAATCAACTCCACGACGCCTGAGCGGGCGCGCTGGGACGCGTTCAGCACGTAGGGACCCGGTTCCGCCAGAGAGCGGGCCAAGGCCTTGACCGCCCTGTCGGCCAGGCCGGACGCGATCTCACGCGCCTCGGCGTAGCGATGCAGAACAGCGTCGACGACGTCGTCGACCGAGCAGGCGCAGATGGAGTCGTGCGCGGAGTTGCGCACCATCTCACGCCAGGCCAGCTCGAGCAGCCGGTCCGGGTAGGACTCAGGCGGCTGGAAGAGGGCGCACAGGGGTTCGGCACGGCGCTCGAGCTCCCGTTCGGCCACGGCCCCCCGTCGTTTGACGTCGACCCGATTCGACGTGACGCCCATCAGCATGTGGGCGCGGATCCCCGAGCGCAGCTCGCCCTCCACGGTGACCAAGCCGTCGGTGGACGTGCCCGCCAGGTAGCGCTCCAGCGAGGTCACCTCGAAGGAGAAGTCCTCCTGCAGGTCGTTTGCCTCGGCGACCACGCGTCCGAGCCATGGCTGGGGCATCAGGTGGTCGGACCCGTTCATGCAGAGCAGGTCGCCCGTCAGGAACTCCTCGATCTCATCCACGTTGTCGCGGGTCCGCCGGATGAGCGCCTTGGCATCGTCGGGCAGCGCGGCACCGTTCGAGTACCCGACGGGCAGGTACTCGGCGCGCACCGACGAGCCATCCGGGGCCGCCCACACGAACCCGGTCTTCGTCACTTGTGAAGGCACCCCGCGCCACACCACGGCGTCGCGGAAGCCCGCCAGGCGAAGGATCTGAGGCATCTGCGCGATGTGGCCGAACATGTCGGGCAGATAGCCGACGTCCATCACGCCTCCGAAGGCCGCGCCACGCACCAGGCCCATCTGGAAGTTGCGCACGATGGTCTCGGGCGAGGCGAGAAACTCGTCCATCAGGATGTACCAGGGGCCCATGCTCACCCTGCCCGCAGCCGCCAGTGCACGGAGACGCCCCTCGGCTTCGGGTCGTACCTCGAGGTAGTCGTCGACCACGGCCATCTGACCGTCGAGCATGAAGTGCGGATAGCTGGCGTCTCGCTCGAGGAGCGGGATCAAGGTGTCGATCAATTCCACCAGGGCCAGGCGAAAGTCCTGGTAGGACTTGTACCATTCTCGGTCCCAGTGCGTGTGCGGAACGATGTCAATCCGACGGGCGGTCATGACCGCCACACTATGACCTGGTGTCGACCGCGGTGAAGGCGACCATCGCCCGCGGGCGCTGGCCTGTCGAGAGAGGCCGCCACGCGCAGGGCCCGACGCTGCTCGAGGTCTGGGCGCGGCACTGGCGGGATCGGCCCGATCTGCCGGTGCTGGTGGACGGCTGGCATCCCGGCCGGACCGTCCTGGGCGCCGAGCTCGACCGGCGCACGGCCCAGATGGCGACCACGCTGGCGCACCACGGCGTGCACCCGGGGGACCGTGTCGTCTGGCACGGGCGCGCGTCGCTGGCGACCGTGCCGGCGCTCCTCGGCGCACTGCGCGCTGGCGGCGTCGTCGTACCGCTGAACATCGCGGCGACCGACGCCGAGGTGGCACACGTCGTGCGCGATGCGGGCCCCGTCCTGGCCGTCACCGATGGGGAGCGCGGACAACGTTTCGAGGGGGTCGGCACCGTCCTTCAGATCGCCGAGCTCGTGGCCCTGGCCGAGAGTGCCGGACCAGCAGAACTTCCTGAGCGCAAACCGCACGACGACGCGCTCATCGTCTACACCTCGGGTACGACCGGCACGCCCAAGGGCGCGGTGCACACCCACGGGTCCCTCCTGGCCGGAGTCGAGGCACTGCGTACCGCCTGGGCCTGGGGCCCAGAGGACCGCCTGATCCTCAGCCTGCCGCTCTTCCACGTGCATGGGTTGTGTGCGGGCCTCTTCGGAACCCTGGCAGCCGGGGCGTCGGTCACCGTCTTCGATCGTTTCGACGAGGGAGCGGTCCTCGCCGCGGCACCGTCGAACACGATGTTCTTCGGAGTGCCCACGATGTACCACCGGCTCGCGGCCCTTCCCGACGTGGGTGCCCTGGGGAGCCTCCGCCTGTGCGTGTCTGGGTCCGCCCCGCTCGCCGCCGACCTGTGGCACGACCTTGCCACCGCAGGTGTAGTGGTCCTGGAGCGCTACGGCATGACCGAGACGCTGCTCACACTGTCCAACCCGCTGAACGGCGAACGGCGTCCCGGCTCCGTCGGCGTCCCGTTGCCCGGTGTCGAGGCTGCGATCGAGGACCCCGACGAGCAGGGCGTCGGGGAGTTGCTGGTTCGTGGCCCGATGCTCTGCCGCGGGTACTGGGGGCACGGACCCGGGCCCCTCTCACCCGACGGCTGGTTCGCGACGGGCGACCTCGTCTCGGTGGCGGACGACGGGTACGTCAGCATCAGGGGCCGGCGCACCGACCTCATCATCACCGGAGGGCACAACGTCTACCCGGCGGAGGTGGAGGGAGTCCTGGCCCGCCACCCGGGCGTCGTGGAGGTGGCCGTCGTCGGACTGCCGTCGGCGGAGTGGGGCGAGACGGTGGTGGCCTTTGTGGTCGGCGATCCGGGCCTGGACCCGCAGTCGCTGCGCGACGCCGCCGCGGCGCAGTTGGCACCCTTCAAATGCCCGCGAGAGGTCCGGCTCGTAGACGCACTGCCGCGCAATGCAATGGGGAAGGTCCTGCGCAAGGAGCTCCACTGACTGGCGCACAGCTCACCTGGGCCCGAGGACCCGGGGAGCCGCCTGATGCCTGAGGTAGCGTGAGCCCATGGCCACCTTCTTGATGCTCTCAACGGTGGGGCCCGACGGGGCGGCGACGCTGACGGAGAACCCAGATCGCCTCAAGGCCGTGAATGCCGAGGTCGAGGCCATGGGCGTGCGCATCGTGGCGCAGTGGGCGTTGCTGGGCCAGTACGACTTCTGCACCGTGATCGACGCCCCGGACGAGACGATCATGGCGCGCGTAGCGCTGGTGCTCGGCTCGCGCGGGACGCTCAAGACGTTGACTTTGAGCGCGATCCCGATCGACGACTACATCGACAGCGTGCTCAAATCAGGGCAGTGACGTGGCCTCAATGCCACCAGAAGCCCTGCCGACGGCGTTCCCGGCGGACGTCGTCGCGTGAGAACAGCTCGCCGAGCGTGCTGCCGTCGGACATCCGGCGGATCCGGTAACCATCGGGCGTGACTTCGGCGATCTCGAACCCCCGCACCCACGTGCCTTGGTACCGGTTGCGCACGTCGACCATGGTGCCCGGGGCGAGCGGGACTCGCCCGCTCGATTCAGATGCGTCTGCCTCGTCCCCCCCCTGTGCGCTCACGCCCCCATGGTACGAGGCGCGCCCGTGTGAGCACCGGTGACGGTCTGCTCTCCGGACCTCACGCACGAGCGACGACTGCGCTCCCAGGGATTCGACGTCGTCGCCGGGCTGGACGAGGTCGGCCGTGGAGCGTGGGCCGGGCCGCTCACCGTCGGCGTCGCCGTGGTGAGGCCACGGGTCCAGATGCGGTCCATGCCGGCGTGGTTGCGCGACTCGAAGATGCTGAGCGAGGCGCGGCGAGAGGACATCTTCGATGCGGTCGGCGCGTGGTGCCAGGGCTGGGGCATCGGACACTCCAGCCCGGCGGAGTGCGACGAATGGGGCATGACCGAGGCACTGCGTGTGGCCGCCCGCCGCGCGCTCGCGCAGCTGGGTACCCAACCCGACGCGCTCCTCGTCGACGGTCCGGTCGATCTGCTCCGCCATCCCGAGGATCCCTATCCGGGTGAAGTGCGCCCGATCGTCGACGGCGACGCCAAATGCGCGTCGGTGGCGGCGGCGTCGGTGCTGGCCAAGGTGGTGCGCGACCGGCTCATGCGCGACCAGGCCGACGACTATCCGGCCTATGACTTCGAGCGGAACAAGGGATATCCCTCGCCGGTGCACAAGACAGCGCTACGCGGGTACGGGCCCTCGGCGATCCACAGGCGCACCTGGGCCTTCGTGGGGAACCTGCCGTGGTGCGGCGACCCACGCCGCCGGCGCTACGCGACGTCGTCAGACGACGGCGGTGACTTCGGCGAAGTGGCAGGCGACGGGATGTCCCTGGCCGCGGTCGATCAGGGCAGGCTCTTCGGCCGCGCAGATGGCCTGGGCCTTCCAGCAGCGGGTGCGGAAGCGGCAGCCGGAGGGCGGTGATTGGGGGCTCGGCACGTCGCCCTCCAAGACGATGTGCTTGCGTACCCGCTCGGCCCTGGGATCCGGGATGGGGACGGCAGAGAGGAGCGCCTGGGTGTACGGGTGCGCGGGACGCTCGTAGACGTTCTTGCGGTCACCGATCTCGACGATCTTGCCGAGGTACATGACGGCCACGCGGTCCGAGATGTGGCGTACGACGGAGAGGTCGTGCGCGATGAACAAGAAGGCGACTCCGAGCTCGTTCTGCAGGTCCTCGAGCAGGTTCACCACGCCCGCCTGGATCGATACGTCGAGCGCGGAGACGGGTTCGTCGAGGACGAGCAGCTTGGGTTGGAGGACGAGGGCCCGGGCGATGCCGATGCGCTGGCGCTGGCCGCCGGAGAACTCGTTCGGGTAGCGATTGGCGTGGTAGGGCTCGAGCCCGACCAGCGAGAGCATCTCCGCGACCCGGTGGCGCTGGGCCTCGCGGTCCCCGATGCCATGGATCTGCAACGGCTCGGCGACCGCCTGGCCCACCGGCACTCTGGGGTCCAGCGAGGCGAAGGGGTCCTGGAAGACCACTTGGATGTCACGGCGCACCCGGCGCATCTCGCCCGTCCCGAGCTGGGTCAGCTCTGTCCCCTCGAACTTCACCGACCCCGACGTCGGCTGAATCAGCTGCAGCACCGCGCGCCCTGTCGTCGACTTCCCGCAGCCGGACTCACCCACGAGCCCGAGCGTCTCACCCGGGGCGATGGAGAAGGACACGTGGCTCACGGCGTGCACGACGCCGACCTGGCGCCGGACGAAGCTTCCCCCGCGCAGCGGGAAGTGCTTGACGAGGTCCGTGACCTCGAGGAGGGCAGGAGTGGTGTCGGCGGCGAGCGGCGTCGTGCCGATCTCAGAGAGCGTCATGCGATCACGTTGTCGATGACGCCGTCGGAGAACACGCGGCCGTGGTCCCCGCGTCCGACCTCCTCTGCGTAGTGGCACGCGGCGCGGTGCTCGCCCTCCGTGGAGGTGACCGACGGCACGACCATCAGGTCGGGCTCGGTCGCGCGGCACAGGTCGGTGGCCAGGGGGCACCGCGGTGCGAAGGGACAGCCGGTGTGGTCTCCCAGCATGGAGGGCGGTGCACCGGGGATCTGCCGCAGCCGCTCGGAGCCGTCGCTGTCGAGGCGTGGGAGCGAGCCGAGCAGGCCCAGCGTGTAGGGCATCGACGGACGGTAGAAGACGTCCTCGGCCGTCCCCACCTCGACCGCTCGGCCCGCGTACATCACCAGCACCCGGTCGGCCAGACCTGCGATCACGCCGAGGTCGTGGGTGATGAGGAGGAGCGCGGCGCCGGTCTCGCGCAAGGCGGTCTTCAAAGACTCGAGGACCTGCGCCTGCACGGTCACATCGAGGGCGGTCGTCGGCTCGTCGGCCAGGATCACTTCAGGATCGTTCGCCATCGCGATGGCGATGACCGCCCGCTGGCGCATCCCGCCCGAGAACTCGTGCGGGTAGTTGTTGATTCGTTCGCTCGGGTTGGGAATGCCCACCTTGGCCAGCAGCTCGATGGCTCGGGCCTGTGCGGCCTCCTTGGAGAGATCCTGGTGGGCCCGGATGGCCTCGATGATCTGCCAGCCGACCGTGTAGACGGGATTGAGCGACGTCATCGGGTCCTGGAAGATCATGGCGATCCCCGTCCCGCGCACCCCGGTCAGTTGCTTCTCCTTGAGGCCGAGCAGCTCGCGCCCCTGGAAGCGGATGGAGCCGCGGACCTCCGCGCTCCTCGGGAGCAGGCCCATGGTCGCCAGCGCGGTGACGGACTTGCCAGAGCCCGACTCTCCGACGATGCCGAGCACCTCGCCGCGGGCCAGGGCGAAGTCGATTCCCCGCACCGCGTGCACGACGCCGTCCTTGGTCCGGAAATCGACCTCGAGCTGCTCGATCTGCAGGGCGGGGTCAGGCACTTACGCCCTCACTCGGCTCTTCTTCGGATCGAACGCCTCGCGCAGGCCGTCGCCGATGAGGAAGATCGACAGGATGAGGATGACCAGGAAGACCACCGGGAATACGAACAGCCACCATTCGGTGGTTGCCGAGTCCTGCCCCTGGTCCACGAGGAGCCCGAGCGACACGGCGGGTGGTTGGACGCCGAGGCCGAGGAACGACAGGGTCGACTCCAAGATGATGCTGAGCGCGACGGTCAGCGTCGCGTTCACGATGATGGGCCCGATGGCGTTGGGCAACATGTGCTTGACGATGATGCGACGGTTGGTCGCGCCGAGGGCCCGGGACGCCTCCACGAAATCCCGTTCTCGCAGCGACAGGAAGTCGGCGCGGACCAGCCGGGCGACGTAGGTCCACGAAAGCAGGCCGATGATGAGCGCCAGGCCGACCCAGTTGCTCGACTGCTTGGCCAGCTTGCTCGACAGCAGGATCAGGACGGCCAGGACCGGCAACACCAGCACGAGGTCGACGAAGCGCATGAGGAGCGAGTCGATCCAGCCCCGGTAGAACCCAGCGATGGCGCCGACCGTCACGCCGATGAGCATCGCGATGGCGGCCACGGTCAGGGCGATCTCGATGTCCTTCTCCACCCCGGCCATGACCTGGGCGAACATGTCGTTTCCAATCGAGTTGGTGCCGAAGGGGTTGGTCCAGGACGGCGGATCGTTGAGGTTGTTGGTGATTGTCGTGTAGCTGAACTGCCAGAAGTGGCCGACCAACACCGAGGCGATCCCGAGCAGCGCGAACGTGCAGAGGCCGATCACGGCCAGGCGTTGGTGGAGGAAGCGCCCGAGCACGATGCGGAACTGGCCCCTGGTCTCGCCGGTGAGCCCATAGGCGTCCGGGCCGCCCACGGCCAACCCGGCACCCGGCCCGGCCAAGGTGTGCATGCCCGCCTCGGTCGTGGCGACTGTCTCGGGCGTCTCGAGGAAGTTCTCCTCGGCGACCCGGTCAGCCATAGCGGATCCTCGGATCGAGTACGCCGTAGAGGATGTCGGCGATCAGGTTGAACAGGATCACGAAGGTAGCCGTGATCAGCAGGTAGGCCAGCATGATGTTGACGTCGAGGTCGGTGACGCCGGTGACGTACCACTGGCCGAGGCCCTGCCAGCCGAAGACGATCTCGGTGAGGATCGCACCACCGAGGACGGCGGCGAAGTCGAGCGCTATCACCGTCGTCACGGGGATCAGAGCGTTGCGTAGGACGTGGCGTAGGAGCACCCGGCGCCGGCTCAGGCCCTTGGCCCGAGCCAGGCGGACGTGGTCGGCGTCGAGCGTCTCGATCATGGACGACCGCTGATAGATGGCCCACGATGCATACGACACGAGGACGAGGGTCAGCACCGGCAGCACCGTATGTTCGGCGTAGTCGGGCACCCGGCTGATGAACGAACCGCTCAACGTCGGGCTCTGCTCGCCGTCGGTGTAGAAGACGGTCGTCCCCAGGTGCTGGTTGATAGGGATGGCCACGAACTCCTTGAGGGCGAGCCCGACGACGAAGACCGGCGTCGCCAGGAGCGCGAAATTGGTGACCGTGATCGCGTGGTCGGTGAACTTGTTCTGACGGACCGCACCGACGACGCCGAGGAAGATGGCGACCGCAATGGCGATGAGGGTGGCGATGACGACCATCCGCAGCGTCACGAACAGGTGGGACCACATCTCAGACGCCACGTCCTGGCCGCTGATCGTGGTCCCCAGGTTGCCGTGGAGAGCTCCGCTCAGCCAGATCCAGTAGCGCTGGAACAGCGGGTCGTTGAGGTGGAGCAGTTTCTCGCGGGTGACGATCGTCGAGTGGGAGATGTGCGGGTTGGACAAGAGAAGGCCGAGGGGATTGCCCACGCTGGCGACCAGGAGGAAGACCAGAATCGTCGCGAAGAAGAGGACGACGATGCTGATCAGGATGCGCCTAATGATGTAGGCGAACATTGCGAGGATTCTAGGTTCGGAAGGAACAGAAGGAGGGGCCGACCAAAGATGGCCGACCCCTCCTTCCCGATCCAGTCAGCTCTACGAGCTGATGGTCCACTTCTCGGCGTTCCAGGTGATCCCGTCGTTCGACGCATTCGGGACCACGCCCTTGAGGTTGTTGGTCCAGGCGAAGTACGCCGGCTGCTGGTACAGCGGCAGCGTGACCATGTTCTGCCAGAGGATGGAATCGGCCTCGTTGAAGTCGGAGTCCTCCTTGGCCTGACTCGGGGCGGAGACACCCTCGGTCATCAGCTGGTCGACATGGGTGTTGGCCGAGTGCGTCCAGTTCTCGCCGCAGTTGGAGGTGTTGGTGTACGAGCAGTAGATCGACTGGTTGCCCGACACGAAGGGCGTGGAGAACCAGGCGAACTCGGTGATCTGGTAGGTCCCGCTCGGCAGGTTGGTCCCGAAGAGAGTGTTGGCGTCGTAATTCTGGATGTTGATCTTGATCCCGATCGCCTTCATCTGAGCCTGGAACAGCTCCTCCGTCTGGGCCCGGATCGCGTTGCCCGACGTCGACTGGATCGTGAAGGTCAGATCCTTGCCCGCCTGCGGGCCGTAGGTCGGCTGCCAGTAGCCGTCAGAGCCCTTCTTGAAGCCGGCCTCCTTCATCAGGTTGTTCGACTGCGACGGATCGTACGAGTAGTTGGTGCCCGAGTAACCCGGCTGTGACGGCATCAGCATGCGACTGCCCAGCGGCTTGATCTGGTTGGAGATCTCCCCGACGGTGCGGGCGATGATCGAGGCGCGGTTCGTGCCATGGGCGATCGCTTGGCGGACCTGGACCTTGGCCAGGTAGGGATCGGACTGGTTGAAGTCGAAGTGCTCGAACTCCAGGCCGGGGACCGTCGCCTTCGAGACGCCCGTCAACTGGTTGGCGTTTTGCACAATGGACAGGCTGAGCGACGTCGGGTTCATCATGTTGATCTCGTGGTTCTCGAGCGCCGGCACGAGCTGGCTGTCGGCCGAGAAGAACTGGAACACGATCTTGTCGAGCTTGCCCGGCGTCCCCCAGTAGCTGGGGTTGCGCACCAGGACGAGGGACTGGTTCTCGTTGTAGCTCTGGAGCTCGTACCAGCTGCCCGAGATGACCTGCGTCGGCCCGACGAAGCCGGTGTTCCAGCCGACGACCCGGGCGATGTGCGCCGGGACGATGTTGATGAACAGGCTGCGCCAGTCGGCGAAGGCCGGCTTGAAGGTCACGGTGACGGTACGACCGTTCGGGCACAGCCCCACGTTGCGGTCCGCCGTGCTCCCGGGTGCGCAGGCGGCGCCACCCGACGGGGCGGAGCCCACGACGGATTGGATCTGCTGGTAGCCGACCGACGAGGCAGGCTGATACGCCTGGCCGCCGACGTCGGTGTAGGCGGGATTCCCGCTCTGGGTCTGCCAGTTGTAGATGAAGTCGTCAGCGGTGATCGGTGTCCCGTCCGACCACACGGCCTTGGGGTTGATCTTGTAGACGACTGTCTGGGGGTCGGTGGTGGTCACCTCGGCGCTCTCCAGGAGCTGGCTGTTCAACACCGGCTGGAGCTTGTTGTTCACGATGAAGGCCTGGGGCCACACCATGTTCATGATCTCCTGCAGGACGAACTCATTGGAGGTCACGTTGTTGATGTTGAACCCGGCCAGGTTCTCGTCGAGGGCGATGGTGGCGGTCCCTCCCGAGGAGGATGCCTTCGTCGACGCGCCGCTGGTCGCCGGCGTGATCGCGACGATGGACAGACACAGCGCTCCTGCTGCCATCGCGGCGAACGTCAACCGCTTCACTAACCCCTTGAGTCCCATTGCACTCCCTTTTCTCTCGGACCGCCCCGGTGACGATCCGATGCCCCGCCCTTCCTTCGTCCCAATATCGGAACAATGTCGGAAGTTGAAGGCAACCGTAACGCAATTGCCATATTCGGTTGGGGCATCCCACCAAGATTTCTGCAAGAACGAGGCAAGCAGAGGGCCGATCCGGTGCTCAGCCGCGACTCGCACAGAATTCCTGCGTCAAGAGGGCAGAATCACGCAGTGGACAGGACCTGTGAACCAGCTGAGGGTCTCCTGCGTGGAGAGTGACAACAGCCCGTTAAATTGCTGGCGAGGCGATGGTCTATGTCCTTGCGGTAGCAGCGGCTCTCTGCAACGCGCTGGCGAGCGTGCTCCAGCGCATGGGGGTAGAGGACGCCCCCGAAGAGACAACGATGCGCCTCAGCCTCATCGCCCATGCCATCCGCCGGGGTGTCTGGATACTCGGTTTCGTCTTCATCGTCTGCTCGTTCTTGCTGCAGTCGTTCGCGCTCCACGTCGGGAGGCTCTCGGTCGTCCAGCCCATCCTCACCATGGAGCTCCTCTTCTTGGTGGCGATCCTCGGGATCTGGTTCCGCTTCTCCATCTCGGTGCGCGAGTGGGTCGGCGCCTCGGCTATCGCCTTCGGCCTGAGCGGGTTCCTCTACTTCGCCGCTCCGGGCGGCGGGAACGCGGTCCCCACCAACCTGGGTTGGATCGTCGTCGGCGGGAGCGTGACCTTCATCATCGCCGCCGCCGTGGTGGCCACTCGCTGGGGCCCGCGCTGGTGGAAGGCGGCGATGTTCGGCACCGCAGCGGCTTTCACGTTTGCGTTCACCGCTGCCCTCATCAAGGTGGTCAGCAACTACGCCGCCAACGACTGGGTCACGATGTTCGAGCACTGGCAGACGTACGGCGTGATCGTCTTCGGCCTACTCGGGCTGTTCCTCACACAGAACGCGTTCCACGCCGGCCCGCTGGCGGCGTCCCAGTCGACGCTGGTCCTGGTCGACCCGCTGGTCAGCATCTGCCTGGGGATCGCCCTCTATGGCGACAGCTTGCGCACCTCGGGTCCCTACGGGCCGCTCGAGGCCATCTCGCTGCTGGTCATGTTCATGGGCGCCGTCTTCCTCTCCAACTCGCCGCTCGTGACCGGCATCCGGAGCGAGGGCAAGGGGGTCGAGTACGACGAGATGCTGTCCCGGCGGCTCAAGCACCCCCACCAACCCGCGCCGGCGGCCGACGGCGGCCTGCCTTTCTCGTCCGCCTGAGCCGATCAGCGATCGGTGGCGCGCGAGACCGCGAGCCTGGTCAAGGCGGCGAAGTGGTCGGGGTGCGAGAGATGCGCCCCATGCTGCGCCCCGTCGATCTCATAGACCGTGGCGTTGGGGACGTTGTCTCCCAGCCATTCGACACCGCGTCGGTGATGCGGCCTCGACGCCAGCCCGCCCATCCCGAAGACCGAGGGCACGGCCAGCGCGGTGACGTCGAAGGGTGGGCCTTCGGTCCGGAAGCTCCGCATGTCCGCCATCAGGGCGGGCCCGTCCGCACGGCGCGACGCCTTGCCCCGCTCGCTCAGGCGAGACCACGCGGACTCGCCCACCATGCGGCCGAAGAACCGCTCGGCCTCCTCGCCGGGGTCGTCGGACATCGGCGTCCACGACCGCGGCGCCCCGCCGGATTGGGGCCGGAATCCCAACCAGGGCATGGGCGGCTCGAAGGCGCCGACGGCATCGAAGGCCCGGGGCGACGCCAACGCCGCACCCACCACGACGTCGCCACCGAAACTGTGCCCGACCGCCACGACGGGGCCCGCGATCGCGGCGGCGACGGCCAACAGGTCGTCGATGTGGCCGCCGAGGTCGGTCACCCCGCCGTCGCGCGACCCTTGATACCCGCGCCGGTCGTAGGCGACGGTCGGCAGCTCGGGCAGCCGGCGCATGACCCGCCGGAAGCTCTCGGCCCGGTCGAGTGAGCCGTGGACGAAGATCACGGTAGGGGCCGATCCGGGCGCTGGCCGTGACAAGACGTGGAGGGCCGCTGGATAGGTCATGGGCAGGGCAGACGCTATCCGCCCGCCCCTATGGCCCCACCCCCGCCGGTAGGGTTGGCTCATGACCCAGTTCGGCGGTGCAGGAGGCTCCTTCGGGCCCAACGCATGGCTGGTCGACGACATGTACGACCGCTTCCTGGCCGACCCCGACTCCGTCTCAGAGAGCTGGCGTGAGTTCTTCGCGGACTACCGCCCGGCCCCCGTGCCGGCGCCGCAGGTGGGTCCGGCCGCCGCGCCGATTCCGGCGGCAGCACCCTCGGCGACCACGGCCACATCTGAGAGTGCGACGCCCGCCGCCCCGGCTCCCGCTTCCACCATCTCGGCGGGAACCGAGGATCCCGTGCTGCTGCGGGGCGCAGCCTCGCGCATCGTGGCCAACATGGAGGCCAGCCTGTCGGTGCCGACGGCGACGAGCGTGCGCAGCGTGCCGGCTCGCCTGCTCGAGGTCAACCGGCTCATCTTGAACAACCAGCTGGCCCGGACGACGGGGGCCAAGGTCAGCTTCACGCACATCATCGGGTATGCCGTCGTGCGCGCCCTGCACGACGTGTCGTCGCTGAACTCCGCCTTCGTAGCGGACGTCGACGGCTCCGGCAAGCCGGGCGTCATCCACCACAAGCACGTCGGACTCGGCCTTGCGGTCGACCAGGAGAAGAGCGACGGGACGCGCACGTTGCTGGTCCCGTGCATCAAGGAGGCCGACACGCTCGACTTCCGCTCTTTCGTCCTCGCCTACGAGGAGCTCATCCGCAAGATCCAGACCAACAAGATCGCTCCCGACGACTTTAGCGGGACGACGGTGTCGCTCACCAACCCCGGGACGCTCGGCACCGTGCAGTCCGTGCCCCGCCTCATGCCGGGACAGGGCGCCATCATCGGCGTCGGCGCGTTGGGGTACCCGCCGGGCTTCGAGGCTGCCGACCCCCGTGTGCTCGCCGAGCTGGGCCTGGGCAAGGTCGTGACGCTCACGTCGACGTACGACCACCGGATCATCCAGGGCGCGGAGTCCGGCCTGTTCCTCGGTCGTGTCGCCTCGCTCCTGACCGGAGCGGACGGGTTCTACGACGACCTCTTCGAGTCGATGGGTGTCCCCTACGAGCCGGTGCGCTGGCAGGTGGACAACAACGCCGGCGACGGGTCCGACGTGGGCGAGCACCAGCGCCTGGTCAAGCAGGTGCACGTGCAGACGCTCATCAACATGTACAGGGTGCGCGGCCACCTCATCGCCCACCTCGACCCGCTTGACGCCGAACCGCCGCACATCCACCCCGAGCTCGACCCGTTGACCTACGGCCTCACCATCTGGGACCTGCCGCGCCAATTCGTGGCGGACGGGCTGGCCGGGCGCGACGTGGCGACGTTGGACGAGATCCTCCACGTGCTGCGCGACGCGTACTGCCGGACGCTCGCGATCGAGTACATGCACATCCAGGATCCCGAGCAGAAGCGCTGGATCCAAGAGCACGTCGAGGGGCAGCCGACGACCCTGAAGATCGAGGAGCAGCGCCACATCCTCGACCGGCTCAACGCGGCGGAGGTGTTCGAGCGCTTTCTCCACACGCGCTACGTCGGACAGAAGCGCTTCGGGCTCGAAGGGGCCGAGTCGACCATCGTGCTGCTCGACGCGCTCCTCGACGCCGCTGCCGGCTCCGGGGTGGCCGAGGTCGTGATGGGTATGGCCCATCGCGGTCGTCTCAACGTGCTGGCCAACATCGTCGGCAAGTCGTACCGCGAGATCTTCGAGGAGTTCGAGGGCAACCTCGATCCCGATTCGGTCCAGGGATCGGGGGACGTGAAGTACCACAAGGGCGCGCGTGGCGTCTTCCACGCCAGCGCGGGGGAGGAGCTCCCGATCACGTTGGCCTCCAACCCTTCGCACCTCGAGGCGGTCGACCCGGTCGTCGAGGGGATGACGCGGGCCAAGCAGGACCGTCTGTCGCCGCCGACCGACGGCACGCCTGCCGCCGCGGCCGAGGGCGTCGACGGATTCCCCTGCATGTCGGTGCTCGTTCACGGCGACGCCGCGTTCGCCGGGCAGGGCGTCGTCGCCGAGACCCTCAACCTCTCCGGGCTGTCGGGCTACCGCACTGGCGGCACCGTGCACGTCGTCATCAACAACCAGCTCGGCTTCACGACGGCGCCGGCCTCCGCGCGGACGTCGGTGTACCCCACCGACGTGGCCAAGATGGTCCAGGCCCCGATCTTCCACGTCAACGGCGACGACCCCGAGGCGGCGGTGCGGGCGGCCCGCCTCGCCTTCGCCTTCCGGCAGACCTTCCACAAGGACGTCGTGATCGACCTCGTGTGCTACCGCAAGCACGGCCACAACGAGGGCGACGACCCGAGCTACACGCAACCGCTGATGTACCAGCGGATCGAGGCCAAGCGGTCGGTCCGCAAGCTCTACACCGAGACGCTGGTGCGTCGGGGCGACATCACGCTCGAGGAGGCCGAGTTCGCACTCGACGACTTCAACGGGCGGCTGCAGGCCGTCCTCGACGAGGTGCGCGACGAGCCCTCGCTGGCTCCGACCGAGCTGCACCCGCCGGACTCCGGCCTCGGCGACACCCCGTCGCCGCAGACCGGTGTCGACCCCGAGGTGCTGCACGCGTTGTCCTCGGTCGTGCGTACGGTGCCCGACGGCTTCATGATCCACCCCAAGCTCGAGCGCCAGTTCGTCCAGCGCGACGAGCTCGTGGCCAGAGGGGAGGTCGACTGGGCCTTGGCCGAGGCGCTGGCCATCGGCTCGCTGATGTACGAGGGTGTCAACGTGCGCCTCACCGGTCAGGACACCCGGCGCGGCACGTTCAGCCATCGCCACTCGGTGCTGGTCGACTATGGCAACGGCGAGGAGTACGTGCCCTTGGCACACATCCGCGACGGGCTGCGGCGCATCGGCGCCGACGCGCTCGTTCCCCAGGGCGAGATGGGCAACTTCACCGTGCGCGACTCGCTGCTCTCGGAGTACGCCGCGCTCGGCTTCGAGTACGGCTACTCGGTCGAGGCCCCCGAGGCGCTGGTCGCCTGGGAGGCCCAGTTCGGAGACTTTGCCAACGGCGCGCAGATCATCATCGACAACTTCATGGTGGCCGCCGAGAACAAGTGGGGCCAGTTCTCGAGCCTCGTCCTGCTCCTGCCGCACGGCTACGAGGGGCAGGGTCCGGAGCATTCCTCGTCCCGGTACGAGCGGTTCTTATCCTTGAGCGCGCGCGGCAACCTGCGCGTTACCGTTCCCACCACCGCGGCGCAGTACTTCCACCTGCTCCGCTCGCAGGCGAAACTGACCCCCAAGCGGCCACTCGTCGTGGTGACGCCCAAGTCGATGCTGCGGGCCCACGCGTCGCGCTCGACGTTCGGCGAGCTCGAGACCGGCTCCTTCCAGCTCGTGATCGACGATGCCTCCGTCGAGGACCCGGCGATCGTCGAGCACATCGTGTTGTGCAGCGGCAAGGTCGCGGACGAAGCGGTCCAGCACCGCGCCGAGCTCGAGCCGGCCCAGGCGGCCCGCGTCGCCGTGGTCAGGGTGGAGCAGCTCTACCCATGGCCGGTGCACGAGCTCACAGCAATCTTCGAGCGGTACGGCACGGCGAGCGAGGTGGTCTGGCTGCAGGAGGAACCCGAGAACATGGGCGCCTGGTCTTTCGTACACGCCCGCCTGCACGCCTGCCTGCCCGAGCGCCTGCGGCTGCGCCACGTGAGCCGCACCGAGTCCGCCAGTCCCGCCATCGGCAGCGCCGCCCTGCACCAGCTGGAGCAGGCCGACCTCTTGCGGCGGGCCATTGGCTGAACCGCACTATGTCGTGGTCGACGGGTCGAACCTGGCCACCGAAGGGAGAACGTTCCCCAGCCTGAAGCAGCTCGATGAGGCTGTTCAGGCCTACGCGGCCGAGGACCCAGGGGCGAGCATCATCGTCGTGGTCGACGCGACCTTCGAACACCGCGTCTCCGACGCCGAGCGCGAGGCCGTACGCGACGCCATGCTCAATGGCGAGATCATCTCCCCGCCCGCCGGCGCCATCGGCCGCGGCGACGCCTTCGTGCTGCGGATCGCGGAACGCACGGGGGCCACGGTCCTCTCCAACGACTCGTTCCAGGAGTTCCACGGCGAGCACCCGTGGCTCTTCGAGGACGGCCGGCTGGTCGGTGGCAAACCGGTGCCGGGGGTCGGGTGGATCTTCACGCCTCGTCTGCCCATCAGGGGCCCGAAGAGTCGTGCGGCCACAGCGGAGGCCAATGCCAAGTCCGCGCCGGCGAAGGCGGCCGAGCTGGCCAAGGCGGCGAAAAAGGCCGCCAAGAAGGCGGCGAAGGCCAAGAAGTCGTCGAAGAGGGCGGCGCCGGTCGACACGTCGTGGCCGATCAAGCCGACGACGCCGCCTCCCGGTCGGGCCAAGGTCGATCCCGCGTTCTCGAGCGCGATCGACGAGGCCGTGGCCGAGGCGCTACAGCCGCCGGAACCACAGAAGTCGAAGGGCCCGACCAAGAAGGGCGCGGCTGCCAAGAAGGCGGCGCCGCAGAGGAGCGCCAAGACCAAGAAGGTTGTAGGTACCGCCGCGGCGAGGGCGAAGCAGACCTCCAAGTCCGGCCGGGCCGCCAAGACCGCGAGCAATGCGGCTGCGACCGAAAATCGCCGTGGCCGCTCCAAGAAGAAGCGCGCGACGCCGCCGCCGGCCGTCAACGAGCCGCTGGCTTTCATCAACTTCGTGGCCGCGTACTCGGTCGGCAGCACCGTCGAGGGTGAGGTGGTGTCGTTCACCTCGCACGGCGCCATGGTCGACGTGGCGATCCCGGGTGACGGCGGCCTGCACTGCTACATCCCCTTGATGGCCATGGGGACGCCGCCGCCCACCAAGGCGCGCCAGGTCCTCAAGAAGGGCGAAGTACGTTCCTTCGTGCTGGCCGGGCTCGACCCTCCACGCCGTGTCGCCGAGCTCGCCTTGCCCGACGCGTCATCGCCGGCCGCGAGCGCCCGTGGCGGAACTGCCGAGGGCAAGAAGACCGCGGCCGCCAAGAAGGCCTCGGCCAGGCAGACCCCTGCGCCGGCGAAGAAGGCAGTCGCCAAGAAGGCCGTCGCCGCCAAGAAGCGGGCAAAGAAGGCGCCGGCGCCGGTGAAGAAGGCGGCCGCCAAGAGCACCACCAAGGCAAAGAGCGCACCCGTCAAGAAGACGGCAGCGAAGAAGGCTGGCGCCAAGAAGTCCGGGGCGAAGAAGTCCGCGGCGAAGAAGAAGGCCGCCCGGAAGAGGGGCTGAGCGATGAACGACCAAGGACTGCCGTCGCCCCAGGACGTGCTGCCGCACCGGCCCCCTTTCTTGTTCGTGACCGCGGTGACCGCAGTCGAACCGGGTGTCTCCGCGCAAGGGTTCTGGGACCTGAGCGACCAAGAGCCCTTCTTCGGCGGGCACTTCCCGGGACGACCGACGCTGCCTGGTGTGCTGATGGTCGAGTCGTTGGCCCAGCTGGGCGGCATCGCCGTGCTGCTCGACCCGCGCTATGCCGGCGCGTTACCGCTTTTCGGTGGGATCGAGCGGGCGCGCTTTCGCCGTCAGGTGGTGCCGGGTGAGCGGCTCGACCTCCAGATCACCATGGACCGTCTCTCGGCCCGAGCCGGCAAGGGACACGGGAGGGCGTCGGTCGGCGGCCAGACTGCCTGTGAGACCGACCTGCTCTTCGTGATCGTCGATGGAGGGACTGCGTGATGCGCCTCGCCACTTGGAATGTGAACTCCCTGACGGCCCGCATGCCACGGGTGGTCCCGTGGATCGAGTCGAACCAGCCCGACGTGCTGTGCATGCAAGAGACCAAACTGGCCGACGAGAAGTTCCCCGAAAAGGAGTTCGCCGCGCTCGGCTACGAGTCGGCGCACAACGGGGACGGGCGTTGGAACGGCGTGGCCATCGTGAGCAAGGTGGGGCTCGAGGACGTCACGAGGGGCTTCGGGACGGCCGACGACGCATACGGGCGGCGCATCGTGTCCGCCCGCTGCGGCGGAACGCGGGTGTACTCCGTCTACGTCCCCAATGGGCGCTCGCTCGACAACGAGTTCTACGCCGTGAAGCTGGCGTGGTTGGCCCGCCTGCGCACCACCCTCGACGAGCAATGCCCGCCCGGCTCGTCAGTCGCCGTGTGCGGCGACTTCAACGTTGCCCCCGATGACGGGGATGTCTGGGACCCGGCGGCCTACGTCGGTGCGACCCATGTCAGCGAGCCGGAGCGTGCCGCGCTGCGCGAAGTCGAAGCGTGGGGTCTCGACGATGTGTTCCGTCGCTTCAACGAGCCTGGCACCTTCACGTGGTGGGACTACCGGGCAGGCGACTTCCACGAAGGCCGCGGCATGCGCATCGACCTCGTGCTGGTCAGTGACGACCTGGTGCAGCGTGCTACCGGAGCGTTCCGTGACCGTGATGCGCGCAAGGGACAGAAGCCGTCCGACCACGCACCGGTCGTCGTGGACTTCGCCGCTCCTTGACGCCCCAGGACCACGCACCGGCCCGGGCGAAGCGCGAGCCGTCGATCAGGTAAGGGAGTGGGCCCGACTCCGACGGTGGCTCTGCAAGCACGGGCCGAACTTCTGCCTCGGACACGTGCCACCGGCAGCGGGGATGCTTCATCGCTCGTTCTGTCCCGCATTCTCGTGCTGCGGCGTGAGGGTCTGCATCAATTGGTGAGCCCGCGTGACGTCGCGTCGCGGGATTGCCGCCACGATGGCGGCGAGGACCGCGAGCGCGACCAGAGCCGCCAGAATCACCACTGTCGTGCCGCCGAGATCATGATGCCAAATTCCTTCTTTGTCTTGGTGGTCGAAGGCGGGACTGCCGCCGCAGCGCCGTTGCTGCCAGTCACCGCCCTCGACCCGTCGCCCATCGAAAACCGCTTGGCCGTCGCCAAGAGCGGCACCGCCAGTGCCGCTCGGTCAAGCGTCTCTCGAGTGCTCCGTTCTGTGTCTGCCCTTCCGCCCGTCGCTACCTGAGGTCCAACAAGAGGTCCCGCAGCGGAACGCCGTCGCAGATCGAGACGATCTGGTCGAAGTCCTCCTTGGTCAAGGAGCGCTGCACCTCCGGCCAACTGCGGGCGCCATCCCGCATGTAGGTCATGAAGATCTCCCAGATCGCCAAGCGCTTGCGCATCCGCTCGACTTCGAGCTCCAAGGATGCGTAGTCGATCGAGTCCGGGCCCTCGGTCTCCTCGACAGTGGACTGCTCGACCTGACCGCCGAAGAGGTCCTGTCGCAGGCGCTCGAGCGCCGCTTCGATGGAGGCATCGGTAACCCGATTGTCCATCTCCATCTGCATCAGCGCTCCTCCTCGGTGTCGAACCGTCCCCCGGGTCATCTCAGTTGTGAGGAGAACCCGTCTCCAAGAGGCATGCTGACAGGGCGCATTTCGGCGCTATAGATCCGTTGGTCACTAATGCGGACCGGAGCCCCCCTTTGTTGTGACCGCATTGCGCACGTTGTCAGGAGGTTGAGCATCGGACTCGTCCGACCGCCTCCGGAGCCCTCTTAGAGCGGCACCTCGATGAGCGCAGGACCAGGCTCGGCCAGTCCGGTCTCGAGCGCGGCGACGAGGTCCTGGGCGTTCTCGACCCGTCGCGCCGGGACGCCCATCCCGCGCGCCAGGTCGCAGAAATCGAGCTCGGGGTCGGTCAGGTCGAGCAACCGCCGGGCCTGCGGTCCGCCGGCATCGGCACCGACACGGTGCAGTTCCATGTTCAAGATTGCGTAGCTCCGATTGGACAAGAGGACAGTCGTCACGTTGAGCCCCTCTCGGGACTGGGTCCACAACGCCTGCAGGGTGTACATCGCGCTCCCGTCGGCCTCGAGACTGAGGACGGGGCGGTCCGGTGCGGCCACTGCGGCGCCGGTCGCCATGGGCAGCCCGATGCCGATCGCCCCGCCCGTCAGGGTGAGCCAGTCGTGGCGGGGCGCTCCCGCCGTCGCACCGGCGACGAAGAGACCCGACGTGTTGCCTTCGTCCACGACCACGGCGCCCTCGGGGAGGACCGCTCCGACGGCAGCGGCGAGGGATTCGGTCGAGATGGTCCCAGTGGGTCTCTCGGGTCGCCCCGACGCGGTGAGGACACCGGCTGTGGGCGAGGCACCGACGGCCTCGGCGAGCGCCTCGAGGGCGACGGCTGGGTCTTCGCCCGGGACGGCCAGGGTATGGACGGTGCAGCCGGCCGGCACGATGTCGCTGGCCTTGCCGGGATAGGCGAAGAAGGAGACCGGGGAGGCGGCCTCGACCAAGATGAGGTGGCGCACTCCGTCGAGCTGCGCCTGTGCCATCTCGGCCAGGTAGGCCAGGCGTTCGACGGCGGGGATGCCCGCGCCCCGCTCGAGATTGGCGGGGAAGGTCTCGCTGAGCATCGCGGCGCCTGTCGTAGCGGCGACCCGGCTGGCGGCGTGCAGGCCGGCGGCGCGCAGCGCGCCCCCGCCGAGAAGCAGCGCGGCGCGCTCGCCCGATCGCAGTGCCTTGGCGACCTCTTCGACTGTGTCGGGCGCGACCAACGCCAGGCGCTGCCGCGGCCGAGGCGGGCAGGGACCGGTCGCGGACTCCGACCACGACGCTGTCGGCCGGCAGCACGAGGGTGGCGACGCAGCCCGGAGGCCCGTAGGCGGCCGCAACGGCGTCGGCCCCGTCGGCGGCGACGTCGTCAGCCCGCGCGCTCGAGCGGTACCAGCCCGACACCGGGCGGGCGATGGACGCGATGTCCGACTGGAGCGGTGCGTCGTAACGAGCGTGGTAGGTGGCATGGTCGCCCACGATGTTGACGATCGGTGTGCGCGCTCGCCGCGCGTTGTGGAGATTGGCCAGGCCGTTGCCCAGCCCGGGTCCCAGGTGGAGCAAGGTGGCTGCAGGTCGTCCTGCGACGCGCCCGTAGCCGTCTGCCGCACCCGTTGCGACCCCCTCGAACAGGCACAGGACGCCGCGCAGAGCGGGCACGTCGTCGAGCGCAGCCACGAAGTGCATCTCCGAGGTGCCGGGGTTGGCGAAGCAGACGTCGACCCCGGCCCCGACCAGTGTCGAGATGAGCGACCTGGCCCCGTTCACGCCGGGCTTCCGGTGACGTCCGTGTCCTCGGCCTGGCCGACGCCCAGCACCCGGTCGGGCCCGAGAATTCCCAGTGGGTCGAAGGCGCGCTTGATGGAGCGCATCAGTCGGAGGGACACGGGGTCCTCCAGTTCCAAGAAGTAGGGCAGCTTGGCCGTGCCGATGCCGTGCTCGCCCGAGATCGCACCGCCCGAGGCCACCGCCAGCTCGAAGCTCTTGAGCATGAAGGCCCGCCGGCGCCCCTCGTCGGGTTGGAAGACGGTGATGTGGACGTTGCCGTCGCCGATGTGGCCGCACCCCGTCACGAACACTCCGTGCTCCTCGGCCAAGACGGCCACCTCGGCCAGGTAGCCGGGGATGGACGCCCGCGGCAAGACGGCGTCGATGAGGTCGTCGCAGCCGGCCGCCTTCCCCACGAAGAAGGCCCGTTCCCGTGCAGCGATCAGCTGGGATCCCGATGTCGCGGGCAGCACGTAGACGTCCAGTGCGCGCAGCTCTTCGAGCAACGTGCCGAGGCGTTCCACGTCCTCTTCCACTCGGCCGGGGTCCATCCCCTCCAACACGACCACGAGATAGGCGAGGGTGCGCGCCTGGACGTCCTCGGGCACCCCGAGATCAAGGCCCGCGGCCCGGGTGATGCCCCCCATCACGGTGACATCGACGTACTCGAGGATGGAGGGGCTGATCCCGCTGTTGACGATGTGTGGCACCGCCTGCGCGATCTCCGCCAACGTTGCGAAGGGGGCCAGAACCGTGGCGGACTCGGTGAAGCGCGGCGCGAGCTTCACCGTGACCTCGGTCGTGACGGCCAGCGTGCCTTCGGAGCCGATGAGGAGCTGGGTGAGGTCGTAGCCGTTCGAGCTCTTGACGAACTTGCCGCCGGTGCGCAGGACGGTGCCGTCGGCCAGCACCACCTCGAGGCCGAGGACGTGGTGGCGCGTCACGCCATAGCGGACGGCGCGCATCCCCCCGGCGTTCGTGGCCACGTTGCCCCCGAGCGACCCGCTCTGCTCGCCGGGCGAGACCGGGTAGATGAGGCCGACTTCGGCCAGCTCGCCGTTGAGCTGCTCGAGGGTGACGCCGGGCTCGACGACGGCCACCTGGTTCTCTGTGTCGATCTCGCGGATCCGCTTCATGCGGTCGAAGGCCAACAGGATCCCGTCGGCAAGAGGGATGGCGGCGCCGGAGAGGCCCGTGCCGCTGCCACGGGCGATGACGGCCACTCCGAGCTCGTTCGCGAGCTTCAGGACTTCGGAGACCTCGCCGGTCGACCCGGGGAGGACGAGCGCCAGAGGCACGACGGCGTCGGCGCCAAGTGTCTCGTCGTGGGTGTAGTCGGCGTGGATCGCCTCGCCGGACACCACATTGTTCTCGCCGACCACCTTGCGCAGCTGGTCAAGGAGTTGGGACATTCGTCGGGCCACCCCCACCTCGGGTATCGATCGGGCGATCCGACCTTACCGGCCCTTACCGAACGGTGTCCGAGTCCTCCACGCCTTCGGCCAAGCGACGCCGGAGCTCGGCCACCCGGGTGGAGACGTCCGACGCCGCTGTCGGCGCGGCTTCTTTCTCGAGTTCGGTGATCGTCCGCTCGATGGGCGCCAGCCACGGGCTGGGCCGGCGTGGGGTGCCCGGTCTTTCGCCGTCGTCACCCCGTCGTTCGAACCAGCTGCACCACAGCTCCTCTTCGGATCGGGTCAGCGCGACATAGAGCAGACGGCGTTCCTCATCGAGGGCGGCCGGCGTTTGGGCCGACGCTATGGGCATCAGCCCTTCACCGAGGCCGAGCACGATGACCGTGGGCCACTGAAGGCCCTTCGCCCGGTGGAAGGTGGTGAGCACGACGCGGTCCCGATCGGCCGGGTCGTCGGACACGACGAGATCCTCGAGGTCGCGGTCGTCCCGCCGCCGCGCCTCCGCTCGCAGGTCGGAGGCCGGGCCGAGGTCTGCGCCGGCGACCATGCTGGGCACCCGCGCTGCGTCCATCGCCGCCTGCACGGTGGCGAGCTGCGCGTTGGTGCGCGTGAGCACCGCGACGCTCGACCAGCTCCGTCCCGGCGCGCGCGACAACTTGGCTCGCTGCGCGGCCCACGCGGCCTCCTCCTGATCGGTGCCGTGCGACACCACGACTGGCACCGGTCCATCCACACGGGTGGTAAGCGGCGGCACCACCTCGCTACCGGCGCCGAACGCGACGCCGTCGCGCAGGACAGCGGTGGCCACCGCGACGACTTGGGGGGTACACCGGTGGTTTTCGTCCAGCCGGATCACCTTGGTGCCGCGCAGGAGGTCGGGGAGGCGGTCCAGCAACGTGGGGTCGGCGCCGTTGAAGCCGTAGACGGACTGGTTCGGGTCGCCCACGACGAAGAGGTCGGGCTCGTCGGCCAGCATCGCGGTCAAGAGTCGGAACTGCGCGGGGTTGACGTCCTGCATCTCGTCGACGAAGAGGTGGCGGGTGCGCCAGCGTATGGAGTCGGCGAAATTTCTGTCGCCAGCCAGGGCGTCGGCACAGGCGACGATGAGGTCGTCGAAGTCGAGCAGCCGGCGGCGGGTCCGCTCCTCCTCGTAGCGGGCATAGGCAGCCGCCACCTGGTCGGGATTGATGCCGCTGCGGCGACGGTGCCGACGCGCCTCGGACTCGTACTGCTCGGGGGGCACGAGGCGCGCCTTTGCCCATCCGATCTCGCCGTCGAGGGCGCGCGTCCGGCGGGCGTCGCCGGTCGTCACGTCGGCCAGCACCCGGCGGCGGTCTGGCAGGAGTTGGGGCTGGGGTCGGCCTCGCAGTTCTCGGTGCTCGTGCAGCAGTCCGAGCGCGGTGCGGTGGAACGTGCCCGCCTTGACCCCCGAGACGCCGAGCGAACGCAGGCGGGTGCGCAGCTCGTCGGCTGCCTTGCGGCTGAAGGTGGTGACCAGGGTGCGATCGGGCTCGATCGTGCCCTCGCGTACCCGGCGTGCCACGCGCAGCGTCAGCACCCGCGTCTTGCCCGCGCCGGCGCCGGCGACGACACACAGGAGTGGGTCGTCGGATTCGATCGCCTCGCGCTGGGCCGCGGTGAGGCGGTCCGCACCAGGAAGGTCCTCCCACGTGTGGCTCTCGAAGCCCTCGAACGTCATGACCACACTCCGCACGGTACAGATGGGGTGTGCGCAGCACCCTCCAGACCTGCGCCTATCGTGGCCGACCGAGGCCGTTGAGGCGAGCGGACCTGGGAGCTAGCGGGGTCCGGGCCGCTGACCGGGGTCAAAGGACCCGCTGGGTCCGTAGCGAGCGCCGCCGGGCGTGCCGGGAACGGGCCAGCATGACGAGCTCCTCAATGACGCGAGCGAACGCGAGCCCCTCGGCTTCCCAGAGCATCGGAAACATGGAGATGGGGGTGAAGCCGGGCATCGTGTTGACCTCGTTGACGACGATCTCGTCGTCGCCCTGCAAGAAGAGGTCCACTCGGGCGAGGCCTTCGACACGCAGAGCGCGGTAGGCCGCGACCGCAACGCGCTGGGCGTGTGCGAGCTGCGCGTCATCGAGGTCCGTCGGTGCCACCGTCTCAGCCCGACCGAACACGTACTTGTCCTCGTAGTCGTAGAACTCCCGGCTGGCGATGATCTCGCCTGCGCGTGACACGCGGACGTCCTCGTTTCCCATCGCTGCGAGCTCGAGCTCCCGGCCCTCGATGGCCTCCTCGAGGATGACGTGATCATCGAACTCGAACGCCGAGAGGACGGAGTCGCCGAGCGCGGCGGGATCGGCCACTTTGGCCACTCCGATGGACGAGCCGAGGTTGGCGGGCTTGACGAAGAGCGGCAAGCCAAGGGCGTCGACCGCCTCCTCCATCACCTCGAGGCCCCACTCGGCCCGTGACACAAGCCGCCACGCGGCGACGGGGAGCCCGTGGTCGTGCAAGACCGACTTGGCGATGCCTTTGTCCATGCAGATGGAGGACGACAAGACCCCGGCGCCGACATAGGGGACGCCGATAGCCTCGAGGTGCCCCTGGATCACGCCGTCCTCGCCGAAGGGCCCGTGCAACACCGGGAAGACGACCGAGTCCGCTGGGATGCCCTCGTCGAGATGGTCGAGCGCGGACAGGGGGAAGCGCTCGATCAGTTCGTCCGGAGACGTCAGGGCGTCACCGGCCGCGACGTCGACGAGCGCGGCGCGCGCGTCAACCCACTTCCTGTCGTGCGTGAGTCCGATGGCCGTGACCGTCCAGCCGCCGTCGAGCGCCGTCTCCACGATGCGGCGCGCCGAGATGCACGAGATCTCATGTTCGGCCGACGGCCCGCCGTAGACGACCGCCAACGCTCCCGGATCAGACATCGACTGAGGCTATACAATCGCCGCGAGGGTCATGCGTGCGCTGCTCGACATCTGAACTGACGGCCCACCTCGGCGGGGAGCTGGTCGGGCCTGATGTCACCATCGAGGGGGCGAGCATCGACTCGAGAACGATCCAGCCCGGACAGCTCTTCGTCCCGATCGTGGCCGAGCGTGACGGGCATGCCTTCATTCCCGCCGCGCTCGAGGCCGGTGCGCCGGCGTACCTGACCGCGCACGATCCGATCGGGGCGACGGCGATCAAGGTCGAGGACACCTCGGCCGCACTGATGCGCCTCGGCGCATTCGCGCGTGAACGCGTGAGCGGTGGCGTCGTCGGCATCACCGGATCAGTGGGCAAGACCACCACCAAGGATCTCCTGGCCGGTTGCCTGTCGTCGCGATTCGAGACGTCGGCTTCCGAGCGATCCTTCAACAACGAGCTCGGCCTCCCGCTCACGCTGTTGAACGCACCCGACGACGTCTCGTGGGTGGTGCTGGAGATGGGAGCGCGCGGAGCAGGGCACATCGAGCGGCTGGGGCGGGTCGCACGGCCCGACGTCGGCATTGTCACCAGCGTTGCCTTGGCGCACGTCGAGTACTTCGGCGACCTCGACGGCGTGACGCGTGCGAAGAGCGAGCTCGTCGCGGCCCTGCCCGTCTCGGGCCTCGCCGTCTTGAACTACGACGACCAGCGCGTCCGTGACATGGCCTCGGCGAGCCCGTGTCCGGTACTCGGCTACGCAGTGGACGCCGATGCCGAGGTACGGGCCGACGAGGTGACGCTCGACGGCGAGTTGCGGCCGCGCTTCACGTTGACCTCGCCGTGGGGCCAGGGCGAGGTGCGCCTGGCCCTGCACGGAGTGCAACAAGTTCCCGATGCGCTGGCGGCGGCGACTGCCGCATTGTGGTGCGGCGTCCCCATCGACGAGGTCATCGCTGCACTCGCCGACGTGCACGGGTCCCCGTTGCGCATGGAGGTCCACCACGTACCGGGCGGCCCGGTGCTGGTGGTCGACTGCTACAACGCGAATCCTGCGTCGGCCGAGGCGGCGCTGCGGTCGCTTGCCGAGTTGCCGGGTGAGCGCAAGCTGGCAGTGCTCGGTGTCATGGCCGAGCTGGCTGACGAGACTGTGCCCGAGCACCGACGGATCGCGTCTTTGGCGGAGGAGCTCGGGATCGAGGTCGTGGGATACGACACGCCGCTCTACGGCGAGGCCCAGGTCTCGGGCGTACAGGACGCCGTGTCTCTGTTGCGGACGCTGAGCCCAGGCGACGCAGCCCTGGTCAAGGGGAGCCGGGTCGCGCGACTCGAAGACGTGGTCAGGGCCTACGGCGCGGCCGTGGGTGTGCCCTCACTCGCCGCGGGAGCGTAGAGAGGTGATCGAGGCGCCAGCTGCGGGACTCGCAAGCCCGACCGCGGAGAACGGACTACGAGGGAGCGGCTGAGCTCGCCGTAGAGCAACTCGGTGCGTGGCGAAGGCGAGCTGCCGGGATCGAGCACGTCGAGGCGTCGCTGACATTCGCGCCACTCGTGACGAAGGCGGTCGGCGTCGCCTTCGGCGGCAGCCACCTCCATGGCCGCCCGGGACAGCGCCTCGCTGTAGGGCTCGACGAGACGCGCTTGGTCGAGCCCCCGTTGAGCGAGCTCGAAGAGGCCTGCTTCTGCGGCGAGTGAGGCCATGGCACACGCGGCGTCGACGAGCACGGTCGCGAGGTGACCGCCGTGGCCTTCCGCCTCCCACCACGTGTAGCCCGACAAAGCGTTGGCCAGCGGCTCGCCCTCAACGAGTTCGAGCGCGGCTCGATAGTGCGCGATCGCAAGCGAGGGATCACTGTGTAACTTTCCTTCCGCAACCAACGCCATGGCGCGCCGAACGTCGACCGTCACCTCGGATGACACCTGATAGAGGCCCGTGCGCGTGCCAGCCGGGAACAACGGTGCGCCATCGGCGTCGAGCCCCATGGCCCGACGCGCGGCGTACGCGGTGTTGAACAAGGTCTTGGCGGCAGCATCGGCGTCGGACGATCCGAGCACCCGGGTGCGGAGTCGGTCGCTGGTGATGACGTCGGGCTGGTGCAGGGCCAGATAGGCCACCAGCTCCACGGCGCGGCGCGCCCGGTTGGCAGGCAAGGACTCGTACAGACCGTCGAGGCGCGGTGTCATGGTCAGCAGGCGGACGTCGACCTGGCCCGGCACGACCGCCGCGGTGCCGGTCGGCGGTCCTGCGGCCGATGGGAGTGCGGGCTCGCGTAGGGCTTTGGCCCGAACGGGGGCCGGTGACGAGGCCGGTGCCACGAGCTCTGCAATGCTGCGCGCCGCGTCCTCGGATTGAAGGTGCGGCCGGATTACGCGACTGAGCGGGTGGATCGTTGCCCCGTGGCGGTCGACAAGGATGGTGAGGTCGCTCGCGCCGACACTGGCGGTGGTAACGATCGCCGTGCGTGCAGCGACGAGCGGTGGCAAGGCCCCGGGGTCTCCGAAGAACAGCACGTGTCGGGCGAGCAGTGGCTCGGCCGCCGACTCCGACAGCAATGCGGGATCGGCGGCGTCGTCGGTGAGCACGAGCGTGTCCGCCCAGGCCCAAGCGGCCACTGTGGTCCGGACAGAGCGTTCCAGCGCGCCTGCCCCGGTGCCGAGGAGAGGGAGGACGTGGCCGGGACCGAGAGCGACGAGCCACGTGCCCTCCTCGTCGTCGCCGATGGGGAAGACGATGGGGACATACGGCGCTACGAGGTCGGACCGGTTCAGCTGGTCGTGGGTCACGTGCCATCCCGCGCCGCCGGCGACGGGCTCGAACCCCGCAGGCGCATCAGTGTGCATGCCGCGCAACCAGAAGGTCACACCACGCGGCCCGACCTGCACCGCCCGGACCTCGGGACCGTCGCTCAGCGCCCGGCCCAGCATGCAGTTGGCGGTCTCGAAGGCATCGAGCGACGGCACCCCGTCGAAGCGGCTCAAGAGAGAGGCTGCGTTCACGGCACCCTCGGAGTCGGCCGGGCCGAGGCCGAGGTCCTCCCGGAAAGGTTCTGGTCGCTGACGCCGCCGGGTTCGCCGAGCGAGTGCGGCGCACGCAAGAGAACCCATTCCCAGGGCGAGAAGCTCCGGCAGATGATCGGGCGCGTCGTGCGTGCTTCCGCCGGAGGTGCGGGAGTGACCGGGGGAGCGCGAGCCGCTTCCTTTCGCGCGACCGTCGGACGGTCGCGACCCGTCGGGCAGCCGCAGCCGCCAGCCCGTCTTGACGTGATCGGGGTCGACGAAGTATTCGCCGCCACCCATGTCCCGCCCGAGATTGATGGCGGCCAGGGCCGTCCAGTCAGCGCCGTCGTCGAGGAGCTCATCCGCGATGCGCCACAGCGTGTCGCCGGGTTGGACCGCACAGGTCGATCCCGTCTCTGGCTGGCCGGCACCCTGCACGTCCGGGTTCTGCACGCCCGCGAATGCGTCCTCGTCCTCGTCCTCGTCCGTGCTCGCCGGGGCCGGGAGGGGCGACGATATATCCGCCGCACGCACGAGTTGGGTCGTTGACGAACCCGTGTGCACCGAGGGGACGGAAGCTCCGGCCGATGCGGACAGCGCAACAGGCCCGCCGATCGAAGACAGTGCGAGCACGCCGGCGGCGATGCGTGCGGCCACATGGTCCAAGATCGACGGACCGTGGCCGCGTAGGTCGCCACTGCGCACGTGCGCGACGACCCCTCGCACGAGCTGGGCGCAGCACGCGGCCCAGGCGATCCAGGCGGCCAACGCGACGACGAAGAGCATGTCCCTGCTCGCCGCGTTCCAGGTGTGCCCGAGACCGCCCGACAGGGGATTTCCCACGACGACGACCAGGACAACGGGCACTGCAGTGAAGGCGAGCAGCGCCGCTGCCACCGCGCCGAGGACGTCGAACACCTTTTCCGTCTTGTCGAGGAGCAGCCTGCGTCGTGGAGCGCGCATGCGCTCCCTACCCACCGGCGGGGCCGATCGTGATCGTGAAGGTCAACGAGGTGGACCCGGGGGCCGGTTCGCTCACGGTCGCCTGACACTCCCCGCTGGCGTCTGGAAGTGTCACCTGCATCGCACCGGTGCCGCCGACGTTTTGGTTCCCACTCGGGCAGTTGACGTTCATGGAGAGGTAGGTGGCGCCTGACCAGACGACGGAGACCTGCATGGCGCCCGTCCCGGCGAAGCCGAAGTTGCTGGAGGTGTGCACCGGCGGATCGAGATAGGCCTCCGTCTCGGAGCGATTGTCCGGCTGGGCGACTCCGGGAGAGGTCGTCGTGGTCGTGGCCGGCGGCGCGGTCGTCGTGGTCGTCGTCGGCATGGTGGCGTCGCTGGTCGGGGAACCCGATTCGTCGACACTCCTCGAGCTCGAGGCCAACGAGGTGCTGCCGCCAGTCGATGAGCTGTCGCCGAGCTCCGCCGGCTTGGTGGTGGAGCTGCTGGGGACCGTGGTCGTTGTGGTTGTTCTCGGAGCAGACGAACCTGGTTCGTGACGAGAGCCGCCACTGACGACGCCGGCGCTGGCGCCGGCGGTGCGAGAGTCGCTCGACGGAAGGCCGCCCAACGCGTTGGCGCGACGACCTGAGTGCGGAGTGCTGCCCGAGGTCGCGACCAACAGAGCCATCAGCGCCAGGGACACGGCAAGGATCACCCACCAGTTGGGGCGGCCTCGAACCACCCGCGAGCGAACACTCTCGGTGGTGCCGGACCCTGCCCCAACCACGGGCACACCATACGCACGTGCCACGCCACTCGCTGTAGGGGTGCTCAGGCGCTGATGCGCCGGCGGCCGCGGTCCCGCCGGGCGTAGAGGACACGGCGATCACGTCCCGTGAGCGCAGCCAACTCGGCCATCGAATAGCCCATGACGTGATGCGTGTAGAGGACCTGGGCATCTTCTTGGCGCATCCCGTCGCGACGGAGCTCGACGAGGACCCGAGCCAGTTCGTCGAGATCCGTCTCGCCCCCGGCGGACCGCTCGACCAGCTCCGACGTGAGTGGCACGGTCCGCCGGTCGAGATCCTTGAAGCGGAAGAGCTGACGGCGCATCCGGCAGCGGATGGCCGACAGCAGGTCGAGGACGGCGTAGGGGCGCTCCTGACCCGCCCACTCCTGCACGACGAACCATGCCGTGGACAAGAGCTCACCGAAGAACTCGTTGCCGTCCTCCCATTCCCCGCCCCGGCCCCACTTGAGCTTTCCGGCCACCGTCACCAGGCCGGGCATCAGGACCTGGACGAGCATGCGAGTCATGAAGGGGTCCGACCCCGCCTCCCGCAGCATCACGCTGACAAGGCGCGCCGCTTCGTTACGTTCGTCGCGACCGGACGCGCGGCGCATGTGTTCGACCAGGTCGAACGGGGTGGGACAGGTCGGCGGCTCGGCCCCGGCGCCGAGCACCAACCGCTCGAGGCCCTCGTCGCGCCGGGCCACATGTTGCAACGAGCGGGTGCCATGTCCCGACCGGCCCAGTGAGCGCCATTCGGCGGCCATCGTGTCGATCACAAGAGCGCGCTTCTTCCTAGAGGAGTTCGAGTTCGCCATGGGCGACACGGTGGCTCCGGTCCCTCCCCCGATCGCTCCCACTGCCGATGGTGGCACTCCGACCAGGAGTACCGCGGTCTGGTACGAGACTGTCCAACCGGCGCGTGGGGGGTCGGCGGTAGTGTGCCGACGATGGACATCGACGAGTTCTACGAAGGCGATCCCCGCCGGCGGGCGTCCGCCGAGCTCGAGCTGGGCACGGACTGGATGGACGCGGACAACGTGCGCCACGAGCTCAATTACGTCGAGGACACCGGCGAGCTCTACGTGCTGCGGGAGCCCGCCCCCCACGTCACGGAGGACCCATTCGGGGGGTTACACGTGAGCGCGTCGCCCGACTACGACAACAAGATGACAGTGCACGTGATCGCCATCGTCCCCACCAAGGACGATGTGCACCGGATCCTCGACGGCTGGCAAGAGGCAATGACCAGACCAAACGGGCCCGATTGGTTGGGAGATCGCCTGCGGAGCGCCGGGGTTGCGGTGGGCCCGCCCGGGACCGCCATCGAGGACGACGGGCCCGACCTCAAATCCTGAACACCGCGGCCGACCTGAACGCGGCGGCCGGCGAAGTCGGCCCGAACCTTTAGGTCGGCGGCTCCAAGTCGAGCATCGTCGCCAGGAGCTGGGTGGCGATGTTGTTCGAGCGCATGTCCGCCTCGGCCGGCAGGATCTTGGTCTCGAGCAGGAGGTCCGAGAGCCGCAGCATCACCACGGCGAAGCGGAAACCGGAGAACACCTCGTAGAAGAAGAGGTCCCGCATCGGCCGGCCCATCTGCTTGGAGTAGTACTCGATGGTCTCCTCGTGGGACGGGAAACCGGCCGGGCGAGGGACCCCGAGCGGGTCGGTGAACTGGCGGTCGAAGTAGAGGAACCAGCCCAGGTCCATCTCGGGCTGGCCGAGTGAGGCCATCTCCCAGTCGAGCACCGCGGCGGCGCGGAAGTCGTCCCAGATGATGTTGCCGATGCGGCTGTCGCCCCAGCTGAGAACGACCTCACCTTGCTCATCGGGCTGGTGGTCGACGAGCCACTGCCACGTGGATTCGACCACCGGCACCGAGAGCCCCTTGGCCGACCAGTCGAGATAGTCGCGGTAATAGGACATCTGCTGCTCGATGCCCGGCTTGCCCCGGGCCTGCATGCCGATCCAGCCCAGGTCCAGGGCGCGCCAGTCGGTCCTGTGCACGGCTGCGAGCGCGTCGATCCCGCTCCACCACATCCGCGCCTGCTGCTCGGGCGTGGCCTCGATGACCCAGCCCTCCATGGTGTAGGGGATGTTGTCGGGGGGGACCAGTCCCTCGACGTGGTCCATGGAGAAGAACGGCACGCCCAGGAACTGCGGGTCGTCCTCGTAGAAGCCGAGGCGCGGGAGCGGCACGGACGAGCCGCCGTCAGCCAGCGCCTTCATCACCCGGTACTGGCTCGAGAACTCGGCATCCATGAAGAGCAGGTGCTTGGTCGGTGCCACCCGGACGACCAGCCGGCGCTCTGACCCGTCGGCGGAGCGGGTGCGGCACAGGATGGTCTCGTTGGAAAAGCCGTTTGAGGCGGGCGACTGGACGTCGAAGACCTCGGGCCCGGATCCGTCGGCGGACTTCGAAGCCAGCCACGTGGTCAGGACGGCAGCGACCTTCTCGGGGTCGCGTTGGTCGATGTCGGGCACGAGGCGGCACTTTAGTGATGGTGGAGTGACCAGCGGGTGTCTGCCGGGTGTCCGGGTCTGGCGCGAGGGGGATAGCGTCGTCCCGCGTGTTGATCGTGATCGACCTCGCCGAGGGTCGCGTGTACCTGAACGACCCGGCCGACTTCACGCGATTCGCGGTCGGGGTCGAGGGCGAAGGTGACCTGGCCGAGGTCGTGCGCCAGTCGGGTCTGGGCCGTCTGCGCGACGACGGCGAGCACGTCGTCGTGGATCCGGTGGCGCTCCGCGGGCTGGCGGGGCCGGCCGCTGACGAGGCCTGGGACGAGGGCTTTTCCGGCATGTGCGCGTACGCCGCCGGGAAGGGGTGGATGGAGGACGACGGGGTCGTCGCCCACATCGAGCGACGCGACGAGGCCGGCTGAGGCAGTCGCCAGAGGGCGAGCCGGGAGGAGCCGGGGTGGGGAGCCGGGGGAGCAGCCGGGGGATCGGACAGACTGTCCGATCGACGCCGGCCGCAGGTAGCCTTTGGGTACCGCACGGCACGGGTAGCGGCGAGGGCGCGGGCCCTCTGATTTCCTGGGAGGGACGCATGGCGATTCGGGACTACGACCGCTTGTTCATCGGCGGCGATTGGGTGGCGCCCGAAGGGACCGACACGATCGGCGTGATCTCGCCGGTGACCGAAGAGGTCATCGCACGGGTGCCCGACGGGACCGAGGCCGACATCGACAAGGCGGTCGCGGCCGCACGAGAGGCGTTCGACCGCGGGCCGTGGCCGCGCATGGCACCGGCCGGACGGGCCGAGATCCTGCGCACCGTCTCCGCGCAGATCATGGCCGAAATGAACGACCTCGCCGAGATCATCACGCGAGAGATGGGCTCGCCCATCACCTTCTCGGGCCTGGGCCAGGTACTGGCGCCCATGATGATCTTCAACTACTACGCCGACCTCGCCACCACCTACGCCTTCGACGAGGTGCGCACCGGCGTGCTCAACCCGCAGGTGCTGGTGACCAAGGAGCCGGTGGGTGTGGTGGGGGCGATCGCACCGTGGAACGTGCCGCTGTTCATCGCCGCCGCCAAGCTCGCGCCGTCGCTCGCGGCCGGCTGCACCGTCGTCTACAAGCCGGCATCCGAGACGCCCTTCGACGCGTTCCGCCTGGCCGAGATCTTCGCCGACGCCGGGCTGCCCAAGGGCGTGCTGTCGGTGGTGCCGGCCGGGCGCGAGGTATCCGAGCACCTGGTCACCCACCCGGGCGTAGACAAGATCTCGTTCACGGGTTCTGGTGTCGGCGGCAAGCGCATCGGCGGGCTGTGCGGTGAGCGCCTCAAGCGCTGCACACTCGAGCTCGGTGGCAAGTCGGCCGCGATCATCCTCGAGGACGCTGATCTGGCCACGACCATCCCGACGCTCCTGCCGAACTCCATCATGAACAACGGGCAGGCCTGCATCGCGCAGACGCGGATCCTCGCGCCGCGGTCGCGCTACGACGAGGTCGTCGACGCCGTCGTCTCGGGCGTCTCCGCCATGAAGGTGGGCGACCCCATGGACCCGGCCACCGTGGTGGGCCCGGTCGTGGCCGAGCGGCAGCGCAGCCGGATCGAGGGGTATTTCGAGAGCGGGCGTGAGGAGGGTGCGACGGTCGCGCTCGGTGGCGGCCGCCCGTCCGGGGGCGATTTCTCGAAGGGCTGGTACGTGGAGCCGACCGTCTTCTCAGACGTCGACAACAAGATGCGCATCGCCCAGGAGGAGATCTTCGGCCCGGTGCTCGTCGTGATCCCCTACGACGGCGACGACAACGCCGTCGACATCGCCAACGACTCGAACTACGGGCTGTGCGGTTCCGTCTGGACAGGCGACAACGACCGCGGTCTCGGCGTGGCCCGCCGGGTGCGGACCGGCACCTACATGCTCAACGCGCCGGTGCCGATCGACTTCTCCACCCCCTTCGGCGGCTTCAAGGAGTCCGGCGTCGGCCGTGAGTTCGGACCCGAGGGCCTCGAGGGCTTTCTGGAGCTGAAGTCGATCGCCCTGCCCGCGGACTACACGCCCGCGACCTAACCGGGAGTCGGGGGCGGCAGCCGACCGAGCTGACATGGGCCCGGTGGGGGCGGGGAGGCCGGAGCGGAAGCGGCGGGGCGCGCCCCGCACCGTCTCGGTCACCGACTGGCCCATGTGGGTCGTCGGCTTCACCCTGTTCATCGACGGGCTCGACCAGTACATCGTCCGTGGTGACAGCGACCAGCTGAAGTCCGCCTTTGGCGTGGGCGACACGGCCATCGCGGTGCTGTTCTCCGCGTTCATCCTCGTCAACGGCATCGCCACGCTGCCCGCGGGGTACTTGGCGGACCGCTGGAACCGCACCAAGGCGATGGCGGTCACGATCGTGGCCTGGTCGATCATCAGTGCGCTCGGCGGGCTCGTCCCCACCTCTGCCTTCGTGCTGCTCGTGGTCGTCCGGGGCTCGCTCGGCTTCGGCCAGGCCATCACCGACCCCTCGGGGAGCAGCGTCATCGCGGACTTCTACGGGATCGAGCGGCGGGGGAAGGCCTTCTCGATCCAGCAGTGCCTGAACTACGTGGGACTCGGCGCCGGCCTGGTGATCGGCGGCGCCCTGGGCCCCCTCTTCCACGGGGAGGGCTGGCGGGTGGCCTTCTTCGTGTCGGTGATCCCCGGGCTGGCGGTCGCCTACATGTGCTGGCGGCTCCCCGAGCCCCGCCGCGGCACGGCTGACCGGGCGCACGTCACCAACAGCGAGGAGATGGAGCTCTCCGACGAGGAACTCGGGCCGCTGTTCCCGCACGGCTTCCGCCAGTTCCTCCGCGGCATGGGCTCGGGCCTGCGCCGCGACTTGGGCGTCATCATGGACATCCCGACCCTGCGCTACGCGCTCGTCGGCGTCTCGACCGTCGGCTTCGTCGTCACCGCGGTGGGCACATGGATGCCGAGCTTCTACCAGAACCAGCTCGGCTTGTCCCAGGGCAAGGCCACCACCGTCTTCGGATTGTTGCTCGTCGTCGGCGGCATCCCCGGCACCGTGTGGGGCGGTTGGGTCGCCGACCGCTGGGTGCACCGGGTCCTGGGTGCCCGGGTGGTCATTCCGGCCGTCTGCATGATCATCAGCGCGTCGTTGTTCGTGCTGTCGTTCGCCCAGATCCCGCACGGGCTCGTCTTCCTGTTGCAACTCGCCGGGCTGGTCGCCGCCACGGCGTCGGTGCCCGCGCTGCGCGCCGGGCTGTCCGACGCGTCGCCCGCCCAGGTGCGCGGCGCGGGCTTCGCGGCCTTCAATCTGGCCTCGGTCGTCTTCGGCGCCGCGGCGGCGCCGCTCGTCACGGCCGCGGTGGCGGGTGCGTTCGACGAGGACTACCGCACTGCGTTCCTCATCGTCATGCCCATCGCCTTCCTCGGTGCGGGGTGCCTGCTGCTGGCGCGCTCGCACATCGAGAAGGACTCGGCCAAGGTGTTCGAGGCGGTCACCCTCGCCATGGCGACCAACCAGGCGGAGGAGGCAACGTACGCAACCGCCCGTCAGCCCAGGGAGGACGAGGTACCAGGCGGCGGCGACGGCGAGACGTAGCCCGAGAGCGGTGCGCCCCTGCCCCTCACGTCGGCATAGGCCTGGTCGGTCCCCACCTCGACCACGCTGTAGCCGGTGCGGTCGCCGTCGCCGTTGACGACGTCGGGCGCCCGGTCGTTGCCCGTGGCCGCCGTGACCACCGCCACGTGCACCGCGGTCACCGCGCTGGTATCGAGCCCGTATACAGCGACGTCCCCGGGCTGCGGTGTGTAGCCCGACCCCACCGCATGCCAGGTCCCGTGGTCCACGCCCCAGACATAGAAGCTCGCTGAGTCGCCGTTCAGGTACCCGGGCGCCAGCTGGTAGTCGACCTCCGCCCCGGCCTGTTTCCACACCCAGGCTGCGAAGTCCGCGCACCACTCCTCATCGAGATTGTCGTTGCCGCAGTCGTCGACACCCGCGTACCAGTAGGCGCTGAACTTGTTGCAGTAGGTGTCGGCCGGGTCGGTCGTGTAGCCCACCTGACCCTGTGCGATCGACACGATGCGAGCCTGCAGCGGGCTGAGCGGGGGATCCTGGTCCAGATGGTTCTCGATCGCCAGCCCGGCGGCTGCTGCGAGCGCGACGACCAGGAGAAACGCGACGACCCGGCGCCCCCGTGCGGGCGCTCGTCGCGGCGGGGTGGGGGCGACGGTAACGGTCGGGGGTCGAGTGGGGCTCAGGACGCCTGAGGGTACTGAACCGACGGTGGACGGTGGCCGCGGGGACCGTCTGCGAGAATGTCGGATCTCCGGGGCACGCAACCCGCGCTGCCCGCCCTGAGCCGACCTGGAGGAACGAGCCAGATGCAGGACGACGAGAGCGCGATCTCGCACACTCGTCTCGCCTACCTCCCGGCGCTCGACGGCATCCGGGCGTGCGCCGTGGTGGCCGTCATGATGTTCCACGGCGGGATTCCCCACATGGACGGCGGGTTCATGGGGGTCGACGCCTTCTTCGTCCTCTCGGGATTCCTGATCACCTCGCTGCTGATCGGGGAGTGGCGCCAGTCGCTCACGATCAAGCTCGCGGCGTTCTGGGCCCGCCGGGCCCGCCGACTGCTGCCGGCACTGTTGCTGATGCTGCTCTTCGTCGCGTTCTTCGCCTCGGTCATCGTGCCGAAGGGGACCTACGGCGCGCTGCGGCTCGACGCGCTCTCCACCCTGCTCTACGTGAGCAACTGGCACTTCATCCTCGTCGACGCCAACTACTTCAACCAGACCTCGCAGGCCTCGCCGCTCCTGCACACCTGGTCGCTGGCGGTCGAGGAGCAGTTCTACGTCGTGTGGCCACTCGTCGTGCTCGGCCTCCTGCGCCTGACGCGCAGCCTCAACGCACTCTTCGCTCTGTGCTGCGCGGCGGCGATCGGCTCTGCGGTCTGGATGCACACGGTCTACGACGGCGGCCTCAACACCAACCGGGCCTATCTCGGAACGGACACGCGGTCGCAGTGCCTCTTCATCGGGTGTGCACTTGCCGTGGGCCTGGTCCTGCTGGCGCAGCGCAGCCACGAGCAGGGCCGGCTGGTCAAGGGCGAGCTGTGGCGGCCGGCGGGACAGGTCGGCCAGGTCCTCTGCGGGCTGGTGGGCATCGTGGGCGCGGCGGCGGCGATCACGATCTGGGTGCTCACGACGTCGCTCTCGTCGTTCCCCTACGACGGCGGCTTCTTTCTCATCGGCCTGTCCGTCGGCGGCGTCATCCTGGCGGCGGTGGCTGTCCCGCGTAGCATCGTGCCCCGCGTCCTCTCGGTTGCGCCCGTGCGCTACGTCGGCCGGATCTCGTACGGCCTCTACATCTGGCACTGGCCGATCTTCCTCTGGCTCGACCACGCGCGGACCGGCATCGAGGGCTACGAGCTCTTCGCAGTCCGCGTGGTCGTCACCTTCGCCGTCTCGGTCGTCTCCTTCCACCTCGTCGAGCGGCCCATCCGCATGGGCACGTTCGTCAGCCAGTGGCGGGCCTGGCTCGTGGTGCCGGCCGGCGTCGCGGCGGTCCTGGTTGCCGTGTTCGCTGCCACCAGCGGCTTGCCGGCCGGGGCTGGCACGGCGCTCCCGCCCACAACCGGGACATCCGCAACGAGCACGCCGACTTCCTCGGTGCCGGGCAGCACCGCAAACGGACCGCCGGTCAAGGTGCTGCTCGTCGGCGACTCGATCGCGGAAACCCTCGGAGAGGGTCTCGGCGAGACGACGGTCCAGGACAAGTACAACTACGTCCTCTATGACCGCGCCATCCTGGGCTGCGGGGTCGCTGACGGAGCCGAGGCGCAGGTCATGGGTACGGACGACAGCATCGTGCCCGCGTGTGGCGGCCCACCGTCTCCCAACGACAACCCGAACGAGACCATTCCTTGGGCCACCCAGTGGACCAACGAGATCGCCCAGATTCATCCGAACGTGGTGGTCGAGGGGGCCGGACGTTGGGAACTCGTCGACCGGCTTTACGAGGGGAAGTGGACGAACATCCTCCAGCAGCGGTTTGCGGCGTACGTCAAGTCACAGCTGGAGAAGGCGGCTGAAGTGGCGAACGGTGCGGGAGTCCCCATGGTGTTCCTCACCGCTCCATGCACCGACGAAGGCGAGCAACCCGACGGCGCCCCCTGGCCGGAGGACAATCCGGCGCGCCGAACCGAGTACAACCGGTTGCTCCACCAGGTGGCGGCCGAACACCCTCAGACGGTCTCGGTGGACGACCTCGACAAGGCCGCGTGTCCCGGCGGTAAGTACGCACCCAGCGTGCAAGGAGTGGTGATCCGAACGGTCCAGGACGGTGTGCACTTCACTCCGCAAGGTGGCGTGTTCCTCGCGCCATCTCTCATGCCGCCCATCGTCGCCGCCGGACGGGCGCAGCTGGCGGGCCAGGCACCTCGGATCTAGCCGGCCGGTGAGGCCGGCTGCGGGTTGACGTTCTGGGGGACCGTGGTCGAGGTGCTGCCGGACCGGCCCGAGTTGCCGGAATTGCCCGAGTTGCCGGACCCCGGCCCTTGCGGGTTGACGTTCGGGTTGGTGTCGGCGACGACGCACTGGGCCCGGAGCGATGGGATGAGATGACCCTCGTCGATGGTGCCGCTCTCGGAGATGACCGTCATCAGCGCGTTCCACGAGCCGTCGTCAGAATTGGCGGCGGCGGCCAAGGGGAGCGCGGCGCGCAGCTCCTGGTCTGCCTCGACCTGGAGATTCGCCGCGGCAGCCGGCGGCGTGCCGGCTTTGGTCGCGAGCAGGTAGTCGCTGACGGAGCGGCGCACGTGGACGCAGGCCTGCTGGGCCAGCGACTGGCCGCTGGCGGAGCTGCACGCGCTCAGCGCGATGGCAGCCGCTGCCACCATGGCGGCGAGAGCCAGCGCCCGGGGCGGAGCGCAACGGCGCCCACCCCGCATGTCAAGCCAGCCAGCGTTCGGCGGACTCGAGCAAGAACCGGCTGACGGCCAGGGCGCGGTCGAAGACGTCGCAGAGGAGCTCCTCGCCACTGAGGACCCGGGCCAACGACACGGGATGTCGAGCCACGATGCTCAGGCGGCGCTCGGAGCCGTCCGTCGCATTGGCGAAGGAGTCGATGGCGGACACCTCGAGCGGGAGCTCGATGCCACCCACGCCGGCCAGGTCGATGGCCAGGCGGAGCAGGTCGGGGCTACTCGGAAGGGGAGGAAGCGCCCAGGTGAAGGTCAGAGGGAAATGGAACTCGTCCGCCGGTTCCTCGTCCTCGGCGAGCAGTACCACGGCGTCCTCGAACGAGAGGAGCACCCGGGGATCCACGTCGAGGGCGAGATGAAGATCGAGCGGGCCACCGCACCCCTCTTCGGGATGAAGGTCCACTTCCCAGACCTGCCGCAAGGAATACGTCTCGACGAAGTGCCGCTCGTCGTGCACGTGAAACCCATGGTCGACGGAATGGTCCTTCAGATCGGCGACGTAGCCCGCGACGTCAATGGCAGCCACAACAAAGGGAGCCTACCGGGACGGGACGCACGTCCCTGATGAGCCCGTCGAGTCCCGACCGCATGCCCGGGTAGGGTTCGTCTCCCGTGGACGATGTTCGCCTGCTCGAGGTGCTCGACGACGCAGCAGCGGCCGTCCGGGCTGCGCTCGACGTGCTGGAGGAGTGGGGCCCGACGGGAGGCAAGCCGGGCCAATACCACCTTGACCTGGCGGCCGACGCCGCGGCGCTCCCGGTGCTGCACGGGGCCGGGTTGGCCGTGCTATCCGAGGAGTCCGGGGTCAGCGGTGACGGCCCGTCCGGTCTGCTGGCGGTGATTGACCCCGTCGATGGTTCGACGAACGCCTATCGGCGCGTGCCCTTCTACTCGACCAGCATCTGCGTGCTCGACGAGGAGGGACCGCGCGTCGGCCTCGTCCGCAACCAAGCCAACGGCGACCGCTACGTCGCGATACGAGGGGGGGGTGCCGACAAGAACGGGGAGGCCATCAACCCTTCAGGGTGCAAGGAGCTCCGCGAGGCGATCGTCGGGATCTCGGGTTTTCCGGGAACGTACCCCGGCTGGGCTCAGTTCCGGGCGCTCGGAGCGGCCTCGCTCGAACTGTGCGCCGTGGGCGAGGGCGTGCTTGACGCATATACGGTCGTAGGCTGGAGCACCCTGTACGGCTGGGACTACCTGGCAGGGTTGCTGGTCTGTCGCGAGGTCGCTGCCGCCGAAGCGGAGCGCGAGGGACGCGAGCTTGTCGTGCGGGACGCATCGAGCCGGCGGCCTCTCGTGGCGGCGACCCGCTCCCTCGCCGACCAGCTGCTGAACGAAGACAAGCTGTGAGCGCTGCCGGTGACGCTGGCGCAGTGCGGGCACGCAAGACGTGGCGGACCCTGGAACCGCTCCACGGCATGATCTACTTCGTCCCGGAGGCAGTCGAGGCCTATGCCTGTGTCGGTGTCACCGGGCGGGCCGGATATTTCGCGTCGCGTGCGGCGCCAATGGGGGCTGTGCCAGCGGAGGTCGTCGTCTCGACCTTCTTCAACTTCAACCCGGATCTGGTGCACGCCGCGATTCCCGCTGCATGGGAGTCGGCGACCCCGGATCAGTTGGTGTCGGCTCGTTTCGCCGCGGTGGACGCTGCCTTCAACCGGCTACTCGGGGACGCCGTGGTGCGCTCCGAAGAGATGGACCGCGCCGCGCGCCTTGCACGGATCGCGGCGGACGAGGCGTGCTGCCGCGTCGAGGGCCGGCCGCTTGCGGCGGGGCACGCCGAGGTGCCATGGCCGTCCGAGCCACACCTCGCGCTCTGGCACGCACAGTCCGTCCTGCGCGAATACAGGGGCGATGGGCACATCGCGCTTCTGGTCGTGCACGGGCTCTCGGGGATCGAGTCGCTGGTGACGCACGCTGCAGCCGGCGACGTGCCTGCGCGCGTGTTGCAGTCGACACGAGGCTGGTCCGACGATTCCTGGCGGGCGGCAACCGACGCTCTGCGTGAGCGAGGATGGCTCGAGAGAGGCGAGCCGCTTCGCTTCAGCGAGTGGGGAGCCGCCCAGCGTCAGGCGATGGAGGACGGGACCGATAACTTGGCGGCGGCGGCCTACGCGGTACTGGGAGACGACGGGTGTGAGGAGTTACGCGCGTTGGTACGCCCGTGGAGCAAGACCTTTGCTGAGCACCTAGGTTGAACCCGTCTAGCTGAGAGGAGAAGGGACGGCGCCGCTCGTGGGCATAATTGGCTCGGCGCTGAAGCGCTTGGGGCGCTTAGCTCAGTTGGTTAGAGCAGCTGGCTTACAACCAAAGAGGGCTGAACGTTGTGCCTGACTAGGTATTTCCTGGTCATGAGCGAGCGTAAGTACCGAAACTATCTGCTCTAAAAAAATCTGGAATCAGCACTCAACTCGGGTACGGCGCACCGATTTGAGGTTCGGACCTAACCCCCGGGCTTCACGATGCCCACCTGCACACCGCCCTGGGCGGCCAGCACGGCTCTCGCGAAATCACAGGGCCCAGTGTGGTGCTCCCGCGTCGCCGAGAGGAACGAGGTCTCGTCTATGCCGAGGGCCCGGACCCAACCCACGCGCTCGGGGTCCTCGACGAGGGGGGTGCCGTGGCGCACGACGGCGTCCATCACCGTCCACCAGCTCACCCCGAGCTCGGTGGCCACCACGGCGACGGGCAGCGCGAGCTCGCCCACCTGGAGCGTCGCTTCTTCTCCGGCACGCACGGTGAGGACGGCTCGGGCGGGAACGCCCGGCGCCTCCTCGCTCCACGTCTTGGCGTCACAGTCGCTGTCCGCGCAGCGCCAGCGGCGCTTGAGCCAGATGAGCCGGGCGGGACGGCCGAAACAGGGCAAGTCACGGACATCGACGCGGCGACGTTCATGGGCCAGGGGCCGCACCCCACACCGCGGGCAACCGACCACGTCGAGGGTCGTCTCGACGCTGATCCACAGCTCGTCGGGGAACTCGGCGACCGAGAGAACCCGGAAGCCGTCGAGTCCCAACAGCGCGTCAGCCAGGGCACTAGCGTCGTCCATCAGTCAGAGGTCTCCTTCGTGCTGTCTTCGAACAACAGCAACGATTGCGGGACCTCTGGCCGCGTTCGCGGATGGTTGCGAAGGGCTACTCCCTACTCAGACGCGGAGAGCCTCACTAGCAGTCCTGTCGCCCCAGAGTCGTAGAAGCAATCTGGGGCAAGGGTGCCGTACGCTGCCGGGACTGGGTGCCACCCTGCGGCACTTACTGGGATACCCCCCCAGCCCTGGGGCCCGGCCCCAAAGAGCGGGCTTAGGTGACCGTGAAGGCCGTCGCAGTCTTGACCTTTCCTCCGGGAGTGGTCACCTTGATCTTCCCGGTGGTCGCCCCGCTGGGGACCTTCACCTTGATCTTGATGGCTGTGTCACTGGTGATGATCCCCTTTACCCCGTTGAAGGTGACCTTGGTCGCTCCCGAGAGGTTGGTGCCCTTGATGGTGACAACCGTGCCCACGGGTCCGCTCGCCGGGGTGAACTTGGTGATGGTCGGCGCGGGTGGGAGGCAGTCGGCCTCGCTGGTCGAACCGGTGGTGAGCGTGTAGGTCCCGGCGGGACAGAGCGTGGCCGCGGTCGCTCCGGTGGTGTCCACGTAGGTGTTGAGTGGGGCCGGGGTACAACTCGTTTGACCGGCGCTCGGCTGGTAGGTGCCGAGGCCACAGGCCGACTCCGAGGTGGCACCGGTCGTCCCCACGTAGCTGCCGGGGTCGGCCAAGAGACACGAGGATTGACCGGCGGACGGCTGGTAGGTGCCGGCCGCGCAGGGCGACTCCGAGGCGGCACCGGTCGTGCCCACGTAGCTGCCGGGGTCGGCCATGAGACACGAGGCCTGACCGGCACTCGGCTGGTAGGTGCCGACCGCGCAGGGCGACTCCGAGGCGGCACCGTTGCTGCCCACGTAGCTGCCGGGGTCGGCCAAGAGACACGAGGCCTGACCGGCACTCGGCTGGTAGGTGCCGACCGCGCAGGGCGACTCCGAGGTGGCACCAGTGGTGGAGACATAAGTGCCGGGAAGGGCCGGAAGGCACGAGGATTGACCGGCGGACGGCTGGTAGGTGCCGACTGCACAGGGCGACTCCGCAATCGCCCCGGTGCTGCCCACGTAGCTGCCGGGGTCGGCCATGAGACACGAGGACTGACCGGCACTCGGCTGGTAGGTGCCGACCGCGCAGGGCGACTCCGAGGTGGCACCCGTGGTGGAGACATAGCTGCCGGGATCAGCCGGCGTGCATGGTGCGTAGCCTGTTGCGCTGTAGCTCCCCGGTGAGCAGAGCGCAGGATCAACCTCCACCGCCCCGATAGTGCAGTTGCTGGCCTGGTTGCAGGTTGTCCCGTTTCCGGTCGTCGTGACGTGCAGCGATGCGGCGTTCACGGCCGACGCCTGCAGCGACCCGGCGATCACCGAGACGACGACAGTGCCCCCGAACAGCAGCGACCCGGCCAGAGCGATATGCAGGGCGCGTCGAATACCTGTCTTCATTGGATTACTCCGTCCCCAGGTGCTCTGCACTTGCTCGCCCAGTGGTCTAGCGGGACTCAGATGACCCGTCAACCGATATTGCAATCCCGGGTGAACAGGCCGTGAACTCAGTGCACGGGGTATCCCAGTCCGCCGGTTATACATGTGATCCACCTCCTGGGATAGGCATCCGGGGGAACCTCCTCGGGTGCGAACCCGACCAGGAGGTGTGCGGTGAAGTGGAGTCCGTCGTTCGAGTGTCACGTCCGTCCCGACGGTGAACGCGTCTATCGGATCGGCCACCGGCTGATCGACGAGTTCTTGGAGTTCGTCGTCGGCCGGGCCCGGCCGAACACGGTCCGGGCCTACGCCCACGACCTGAGCGTCTTCTTCAGCGTGGTGGAGAAGGACCCCCTCGAGGTGCGGCCCAAGGACGTCATGGCCTTCGTCACCGCGCAGCGCCGTCCCAAGCCCGGGGCCGAGAACGTAGTGCGCATCGCCGATGGCTCGGCGGGACTCTCGGCCGCCACGATCAAGCGTCGACTCGCTGCGGTCTCGAGCTTCTATGGGTACCTGATCACCCGCGACGACGTGGAGGTGACGACCAACCCGGTGCCTCGGGGCATCGCGACGCGTCGGAGCCGGTCGCGTGGCGGGCGCGGCCTCCCGCTCGTGCGCGGTGTGCGCCGACTGCCCCGGATCCTCGACCCTGACGAGATCGAGGAACTGATTGGTGCCCTGCGCACCGAGCGCGACCTCGCCATGACCCAGGCCATGGTGCTCGGCGGTCTGCGCCGCTGTGAGGTGCTCGGTCTTCGCCTGGACGACCTGCGCCTCGGCGAATGGCGCGTGCTGATCAGAGAGGGCAAGGGCGGACACGAACGATTGGTGCCGTTGTCACCGACCTTCTTTTCCACCGTGGCCCGCTACATGGACCACGAGCGGCCACAGACGTCGAGCGACGCACTCTTCGTCGCGCTCAAAGGGGCGCGTCGCGGCCAGCCGCTCTCGATGCCCGGCCTCGCGCAGATCGTCCGCGACGCCCGTGCGCGGGCCGGGCTCAGCCACGGCACCTGCCACGAGCTGCGCCACACCTGCTTCACGCGCTTGCGCGAGGCGGGCATGGCCATCGAGGCCATCCAGGCCCAGGCCGGTCACCGCTCCATCAGCTCCACGCGGGTCTATCTGCACCTCGACGTGAACTGGCTGGCTGATGAGTACCGACGGGCCAGCCAAGCCATCGAGGCCCAGGCGCTGGTGGGGGTGGCCCGATGAACGCGCTCGCCCGAGAACTGCCCATCGAGCTGCGTCGCAAGGGCGGCGGGACACCCGAGGTGACGTGGGCCCAGATCGCCGCCCGCGCCCCGCTCGTGGTGGCCACCATGTCCTCCTACCTGGACCAACTCGAGGTCTCGGCCCGTCCGAGCACGGTGGCCAATGCCGAGCTCACGCTCCGGCTCTTCGCCCATCGGGTGAGCGAGTTCGATCCAAGCTGCACGTCGGTGGCACGCGTCGGGCGGCCCCACATCGAGGACTTCAAGACCTGGTTGGCGGCGCGTCGAGGCAGGACCGGCAAGCCCTTGGCCACGATGACCATCCGGCACCGACTCAGCACGGTGCGCACCTTCTTCGAGCGCATCATGGAGTGGGACTACGACGACGCCCCGGCTCGCCTGTTCGTCTACATGAGCGACTTCCCGGCGCTCGACGAGCCGCTGCCCAAGTTCTTGGACGACCCGAGCGCGTCCAAGTTCATGGCCGCCCTGGCGGCCGACCCCAACTTACGCCGACGCCTCATGGTCGAGCTGTTGGCCCGCACCGGCATGCGCGTCGGCGAGCTCGCCGGACTCGAAGACGACGCCATGATCCGCAAGGGGGACGGTCATCGCCTCCGCATCCCCATCGGCAAGCTACACAACGACCGCTACGTGCCGCTGCTGCCGATGCTGGTCGATCTCATTACCGAGTACCGGGCCGTGCGTGGGCGCTCACGCTCGGGCCACCTCCTCGAGCGCGACGACGGCCGGCCCTTCGACCGGCGCACCATCCATCGCTACGTGGCCAGCGTCGCCAAGCGGGCCGGCGTCGGCCACGTCCATCCCCATCAGCTGCGCCACACCCTCGCCACTCAGTCCATCAACGCGGGCATGAGCCTCGAGGCCATCGCCGCCCTGCTCGGTCATCGCTCCATGGACATGACGCTCACCTATGCGCGCATCTCCGACGAGACGGTCGCCGACGCGTACTTCAAGGTGACCGAAGCGGTCGAGGCCCAGTACTACGGACTCTCCGGCGCCGCCCCTCCTCACCGAGCAGCACGCTCGAGCCCGCCGCCGGTCAGCGACCACCGTCGTCTGCTCGCCAACGGTCACTGCACGAGGCCGGCCCTGCTCAACTGCGCCTTCGAGAGCATCTGCGAACCGTGTGGCTTCTTCGAGACGGGTCCGCAGTTCCTCACCATCTTGAAGCGCCAGCGCAAGCACGCGGAGGAGCGCGGTCAGAGCGACCGCACCGACCTCTTCGACGGCCTCATCGAAGGAGTCGCCGACGCCCAGTGAGTGTGCTTCCATAGGAGACAGCCCGGGACGAACGGATCACATGTATAACGCCGGAAGGGTGTGACAGTCACGGGCGTAGGAAGTCCTACCTCTTCAGACCACTACGCATCCGGCCCCAGCGCCGATAGATTCGGCAGGCATCGCACTGTCGGGGGAGTTTGTTTTTCGGGAGCGAAATGGGCGAACAGTTTTCCGAGCCTGAGCCGAATGTGATCAAGAGTACCGATGGGTTTTCTGTCGAGGTTCTCGGACGTACCGGGCTGCGCTATCGGGAAGGCGGTCGATCGGTCTGGATCGACTCCGAGGTCCTCGCGAGTCCTCGGACAATCGCCATGGCCAAGGGGAGCATCCGCACTTGGGAAGGGCCGGAGCCAGAAGAAGTTGGCGATGCGGATAGAGACCGGATCAGCGACAACGTGAAACGGGCATTCGATGCCTGCGGATATGAGCTTCAAGTTCAGGAGCCGCTTGACTGGTCGGGTGTGGCACTACGTCCACCGGACGAACGCAACAAGTGATTCGCTCCTGCCCCCGTACGCCGTACATCAGTTTGGGGGCAGGAAGCGCTCGCCAGCACAACGTCAAACGGTCGCAAGCGCACCCGGTAGTGCGGGCATGGCGTCGGCGGGAATGTCCACCAGGCCGTGCCGGTGATGGGCGTACACCCTCGTCACCATAGAGAGGTCACTGTGGCCCATCAGTTTTGCCACGTCGGGCAACGGGACCCCTGCGAGCACCAGAAGGGTGCAGCAAGTGTGTCGGAGGGCGTAGGGCGTGGCGTTGGTCAGCTCTGCTCTGTCAATAACCTTTGCGAACGCTCTGCCGTAGGACTCCGATGAAACGGGCGTACCGTCCGCTCGGGTGAATATCAGATTCTCGGAGTTCCATTTAGCGTCGGGAGCGTAGAGGTCCCTCTGGGACTGCTGTAGCGCTCGGTGGGATTCCAGCCACGTCACAACGTCATCCGGCAATGCTAGAAGTCGTCGGCTCTTTTGATTCTTCGTATTGCCTCGCAGCAGGCGTCCGCTAATGCGCTGTTGTCCATGTCGAACGTGAATCGTCGGGGGAGTAGCGCTCAGGTCTACGTCATCCCATGCCAGCGCCCGAACCTCTCCCGGGCGCAGTCCCAGCCGATACTGGAGCGCCCATGCAGCACTCAGCCACAATGCAGAGGACCGCCCGTCAGTGTTCTCTTTTGCCTCAGCTTCGACCACCTGGACGGCTTCGAAGAATCGTCCTACCTCATCCTCGTCAAACCATCTTTGGTCGGGGTCCGTCTCGAAATTCGGTGTAGTGATATCTGAGCGTGGGATCGAAGCATCGGAGACGGGATTCACCTTCACAGTCTCGTCATGGGCGATTGCGTAGGCGAACGCCATGCCTAGCACTTTGCGTACGGCATTCTTGGTTGAGGCAGACAACGGAACCGGCTCTGACTTGTTGCGGGTTCGCAGACTAGCGAGAAACCGATTTACCTCTTGGAGTGTCACGTCCTGCACACGCTTTTCGCCCAGGGGATGCGTCCGAATGTAACGAGAGAGGTACGTATAGTTATCGGCGGTTGTGTGGCCCACGGTGGGCAGGTAGGCAGCGCTCCACTCGTCCAGCAGTGCGTTAACGGTGCCAGGCTTCGAACCTCCTGGCTTGGTGTCGGGATACCAAACACCACCGGGGTACTTGCGGTCCAGCTCTGCTTTCAGCTCAGCGGCAATCGTTCCTGCCTCAAGGTCCCCATCGGCAGTGCGGGTAATAGCCTTCACCTTGCCGGTCTCGCCATTGGTTAGGCGGAATTCCACTTGGATTTTTCCGGTGGGCTTACCATCTGGACCCTTCAGCCTCGTCCAGTTGCCAGCACCATTTTCCCGGCGCCCAGGCTTGTCTACTTTTGTGCGTGGCATTACTCGGCGCTCCTGAGGTCGAAAAGCAATTTCACTCGGCAGACATTCCAAGCGACCGCTGACAGCATTGTGTAATCATGCTTTTGCAACATATCTACACATCTCCGGACGGCTGGTGAGTGTGTAATCACTTCTGCGGCTCCAAGTAGCGGTACAACGTCTGCCTACTCACTCCCATAGTGCGGGCAAGGTCAGTCATGGACAGCTCGCCTTGGCTGTACAAGCGCTGGGCCTTCTTAACCTTGGCGTCCGTGAATTCACGCTTGCGGCCACCATTGCGGCCACGAGCACGAGCGGCTGCTAGTCCAGACTGTGTGCGCTCAATCAGAAGCGACCGCTCCATTTCAGCGACCGCTGACAGCATTGTGTAGACCATCTTCCCGGTTGGCGTTGACGTGTCCAATCCCAGGTTCAGGATTCGGAGCGCCACGCCGCGCTCGTTCAAATCGTCGGCAAGTGCGGCTAGCTGACTGGTGGAACGTCCCAACCGTGACAGCTCCGTGACCATGAGAACGTCACCGGAGCGCACCGAACGGCACATTTCGTCCCAGTGCGGGCGCTTGGCACCCTTCTTCCCGCTGGCTACCTCGGTGTACACCTTCTCGGCGCCTGCGGCGGTCAATTCGTCCACTTGCCGGTCGAGAGACTGGTCACTCGTGGACACACGAGCATAGGCAATGTTCATGCGGCAAGTGTAACACAAGTCTAGTCTTGATTATGTTACAGTTTTGGAGATTCACGCTAGGCACGGACCGGCCCATCGGTGACGTGTTCCCTGCGCCGATCGTTTCCGGACACCCCCCAGGCTCACTGAAAGACTCGGTTCAGCTCCGCTCCGATGACCGCCACAATTTCCCGCTGCCGCTCATGACTCAATCCGAGAGCGACGTCAGCGAGGGCGGTCCGGATCGCCTGCCCAACCTTTAGACCCCGCTCCTGCTCCAACATGGCTGGGCGGTCACCGATGCCTAAACGATTGATTTTCACCAGGAGATCGCCGCACTTCTCCAACATGGTCAAGTAGCCAGCCAGGGCGGCCCTAAGACACTCGTCCCCCTGAGAATTCCGATTGGAGACCGAATCAAGCTCTGCTGACTTGGCTGCCAGCAAGTCTTTAAGAGCGATGCTCTCAGAGGCTACGGACAACAATTCTGCGGCTGGGTCTGTGATTTCGGGATACGAACCGTCATACTGTGCAGCCAGGTAGGCGTGCGCCTGAGCTTCGATTTCTCGTTGCCTGGCCTTCTGCTTGACCTGGGGAGCATTCCCGCCGTGTACGTAGCAGGTAGGCGAGTTTCCGGACTCCCTACGGCATCGTTCCTGGGTCGCTTTGCAGGTTGCTCGACACTGGCTCACGATCCGCCACCATGAGGTTCGTGGTCATAACTCGGCACAGTGCGGTTGTGAAACGATTCTAAATCGGACTCTAGGAATACCTCTTTGACGACTCGCTCCCAGATGGTCCGCCACTCGTCTTTGGTTGGCAGTACGCCAGCAGGTGTCTCTAATATCATGGTGCTCCAATCGGGGTGCCAGAAGGCTCTAGAACAAACGGACGTAGGATTCCTTGTCTTTGCGGATAGCGGGGCTTAGGCGGGCGCTGAGAGGCCTTAGAAGGGCCGTGTAGTCCTGCCTCGGTCGCCCTGGTTTTCACAACCTGGCTATAAGAGGGCTGCGAGTATGCGGGACCAGTTCCGACGCCTCCATCCTCACCCTTATTAGCCGCCTGCTCTGTCCGGCGATACCGGGGTAAAGTTATGGTAGGACTCTGGTGATTGGGAGACGTTGAAGTTAAGCCAGCTGGCGCAAAATCTTTGATTTTGCAAGTATCTCTTTCAGTCATCTCTTTCAGTCTTCTCTTTCTCATTTGTTAGCTGGACCCCTGAGATGGTGCATAATCCCTGCTCAGGTACCCAACAGACCTGTGTTAGCTCGAAATATGCCCTGCGAGCTGCGGAAATAGGGTGTTCTGCGGGCCGGTTTCGGGTGTCAACTAACAGACGTGTGTTAGCTGGCGTCCGTCTAGGCGGACAGAGCGGGTCAAACCCCAGGTCAAAAAGGGTGCAATGTAGCAGGGGGTGTGTTAGGTCAATAAGGGTCATCGTCCCACCCTTCGGGGCGTCCGCCGCCCGCTTCCTTAACAAGTTTAAGATAGTTACCGCTGCCGATAGGCTTAATGGGATGGGGGCGCGCTTCGCCTGTTAGAGGGATACCGTCTTTTCTGATCTCTCGGATATCTGCGCCGGTAACAAATTCGTTGCGGGGAAATAGAACATAGGTACACGCCAGATATTCGTGGTTATCCATCTGCGGAACTATCGTTAGGACGGCGTGTTTAATAAGATGGTTCTCGCTGGTCCGAATGTTCTGTTCTGTTAGGCCAGTCGCCTCTATTATCTCTTGACGAGTCGGCCACGCCAATAACGTGTTGTATGACCGATACAATAGAAAGAGATAGAGCTTTAAGTCATTGTCGGTTAGCTTCTTCATAAAGTAGAGCTCCAGCACCCGATCGGGATTCCTCTTGAAGTAGCCGAATTGCTCGGTATCCGGCCACTCCCATTCGTATTTCAATGAACTTTCATTAACCATCACGCTCCTAAAGTGTTCTATTGGGTCACCGGGCCAGAGGTTCCGGGCACACTTTGGAGCAGAAAACCCCAAACCTCTGACCTAGTGACGACTGAACCAAACCGCTGCGCTGCGGCTTGGGTGTTACTGGTCGCCCACGGGCACGGGACCGATTCCTGAGCACCGTGCCGGTGGGTTTGTCCCGCCGCCGCACGCCCACCCGGACGACGACGACGGAGACTGTGCGATGGCGCCAGCGCCCCGCCCAGAAGAATGGGAAGAGACCCAACGGAACGCCAGCGCCACCGCTAACCCCGGCGACATGGAACCGGGGAACCGAAGGGCACACCACAACCACGAAGGAACCCTTCCGTCTAACTTGCCAACGAGGTCGGGAAACTGGCAATGTCAGACCACAAGGCGACCCCGTTGGCAAAATCGTTAGTTCACCGCCTTCTCTCCTGGGAACGGCGCATACTTGCGCAGCTCCTGCCCCAGTAGCTCGTTGGCGCCCGCCCACCGTTGCGTTGGTTCCGGTTGCGCCCAATAACGGTCAGCGCCGCCCGATTGAGCGATGTACGACGCAAGCTCTGCGGAACCCAGTTTCGCCAATCTCTCACTCTCTGCGATTCGGGCCGCTTCGACTGGTGGCGTAGCCACGCCCTTGCGGACGTTCTCGTGTAGAGCTTGCTTCTGCTTCGGTGTAGTTGCTTCTCTATTTCGTTTGTCATGTTCACTGTGCTTTCTCGTCCCCCTCAGATTGATTTCAGCTCGGCCACGGGTTAGCCCACGGCCCTTCCCAGGGTGTTGGTCCCTGTTCCGCTCGCTGGCTCAGTAGATAGGCGGTCGTGGTGTCTCCGAGCGCTTGATAAAGCGGAATCAGTAGCGCACTGACTTGCGCTGCGAACGCTGCATTTTGGTTGGTTAACACGATCGGTTGATTCGGCCAGTTCAATACGGACACACTCCCGTCAGGGTCGATCACGACGGGCGGCGTCGTTGATCCTAGTCGTTGGTCAGAGTCTCGGCCTGATCTTCAACGGTCGCATTAACATTAGAAATGTCCGTGATTGTGCTCGTTACCCAATCACCTAAGGAATCCTGATCCTCGTCTAAGAATATTCCAGGCGCCGTGGTGGCGCTGACCGCATCGGTAACGCCACTCATGCCGGTAGTCCGTTCCCGGCCCGCACACGGTTACGGAGCACGTCAGCGACGGCTGGCTCTAAGGTCCGAAAGGTTGGCTCCAATATTCTGCACAGCTCGGTTACTAAGAACTTGCTTTCATCTTCGAAACGTGTTGCCACGTTCCCGATTCGAACGGCTGGAACTGGCCCCAGCGATACGCCGTCCACGTCGGAAATCTCGTGGAGTGCTTCTCTGCACCAGCGTGCGGTCTGGCGCTGATAGAAGGCAGCTTCGGTTACATCGGCTACCGCAGCGCTCAGAGGCCCCAGCGTGTCACGGAGCTTCTGTCCGGCGTCATTGATCGTAGAAACAAGCTCAGGCAGCTTCTTCTCCCGGTGGGCGTTTCTCTCTGGAACTTCAAGCGCTGCCAGTTCGCTCTGGGGAGATGAGGAAGCTGGTTGGCAATCGCTTGGCGTTCTTCACGTAGCGGCGGAATCTTCACAAAGGTTCCGACATTTTGGAGCGGCCAGAATCTCCGCATCAAGGTACGAGACCCTGCTGTTCAGGTCGGCAATCTTTTGACGTAGGGCGGGATCGGTCATTGTCCCGCCTTCCCAACGCGCACACGGCGCCGATTGATTATTTCTTCGGCTTTGCGGTGGGTGGCTTCCGCTTCGTCGTCATGCGGCACCGCCAACCGTGGACTCAACCCACGAGGCAGGTACACGTCGGGCGTGACCGATTTTTACGCTGGGGATGACACCGGGGGCCAGGTAGCGCCAAAGGGTGGCGGTCGGGATACCGAGCAGAACCGATAACTCAGGAACATACTACGCCAGGCGCTCTGGCTGCCTTCTTGGAATTTGATGCACAACCCTCATAAGGGTTGAGGGGAGTTGTCCCTTACTCGGAATAGCACTTCTGATCACAATCTTTCTACATTGTACCACATGTTTCCGATTTGTCAATAGCCTCTGAGCTGGTAATTTATAAATAGAGCTGTCAGAAACCGACGAGCAGACCTGTTCACCAGCGGTAGAGCGCACATAATAAACGGAACATCTGTTCACTCTCATTTACTTAATGTCATCCTACTCATACCTGGGTTAAGATGTGGGCATGCCCGGCTTCTGGTGGTGGCCTGCGATCATTGCCGTTATTCGTGGAGATCGGCATAACCAGCCGGTCGATACTGGGCAGCCGTTCGGCGTAGCTGGGTGGGTGGCGTTTGGACTCCTGATTAGCGTCCCTGCCGCTTTCTTACGGTGGCTCGTGGCGGGGCATGTATTTCTCACTGTGGCCGGTCTCGCAGCGCTCGTGGCCGCTTGGACCATTGCTGCGGCTGGGATCAGAGCATCGCTTCGGTAGTGTGCGGCCATGCCGACGCCACCGGAGCCGGAGAGCGTGGACACGTTTGAGTGTCGAGGGTGTGGGGAGCCGATAGTCGAAAGGTACGTACCGGGCGGACAGGTCATCTGTCCTGGATGTGGCGAGGTCGTGTTCATGCCTCCACCATCACCTGGGACAGAGGCCATTTAGGCCACCAGCTGTAGGGCGGGGGATTAGTTCTCGAGACATGCGCCAGCACGTCTGCACGGCTCATCAGGACCCGATTGCACACCTTCCACGAGTCGATCTCCCGATTCGTTCTCATGGTTCGCAGTCGTCGCAGGCTGACATGCTCCAGCTCTGCTGAGAGCTGCTCCAGCGTGGCTGCGTCAGCTGGGATCAGACGTGACGTGTCCAGGGGCGCCGGTTTGTTCATGGTGCTTCAACCTCCTTTCTCGCTTCCACAACATCTAGTGGTCGGCACCCTCGTCGGGTACTAGATACTGTATTGATTACAGCACTGTAGTTACGTGGTTGTCAACCAACGCCGTGCAGTATCCGTGCAGGTCAGGGGCCGCTCGCGATCGTTTGCGCAGGTTTTTTGGCGGTCCCTAGTAGGGAGCGGGCTAGGGTGTTCCCCCTCTGGTCCGAAGCATCAGGAAGAATTCCCTGAGCGATTTTCGTGCGGTCAGGAATTGTACCTCAGGGCCAAGGTTAGAAAGGTGGCTCTGACCAGGGATTAGAAGTAGCGGGCTGTGGCGCAGCTTGGTTAGCGCGTTGACTGGGGGTCATAGGTCCCGGGTTCAAATCCCGGCAGCCCGACTAGAGAAAGTCCAGGTCAAGAAGTACGGGAACATCCGGCAACAAGCGGGCTGACCGCCCGCTGTCAACGGATTGTCAACGGGGGATGGTGGAAATGGCATCCGACATAGCGGTGATCATCGCCTTGATTGCTGCGGCCGGCACCATCCTGGCCGCGGCCGTCACGGTCGCCCTTTCGCGAAGAGTGAACCTGGCTGTGGAAGCCTCTTCCAAGCGTCCGTGCCTCAAGACTCAGGTGTACGACTCATTTCTGGACTACTGGTTTCGTGCGCTCATGCACGAGCAAATGGGCGTCGAGAACTGGACCCCTGAAGAGTCCGGCAAATGGTTCGTTGATTTCACGAAGGAATGCATCCCCGGGGCCTCGGATGGATTCATCAAG